>NZ_JAHCST010000113.1 GCF_018476525.1 Acrocarpospora catenulata
CAGGGTGGGTGGGTGTGGCCTAACGGCAATGGAGGGGGCTGGTGGGCGGGAGGACTACGGCAACCGGATCCCACGCATCCACGTTGAAAACCGGCCGATTCTGCAGAGCCGGATCCGCCGGAGGTCAGCGCAGGGTGGGTGGGGATTCCGGTTAGTTGGAGGCTAGGCCGTTGCGGGCTATTACTTCGCGGTACCAGTGGGCGCTGGATTTCGGGAGGCGTTCCAGGGAGTCGTAGCCGACGTGGATGAGGCCGAAGCGTTTGTGGTAGCCGCGGGCCCATTCGAAGTTGTCGAGGAGGGACCAGACGAGGTACCCGCGGAGGGGGGCGCCGTCGGTTATGGCCTGGTGGGCGGCTTGGAAGTGGCCTTCGAGGTAGGCGATTCTGGCGGGGTCGGGGACCTGGCCGTTCTGGATGGTGTCGGGGTAGGCGCAGCCGTTTTCGGTGATCATGAGGGGGGTGCCGGGGTAGTCCCGGGTGAGGCGCATGAGGAGGTCGTAGAGGCCGGAAGGGATGACCTCCCAGCCCATTTCGGTGGGTTCGCCGTGTGGGGGGAGCCAGGCGATGCCTTCGCTGCCCGGGTATTCGAGGTGGCCGGGGGAGGCGGGGTCGGCGGCCAGGCGGTTGACCGTGTAGTAGTTGATGCCGAGCAGGTCGATGGGCTCGAAGAGGGGCTCGTCCAGGTCGGTGAATTTGGCGATGTGGGCGAGGACGTCCTCGGGGTAGCCGCCGCGCAGGGCGGGGTCGAGGAAGAGCCGGTTGGCCAGGCCGTCGATGAGCGTGGTCACCGAGGGGTCGCCGATCATCGGGCTGAGGTTGAGGGTGAGGCTGACCTCCCGGGCCCCACCCGCCCGCAGCGCCCGTACGCCGAGGGCGTGTGCCCGCAGCAGATGGTGGGCGGCGGTGAAGGCGGCGGCGGGATCGGCGATCCCGGGGGCGTGGCGGCCGGAGCCGTACCCGACGAAGGCCGAGACCCAGGGCTCGTTGAGGGTGGTCCACGTGCCCACCCGGTCCCCCAGCCGCCCGTACACCAGAGCGGCGTACTCGGCGAACCGGTCGGCGGTGGCGCGGTCGCGCCAGTCGAGCTCGGCGGGCAGGTCCCAGTGGTAGAGGGTGGCGATGGGCGCGATCCCCCGGGCCAGCAGCTCATCCACCAGACGGTCGTAGAAGTCCAGCCCGGCGGGATTGGCGGGCCCGGAGCCACCGGGTTGCACCCGGGGCCAGGCCACCGAGAACCGGTACGCCTGCAGCCCCAGATCCGCCATGATCGCGACATCCTCGCGGTACCGGTGGTAGTGGTCGCAGGCCACGTCCCCGGTGTGCCCGTCGACGACCTTCCCGGGGGTGTGCGAGAACACGTCCCAGATGGAAGGACCCCGGCCGTCCTCGTGGACCGCCCCCTCGATCTGGTACGACGCGGTGGCCGCGCCCCAGATGAACTCGTCAGGAAAACGCCTCACCCGTATCTCCCCCTCTGGTGCGACACCCACCATCATCGGGTGCTCTCCCTGATCGTCAACCGTGGCTCCAGCAGCATCGAGTCGGCGGGCAGCCCGTCGAGTTTGGCCATCAGCAGGCGCACCGCCTGGTGGCCGACCTCCTCGGCCGGGATGAGCACCGAGGTCAGCGCCGGACTGGCCCGCTCGGCCACATCGTCAGGGCAGATGGCCACGACCGACACGTCCTCGGGCACCGACCGCCCCAGCGCACGGAGCGCGGCCAGCACATGCCCGACCGCGGCCTCGTTGTGCACCACCAGACCGGTCAGCCCCGGATGCTCGTCGAAGAGCAGTTTCACCGTCTCGGCGACCTCGTCGTAGGTCTCCTCGCAGGGCACCGCCACCGCCTTGAGCCCCACGGCCGCCGCGGTGAACCCGGCCAGCGTGCGCTCGGCGAAGCCGGTGCCGCGCGCGTACACCACCCGGGGCGCGCCGAGCAGCGCGATCTCCCGGTGGCCGCCGGACGCCAGGTACTCGGCGCAGAGCGCGCCCGCCCGGGCGAAGTCGAGGTCCACGCAGGTCAGTCCCTCGGCGTCGGCCGGGAACCCGATCAGCACGCTCGGCTCCCCCAGCTCGCGCAGCAGCGGCACCCGGGGGTCGCGGACCTCCACGTCCATCAGCAGCAGCCCGTCCACCAGCGCGCTGGCCGCCACCCGTTTGAGCCCCTCCGGCCCTTCGTCGGCGGTCATCAGCAGCACGTCGTGGTCGTACCGGCGCGCGGTGGCCACCACCGAGGTGGCGAACTGCATCAGGACCGGCAGGTTCATGCCCGCGCGCAGCGGCAGCACCAGCGCGATCACGTTCGCCCGCTTGCTGGCCAGCGCCCTGGCCCCGGCGTTGGGGTGGTAGCCGAGGATGCGGACGCTGTCCAGCACCCGCTGCCGGGTGGTCGCCGAGATGGCGCGTTTCCCGCTGAGCACGTAGGAGACCGTGCTCACCGCGACCCCCGCGTGCCGCGCCACGTCGGTGATGGTCACGGTCCGCACTTTCCTCACCGGCCGAACCTCAGACCGCGCACCGTGACCCCCTCGTTCTCGAACACCACATAAAGATCGCGCACGCCGTGCGCCGGGGAAAGAGCTGTGGCCACCTCGACGAAGTCGTGACCTCCGGCCATCGGCCGCACGGTGACCGCGCCGAGCACCTCGCCGTGCAGGGGATCGTCCAGCCGCAGGGTGAGCACGCCGCCCTCGGTGCTGGCGGCGGTCAGCGCGGCCGTGGTGTGGCCGGTCAGCTCGGCGTCCTGGAACTGGATCCAGGCGCCGGGCCCGGCCGAGCGCACCGCGTCCCCACGCTCCTTGGCGGCGTCACAGAGCACTATTCCGTCGTACTCGTCGCAGTCGGCCGCGTCCAGTGCGTCCACCTTCCGCGGCGGGATGCGCTCGCCACGGACGGCGAACGGCGCGTAGAGCTGGATGTCCCGGCTGGACCGGCCGACCTGGACCACGTGCTCGGCCTCCTCGATGACGAACCGTCCCCGGGTCACGTCCCAGAAGGCCAGCTCCGCCACCGGCACCGCGATCTCCACGGTACGGCTCTCGCCAGGCGAAAGCCGTACCTTCTGGAAGCCGCGCAGCGCGCGGACCGGCTGCTTCACCCGGGACCGCCGCTGGCGGGTGTAGACCTGCACGACCTCCTCCCCGGTCCGCGTCCCGGCGTTAGTGACCGTGACGCGCACGGTGAGCGTGTCCCCGGTGTCCAGTTCGCCGGTCGAGAGGCTCAGGTCGGAGTACCCGAAACGGGTGTAGCTGAGGCCGTGGCCGAAGGGGTAGAGCGGGGTTCCCCGGAAGTACAGGTAGGTCGCGTCGGTGGCGATGATGTCGTAGTCGAACAGGTCCGGCAGTTCCCCCGCCGAGCGGTACCAGGTCTGGGTGAGCCGCCCGCCCGGGTCCTCGTCGCCGAACAGCACGTCGGCGAGCGCGTGGCCGTACTCCTGGCCGCCGTGCGAGGACCACACGATGGCGGGCACGTGCGCGTCCGCCCAGTTCACCGCGAACGGGTAGCCGCTGGAGATGACCACCACGGTGGCCGGGTTGGCCGCGTGCACGGCGCGGACCAGGTTCTCCTGGGCCGGGGGCAGCGCCAGGTCGGCCCTGTCCTCGGTCTCCCTGCCGTTGACCAGCGGATGGTCGCCGACCACCACCACCGCCACGTCGGCCGCCGCCGCCACCGCTGCGGCCCGCTCGGCGCCGCTGGCCACCAGGTCCACCACCAGTACGGTGGCCGCCTCGGCGTCGTCGGTGATGCGCAGCACGCCCTGGTCGACGGCGACGTACTGGCCGGTCGAGATGTGCCGGAGCACCACGCCGCGGAAGCGCTCCTCCATGCGGAAGGTCTGCCGGACCTCCCAGCCGTTGGGCCCCGGCTGGTCGTTGACGAGCACGCCGTCATCGCCCACGCTGACGTGCCGGCCGTTGGCGACGCTGCGGAAGGCGTACGCGCCGCCGCCCCAGTCGAAGACGTCGAACTCGGCCGAGGGGCCGATGCCGAGCGGCCCGCCGGTGAACTCGCCGGTGGCGCTGACGTAGCCTTCCTCGGCGCGCAGGGTGATCCGGTCCACGCCCTCGCAGTAACGCGTCTCGGCCCGCTCGGCGATCCCGTTCCTGGCCGTCACCCGGTACGGCAGCGTGCCGCTGTACCAGTCCTCCAGCAGCACGTCGGCCAGCGGCCCGATCACCGCCACCCGGGTCGGCGCGGCCAGCGGCAGCAGCCCGTCGTTCTTCAGCAGGGTGATCGACTGCCGGGCCGCCTCACGGGCCAGCCGCTGGTGCTCGGGGCAGTTGACGACCTCCTCGGTGATCTCCTCGTACGGCTCGGCGGGGTCGAACTCGCCGAGCCGGGTGCGGATGGCCAGCGCGTGCCGTACGGCGGTGTCCACGTCGGACTCGGTGATCAGGCCGCGGTCCAGGGCGGTCCGCAGGTGGCCGAGGGTGGCCACGGGGTCGGCGTCGTCCTGGGTGAAGCTGTCCAGACCGGCCCTGAGCGCGTGCGCGTACGCCTCGGCGGGGTCGGTGTGGTACGCCTGCATCCCGAACAGGTTGGCGGGGGCGTAGGCGTCGCTGACCAGCAGCAGGTCCTGGCCGCTCCAGGTGCGCAGCGCCTCGTTGATCAGCGGGGACAGGTGCGCGGGGCGGCCGTTGACCAGGTTGTAGCTGGGCATCACGGCGACCGCGGCGCCGGCCTCGATGGGCGGGCGGAAGGCACGCAGCTCGTACTCGTGCAGCACCCGGGGCGGCAGGTTGCTGGAGCTGACGCAGCGGTCGGTCTCGTTGTTGTAGGCCAGGAAGTGCTTGAGGGTGGGGGCGGTCTTCAGCACGGGGCCGTCCCCGCGCAGGCCGGTGGCGTACGCGGTGCCGAGCACGCCGGTCAGCCACGGGTCCTCGGAGTAGCCCTCCTCGTTGCGGCCCCAGCGCGGGTCGCGTAACGGGTTGACCACCGGTGCCCAGACGTTGCGCCCGGCGCCCGCCGGGTCCTTGTGGTGGAAGGCGATGACCTCGTCGGCGGTGGCGGCGCCCACCCGGCGGACCAGCTCGGGGTTCCAGGTGCTGGCCAAGCCGACGGCCTGCGGGAAGACGGTGGCGGGGCCGAGCCAGGCCAGGCCGTGCAGGGCCTCGGTGCCGGTGCGGAACCGTTTGAGGCCAAGCCGCTCGACCGGCGCCTGGTACTGGTGGAGCAGCCCGATCTTCTCCGTGAGGGTGAGCCTGGCCAGCAGGTCGGCCACCCGTTCGCCGACTGGCAACCGGGGGTCGCGGAACGGCTCGCTCATCTTCTGGGCCACCATCCTCAAGTCGAAGCGCTTCGATTTCCCGGCAAAAGAAGGCGCTTCTCATCGAAGCGCTTCGAAATGCCCAAAGCCTGAAGCGCTCAGACGGCAGGGGTCGAAGCGCTTCGATTCATTACGTGAGGGTTAAACCGGCCTCACACCCGAAGAGTGCCGCCTACCGCACTCGCGGTCAAGACCCCATTTAACCCACTAAGTCAAGCAGGGGCGGGGAGCCGCCCGGAGTCGACGGAGTCCAGCACGCGGGCCGCCGCGCCGAGGGCCGGAGCCCCGTCCCCGAGGGTGGAGACGGTCAGGCGGCATCCCCCGGCGCCGGGGGCCACCGTGCGCCGGAGCAGCTCGGCCTCGGCCGGATTGTGGATCCAGGGGGCGAGCTTCACGAAGTACCCGCCCAGCACGATCACCTCGGGGTTGAGGGTGTTGGCCAGGATCGCGGCGCCCTTGCCCAGGTTCTCGCCGACCTGGTGCAGCGCGGCGAGCGTGTCGGCGTCGCCGGCCCTGGCCCGGCGCAGCGCCTCCTCCAGCTCGGGTTCCAGCTCGGAGGGGGAGACCTGGCCGCCCAGCACGGCGCCGAGGCCGGCCACCGCCTCCAGGCAGCCCCGGCGCCCGCAGTGGCACTGGGGACCCCCGGGATCGATCTCGATGTGGCCGATCTCGCCGGTGTAGCCGGAACCGCCGCGCCGCAACCGGCCGTCCATGATCACCCCGGCGCCGACGCCCACCTCGCCGGTGAGGTAGACCAGATCGGTCACCCCGCCGTACGGGCCGAACCGGAGTTCGGCCAATGCGCCCAGGTTGGCGTCGTTGTCGACCAGCACCGGGAAGCCCGGATCGCGCATCGCCTTGGTGAGATCACCGCACAGATCGACGTCTCGCCATCCGAGATTCGGAGCCAGCCGCACTGAACCGTTCATGTCGACGAGCCCGGGGACGGCCACCGTGAGACCCAGAACCTGGCGGGCGTCCTTGGCCATCCGGCTCACCACACGGCGGGCGATGGCGGCCACGCCGGCCACCGCCTGGCCGGCCGAGGCGGTGCCGCCGGGGAAGGAGCGGCGCCAAGACAGCAGCTCTTCGCCCTTGAGGTCGACCGCGACCGCGGTCAGGTAGTCGACGTTGACCTCGATCCCGATCGCCGCGTACGGCGAGCCGTCGAGCACGAGCATGGTCGCGGGGCGGCCCACCCGGTTCTCGGTGAGGCCGGTCTCGCGCAGCAGCCTCCGGTCGATGAGATCGGCGACCAGGCTGGAGACCGTAGCCTTGTTCAGCCCGGTGGAGGCGGCGATGTCGGCGCGGGAACAGGGGGAGTTCTCGCGGACGAACCGCAGGACCACCGCCAGGTTGGTGGCCCGGACGTCGGTGAAGTCAGCCGGTTGAGGACCCGCGTGCGATGTGATCAAAAGTCAGCCCCGTTCCTACTCGGGCTCATCATGCCTCATGCGCGCCCGGTCCGGCCTCTGTCATCACTCTGTGATCGGCGCCCGGCGGTCCGGCAGTGGCCGAAACCTTGTGGTAACCGTCTCTCTCGACTAATTTGTTTGGTCAAAAGACGAACTAACTCTACCGCGTGGCGGCCGTTCGCCAACACCCCTCCGCGACGCACGAAACAGGAAGGGAGCGCGTCGTGACGCAATCCCCCATAGGCACCACCACCCGGCGCGGGTTCCTCGCTCTGGCCGGCATGACCGCCCTGGCGGCCTGCGCCGCCCCCGAAGGCCCCAAGCCCGGCGCGGCCAAGGCCACCGCCGCCGCGATGGACAAGCTCACCGCCCTGGTGCCCAAGCAGGTCCCGCTCTCGGTGGTCACCCCCGACATCCCCAGCAGCGTGCCGGGCTTCGGCCGGGACGGTTTCCTCAAGTACCCGGCCACCCTGGTCGACAGCATCACCGCCAAGCCCGGCAAGGGCGGCACCTACAAGGTGATGGTGCCGACCTGGAGCCCGCTGCCGCCCCGGCTCGGCAGCAACGCCTACTACGACGCGGTCAACACCGACATCGGCGCCACCATCGACTTCAACTACCTGGACGGCATGACCATCCACGAGAAGCTGCCGACCCTGCTGGCCGGTGGCGACGTGGCCGACGTGACCACCCTGCCCGGCTGGGCGCTGACCGCGGTGCCGGACTACGCCAAGGCCGTGGACGGGCTCTTCGAGGACCTCACCCCCTACCTGGCGGGCGATATCTCCGCCAAGTACCCGGCGCTGGCCGCGATCCCCACCACGGCGTGGCAGTACTCGGTCTTCGACGGCAAGCTGAAGGCCGTACCGGCCTGGCCGACCCCGCAGTTCGGTCTGGTGCTCTTCCACCGCAAGGACATCTGGGACAAGCTGGGCCTCGGCGCGCCCAAGTCCGCCGACGAGCTGTTCGAGATGGGCAAGCAGGCCACCGACCCCAAAGCCAAGCGCTGGGCGTTCGGCGACATCTTCGAGATCATGCGGGAGATCTTCCGCGCCCCCCGCAAGTGGCGGAAGGAGGGCGGCACGATCGTCCACCAGTACGAGACGCCGGAGTACGAGGCGGCCGTGGTGTGGATGCGCAAGCTCGTCGACAACGAGCTGATCCACCCCAACGTGCTCTCCGCCAAGCACGCCGCCGACGCCAAGGAGCTCTTCAAGTCCGGCCAGATGCTGGTGGCCTCCGACGGGTTCAGCTTCTGGGCCGAGGCGCTGATCCAGATGTCCAAGGAGAACCCGGACTTCTGGATGGAGCCGGTGCCGATCTTCGGCGCGGACGGCGGGAAGCCCGAGTACCGGGTCAACCAGGACCCCAGCTACACCTTCATCAAGAAGGGCACCCCCAAGGAGAAGATCGAGGAACTGCTCGGGCTGTTCAACTACTTCTCCTCCCCCTTCGGCACCCAGGAGCAACTGCTCTTCAACAACGGCGTCGAGGGCAAGCACTTCACCCGGGACGCCAGCGGGGCCCCGCAGACCACCGAACTGGGCACCAAGGAGATCGTCGGCAGCTACGTCTGGCTCGGCGGCCGGGTCGACCCGATCTTCGAGTCGCAGGCTCACCCGAACTATGTGCAGGCCGCCACCACCTGGTGGAACTCCGCCGTCCAGGTCCGCCACGAGGACCCGTTCGAAGGCATCCGGGTGCTGGAGCCCGGCGACTTCACCGCGGCGGTCAAGCCGTTCGAGGACAAGGTGATGGACATCATCCGGGGCCGCCAGGACGTGTCCACCCTCAGCCAGGCCCTCGCCGACTGGCGCAAGGGCGGCGGGGACGCCGGGCGCGAGTTCTACCTGAAGGTCCTGACCGACAACGGCCGCGCCTGAACCGGGGCGGTTCTGACCGATGGCACTGCTGAAAAGCCGCCGAGACTCCGGGCCGGCGGGTGGCCTGACCTCACCCGCCGGTCCCGGCCCCCGCGCCAAGCGGCCCCGCATACCACTGCGGGCCCGGTTACGGCGCGACTGGCAGCTTCTGGTGATGACCCTCCCGGCCGTGGCCCTCCTGGTGGTGTTCCACTACGTCCCGACCCTGGGGAACGTGATCGCCTTCCAGGACTACTCGCCGTACGACGGGATCTCCGGCAGCCCCTGGATCGGCCTCTACAACTTCCAGTGGCTGCTCTCCGACCCCGAGTTCTGGCACGCGCTCCGGAACACCGTCACCATCACCACCTTCCAGCTGATCTTCTACTTCCCTGTCCCGATCGCGCTGGCCATCCTGCTGGACAGCGTGCTGTCCCGGCGGCTGCGGCTGCTCATCCAGGGCATCGTCTACATGCCGCACTTCTTCTCCTGGGTGCTGGTGGTCAGCCTCTTCCAGCAGATCCTGGGCGGAGCGGGGCTGCTCGCCCAGACCCTCCGCCAGCACGGCCACCAGCCGTGGGACATCATGACCAACCCGGACGCCTTCCTGGTGCTGGTCACCGCCGAGTCGGTGTGGAAGGACGCGGGCTGGGGGACCATCATCTTCCTGGCCGCGCTGGCCGCCATCAACCAGAACCTGTACGAGGCTTCGGCCGTTGACGGCGCCTCCCGGTGGCGGCGGATGTGGCACATCACGCTGCCGGGGCTCCGGCCGGTCATCATCCTGCTGCTCATCATCCGCCTCGGGGACGCGCTCAACGTCGGCTTCGAGCAGTTCTTCCTGCAGCGGGACGCGGTCGGCGCGCAGGCCGCCGAGGTGCTGGACACCTTCGTCTACTGGCGGACGCTGATGACCGGCGCGTGGAGCTACGGGGCGGCGGCCGGGCTCTTCAAGGGGCTGGTCGGCCTCATTCTCATCCTGATCGCCAACAAGGTGGCGCACAGGTTCGGCGAACAGGGAATCTACAAACGATCATGAGTAACCGTCCGACATGGCAGGAGCGGCCGACGGTGTTCGGCCTCACGCTCAAAGGCCTGGTCCTGACGCTGATCGTGCTGTGCATGATCTACCCGATCTACGTGGTGGTGCTCACCAGCCTCTCCTCCGCAGGCACGGTGACCGAGGCCGGTGGGCTGGTCACGCTGCCCGGCGAACTCTCCCTCGGGGCGTACCGGGAGCTGTTCTCCGGCGGCGTGGTCACCCGGGCCGTACTGGTCAGCACCGGCGTCACCGTCGTCGGCACCACCGTCAGCCTCGGTCTTACGGTGCTCGCCGCGTACGGGCTGTCCCGGACCGGCTCGCTGCTCCACCGCCCCCTGCTCTTCCTCTTCCTTCTCACCTTCCTCTTCACGCCCGGCATGATCCCCAGCTATCTGGTGGTCCGCGAGATGGGCCTGATCGACAGCTACTGGTCGCTGATCCTGCCCACCGCCGTGAACGCCTTCAACCTGGTGGTGATGCGCGCCTTCTTCATGAACATCCCCGGCGAGGTCCTCGACAGCGCCCGGATGGACGGCGCCGGCGACTTCCGCATCCTCTGGCGCATCGTCCTGCCCATGTCCAAGGGCGTAACCGCCGTGATCGGCCTCTTCTACGCCGTCGGCTACTGGAACGCCTTCTTCAACGCCGTCCTCTACATCAACGACAACTCCAAGTGGCCGCTCCAGCTCATCCTCCGCCAGTACGTCCAACAGGGCATGGACCTAGTCCCCAACACCCGCACCGCCGACATGGCCGCCGGCTACGCCCTCCCCCCCAACCTGGCCATCAAAATGGCCATCATCGTGGTGGCCCTCGTCCCCGTCCTGATCATCTACCCCTTCGTCCAACGCCACTTCACCAAGGGCGTCATCATCGGCGCGGTCAAGGGCTGACACCCGCTCCGCACCGTTGCTCGGGTCAAAGTGACGCCGCCGCGCGGCTTGATAGGCGGCACCGGCGCCACGACAGCTCATGATCTCGCCACGCTTGTCCGACCACGCCTTGTGTCCGGGGAGGTCCACGCCAGACGACGGCGAAGCCGGACAATGTGTCGACGGGCGTGGACGTCCCTGGCTATGCCCATTTCGGGGTCACGTGGTGGCCGACCGTTCTGGCGAAGCCGAGTTCAGCCGAAGGCCAGACAGGGTCGGTGGGAGATCCACGGCGACCATCCACCCCCGGCGGAAGCCGTGCCCCGGACCCGGAGGGCCAGGAGGGTGGGTGGGCG
>NZ_JAHCST010000114.1 GCF_018476525.1 Acrocarpospora catenulata
ACGCTCTTCCGATCTGTTTGTGACCTTCGGTCGGACCCGGCTCCGCCGGGATGGTGGCGACCTCTGGGTACACGGGAAGTTGGTTGCCGGGTATAGGCAGTTGGTGATCAACTGGGCATTGTCTCCGCACACGTGGCGCGGCAATCCTCCGCCCCGGCGGTGGCCGAGTCCGGACCCCGGACCGTCATAGGGGCTGGGTGGGAGTTCCACAGCAATCGATCTTCCAGCGTGAGGGGTAGTCGACGGAATCGGGTTGGCGCCGTTCTCCCGCCCACCCGCCCCCTCCATTGCCGATAGGTCCCGCCCATCCGTTTGTGACCTTCGGTCGGACCCGGCTCCGCCGGGATGGTGGCGACCTTTTGGGCACACGGGAAGTTGGTTGCCGGGTGTAGGGCAGTTGGTTGATGGGTGATCAACTGGGCAGCAATGGCGGAGTTGCCGTTCGTGTGGGCGGCCCGTTCGCCCCGGCGGGGGTCGGGTCCGGACCGCGGAGGGTCATGGGGGGGCTGGGTGGGAGTTCCACAGTTATGACGCAACTTCCTGACTGTCGCAGTTGGACGCTCTGGAGGCGACCAACCAGCAGTTTGGAAGGGAACAAGCATGTTGCTGTAAAAGACATCGGTGGCCGCCGTCCGTGACCTGCCTTTGCAGCAACGTCGCCGTACTGGCCTGCGTCGGCGTCGACGACGGGATGCCGTTCGCGCTCGGCGCGGACCTGCCCGGCATCGTGTCGGACGAGCCCCAGTTGCGCACTATGTTGGCGCACCTAACGAAAACCCTGCACCCCGGCGTACTCAACGACTGCTTCTTCGACGCCGCCACCGCGGTGTGCGTCAAGCGCGCCACCGTGCTCGGCCGGCCCGTGCCTCAGCACAACATGTGCCTGCGCTGTCCGAACGCGCGCCGCTCCAGCGTGCACCGGCCACGCTTGGTCGCCGCCCGCTCACGCTGCGAGATGCCGAACTGGACGACCAGTTCTGCCGACACGCCGGCCATGACGCCGGCGTGATCCCGGTCGGGCCGAGTCGCACTGTCACGCGGTAGTGGCGACCTAGCCGCATCGTGCGAGTTCGCCCTGTTTGAGCGGAGACGGGCCGTTCAGCGTCGCACACCGACCAGCATGATCGTTTCAGGCTGTACGGCCATCCACGGATTGACTCACTCCTCCAGGGAGAGGGCCTGGCTAGGGCACACGTGCGCCGCTTCGCGGGCCTTCTCGGCCAGCTCGCCGTCCGGCGTCTCGTTCAGCACGATGATTGTGCCGTCGTCCTTGCTCTGGTCGAACAGCGCGGGCTCAGTGAGCACACATTGTCCGGCACCGACGCACTTGCCGGTGTCCACGATGATCTTCATGGCCCTCTCCTCCTGTGGTGGGGATGGCAGTTCGTCCTCTACCAGGTCACCGGGAGCTGGTACAGGCCGTAGATGTTCGCGTCGTCCTTGAACGGCAGCTCGTCGACATCCACCGCCAGCTCCAAGCTGGGGACGCGGCGGAACAGCGTGTTGAACACGATCTGTAGCTCCATCCGAGCCAAGTTCTGGCCCAGGCACTGGTGCGGCCCGAAACCGAACGCGACGTGGTGGCGCGCGCCGCGCTCGATGTCGAGCTCGTCCGGGTTCTCGAACGCCCGCGGGTCCCGGTTGGCCGAATAACCGAGCGCCAGCACTCCTTCGCCGGCGCGGATCAGCTGCCCGCCGACCTCGATGTCCTCGACGCACAGCCGGGCCGTCGCCGCGTCGATGATCGTGAAGTATCGCAGCATCTCCTCGACCGCGTTGAGCGTTTTGCCCGGGTCGGCCTTGATCATCGCGAGCTGCTCCGGGTTGCGCAGGAACGCCACGGTCGACAGCGAGATCATGTTCGCCGTCGTCTCGTGGCCGGCCACGAGCAGCAGGAAGCCCATTCCGGCCAGTGCCGTCCGCCGGTAGGTGCCGTTCTCGCGCAGCTTGACGATCTGCCGCCCGAGTAGGTCCTCGGGCGGGTTGTCCTCCTTCTCCGCGATGAGGTCGGCCATGTAGCCCTGGATGGCTTTCGTGGCCGCCCACCGCTCCTCGGGCGGTGTCGACTGCTTGATCACCTTTACCGTGTGCTCCTGGAAGAACTCATGGTCGGCGTAGGGCACGCCCAGCATCTCGCAGATCACCAGTGACGGGACCGGCAGCGACAGCGAGTCCACCAGGTCACCGGGCTGCGGCCCGGCCAGCAGCGCGTCGATCTGCCCGTCGACGATCTCCTGGATCCGCGGCCGCAGCGCCTCCAACCGGCGCACCGTGAACTCGCCGAGCACGGCCTTGCGCGCCGGCCCGTGCTCGGGCGCGTCCATAGTGATCAGGGTGCGCTCCTCGTCCGGCCGCCGGGATGCTGCCTCGCCCTTGACCAGCTGCGGGAAGTCCGGATGCTGCCGGTCGGCGCTGAACCGCCGGTCGTTCAACACGGTTCGCACGTCTTCATGGCGGCTGACCACCCAGGCCCACTCGCCGTCGGGCAGCCGAACCCGCGAGACCGGCTCTTCTTCGCGGATCTCTTCGTACGCCGGCGGCGGCGCGAACGGGCAGGTACGGGCCATGGGGAACTCGTGATTCTCGACGATGGTCAAGACTTTCCTTTCGCTACAGTGGGTTCAGACTCGATCCGTCTTCGCACGGGCGAAGTGCGGTTCCGCCGCTTCCAGCCGCGGTACTGCGACGCCCAACCGTCGTGCTTCCGCCAGCGCGTCCCGGCAGATCTCCCGCGGCTCCTGAGCCTCGGGGTCGGAGTGCGCCGCAAAATTCACGCGCACCGGCGCGACATGAGTAGTCAGCCAGGCGAGCGCGGGGGCCGTCAGCCAGGTGGGCGCCCGGAACAGCAGCACACCGCCCCGGTGCCGTCGCAGGTCAAGGCCGCGCGCCTTGAGGAGCGGCAGCAGCTCGCGGCCGGCCAGCAGCCCTTCGCGCAGGTCGCCCGTTGCCCCGGCCAGCTTGGACAGGGAACCCAGCCGCAGGCCCTGCGAGAACAGGCCGGCATCCGACACGAAATGGACCCACAGCCAGCCGCGGAAGTCGGGCTGCTCCTTAAGCCGGAGCCCGGCCTCGCGAAACACCTGGCGCACGGCCCGCTCCCGGTCGGTCGGGGGCCGGCCGAGGGTGCCGAAGACGACCGACGGCAGCAGCGCCCCACGGAGCACGCCGTCCGCGCCGAAACCGCCACCGGCCTGGGGAAAGCCCCAGGCGATCTGGTCGACAGGGAGTGCGCCGATCGCGGCCAGCGGCTCGGTCCAGATGTTGCCGAAGACCAGCACCGTGGCCTGGCCGACACGCGGGGCCAGGAAGGCCGTCGCCTCCGCGAGGCGGTGGTGCGGCACGCTGAGCACGATCAGGTCGAAGCCGTGGTCCGGATCCAGCGCCTCGCGGTAGCGCACCGGCCACTTCTCGACGACGCGCTGCCCCCACAGCCGGTGCCGCGCATCGACCAGGTCGAGGTCCACCGCGTCCCCGTACGTCGCCGCGCGGCCCGGCCGGACGTAGAACTCGACGTCATGTCCCCCCTGTTGCAGGGCCCAGCCGTAGACGGTGGCGATCACGCCTCGGCCGAACATCAGGATCTTCAAGCTGCACCTCGTGGGGTACGATCGATTTGGAGGTCATCTCCATTTTTCAAAATATGGAGATCATCTCCACTTGTCAACGCGAGGTAGCGCATGACCGCCGACAAGCCGCTGCGGGCCGACGCCCAACGCAAGCGCCAGGCCCTGCTCGCCAAGGCCCGGGAGGTCTTCGACGCCGGAGACTTCTTCGACCTGCGCTTCGATGACTTCGCCCGCCTGGCCGGTGTGGGCACCGGCACGCTGTACCGCCACTTCCCCACCAGGGAGGCGCTGGCCGAGGCGGTCTACCACGGGGAAGTCGCCGCGCTGTGCGACCGCGCCCGCCAGCTCCAGGCCACGCTGCCCGCGGCGGAGGCTTTGGCGACCTTCCTGCGTGGCATGGTCGCCCACATAGCTGCCCACGAGGGCCTGGCCCGGACGCTGGCCACGCTCATGGCCGATCGCTCGAGTGCCCTCGCCGAGGGCAGCCGGGCGCTGGAGCAGGCTGTCGCCGACCTGGTGGCCGCCGCCGTGCGGGACGGCACCGTTCGCGACGACGTGGGTGCCGGTGCCGTGATGATGGCGCTGCACGGCATCAGTGCGGCCCATGACCGCCCCGGTTGGCGGGCCGAGGCCGACGATGTCATCACCCTCGTGCTGGACGGGCTGCGCCGCCCGCGGCCATCCGTACGCCTTGCAGAAGGAGAGGTGCACGAGGTGCGAACAGCGGCACGGCATCAAGTACGGGATCAACCGGCTCAAGCTCAACCGCAGCGTCGCCGCCCGCTATGACAAGGTGCGACACGAGGTCGCATGCCGCGGGTGAAGGATCCGGTTAGCGGTACGGCGGCGAAGATGCTCAGGGCAATCGCGCAAAAAGCGCCCGGTGGTTGTCACCGGGCGCTTTTTGGTGATCAGGTCAGGCCTTGCGGAGTTGGAACGTTAGGCCGAGGTCGGGGTCCTGGTGGAGTACCTGGTTGGTGTCTAGGTCGCCTTCGTGGAACGAGGTGGCCAGGACCTCCTCGGCTACTGTTTTGCCGCCGGAACGCAGGGCCTCGGCGAGTTCCTCGGATCCGGCTGTCCAGCGTAGGTCGATTCGGTCGGTGATGGACAGGCCGCTGGACTTGCGGGCGTCCTGGACCAGGCGGACCACCTCGCGGACGAGGCCTGCCTGGCGGAGTTCGTCGGTGAGGGCGAGGTCGAGGGCCACCGTCTCGCCGGTGCCGGTGTCTACCGCGCCGGTTTCGACTGCCCAGCCGGACTTGGGCTGCTCGGTGATGATCACGTCGTCGGGAGTGAGCTCGACCGTGCCGAGTTCCCCGGCCTCCAAGGTGGCGGCCGTACCTGACCGCAGGGTCTGGGCCAGTGCGGCGGGGTCGGCGGCGGTGACGGCGGCGGCCACCAGTTTGGTCTGGGAGCCGAACCGCTTGCCCAGGGCACGGAAGTTGGGCTTGACGGTGAAGGTGACCAGGTCGGCGGAGAAGCCCGACATGTCCTCCAGGGTGAGCACGTTCAGCTCGTCGGCGATCAGGTCGCGCAGCTCGCCGGACAGCGACGCCCAGCCGGGCGCGCCGATCAGGGCACGGCCGAGCGGCTGTCGGGTCTTCACCGACGAGGAGGCCCGCGCCGACCTGCCCAGCTCCACCAGCCGCCGAACCAGGGCCATCTGCTCCGACAGCGCCGGATTCAGCAGCTCGTCGCGGACCTGGGGCCAGCCGGCCAGATGCACCGAGGCCGGGTCCTCCGGGCCACGCAGCACGTCCCAGACGTAGTCGGTGACGAACGGCACCAGGGGGGCCATCAGCCGGGTGACCGTCTCCAGGCACTCGTACAGGGTGGCGAAGGCGGCCTGCTCGCCGGTCCAGAAGCGGCGGCGGGAGCGACGCACGTACCAGTTGGACAGGTCGTCGAGGAACTCGGTGAGGCGACGCCCGGCCCGGGCGGTGTCGAAGGCGTCCAGGGCGGTGGTCACCTCGGCCACCGTGCGCTGGAGTTCGGCCAGCGCCCAGCGGTCGATCAGCGGCCGCTCCCCGGTCACCTCGGCCGGCTGCCAGCCGGAGGCGTTGGCGTACAGGGTGAAGAAGGAGGCCGTGTTCCAGTAGGTGAGCAGCACCTTCCGGACGATCTCCTCCAGCGGCCCGTGGCCGATCCGGCGCGGCGACCAGGGAGAGCCGGAGGTGGCCATGTACCAGCGCAGCGCGTCGGCCCCGTGCTGCTCCATGAGCGGCATCGGCCGCAGCACGTTGCCGAGGTGCTTGCTCATCTTCCGGCCGTCCTCGGCCAGGATCAGCCCCAGGCAGAGCACGTTCTCGTACGAGGAACGCCCGAAGACCAGAGCGCCCACCGTCATCATCGAGTAGAACCAGCCCCGGGTCTGGTCGATGGCCTCGCAGATGAACTGGCCGGGGAAGGACTCCTCGAAGATCTCCTTGTTGACGTGGGGAGCGCCCCACTGGGCGAACGGCATGGCCCCGGAGTCGTACCAGACGTCGATCACGTCCGGCACCCTGCTCGCCTGCTCGCCGCATTCGGGGCAGGCGAAGGTCACGTCGTCCACGTACGGGCGGTGCGGGTCCAGCGCGGTCAGGTCCTGACCCGCCAGCGCGCCCAGCTCGGCCAGCGAGCCGACGCAGGTGACGTGGTCGGCCTCACAGGTCCACAGCGGCAGCGGGGTGCCCCAGTAGCGGGAGCGGGACAGCGCCCAGTCCACATTGTTGCGCAGCCACTCGCCGTACCGGCCGTGCTTGATGGTCTCCGGGTACCAGTTGGTGCGCTCGTTCTCGGCGAGCAGCAGGTCCTTGATCTGGGTGGTCCTGATGTACCAGGAGGGCAGGGCGTAGTAGAGCAGCGGGGTGTGGCAGCGCCAGCAGTGCGGGTAGCTGTGGTCGAAGTGGCCGCCACGGAAGAGCAGGCCGCGGTTGCGCAGGTCCTCGGTGAGGCCCTCGTCGGCGTCCTTGAAGAACTGGCCGCCGACCTGGGGGACCTCGGCGTGGAAGCGGCCGTCGGGGCCGATCGGGTTGACCACGGGCAGGCCGTACTTCTTGCAGACGGTCATGTCGTCGGCGCCGAAGGCGGGGGCCTGGTGAACCAGGCCGGTGCCGTCCTCCACCGTGACATAGTCGCCGAGCACCACGTAGTGCGCGCCAGGGATCTCCACCAGCTCGAACGGCCGCTGGTACGGCGTGTGCTCCAGACTGGCCCCGGACAGGCGCTCGCGGACCGTCCACCCCTCGCCGAGGGCGGCGCCGAGCAGCGGCTCCGCGACCAGCACCGGCGTCTCGCCGGGCTTCTCGGCCACCACGTAGGTGACCTCGGGGTGGACGGCCACGGCGGTGTTGGAGACCAGGGTCCACGGCGTGGTGGTCCAGACGAGCAGGTCGACGCCCGCCAGGGGGCCGCCGGTGACCGGCATGCGCACGTACACCGAGGGGCTGGAGACGGTCTCGTACCCGCCGGGCTGGCCCAGCTCGTGGTCGGACAGGCCGGTGCCGCAGCGCGGGCAGTACGGGGTGATCCGGAAGTCCCGGAAGAGCAGGCCCTTGTCCCAGATGACCTTGAGGGACCACCAGACGGCCTCCACGTAGGAGGGGTCCATGGTGCGGTAGGCCTGGGACATGTCCACCCAGTAGCCCATGCGTTCGGTCATCTCCTCGAACGCGTCCACGTGCCGGAGCACCGACTCGCGGCACCTGGCGTTGAACTCGGCGATGCCGTACGCCTCGATCTCCGGCTTGCCGGACAGGCCCAGCTCCTTCTCCACGGCCACCTCGACCGGGAGGCCGTGGCAGTCCCAGCCGGCCTTGCGGGGCACGTGGTAGCCGCGCATGGACTTGTAGCGGGGGAAGACGTCCTTGAAGACGCGCGCCTCGACGTGGTGCACGCCGGGCATGCCGTTCGCGGTGGGGGGTCCCTCGTAGAAGACCCAGGAGGGGCCACTGGCGTTCTGCTCCAGCGACCGCTCGAAGACCTTGCCGTCACGCCAGCGCTCCAGCACCTCGTGTTCGAGGGCCGGCAGGTCGACCTGCGCGGGTAGCGAACGGAAACTGTGGGTGGACAACGGACCTCCACGCGTGTCGGACCACATATGTCGGACTGGGCGTGGAGGGACGAAGCCGGCGGCTCCGCGGTACCACCCTCCTTGGCCCCCAAGGGAGGCCCACTCATTCAAAGATTGCGGCCGGGTCTACTGGGTCTCTACCGGGGGTAAAGCCGTTCTTCCGGCGGCTCCGGGGTGATCTTCTCTCCGTGGCTCGCCCCGGGCTCGCACCATCCCCGGGTCGCTCCTGCGAGTGGGTACGGAGGTACTCGTCCCCATCAACGCCTTGCAGTCCACACCATAACGCAGCCGGGTGGCCAGGGCTTCCCGGTTATTGGCGGAACACGTCACGGGGTGGTGTTGTTCAGGAGGTACCCGGCATACAGGGAGGAGCGAACCGACCGGTTACGGATGGCGTAAATCCATCGGCGCGTCGATTGCCGCGCTCCAATCCGCTACTTATGCTGCCTGGACTTGCCTGATCACTGTGCATGGGGAGGCCACATGGCCACGCGTGAGGCTAAGACCGCCACTAGCGAGGACATCTGGACCAACGACGAACTCGCCGAGGTGCGAGAGCGATTGTTGCTGGAAATAGACGAACTTCATACCGAGATCCTCCGGGCCGAGGCCGAACTCGCGACCGGCAACTCCAGCGAAGGCGCGGGCGACGACCCGGCCGACGCCGGGGCCAAGACCTATGAGCGCGAACGCGAGATCGCCCTTACCCTGAATGCGCGCGATGTACTCGCGCAGAACGAGCGGGCGATCGCCCGTATCGACGCAGGGACTTACGGAGTGTGCGAATCGTGCCAACGGCCGATCGGCAAGGAACGCCTGCGGGCGTTCCCGAGGGCGACGCTGTGCGTGGCGTGCAAGCAGCGGGAGGAGCGCCGCTGAGCGAAGGTGGTGCGGACGTGGCTGAGGAAGCCGGCGGGGTTGCCGGTGGGGGGGTGCGGACGCGGCGGATCGGTCTGCTGGCCGCCGTGGCCGTGCTCATCTACGTCTTCGATGTGGTTACCAAGTTCCTTGTCGTCGAATATCTGGAGCCCGAGCCGCCGTTGGTGGTGATCCCCGACGTGCTCGTGATCAACGTGATTCGCAACCCCGGGGCGGCGTTCAGCATCGGCACCGGGATGACCATCGTCTTCACCCTTATCGCCACCACGGTGGTTATTGCGATTATGCGGACCGCTCGGCAACTGCGCAGCCTTCCCTGGGCGATCACGCTCGGCCTGCTGCTGGGCGGGGCGATCGGCAACCTGACGGACCGGATCTTCCGCTCCCCGGCTCCGTTCCAGGGGCACGTGGTGGACTTCGTGCAGGCGTTCCCGGCTACCGGGTTCCCGATCTTTAATGTGGCCGATTCGTCCATTGTCTGCGGTGGCATCCTGGCCGTTTTCCTGGCCTGGCGGGGTTATCAGATCGACGGGACCCGCGAGGTGGCTCCCGCCAAGGAGAAGGACACTCGGGATGGGTGACCAGCGTAGTCTGCCTGTTCCCGATGGGCTTGAGGGTGAGCGGCTGGACGCCGCGCTGGCTCGTCTCTTCGGCTTTTCGCGGACCCGTGCGGCGGAGCTGATCTCGTCGGGTGACGTGCTGGTGGATGGGGCGCTTCCGGCCAAGTCGGACCGGGTGCATGCGGGGGCCTGGCTGGATGTGACCATTCCGCCGCCGCCGAGCGCGCCCACGCCGGTCGCCGAGCCGGTTCCCGGGATGGGCATCCTGTACGAGGACGACGACATTGTGGTGGTGAACAAGCCGGTCGGGGTGGCCGCGCATCCGAGTGTCGGGTGGACCGGGCCTACCGTGCTCGGGGGGCTGCTCGGGACCGGGCACCGGGTCTCCACCAGTGGTGCCGCCGAACGGCAGGGCATTGTGCATCGGCTGGATGCCAACACCACCGGGGCCATGGTGGTGGCCAAGAGCGAGAGCGCGTACTCCTCGCTGAAGCGCGCTTTCAAGGAACGTACCGTGGAGAAGCGGTACCACGCCCTTGTTCAGGGCCACATGGACCCTCTGCGTGGGACTGTGGACGCTCCCATCGATCGCCATCCCTCCGGGGACGGGCGGTGGGCGGTCGTGGCGGGTGGCAAGGACTCCATCACCCACTACGACACCATTGAGGCCTTCCGCTCCGCCTCCCTTCTCGACATCAAGCTCGAAACCGGCCGCACCCACCAGATCCGGGTGCACATGTCCGCCCTTCGCCACCCCTGCGTCGGCGATCTCCAGTACGGCGCCGACCCCACCCTGGCCGCCCGTCTGGGCGTCACTCGCCAGTGGCTGCACGCGGTCTCGCTGGGGTTCGAGCATCCCGCGACGGGGGAGTGGGTGTCCTTCACCACCGAGTATCCGGAAGACCTCGCCCGAGCACTCGAACTCGTGAGCGAGGACGGCTACTAATCCTCCCTGGCCCGGTGAATGTCGTGGGCCATTCCTGGCGTGGTTTCGTTTGTTTACTGATTGCCATGGATGTCCCACCCACCCACCCTTTGACCTCCGGTCGGGTTCGGCTTACGCCGGGGTTTGGTCAGGTTGATGTGTGCTGGTTGGGGTGGATGTCCCACCCACCCTTCCGACCCCCGGGTCCGGGCCCGGCTCCGCCGGGGAGGATCGGTTGGGTCCGGGCCCGGCTCCGCCGGGGAGGATCGGTTGGGTCCGGGCCCGGCTCCGCCGGGGAGGATCGGTTGGGTCCGGGCCCGGCTCCGCCGGGGAGGATCGGTTGCCGTCCGGCACGCGAAAAGGTTGGTTGCCGGGAGACTTCCCCCAACCTTGTTCGATCTTCGGTCGCAGACCCGGCTCCGCTGGGGCCGTCGGCGCTCCGCTGGGGTCGTCGGCTTCCGCCCCGGCGCGCCGAAGATCGACACGCGGCTCTGCCTGCCCGGCGGGGGCGGGTCCGGCCGAAGGTCGAAAGGGTGGGTAGGTGGGAGTTCCATGGCAACCATCCGTCCCGGCGGAAGCCGCGCCCGGTGAGTGCGGTGAACGCCTCCCGGCCGGGGTCGGCAGATCCCTCCCAGGACACCTTGGTCAGTCAGAAGGTGGGCCAGACCCCACCAGGAGGCGTTCACCCACATCCTCACTGTCAGAGGGGTGGATGGGTGCGAGCACACGGTAACCAGGACTTCCGCGTGCCGGACGGCCACCGCCCACCCCGGCGGAGCCGGGCCCCCGACCGGAGGTCGAACAAGGGTGGGTGGGT
>NZ_JAHCST010000115.1 GCF_018476525.1 Acrocarpospora catenulata
GTGGGACATACCCGGCAGGCGCGGAGCGCTCAGTTTTTCGGCCGAGGGCCTTGCGGGCTTCTCCGCGGTAGTGCATGACCCCTGGTGGGGTGGGGCGCGCCGGGCGGCGGGGCTGGGCGGGCAGGGGTTTGGTTTCGGTGGAGGGTTTCTCGGGGGCCGGGGGGTTCTGGGCGGCGTGCAGACGGCGGATCTCGCGGTCGGCCAGTTCGGCTGGGGTGCCGAATCTGGCGAGGAGGTTGGCCACGGTTCTGGGGTCGTCGCTGCCGGCGCGTTCCTGTTCGATGCGTTCGCGTACCCGGTTGACGAAGTCGAGGCGTTCTTCGGGGCGCATGCGGCCGTGGACGGCGTCGGCGACCCTGCCGACGAAGTCCAGGACGAGCTGGTCCGCACGCTCGAGCACCCTCGTCATACTGCCCCAGCCGGGGAGGGCATGCGAGACCGACGGGGAAATCCCCGGCGACTTCGCCCCTGACGGGTGCTCCTACCATGGAAAGGATGAGCGACGGGTTCACCGAGTGGCTGCGCAGCCGGACGGACGAGCAACTGCGCGCCCTCGCCATGTCCCGTCCCGAGCTGATCACCCCGGTTCCGGCTCATCTGCACGGCCTGGCGTCACGGGCGAGCACGCCGTCGGCCCTCGGCCGCGCCCTGGACCGGCTTGACCGGTTCACCCTGACGGTCGCCGAATCCCTCTCCCTGGAACCCGAGCCGACATCGCTCCCCGCCCTGCGGGCCACCCTGCTCGCTTCGGGCACCCCGCTCGGTCCCGCGGCCCTCTCCGGCGCGCTCGACCTGCTCCGCACCATGGCCCTCATGTACGGCCCCGACGACGCCCTGCGACTGGCTCCCGGCGTCCGGGAGGCCCTGGATCCGCCGGCCGGGCTCGGTCCTCCGGTGGCCGACGTCTTCCGTCATCATGCGCCGGAGGCGATCGAGGACCTGCTCACCGACATCACCGAGGCCCCGGCCGCCCCGGGCGAGGGGTCGCCGCGCGACCGGCTTACCACCGTGTTCGCCGAAGCCGGAAATATCAGGAGACTGCTGGCGGAGCTCTCCCCTGCCGCCCAGGCCGCGCTGAACGAGCTCGCCTGGGGCCCGCCGAGTGGCAGAGTGCCCAACGCCCGCCGCGAGGTACGCGTCGCCACCGCGCAGTCTCCGATCGAGGAGTTGCTGGCCAGGGGCCTGCTGGGCGCCACCGGCGCGGAGAGCGTCGCGCTCCCCAGGGAGGTCGCGATGGTCCTGCGCGAGGGCCGCCTGCACCGGGAGATCTCTCCCGAGCCACCCCCGCTGGACGGCATCACCCGCGACCAGGCGCTGGCCGACCGCACCGCCGCCGCCCAGGCGTTCACTTTCGTCCGCCTGGTGGAGGAGCTCTGCGAGCTGTGGGGCGCGGACCCCCCGGGTGTGCTCCGCACGGGCGGCCTGGCCGTACGGGACCTGAAGCGGACCGCGCAACGCCTGGACGTCCCGGAGTGGACGGCGGCGTTCCTGGCCGAGGTGGCCCACGCGGCCGGCCTGATCGCCTCCGGCGGCACGGTGGACGGGGAGTGGCTGCCCACCCCGGCGTACGACACCTGGCGGGTGCGCCCCGCCGAGAACCGCTGGGCCGTCCTGGCCACGGCCTGGCTGACCATGGACCGGGCCCCCGGCCTGGCCGGGATCAGGGACGAGCGGGACCGGCTGGTCAACGCCCTCCACCCCGACCTGCGCCGCTCGGCCGCCGCCGAGGTCCGCACCCGCACCCTGGCCGTGCTCGCCGCGGCGGAACCCGGCCTGGCGCCCTCGACGGAGTCCGTACTGGACCGGCTGGCCTGGGAGCGCCCCCGGCGGCGGGGCACGCACCGCATGGAGTTCACCGAATTCACGCTCCGCGAAGCAGAACTGGTGGGAACGACCGGATTAGGAGTGATGTCAGGCCATGGCCGGGCCCTGCTGACCTCAACCCCGGCCGCGACCGCCGCCTCGGCCGCCACAGCCTCGACCGCCCCGGGCGCCGCGGAGGTGCTCGCGCCGCTGCTGCCGGAGCCCGTCGACCACGTGCTGCTCCAAGCCGACCTGACCGCCATCGCCCCCGGACCGCTGACCAGCGAGCTCGGCAGGTGGCTCGGGCTGGCGGCGGACATCGAGTCCAAAGGCGGGGCCACGGTGTACCGGTTCTCGGAGGACTCCATCCGTCGCGTCCTGGACGCCGGCCAGAGCGCCGACGAGTTGCTCATCCGCCTGGAACGGCACTCCACCACCCCGGTCCCGCAGCCGCTGCGCTACCTGGTGGGCGACGTGGCCCGCCGGCACGGGCGGCTCCGGGTCGGCACCGCCTCCGCGTACGTGCGGTGCGACGACCCCGCCGTGCTTGAGGAGGTGCTGGCCGACCGCAGGGCCGGAGCGCTGCGGCTGCGGCGGCTGGCGCCGACGGTGCTGGCCTCCAAGACCTCCCGGGCGACTCTGGTGGACGCGCTCCGCGCGATGGGCTACGCCCCGGTCGCCGAGTCCCTGGAAGGGGACGTGATGGTCGCCCGCGCCGACACCCGGCGCGCCGAGAACGTCCCGCCTCGCCCGGTGACCGGGGGGACGGGCCCCGACCCCGAGGTGGCCGCCGCCGCGGTCCGCGCCATCCGGGCCGGGGACATCGCGCACCAGACCAGAACGGAACCCCGTCAGGCGCCCGGCGGCGCGCTGCCGCGCTCCCCCGCCACCGCCACCATCAGCGCCCTCCAGGACGCCATCCGCCAGGGCACCAGAGTCTGGATCGGCTACCTGGACTCCCAGGGCCAGGCCACCAGCCGCATTCTGGAACCGGCCCGAATGGAGGGCGGCTACCTCACCGCGTACGACGAGACCCGGGCCGCCATCCACCGTTTCGCGCTGCACCGGATCACCGGCGTCGCCGACGTGAATTAAATGCGTTGAAATGCCGCAAGGCGTCAGGCAGAGTGAATGCCAGGGGGGTGGAAACGGAATTCGGGCCAATTCATGAATTGGTCGCGCACACAGGGATGGTCCTGACCCTGCAAAAGCAGACTCATTCGCCCCCCGCGCACGCGGGGATGATCCTGGCCTCCGTTTGTTCACCGCGTCGATCACGGGCTGGATTGGCGACCGGCACCGCAATGATCGACACCGGATGGGCCCACACCGAGCGAGGTGTGGGCCCATCGTCGTGGACAACCCCGGCTCCTGCTGAGGGCCCCGGCTGAGCAAAGTGGGACTCATTCGGCGTCGCGGCGTGTTGGATAGTCGGTACCCCGCACCGAAGGAGCACCTGTGAACGACGGGCCGCTGATCGTCCAGTCCGACAAGACGCTGCTGCTCGAAGTCGACCACCCCCGGGCCGACGACTGCCGGAAGGCGATCGCGCCCTTCGCCGAGCTGGAGCGCGCGCCCGAGCACGTGCACACCTACCGGGTGACCCCGCTGGCACTGTGGAACGCCCGGGCCGCCGGGCACGACGCCGAGCAGGTCATCGACGCGCTGATCAACCACAGCCGCTACCCCGTGCCGCACGCGCTGCTGGTGGACGTGGCCGAGACCATGGCCAGGTACGGCCGCCTCAAGCTGGACAAAGACCCCGTGCACGGCCTGGTGCTCACCAGCACCGACCGGGCGGTCCTGGAGGAGGTGCTCCGGGCCAAGAAGATCCAGCCGATGCTGGGCGAACGGCTCGGCGCCGACGTGGTCGCGGTGCACCCCAGCGAGCGCGGCAACATCAAGCAGGCGCTGCTGAAGCTCGGCTGGCCGGCCGAGGACCTGGCCGGGTATGTGGACGGCGAGGCCCACCCGATCCGGCTCGTGGAGGACGGCTGGGCGCTGCGCTCCTACCAGCGGGAGGCCGCCGACGCCTTCTGGCACGGCGGGTCCGGCGTGGTGGTGCTGCCCTGCGGGGCCGGCAAGACCATCGTCGGCGCGGCGGCGATGGCCCGGGCCCAGGCCACCACGCTGATCCTGGTCACCAACACGGTCAGCGTGCACCAGTGGAAGCAGGAGCTGATCAAGCGCACCTCGCTGACCGCCGACGAGATCGGCGAGTACACCGGCACGCGCAAGGAGATCCGCCCGGTCACCATCGCCACCTACCAGGTGATGACCGCCAAGCGGCAGGGCACGTACCGGCACCTGGAGCTGTTCGACGCCAGGGACTGGGGCCTGATCGTCTACGACGAGGTGCACCTGCTGCCCGCCCCCATCTTCCGGATGACCGCCGACCTGCAGGCCCGCCGCCGGGTGGGGCTGACCGCCACCCTGGTCCGCGAGGACGGCCGGGAGGGCGACGTGTTCTCGCTGATCGGCCCCAAGCGGTACGACGCGCCGTGGAAGGAGATGGAGAACCAGGGCTGGATCGCCCCGGCCGACTGCGTCGAGGTCCGGGTGACGCTGTCCGACGAGGAGCGCCTGGCGTACGCGATGTCGGAGAACGAGGAGCGGTACCGGTTCTGCGCCACCACGCCCTCCAAGATGCGGGTGGCCGAGGCCCTGGTGCAGCGGCACGCCGGCGAGCAGGTGCTGGTGATCGGGCAGTACATCGACCAGCTGGACGAGCTGGGCGCGCACCTGGACGCTCCGGTGATCAAGGGCGAGACCCGGGTGCGCGAGCGGGAGCGGCTCTTCCAGGCCTTCCGTGACAAGGAGATCCAGGTCCTGGTGGTGTCGAAGGTGGCCAACTTCTCCATCGACCTGCCGGAGGCGGCGGTGGCCATCCAGGTCTCCGGGACCTTCGGGTCCCGCCAGGAGGAGGCGCAGCGGCTGGGCCGGGTGTTGCGGCCGAAGGCGAGCGGGGGCGGGGCCCGGTTCTACTCGGTGGTCAGCCGGGACACCGTGGACCAGGAGTTCGCCGCGCACCGGCAGCGCTTTCTGGCCGAACAGGGCTATGCGTACTCCATCATCGACGCCGACGACGTGCTGCGATGAAGAAACCCGGCGGGGTTGCTCCCCGCCGGGTCAGGAATGGTTAAGTCCACGAAACTCCGCCGGCCCGAGACAACCGCATCACCCCCTCGCGCCCTTGGCCCCCTCAGCCAAGAATTACTGGACGCCCGGATCCGGGCATACCCCTATAGTCCTGCTATATCACGCGATTTGCGCATCTTTTTCGCGCACTTCTCATGCCGATTCAATAAGGTTTCGCAGCGTATTCGCAGGATTACTGCGCGAGAATGCCGCCGACGAAGAGTAGCCCCTCCGCGACCACCCAGACGATCACCGCCGGCCCCCGGAGCGCGGCCGGCAGCAGACTGGCGACGCCGGTGGCCCAGGTACGCATCACGCCCTACAGGTACCCGAGCAAAGGATCGACAACCGGCCGGAAAACCAGTTGGACCGCCGGGGACGCCTGAGTAAGCTCCTGTGTTTCGCGCCTTCCACCGCCTACCCGACAGGAGTTCCGGCATGCCCGCCCACCAGCTCGCCCCCGACATACCGGCGTCCGACATCCTCGCGGCCGAGCGGGAGCACCTGCGCCGCTCGCGGGCGGCCCTCACCGCGATGCGCGAGCACGCCCAGTCCCTGTCCGCGGACGCGGCCGGCGACTGGGTCTCCCAGCAGGTCCTGCAGGGCCTGCTCGACCAGCGGGTGGCCGCCCTCGCCGACCACCCGGACACTCCGCTCTTCTTCGGCCGCCTGGACCGTACGGCCACCGGCGACGAGTTGCCCGCCACCATGCACGTGGGGCGACGGCACGTGCACGACGGGGCCGGGCAGGCCCTGGTCATCGACTGGCGCGCACCCGTCTCCCGGGCCTTCTACCAGGCCAGCCCCGCCGATCCGATGGACGTGGGGCGGCGGCGACGGTTCGGCTACCAGGGCGGGGAGCTGACCGCCTTCGAGGACGAGGACCTGACCACCGGAAGCGCGCTCACCCCATCGAAGATCCTCACCGCGGAGATCGAACGCCCGCGCACCGGGCCGATGCGGGACATCGTCGCCACCATCCAGCCGGACCAGGACGAGATCGTCCGCGCCGACCTCGGGGTGACCGTCTGCGTCCAGGGCGCCCCCGGCACCGGGAAGACCGCCGTCGGCCTGCACCGGGCCGCCTACCTGCTGTTCACCCACCGGGAGAAGCTGGCCAGATCGGGCGTGATGATCGTCGGGCCGAACCGGGCGTTCCTGTCCTACATCTCCTCGGTGCTGCCTGCGCTCGGCGAGGTCAAGGTGGACCAGGCCACCGTGGCGGGCATCCTGGGCGACCACTCCCATCCCGAGGACCCGGCCGTGGCGGCGGTGAAGGGCGACGCCCGGATGGCCCCGGTGCTCCGGCGGGCGCTCTGGTTGCACATCACCAAACCCGAGGAGGGTGTGCTGGTCACCCGGGGGGTCAACCGCTACCGGGTGCCCGACCACCAGGTCCGGGAGATCGTCGCTTCGCTGCGCGGGACCACCCGCTACAACCCCGGGCGGGCCGCGCTGGCGCAGCGGCTGGCGCACGCCGTCCTGGTCCAGATGGAACGCCGGGGCGAGTCCCCCGACGACCGGGTGCAGGACGCGGTGGCGCGGTCGAAGCCGGTCCGGCAGGTGATCGACCAGACCTGGCCGAAGCTGACGCCCGAGCAGGTGCTGCACCGGCTGTTCAGCGACGCCGAGTTCCTGGCCAGGGCCGCCAAGACCGACCTGACCGCCGAGGAGCAGTCCCTGCTGCTCTGGGCGAAGCCCTCGAAATCCCACCGGTCGGCCAAGTGGTCGGCCGCCGACGCGGCACTCCTGGACGAGCTGGGCGACCTGATGGAGCGCACCCCGTCCCACGGTCACCTGGTGGTGGACGAGGCGCAGGACCTGTCGGCGATGCAGCTGCGGGCGCTGGGCAGGCGGTGCCGTACCGGGTCGGCGACCATTCTCGGGGATCTGGCCCAGGGCACCACACCGTGGTCGGCGCGCTCCTGGCAGACCGTGCTCGGCCATCTCGGCTTCGAGAAGGGCTCGGAGCGCTCCGGCGGCGAGGTCACCGCCGTCACCGAGCTCACCCTGGGCTTCCGGGTGCCCCGCGAGGTGCTCGACTACGCCGCCCGACTGCTCCCCGCCATCGCCCCCGAACTCGCCCCGCCCCGCTCGCTGCGCCCCGGTGTGGGCTCCCTGTCCGTACGGGAGAGGCCAGACGTGGTTTCGGGCATCGCCGAGGCGGTGGCCGAGGCGCTCGCCCGGGAGGGCTCGATCGGCGTGATCGTCGCCGACGCCTCGGTCCCCGCCGTCTCGGCCGCCCTCACCGCCGCCCATGAGATCCTCGGCCCCGAGTCCACCGGCGACCACCGCGTCCTGGTCATCCCCGCCACCCTCGCCAAGGGCCTGGAGTACGACCATGTCATCGTCGCCGAACCCGCCCACATCGCCCAGGCCGAACCCCAGGGCCTGGCCCGGCTGTACGTCGTCCTCACCCGCGCGGTCACCTCACTGACGATCGTGCACACCAACCCACTCCCGTCCCAACTGGTTCACTAGGCCCATGGTTACCATCCGCCCGGCCACCCACGCCGATATTCCCGACATCCTGGAATTCTGGCGGCGCGCCGCCGAGAACACCGACCGCCAGGACGACGCCTCGAAGGTGACGGCCCTGATCGACCACGATCCGGACGCGCTGTTGGTCGCCGAATTGGACGGTGTCCTGGCAGGAACGGTCATCGCGGGCTGGGACGGCTGGCGCGCCCATCTCTACCGCCTCGCGGTGGCCCCCGAATTCCGGCGCCGGGGCGTCGGTTCCGCCCTCATCGCGGCGGCGGAGAAGCGCTTCGAAAACTTCGGGGCGTTCCGCGCGGACGCGATGGTCCTGCGCGACAACGACCTCGCGCACCACGCCTGGAAAGCCGCCGGTTACCATGCACAGCCCCACTGGGGCCGGTGGGTGAAAACGCTGGGATAACCAACCCTGCGGAAACCAGAAAAAGGCGGCTCCGGAACGGAACCGCCTCCTCTGGAGATGGACTCAGAGGTCCATGTCGGTGGACTCAGAAGTCCATGTCGCCGCCGGGCATGCCGCCGCCGCCGGCGGGAGCCGCGTTCTTCTCCGGCTTCTCGGCGATGACGGCCTCGGTGGTGAGGAACAGGGCCGCGATCGAGGCGGCGTTCTGCAGCGCGGAGCGCGTCACCTTGGCCGGGTCGATGATGCCCGCCTCGAACATGTTGACGTAGTCGCCGGTGGCCGCGTTGAGGCCCTCGCCGGGGGTGAGGTTGCGCACCTTCTCCACCACGACGCCGCCCTCGAGACCGGCGTTCACCGCGATCTGCTTGAGCGGCTCCTCCAGAGCCTTACGGACGATCGCGGCACCGGTGGCCTCGTCGCCGGGGAGCTCCAGCTTGTCGAACGCCTTGGCGCTGGCCTGCAGCAGGGCCACGCCACCGCCGGGCACGATGCCCTCCTCGACGGCCGCCTTCGCGTTGCGAACGGCGTCCTCGATGCGGTGCTTGCGCTCCTTCAGCTCGACCTCGGTGGCCGCGCCGGCCTTGATGACGGCCACGCCGCCGGCCAGCTTGGCGAGACGCTCCTGGAGCTTCTCACGGTCGTAGTCGGAGTCGGTGTTCTCGATCTCGGCGCGGATCTGGTTGACCCGGCCCGCGATCTGCTCGGCGTCGCCGCCGCCGTCCACGATCGTGGTCTCGTCCTTGGTGACGACCACCTTGCGGGCCTTGCCCAGCAGGTCGAGGGTGGCGTTCTCCAGCTTGAGGCCGAGCTCCTCGCTGATGACCTGGCCGCCGGTGAGGGTGGCGATGTCGACCAGCATGGCCTTGCGGCGGTCGCCGAAGCCGGGGGCCTTGACCGCCACCGAGCGGAACAGGCCACGGATCTTGTTGACCACCAGGGTGGCCAGGGCCTCGCCCTCGACGTCCTCAGCGATGATCAGGAGCGGCTTGCCCGACTGGACGACCTTGTCGAGCAGGGGCAGCAGGTCCTTGTTGGCGGAGATCTTCGAGTTGACCACGAGGATGTAGGGGTCCTCCAGGACCGCCTCCATGCGCTCGGGGTCGGTTACGAAGTAGCCCGAGTTGTAGCCCTTGTCGAAGCGCATGCCCTCGGTGAGCTCCAGCTCGAGCCCGAACGCGTTGCTCTCCTCGACAGTGATGACGCCTTCCTTGCCGACCTTGTCCATCGCCTCGGCGATCAGCTCGCCGATCTCGACGTCACCGGCGGAGATGGAGGCGGTCGAAGCGATCTGCTCCTTGGTCTCCACATCCTTGGCCAGCT
>NZ_JAHCST010000116.1 GCF_018476525.1 Acrocarpospora catenulata
GCGGAGCCCCCCACCGACTTCCGGATCGAGAAGCTGATCGCACTGCGGAACCCGAAGGGCCGCCCGGTGCTGCGCGCGATCGTGCACAACACCGGGCGGCGGGCCGTCGACCTGACCGGCAGGCTCCGCCTCACGCACGGCCCCGGCGGCCTGAACGCCGGTCCTTTCGAGGCGAACCGGGGGGTGTCGCTGCCCCCCGGCGGCAGCGGAGGGGTCGGGGTGCCGCTCAGCGCCAAGCTGCCGGTCGGGCCCTGGCAGGCGAGCATCGCGCTGGCCAGCGGCCGCGTCCACCGGAAGGCGGAGGCGGCGGTGACCTTCCCGCAGCAGGGCGGCAGCCCGATCGTGAGCTTCACCGGCGCGCTGGCCTCGGCCGCCTTCCCCCGATCCGGCAAGATCGCCGGCGCCGCGATCGCCGCGTTTGCGGTGACGTTCGCGGGCGCCTACCTCATCCGGAGAAGACTCCAGGAGAGCCGGCGCTAACAGACCATCGAGACCATCACCTGCACCGTGTCCTGACGGCTGTTCCCGGCCGCGTCGGTGGCCGTCAGGGTCAGCGAGTGGGTGGAGTCGCCGCAGCCGCCGAGCAGCCGTACCTGCGGGGTCAGGCCGAGCCCGATCACCGAGCCGTTGTCCCGCCAGACGAGGGTGAGGGCGCCGCCCTCGGGGTCGGTGGCGCTGCCGTTCAGAGTGATCTCGTGGAAGAACTGGCCGTTGGCGTTGCCGTTCACCCAGAGCTTGGCGCCGTTGGCCGGGTTGAGGACGCGGACCACCGGCGGCTGGTTGGCCGTGTCGGGGATGACCGTGACGGTGATGCTGTCGGTGCCGCAGAGGTTGAAGGTGTCGCAGCCCCGTACCGTGACGGTGTGCGTGCCCGGGGTGGCGCCGAGGCTCGCGACCGGGTTGTGGCCGGTGGCGAAGGGGTTGGGGCTGCCGTCCAGGAACCAGCGGACCATGCCGTCCGGCAGCTGGCCGACGTCGTCCAGGCTGGTGGCGTGGAACGGGATCTGCTCGGTCTGTCCGAAGACCCCGCCCGCGGGGCCGGTGATGGTCAGCTCGGGGGTCGCGTTCTGCACCGTCACGTCGATCTTGTCCGTGGCGGTCTTGCCGCCGGGGAAGACGGCGGTGGCCCTGATGCGGTGGTTGCCGGGCGGCGGCAGGGCGGAGATGGTCTTGCCGGTGCCGAGCACGGTGGTGCCGTTCAGGGTCCAGGTCACGGTCGGCGTGCCGAGGCCGTCCTCGAAGACGTTGGCCTTGAACTGGGTGGGGTTGATCGCCGAGATGCTCTGCCCGTCGTGCGGGGTGGTGATGTGCACCGTCGGGGGCAGCACGTCGCGGACCGCGCTCAGCGCCTGGATCACCCGTTTCCCGACCCGGGGGTCGGCGCTGACGGCGAGGTTGCGCATGACGGCGTCGTCCACCTGGTCGGCGTCCAGGCTCGGGTTGGCGGCCCAGACCAGGGCGGCCACCCCGGCGACGTAGGGCGCGCTCATGCTGGTGCCCTTGATGCCGCCCACCTGGCTCGGGATGGGGAACAAGGGGTCGGCGCCGTAGAGGACGTGGAACGGGCCGAAGATGTCCACGTCCTCGTGGCCGAAGTTGGACTCGTCGTCCCGGTTCCGGCTCTTCACGCCCAGCCCGCCGACGCAGCGCACCCCGCCGTGCTCGCACGGGGTCCACCAGTACTTCTCCCAGCAGCCGATGAAGCAGGTCTCGGCGTCCACGTCGTCGCCGTTGTTGCCGGCGGCCGAGTAGATCAGGACGTCGAGCGCGCGGACGTAGCGGAGGTAGCCGTCGAGGGGTAACAACGACCAGGCCAGAGCCCAGTGCACAGGGGTGGAGAAGCTCATGTTAATGATCTTGCTGCCCATCACCTTGGCCGCGCCCACCCCCACGATGACGCCGTAGGCGCTGCCGTCGGCGTAGACCAGGTTCAGTTTGGCGACCGGACCGGCGGGCCCGGCGGCCCCCACGTAGTTGTTGGGTACGGCGGCGGCCGTGCTGGCCACCATGGTGCCGTGCCACTCGAAACCGGCCTGGCCGGGGTCCCCGGCGTCGGTGAAGGGGACGACGGTGACCATGTCCGGGTTGGCCGGCAGGTCGGCGTTGACCTGGGGGGCATAGCCCTTGTCGACGATGCCGATCTCGACCTTGTTGTCCAGCAGCCCGATCGAGTCAAGCACCGTCCAGGCCTCGGCCGTACCGATCGCCTGCGCGCCGCTGTTGGACAGATAGGACCATTCGTACGCGTTCCGCGTGTAGTTCATGCCGTTCGGGCTGAAGTCCGGGACGCCGACCCCGGCTTCCATCGTGGTGCGGTCGGCGTAACCGGTGGGCGGAGTCACCCAGTTGACCATCACCTGGAGGCCGTCCCTGGCTTCGGCCGCCGCGGCGGCGAGCAGGTTGACCCCGTCCTGGCTGGACACGGCGAGCGCGGTGGCCTTCTGGTGCTCGCCGTTGAGCGCCGACAGATGCTCGCCGAGCTTGGCCGGTTCTGCCTGGTCGGTGGTGATGCGGACCAGGTAGGCGGGGGTCTCCCCGTCGTCGGTGCGGTGCAGTACCTTGCCGTCCCAGCGGGAGACGAACTTGTCCAGTTCGGTCTCCTCCTCGGTGAAGACGATCACTTCGTCGGCGACGAACTCGGTACGGCGGCCGTCCTCGTCCACCAGCGCGGCCACCGGGCGGTGGGCGCCGGGTTCGTACCCGTTCAGCGGACCGCTGGACTTGATCGTGTCCGGGTCGGCGTACACGGTGATCGGGCCCGCGCAGCCCTTCTCGTCGGCCAGGGCGCCCAGCACGCGGCCCCGCAGGCGGTTGCCCGCCCTGGACGGCTTCTCCTGGCCCACCTGGTCGGCGAAGGACTGCAGGGCGGCGGCTGCCGCGCATTCATCCTGTTCGACGGCCGCGGCGGCATCGGCCAAGTACTGTTCGAGCTCCGGGCCGAAGTCCCCGGAGTCGCGGAGTTGCTCGATCGCCCGGACCAGCTCGGGATCGGCTGTGGTGCCGGACGCCGTGCCTGCGGGGACCAGGATCGCGCCCATGAGTAGGGCGCTTAATAAGAGTCGACTCGTTCTGTGCATGTTCACGCTCTTTCGTGGAGTGGTTTCCCCGTAGGCGTGCCATCGAGTTCCACAGCGGGACACGCGGTCGATCACACGGTTGACCGGGAGCCCCTGACGTCGGCATCGTGGAGTGGGTGACCAGCGATGAGACGCGGGACGGCGTGGCGCTGACCAACCTGGATCAGCCGCTCTTCGACGAGTCCGGCGCGACCAAGCGGGATCTGGTCGACTACCTGGACGCGACCCGCGACCGCGTGCTCGCCGCGCTGCGCGGCCGTCCGCTGTCGGTGATCCGGGTACGCCCCGGCCAGGCGCCCTTCATGCAGAAGAACGTCCCGAAGTACACCCCGTCCTGGGTGCCCACGGTCAAGATCTGGGCGGAGGCCTCCCACCGGGAGATCTCCTACGCGCTCTGCGACGACCGCCGCACCCTGCTCTGGTTCGCCAACCAGCGGGCGGTCGAGTACCACCCCGCCCTCATGGGCACCCACCTCATCCTGGACCTCGACCCGCCGGAGGGCGGCCCGTTCACCACCGTGGTGCGGGCCGCCCACCTGGTACGGCAGGCCCTCGCCGACACCGGCCTGCGCGGGGCGGTGAAGACCAGCGGCGCCAAGGGCGTGCACGTCTTCGTCCCGGTCGAACCCGACCTGCCGCCCGAGGACCTGGCGGCGGCCACCCGGGCCCTGGCCGCCCGCGCCGAACGCCTGGACCCGGAGCTGGCCACCACGGCGTTCATCCGGGAGGACCGGCAGGGCAAGGTGTTCCTCGACTCCACCCGGGCGGGCGGGGCGACCGTGGTCGCCGCGTACAGTCCGCGGATCCGGCCGGGGACCCCCGTCTCCTATCCCGTGCCGTGGGAGGACCTCGATCAGGTCGAACCCCGGGATTTCACGATTTTCACGGTCCGGGAGCGGCCCGGGGATCCGTGGACCGAGCTGATGCCCCCGCCGCAGACCCTGCCCGCCGACCTGATCGAGGAAGGGCACACCATCCCGGTGGCCAGGGTCCAGGCCATGCACGAGGGCAAACGGAGGGCCAGGGCGCGAAGGGATCAGTGAGACTCGCGGGCCACCTTGTCGCCGCTGGAACCCACCAGGAAGTCCAGGTCGGCGCCGGTGTCCGCGCCCAGCACGGTGTCGACGTAGAGCCGTTCCCACCCCCGGCGCGGGCGGGCCAGCGCCTCGGTCATCGCCGCCGACGGGGGCCGCGCGTCCAGCTCGGCCTGGGGCACGTCCACGTCGATCCGGCGGGCCTCCACGTCCAGCACGATCCAGTCGCCGGTCCTGACCCGGTCCAGCGGGCCACCGGCCGCCGCCTCCGGGGCCACGTGCAGCACCACCGTGCCGTACGCGGTCCCGCTCATCCGGCCGTCGCAGACCCGCACCATGTCGCGCACGCCCTGCTGGAGGAGCTTGGCGGGGAGCGGCATGTTGGACACCTCCGGCATGCCGGGATATCCCTTCGGCCCGCAGCCGCGCAGCACCAGGACCGAGTCGGCGTCCACGTCCAGGTCCGGGTCGTCGATGCGGGCGTGGAAGTCCTCCACGGAGTCGAAGACCATCGCCCGGCCCCGGTGGCGGAGCAGTTCGGGGGAGGCGGCGGCCGGTTTGATGATGGCCCCGGCGGGGGCCAGGTTCCCGTACAGGACGGCGATTCCGGCGTTGGGGCGGATCAGCCGGATCACCTCGGGGTCCCAGATCTGGGCCTCGTCCAGGTAGCTCACCAGCGGCCGGCCGGTGACGGTGAGCGCGTCCGGGTCGAGCAGGCCGATCACCTCGCGGAGCACGGCGTGCAGGCCGCCCGCGCGGTGGAAGTCCTCCATCAGGTGCCGCCCGGCCGGCTGGAGGTCGGCCAGCAGCGGCACGTCCGCCCCGATGCGGTCGAAGTCGTCCAGGGTGAGCGGCACGCCGAGCCGTCCGGCGATGGCCAGCAGGTGCACGATCGCGTTGGTGGAGCCGCCGATCGCGGCCAGCGCCACGATCGCGTTGCGGAAGGAACCGGCGGTGATCACCTGGCTCGGGCGGCGCCCGGCGGCCACCATCTCGACGATCAGGCGGCCGGTCTCCTGGGCCCTGGCCAGCAGGCGGCTGTCCGGCGCGGGCAGCCCGGCCGAGCCGGGCAGCGTGGTGCCCAGCGCCTCGGCGAGCAGGCCCATGGTGGAGGCGGTGCCCATCGTGTTGCAGTGCCCGCGGCTGCGGATCATGGAGGACTCCGAGTCCAGGAACGCACGCTCCGACAGCGTGCCCGCCCTGACCTCCTCGCTCAGCCGCCAGACGTCGGTGCCGCAGCCGAGCGGCGCGCCCCGGAAGGTGCCGGTGAGCATCGGACCGCCCGGCACCACCACGGCGGGCAGGTCCACCGAGGCGGCGGCCATCAGCAGCGACGGGATGGTCTTGTCACAGCCGCCGAGCAGCACCACGCCGTCGATCGGGTTGGCCCGGAGCATCTCCTCGGTGGCCATCGCGGCCATGTTCCGCCAGAGCATCGCGGTGGGCCGGACCTGGGTCTCGCCCAACGAGACGACCGGCAGGTTGAGCGGCACCCCGCCCGCCTCCCACACACCCTGCCGCACGCTGGCGGCCACCTCGTCCAGGTGGGCATTGCAGGGGGTCAGGTCGGAGGCGGTGTTGGCGATGGCGATCTGGGGCCGCCCGGTGAAGGCGTCGGCGGGCACACCCCGGCGCATCCAGGCGCGGTGGATATACGCATTCCGGTCTTGACCCGCATACCACTGATCACTCCGTAACCCGGACATTCCTGTACGGTACACGTGTGATAAGGGCGTTCGTCGTGACCGGTCCCGGACACGCCGAGGTCCAGTGGGTGGCGCCACCCGTGCCAGGACCGGACGAGGTGATCGTCGACGTCGAGCGGGCCGGGGTCTGCGGCACCGACGCCGAGTTCCTCTCCGGCCGCATGTCCTACCTGCACACCGGCGAAGCCCGCTACCCCGTACGGATCGGCCACGAGTGGGCGGGCGTGGTCTCCGCGCTCGGCCCCGGCGTGGACCGCGCCTGGCTCGGCCGCCGGGTCACCGGAGACACCATGCTCGGCTGCCGCCGCTGCGAGCGCTGCCGGTCCGGACGCCAGCACCTGTGCGCGGACCGGTACGAGATCGGCATCAGGAACGGCTGGCCCGGCGGGCTGGCCGAGCAACTGCCGGTCCCCGTGGCCGCGCTGCAACCGCTGCCCGAGACGGTCGGACCCACCCTGGGCGCGCTGGTCGAGCCCGGCGGCAACGCGCTGCGCGCGGTCCGGGCGGCGGACCTGACCGCCGGGGAACGGCTGCTGGTGCTCGGCCCGGGCACCATCGGCCTGCTGACCGCCCAGATCGCCGCCGCCCAGGGCATCGAGGTGCACCTGCTCGGCCGCGACCCCGGCTCCCTGGAGTTCGCCGCCTCGATCGGCCTGACCCGGGTCTGGACCGTGGAGACCCTGCCGGAGGCGCGCTGGGACGCGGTGATCGACGCCGCCACCGCCGCCCACCTGCCCGCGATGGCGCTGCACCTGGTGGAACCCGGCCGCCGGGTGGTCTACATCGGCCTGTCCGGCGAGCCCAGCCTGGTGGACACCCGCACCATGGTGCTGAAAGACGTCACCACCGTCGGCGTCCTCAGCGGCTCCGGCGGCCTGCGCGGCATCACCCGGCTGTACGCCTCGGGCACGGTCGACCCCCGCCCGCTGGTCGCCGCCACCATCACGCTGGAGGAGCTGGCCCCGGTGCTGGCCGGGACCCGGCCGCCGGAATGGGGGTCCGCACCCAAGATTCACGTGGACCCCCGCCATCGGTGAACAGTCACGGAACAGTACAAATGTGCTCTACCTTCGTCAGGTGAGTTCGAGACGCCAAGGCTGGGGCTCGGTCCTGCTGGACCGGTTCAACCGTCCGGCCCAGGTCGTGGTGACGGGGTTCGGGACGGTCATCCTGATCGGCACCGCCCTGCTCACGCTGCCCGTCGCCAGCGCCTCCGGCGAGTCGGCCGGCGTGGTCGCCGCGCTGTTCACCAGCACCTCGGCGGTCTGCGTGACCGGCCTGCTGGTGGTGGACACCGCCACGCACTGGTCGGTCTTCGGGGAACTGGTCATCGCCGGGCTCATCCAGGTGGGCGGGCTCGGCATCATGACCCTGGCCACGCTGTTCACCGTACTGGTGGTCGGCCGGGTGGGCCTGCGGGCCAGGATGGCGCTGCAGACCGAGACCAAGTCACTGACCGTGCCCGACGTGCGGCGGGTGGTCCGCAACGTGGTGCTGTTCAGCCTGGCCTGCGAGGCGGTCATCGCCGTGTTCCTCACCGCCCGCTTCGTCATCGGGTACGGCGAGCCCTTCGGCCGTGCCCTCTATCTGGGCGGCTTCCACGCGGTCTCGTCCTTCAACAACGCCGGGTTCGCGCTCTGGCCGGACAACCTGATGCGCTTCGTCGACGACGCCTGGATCTGCCTGCCGGTGGCGCTGGGCGTCATCGTCGGCGGCCTGGGCTTCCCGGTGGTGTTCGAGCTGGCCAGGTCCTGGCGGCACCCCCGGCGCTGGTCGGTGCTGACCCGGGTCACCGTGGGGGCCAGCGTCGTCCTGATCAGCCTGGCCACCCTGATCTTCCTGATGACCGAGTGGCGCAACCCGCGCACGATGGGCCGGCTCGACGACTCCGGCAAGCTGCTGGCCAGCTTCTTCGCCGCCGTGATGCCGCGCTCCGGCGGGTTCAACACGGTGGACATCGGGGAGATGAACCCGTCCAGCTGGCTGGTCACCGAGATCCTGATGTTCATCGGCGGGGGCAGCGCGAGCACCGCCGGGGGCATCAAGGTGACCACCTTCGGGCTGCTCGCCTTCATCGTCTGGGCCGAGTTGCGCGGCGAGACCAAGGTGAACGTGGGCCACCGGCGGCTGGCGGAGGCCACCCAGCGGCAGGCGGTCACCCTCACCCTGATGGCGGTGGCGCTGGTGGCCCTGGGCACCTACCTGCTGATGGTGCTCACGCCGTACCCGCTGGACCGGGTGCTGTTCGAGGTGATCTCGGCCTTCTCCACCAACGGCCTGAGCACCGGGATCACCGTCGACGTCGCCACGCCCGGCCACGTGCTGCTGGTGCTGCTGATGTTCGTGGGCCGGATCGGCCCGCTGACCCTGGGGTCCGCGCTCGCGCTGAAGGAGCGCACCCGACGTTACGAACTGCCCGAGGAGAGGGTCATCATTGGCTGAGAACTCAAGCGACCCGGTGGTCGTGATCGGGCTGGGCCGGTTCGGCACCGCGCTGGCCCTGGAGCTGACCCGGCGCGGCACCGAGGTGCTGGCCATCGACCGCAGGGCCAAGGTGGTGCAGGCGCTGGCGGGGCAGATCACGCACATCGCGGTGGCCGACTCCACCGACCCGGAGGCGCTCCGCCAGCTCGGCGTGGCCGACTTCTACCGGGCCGTGGTGGCGATCGGCAGCGACCTGGAGGCCAGCATCCTGAGCACCTCGCTGCTGGCCGAACTGGAGATCAACGACATCTGGGCCAAGGCGGTCAGCGCCCAGCACGGCCAGATCCTGCGCCGCATCGGCGCCCATCACGTGGTCTTCCCCGAGCACGACATGGGCGAGCGGGTGGCCCACCTGGTCAGCGGGCGCCTGCTCGACTTCATGCAGGTGGACGAGGACTTCGCGCTGGCCAAGACGCACCCGCCGAAGGAGTACGTGGGCACCCCCCTCGGCCAGTCCAACCTGCGGCGCAAGTACGGCATCACCATCGTCGCGGTCAAGTCGCCGGACCAGGAGTTCACCTACGCCACGGCCGATACCGAGCTCACCTACGACGACATCATCATCGTCTCCGGCCCCACCGAGTCGGTGGAGCGCTTCGCCGAACTGCTGTGACGAAACTTGGGGCCCGGCCACAGCGCGGCAGCGAATGGTAGCTGGGCATGCGGGATCGGCGGCTCGGACGTGAGGGCGGGACCGGGCCGCTGACCTGCCGGGATATCAGGCCGGTGGCTC
>NZ_JAHCST010000117.1 GCF_018476525.1 Acrocarpospora catenulata
CCAACGCCGCCGAGGGTTCGTCCATCACGATCAGCCGGGCATCATGCGACAGCGCCCGCGCCATGGAGACCACCTGCTTACCGGCGGGCGACAGGCGGCCCACCTCGGTGCCCGGCCGGATCTCCCCGTGGCCGAGCCGGGCCAGGAGTTTGCGGGTGGCGGCGTGCATCTCCCCGCGCCGGGTGAAACCGAGGGTGGCCTGCTCGTGGCCGAGGAAGATGTTCTCGGCCACGCTGAGCCCGTCCACCAAATCGAGTTCCTGGTAGATGGTGGCGATGCCCTGCCGCATGGCCGCGGTGGGGTTGGACAGCCGGACCGGCTGCCCCCCGAGCAGGACCTCACCGGAATCGGGCTGGTGAGCACCGGCCAGCACCTTGATCAAGGTCGACTTGCCCGCGCCGTTCTGGCCGAGCAGGCAGTGCACCTCACCGGCACGGACGTCCAGGTCCACACCGTCCAGCGCACGAACCCCGGGGAACTGCTTGACGATGCCCTGCATGGTGAGAAGCGACGCCGAGTCGGGAGCAGACTGCGGCATGGGAGCCTCCTGGGAGGTCGGCGATCGAGGGAGGAGAAGGGGTCCCGTCCGCCGACCGAGCCAGGTGGCACCGCTGTTGGTCGGCGCCGAAGTCGGCGTGGACGGCGCCGCCACAGCTCTGGCGACGGCCGGGCGAACGGGACGTCTAGTGGGAGCGGAAAACGAGGTAGGGGGTGATCGTGATGGTTCTCTGCTGCGCCTGGATTCCTACGTGTTGCGGATCGCGATGGTGGTCGGGTCGGAGAGGACCCGCTCGATGACGACGTGCACCGCTCCCCGCGACGCGGCGCCGAAGCCCAGATTGGATGCGGCGAAACTGCACCGGTCGGCGGCCGCGGTCATGCCCAGGCGTTCCAGCTCCGCCTGGGCCACGGGGATGATCCGGTCGGCCAGCTGGGCGAAGTAGCCGCCCAGCACGATCACCCGCGGGTTGAAGAGGTTGACCAGCATCGCGGCGCCGCGTCCCAGCCACCGGCCCACCTCCGTGACGGCCGCCTCGACCCGGGGATCCCCTTCGGCCCGCCGCTGCTCGATCTCGGCCAGCCGCTCCTCCGGGTCACGCACCACCTGCGGGCTGACCCCGTACGCGTCGTCGGGAGTGGCCATCCGGACCAGCGCCGCCAGACCCACCTTGGTCTCCCAGCAGCCGACCCGGCCGCAGCCGCACTCTTCACCATCCGGATCGACGATGACGTGGCCCGCCTCCCCGGCGAACCCGTCCGCGCCGTTCAGCAGCCGGCCGCCGGAGATGATGCCGCAGCCGACCCCGACCTCGCCGGTGAGGTAGACCAGGTTGGGGGTGCCCATGGCGACCCCCGAGCTGTATTCGGCCAGCGCGGCGAGATTGGCGTCGTTGTCGACGGTGATGGGGACGTTCGGGGAGATGCCGGCGGACCGCAGCCGCTCGGCCACCGGCACCTGGTGCCAGCCGAGGTTCGGGGCGAGGACGACGGTGCCGCCGGCGGTGTCGATGAGACCGGGCACGGCCACGGTGATCCCGGCCAGCGCGACTCCGAGCTGGTCGAGGTCGGCGACGGTCCTGCCGATGACCTGGGCCAGCTTGTCCAGCGCGCGCGCGGGATCGGAGCCCATGGCGTCGACGCCGATCCTGCGGTCGACCAGCACCCGTCCCGCCAGGTCGGTGGCGAAGGCGGCGATGTAGTCGACGTTGACTTCCACGCCCAGCGCACCCACCCGCGAGCCGTCCAGAACGAGCGCGAGGCTCGGGCGGCCGACCGAGCCCGCATGCTGTGGCCCGATCTCCTTGAGCAGGCCGCGTGCCTGTAACTCGCCCACCAGGCTGGTGATGGTGGTCTTGTTCAGGCCCGTCTCGACGGCGACGGTCGATCGGGAGCACTGGCCCCGTTCGCTGACGTGGCGCAGCACCAGGGAGAGGTTGGACCGGCGGACCGTGGTCTGGTCCGCGGGAGCCCCCGCTGACCGGCCGAGACCCCTGGTGTCGCCGGCGCGGCCGTCCGGATGAGTGTGCTTCACGGCCACCCCCTCAATTGATTTGCATGGCTGGCCAAATTAAAGACAGTCACGCCGGGCGGAGGCAAGCCGTGCGGGACGACGATCTCTGTAACGTTCGAGTAACAGGAGCGGCAGGCGGCTGACCTGCGGGTCATTGGAAGATGTCAACTCGTTATCTACCAAAGGGGTGCAAGTCGGACATGTGCGTGTTACAAACCTCATTAATTGATCACAGAGATAAACGAAAGGCGGGAGCCGCGTGACGCAGGAGCACCACCTCACCCCTGCGAACGGCACCGCCCTGCCGACCAGCCCGCCCATGATGCGCCGGACGAACCTCTCCCTGGTGCTGCGCCACCTGCGCGACCACGTGTCCCGGTCCCGGGTCGACATCGCGGAGGCGACCGGCCTGCACCGGGCCACCGTCTCCAACCTGGTGGCCGAGCTCCTCGACCGGCGGCTGGTGCGGGAGGTCGGCACCGAGCACGTCGGCGCGATCGGCCGCCCCCGGCGGGCCGTGGCGCTGCACGGCGCGCACGTCGGCGCGCTGGGTCTGGAGATCAATGTCGACTACATCTCGGTGCACGGCTCCGACCTCAGCGGCCGTGTCCTGGTGGAACGCCGGGTCAGCTTCGACACCACAGGCAGCGGACCCGAGCATTCGCTGCGCCGGCTCAGCCTGGTCGCCCGCGAGGCCATCGAGGCGATGAAGCGGGCTGGAGCGGTCCCGGCCGGCATCGGCGTGGCGGTTCCGGCCCTGGTCGACGTGGCGCGTGGCGTCGTACGGCTCGCGCCCAACCTGGACTGGCACGACCTGCCGCTGGCCGCCCGGCTGTCGGCCGCGCTCGGCCCGCGGAGCGTGCCGGTGATGGTGGACAACGACGCCAACCTCGCGGCCCTGGCCGAGCACACCTCCGGCGTCGCCGCCGGCACACCCCACCTCGTCTACCTGACGGGCGAGGTCGGCGTGGGCGGCGGCATCATCGTCGACGGCAAGCTGCTCCGCGGCGCGGACGGCTTCTCCGGCGAGGTCGGGCACCTGCCGGTGGACCCCGTCGGCGACCGCTGCGGCTGCGGGCGCCACGGCTGCTGGGAGACCAAGGTGGGCCTGGCGGCGCTGGTGCGGATGGCCATGCCCGAACAGGCGTACCAGCTGCCCGGCCTGCCGGTCTCCGACCCAGAGGAACGGGCGACGGAGATCGCCAGAGGCCTGGCCGCGGGTGACCCCCGCATGCTGGAGGCGGTCGCGCAGGTTGGCCGATGGCTCGGGCTCGGCGGCTCGATCGTGGCCAACCTGTTCAACCCGCGAGTGATCGTCGTCGGCGGCTACTTCGCCACGCTGGCCGAATGGCTGCTGCCCCACGCCCAGAAGGAGTTAGAACGGCTGGTTGTGGCCAGCCCCGCCGCCCAGTGCCGGTTCACCGCCTCCAACCTCGGCTTCGGCGCCGCCTCACGCGGCGCCGCCAGCATGGTGGTCAACCGGCTCATCGACGACCCGACCACGATCATGGATCCGATTCCCCGGCCGGCCGCCCGCTGACGGCCCCCAAGAACCTGGAGACGGCACCCTCCAGCCACCGCAGTTATCCCTCACGAATCAAGTGGCAACAAGCGCGGCGGCGCGCGCCTTGCCTGACATCCCCCCAGTCAGGAAAGGGTTTCCCATGTCACCACGTTCTCGAACGTGGGCCGGGCTGCTCAACGCGGCCAAGCCAGTCAACGAACATCGCACCCTTCGCCGTACTGCGGCGACGATGGCCTTAGCCCTCGTCCTGCCCTTCCTCGCCGTCCTGCCGATCTTCGCTGCCCCGGCGAACGCCGCCACGGCGGCGGCACCTGACTTCAAGGTGCTGGTCTTCTCCAAGACCGCCGGATTCCGGCACGACTCCATCCCCGACGGCATCGCCGCCATCCAGAAGCTGGGGCAGGAGAACAACTTCGCGGTCGACGCGACCGAGGACAGCGCGCTGTTCACCGACGCCAACCTGGCCCAGTACCAGGCCGTCATCTTCCTCTCCACCACCGGCGACTTTCTGAGCACCCAGGCTCAGCGGGACGCCTTCGAGCGCTACATCCGGGCCGGTGGCGGGTACGCCGGCGTCCACGCGGCCTCCGATGGCGGCTACAACTGGGCCTGGTACGGCAAGCTGGTCGGCGCGTACTTCAAGTCGCACCCCGCGATCCAGCAGGCCACCGTCAAGGTCGAAGACCCCGCGCACCCGTCGACCGCGGGCCTGCCGACCTCCTGGGTCCGCACCGACGAGTGGTACGACTACCAGTCCAACCCCCGTGGCACCGTGCACGTGCTGGCCTCGATGGACGAGAAGTCCTACAGCGGCGCCACCATGGGCATCGACCACCCGACGGTGTGGTGCCAGGACTACGACGGCGGCCGTTCCTGGTACACCGGCCTCGGCCACACCAAGGCCAGCTTCGTCGAGCCTCAGTTCCTGAAGATGCTGCTCGGCGGCATCCAGACCGCCGCCGGCGCGGTGAAGGCCGACTGCTCGGCCTCGCAGAGCGGCAGCTTCGAGAAGGTCACCCTCGACGACAACACGTCGAACCCGATGATGACCGACATCGCGAAGGACGGGCGGGTCTTCTACATCGACCGCCTGGGCGACGTCAAGGTCGTCAAGACCAACGGGGCCACCGTCACCGCCGGTCGTCTCAACGTGTTCACCGCCAACGAGAGCGGCCTGCTGGGCCTGGCGCTGGACCGGAACTTCGACACCACCAAGTGGCTGTACCTGTTCTACTCGCCGGTGGGCCAGAACGTCGACCGGCTGAGCCGGTTCACGGTCAACGGCGACACGATCGACATGGCCAGCGAGAAGGTTGTCCTCAACGTCCCGGTCCAGCGGGCCGAGTGCTGCCACCACGGCGGTGGCATGCTCATGGACCACAAGACCGGCGACCTGTGGCTGGGCACCGGTGACAACACCAACCCGTTCGCGTCGGACGGCTACACGCCGATCGACGAGCAGTCGGGCCGTTCCGCCTGGGACGCGCAGCGTACCTCGGGGAACACCAACGACCTGAGCGGCAAGATTCTGCGCATCCACCCGGAGCCCGACGGCACCTACACCGTGCCGGCCGGCAACCTGTTCCCGCCGGGGACGCAGAAGACCAAGCCTGAGATCTACGGCATGGGCTTCCGCAACCCGTTCCGTATCGGTCTTGACTCGAAGACCGGCAAGGTGATGGTGGCCGACTACGGTCCCGACTCCGGGTCCGCGAGTGCCACCCGTGGTCCCAAGGGCACGGTCGAGTGGAACCTGCTCAACGCGCCGGGCAACTACGGCTGGCCGTACTGCGTGGGCAACAACTCGCCGTACATCGACTACAACTTCGCCACCAAGGCGTCGGGGTCGGCGTTCAACTGTGCCGCGCCGGTCAACGACTCGCCGAACAACACCGGCCTGACCACCCTGCCGGCGGCGATCGCGGCGTCGATCTGGTACACCAACTCGGTCGACGCGAACAACTTCCCCGAGCTCAACGGTGGCGCTCCGATGGCCGGTCCGACCTACCGGTACGACGCCGACCTGCAGTCGACCGTCAAGTGGCCGGCTTACTGGGACGGCAAGGCGATCTTCGGTGAGTGGAACACCAACAAGATCTTCTCGTTCCAGCTCAACGAGGCCGGCGCCCAGCAGATCAAGATCAACCAGATCCTGCGGTCCATGAGCTTCAAGCGGCCCATGGACCTGAAGTTCGGCCCCGACGGCGCGCTGTACCTGATCGAGTGGGGCTCCGGCTTCGGCGGCGACAACGCCGACTCCGGCATCTACCGCATCGAGTACATCAAGGGCAGCCGGCCCCCGATCGCCCGCGTCACGGCGGACAAGACCGACGGCCCGGTGCCGCTGACCGTGCAGTTCTCCAGCGAGGGCTCGCGGGACCCGGACGGCAAGCCGATCACCTACGCGTGGGACTTCAACGGTGACGGCACCGTTGACTCGACCGCGGCCAACCCGTCGCACACCTACACCCAGGCGGGCCAGTACAGCGCGGTCCTGACGGTCACCAACTCCGAGGGCCTGACCGGAACGGCGAACCTGCCGATCGTGGTGGGCAACACCCGGCCGGTCGTCAGCTTCGACGTGCCGCCGAACGGCGGGTTCTTCGAGTTCGGCGACCAGGTCAAGTACAAGATCAGCGTCACCGACGCCGAGGACGGCACGATCGACTGCGACGAGGTCCAGATCCAGGCGTACCTGGGCCACGACAGCCACGGTCACCCGCTGGACCAGCACGCCGGCTGTGAGGGCACCATCCAGACCCTCAGCGACAGCGGCCACGGCATCGACGACAACCTGTTCTACGTACTCGAGGCCACCTACACCGACAAGGGCGCGGGTGGTGCCGGGAAGCTGACCGGCCGGGCCGAGGTCATCCTCCAGCCCAAGCGCAAGCAGGCCGAGCACTTCACGACGACCGGCCGCGTCGCGGACGGCGTGGGCACCGACGCCGCGGGCGTGGCGGCCGAGGCCGCGACCGACCCGGAGGGTGGCAACCAGAGCGTCGCCTTCGTCCAGGACGGCGACTGGTGGTCCTACGACCCGATCAACCTGAGCAACATCTCCGCGATCCGGCTCCGGGCCGCGTCGAACGGCGCCGGCGGCACCGTCCAGGTCAAGGCGGGCAACCCCGAGACCGGGACGCTGGTCGGATCGGTCGACATCGCGCCGACCGGCGGCTGGCAGACGTTCACGAACGTCACGCTGAACCTGACCAGCCCGCCGACGACAACCGGTCCGCTGTACTTCATCGTGCGCAAGCCGGCGAGTGCGGCGAACAACGCCTACCTGGTCAACTTCAACTGGGTGGACTTCATCGGCCAGGGTGTCACGGACAACCAGCGCCCGCAGGTGACCGTGTCGGCCAACCCGACCACGGGCATCGCCCCGCTGACGGTCGCCTTCACCTCCACGGCCACCGACCCCGACAACAACACTCCGCTCACCTACAAGTGGAACTTCGGAGTGAACGGCGCGCCGCAGCCGACCACGGCCAACGCGAGCTACACCTACAACGCTCCGGGCACGTACACCGCCTCGGTGACCGTGACCGACTCCAAGGGCGCCTCGACGACCCAGTCGGTGACCGTCAAGGTGAACCCGCCGAGCACCAGCTGCTTCCTGGGACGTTCTGACGACTTCCTGGGCACGGAGCTCGACCGGAACCGCTGGTCGGTCGTCCGCGAGGACCAGAACCTCAAGGTGGAGAACGGCAGCCTCGTGCTGCCCACCTCGGCCACCGAGATCTACGGCACCGGTACCGGCACCACGACCAACATCGTGCTGCAGCCGATGCCGTCGGGCCCCTGGACGGCCACCACCAAGGTGACGCTGGACGCGCGTGACATGTACCAGCAGGCTGGTCTGATCCTGTACGGCGACGACAACAACTACGCCAAGATGGTCCTCCAGGCGCGGGGTACCAACAGCCACGCCAACCGCATCTTCCAGTTCATCCGTGAGGAGAACGGCACGCCGAACGAGGTGACCGCGAGCAACACGGCCCAGCTTGGGGACGCCTACCCCGACACCGTGTACGTGCGGTTCATCAGCGACGGCACCAACATCACCGCCCACTACTCCTCGGATGGCACGACCTTCACGGCCATGTCCCAGACCAAGCCGATCGCCGGGATCAACAACCCCAGGATCGGTCTGCTCTCCCTGGCGAGCACGGGCAACCGTCCGGTGGTCAACGCCTACTTCGACTGGTTCCACATCCTGCCCGACGACACGGCGACCGCCGCCCCGAACGACGAGTTCGACGGCACGTCGCTGGACCTGTGCCGCTGGAACGCGAACGTGCGCTACGACTCGGCGCTCGCCCGCGTGACCGGTGGCAACCTGGAGATCGACACCACGACGGGTGACATCTACGGGTCCGACAACAGCAACCCGAAGAACTTCATCCTGCAGACGCCGCCGAGCGGCGACTGGACGCTGGAGACGAAGGTCGACGGATCGGCGTTCAACGAGCAGTACCAGCAGGCTGGTCTGATCGTGTACGGCGACGACAACAACTACGTGAAGTTCGACTACATCACCGACAACACCGCGGGCTCCGCGGTCGCCCGCCGGATCGAGCTCCGTAGCGAGGTCGGCGGGACCGTGCAGAACCCGCAGCCGCAGGTCTCCAACCTCACCAGCGGTGTGTGGTGGCTGCGCCTGAAGAAGGAGGGAACCACCTTCCGCGGCTACTACTCCGCGGACGGCACCACCTGGACCGAGATCGCCAACAGCGGCACGCCGACCGCGGTGCAGAACACCGCGGTGGCCAACGCCAAGGTGGGTCTGTTCGGCTTCGGCGCGAGCCAGACCGCGTCCAAGACCGTCAAGTTCGACTACTTCCGTCTCACCCAGGGCGTGGAGGACAAGACTGCGCCGGTGACGAACGCCACCACCCAGCCGGCCGTGCCGGCCAGTGGCTGGTTCACCGGTCCGGTGTCGGTGACGCTGTCGGCCGTGGACGAGGCGCAGGGCAGCGGGGTGGACCGTACCGAGTACCAGCTGGACGGCGGGGCCTGGACGGCCTACACCGC
>NZ_JAHCST010000118.1 GCF_018476525.1 Acrocarpospora catenulata
TCGAGGCCTAGACATCGCTCAGCGGGTTGGTTCTTCCCCCCACCCGCCCGATTGCGGTGGTCGTCCCACCCACCCGCCCGTTTTGACCTTCGGTCGGACCCCGGCTCCGCCGGGTGGGTATCGCTCGGAATGGCCCGCCGCTTTGGCGCCGGTACGGTGAGGACTCTTCACCTGCGTTAACGGCGAGGAGTGACCTACCAGGCTTTGCCGGTCAGGCGTTCGTACGCCTCGACGTAACGCGCTCGGGTGGCGTCCACGATCCCGGTGGGGATCTCGGGCGCCGGGGACTGCTTGTCCCAGTCCGTGCCGGTGGCCCAGTCGCGGACGAACTGCTTGTCGTAGGCGTGCTGGGGACGCCCCGGCTCCCAGTCGGCGAGTGGCCAGAACCGGGAGGAGTCGGAGGTGAGCAGCTCGTCCCCGAGGGTGAGCGTGCCCGCCGCGTCCAGCCCGAACTCCAGCTTGGTGTCGGCGATGATGATGCCGCGCTCACGGGCCAGCTCGGCCCCGCGCCGGTAGACCTCCAGGGTCAGGCGGCGCAGCTCGGCGGCCAGCTCGGGCCCCTGCTCGGCGGTCACCTCCTCGAAGGTGATGAACTCGTCGTGCGCCCCGAGCTGGGCCTTGGTGGTCGGCGTGAAGATGGCCTCGGGCAGCCGGGAGCCCTCGGCCAGCCCCGGCGGCAGCGGCACCCCGGAGACCGCGCCGTCGCGCTGGTACTCCTTGAGGCCCATACCGGCCAGATAACCCCGGGCGATGCACTCCACGGGGATCATGTCCAGCCGCCGGCAGCGCACCGCCCGCCCGGCGAACTCGGCGGGCACGTCGGTGGCCGAGATGACGTGGTTGGGCACCACGTCGGCGAGCTGCTCGAACCACCAGAGCGAGAGCTGGGTGAGGATCTTGCCTTTGTCCGGGATCGGGGTGGGCAGGATCACGTCGTACACCGAGACGCGGTCGGAGGCGACCAGGATGATGTCCCCCCGATCCTCGTAGACGTCGCGCACCTTCCCGGAGTGGATCAGCTTCACGGTTGTCCCTTACTCGATGGATCTCCGTGGCCAGCCTAGAGGGGCCTGTTCAGTGCGGCGCGATGGGTGGTGCTGTACCGCGAAACGGCGAACATCGCGGTTGATTCGCGCATCTAACAGAAGGAGAAGAAACACCCTCGAACCATAGGAATCGACATGAATCGCCGAAACGTACTCGCGCTGGTTCCCGTCGTCCTGGTCGCCGCGGCCTGCGGCACCCAGGGCGACCTGGTACCCGAGTTCAGCAAGGTCGCTCACACCACGCCCGTGGTGCAGGCGACCCCCGTACCCACCAGCACGGCCGAAGTCACCGTAAAACGGGAATGGACCGTTCCCGCCCTCGTCACCGGCGTCCGGTACGCCCGGCACAAGGGCTTCGACCGGGTCGTGATCGACCTCAAGAAGGCCATGCCCGGCTACACCGCCCGCTGGGTGAAGAAGCTGACCTACGACGGCTCCGGCAACCCGGTCAAGGCCAAGGGCAAGGCGTACCTGAGCCTCACGCTGGCCTGGGCGCGGGCGCACGACGAGAACACCGCCAAACCCACCTGGAAGGGCGGGCCGATCTTCAAAGCCGATCTGGGCAACATCACCCACGTGGTGAACACCGGCGACTTCGAAGGCCAGGTCGGCGTGGGCCTGGTGCTCAAGCGGAAGGCGGCCTTCCGGATCACCGAACTGAAGAAGCCGTATCGCCTGGTCATCGACGTCGCGCACTGAAACCCCCCGGCAGGAAATCGGCAAACTCTGCTACATCGCCGTTTTCGCAGGTGGCGATAGGATGCCGGGATGAGCCAGCCCACGCTTGAGCAGATCAGGCAGGCCCCGAAGGTGCTCCTCCACGACCACCTCGACGGGGGCCTCCGGACCGAGACGATCATCGACCTGGCCCGTGACTCCGGGTACGGCAAGCTGCCCTCCACCGATCCCGCCAACCTGGCCACCTGGTTCCAGGAAGCGGCGAACTCCGGATCGCTGGAACGCTACCTGGAGACCTTCGAGCACACGTTCGGCGTGATGCAGAGCCGGGAGGCGCTGATCCGGTGCGCGGCCGAGTGCGCCGAGGACCTCGCCGCCGACGGCGTGGTCTACGCCGAGGTGCGGTACGCGCCGGAGCTGCACATCTCCGGCGGGCTCAGCCTGGACGAGGTGGTCGAGGCCGTCAACGAGGGGTTCCGGCAGGGTTCGGCAGGCCGGAACATCCGGGTCGGCGCGCTGCTGACCGCCATGCGCCACCAGGCCAGGTCCATGGAGATCGCCGAACTGGCGGTCCGCTACCGCGACGTCGGCGTGGTCGGCTTCGACATCGCCGGGGCCGAGGCGGGTTACCCTCCCACCCGCCACCTCGACGCCTTCGAGTACCTCCAGCGCGAGAACGCGCACTTCACCATCCACGCGGGCGAGGGCTTCGGGCTGCCCTCCATCTGGCAGGCCCTCCAGTGGTGCGGCGCCGACCGGCTCGGCCACGGGGTCCGCATCATCGACGACATCGCGGTCTCCGCCGACGGCGAGGCCAAGCTCGGCCGGCTGGCCGCCTACGTCCGGGACAAGCGCATCCCGCTGGAGATGGCCCCCACCTCCAACCTGCAGACCGGCGCCGCCGCCTCGATCGCCGAGCACCCGATCGGCCTGCTCCGCCGCCTCTACTTCCGGGTCACCGTCAACACCGACAACCGACTGATGAGCGCCACCTCGGTCTCCCTGGAGTTCGCCAAGCTGGTGGAGGCGTTCGGGTACGACTGGGACGATCTCCAGTGGTTCACGGTCAACGCCATGAAGTCGGCCTTCATCCCGTTCGACGAGCGGCTGGCGCTGATCAACGGCGTGATCAAGCCGGGGTTCGCCCAGCTCAAGTGGCGCTCATGATCTACCGGTCGAGGCTGGCCTGGGTGCTCGGCTGGGTCTGGCTGGCCTTCGCCGCGGTGAACATCGCCGACCTGGTGATCCGCGGCACGATGCCGGTCGCCCTGGTGGTGGGCGCCGTGCTCGGGGTGATCACCTACCTGGTCTTCATGATGTCGCTGCGCCCCGCCACCATCACCGAGGAGGGCGGGGTCCGGATCAGGAACCCGTTCCGGACCGTCTTCGTGCCCTGGAACAAGGTGGACGAGGTGCAGGTCAGCAGCGCGATCACCATCCAGGCGGGCGACCTGGAGGTGCGCTGCTGGACCCCGCAGCCCACCGCCCGGGAGCGGGCCAAGGCGAGCCGGCGGGGCACGAGCACCGGCGGCCGCCCCAGCCGGTACCCCCGCACCGAGCCGGTCCGGTCCAAGGCCGAGCAGGCCGCGCTGGACGCGATGGCCGGCCGTACCCACGCGGACTGGGTGGCCGAGCAGATCCGCGACCTGTCGGCCAAACGGGGGCGCACCGCCACCGGCGAGACCACCGTCACCTGGTCGCCGTACGCGCTGGCCGCCTCGGCCGCGACCGTCGTGCTGGTGGTCGCGGCCGTGATCGCGGCGCTCTAGGCGCTCTGGCCGTTCTGGCCGGCTTCCAGGCCGAGGGCTCGGGCCAGGTCGGACTTGAGCGCGGCCAGTTCGGCGGTGGCGCGTTCCCTGGCCTGCGCCACCTCGCCGGTGACCGGGACGACCACCTCCAGGTAGCACTTGAGCTTGGGTTCGGTGCCGCTGGGGCGGACCACGATCCTGGCCCCGCCGGACAGGCGGTAGCGGAGGCCGTCGGTGGGCGGCAGCTCCGCCGAGCCCGTCGCCAGATCCTCGGCTGACTCGACCGTCCGCCCGCCGAGCTCGGCAGGGGGTGCGGCGCGCAGGCGGTCCATCGCGCGGGTGATCTCGGACAGGTCCGCCACCCGGGCGGAGAGCTGGGCGGTGGCGTGCAGGCCGTACCGGCGGGCCTGGTCGTCCAGCAGGTCGATCAGCGTGCGGCCGTCCCGTCTGGCCTGGGCGGCGATGGCGCCGATGGTGAGCGCGGCGCCGATGCCGTCCTTGTCGTGCACGGGCAGCCCGGCGTCGGAGCCGACGCTGTAGCCGAGGGCCTCCTCGTAGCCGTACACCAGGCCGGGACCGGCCTTCATGATCCACTTGAAGCCGGTGAGCGTCTCCCGGCATACCACCCCGTGCTCGGCGGCGATCTTCCCGAGCAGCGAGGAGGACACGATGGTGGTGGCCACCAGCCGGTCCGGGTCCGAGGTGTGCCGGAGCACGTGCTCGCCGATCAGGCCGCCCACCTCGTCCCCGGTGAGCATGCGGAACCGCCCGTCCGGCAGCCGCGCCCCCACCGCGCACCGGTCCGCGTCCGGGTCGTTGGCGAGCACGATGTCCGCCTGCACGGCCGGCGCCGAGGCCAGCTCCAGAGCCAGATCCATCGCCCCCGGCTCCTCCGGGTTGGGGAACGCCACGGTGGGGAAGTCCGGATCCGGCCGGACCTGCGCGCCCACCATCATCGGCGACTTGAACCCGGCCTGGATGAACGCCGCCGCCAGCGTGGCCCCGCCCACCCCGTGCAGCGGCGTGTACGCCACCCGCAACTCCCGCGCGTCCCCCAGCGCCAGCCCGCCCACCGCCGTCAGATACGGCTGCACGATGTCGGCGTGCCCGAGCGTCCGCCAGGCGTCCCCCAGGGGCAGCTCATCCACCCGGCCGACCGCGTCGATGGCCCGGGAGATCTCTTCGTCCACCGGCGGCACGATCTGCGTGCCGTCCCCCCAGTAGACCTTGTAGCCGTTGTCCCTGGGCGGGTTGTGCGAGGCGGTCACCATGACCCCGGCGTCGGCGCCCAGGTGCCGCACCGCGAAGGCCAGCACCGGGGTGGGGAAACGGTCGCTCATCAGCGCCACCCGCAGCCCGGCGCCGGTCAGCACCGCCGCGGTGTCCTTGGCGAAGACGTCGGAGTTGTGGCGGGCGTCGAAGCCGACCACCACCAGCCTGCCGGGGCCGAGCACGGCGGCCAGCCCGGCCGCGGCGCGCATCACGGTCACCCGGTTCATACGGTTCGGGCCCGCGCCCAGCTCGCCCCGGAGCCCGGCGGTGCCGAACTCCAGCTTGGCGCCGAACCGGTCACGCAGCGCCGCCTGGTCGTCCAGCAGCGCCGTCAGCTCGGCCCGGGTCGCCGGGTCGGGGTCCTGTGCCAGCCAATCCTTGGCCAGTTGAAGCAGATCGATGGACATCTAGAGCTTGTCCACAACCTGGCCGAGCAGGTCGCCCATGCGCGTGGCGGTGGCCCGGCCCACGGCCAGGACCTCCTCGTGGTTGAGCGGCTCGCCGACCAGCCCCGCCGCCGGGTTGGTCACCAGCGAGACACCGAGCACCTCGGCCCCGGCCTCGCGGGCGGCGATGGCCTCCAGCACGGTGGACATACCGATCATGTCCCCGCCCAGGGTGCGGAGCATGCGGATCTCCGCGGGGGTCTCGTAGGTGGGGCCGCGGAAGGCCACGTACACGCCCTCGGCGAGGGTGGGATCCACCTCGCGGGCGAGCGCGCGCAGGCGGGGCGCGTAGACGTGGGTGAGGTCCAGGAAGGTGGAACCGGTGAGCGGGTTGGCGCCGGTCATGTTGATGTGGTCGCTGATCAGGATCGGCTCGCCCACCCGCTGGGTCTCCGGGCGCAGCCCGCCGGCCGCGTTGGTGAGCACGACCACGCGCACCCCCGTGGCGGCGGCCGTCCGGATGTTGTGCACCACCGGCTCCACGCCGCGCCCCTCGTACAGGTGGGTACGGCCCAGGAAAATCAGGCTGTGCCGCCCGGACGAGGTACGCACGGCACGCACCTTGCCGGCGTGTCCCGCCACGGCAGGGGCGGCGAACCCCGGCAGATCGGTCACCGGGATCTCCGCCACCGTCTCACCGATCGCATCGGCGGCAGGCACCCAGCCCGACCCCATCACCAGGGCCACATCGAAGTCATCCACCCCGGTCCGGCGGCGCAGGACGGCTGCGGCCTCGGTGGCGAGGGAGTACGGATCGTTGCTCACCAGACCGAGGGTACAGAAGCGGTCAACCAGAACCTGGGCCCCCATCTGCCACAAACCGTCACCCACATTTTGTGGCTAGTTGCCTAGGAGTTTGTTGGGCCGGTCCCGATGGCCGGTTCCCGGGCGGGTTTGTAGGGCCGGGTCGTGTGGCTGGTTGTTCAGCTGTTTGTTGGCCCGGATCCTGTGGTTGGTCGCTCAGCGGTTTGCTGGGCCGGGTCGTGTGGCTGGTCGTTCAGCCGTTTGCTGGACCGGGTCCCTTGCCGGTTGCCGAGCGGGTTTGTTGGGCTGGGTCGTGTGTTGGTTGTTCGGCTGTCTGTTGGCCCGGATCCTGTGGTTGGTCGCTTCAGCGGTTGCTGAGCAGGATCTTGCGGTTGGTCGCTTCAGCGGTTGTTGGGCCGGGTCGTGTGGCTGGTTGTTCAGCTGTTTGTTGGGCTGGAACCTGTGGCTAGTTGCCGAGTGACTTGCACGGGCGCTTGCGGAGCGCCGTCACGTAGTCGTCCGGGGCGCCGGCCTTCTCCGCCGAGTCCGCGATGATGCCCAGGTAGCGGGCCGAGGGCAGGCCGCCCTCGTAGGTGTCCAGCACGTAGACCCAGGCGAGCACGTCGCCGTCCAGGGTGGCCACCCGGAGCCGCACCCGGCGGTAGAGTCCCAGCTCGGTGCCGGTCCACCGGTCCAGCGACGGCTCGTCCCACTCGGGCACGTCATAGAGCACCACGAAGACCTGGTCGTCGGGGTCCTCCACGATGGTGGCGAGGGCACCTTCCCAGTGCACGTCCTCCCCACCGAAGGTCAGCCGCCAGCCGACCAGCCACCCGGTTCCCCGCATCGGCGAGTGCGGCGCGCGCTCGGCCATCTGCTTGGGATCCATATTGCTCGCGAAGGCGGCGTAGACAGGCACGGCATACAAGCCTAATCCAAGATCGCCCCGCAAGACCGCGTCATCACCGGGCCATTCCCCGCCACTCCGTTGAACCCCGATCCGGCAACCAATCTTCCGTGCGTCGGAACGACAGCCGACCATCCCAGCGGAGCCGGGCCCGACCGGAGGTCAAACTGGGCTGGGGGGATGGGATTACCTCGGAAACCAAGGGCCTTCCCCCTGAAGTGTGGACACCTTGAGTGCCGGATGATGAAGATCCGGAGACAAGGAGTTCCACGTGAAGTCGTACTCGCCTGAGTTCAGGGCGGACGCTGTCGCGTTGTACCTGTCTGACCCGGCGCGCACCTACGCGTCGGTGGCCAAGGACCTGGGGGTCAACCGGGAAACCCTGCGCCTGTGGGTGCGCCAGGCCCGCAGGGACGGCACCGCCGCGGCGAAGGCGGGGCCGCCCGCCAAGCCGGCGAACGGGCCGGTATCCTCCGACGCCGTGCTGCAAGAGGTGCTGGAAGAGGAGAACAAGCAGCTCCGTGCCCGGATCCGGGAACTGGAGCTGGAGCGCGACATTCTGCGCCGGGCGGCCAAGTATTTCGCGGGCGAGACGAACTGGTGAGCCGCTTTCAGTTCGTCGCCGACCACCGCGACGCCTTCGGGGTCAAGCGGTTGTGCCGGGTTCTTGCCGTCTCCCGCTCCGGCTTCTACCGATGGGCGGGCGCGGCGGCGGCCCGATCGGCACGCGCGGCCGCCGACGCCGCCCTGGCCGAGCGGATCAGGCGCATCCACACCGAGTTCGACGGCACCTACGGCAGTCCGCGGGTGACCGCCGAGTTACGCGCGCAGGGCACGAAGGTCAACCACAAGCGGGTCGAGCGCATCATGCGCGCCTGCGGCATCGCCGGGCTGCACCTGCGCAAGAAGGTGCGCACCACGATCGGCGAGCCCCCGCATCGCAAGGTGCCCGATCTGATCGGGCGGGACTTCACAGCGCCGGCCCCCAACCGGCGCTACGTGGGCGACATCACCTATCTGCCCGTCGAGGACGGGCGGTTCCTGTTCCTGGCGACGGTCTTGGATCTGCACTCGCGGCGTCTGGCGGGCTGGTCGATCGCCGAGCACATGCGCACCGAGCTGGTCATCGACGCGCTGCGCTCGGCCGCCGCCACGCGAGGCGGCCTGGACGGAGCGGTCTTCCACTCCGATCACGGGGTGCAGTACACCTCCGACGCCTTCGCCAGGGTGTGCGCCGAGCTTGGCGTGCGCCAGTCGATGGGCGCCGTGGGCACCAGCGCCGACAACAGCGCCGCCGAGGCGTTCAACGCCACCCTCAAACGCGAGACGCTGCAGGGCGCCAGGCACTGGCCCTCGGCCCGCCAGGCCCGTCTGGAGGTCTTCAAGTGGATCATTCGTTACAACACCCGAAGGAGACATTCCGCCCTGGGCCAGGTCAGCCCAGTGGACTACGAGCAGCAGCCCGATAAGGTGCCAGTCGCCGCATAACAGCCGGTGTCCACACTTCGGGGGGAACCCCCCCAACTACGTGTGGAGCCGGTGCCCGGGGGATTCTGGTTGCCGCGGTTCTCCCACCCACCCGCCCCCTCCATTACC
>NZ_JAHCST010000119.1 GCF_018476525.1 Acrocarpospora catenulata
GCGAGTCCTTCCGCATGAAACAGGCACGAACCAGGACAGGTGGACGCCTCACTAAGAAATAGTCAACTTCACCAGGATGGAGACCTTGATCCGGCCACCAGCGGCGACACGCACTTGGCCGTTGACACCCTTCGGGTCCGGACCCGGCTTCCGCCGGGGCGGTTCGGCACCGCTCCTCGCACGGGGAGATTGGTTGCCGTGGGACTCCCACCCAACCAGCCCATTACTGATCTTCGGTCGGACCCGGCTTCCGCCCGGGCGGTTCGGCACCGCCCTCACACCGCAAGGCCGATTGCCGTGGAACTCTCACCCACCCTCTCGACCCTTCAGGTCCGGGCCGGCTCCGCCGGGACGGTCGGCTGCCGCCCCGACACGCCAAACTTGGGTGCGGTGGGACCCGCATGCCCTCAGTCAGCCCCGGCACCGCCGAAGCGACCAGCTTCCGCGTTGATGTGTGGGATTCGGTTCGCCGTGACCTTCCCACTCGCCCGCCCCCTCCCGTGTGGCCCCACCCACCCAGCCCATTACCGACCTCCGGTCGGACCCGACTCCTCCGGGATGGTGGGCTGCCGCCCCATCAGGCCAAGGTCGGTTGCGGTGGGACCCGCCCACCTGTTTGTGAGCACCGGTCGGCCCCGGGTTACGCACCCCTAAGAAGGTCTCTGCACAAGTGACACCTTCTTAAAGGTGCTGTGTGGCGCACAGTATCCGCGCGTTGCCGAACGAGGGTGGCTTGCTCTGGGTGGTCGGGCCGGGGGTGTGGTCGAGGCTCGTCGGAGGGAGGGTCGTCGGCCTCTGGGACGGCGTTGCCGGGTTGCCGAACGACGGTGGCGTGCTCTGGCCCCAATCTTTCGTCACAGAAAGTAGTGGACTGATGATCTATCGGGGCAAAGAAGCGTCACGATCCAGTACTGGGCTTGCCCATCACCGGATTAAGACACTTCTCCCGAATTGCCGCGCCGGATCTCGCCCCCCGCCCCAGGTCTCCGCTCCGGTGGCGTGCTCTGGGCGGTCGGGCCGGTGAGCTTCCCCTGCTCCCGGCATGCATCGCCCAACCCGCCTCCCGAAGCAGCCGCACCGCCGCCCGCACGGTCAGCTGCGACGCCCTATAGCGGCGGACAAGCACATGCACACTCGGAACCGCTCGGTACGGCGCAATGAACGCCTGACGGATCTCCCACGCCAGATCACAAGCGATCACCCGATACACCGGCATCACGTTGCGCATCCCCGGACTACCCCACCTCGGTGTTCCCGACCGCCGCCACTGACGCCAGACCTGACCTGGAGGGTTGCAGGGTCACCCCGATGGCTTATCTCCATGGGTAGGTGGGGCCTCACCGTGATGGAGGGCGGGTGGGTGGCGGTACCACGGCAACCATCCACCCCGGCGGAGCCGAGTCTGGGCCCGGAGGGCCAAGAGGGTGGGTGGGGGTATCGCGGCAACCAATCCCCCTGGACCAAGGCGGGTGGGCGCGTGATCGGGGCGTGGTTCTGGGTGATCTGACGGTCAAGGCTTGCTTAAGGCTGACTTAAGAGCTAACTATCAGGAAACTTTCTTAATAGAAATCATTGACTTGCCTGGTCGGGCGACTTAGGTTCACGATCGATCCCCTGGGGGCGGGGTGGTACCAGCCGCTGCGTCGGAATCCGCGATCTCCGACCGTCGCCTATCGGAGGTGGCACGTGCGCCTGCGCGCAGCCGCCGCGGGAGCCTCGCTCGCTCTCGTGGCCGCCCTTCTCACCATTCACGGGGCCCGCGCGGCCGTCGACCACGAGACCTGTCGCCCTGACGGGCTCTATCGCACGCCAGGGGTGGACGTTCCGTACTGCCTGGCGTACGACGAGAACGGCCGCGAGAAGAACGGCGCGGACCACCCGCGACGGATCATCGGCTACTTCACCAGCTGGCGGGACGGCACCAACGGCCAGACCCGGTACCTGGTGAACAACATCCCGTGGGGCAAGGTCACCCACATCAACTACGCCTTCGGGCATGTGGGATCCGACAACCGCCTGGCGGTGGACGCGGCGGCGACCACCCGTGAATGGCCGGGAGTGACCGGCGCCGAAATGGACCCCGCGTTCGCGTACAAGGGCCACTTCAACCTGCTCAGCAAGTTCAAGAAGCAGTTCCCCGACACCAAGACCCTGATCTCGGTGGGCGGCTGGGCGGAATCCGGCGGCTTCTTCGACGCCACCGGCAACCGAGTGCCCTCCGGCGGCTTCTACACGATGACCGTCAACAACGACGGCTCGGTCAACCAGACGGCCATCAACACCTTCGCCGACTCCGCCGTCGCCTTCATCCGCCAGTACGGCTTCAACGGCGTCGACATCGACTACGAGTACCCGACCTCCATGCGAGACGCCGGCAACCCACTCGACTGGGCCATCGCCAACGGCAAACGCGCGCACCTGATGAAGGGCTACACGGCCCTGATGAAGACCCTCCGCGCCAAGCTCGACGCCGCCTCGGCCGCGGACGGCAAGTACTACCTGCTGACCGTCGCCGCGCCCTCCAGCGGCTACCTGCTGCGCGGCCAGGAGACCTTCCAGGTCACCCAGTACCTCGACTACGTCAACATCATGTCGTACGACCTGCACGGCGCCTGGAACGAGTACGTCGGCCCCAACGCCGCCCTCTACGACAACGGCCAGGACGCCGAACTCGCCGCGGCCGGCGTCTACAACGCGCAGCAGTACGGCGGCATCGGCTACCTCAACACCGACTGGGCCTACCACTACTTCCGGGGTTCGATGCCCGCCGGCCGGATCAACATCGGCCTCCCGTACTACACCAGAGGGTTCAAGAACGTCACCGGCGGCACCAACGGCCTCTGGGGACGCGCGGTCGGCACCACCTGCCCGACCGGCCTGACCAAGTGCGGCGACGGCGCGGTCGGCATCGACAACCTCTGGCACGACGTCGAGAACGGCCTGGAGATGCCCGCCGGATCCAACCCGATGTGGCACGCCAAGAACCTCCAGCAGGGCATCCTCGGCGACTACCTCACCCAGTACGGCCTCGGCGGCACCACCCTCCAGGGCACCTACACCCGCTTCTACGACGCCGGCCTGGTGGCGCCCTGGCTGTGGAACTCCACCAAGCGGGTCTTCCTGTCCACCGAGGACGACGTCTCGGTCGGCGCCAAGGCCGACTACGTCATCGCCAAGGGCCTCGGCGGGACGATGATCTGGGAACTCGCGGGCGACTACGCCTGGAACGCCACCAAGGGCCAGTACGACCCCGGCGCCACGCTGACCACGCTCATGTACGACAAGTTCAGAACCGCCACGCCGTACGGAGCCGTCCGGGCCACCACCCCGATCCCCGCCCAGAAGCTGGACATCGGCGTCGAGTTCCGGGACTTCGCGCTCGGCGACAACAACTACCCCATCAACCCGAAGATCCGGATCACCAACAACAGCGGGGTCACGCTGCCCGGCGGCACCGAGTTCCAGTTCGACTACTCGACCTCGGCCCCCGGCAACGCCGCCGACCAGTCCGGCTTCGGCTCCCAGATCATCCGGCGGGACCACACGGCGGCCAACAACATCGGCGGGCTGCGCGGCGACTACAACCGGGTCTCCCTGAAGCTCCCCGGTTGGCAGACTCTGGCCCCCGGCGCCTCCGTCGACGTGGCCTTCGTCTACTACCTGCCGACCTCCACCCCCTCCAACTGGACGGTGACCTTCAACGGCGCCGGCTACGGCATCCTCCAGGACAACACGCGCGGCGGAACCCCCGTGTCCCCCTCGCCGTCCGCGTCGCCGTCCCCCTCCCCGTCCGGCGGCACCTGCACGGCCCCCGCCTGGTCCGCGACCCAGATCTACACGGGCGGCATGCAGGTCTCCTTCAGCGGCCGCCTCTGGGAGGCCCGCTGGTGGACCCAGAACAACCAGCCCGGCACCAACGAAGTCTGGCGCGACCTCGGCCCCTGCACGGGAAACCCGTCCCCGTCCGCCAGCCCATCCCCTAGCCCGTCCCCGTCGCCTTCCCCCAGCCCATCGCCTTCCCCGTCACCTTCCCCGTCACCTTCGCCCTCACCGTCCCCGTCCCCGTCCCCCTCCCCCACCGGAAACACCCCGGCCTGGGCCCCCGGAACGGCGTACGCGATCGGCGCCAAGGTCACCTACGCGGGCTCCGTCTACGAGTGCCGCCAGGCCCACACCTCCCTCACGGGCTGGGAGCCCCCCAACGTCCCCGCCCTCTGGAGAAAGCTCTAACCCCCAAGATCCCCCGGGCCGCGTGAGAAAGGTGACGCTCACGCGGCCCGGGCTTTGCCGCAGGACGAACGCGCGGTTGATGGCACGATGGGGCCGTACCACTTGTGCCAACGGAAGGTCATCGACAGGTGAGGCGTCTACTCACGGTCCTGCTGCTGGGCGTCGCCGTCACGGCGCTCCCGGTCCCGGCCGCTCAGGCCCACAACATCCTGGTTGGCAGCGACCCGGCCAAGGGCGCGACCCTGAGCACGGCCCCCACCGAGGTCACCCTCACCTTCGACCAGCCGGTGCGCGTCGAGTTCGCCAAGATGGCGCTCACCGACGCGGCCGGAACCCACTACGAGTCCGGCAAGGTCACCGCCGACGACAAGGACGTGACCATCGCCGTCCGCGCCCTGACCGCCCCCGGCCAGTACACCATCGGCTACCAGATCCTCTCCAACGACGGCCACCCGGTCACCGGCGGCGTGACCTTCACCTACGCCCCCGGCGGCACGGCCTCGGCCACCCCGACGGCCCCGGCGACCCCGGCGCCCCCCGCCGACTCCCCCGCGCCCGTCCCCGCCTCGGCGGCCCAGGCCCCGCCCACCGGAGGCTCCTGGGTTTGGGGGCTGCTCATCGGCATGGCGGCCCTGCTCGCGCTCGCCACGTACGTCCTGCACCGCCACGACCGCCGCCTGCGGGGGACGACGGCATGACCACCTCGCCGACCGAGACCCCCACGGCCTCGCCCAGCACAGCCGCCACGGCGCAGGACCCGAAGCCGTCCCGCGCCCTCCCCCTGGCCACGTTCACCACGATGGGGATCTTCGCCGTCGCCCTGGCCACCTGGACGACGGCCCCGGAGAACGCCCCGGGCATCCCCCTCCCCGGCCCGCTCGTCGAGTTCGGCCTGCCGGTCACCCGGCTGCTCCTGGACGTGGCCGCGGTCGCCACGGTGGGCCTGAGCCTGCTCCCCAAGCTCCTCGGCTTCGACGACCCGGCGGCGACCGAGCCGGTGGCCTCCCGCGCCCGCCACTGGGCGGTCGTCTCCGCCCTGGTCTGGTGCGCCACCGCGCTGGTCGCCACCGTCCTCAGCGCTGCCGAGATCATGCCCGGCCAGACGCCGGACCTGGCCGCCTACGTGGACAGCATCGGCTCCGGCCAGGGCCTGGTGGTCAGCGCCTCGGCCGCCCTGGCCAGCGCCACCGTCGGCATGCTCGCCGTGCGCTTCGGCGAGAAGGTCCCGGCCGAGCTGCGCATCCTGGTCGCCCTGTTCGGCCTGCTCCCGCTCCCGGTGACCGGCCACGCCTCCAACTGGTACTGGCACGACCTGTCCATGGTCTCGATGGAACTGCACGTGGTCGGCGCCGCCGCCTGGACCGGCGGCCTGCTCGCCACGGTGACCTTCCTGGCCGCCAACCGGCCCCTGCTGGCCGCCGTCCTCCCCCGGTTCTCCCGGCTGGCCACCGTCGCCCTCGTCACGGTCGGCCTCTCCGGCACCTTCAACGCCGTCGTGGAGCTGCTCCTCAGCCCGACAGAGCCGTTCCCCGACTCGGTCCTGACCACCGCCTACGGCCGCCTGGCCCTGTTCAAGCTCATCTTCGTCGTGGCGATAGCCCTGCTGGCCGCCAACATCCGCTGGCGCCTGCTCCCTGCCATCAGGGAGTCCCGCACCACCGCGTTCGCGGCGTGGGCGACCGTGGAACTGACCGTGATGGGCCTGGCGTACGGCGTGGCGGTGGTCCTGACCCGGGCCCCCGTCGCCTAGCTCAGCCGCTCCGGGCTAGGTCAGGTCCTCCTCCGGCGAGGGCGGTTCCTCGGTGCGGTCCATCTCGCCGAGGGCGAGGGAGATGGTGTCCTCCAGGGTGAGTTTGGAGCCCCTGTCGAACATCGTCTGGAAGGCGCCCTCGCCCATGATCTCCTTGCACTCCTTAAGGCTCTTGTCGTACTCGCTCGACAGGTACGCCGAGCCGAGCTGCGGCTTGCCGAAGGTGTGCCAGTTCATCTCGGCGGCGCCGAGCAGGTAGGCCGCGTGCTCCACCTGGCCTTCGGCCACCGCCAGCCGGGCGATGGTCTCCAGCACCAGCAGCACGCCGGGCACGTCGTGGAAGTGGCGCTTGATGCGCAGCGCCTCCTTGGCGCTGACCACCGCCTCGGGCAGCCGGTCGGTCTCGGCCTGGATCTTGGACAGGATCCAGCGGGCGTAGGAGCGCAGCCAGAGTTCGCCGCGCTCGTGGCAGACCTTCAGGCAGTCCTGGAGCAGCGTCTCGGCCTCGAACATGTCGCCCTGCGCGGTGAGCACCAGGGCCAGCTCGCCGATCGCGGGCAGCAGGCCGGGGTTGAGCTCCCGGCCGCCCCGGTGGAACTCGATCGCCACGCCGAGCAGCGCGGTCGCCTTCTTCAGGTCGTTGGAGAGGAAGGCGGCGGTGCCCTGCATCTTGGTGGCCAGGATCACCGAGGTGGAGTCGCCCACCTGGACCGCGTCGCTGCTGCACTGCTCGGCGGACTCGATCGCGCCCGTGATGTCGCCCTGCGCGCTGCGCACGTAGGAGAGCACCCAGAGCGCCTTGCACCGTTCCTTGCTGGGCTCGGTGGACCTGTCCAGCGCGCGCTCCAGGTAGTGCCGCCCCTCGCGGACGAAGCCGCAGGCCACCCACATGTACCAGAGCGAGGAGAGCAGCTCCAGGCCGATCCGGACCTGGCCAGGCTGGCTGAGGCAGTAGTCCACCGCCACCCGGATGTTGTCGTGTTCCTGGCGCATCCGGACGAACCAGTGCACCTGGCGCGGGCCCGACCAGGCGTGCTCGCCCCGTTCGGCCAGCTGGAGGTAGTAGTCACGGTGCCGCCGCTTCAGCGTGTCGGTCTCGCCGAGCTTGGCCAGCCACTCCTCGCCGTACTGCCGGAGCGTGTCGATCAGCTTGTACCGCTGGCCGGAGACGGTGGAGTAGCTGAGCAGCACCGACTTGTCCACCAGGCCGGTGATGACTTCCAGGATGCGCTCGCTGGGCAGGCTGTCCCCGGCGCAGACGTAGCGGGCGGCCTCCAGCTCGAAGTCCCCGGCGAACACCGACAGGCGGGCCCAGAGCAGGCGTTCGGCCGGTTCGCAGAGCTCGTGGCTCCAGCCGATGGCGGCCCGGAGCGTCTGGTGCCGGGGCAGCGCGGTCCTGCTGGCCCCGGCGAGCAGGCTGAACCTGTCCGTGAGCAGGCCGAGGATCTGGTCTACCGAGAGCGCCCTGAGCCGGACCGCGGCGAGCTCGATGGCGAGCGGGATGCCGTCCAGGCGGCGGCAGAGCTCGGCCACGCTGGCGACGTTCTCCTCGTCCACCGTGAAGTCGGGCACCACGGCGGAGGCCCGCTGCCGGAACAGCTCCACCGCCTCGTTCTGGTACGGGCTCTCCGACGGATCGTCGCCGGGCACGGTCAGCGGCGGGATGGAGACCGTGTACTCGCCCTGGGTGTTCAGCGACCGGCGGCTGGTGGCGATGATCCGCAGCTTGGGGGCCCGGTTGAGCAGTTCCCCGACCAGCTCGGCGCAGGTGTCCACCAGGTGCTCGCAGGTGTCCAGCACCAGCAGCAGATTCCGGCCGCTGAGCCACTCGCCCAGCGTGTCGCCGTCGAGGGACTGGTCGGCGATGCCGAACGTGGTGCTGATGGTGTGGCGCACCAGCCCGGGGTCCTGGAGCCGGGCCAGGTCCACATACCAAACTCCGTCTTTGTACTGCTGTCGCACTAAATGCGCGATACGGAGAACCGTTCGGGATTTCCCGACGCCGCCGATTCCGGTCACCGTGACCAGGCGGGAAGTCTGCAAACGTTGTCTGAGAGTGCGTTCCGCGAGTTGATGCCCCTTTTGTCGGTTGGGTTGGGTTAGGTCGGCTAGTCGGAGACCCGCCGGTCGGGCTATGGGCGCGGCTGGGTGAACAATCCCGGCTCGGTCTCGACGA
>NZ_JAHCST010000012.1 GCF_018476525.1 Acrocarpospora catenulata
ACGCCGGTGCTGTGGAACCAGGCCGTTGCCGTACGCGGGCTCGACCCCTGCCTGTTCGTTCAGGTCTCGGCGGAACGCGCCGCCAGAGCGCTCGGCCTGTACCCGCGCAAGGGCAGGATCGCGGTGGCCGCTGACGCCGACCTCGTCCTGTGGGACCCCGCCCACCCGTGGACCGGCGAAGACCTCCAGCCGGTCTCGCCCGCGACCAGGTCCACGATCGGCCGCCGTCGGAGGCGGTTCGGCCTGCTCCGCTGTCCTGTCTGATCCATCGTGGGCTGAATCTTCGCGCTGACCTGCGTTCTCACAAGTTCGTTGAGACAGTCCACCGTCCTGGAGTTGGTCACCGCGAGAGCTGTGCTGCCGTCGGCCATCGCCGTCTCAGAATTCCGCGCTAGGTGGACCCCACTGAGCTGGGGCTCCGCACCTTCGTTGAGACAGACTCCAGAGTTGTCTCAACGAAGGCGTCGATTTCGCGGCGTTCCCGCGGCACGAAGCGGACACCCACCGGCCCTCCGATGCCTGCGGCGAGCGGCCGGGCGCTATGAGTTTCTAGGCGAAAAGCATGGTCAGCATGACTTCGGGACAGACGACCAGGGCGGCGCTTTGTCTGGAGGACAGGTCTGGGTTGCCGTAACGATCTCGCCCTATGCATGATCGATTGAGACTTGCCACCTCAGATGGGGCGGTTTCGAAGGCGGGCCGCACGCGTGCGTTGGTTCTACGGCAGTCGTGTTGGCGACAGGGTGATCGACAGGGATGTCGGCGGAGGGGGTGCAGCGATAGCTACCCGAACGGTCTGTCCGTCGGCATCGGCGCGGACGATCCGTCGTGTGTCGCGCTCGCCACCTGCGGGGGTGTCTCTACGCGCGGAGCCCGTTGATCAGCACGGCGAGCATCCGCGTGACCTGCTCCCTGTCCGGTGATCGCTGCGTGGCCCAGGCGATCCCGCTCGCCTGCGCGCACAGGTCGAGGATGTCGATGTCGGCGCGTAGCGTGCCGTCCTCCTGCGCCCGCCCAATCAGGCGAGTGGCCACGGAACGCATTGCCTTGCACGAGGCGTACAGCGCGGAGGTCTCGTCGTACGCGGCGGCGATGATCGGCTCGGGCAGATCGAGGTAGGTCTGCGAGTAGTTGATGAAGGCTCGTAGCCATCGGTCGACCGCGTCGATCGCGGGCGTCATGGTGGAGAGCTGTTCGGCTAGAGCGATCAGTTCACGGTAGACGTCGTGCAGGACTGCCTCTAGTAGCGCTTCCCGTGTGGGGAAGTGGCGGTACATCGTGGCGTTGCCGATGCCGGCGGCGCGGGCGATCTTGTCGAGCGGTGCATTCGCGCCCTCCTCGGCGAACACCGCGGCGGCCGCGGCGACCAGGCGTTCGCGGTTGCGGCGCGCGTCGGCGCGGCGCGGATGCGTTACCGCCGTCGTGGTGGTCATGACGTCTCCGTGTCACGCGGCCCGTTGGGTCCCCGGCAGTCTACCTGTCCACAATGTGGACGGCTCGATATGTGGGGACTATCCCCACATAATATGTGGGGATAGTCCCCATTATGGGGCTGTGCCATCGGACGATCGACCCGCTCACGGGTGAAGGTCGCGCCGTCGGCGGCGGCCTCGTCGTGCCCGTCGCCCCCGAACAGAGGAGTGTGTGGTCCGTGTTCCGACACCGGAGTGTTCGCCAGATAGCGGCCTCGGCTGCAGTGGGAGTCGCCCTCATTGCGGCGTTGGCGGCCTGTACCTCCTCTCCAGGGACGGAGCCGACAGACGGGGGGCCTATCAAGGGTGGCACGCTGACCTATCTGATCAACCAGGCCACGATCACCCTCGACCCGGCGGTGAGCCCAGGTAACGCGACGGCGCTGATGACCCGGAACATCTTCGACTCGCTCGTGGTGCAGACCGAGCCGGGCACGTTCAAGCCGTGGCTTGCCACCTCCTGGACCATCTCGGAGGACGGGACGGTCTACACGTTCGAGCTGAAAGACGGGGTCAAGTTCCATGACGGGACCGCGTTTACAGCCGAGGCGGTGAAGGCGGCCCTTGATCACATCGTCGATCCTGAGACCAAGTCGCAGAACACCATACTTCTCGGAATCTACGAGCACTCGAGGGTGATCGACGACCTGACCGTCGAGGTGACGCTGTCGCAGCCGTTCCGGCCTTTTCTCGAGACGCTGTCGGGGACTGAGCTTGCAATCCAGAGTCCCGCGCAGCTGGCGCTGCCTGCCGCGGACTATAAGCCGGTCGGCACGGGGCCGTTCTCGTACGTGTCCTGGGACCAGCAGAAGACGCTGGTGCTGGATCGCAATCCGGATTACAGCTCCCCGCCGACCGGCGCGGCACACGAGGGTCCCGCCTACCTGGAACAGTTGCGCTTCGACCTGGTCACCGAGGACGCGACCCGGTACGGGGCGCTGACCAACGGGGAAGCGCAGGCGATCGCGGCCGTCCCCGCCGCCGACGTGGAGACGCTGACCTCAACGGCCGGATTCCAGGTGTTGACGGCGTCGGTGCCGGGCGTCAACTACAGCCTCTTCTTCAACTCCTCGCGCGGACTCACGAGCGATCTGCGGATCCGACAGGCGCTCCAGGCCGCGACCGACGTCCCGGCGATCGTGAAGAACGTGTATTTCGGGACCTACGAGGTCGCGACCAATGTGCTCGGCCCGGCGACGGCCGGCTACGACGCCTCCGCAGCCAATTCCTTGCAGGGCTACGACCCTGACAAAGCGGTCCACCTGCTGGAGGAGGCCGGCTGGACCGAGACCAACGCCGATGGCTACCGGACCAAGGACGGGCAGGAGTTGGAGCTGGTCTGGCCCTCATACCCCGGTGCGAACACGATAGTCCCCGAGGCCGTCCAGGCGGACGCCAAGAAGGTCGGGATCAAGATCACGCGTCCCAACCTCGACGTCGCCACGGTGATCTCGCGACTGGAAAGCGGCGACTACGACATCATGGACGGCAACATCAGCCGGTCCGATCCGGACGTCCTGCGGGACGCCTTCAACTCCGAGCGAACCTACGCCGTCGGAGGCTGGAACCTCTCCCGCGTCAACTCGGACGAGCTGGATCAGTGGCTCGACGCGGGCCTGACCACGAACGATCAGGATGTCGCGGACAAGAGCTACGCGCAGGTCCAGAAGAAGGTGCTGGCCGACGCCCAGGTGCTGCCGATCTTCGTCTACCAGTACATCCTCGGCGCCTCCGATGCACTGCACGGCGTGACCTTCGGTGCGACGGCCCAGCCGCTGCTGTACGACGCGTGGCTGAGCGAGTGAATGAGCGCACACTCTCGCCGCAGGCCAGATGGTGGATTCGCCGAGGATTGCTCGGGATCGTCGTGGTCTGGGGCGCGGCGACGGTGACGTTCATCGGCATGCAACTACTGCCGGGCGACAAGGCGACGCTGATCGCCGGCGGCGGATCCCTCGGCGGCGCCACACCCGAGGTGTTGGCGGCGATCACCCGGGAGTACGGGCTGGACCGTCCCCTGATCGCGCAGTACGGCGACTTCCTGGCCCGGCTGATCCATGGTGATCTGGGGACCTCCTATCAGCGGGGCGCGCCGGTGGCGGAGCTGATCTGGTCGCAGCTGGGGTCCACGGTGGTTCTCGCGCTGGGCGCGGCCGTGCTGGGCTTCGTCCTGGCGGTCGTGCTCGCCACCTCCACCGCGGCGCGCCCTCGCGGGCGCGCCGTCACCTCGACCGTCGAGCTCGTGCTCCTCTCCACGCCAAGCGCATGGGTGGGCATCCTCGCTCTGACGGTGTTCTCGTTCGAGCTGCGGATCTTCCCGGCCATCGGGAACGACGGGATCGCCTCGCTGGTCCTGCCGTGGGTGACTCTGGCCCTGCCGATCGCCGCGGCGCTCGCCCAGGTGATGCGGGACGGGCTGGAGCGTGCCTTGGAACAGCCGTTCGCGACGACGGTGCTCAGCCGGGGTGCCACGCACGGCCGACTGCGGTGGCGTCACCTCGCTCGGCACTCGCTGATCCCCGTGCTCACCCTGTCGGGATGGTCGCTGGCGGAGCTGCTGGGCGGTGTTGTGATCGTGGAGACCGTATTCGCCCGGGCGGGCATCGGCCAGTTGCTGGTCACCGCTGTCACCAGCCGCGACTTCCCTGTCGTCGCCGGTGTCGTGATCCTCTCCGCCGTGGTGTTCGTGGTCGTCAACGTGATCGTGGACGCGTTGTACCGGGTCGTGGATCCTCGGCTGCGGGAGACGACGCCATGACCGCGCGGCTCCCGGCCACAGCCTCCCGTACGGAGTGTCCACCGACCCCCGCCGCGCCGCGATCGGCACCCGGACAGTGGGCGCGCCGGGGCGGGCTGCTGTGCGCGAGCGTGTTCCTGCTGTTGGTGGGCGTGGCCGCGGCCTGGCCGGGCCTGCTCAGCGTTCACACCCCCGATGTCACCGATCTGTCGGCCACACTGCAGGGCGCCAGCCCCGAGCACCTGCTGGGCACCGACCGGCTGGGGCGTGACACGCTCTCCCGCCTGATCTACGGTGCCCGCATCTCGCTCCTGCTCGGACTGACCGCCACCGGGCTCGGATTCCTCGCGGGACTGGTGTGGGGGTTGACCGCGGGCTTGTCGGGGCGGGTGGTCGACGAGGTCGCGATGCGATCGGCGGACGTGTTCATGTCGGTCCCGAGCATGCTGATGGTTCTCCTGGTCATCGCCATCTTCGGCGCCGGCGAGCGGAACGCCGCCCTGGCCGTCGCCGTGGGGATCGCCCCGGGGTTCGCGCGACTGGTGCGGGGTCAGACGCTGGTGGTCAAGAACACCGGCTATGTCGCCGCCGCGGTCTCCCTCGGACTGCCGGCACGCGCGGTGATCCTCCGCCACATCGTGCCCAACGTGCTGCCGCCGCTGTTCGTGTACGCGACCATGACCCTCGGCCAGACGATCATCGTAGGCGCCTCGCTGAGTTTCCTCGGGCTCGGGCCGCAGCCGCCGACACCGGAGTGGGGGCTCATGCTCGCCGAGGCGCGCGGCTACTTGCAGCGGGCCCCCCTGCTCGGGGTCTACCCGGGACTGGCGATCACGCTCACCGTGCTCAGCATCGCCACCGTCGGTCGGGCACTGCAGCTCCGATTCGAAGGAAGGGATGCCCGGTGAGCGAGAATGGACCGGCACCGCTGTTGACCGCGAAGAATCTCACCGTCAGCTTCACCACGCCGCGGAACGAGGTGGTGGCCGCGGTGCGTGGCATCGACTTGGCCCTCGGAGCGGGCGAGTGCCTCGCTCTGGTCGGCGAGTCGGGCTCGGGAAAGAGCGCCACGGCCCGCGCCGTGCTGGGCCTGACAGGCAGTCGTGCGACCGTCGATGCCGAGGAGTTGACCTTCGCCGGCGAGCAGCTCCTGGGGTTGGCCGAGCGCGACTGGCGGAGGTTGCGCGGCGCCCGCATCGGCTTCGTCCTGCAAGACGCGCTGACCTCACTGGACCCCCTGCGCCGGGTGGGCGACGAGGTCGCAGAGCCCTTGGTCGTGCATGAGCTGGGCAGCCGCCGAGATCGCGACGAGCGGGTGATCTCGCTGCTGCAGGGCGTCGGGATCCCCGATCCGCGGGTGCGCGCCCGGCAGTATCCACACGAACTGTCCGGAGGGCTGCGGCAACGAGCACTGATCGCCTCGGCCATCGCGGCATCCCCGTCGCTGGTGATCGCCGATGAGCCGACCACGGCCCTGGACGCGACCGTCCAGCGGCAGGTCCTCGATCTGCTCTCGGACATGCGTGACGCAGGCACGGCCATACTGTTGATCAGCCACGACCTGTCCGTGGTGGCGCGCTTGGCCGATCGAATCGCGGTGATGGCCGCGGGCCTGATCGTCGAGCAGGGCACCCCGGACGACATCCTGCTGCGGCCAGCGCACCCCTACACGCGCGAGTTGCTCGCCGCGGTACCCACGTTCGGCGCGCCGGGACGAATCTTCCGCGCCGCAGCGGACGTGGACACGTCTCCCCGGGACTCGCCGACACGTCTGGCCGCGCCGTCGCGCGCGGACCCGAGCGGACCGGGACGTTCCCACCCGATCGGACGGACCATTCTTGAGCTCGATGCCGTCTCCAAGCGCTTCCGGTCGCCGGACGGCACATGGCGGCAGGCCGTCGACGGCGTCACCTTCGGTCTGCATGCCGGAGAGGCCCTCGGAATCGTCGGCGAATCCGGCTCGGGCAAGAGCACGACCGCGCAGATCGCGATGGCCATGCTCGCCCCCGATCACGGCGAGGTGCGCCTCGACGGGGCCGCGTGGAGCGGGCTGCGAGAGCGTGAACGCCAATCCGAGCGTCACCGGATCCAGCTGATCTCCCAGGATCCGCTGAGCGCGTTCGATCCACGGTTCACCGTCGAGCGCATCATCGCCGAAGCCCTCGGACGACCCGGCCGTCGCGGCGCGATCAAGGCCCGGGCCGAGGTCACCGCGCTGCTTCGCCGCGTCGGGCTCGACGATGATGTGCTGCACCGACGTGGTCGTGAGCTCTCCGGCGGACAGCGCCAGCGTGTCGCGATTGCCCGGGCGATCGCCCCGCGACCGGAGGTGCTTGTCTGCGACGAGCCGGTGTCCGCTCTGGATGTGTCCGTGCAGGCCCGGATCCTCGCCCTGCTCGCGCAGCTGCGCCACGAGCTGGGGGTGGCACTGCTGCTCATCTCCCACGACCTCGGCGTGATCCATGAGGTCTGCGACCGCGTGCTCGTCATGAAGGACGGCACCATCGTCGAGCACGGGACCGTGACCGAGGTGCTCACCGCTCCCCGGCACCCGTACACCCACTCGCTCCTGGACAGCATCGCCTCGGACCGGTCACCGTCGCCCGCCTCCGCAAACACTGACCAGCACGACCCAGCGCTCACCTACCCGGGAGGAAACCAGCGATGACACCCGCCACAGACGCCGCACCACTGGCGAGGCGGAGCGCGTCCGCATCCGGCTACAAGCGCGATATGGAGGATTTCGCATGACCGCCCCGCGCAGGCTGCGGTTCTCGTCACTCGCCCTCCCGCCCGGCGGGCACCTCGCCGCGTGGCGGCATCCCCGGCGCAACCGGACGCGGAACTCAACCTGGCCGCGCCGCCGCGTACGCTCGACGAATCGAGGAGGCCGGGTTCCCTGCGGGCAGGTGGTGGCCAGGCACCGGAAGCGCTGGACCGACAAGTTGATCGTCATCCGGCGTCCGGTCAGCGCCATGTCGTCCAGTCTGCGGCGATACCGGCCATGCCGGTGCCGCGTCACGGTCTTGCAGGTTGGGCATCTGGCCTCGGTCGTGCGCGGAAGTGGACACGCATCGGGGTTGTCATGCGGCGAGCGTGATCGTATCGGACTGCTGCTGATGCCGATGTTCGTAGGCGATCGATAGCCGTTGGCCGAATGCCTGCGGTGGGTGTTGTAGCGGACCAGCCACCGGAACACGGTGTTCCGGCAGATCGAAGGCCCTTCGTAGCGGTGAGCGCCGCGCAAGGTCTCCCGCTTGAGCGAGGCGTGGAAACTTTCGCACGCGGCATTGTCGGCAGATGTGCCGACGGCCCCCATCGACTGGGTGATGCCCAACTCGGCGCACAGAGCGGCGAACTCCTTCGAGGTGTATTGAGCTCCATGATCGGTGTGAAAGGTCGCACCGGCCAGGCTTCCGCGCGTGTGGCAGGCCGCGAGTAAGGCGTCGCAGACCAGTTCGGTGCGCATGTGGGTGGCGATCGACCAGCCCACGACCCGGCGGCTGAAACAGTCCAGGACAGTCGCCAGGTAGAGGAACTCACCATCGCCGACCGGCAGATACGTGATGTCGGTGTGCCACGAACGCAGGAAGAGAGGTGCGGAATGTAGGTAGGCGCCTCTTGAAATGCGGTGCTGCGCGAATGATGAAGGTTGGCCCTTCGGAGTCGCCCTGCGGGGGGAGGCTTCAAACCGCCACATGCTGCGTTGGCTGAAGACCGTCGTGGTGAGCGATGTGGAAAAGGCGTCGTGAGAGGCGTCAGGTGGGGATCAGGAAGGCGAGCGCAAGCGAATCGCTGATGACGTGTCGAAAACGTATTCAGATGGCATCGAAACTGGAGGTGTAGATATGGCTCCAGGACAAGTCTGGCGGATACCCGTTTACTGGCCAGATGGTGCCCGGCATGGAGGCGACGCGAGTCTGATCTGCTGCTTTCGCGTGGAACGTGGGAAGGCGAGTCCCGATAGTTCCGCCAGGTCGGCGGTGAAAGGAAGCATCCCGAGCGGCAGAAACCGTGAGGGATTGAGTACCGGTGCGGGACTCGTCGGCGGACCGGCCCGTAGTAGTGATGAAATCCCTGTAATGGGGGTGGAGCGAAGGGGCCGGGTCATCCGTGGCTGTGTTCGTTCGATCAACCAGGCGCTGTCCTGGGAGGAGTCGCGTGGGCGAGCTGAAATCAACAGACAAGTCGTTTGAGATCTCGAAGTGGGAAGTATGGGAGGCATGGGAGAAGGTCAAGGCCAATAAGGGTGCGCCGGGAGTGGACGGCTGCTCGATCGAGGAATTCGAGAAAGATCTGCGGAGCAACCTCTACAAGATCTGGAACCGGATGTCTTCGGGCAGCTACTTCCCGCCTCCGGTAAGAGCGGTGGAGATACCGAAATCGCATGGCGGAGGGACCAGAATTCTTGGCGTTCCTACTGTCGCGGACAGGATCGCGCAGACCGTGGTCGCGGTCCGGCTGGAGAAGGAATTGGAACCGAAGTTCCATGCCGACTCCTACGGGTACCGGCCCAAACGGTCGGCCCTGGACGCGGTGGGAAAGTGCCGAGAGCGCTGCTTCAAGACCGACTGGGTTATCGATCTCGACATCCAGAGATTCTTCGACAGCGTTCCCTGGGGCCTCATGGTCAAAGCGGTGGAGGCCAACACCGACCAGCGTTGGGTCGTGCTCTATGTGGAGCGATGGCTGCGTGCGCCGCTTCAAATGCCCGACGGAACCTTGCAACAGCGAGACCGTGGAACCCCACAGGGCTCAGCGGTCTCACCCGTGCTGGCAAATCTGTTCCTGCATTATGCGTTCGATATGTGGATGGCTCGGGAGTTCCCGACCGTGTCCTTCGAACGCTACGTGGATGACGCGGTCGTGCACTGCGTCAGTGAACGCCAAGCCATGAAAGTGGTGGAAGCGATAAGGGACAGGATGGAAGAAGTCGGGCTGCGATTACATCCCGACAAAACCCGGATCGTCTACTGCAAGGACGCAAATCGGCGCGGCTCGTATGAGCATACGTCGTTCACGTTTTTGGGTTTTACGTTCCGTGTCCGCGCGGCGCGTAGCAAGTACGGAGTGACTTTCTCGTGCTTCCTGCCCGCGATCAGCAAGGAAGCCCTTAAGAAGATCAGCGCCGAGATGCGTCGATGGCGCATCCATCGGCGTACGAGCCATACCTTCGCTCAACTCGCACGGGTCATCAATCCGATCGTGCGAGGGTGGATGCAATACTACGGAGCGTTCTACCACTCCGCGCTGAAACCACTCCTCCGGCGCATCAACGCCTACCTGGTGCGCTGGATCCGCAGAAAGTACAAACGACTGGCCGGGTTCAATAAAGCCAAGACGTGCTTCCAAGGAATCACGCAGCGATACCCAAGGATGTTCGCTCACTGGCGCTGGTCCCGCAATTTCTGGTGACAAGGATGGCAAGAGCCGTGTAATGGGAGACTATTACGCACGGTTCTGTGGGGGCCGGAGGGTGAGATTCCCTCCGGCTACCCGACCCCATGTACTTGAGGCCGGGCGCGCCGACGGTGAAGTCCCGGCCGAACAGGTCGGGCACCGGCGTCGCCGAGGGTTCGCAGACGGTGGTGCGGACGCGTCGGCGCAGGCGGGTGCCGGTAATGGCGAACTTGCGCATCACCCGGACCACCCGCTTCTCGTTGATCTTCTGGCCGTCGGCGCGTAGTTCGGCGGTCACCCGCGGTGAGCCGTAGGCGCCGTCGGAGCCGGCGTGCACGACGCGGATCTCCTGTGCCGGCGCCTGGTCGGCCGCCTCACGCGCCGCGCGGGCCTGGGCGCCCTTGCGCCATGTGTAGTAGCTGGAGCGGTTCACGCTCAGCACCTGGCACAGCCGCTTCACGCCGAAGGCGCGGTGGTGGTCGTCAACGAACTGGAAGCGGTTCACCAGTTTGTCTCCCCGGCGAAATACTTGGCCGCCTTGCGAAGAATGTCGCGTTCGGTGGCCAGTTTCCGCTCGCTGGCCTCCAGCTGCCGTACCCGCTCCTCCAACTGGCGGATGCGCTCGGATGCCTGGTCGGCCTGTGCCGGTGACGAGTCGCGAGCGGGGGGCCGGGCGGCCCGCGCCCCGCCGTTCTTCTCACGCGCTCGCAGCACCCACTCGCGCAGGCTACCCCGGCTCACGCCCAGGTCGGCGGCGATGCCCTTGTAGGTCGCCCCTTCGGTGGACTCGTACAAGGCCACGGCATCGGCCTTGAACTCCTCCGAGTAGTCCTTCAACGCCATCGGCGGTCTTCTCGCTTCCTCTGAATCAAGCAAGATCCAGTATCAGCGTGTCCACCAACCGGGGGGAGGTCCCATGAAGGATGGCTCCGTTGTCGAACGCGGCGCTGTGACCGATGTGCTCACCGCTCCCAGGCATCCGTACACCCGCTCCCTGTTGGAGAGCGCCTACGCCAGACGACCATCAGCTAACCGCCTCGTCCAGTGAATCGGGGATGCTCGCCGGCGACCGGAATCAACCGTGCCCACGACCCGGGCACCACGATCCGCGCCGACGCTGATGGCCCTGCCGAAGGCGCTCTCATAGTTGTGAGCGCGGCGCCGCGCTCATCGAGGGGCAAGCCCGGAATACGCGAGGTCGAGGAACCGCTCGGCGTCTTGCGGATCGGTCTCGCAAGCACCGGCGATCGCGTTCGCGAGGGTCAGCAGCTCAGCAGCCGTGAGATCTGAACGAGCGGTCTTGTGCTCCCAAGCATCGGTGAGCAAGACGTCCGCCGCCTCCTGCAGGTCCTCATGGAAAGTACAGGACAGCGCCGCGCTCTCCCCCGCCGTGCCCAGAGCAGCCGCCGCGAGCCCGCGGCATTCCGCGATCCGCGTGATCAAGAACAGCAGCCATTCGCGCAACGCGCCGCCGTCTTGACGCGCAGAGAGCAACCGGTGCCCCACTGCCGCATACTCCTCCGCAGCCCCGGAGTACGCCGCGACCAAGAGTGCGTAGCGCGTGGGAAAGTGCCGGTACAGCGTGCCGCTTCCCACACCTGCGCGTCGAGCGATCTCGTCCAGTGAGACATCGGACCCGCTCTCGGAGATCACTTCGCGCGCAGCACGAACGAGCAGGTTGTAGTTACGTCGTGCGTCTGCCCGCCGAACATGTGCGGCCAACCTGCCACCTCCACCTTGAAAACCGGGGGACTCTCCGCTTAGAGTAGCAGCAGGACACAACCGGGGAGTATCCCCATTTCGAGGAGGCGACGGATGACTGCGCAGCTCACACCAGTGGCGGCCGACGAGTTCCGCGAGCTCTTCCGCCGTCATCCCGGGGCCGTCACGATCATCGGGGCGCGAGCGGCTGATGGTGCGTTAGCGGGTTTCACCTCCACATCGGTGATCTCAGTGTCAGCTGCGCCACCGCTCATCGCCTTCTCCGTGGCGACCACATCGTCGTCTTGGCCTGCGATCCGAGATGCTGATCAGGTCGTGGTGAGTTTCCTCACGGCGGAGCAGGCAGATATCGCTACTCGATTCGCAATGCACGGGATCGACCGTTTCGCGGAAGGCGGCTGGCGTTCGCTCGTCACCGGCGACCCCGTGATCGAGGAGGCTGCAGCGTGGCTCACGGCCCGGATCACGCAGCGTGTTGATGCGGGAAGCAGTCAGCTCATCGTCGCCGAGGTGTATGCCATCGATGCCCTTACAGAGTCTGCGGCGCCGCTGATCTACTTCGACAGGGCGTACCGGCGACCTGGTGACTGGTGATGACCGAGTGCCTGAGGTCGGGACAACCACCTGCACCTCATTCCGGAGAGCAACGAACCATCGCCACAGACCCCTGGACACAGTAGTGAGGACTTGATATGCCTGCTCGACCCCCGCTGCGGTTCTCAACCGCCACGTTGCCGTGCAGCGAGCACACCGGCGAACAGCTGGACGCAGCGCTCGACGTGCACGTCATCGCTGGCCACGTCCGACGCGTGGAACGGGCCGGGTTCTCCGCACTCATCGTCACCGACGACGTTGCTACGAGCGCCGAGCAGCCTGACACGCCCGTGCTCGAGCCGCTGACGCTTCTCTCGGCACTCGCCATGCTCACCGACAAGATCGGACTCGTGGCCACGGTGACGACAGAAGCCAACGAGCCATTCCACGTCGCCCGTCGACTTGCGAGTCTTGACCACGTCTCCGATGGCCGGGCGGGCTGGAACGTGGACACGAGATGCTCACATCGGGAAGCTGGCGGCTTTGCACGGGATGTAGGCGGTGCGCGAGGAGATCGCCATGAGCGGGCGGACGAGTTCCTGTCGGTAGCCCGAGGGCTCTGGGACAGCTACGCCGACGACGCGCTCGTCGCCGACAAGCGATCCGGTACGTACTTTCGTCCCGCGCGGAGGCGCTCGCTCGATCACAGGGGAACGTACTACGACGTCGCGGGACCTCTAAACCTGTCGCGGTCACCGCAGGCGTATCCTGTGCTCTTCGTCACCGCCGACGATGAGGACAGCATAGCGTTTGCCGCTAGGCAAGCCGATGTCGTACTCACGGACGCGCGCTCGATCGACGACGTCCTCATCCTCCGGACACGACTCGACCACTCACACGACGCTGCCGAGCGAACGCAGGAGCCCGTCCAGATCTGGCCGGGCGTCACTCCTGTCGTGGCCCCAAGCCAGGAGGAAGCAGTAAGCCGTCGGGAGGAACTGCAGGCCGCACTCCGTGGCCGCTCCCAGAGCACGAGCCTCAGAGAGCACCCGACCGGCCTGATCATCGCCGGCACCCCCCGACAGGTCGCCGATCGGATCACGGAATGGCACGAGGCAGGTGCTGCCGACGGGTTCGCGGTCAGGTTCCTGCAGACTCCCACCGACGCAGATCTCTTCCTCGATGGGGTACTGCCGATACTCGCCCAGCGCGGCGTCTTCGTCCCACCAGAAGGTGGAACCCTCCGCGAACAGCTGGGTCTTCCCCGACCGAACCGGAGCGCAGCATGAGCGAGAAGAAGCACGCGCATCTGGTGGCGCTGACCCACTCGACGGGTTCCCATCTGCGTGGGTGGCGCCACCCGAACACTCCCGCCCGTCCCGCCACGGACGTGAAAGCGTTCGTCGAGGTCGCGCAGGAACTGGAGCGCGGCTTCTTCGACGCGCTGTTCCTCTCCGAGACAACGGGAGTTATGCCCGGTCCTCCCGAGATGCATCAGTACGATTCCATGGTGAACGAGTCGTTGGACCCGACACTGCTCCTGTCAGCGATCGCAGCAGCGACAGAACACCTCGGCCTCATCACGACCGCCTCGACAAGCCTGACCCAGCCCTACACGCTCGCGAGGTTACTGGGATCGCTCGATCATCTGTCGGACGGACGAGCCGGCTGGAACGTCGTCACCTCCCGATTCGAGACGGAGGCGCGGAACTTCGGGATAGACCCGCGACAACTGCGCTCACCTGTACGGTATGAGGTCGCCTCGGAGTTCGTGGACATCGTCAAGCGACTCTGGGACAGCGGCGACGACGTGCTCGCCCCTCGGGGCGCAAGCGCGCAGGCACGGGAAGCGACTCAGGCCCAACTAGTCGATCATCGAGGCACGCACTTCCGGGTAACCGGCGCGCTCGGCCTCGCACGCCCGCCTCAGGGCCATCCCGTCATCCTGCAGGCGGGGATGAGCGAAGATGGCCGGGAGCTCACTGCGCGCGAGGCCGACCTCGCACTCGGCCCCGGGGGCGGATTGCAGGCCAGGGAGGCCCGACAGGACCTCCGCCGACGAGCCGCCGCGTTCGGAAGAGACCCCGACTCGATCCTCGTACTCGCCGTGCTCCCGCCCGTCCTCGTGGCAGAGACGCGCGTGGAGGCGGAGGCCCAATTACGCGAGTTCGCCGAACTCCTGGGCCCAGTTGAACGCCAGAATCCCGGCGTGATCGCCGGGCCCGCGATCGGCCTCGCGGACATCATGGAGAGCTGGCTCGACGAGGGTGCCGCCGATGGCTTCGTCGTGCCCTTCCCCTATCTCCAAGGCCCTGTCGCCGCATTCACGCGCCTTGTCATCCCGGAACTGCAGAAGCGCGGCCGATTCCGGACCGCATATGCAGGCAGAACATTGCGCGAGAATCTCGGTTTGCCGCGACCTGCACCGCGGAATCGTCCAACGACCACTCCATGAGCGTCCACGACGAGGACATTAGCGAGGTTCGCCGCCTAACCTCGATGTTTCGTGAGTCTGAGCGGGTCGCGTAGCGAGCCGACCAACCGAGACTTTTCAGTCGCTGATCAGCCCGGCGGCCCGACTTTCGCGCCGGGTGAGCGGGGTTCCACAGGCCCGGCCGAGTGCTCCTTCCTGGGATTGCCGGGACGATTGCCGATGGTCAGGGTGCGGGCAGGGTCTGCAAGCGGGTGACCCCGGAGGCGATCAGACCGGCCCACCGCCACTGCCGGTCCAGGCGGAGCCGGATCCTTCTACCACCCCTGACCAGGCGTCCGGCGACCGAGAACAGCCGTAGCCGCAGCCGTTTGGGTTCCCACCGGCGGGCCGGGCCACCGTGAAAAGCCAGTAACTGGGTCCAGGCGGTCAGCTCGCAGGCCAGAGCGACCAGTTCCAGCCAGACCTGGTTGTGGGCGAAGCCGTGCAGCGGCAGGTTGCGCAGCCCGGTGTCCTTGGCGGAGCGGATGCGGTCCTCGCAGCGGGCCCGCCGCCGGTGCCGCAGTTCCAGGTCGGCGAGCTGGCCACGGCCGCCGCCCGGGCGGGTGCCGGTGACGAAACACGTGAACCGGTGCCCGTCGATGTCGGTAAACCGCAACTGAGCGCCCGGGTGCGGGCGTTCCTTGCGGACGATGACCCGCATCCCCTCCGGCCAGCCGGTCAGGTCCAGCATTCCGGTCAGCTCCGCCACCCACGCCCCGTCCCGGACCTGCCCGCCGGCGTCGTAGGCGATTTCCCACATGTCTTTCGGCAAGGCCAGGATCGCCGCGCAGATGTCCTCGGTCAGGTTGAAGCCGATCGAGTACTTCAGGCGGCGGGCGTTCACCCAGTTCAGGAACTCGTGGGTGCCGCCTCCGCAGTCGGTGCGGATGAGAACTTGTCTGTGCAGGCGCGCGGGGATTTGGTTAAGGGCCAGGCGGCCGGCGGTGATGTGATCGGCGGCGGTGTTGGCACCGGCGTTGCCTTTGCGCAGCAGCAGCGCCGCGGCCTCGCCGGTCCCGCCCGTGCCGTGATCGATGAACGCGGTCATCGGATGGAACCCGAAACTCTTCTTCCAGGTCGGCGCCGCTGATTCCTTCTCCGAATGCGCGATCACGATGGTGGCGTCCAGGTCCACCGGGATCAGCGCGCCGCCCGCGCCCGGGGCATGTTCTCCCGCCAGCTTCCAGACCTGTTCCCGCGCCGCCGCCCGCGCTGCGCGGATCAGGCGTCATGCTGTCGGTCCGGCCTCGGCCAGCGCGGCGACCAGGCGGGAGACCGTGGGGTCGGAGGCCACCGGCCCGAACAGCTCCGGTGAGGAGCGCAGCACCGCCACATCGGCCAGGCAGTCCCCGCCCAGCGCGAGGGCGACCGCCAGATCCGTGATGATCTTTCCGGGGTCGTGCACCGACCTTGGCTTACGCCATCGGGACAGAGCCTGCGACATGCCCTGTCCCAGCCCGCTGACGCGCAGGGTCTCGATCAGCAGCAGTCCGCCGGCCTGGCTGAGGATTCCCCGCCCGTCCGATGACACGACGATCTTCTGGCTGGAAGCGATAGTCTGCACGGGAAAAGTGCTCCGGAACTCGGCGCGGACAGGACCTTCGACAAGCCCTATCCTCCCAGTTCAGAGAGCACTTTTCTTATGTAAACGATCAGATCCCACGCCGCCCAGGCGAAAGCCCGAGGCTAATGACTCGGGACACTTAATCGCATGAGTAGCTATGAGCCTCCCTCGCCGCACGGCAACGACGATGAAAGAGCCCTCTGTAGATGAGGATCGACCAACCTCGTGCTGCACACGGGTAGCTCGGTCTTGCTCACGGCGGTTGAGTCAGGACGGATGCGTCCCACGAACCGAACTGTCTTCGCCCACGCCAACATCATGTACATCCATGAGGGCCGTGCGGAAGAGGAGACAGCGACAGGCGGCACGACCTAGGCTAGAAGTCCACTGAAGATCTTGTGTTCTGGCCTCGTCCTACCTGAGATGAGGCCAGAGTGGTTGATGTGCAGGGTGAGTGGGCCGGAGAACTGGTCGGGCCGGATGTGTGGCAGAGCTGCCGGGAGTTGATTCCGGTGGGGAGCGTGTTCGCGTTCTTGGCCGAGCATCGTCAGGCGCTGTTTCCCGCGGAGATGTTCGCGGACATGTACCCTTCGCGCAACGGGCGTCCGAGCATGCCGCCGCAGGTCCTGGCGGTTGCGGTGGTGTTGCAGACGCTGCACGGGCTGCCGGACGTCGACACCGTGCAGGCGTTGCGGTGTGACCTGCGGTGGAAGGCGGCCTGCGGGCTGGGACTGTATGACACCGCCTTCGATCCGTCGCTGCTGACCTACTTCCGGCGGCGGCTGGCCCGCTCCCGCCGCCCGAACCGCCTGTTCGAGGCCGTCGGCGAGGTGGTCGCCGCCACAGGGGTGCTCAAGGGCAGGCAGCGTCGGGCATTGGACTCGGCGGTGCTGGACGACGCGGTGGCCACCCAGGACACCGTCACCCAGTTGATCGCCGCCATCCGGCGGGTGATCCGCCACGTGCCCGGCGCCGTCCAGGTCGCGGCCACATCCTGCACCGCCCATGACTACGCCGATCCGGGCAAGCCGCGCATCGCCTGGGATGACGAGCAGGCCCGGGCCGCGCTGGTGGACGCCCTGGTCACCGACGCCATCCGCCTGCTGGCCGGCCTGCCCGCCCAGCCCTTGGAGGAGCAGGCGGCCAACGCGGTGGGCCTGCCGGCCCTGGTCGCCGGCCAGGACGTCGAACCGGCCGACGACTCCGACGGCCGCGACGGGCGCTGGCGCATCGCCCGGCGCACCGTCCCCGACCGGGTGATCTCCACCGTCGCCCCCGAATCGCGGCACGTGCACAAAACCCGCACCCACCGCCAGGACGGCTTCAAGGCCCACGTGGCGGTCGAACCCGAGACCGGCCTGTTCACCGCCGTGACGTTGCGGCCCGGATCAGGCGCCGCCCATCACGAGGCCGTCCTCGCCCTGGACCTGCTCGCCGAGGAGGACGGCCCTGTGGAGGTCTTCGGCGATACCGCCTACTCCTCCGGGTCCTGTCGTCGGGCGCTCATTGACGCAGGGCATCGCGCCGTGATCAAACCCGCGCCGTTGCGCCCGGCCGTGCCCGGCGGGTTCGACCTGGATGACTTCGCCATCGACACCGCCGGCGGCACCGTGACCTGCCCGGCTGGGCACCAGGTCCCGCTGGCGGCGCCGTCAGGCCGCAATCTGCAGCGCAAGGCGTTCTTCACCGGCCAGTGCACCGGCTGCCCGCTGCGCTCGCGCTGCACCAAGGCCAAAGCCGGGCGTATCCTCACCATTCGCCCGCACCACGACGAGCTTGCCGCCGCCCGCCGGCAAGCCGCCACCAACCTGGTCTGGCGGGACGATTACCGGCGTTGGCGGCCCCCCGTCGAACGCGCCATCGCCTGGATCGTCGCACGGGGCAACCGGCGATTACGGTATGTCGGCACTATCAAGAACAACGCCTGGCTCCACATCCGCGCCGCCGCGCTTAACCTGCGAACCCTGATCAACCTTGGGCTTACCCGCACGAGTGGGACCTGGACGCTGGTCTCCAAACCCGTCTGAGAAACCGAGGACTGCACCGGAGTACCCCGTGCGAACAAGATCTTCAGTGCTCTTCTAGACCCAACGCCGTTCAGTTAGGCGGGGTTGAGCGGTGTCAAGGGTCGGTTGTGAGCATGGTGACGTTGATGGTGGCTTTGTAGGTGGCCCGGTCGATGGCGGGTCCGCGAGCGTTGTATTTGGAGATCGCTCGCTTGACGATGCGGTCTTTGGTGCGGACTCGCCGTTCGGGCAGAAGTTGGGCCAGCACGTGGCTGCCGATGACTCCGACCAGGTCGACCACGGTGTCGGCGATGATGCCCGCCGCCAGGATCAGCTGATCGCGGGCGGCCGACAGCGCGATGGTGAAGCCCGCCCGGTCCGGATCGGTGCCCGCGACACTGTCGGTGGCATCCGTCATCGCGGTCCGCAGAGCCTGGTAGGCGACCAGCAGCGCCCAGACCTCCTGCTCGACCCCGGCCGGGGTGCGGGCACGCAGGACCCGCCCGCCCAGGATCGTGGATTTCAGCTCCGCGTAGGCGGTCTCGATCTCCCAACGCTCGTGGTAGAGCCGGATCAGTTCGGCGGCCGGGTGCGCCGACGGGTCGGTGAGGGTGGTCAGCAGCCGGTAGTGGCCGGTGCGGGTTCCCCGCGCCGACGCGAGGCTGATCTCGGCGTCGATAACCCGGACGGTCAGTGCGCCGATCCGGGCCAGAAACGAGCCGTCGCCGCACCGGGCCACCGGCGGCAACCTCCGCCCGGACTTGCACCGGACCAGCAGATGCGCGCCGGTGGCGGCCAGGCGGTTCAGCAGGTCGGCCGCGGCGAAGTTCCGATCGCCCAGCAGCAGCATCCCGGGCCGCAGATCACCCGCCAGCCGACCGGCGTACTCCAGTTCGCCGGTGGTGGCCGGGCCGAACGCCGCCCCGATCAGCGCCCGCGTCCCGCAGGCCACCAGTGCCGCCAGCCGGATCTGCGGATAGCCCCCGGCCCCGTTGTTGCATCGCTGCTTGGCGAACATCGCGAGGTTGTCCGGGGCGTCCGGTACCGGCAGCAGGGTGCCGTCGACCGCGACGACCAGCAGCCCGCGCCATCGTGTCGCGGCCGCGGACGTGGCCACCGGACCGCGAACCAGGTCGAACAGGGCCTTCAACGGCGTGGCCCCCAGACGTTGACGGGCCTGGCGTAACGCGCTGCCGCTCGGTCTGGAGGGCGCCAGACCCGCCAGACCGGCGCACAACCGGTCGAAGACCTGCCGATAGCCCAGTTCGGCGAACAATGCCCCGGCCAGCAGCAGGTACACGGTGACCCGTGCCGGCACCAGCCGAACCCGCCGCTGGGCAGCCCTGGTCACCGCCAGCACATCATCGACCATCTCGAACGGCACGATCCGGGTCAACTCACCGATATGACCCGGCGCGAATACCCCGGCCGCTACCTTGACCATCCGCGTTATGGCAGTCTGTTCCAACAGCGGAGCTCCCGTGGTGAGGATGTCTTGGAGTGACAGACCTCTTCTACGGCGGCTCCGCTGTTTTGCCTACTGGCAACCCTTGACTGACAGGCCCCACACCTAACTGAACGGCGTTGCTTCTAGACCACCCGTGGTTCGGGGCCCGTGGCGCGGGTGCTTTGGAAGGCTGGAGTGGTTCAGGTGTTGAGCACGGAAATCCCGTAGCCACTAAGCGAGTCCGACTACATCGAGCTGCTCCCGGTGACCTGGCGAGGGCGGCGCCGTGTCGTCAGTGGCGCCGCCCACGGCGGGTCCTACGGGTGGTTACCTCCAGGTGTCGTTGTTGGTGTGTGTGCCGGCGGGTGGGGTGGTGAAGGTGCGATTGCTACCGGACTCCCAGGTGACGGCGCCGTCGGGGTTCTTCTTGATGTACTTGTACTCGACCGCGGTGTTGGGGGGCAGGTTGAGCGACGCGCGCCAGATGGGGTAGTCGGCCGAGGACAGGGCGACCGCCTGGTTGGTGTTCCATCCACCGAGGGCGGCGATGTTGCCGACGACGTACACGTTCTGGCCGTACCAGGTGGTGACGTTGGCGTTGAAGTAGGTGGCGATCTGGGAGGAGGTGTCACCGCGGAAGGACTCGGTCACTGAGTGGGTTCCGCTAGCGGGGGTGGTGAGGCTCCGGTCGGCGCCCGACTCCCAGGTCACCGCGCCAGCCACGGTCTTCTTGATGTACTTGTACTTCACCGTGGTCGACTTGGGCAGCTCGACGACGCCGCTGAACGAGGTTCCGCCCTGAGCGGGCAGCTTGATCGCGGCGGCCGGATTCCACGCGCCCAGCGCTGCGTTGTCCCCGACCACGTAGACGTCCTGGTCGGCGGCCGCGTTGGCGGTGACCGTGAACGTTGTGGCGATCTTATCGCTGACCGGCGGCGGGATGAAGGTGTCAGTGCGGGTGACGGTGCCCGTGGCGGAGGTGGTGAAAGTGCGGTTGGCGATCTCGGCCTGGGCGACCGCCGAGCCCTCCTTGATCAGGTACTTGTAGGAGATCGCGGTCGAGACCGGAAGCTGGATCTCGGCGGTGTAGCCGCCGCCCGAGGCGGAGCTGAGCGCGACCGAGGAGGCGTTGTCGCCGCTGCCGAGGGCGGGGACGTTGCCGACGATGTGCAGGGTCTGGCCGGCGGTGAGGTCTGCGGAGACATTGAAAGTCGCGGTGACCTTCTCCTCGATCGGCGGTGGGATGTAGGTGTCGGTCCGGGTGACGGTGCCGGAGGCCGGGGTGGTGAAGGTCCGGTTGGCGGCCTCCTGCTCCACCACCGAGGACCCGTTCTTGATCAGGTACTTGTAGGAGATCGTGGTGGAGGCGGGCAGGTCGGTGGTGGTGCTGTAGGTGCCGTCGCCATTGGCGGCCAGCGCGACCGAGTTCGCGGTGCCGCCGCCGCCCAGGGCCGCCGTGTTGCCGACGATGTGCAGGGTCTGGCCGGCGGTGAGGTTGGCGGAGACGTTGAAGGTCGTCGCGACCTTGACGGTGTTGACCTTCGAGTTGATGTGGAACGCGACCGCGTTGTTGGCTGGGATGGTCACGGTGGCCTTGCCGCCGGAGACCGTGATCTTCGTGCCGGTGCAGCCGGACGGCGAGACGGCGCCGGAGATGACGTCGCAGTAGTCTCCGTCGGCCAGGCCAGTGGTGAATTCAGCGGTGGAGGAGCTGCCGGAGTCGTTGATGCCGATCCAGGCGCGGTCGCCCCGGCGGAAGCCGATCACGTTGCTGTTGACGGCCTTGAAGTCCGAGACGGTCTTGACGCTCTTGGCGGCGTTGGCCCAGCCAACCATTCCCTTGATGCCCGTGGTCTGGGTGAGGCAGTTCCAAGCGGCGCCGCACGCGGTGTCGGTGACGAAACCGCTGCCGTTGGCGGGCGGGGACTGGTGGCGGTTAGTGTAGGTGAAGCTGTCGTAGACCGACGGCTTGCCGTGCGGATGGGCGAGGATGAAGTAGTTCGCGAGCGTGTAGTCGGTGCCGTCGCGCCAGGACAGCGTGACGCCGTCGCGTTCGAGGTCGTGGTTGGTGACCATGGCGAAGACGTTGGCGCTGGGCGCGTCGAGGTTCCAGTTTCCGATGTTCGCGAGGTTGGAGATCGATCCTTGGAACTGGGCCTTGATGCCCTTGGCGTAGGCGAAGTCCAGGACGTCGCCGTTGCCGATGAACGCCCGTGCTTTCAGTGCGTCGTTGCTGGCGCCGTCGAAGATCTCCTGGGCCACGTACGGCCGCTTGTTCTCCGCGGTCGTGTTGTTGAGCCTGCTCAGGATCGCGGCGAAGTCATCTTTTTTGATGTGCTTGACGGCGTCCACCCGGAACCCGTCGACGCCAAGTCCGATCAGGTCGTTGAGGAAGGCCGCGATCTTGCCGCGGACGTCGTCCTTCTCGGTGTACAGGTCCGACAGGGACAGCAGTTCGCAGCTCGTCACCTGTGACTCGTTGTTCCAGTCGTTGATCGCGCCGCCGGTCGGGCAATTGTCGCCGGGGTGGTGGAAGTCGCCGTGGCCGTAGGGGACGGCCGGGTAGCTGTAGCCGGTGAAGGAGGTGCCGGCGTATCCCTGGACGCCGTCGGCGTTGTTCGTGCCGGCCATGTGGTTGACGACCGCATCGACGTAGACGCGGACGCCCGCGTTGTGGCAGGCCGTCACCATTGAGGCGAACTGGGCGCGGTTTCCGAATCGGGAGTCGAGCTTGTAGGAGACCGGCTGGTACACCTCCCACCACGGGTGGACCCCGTCACGGTGGTTGGGCAGGCTGACCGACTCCTGCGGCGGCGCCACCTGCACCGCGCCGAATCCCGCCGGGCCCAGGTGGTTGGTGCAGGCCGCGGCGACGGAAGGCCAGTTCCATTCCCACAGGTTGGCCGTCACCTCGCTGTCGTTGAGGGTGACGGCGGCGCTGGCGGGGGTCGCGGCGACCGTCGCGGCGACCGGGGTGAGACCGCACGCAGCGACCGCAGCGGTGAGGAGGGCAGTTCGAACCCTGCTGCGCAGGGATGGCCGAGCTCGTTCCATGGGGGGATGGACCTACTTCCCGTGACTGTGGCGTGTTCGGGTTGGGGACGGCCGTCCGCGTAGCAGAACAATCTTTGATTTCCGCAAAGACTGCAAGAGTTTGCAGAATGTTTCTGAAACCCGTTGGTAACAGGACCGCCGTCCGAGGTTCATCCGCCCAGGTAGGCCGCAGTATTGCACCATGCGCGCCCCCGCCGGGCTTGCCGGTGCCAATTCCGGGCCACCCGCACCCGAGACGCCGAGTGTTCCCTCTGTCACTTAACGGCATGAACGGCACAACCGCACCACTCTGGAATGGGTACGGCTACCGGTGCCGAACCAGAGCAGCCGGTCGGCGGCGGTGTGGACGAGCCCGCCGCCTCAGGAAGCAATGCTGCAGGCGGCGGCCACCGCGGTGCAACTGGCCGCGAACGGGACGATCATTCCCGGCGGCACGCTCGGCCCGGCGCTACAACCGGCTCCACACTGGCGGTAAGGCGGCGCGCGTGGGGACCGTTCAGCCCATGGCAGGCGCCGCTGCCGCGTCGGCGTCGTGTTCGCGCAGCATGCGCAGGACGGTGGCCGGGGAGGGGTGCTGGCCCTTCTTCTTGCCCTTGGTGATGACGAGCCGGGCGGCGATGTCGCGCAGGCTGAGGTTCTGCTGGCGCAGGTGCAGGGCCATGGACAGCATGGCGTCGTCGGTGACGGCGGCGCCGCCGATGGTCTTGCCGCGGCTGCGGGCGGATTCGTGGCCTTCCAGGGTGCGGTCGCGGATGTACTCGCGTTCCATTCCCGACAAGGCCGCGAGCACGGTGAACACTACGCCGGAGGGGCCGTGGGAGCCCTGCAGTTCGCCGGTGAGGAACTCGAGGCCGATGCCGGCGGCGCGCAGCTGCTCGGCCAGGGCGGCCAGGTCGAGGCCGCGGCCGAGCCGCTTGTGCTCGTGCACCACGAGGGTGACCGCGACGCCCGCCGAGCGGAACTCGCGGGCCAGGGTGACGGCCTTGTCGAGCTCGGGGCGGGTGGTGGCGCGGGTGGAGATCTTCTCGGAGAAGACGCGGGTGACGCCGCCGCCCTGGAGCGCGTCGAACTGGGTGTCCAGGGACTGCCGGACGGTGGAGGCGCGGGCGTACCCGATCCGCACGTGTCCGGCCGGTTCAGCGCCGGCTGCGGCGGGGCGGGGCAACTCGATCCAGAGCGTGCCCGGCTTGCGGAGGGCCGGGGTGGCCACGGTGAGCGCCTTGGCGAGCGCGGGCTCGAGCCGGAAGTGTGGTATTGGACGGCGACCTTGCCCTTTCCGGTCCGGCAGGGCGATCCGGCGCCGCAGCTGCTTCTGTTCGGACTGCTCATCCACCCTCGTGGCGGTGGCGTCGGACTCGTGCTGGGCATCGGCACGCGCCAAGACGTGGTTCGCGCGCAAGCCCCAGCGTCTCGACCGGCTGGGCGCCACCGGCGGCGTGATGATCGGGCTGGGCGCGACGCTCTCCACCACCGGTCGCCACGCCTGACCTTCGGCGACCGCGACCGGCCGCGACGTGAGCGTGCTCGACGTGCTGCGGCCTGCCCTCGTGAGGGGTGTCCCGTGGTCCAGCACGGTCGGGGGGCGCAGTCTGCCCCATATTGACTTGACAGCATGTCCGGCTAACCTCCATGCTCCATTTAACCGTACGCAGTGTCTTCTGAAAAGGGTTCACCGACATGGCTCACCGCACTACCCGGTCGCACGACCACGACGTCGTGGTCGTTGGCGCCGGACCGGCCGGCCTGGTCGCCGCCACGCAGCTGGCCCGCCACGGCCTCGACGTGCTCGTGCTCGACAAACGGGCCGAGGTGTCCGCGCTGCCCCGGGCTGTGGGGGTGACCGTCCGACAGATGGAGATCTTCCGCGGCTGGGGGTTGGAGGAGGAGTTGCGGGCCGGGGCCGACGAGGTCGACCTCGCCCTGCTGCAGACCCGCACCGTCGCCGAGGCCGGGGACGGCACCCGGGTGCCGATCAACGTGCCCGACCTGGCGCAGAGCTCCGTGGTCAGCCCGACGGCCTCTGCCCGGGTGCCGCAGGACCACCTCGAGCAGGTACTCGCCGACCACCTCGCCCGCATGAGCGGCCGCCCGGTCCGCCGGGGCGTGGAGGTCGTCGGGATCGGCCAGGACGAGGGGGGCGTGCGGCTCTCGGTCCGGGGCGCCGGCAGCCGCGGCAGCGAGGCGGTCGAAGAGCTCAGCGCGGCGTACGTCGTCGCGGCGGACGGCGCCCACAGCCCGACCCGCGAGCGTCTGGGCATCGAGTCCGTGGGGGAGGATGGGCTGATGCGCGGGATCAGCGCCGAGTTCCGTGCCCCGCTGTGGCCGGTCCTCGGTCCGCACCGCTACGCGCTCTACTCGATCAGCCTCCCGGACGGCGCCGGTGTGCTCATCCCTTCCGGCGGCGGTACCCGGTGGCAGTTCGGCGTGGTCCTCGGGCCCGACGACGACGTGGAAGCGCTCGCGCAGCCCGAGGCCCTCGCGGACCGGATCCGGCTCGCTTCGGGTGTGCCCGATCTGGCCGTCGACATCGTGCGTCAAAGCGCCTTCACGGCCGGTGCCAAGCTGGCGACGACCTTTTCGTCCGGCCGTGTGTTCCTGGCCGGCGACGCCGCACACCGGGTCACGCCGCGGGGCGGCAACGGCCTGGCCATGGCCGTGCGCGACGGGATCGCGATCGGATGGCGCCTCGCGTGGGTCGTCCGGGGCTGGGCGCCGGCCCACTTCCTCGACGCCTACGAGGCGGAGATGCGGCCGCTGGCGGCCGCCGACGTCGCCCGCGCCGCCGACCCGCAGGGACGCTGCCACGCCGTCCTCACCGAGCTCCTCCACGACCTCGGCGGGCGCCTCCAGCACGCCTGGGTCGCGCCGGGTGCGCCCGGCCGGTCGCCGGTCTCGACGCTGGACCTGGTCGGCGACGGGCTGACCCTCTTCGCCGGCGACGACGACTCCGCCTGGCCGACAGCCGCCGCCCGCCTCAAGCCCGGCGTGCCGGTCGACGTCGCGACGCTGCCCCCGGCCACCGCTCACGCGCTCGGCCTCCACACCGGCGGCGCTCTGCTGGTACGTCCGGACGCCGTCCCGATCGCCAGGTGGTACCGCGTGACCGACGTGCCCCGGGCCGTGGCCGAGCTCCAGCGCGCGATCGACGACGTCCTCGACCAGCGGGCCACGACGGTGGCGGGTGCGGCATGACGTCCCGTCCCGGCTCCCTCGACTCGCCGCGGTTCCCGCGCTCGTCCCGCTACCACCCCGACTGGATCCGCTCCAGCGTCAGCGGCGGAGCCAACTCGCTCTGGCTGACCGAATGGCTCACCCAGGCGATGACGTTACAGAGCGGGATGCGGGTGCTGGATCTGGGTTGCGGCCGTGGCGCATCATCGATCTTCCTGCACCGCGAGTTCGACGTCCAGGTCTGGGCAACGGACCTGTGGTTTGGCGCGGACGAGCGGCTGCACCGCATCCGCGACGCCGGCGCCGACCACGCGGTGTTCCCGATCCACGCCGACGCCCGATCCCTGCCGTTTGCGGCGGGCTTCTTCGACGCCGTCATCAGCATCGACTCCTTCGTCTACTACGGCACCGACGATCTGTACCTCAACTATCTGGCCCGGTTCGTCCGGCCGGGCGGCCAGATCGGCATCGCCGGCGCGGGACTGACCCAGGAGATCGACGGACCGGTCCCCGAGCATCTGCGGGGCTGGTGGGAGCCGAGCATGGCCTGCCTGCACTCGGCCCACTGGTGGCACCGCCACTGGGAACGCAGCGGCATCGCCCGCGTGGACCTCGCCGACACCATGACGGACGGCTGGAAGCACTGGCTGGAATGGCAACGGGCGATCGCACCGGACAACGAGGCGGAAATCAACGTTCTCAACGCCGATCGCGGACGCCATCTCGGGTATGTGCGCGCGGTCGCCCGGCGTAGATCGGACACCGTACTCGACGAACCCATCTACTCCATCCCCGTCACCTATACAAAGCAGCCCCTGTATCGCACCTGAACGGCGACGGCAGAGGAAATCTGATGAGGAATTGCTGTGCGTAAACTCGTCTATCTGATAAACGCCACGATTGATGGCTATATCGCAGGACCGGCAGGCCAGTCGGACTTCTTTCTTCTCGAAGGCGACCATCAGGAGGAGTTGTCGGCCGAATTCCCCGAGACCGTGCCGCGGCCGCTGCGGCCCCAACTCGGATTGAATGGCGCGCCGAACCGGCGTTTCGACACCGTCATCATGGGACGGAGCAGCTACCAGCCGGCGATGGCCGCAGGAGTGACCAGTCCCTTCCCCCACCTGCGGCAATATGTCATCTCCCGCACGCTGGCGGATGCGGATCCCGAGCTGATCGTCGATGGCGACCCCCTTGATCTTGTACGCCGGCTCAAAAGAGACCATGGCCTGGACATCTGGCTGTCCGGCGGAGGCCGCCTGGCCGGTGCCCTTCTGTCCGAGATCGACGAGCTGATCGTCAAGCAGCACCCGATCGTCGCCGGCGCAGGCATCCCACTGTTCACCGGTCCGTTTCACCCGACCCGCTTCACCCCGGCCGCGGAACGGACATTCCGCAGCGGCGTGCGCCTGCTGAGGCATGTAGCCCACGTACACCGCCGAGATGAGCCATGAAGACTCCCACCCATCCTTCGCTGGGAGAGCGCTTCAGAAACGGCAGCGAAGACGCCCTGGCAGAGATGTACCGCCGGTACTCGACCTCTCTGTTCTCCCTCGCGTTGCACCTGCTGGACGACAGGGACATGGCGGCCGAGACCGTACAACTCTCCTTCGTTCGAGCCTGGCAGGCGGCCAAGGTCTTCGACGTGGGGCGGGAACTTCTGCCGTGGCTCTACTCAATCACCCGGCGCACGGCTGTCGATATATGGCGGCGCGAAGCCCGGCACCATGGCGGCCTCACGCTCGGCGAGAACCTGCCGATGGAGGAACCGTCCCTGGATTCGGCCTGGCAGGCATGGCAGGTCAGGCAAGCGCTGGACAGGCTTCCCGTCGATGAGCGCGATGTGGTGCGACTGGCGTACTTCGAAGATCTGACACAAAGAGAGATCGCCGCCAGGTTGAAGATCCCGCTGGGCACGGTCTATAGCCGGACCGCACGCGCCAAGCGCCGGCTCGCCGTACTCCTCGCCCATGTCGGCTGAGAAACCGAAACGGAATGCAGCGCACCCGTCTTCTCCTCGGCATCGCCATCGGCGGACAGGCTTGTGTGTATTTCGACCGGTTATGAGGTGACGGGCCTGCACCGCTCGTACTGTCCAGTGAATTCGTCCTTTCCAGTTGTGAGGCCAACCGGCCTGCACAAGACAGAGAAAACAGAAAGAGAAAGGGAACACGGTAATGACGACCGTTTCGCTCCACAAGCGCTCCTGGTTGGCCGCCCGGATCGGCGGCGCGGCCCTGGCGGCCGGCACCGTCCTGCTTTCCGGTGTGGCTCTGGCCGCCCCGGCGCACGCCGCCACCTGCGTGGGCATCCTGGCGGCTGACGGGCCGGCGAACCGCGACATGGGCCGCGGCGCCGACAACGGCCCTCTCGCCAACCTGAACTCGGCCGACCTGCGGGACCAGGAGCGGTGGGAAGTCATCCAGGTGGGCAACTTCGTGGTGTTGCGCAGCAACCTGCACAATGCCGACGGCGGGCTCGCCGCCGCGGCCGTGACGAGCAAGGCGAGCGGAACCGCGGTGGTGAGCCGCCCGCTGAACGTCAACGACACCCGCCAGCAGTGGCGCCGCGTCAACCAGGCAGGAAAGATCACCTACACGAACAGGTTCAGCGGCCTGGAGATCACGCGCAGATCCATGGACGACCCGGAATTCTTCAACACGCCCATCCTGCAGACCATCGGAGTGACGGGAGGAAACACCTGGACTGAGAAGTCCGTGGCCTGCCTCGGCTGATCGATCCCGTCCGGACCAGCGACCCAAAGGGCGCCAGCTCGCTGGTCCGGACGAACGCTATGGAACCCACTGCAACGACCCTTCCGATTTGCCGCGGCACCCAGCCGCTAGCCGAGTTTTCCGCAGGTTGAGATACGCCGCCGCCCTCTCCGGCTTCGACCTCGTCGCGCGCGCGTCCCGATGCGGGACGACGTCCACCACTGGGCCGACCACCTGGCCGCGATCGACCAGAAGCACGGCGGCATCGTCCCCGGCCACCGCGGCGGCGCCGTCCTCGTCGGCCTGCACGACCCCGACGGCATCGAGCTCCGCCTCTACGCCGGCTGACCCGACCCACAGACCGAGAACAGGAGAATCTCCCATGCAACACACCGATTCCGGCGGCGACGGCAAGCCGCTGGTCCTCATCCACGCGAGCGTCTTCGCCGACTGGTTCGTCCCGCTCGAGCGCGAGCCGGCCGTCGCCGACCTGCGCCGGATCCGCGTGACCCGCACGGGGTACGCGGACCCCGCACCCGCCGAGCCGCTGTCGGTGGCTGACCACGCCGCCGAGTGCGCGGATCTGTTGCGCCGTCTGGGGATCGGGCGGGCGCGGGTACTCGCGCACTCCTCCGGCACCGTGGTCGCACTGCAGCTGGCGCTCGACCACCCGGAGCTGGTCGGCGAGCTCGTCCTGGTCGAGCCGCCGCTGATCAACCCGCTCCTGCCGCCGGAGGACCAGGCGACCGTCGCCGCCGCGATCGGCCCTGCTTTGAGCGCGGCGATGGGCGCCGCCGCCCAGGGCGACCTGCGCACCGCCTTCGACACCTTCCTGGCGGCGGTGTGCGGACCGCAGCACCGGACCGTGATCGAGTCCGCGCTCGGCCGAGACGGCCTGGAACGCGCCGAACGCGACTGCGGCTACTGCTTCACCGGCGAGGTGCCCGCGCTCGCCGCGTGGCACTTCGACGAAGAGCTGGCGCGCCGGATCGAGCAGCCGGTCCATCTCCTCGCCGGCGGCGACAGCCCGCCCTTCACGCACCGGCTGGTCGACCACCTCGCCAGGATGTTGCCCGACGCCCGCACCACCATCGTCACCGGTCACAACCACCTCCTCCCCCTCACCGCCCCTGCCCGCCTGGCCGATCTGTTCCGGAACCCGGCCGTCGCGGCCTGATCGCGGTCGCCCCGGCGGGGCTGCGGCGTCCGGCGGCGGGCAGGCCGCACGTTCGGGCAGACGTTTGGGCGGGCGTTGCCCGGGGGTGGCGGTGCGCCCCTACCGTGGGAACGTCCACGGCCGCGCGATTGTCCTCATGGGACACCGAATGATCAGGCGGTGGCCGCCGAATGGCGACACCGCGATAGATGGCCTCTCTAAACGACGCAGCCCTGGCTTCGCGCGGGCAGCCCCGCCTGCACGAAGGTCGATGCCAACACAGCCCGTTGCCCCAGTGGGATGATCAGCAACCTCCAGATCGTCACGGGGGACAACGGCGACTACGTTGTCAACAATGCGGCGCTGCCGTCGAGGGTCTTCCTCAACCGAGGCCACGACACCCCAGCACCCCGACCCGCTGCCGTTCAGCCTCGTGGTGGTCTGCTGACCCCGGCCCGACTGGACGTCAGGCGCCCCGGCTGCGTGCAGCCAGGGCGCCCGGCGTCCGGCACACGGCTCGCTCGGCCATATCCACCAGGATGTCGATCGCCTCGTCGACTGTGTGGCTGCGGCCGGTCACCAGCAGGTCGAGGCTCTCGAAGCTCGTCAGCACCCACAGTGCGTCGATCGCCTGGTCGACGGTGAGTCCCTCGCGCAGCTCGCCCTCCCGCTCGAGGTGCTCGGCCAGGCTCTGCATGCCGGCCCGCCGGTCGGTCTCCATGTGGCGTACGGCGCCGCCGGCGGACTCGGGGTCAAACCGGTCCATGGCGTGGAGCACGCGGTAGACCGCCAACTCCTTGCCCTTCATCCAGCTGGCCGCCCGGATGCCCTCGCGCAGGTGGTCGCGCGCGCTGGCGGCGTCCACCGCCCTGCCGAGCTCACCCAGACCGGTGCGCTCCCAGAGGTCGACCACGAACGCGTCGAACAGGCCCGACCGCGAGCCGAAGTCGGCGTAGATCGTCGACCTCGACACCTTGGCCAGCTCGGCCACCCGCCCCAGGCTGGGCTGCTCGGTCGGCGCCTCACGCAGGCACTGGCCGACCGCGTTCAGGATCCGACGCCTTGTCTCCTCCGCGGCCTCGGCGCGGAGCACCTGCTCGTACTTGCGGGGTGCCATGCCCCTTATCATGCCATATTCATCCGACAAACAGTCCGCTCAATGGCTCACCCATACCGAGGCCGTCGACCAGTTGCTCCTTGGTGCGATAGCGCAGCACATCACGGGCGGCCTTGACCTCGGCGCTGGGGATGAAGTGGGCATTTAGCAGCCCGCATTCCAGCAGCTGGGCCAGCCATTCGGCATCGGCGTGGTCGGTCTTGCGGCCCGGCGTGTTCTTGACGTGCGCGGGATTGCAAACCAGCACCTGCTCAAACTGCCCATGCTTGATCATCGCGTGATAGACCGGCATGCTGTAGATGCCTGTGGCCTCCATCGCCACGTGCGAGACCTGCATGCTGGTCAGCCAGCGAGCGGCCTCCTTGAGCACGCCGTAGAACGTCTTGTAGGTGCATTGACCGTGATCCACCCCTGAGGGCATTCGCCGGGAACACGGACCGCAACCGCGATCTCGTTCTTGCCGACATCGATCGCGGTGCATCACTGGTAGAGAACTGGCATACCCTCCCGCCTTTCACCGGGACTGACGATCCAGACAGGCATGCCACCCGCGGAGCCCCAGAAGTGACAAAGAAACTGACACTCGCGTTCGCGACGCGACCGGGGGACACCCGCAGGTGAGGGCTCCAGCGTCAATCTAACCCACGGTCTCAACGAGCCAAGGCGGATCGACGTCGGCGGGCGACACACTCACCGATTTCATCCACGCGAGCGCGCCTCAACCTGGAGATCCTCACCGGGATCTGCGCTGGCCTCCACCGCCCCAACGGGCAGACCATCGCCGACAAGATGCTCTTCATGGTCGCCGCCATGGCCGCCGAGATGGAACGCGAACTCATCCACGAACGCACCATGGATGGCCTGGCAACAGCCAATGCCCAAGGCCGTTATGGCGGCCGCCCCGGCAAAGTCGATGACGACACCCTCGCCATCGCCCGCGCCCGTCAGGCCCGCGGCGAATCAGTCACCTCGATCGCACGCCACCTAAAGATCGGCCGCTCCACCCTGTACCGCGCCCTCCAACCCCAAGCCGAATAGAGCCGACGGAGCCACTTCGCCCCCGGTGCTCCAGTCCTTAACGGCACCCCATCGTGGGCCAAGATCGGCGAGACCCTACACAGGGACAACAGCGCCAGATCTGAGGGCCGACGGTCAGGCTCGGGTACGTCCGCCACAGCGTCGCTGTGTCATTAAAGCGGCGTCTGCAGTGACAGAAAATCGGCGCTCAACAACCGGGACAACCTGGTTGGTGACGAGGGGGCCCGGCTCGGTCACCCCCTCCCACATAACGCGGATTATGTTGGATCCTCGTCGCAGCCCTGATGGAACGAATCGCCTTTTTTGAATTTCTGGAAATAGAAAATCGAAAGTGCTAAGATGATCTTGTGATGATGACGGCGTGCAAGCACTGCGGGAACCCGATTGAGCAGCGGAACGGGCGGGGGAGGCCGAAGGAGTACTGCCCGGAGAAGGACTGTCAGGCGATGGCCAAGCGGGAGCGGGAGGTGCGGCGGGCCAGTCCGGGGCTGGATGGGACGTTGGCTCGGGCGGAGGAGCTGTACGAGCGGATGGAGAAGGGGCTCGTGGCGGCGATCGCCCCGCTGGCGCAGGTGCTGGCGGAGGAGTTGAGTCCGGCGGGGGTGGAGGCCAAGGTGAGCGCGATCCAGGCGGAGGCGCACACCCGGGTCGCGGTCGCCCGTACCGAACGGGAACAGGCCTTGGAGCAGGTACGGCTCTCGCGGGAGGCCGCCGAGGCGGCGCGTCAGGAGGCGATGGAGGCCCGGCGGCTGGCGGAGGAGGCCTCGGCCGAAAGGGACACCGCGTTCGCCGACGCCGAGAACGCCCGGGAGCAGGCGCTGGCCGCGCTGCGGGAGGCGGCGGCCACCGAGCGGGTGGCCCGGCAGGAGGCGGAGGAGGCGGGACGGCGGGCCGAGCGCGCCGTGGCCGAGCGTGACCAGGCCGTCGCCGCGGCGGCCGAGCGGGTCAGGGAGTCGGAGGCTCGGGTGCGGGATGCGGAGGCGGTGGCCGTACAGGCCGAAGCGGAGGCGGCGCGGGCGGTACAACGTGCGGAGCGGGCCGCGGGGGAGGCCGAGGAGTCCCGGCAGGAGCGGGCGGCGGCTGAGCGGGAGGCCGCCGCGGCCACGGCGCGGGCGGCGGCGGCCGAGGGGGAGCGGGACCGGGCGGTGGCCAGGGCCGAGACCGCCGAGGCGGCGCGTGGGCAGGCGCTGGCGGACGTGGCGGCGGCGGTGCAGGCCCGCAAGCAGGCCGAACGGGAGGCCAGAGACGGCCTCGAAGCCGCCGGCCAGCGGGCACGGCTGGCCGAGCAGACGCTCACCCGCGAACGGGAGGCGGCGGCGGGGGTCACGGCCGAGCGCGACAGCGTACGCGCCGAGCTGGTCGTCGAACGGGCCCGCCTCATCGACCTGCGCGCGGAACTCGAATCCGCCCGGGCCGAAGTGGAACGCCTCCGCGAACGAGCCCTCACCGCCGAGCTCCGGCTGTCCCGCGCGGAGGACAGCGATACATCCGACCTCACATAATCACAGCTCCACGGCCTCGAGCGCGCCCGGCGATCAACTCTCCAGTGGTGCTGCGCTACATCCGCGCCGTGGACCGCGTCGTGCCCGGCGACGACCGCTCAACCGTTCATGGCATTCACCATCGCCGACCGCTCTGATACGGAGCCGTTGCCGTGCTGACACGACACCGCATGTCAGCAGAGCCCCGGGCTCAGCGGCTCACCGTGGTCTCCCGCTCCATTCGCGACAGCTTCTCGGGATTGCGTACGGCGTAGAGCCCGGTGATGAGGCCCTCGTCGACGCGCAACGCCACGACGGTGTTGATCTCACCATCGATCCGGATGATCAGTGCCGGGTGGCCGTTGACCTGCGCCGGCTGCAGCGACGCCGTGGGAGCGATCCTGCCCAGCACCTGCGCCACCTGGCCGGCACCCACGACGGGCTCCAGCGAGGCCGGCACGACTCCGCCGCCGTCACCCAACAGGACGACGTCCGGCGAGAGGATGTCGAGCAGGCGTTGTAGATCGCCCGTTTCGATGGCCCGCTTGAACGCCTCCAGCGCGTCGCGGGTCTGGGCCGGGGAGACGGCCTCGCGCGGCCGGCGGGCGGCGACGTGTGCCCGTGCCCGGTGGGCGATCTGGCGGACCGCGGCCGGGTTCTTGTCGACGGCTTCGGCGATCTCGTCGTAGCCCAGATCGAACACCTCGCGCAGCACGAACACCGCCCGCTCGGTCGGCGTGAGCGTCTCCAGCACCAGGAGCATCGCCATCGAGACACTGTCGGCCAACTCAACGTCCTCGGCCACGTCGGGCGTGGTCAGCAGCGGCTCAGGCAGCCAGGGCCCGACGTAGGACTCCTTGCGCCGGCGGAGCGTACGCAGCCGTTGCAGCGCCTGCCGGGTGGTGATCCGGATCAGGTACGCACGCTGATCCAGCACTGTGCCGAAGTCGACACCGACCCACCGCAGCCAGGTCTCCTGCAGGACGTCCTCGGCGTCGGCGGCCGAGCCGAGCATCTCGTAGGCGACCGTGAACAGCAGGTTGCGGTGGGCGAGGAACGCCTCGGTGGCCGAGTCCATGCGATCGCCACGAGCGAGGGGCCCGGCTGTGTCCGTCGGTTGCTCGCTGCGTTCGCTCATTGCCGCTTCCTACCTGTTCGTTCTCCACCCTGCCATGCATTCGATCCCGGTCCTCACCGCTTTGTGACACCCAGGATCAGTGACACACGTCACACCTTCGCACTGTCACAAGGATCGGGTCGCCGGGATCTCTTGCTCGTCGGATAACTGGAAGGAACGTCATGCGCTTTGAAACCCTTCGCCGTGACTTCGGCGGCGACATCATCGAACCGGGAGCGGCGGAGTACGCATCGGCCAGTCGCTCGGTATTGGCTTCGGGCAGTCCGGCCTATGTTCTGCGGCCCAAGAGCGTCGGGGACGTGCAAGCAGGTGTCAGATTCGCCGCCGACGCAGGGCTGGTGTTGTCCGTACGAGGCGGCGGCCACGCCTTTCCGGGCTTCGGCACCAACGACGACGGCGTCGTGATCGACCTCAGCAGGCTCGCGAACGTCGAGATCATCGACAAGGAACGGCACCTCGTACGGATCGGCGGCGGCGCCACCTGGGGCCAGGTCGCGACCGCCCTGGCCCCCCACGGACTGGCGATCTCCTCGGGCGACACCAAGAGCGTCGGCGTCGGTGGGCTGACGTTGTCCGGCGGCATCGGCTGGAAAGTAAGGAAGTACGGCCTCGCGCTGGACAACGTGGTCGCCGCAGAGGTGGTCACCTCCGACGGAGAGGTCGTACGGGCGAGTGCGGGGGAGAACCCGGAGCTGTTCTGGGCGATTCGCGGTGGCGGCGGCAATTTCGGGATCGTGACCGCCTTCGAGTTCGCGGCACACCCGACGACGGACGTCTTCTACGGAAAAATCGCCTTCCCGGCAGCAGAAGCGGCCACCGTACTCCAGGGTTGGGCGGACTACCTCCGCACCGCCCCCGAAGAGCTCACCTCCATCGTGAGCTTCGCCAATCCCTTCGCCGGCGGCCCCGAAGCGCCGGTCGAGATCCAGGTCGCCTTCGACGGCGATGACCCGGAACTCGCGGCGCAGGCCATCGACCCGATCCGCCGGCTCGGCACGATGATCGACGACGATGTCGCGCTGAAGCCCTACACGGACACGCTGGTGGACGGCGCCACCCCGCCGCCGGGCATCCAGCTCGTCACCCGAAGCGCCTTTGCCGACAAGGAATCGGTACCCGAGGTCCTTCGGATCCTTGCCCAGGTTGGGGCATCGGCAGGGTCACCGTTCATCGCCGTTCGCAGCGTCGGCGGTGCGGTGTCCCGCGTCCCCGGCGATGCCACTGCCTACGCGCATCGCCAGGCGGAGTTGATGTTCCTGACCACCGTCGCGGGTCCGCACCTGGTCGTCGAGGCCGCGCGTCCTGCGCTGGAAGCGATCTGGGCGAGACTCGCGCCCCACGTCAACGGCGCCTACGCCAACTTCCTCGCTACTGCCACCGAGGAGGATGTCGCCGCGATCTATCCAAGGCAGACCTACGAGCGGCTCGCGGCGGTCAAGCGTCAGTACGACCCCGCCAATCTGTTCGCCAGCAACCACAACATCCGGCCTCAGTAGACCTTGCGGACAAGGGAAAACCGTCCGAGGTGCCCCAGCCAAAATATCCGCGGTCGGCGGGCAGGGCCCTGACCTGCCGTGCAGCCAGCCATATATGCAGGTCGTGCGGCCCGATCCGGGGTGCGCCGTGGCAGTATCGGAGCGTGCAGGAGCAGCACTACACCGCCGAGAGCCAGCCGGGCGGACAAGGACGCATGTTCGTCCCCGTGCCGTTCGACCCGGACGCGGTCTGGACAGCCAAACCGGTCCATCACGTGACGGGCACGCTCAACGGGATGGGCATCCGCGCGGTGATCACCGAGCACCACGGGCAACGCGGTTTCCTGCTCGGCCCGGCCTGGCTGCGCTGCGGCCTGGAACCGGGCACGCAGGTGAACGTGGTGCTGGCGCCGGAGGGGCCACAGCGGGCCGATCTTGCCGAGGACCTCGCCGCCGCTCTGGAGGCCAGCCCGGCGGCGGGCGCCTTCTTCGACTCCCTCGCCCAGTTCTATCGGCGGGCCTATCTGCGCTGGATCGATGCCACCAAGGGCCGCCCCGAGGTGCGGGCGCAGCGGATCGCCGAGGTGGTCGGCCTGCTGGAGGCGGGGATCAAGCAGCGCCCCAGGACCTGAACGGGGCTGAGAAGGTTATCGTGGGCGCCGATCATGCGCCGTCGTCGGCGATGTGCTGCAGCAGGTGCAGCGTCAAAAAGATGCGGTCCGTCACCGAACCCACCTTCCTAGCGCCAATTCCTGCACTCAGCCTCCTCAAAGGCCGGTCCACGCCGCTGTCCGGCCTACGCGGCATCTGCAAGGCCGCAGATTCCTGACCTGAAATATTCACGGTTCGGCGAGACATTCATACAGTTCGCCTGCTCGCCGGCCCGCCTCGTGCTTGACCCCTGCCGAGGGCCGGAACCACACTCCGCCGGAGTGTCACCCCTCCGCGCACCACGCGGTCGTCGCACCCGCGTGCCGGTCCATGCGAGCAATTGTTAACGCAAACAATCATGGGAGTAGCTCAAAGCCGAAAATGTTACCGATAACACGATCAAGGCCGACGCCGGAGACCGGTGCCGGGACCGAGAAGGCGCGGATCAGTACCAGAGCCAAGAGGAGGAGACATGACGCAAGATCAGAATAGGCCCGTGAGCAGTGAGCGAACACTGCTGAGCCGCAGAGCCGTCCTGACCACGATGGGGGCACTGCCGATCCTCACGGCCACGACCGCGGTCGTGGGTGCCCCGGGAGCCGCGGCCGCGACGGCGGTCATCGATCCCTCGGCGCTGCGGCAGACGATCCGAGGCTTCGGCGGCATGACCCACTCGGCCTGGATCGGCGACCTGACAGCCGCCCAGCGGGACACGGCGTTCGGCACCGGCGAGGGCCGAATGGGATTTTCCGTGCTGAGGATTCCCGTCCCGGAGAACCAGGCGGACTGGAGCCGTGATCTGGCGACGGCGCGGCGCGCGGTCGAACTCGGGGCGACCGTCATCGCGTCGCCGTGGAATCCCCCCGCCAGCATGGTCGAGACCTTCGTCCGCGGCAGCCAGACCAACGCGAGACGCCTCAGGTACAACATGTACGGCGCCTACGCCCAGCACCTGAACGACTTCACCACGTTCCTGCGGAACAACGGGGTGAACCTCTACGGCATATCTGTGCAGAACGAGCCCGATTACGCGCAAGACTGGACGTGGTGGACTCCCGCCGAAATGGTCCGGTTCCTGCGGGAGAACGCCGGCTCGATCGGCACCAAGGTCATCGCTCCTGAGTCCTTCCAGTACCTGAAGAACATGTCGGACCCGATCCTCAACGACTCCGTAGCGCTCGCCAACGTGGACATCATCGGGGCTCACCTCTACGGCACGTCGTACGCGAACTTCCCCTATCCGCTGTTCAAGCAGAAGGGCGCGGGCAAAGAACTCTGGATGACCGAGGTCTACTACCCCAACAGCAGCGATTCGGCCGACCTCTGGCCCCAGGCGCTCGACGTGGGGGAGCACATCCACCGCGCCATGGTGGAGGCCGAGTTCCAGGCGTACATCTGGTGGTACATCCGGCGCAGCTACGGCCCCATGCGGGAGGACGGCCAGATCAGCAAGCGCGGCGCCATGATGGCGCACTTCGCCAGGTTCGTCCGCCCCGGATATGTGCGGATCGAGGCGACGGCGAACCCGGCCTCGAACGTCTACGTCTCGGCGTACAGGGGCGGTAACTCCACGATCGTCATCGTTGCGATCAACAAGGGGACCTCCGCGGTGAGCCAGCAGTTCACCCTGGCCAACAGCACCGCATCCAGTGTCACGTCCTGGCTGACCGACGCGACCAGGAACGTCGCGCCTCAGGGAACGACCAGCGTGTCGAACGGCTCCCTTACCGTCACGCTGCCCGCTCGAAGCGTGACGACCTTCGTGACCGGGTTGGGCAACAACCCCTCACCCACTCCTACGCCTACCCCCACGCCCACCCCGTCACCCAGCGGCGGCACCGGGACGTGCCGGGTCACCTACACGATGAACTCCTGGAACAACGGCTTCACCACCAACATCAGCATCACCAACATCGGGAACTCGACGATCAACGGCTGGACGCTGGTCTTCACCCTGCCCTCCGGCCAGAGCATCACCGGAGGCTGGAACGCCACCTACTCGCCCTCCAGTGGCCAGGTGAGCGCTCGCAACGTCAGCCACAACGCCACGCTCGCCCCGGGGGCCACCATCGACATCGGCTTCCAGGCCACTCACACCGGCAATACCGCCAAACCGACCGCCTTCACCCTTAACGGCATCCCCTGCATCGTGGCCTGACCGACAAGTACAACAACCGCGATCGGCGAAGCGCCAGGCGTGGCCCCTCCGACGACGGAGGGGCCACATCCGGAAAGAGGAACTTTCTTGTCAGGGCCCGGCCGAGAAAGGCCAGTACTCTCTCCCAGGCGTCCCGGATCGCCGTGTCGTTCCCCTCGTGGGCCTCGTCGAAGAACCCGTGCGGAGCGCCAGGGTAGGTCACCAGTTCGTGGGGTACTCCCGCCTCGGTCAGCGCCGCGTCGAACAGGGCCACCTCGCTGGCTGGGACGCCCTCGTCCGCGCCTCCGAACAGGCCGAGGATCGGCGCCGCGAGTTCGGCCGCGTGCCGGGCACCCAGGTGGTGACGATCCAGGGGCGCGGAAACCGCGCGGAGGGCTCGCCGAGGCGCTGCGGGACGGGAACCGGCAGCGGAAGGCGCGGGGCGAGGGCGGGCAGCCAGGTGTGCTCCTTGCGCAGCAGCGCGTCGGCGGACTGCGTCGCCCAGGGCAACCGGACGGCGAGGTCGTCGCCGAGTCGCCATAGCTGGTTGTCCCAGCCGCGTGCGCCGAGCCTCACAGGATAATCGGCCAGGTCGGGGTGCTGGTCGCGCAGTAGATCCCGCACCAGCTCGGCGGTGATCTCGATCTCGGTGTGGGTCATGCGGATCAACAGTAGTCAGATGACGACCGCCCATTCGTGATCTTGAGAAAGATCCCCAGATCGAGGCGTCCGGAAGCCGTCGTGGTTCAGGTGTCCTTCAGGTGTGCCAGCGCACCGATCATGCGTTCGGCGATGTCCTCCGGCCATGGGAAGGCGCGGGTCACGGCGCGTTGGTGGGCCAGGCCGTGCAGGCCCAGCCACAGCGCGACCGCGTCGCTGAAGAGGTCGGTGCTGGTGGCTTGACCCGCGGTGACGCAGTCGCCGAGGGCGTCGACGATGACCTGCATGGCCTCCATGCCCAGCCCGGTCATGTCGTCCTGGGTGACCGAGCCTTCGCTCAGGTTCGGGATCCACAGGCCGCCGAACATGATGCGGTAGCGCCCGGGGTGCGTCTGGGCCAGGTCGAGGTAGGCCTGGCAGGCGGCGAGCAGCCGTTGCCGGGGGTCCTGGCCGCTGTCTTCCGCGGCCGCGCGCAGAGTTGTCGCGAGTTGGTCGAACTCCTGGCGTACGACGGCCAGCATGATGGCCGGTTGGTCCGGGAAGTGTGGGTAGATCGAGGGTGCGGCGATCCCGATCCGGCGAGCGACTGAACGCAGGGTGATGGCGCGTTCGTCGCCTTCCTCGTCGAGCAGTTCCACCGCGGCGGCGATGATCTCGTCGCGGAGCTTGCTCCCTTCGCCACGGCGGTTGCGTTTCCGGGTGGGTCCCGGTGCGGAGGACTCCGCCGTTTCGATGCTCTTCACACTGTAACCATACATCGCGAAGTTTATGGGTGTTACCTCTTGCGTCAGTAGACTTACAGCCGTTACGTTACGGCAGTAAGCAAACAGGCGAAGCCTTAGGAGGTACGTCATGAACAGCACTGTCACCACCCGTGCCACGGAGATCGTCCTGCCCGGCGAGGTCGAGCCGGACGGCCTGCAGGTCCGGGTCCGCGATCTTCCGGCTCCCGCCGAGGGCCAGGTCGTCCTGCGCATGGACGCCACCGGCGTGTCCTTCGCCGAGCAGCAGATGCGCCTGGGCAAGTACTACGACCAGCCGCCGTTCCCGTTCGTACCGGGCTACGACGTCGTGGGCACGGTCACCGCCACCGGACCCGGTGTGGACCCGGCATTAAAGGGCCGCCGCTTCGCCGCGGTCATCAAGATCGGTGGGTGGGCCAGTCACCTGCTCGTCGAGGCCGGGGACCTGGTGCCGGTGCCGGACGAGGTGGACGCGGCCGCCGCGGAGACCGTGGCCGTCAACGGCGTCACCGCCTGGCAGATGCTGCACCGCACGGCCAAGGTTCGCGCCGGCGGAACCATCGTGGTGCTGGGGGCCAACGGCGGTGTCGGCTCCATTCTCGTACAGCTGGCCCGGCACGCCGGGATCACGGTGATCGGCACGGCCTCGGCGCGCCACCACGAGACCGTGCGCGAGCTGGGCGCGATCCCCATCGACTACCGCCACCCGGACATGTACCAGCAGATCCGCGAGCTCGCTCCCGAGGGCGTGGACGCGGTCTTCGACCACGTCGGCGGACCTGGGCTGGTGGAGTCGTGGCGGTTGCTGCGGCGGGGCGGCACGCTGGTCAACTACGGTACGGCGTCGAGCAAGAATGACAAGGGCAATGCCGCCCTGCCGGTGCTCAAGCTGTTCGGACGGTTGCTGGTGTGGAACTACCTGCCCAACGGCAAGAGCGCGCACTTCTACAACTTCTGGGCGGGCCGGCGCCGCCTGGCGGCCTTCCGCGCCCGGCTGAGCAGCGACCTCGCCCAGGTGCTGCGACTGGTGGCCGACGGCATCGTGACCCCGCGGATCGCCGCGCGGGTTCCGCTCACCGACGCGGCCGGCGCGCTCGCGCTCGCCGAGTCCCGTACCGTCTTCGGCAAGGTCGTCATCGTCCCCGAGGCGTGAGGCCATGCGCCGTGCCGGCGCGTCGGCGCCGGCCCACCGGGCACGCAACCGCCGGGGTGAGGGCGCCCGCTTGCAAGCTGACATCCTGACGGCGGCGACCGGCCTGCTCGACCGGGACGGCGAGCGCGCCGTGACCCTGCGGGCCGTAGCCCGCGAGGCCGGGATCACCGCCCCCTCGATCTACCTGCACTTCCCCGACCAGCCGGCCCTCCTGCTCGCCGTGGTCCGCGCGGCCTTCGCCGAACTGGCCCGTCGGCTCGAGGCGGCCGCCGTGGGGGAGGATCCCCGGCAGCGCCTGTACGCCGCCGGCCACGCCTACCTCGACTTCGCCGCCGCCCACCCTCGCCGCTACCGCGCCATGTTCGACGCGGCATGCCGCCCGATCGACCTCGATGCGCGCATCCTGCGACTCTTCATCGGTCTCCTCACCGACTGTGCCGACGCCGGGCACTCGACCAGCACCAACCCCAGCGCCGACACGATCGCGCTGTGGCTGGGCCTGCACGGCCTGGCCCACCAGCAAAGCGTGATCCCCGGCTTCCCCTGGACAACCGAACTCGTGCCGCGCGTCGTGGCCTCGCTGGCACACCTCACCCCGAACCACCCACCTGACCCGATCCTTCGGAGGTCTCCACCATGAACACCACCGCGGGCGAGGTCGACAACCGCTCCGATCCGGTCCCACCTCATGTGTTCGGTGTCAGTAATGCCAGCAGTGCCGTGATGAGGGCGATTCCGGCGGCGACGGTCAAGGCGACGTTATAGCCGTGTACGACGTCGACCCCGTGGCTGGTGGTGGCCGCTACGGTTGCCAGCGCGGCGAGGCCGATCGCGCCACCCACCTGGCGGGACATGTTCACCAGCCCGGAGGCTAGACCCGCGTGAGCGGGCTCGATTCCCGCAGTGGCAATGTGGGCGACAGGCATGGTCATGACACTGATTCCGGCAGCCCACAGCACAGTCGGCCCAAGGATGTGCATGACGTATTCGGCCTGCACGGGCAGCGTCGCCATCCACAGCAGCCCGGCCGTAGTCGTCACCGCCCCGCCGATGAGCACTGTTCGTGCGCCGAGCTTGGCCAGCATCGTCTTCGATGCGATGGCACCCGAGGTCACGACCACGCTCATCGGTAGCAGCGCCAGCCCGGTCAGCAGCGGGCCGTAGCCCAGCACCTGCTGCTGGTAGACCGAGAGGAAGAACAGCGTCGCGGTCATGACCGCGCCGATGAGTGCCATGATCGCGTTTGCGATGATGACGTTCCGGCGCTTGAAGACGGCGAGCGGGATCAGCGGGACGCGGCTGCGTCCTTCGATGACGACGAAGAGGCCGAGCAGTGCCGCGGCGGCAACCAGTGCGGTCACCACCGGTGGCGATCCCCACCCGTGGGTGGTGACCTGCGAGATTCCGTACACAAGCGACCCGGTGCCGAGTGTCACGGTGCCGGCGCCACGAAGGTCGAAACCGGTTCGACCAGCGGTGGGGGCCGGTTGCAGCAAGCCTGCCGCGGCAGTGAACAGGGCGACTCCGACAGGGACGTTGACGAGCAGCACCCAGCGCCACCCCAGCGTGTCGGTCAGTATTCCGCCGAGCACCAAACCCAAGGCACCCGCGGATCCCGATGTGGCGCTCCAGATCGACAACGCATGCGTCCTACGGCGAACGTCGGTGTGCGTCAATGTGATCAAGCTCAGGCTGCATGGCGCGATGGCCGCTGCTCCCACGCCCTGGAGCGTGCGTGCCGCCAGCAGCAGCCAGCCCTGATGGGCAAGCCCACCGACCAGGCTGGCCAGGGTGAACACGGCGAGCCCGGCCAGGAACACCCGCCGGTGTCCGAGCTGGTCGGCCATGCGCGCCGCGACGAGCAGCAGGCCGCCGAAGGTGATGAGGTAACAGTTGACCAGCCACTGCTGATCGGCGGCCGACAGTCCGAGCCCTGTCTTCATCTGCGGCAGGGCCACATTGACGATCAGGCTGTCCAGCACGACCATGACCTGCGCGCCGCACGCGACAGCGAGAACCGAACCCAAGCGACTGCCAGGTCTGGCGACCGGGGGCACCTCGTGGTAAACAGTGTTCACCACGGGAACGGTAGGCGTCCTCGCTCCTCCCGTCAATCGGACGCTCTGGTGCTCTGGACAACGGACATCGCCGCGTCGGCCTGCGGCTGATCGCTGCGGCACTAGGCTCGATGTCGATGGTGAAACGTGGATTGAGCCGAGATCGGTTGGTGGAACTCGCTCACGAGTACGTCGCGGCACATGGGCTGGACGCTCTCACCATGCGCCGGCTGGCCGCGGCGGCCGAGGTGACTCCGGGTGCGCTGTACAAGCACTTTCGCGACAGGAAAGATCTGCGGCGCGCGATGGCCGATGCGATCTTCCAGACGGTTGATCTCGCTGACATCGACCCGGGTAGTGCGGGTGTCGATGGGGTGATCGCGTGCTGTGAGCGCATGCGTCAAGCGATGCTGCGGTTCTGCGACGGTGGACGTATCGTGGCCGGGTCGTACGCGCCGTTCGCCGCGACCGTGGAGCTGTCGGCCACCCTGCGGGCACTGCTGCGTGTCGTCGCCCTGCCGCATATCGATGCCGGAGATCTCGCCTTCGTGCTGCGTTCGTACACGACGGGCTTTGTGATCGAAGAGCAGGCGTACCTTGCGCTGCAAAGCAGTGGGGAGTGGGACACCTTGGTGGGTACGGTGTCGGCCCACTCCCGGGTGGGCGAGCCCGCAGACGTTATCGCGATCATGACCGGTGACCGCGACCGGCGATTCAGGGCAGGGCTCATGGCGATCCTCGTCGGATCGGCCAGAACCGCTTCGTGACAAGCCTGGACACCGCGGCTCTGCTATCCGACGGGACGTGTTCGGGAGAACACCGCTCACTCCGCCAACGCACGCGAACCCGCTGCGGCACGCCGTCCGTCTTCACATGAATATCGGGCGGTCGATGGCTTTCACAGCCGCCGGACGCGCAGCACGCCGGTCAGCATCGGGAGGGTGAAGTCTCCACGGGCGGTCTCCGGTCTGCTTGCGAGGAAAGCGCGGATCCGGCCGAGCGTGACCTCCTGTTCCTGTTCTGGCATGACCAGCATCCCCGCGCGCGTCGCGATTGTCGCGACGAGGGAGTCGGCGGTGCGGCGCTGCCCGTGCGGGAACTCCGCCTGCTCCGGCGAGCCGAAACGGGCGGCCACGCCCGTCTTGGGAAGGTGCATGTCGGCCGTCTCTGCGCGCCAGCCGGTGGGTGTGTCGCGTGGGCCGACAGCCGCGCTCCCGCTGATCCGCGCGAGTCCGGCTACCCAGTCGACCCGGTCGTCGAGGAGGTTCCACAGGCCGGCCAGGATGCCGCCGGGTGTGAGGACCCTGGCTATCTCGGGTCCCGCGACGGCCATGTCGAACCAGTGCATGGCGTTGCCGGCCAGCACGGCATCGACGGACGCGTCCGGCAGGGGTATCGCCTCAGCGCTGCCCGGCAGGGCATGGACAGCCGGCAGCGCGCGGCGAAGTTCGGTCAGCATCGCCGGGTCGGGCTCGACCGCGATGACTTCGGCGCCCAGCGCGACCAGCGTGGCGGTCAGTTTGCCGGTTCCGGCGCCGAGGTCGAGCACTCTCGGGCCGGGCGCGGGCTCGAGCGCCCAATGTACCGCGGCGTGCGCGTAGTCCGGGCGGTGCTCGGCGTATGCGGCCGCCGCTGCGCCGAATGACGAGCCGTGAAGTAGCCGTTCGTCCTGTTCCACGCGGTTACCCCAATCTGTGCCGCTGCAACGCCTCACCAACTCGCCGACGAGCGTCCGATAAAGCGCTACGTGGGACAGGTGGCCTTTTCGGGCCAGTTGGCGAGCGCAAATCCGGTCCTAGAAGGATGCCAGGCCGAGGCCGAACGCCACGATGCCCACGGCTGCGACCATGGCCTCGGTGAGCGGCAGGGAGACTCGCATGAGCCGCAAGGCCGTCAGGTTCACTGCCGTGTGGACGGGCATGGCGGCCAGGACCAGCCAGGGCTGCCAGGCGAGCAGCAGAGTGAAGCCGATGTGCAGCAGGCTCGCGCTGAGGCGTTCCAGGGCGGCCCAGTACGGAGTATCGAGGCGAAGCAGGCCCTGAGCCTCCAGCATGCGCCGGGCCTCCAGGGATTTCTCGTCGGTCTTACCCAGCAGGCCGCGGATGCCCAGCGCCTGGACCACGGTGAAGACGATCTCGATGGCGGCCCATCCGAAGCCTGCCCACAGTACCGAGGAGAAGCCGGACACCAGGAAGAGAACCAGCAGCAGCCGGACGGTCTCCTCACAGGGGCCCGAGGCGGCGGCCACGACGAGGGACGCACGTTCCTTGGGCAGCTTGGCGACCAGGGCCGCCACGGGAGCACGCAGGACGAGCGCGACCATCCATCCGGCGGCGCCCAGGCCCACGGCCCGCCAGTCCGGCGCGGCCTGCCAGAGGGCGAGTACGCCACCGAGCAGGACCGCCACGGCGACGAGGCCGGGCACCGTCCACAAGGCGGCCCCGCGCAACCGCTCGGTGTGACGATCGTCGCCGGTCATGTCGGGCGCGGGAGATGCCATGGGGGATCAGTCCTTTTCATCCAGCGGAACGATGATCCGGGAGAACGCGCGGCGGCGGCGGCCCGGAGCTTCGGGGTTGGCGGTGGCCTCGGCGACCAGTCGGTTGAGCGTGGTCATGAAGGTCTCGAACTCCTCGTCGGTCAGGTTGAGCGTGGCCGTGCGGTAGCCGACGCCGTCAGCGGCCAGGTCGATTCGAGGACGGCCGAGGTAGTGGGTGAACTCGGCCTGGAGGGCGGCGAGAAAGGCCGCGAAGTAGCGGAGGTGGTCAGCCGGGGTGGCGCCCTCCAGATCCGCCGTGACCAGGGCGGTCGAGGCGTCCGGCAGCCGGTAGATCCGCTCCACCGCGCCCCGGACCCGGCGCTCCTCGGCGACGCGCAGCACACCGGCGTCGCTCAGGGTGTTCAGGTGGCGGTAGAGCGTGGCTTGGGGGACATCGGACAGCCGCTCGGCCACGTCCTTGACGGTCATCGTCTCCTGTCCGATGAACGCCTGCAGGATCCGCAGGCGTACGGGATGGAGAACCACGTCAACCTTTCTCATAGTCGAGAATGCTAATGGTCTCACTAATGAGAATGCAACGTGGCTTCGTCAGCTCGTCGCCTTCCGACGGTGGAGCTGGAGTGGTGGCGCCGGCGTCTCGTCCCAGTTCCCGAGGGGGAAGTTGTCACGCGGCGCGGTGGTGGCTGGGGGACACCCCGCGGACCCGTTTGAAGGCAACGCTCAGCGCGAACGCGTTGGCGTAGCCGACCTGCCGGGCCACTGAGTCGATCGTGATGTCGGAGTGACGCAGCAGGTCGGCGGCGAGTGCGATCCGCCAGCCGGTCAGGTACGTCAGTGGCGGCTCGCCCACGAGGTCGGCGAAGCGGCGTGCGAAGGTCGCCCGCGAGGCACCCACCTTCTCGGCCATCGAGGCCACCGTCCACGGATGAGCCGGCGCATCATGGATCAGCCGCAGCGCCGGCCCGATCAGCGGGTCGCTCTGCGCTCGGTACCAGCCCGGCGCCCGCGCCTCGGGGCGGGCGAACCAGGTGCGCAGGGTCGCGATCAGCGCCAGGTCCAGGAGCCGGTCCAGGACGATCTGCTGCCCGGGCCCTTCGCCGCTGACCTCCTGCGCGAGCAGTTCCATGATCGGTGACGGTGCGTCGGACCGGCGCACCAGCACGATGTCCGGCAGGGCGTTCAGCAGCCGGTCGCTGACCTCGCCGTCGACCTGGTAGGTGCCGCTCGCCAGGGTCGTCGACCCGTCGAGGGAGTGCCCGCTGGTGCGCGGTGCCAGGCGTAGTTGGTCGGTGACGTCGGCGCCGTCGAGCGTCGTCAGCCGGTTGCCTGGGTTGACGACGATGTCGGGCGCCGTGGCCGGGTCGTCGCCGACGGTGTAGGGGGCGGGGCCCTTGACGATGGCGACGTCGCCGGTGCCCAGCAGCACCGGTTCCCCGTGGTCGGGCACGATCCAGGCGTGCCCGCGCAGGGCGGAGGCCAGGGCGAGCCTGGCCCCGTCGGCGATGCGCAGTGCCCACGGCGGCTGCAGGATCGCCTGGCAGAAGGCCGCACTGTGGGCGCGTACGCCTTGGAGGAGGTCTGCGAGCGGATCCACGTCTTCAGATTAGACGAACAGACATGGATTCAAGCGTGACGAACATGGATCGTCTCATCGGATCCGCGTGTACTGGTCGTACCGACACGAGGACGACCTGACGGAGGTTCCGATGTACGCGATCATGGGAGTGACCGGCCACGTGGGCGGTGCGGCGGCGCGTGAGCTGCTGCGCCGAGGGGAGCCGGTACGGGCGGTGGTCCGCGATCCGGCCAAGGGCGCCGACTGGGCGGCCGCGGGGGCGCGGGTGGCCGTGGCCGACTTCGGCCACCGGGAGACGCTGGCGGAGGCGTTGCGCGGCTGCGCGGGGGCGTTCGTCCTGCTGCCGACCGACGTGGCCGCGGCCGACCCGGACGCCGCCCATCGCGCCATGGCCGACACGATCGCCGGTGCGGTGCGGGAAAGCCAGGTGCCCCACGTGGTGGTGTTGTCCTCGATCGGTGCCGACCTGGCCGACGGCACCGGTCCCATCCGCTGGCTGCACCACCTGGAGAACGCGCTGCGCGCAGCGGGCACCCAGGTCACCGCGGTCCGTTCCGGCCACTTCCAGGAGAAGGTTGAACTACTCCTTGGCGCCGTGCTCGACGCGGGCCTCTATCCCGTCTTCGCCGAGTCGGCCGATGTGCCCACGCCGATGATCGCGACCCGAGACATCGGCGGTGTGGTCGCCGACCTCCTCCGCACCCCCGCCCACGCCTCCGAGGTCGTCGATCTGGACGGCCCTATCTACACCGAGCGCCAGGTGGCCGAGGAACTGTCGGCGGTCCTTGGCCGGCCGCTCCAGGTGGTCACCATCGCGCGGCCGGGCTGGGCCGCCGCGATGGTGGACGGCGGCCTCCCGCCGCAGCTCGCGGAGGAGCTGGTGGGCCTGTACGACGCCGAGCAGCGAGGCATCCTCCAGCTCAGGGGCGACCGCCACCTGACCGGCCGGACCGAGCTGCCGGAGACCCTCCGCCACCTGGCGAAGTCCATCAGCACGATCTGAACCGGGCGGCGGCGGCCCCCGTCACGACGACGGGGCCCGCCGGACGGCTCGTCATCAAAGGGTCGGGGGCGGCTCCTCGATGGAGCGGATGGGGGTTCGAGGGCGGAGGTCCACCGACAGCTGGAAGATGTCGGGCCGGTTGTAGTGGCCGGTCGGGTCGAACTTGCGGCGGGCCGCGTGCACGCGGGCGAGGTCGAGGTCGGCGTACAGGATGGTCTCCTCGTGCCGGGACGGGCCCGCGAGGATGGTTCCGGCGGGGTCGATGATGACGCTGTTGCCGCTGTCCACCCACTCGCCGTTGGCCTCACGGCTCCACAGCCGGTCGCGGTCCGGGAAGTCCGCCGGGATCTGGTCCATGTGCACGCAGGGGTTGACCCCGATGACGTAGCAGCGGCCTTCGAGTGCGACGTGCCGCATGGTGGCGATCCAGCCGTCGCTGGGGGCGAGGGTGGGGGCGGCCCAGATGTCCACGCCCTGGCCGTACAGGTAGTAGCGGGCCAGCGGCATGTAGTTCTCCCAGCAGGTCAGCCCGGAGAGCCGGCCGAAGGGAGTGTCCAGGACCGGCAGGGTGGAGCCGTCGCCCATGCCCCACACCGTGCGTTCCGATCCGGTTGGCATCAGCTTGCGGTGCTTGCCGAGGAGGGTGCCGTCGGGGCCGAAGTACAGGGTGGTGTTGTAGATGGTGGCGCCGTGCGGCTCGCGTTCCTGCACGCCGATCACGAGATAGGCGCCGGTGTCGCGGGCGGCGCCGCCGAGGGCGTCGGTGACCGGGCCCGGCACCACCACGGCCTGGTCGACCAGCAGCGCGTACCAGTCCTCGTCGCCGTCCCAGATGCGCCGGGTGTCGGCCCAGATCGGGCTGCCCGGGATGAACACCTCGGGCAGCACGACGATCCGGGCGCCCGCGGCGACCGCCCGGTGCAGCAGTTCGATGCTCCTGTCCAGGCAGGCCTTCTGGTCCATCAGCACGTACGCCGCCTGCACGGCGGCCACTTTCACCGTGGTCATGGCGCGCCTCACCGCACACCCGAGACGACGAGCATCTCGCACGGGCCGACGAATCCCTCGGGGTCCTCGAACTGGGCGAGGGCCTGGCCGATCTCGGCCCAGGTGTCCTCCCGTTCCGCCTCCGACAGGCCGGACATCATCTGGTGCAACGCCCCGAACGACTCCCGCTCGAAGCGTACGCAGTCGGCGGCGTGGCGCATCCGCACCGGGGACGGCACCGTCTCGACCGTGACCCGCTTGAACCCGGCGGTGGCCAGGACCTCCTCCGCCACGCCCGGAGTGCCGAGGCTGAACGGGCCCGGCTGGCCGGGCGCGGGCGGCGGCAGCTGGGCGCGGCGGCGGATGATCCCGACGGGGATGGAGAAGAACCCGTTGCGGTCGGCGGTGGAGTAGACCACGGCGGAGAGCTTCCCACCGGGGCGCAGGGCGGCGCGCATGCCGGCCAGCGCGGCCTGCTGGTCCGGGAAGTAGATCAGCCCGACGCGGGAGATGACCGCGTCGTAGCCGCTCGGGATGACGTCGAGATGCTCGCCGTCGAGTTCACGGGTGGCGATGGTGGCGATCCCGGCGTCCGCGGCGGCCTTGGCCGCGTATTTGAGTATGGCCGGCGAGATGTCGGTGGCCAGCACGTGCCCGCTCTGACCGGCCCGCCGCGCGGCGGCCACGCTCTGACCGCCGGCGCCGGCGGCCACGTCGAGCACCCGGCTGCCGGTCGTGATCCCGGCGGCGTCGAGCATGCGCCGCGTGGCCTGGCCGAGCCAGTTCTCGATGAACGGGCCCCACCGGTCCCACGCCTCGGCGGCGTCCTCCCACTGTGCCCGTGTCGTGCTCTTGTACTGCTGCGCGTTGAATGTCGTCACGATCCCGTACGCGCCAGAAAGGGGGTGGCGCTCGCCAGAAACCGACTGGCACTTCACGCGGGGGGATAATTCAAGGATGCCAGTCTTCATCGGCCGTGCCGAGCCGCTGGGCCGGCTGACCGCCGCCTACCAGGCCGTCACCGCCACCCCGGGTGGCGCGATCCCCGGCTGGGCGGGGCTGGTCCTGGTCACCGGCGAGGCCGGGATCGGCAAGACCGCGCTGCTGACCGAGTTCACCAACCAGGTCGTCGCCGCCGGCGGCACGGTCGTGTGGGGCACCTGCTGGGACGGCGACCAGGCCCCCGCGTGGTGGCCGTGGACCCAGGCGTTGCGGGCGCTGATCGAGCAGCGCCCGGACCTGACGGCCCCCGAGCTGGGGGCGATCCTGCCGGAACTGCCCGGCACCGACGGGACCGTGAGCCGGGTCAGAATCTTCGACGCGGCCGGGCGGCTGCTGCGCCGCGCCGCGCCCGTGGTGGTGATCCTCGACGACCTGCAGTGGGCCGACGAGTCCACCGTCGACCTACTGCGGTTCCTGGCCGGCGCGCCGCAGCGGGGGGCGGTCCTGCTGGTCGGCGCCTACCGTCCGCACGAACCGCCGCCCGGCGTCACCGCCGCCCTGGCCGAGCTGGCGGGCGGCGCGGAACTGGTGACACTGCGCGGGCTGTCCGCCGGCGAGGTGGCCGACCTCGCCCAGACCGTCACCGGTACGGCCGCGCCGGACGAGTGGGTGCGGATCGTGCGCGAGCGCAGCGGCGGCCACCCGTTCTACGCCCGCGAGCTGTGCCGGCTGCTGGCCACCGGGGGCACCGCGGCGGACGTGCCCGTGGCCGTCCGCGACGTGATCGGCCGCCGGCTGGCCCGCCTGTCCCCGGAGTGCGCCGCGCTGCTGGACGCGGCGGCGGTGGCCGGCATGACGCTGCTGCCCGACGTGCTCGCCGAGGTCACCGGCGAGGACGGCACCCGGATCGCCGTGCTGGTGGCCGAGGCGGCGGGGGCCGGGATCCTCGCCCCGGCCGGGCGGTTCGCCCACGACCTGTACCGGGAGACCATCGTCACCACCCTCGAACCGGCGCGCCGGCTGGACCTGCACCACCGGATCGCGCTCGCCCTGCTGGACCGGTACGACCGGGGCGGCCCGGTGTTCGAGGCCGAGCTGGCCCACCACTTCACCGCCGCCCTCCCGGTGGCGGACACCGCCTCCGCCGTGGCCTGGACGCACGCCGCCGCCCGCGCCGACACCGCCAGGTTCGCCTTCGCCGAGGCCGCCGGTCATGTCACCCGGCTGCGCGCCGCGGTCGCCGCCGCCGGCCTCCGCCTGTCCGACACCGACCTGGTCGGCCTGCTCACCACCGAGGCCGACCTGCGCCTACGGGCCGGTGACGCGGTGCGGGCCAGGGAGCTGCTGGACACCGCGTGGGCCAGGGCGGCCGTCACCGGCAGGGCCGACCTGCTCGGCGCGGTGGCCCTGGGCCTGGACCGCGTCGACGCCCGCTTCGCCATGCCCCGCGCCGACCTCCTCTCCGTGCTCGCCACCGCCCGAGAGGCGCTGGACGGCACCGGTACGACCACCGAGGCGACGGTGACCGCGGCCCTGGCCCGCCAGCTCCAGCACTCCGTGCCCGCCGATCGGCCGCAGGCCCGCCCGCTGGCCGAACGCGCGGTCACCATCGCCCGTACGCTGGACGACCCCGCCACGCTGGCCAGCTGCCTGCTTGCCCAGCACGACACCCTGTGGACCCCGGGCACCGCCGTCACCAGGGCCGCCATCGCGGCCGAGATCACCGGCCTGGCCAGGCGCGCCGGCGACCGGGAACGGCACGCCCAGGCCCTGCTGCTGTCGGCGACCGCCCAGCTGGAGAACGCCTCGGCGGCCTTCCGCGCGACCTTCACCGAGTACGCGCACGTGACCCGGCGTCTGCGCCAGCCCCGCCACGACTACCTGCTGCGCACCCGGGAGGCCGCGATCGCGCTGCTCGACGGCGACATCGCCACCGGCGAGCGGCTCTCCGCCGAGGCCGCCGCCCTCGGGGAGAGCGTCGGCGACAGCGACACCGGCAACGTACGCATGTCCCAGCGCCTGGAGGTGGTCCGCGCCCGCAACCGTCCGGCCGAGCTGCGGGAGATGGCCGACGAGGCGGTCGCCTGGTGGATCGGCGCCCCGGCGCACGCCCACGCCGTCGCGGCCGGGTTCCGCGCGCGGGCCGGCGACCTGGACGCGGCCCGCCGGGAGCTGGACACCGTGCTCGCGCTGGAGGACTGGCGCAGCGACCGCTCCTATCTGTGGTCCATCTTCATCGGCGAGATGGTCACGGCCGCCATCGCCGTACGCGATCTCCCGCTCTGCCGGCAGCTCCTCGGCGACCTGCTTCCCCTCGCGGAGACCTGCGCGGTCAACGCGGCCCTCGTCTGCTTCATGGGCGCCCACGCCCACCGGGTCGGACTCCTGTACGCCGCCCTCGACGAGCCCGAACCCGCCCGCCACTGGCTGCACCACGCCCTGCAAACCCACCGCCGCCTCGGCGCCCGCACCTGGGAGGCCGAAACCGACCAAGCGCTCACCGCACTCGACACTGGGGCCGCGGAAACCAGCCAGTCGCTCACTGACCTTCGCGAATCCGTCGCCCCGAACCCGGACATTCCCCTACTGCACCGGGTTGGCGACATGTGGCAGGCCACCTACCGCGGCCACACCGCCTACCTCCGCGACACCAAGGGTTTACGCGACCTCGCCACCCTGCTCGCCCATCCGGACACCGACCTGCCCGCCCTCGACCTCGCCGCGACCGACCACTCCACCGCCGCCCCTGCCTCCGCCGGCCGCACCACGGTCACCCGCCCTGACCCCGTGCTCGACCGCACAGCGCTGGCCGCCTACCGCCGCCGCCTGGCCGAACTCGACGACGAAATCACCACCGCCAAGACCCTCGGGGACTTGGCCCGCCACCAACGCGCCACCGACGAACGCGAACAGGTCCTCTCCGAACTCCGCCGCGCCACCCGTCCGGACGGCGCCTCCCGCCCTCTCGGCCCCACTCCCGCCGAACGCGCCCGCAAGGCCGTCACCGCTCGCATCCGCGACGCCATCCGCCGCATCTCCGACGCCCACCCCGAACTCGGCACCCACCTCAACCGCAGCATCCGCACCGGAACAACCTGCCGCTACGAAGCGGGACAGCAAAGTTGAGAGTCGCGCTTGAGCACCTCTCCAGCGCGAAGAGGCGGCTCGCCGGGCTGACCCCGGCGAGCCGCCTGCTCCCGCACGCTCGTCGTCTTGATCGGCTTTAGTCGAAGTCGAGATACCACTTGTCGGCGCACTGCAATATGCCATTGATCCGCAGGCACGGGCGCACCGCGTGGTGTGACCCATCGATTCTGGGCGTCTCGACATAGGCGGAAGCGCCGGCGTGGTACTTCTCGCAGTAGTCGTAACCGCCGCTGTTCGCGACCTCCGCGTTGGTACGCCAGCCGTGCCCGTTGTTGCGCTCCGTGGCGTCCTTCGGTTCGAACCTGGCTATGGAACGGTCGATGGAGATGTAGGAGCCGTTCGGGAGCCATGCCCTGGCGTAGGCGGCCGCCGAGGTTTTTCCGGTGTAGAGATACGTCGTGGTCAGGCGCAGCGTCACGGGGTAGGGAGATCCGACCTGCCCCCACGCGATCAATTCCGTGCCACCCACGCATTTTGCGGCCGCCTGCGCCGGCGCCGCCCCGGCGAGCACAGTCAGCGGTACAGCCACCAGCATCGCCGCCATCGCGGACAGCACACGTCGTCCCCGTTTGAACCTCATCGATCTCCTCCAGATCGCTCAACCCGCCCCGCCAGCCACTGCTCACACCTGGACGGACGGGCCACCCCGGCCGTACAAATCGCCCGGAACGGATGATGGATACGAGAAGAGTCTCCAGGTCGTCCGTATATTCCGCGTATAACCGGGGCTGCCATGCCCGATCTAGCTCCCGCTGGAGGAGGCTTCACCGTACGGGCGTGCCCGTGGTCCCCGTGGGGAACTCCTCGATGCCGAGTACCCGCAGCAGTTCCAGTCGCTCGCGGGTTTCGGCGTCCGCCGGGGTGAGTACCAGCAGTTGCTGGCCCTGGTCGGGGGCCGCCCGGTTCTGGGCCAGGACCTCGCTCAGGTCGGACAGCACCAGGGCCGGGGTGTCGCCGAGCAGGTCGAGCATGCGCATCAGGCCGGCGCGGGCCAGGCGGGCCACCCCGTCGGCGGGCGGGGGGCGGTGGCCGGTCAGATGGAACAGGTGATCGCGCTCGTCGTCGGAGAGGCGCAATGCCCGGGCCAGCGCGCTCAGCAGCTGGGTCGAGGGCTGACTGCTGCGGCCCTGCTCCAGGCGTACGACATAGTCCACCGACATGCCGGCGAGCATCGCCACCTCTTCCCGGCGCAGGCCCGTGGTGCGGCGGCGAGGGCTGTCGGCGAAGCCCACCTCGGACGGCCGGATCGCCTGACGGCGGCGGCGTAGGAAGTCGGCGAGCTGGTCACGTTGCATATTTCATACTGCCTCGCGGTCGGCGAGCCGAGCCAGGGAGCGGCTCTCCCACGATGAACGCTCCGCTTCCGCCCGCCACGACCCGGGCCCAGGGTTGAGGGACGACATCGACAAGAGGGAGACCGTGATGCAGACACGAACCCTGGGCCGCACCGGACCGGCCGTTTCCGCACTGGGCCTGGGCGCGATGGGCATGTCGGGCGCTTACGGCGCGGCCGACCGCGCGGAGAGCATCGCCACCGTGCACGCCGCGCTGGAGGCCGGCGTCACCCTGATCGACACCGGCGACTTCTACGCCATGGGCCACAACGAGTTGCTGCTCGCCGAGGCGCTGCGCGGCCGGGATCGCGACAGCTACCGGTTGAGCGTCAAGTTCGGCATGCTGCGCGGCCCGGGCGTCGGGTTCGGCGGGCATGACGCCCGTCCCGAGGCGGTGAAGAACTTCTTGGCCTACTCGCTGACCCGGCTGGGCACCGACCACATCGACATCTACCGTCCCGCCCGGCTGGACCCGGCGGTACCGATCGAGGAGACGGTGGGCGCGATCAAGGAGATGGTCGACGCCGGGTACGTGCGGCACATCGGGCTCTCGGAGGTCGACGCGGCGACGATCCGCCGGGCGCACGCCGTACACCCGATCGCCGACCTGCAGATCGAGTACTCGCTGATCTCCCGCGCGGTGGAGGCGGACATTCTGCCCACGCTGCGGGAGCTCGGCATCGGCCTGACCGCGTACGGCGTGCTCAGCCGCGGCCTCATCTCCGGGCACTGGACCGCCGGCCACACCGCCGGCCCCGGCGACGGCCGCGGCCTCAGCCCGCGGTTCTCCAGCGAGAACGTGGAACACAACCTCGCCCTCGTGGACGCTCTGCGCCGGGTCGCCGACGCGAAGGGCCGCACCGTCGCCCAGCTGGCCATCGCCTGGGTGGCCGCACAGGGCGAGAACATCGTGCCGCTGGTCGGTGCTCGCACCCGCGAGCGGCTGGCCGAGGCGCTGCCCGCGATGGATCTGAACCTCACCGCGGACGACCTCGCCGAAATCGAGAAGGCGGTGCCGCCGGGCGCGGCACGCGGCGACCGATACCCGTCCGCGTTCATGTCCAACCTCGGCGCGGGCAACTGAGCCAGGCTCGCCAGTGCCATGGGTCAAGTGGCGGCCCGGCGGGCTTCGAGCGCATCCAGAATCAGGTCCAGGCCGTAGCTGAACTCGCTCGCGTAGTCGTAGCCCGGTCGCAGGGCGTGGTCGACGATCATTTCCCTGAGGTATGGCAGCTCGCCCGCCGGCAGGCGCTCGAAGATGTCGCCGGCCACTTCCTCGACGTCTTCCGGCGTCGTCATCGGCAGGTTCGCCTCCTGGAGGACGAACCCGCCGATGTAGCTGTCGATGAGCGAGACCGCGTGCGCGGCCATCGGCAGCGTGAACCCCGCCTCCCGGAGGACGCCGAGGACGGCGTCGTGGTGGCGGAGCGTCGCCGGCCCCGGGTTGCGACGGGAGTCCATGAGGCCGAGAGCCCAGCTGTGCTGCGACAGGACCGTACGCGCGGAGGAAGCTCGCGCACGGATCGCCTCGCGCCAATCGTCGCGCCCGGCGCCGGGCAGCTCGATCGCCGCGAACACCATGTCGACCACGCCGTCGAGGATCGCGTCCTTGTTCGGTACGTGGTGGTAGAGCGACATCGCCTCCACGCCCAGTTCCTGCGCCACCCGTCGCATCGTGATCGCCTCCACACCGCCGCGATCAGCGACTCGGATCGCGGCTTCCAGCACGCGGCCTCTGCTGAGCGGTTGCGGTGGTGACACGACGGCTCCCGTGGGCAAGTTGACAACCTTACGAGCGTAAGCCAACCTTACGACCGTAAGGCACCTTACCGGTGTAAGGGCGAGAGAAGGAGATCCCGATGCCGATGCCGAAGTGGTGGGGGCACGTGAACAAGAGGGTGTTCAACCCTCGCGCGATCGCGGGCGGGAAGTGGCCGGTCCTGATCCACGTCGGTCGCGCGTCCGGCGCGACGTACCGCACACCGCTCGACGCGCACCCCGTCGACGGCGGCTACCTGTTCGTCCTGGTGTACGGATCACGCTCGGACTGGGTGCAGAACGTCCTGGCGGCCGACGGCGCGCGACTCCGGGTCGATGGGAGGGAGATGGAACTCACCGCCCCACGCCTCGTCGGGCAGGACGAGGCGTTCCAGGTCCTCCCCGACGGGGTGGCGCGCCCACCGAGGCTGCTCCGCATCACCGAGTTCCTCCGCATGGACCTGGTCACAGGCTGACGATCGCGCCATTGGCCCCAGGAAGCACCTCAATATGTATTCGTTCTTGAGGCTTTCCCTGCCTTATCGAAGAGGGCTGAGGGCACCACTGTTCCATGGCAGACCTTCCCTTTCAGGATCAGGCGGATTTCGAGGACGCCGACCGTGGCTTCGTCGCGAAACTGACCCCAGGGGTGGTAGAGGCGGCCGACGGCACGGTCATCTGGGATAACGACGCCTACGACTTCCTCGGCGATAACTGTCCGGAGACCGCGCACCCGAGCCTGTGGCGTCAGGCGCGGCTCTGCGCCAAGCAGGGCCTGTACGAGGTGACGAACGGCATCTACCAGGTACGCGGCCTGGACCTGTCCAACATGACCCTCGTCGAGGGCCGCAGCGGCGTCATCGTCATCGACCCGCTGCTGTCGGTCGAGTGCGCCGCCGCCGCGCTGCGCCTCTACCGGGAGCACCGGGGTGACCGCCCGGTCACCGGTCTGATCTACACCCACTCCCACGCCGACCACTTCGGCGGCGCCCGCGGCGTCACCGACGGGGTGGACCTGCCCATCATCGCCCCGGCCGGTTTTCTCGAACACGCCGTCGCCGAGAACGTCTACGCCGGCACCGCCATGAACCGCCGCGCCTCGTACATGTACGGCCAACTCCTCCCGCGTTCCCCCGAAGGCCAGCTCGGCTGCGGGCTGGGCATGGCCACCTCGGCCGGCACCGTCTCCCTCATCCCGCCCACCCTCGACATCACCCGTACCGGTCAGGAGGAGACGGTCGACGGCGTCCGCATCGTCTTCCAGCTCACCCCCGGCACCGAGGCGCCGGCGGAGATGAACTTCCTGTTCCCCGACCACCGCGCGTTGTGCCTGGCCGAGAACGCCACCCACAACCTGCACAACGTGCTCACCCTGCGCGGCGCGCTGGTGCGCGACAGCCGCCGCTGGGCCCGGTACCTGACCGAGGCCATCGCGCTGTTCGCCGACCAGGCGGATGTGGCCTTCGCCTCCCACCACTGGCCCACCTGGGGCAGGGACGAGATCGTCACCTTCCTGTCCCAGCAGCGCGACCTGTACGCCTACCTGCACGACCAGACCGTACGCCTGCTCAATCGCGGCCTGACCGGCAGCGAGATCGCCGAGGCCATGCAGTTGCCGCCCGCCCTGGAGCAGGCCTGGCACACCCACGGCTACTACGGGTCGGTCAGCCACAACGTCAAGGCGATCTACCAGCGGTACCTGGGCTGGTTCGACGGCAACCCGGCCCATCTGTGGGAGCACCCGCCCGTCCAGCTGGCCCGCCGCTACGTCGAGTGCCTGGGCGGCACCTCCGCCGTGGTCGGCCTGGCCAAACGCTATTTCCAGGAGGGCGACCTGCGCTTCGCTGCGACCCTGCTCAACCACGTGGTGTTCGCCGACGAGAAGGCCGCCGCGGCCCGTCGGCTCCTGGCGCAGGTCTACACGCGGATGGGCCACGGCGCCGAGAACGCCACCTGGCGCAACTTCTTCCTCACCGGCGCCACCGAGCTGACCGGCCAGGCCTCAGCCGCCACGGTCAGCACGACCGGCCCTGACCTGCTCCGTGCGCTCACCGTGGAGCAGATCTTCGACTCCGTCGCCATCCGCGTGCACGGGCCCAACGCCTGGAACGAGCGCCTCGCCATCGACTGGCACCTCACCGACCTGGGCGAACGCCATCGCACCACGCTGTCCAACGGCGTCCTGATCCATCAGCTCGCGCCGCCGGACGGCCAAGTGGAGCTGACCCTGCGGCTGACCAAACAGCGCCTGCTCGACCTGCTCGCCGGGGAGGACGCCGACGACATCGACCACGACGGCGACCTGACCGTCCTGCGACGGCTGACCGCCGTACTGGAAGAGCTCGCGCCGGACTTCGCCATCGTCACGCCCTGACGCCCCCGGCCTCAGAAGGGGAAGGTCCGGTCCTGGTCGCGTACGGTGACCCACTGGAGTTCGCAGAACTCCTCGGCGGCGAAGCCGAGACCGAAGCGTCCCCAGCCGCTGTCCTTGACGCCGCCGAACGGCATGTGCGGTTCGTCGTTGACGGGCTGGTCGTTCACGTGGACGATGCCGACGTCCAGTTTCGCCGCCAGTCGCAGGCCGCGGCGGCTGTCACCGGTGATGATCGAGGCGGCCAGGCCCAGATCCGACCGGTTGGCCCGGGCGACCGCCTCCTCGGCCGAGTCGACGGCCTCCAGGACCACGACCGGCCCGAAGGTCTCGCCGTGGGCGATCTCGGCCTCGTCGGGGACGTCGGTGAGCACGGTGGCCGGATAGCACGGCGGCCGGGGGACCCCGCCGGCCAGGACCCGGGCGCCGAGTTCGACGGCCTCGTTGACGCGGCGGTCGAGCAGGGCCAGGGCCCACTCGTTGATGACCGGCCCGACGACCGTCGCCGGATCGCCCGGGTCGCCCGTCGGCAGCGCCGCCACCTTGGCCGCGAACCGCTCGGCGAACTCCTCGGCCAGCGGGCGTTCGACGTAGACCCGCCGTGCGCACATGCACACCTGTCCCTGGTGGATGAAGGCGCCGTAGGCCGCGGCGTCCACCGCGTACCCGACCTCGGCGTCGCGGGCGACGATGAGCGGGTTCTGCCCGCTGAGCTGGAGCACGACGCGCTTGAGGTGCCTGCCCGCCTTCTCGGCGAGGCGCCGTCCCGTCGGCGTCGACCCGGTGAAGTTGATCCGTTTGACCAGGGGGCTGGTGAGCATCGCGTCGCCGATGCCGCCGGCCTCGCCGGGGGCGTGGGTGACGACGTTGAGCGCGCCGGAGGGCAGGCCGGCCTCCTGGAGGAGCTCCGCCCAGAGCGCGCCGCCGGTGTAGGGGGACTCCTCCGAGGGTTTCAGCACCACCGTGTTGCCGAGGGCGAGCGGCCCGATGACCGCCCGTCCGCCCAGGGCGAGTGAGGCGTTCCAGGGCGCTATCGCGCCGACCACGCCGACCGGGCGGCGTACGGCCATCGCCTGGGTGCCCTCCACGTCCGACGGGAGCAGTTCCCCGGCCGGCCGGTACGCCAGGGTCGCGGCCTGGCGGAGGAGCTTGAGGGCGAAGTCGACCTGGACGCTGCCGAAGTGGCGTCCGCACCCGGTCTCCACCGCGAGGGCGTCGAGGATCTCGGCGCGGCGCCCCTCCAGGAGGTCGGCCGCGCGCAGGAAGATCTGCTGGCGTCGCCAGGGCGCCTCTCCGGCCCAGCCGCCGAACGCCGCATGGGCGGCCTCGATCGCCCGGTGCGCGTCCTCGCCGTCACCGGCGGCGATCTCGCCGAGCACCTCGCCGGACCAGGGGGAGCGGTTCGGATACCAGCGCCCTGAGCCGGCCGGCGCCCAGTCGCCACCCACGAAGTGCCCGACCTGCGCCTTCTGCCAGCCTCTCGCTGGACGGGTCGAGGCGCGCCCCGCTCCGGCCATATGACGTGATCCTCTCTTGCCCCTCGTTTCGTACGGCCGCACCGCCGGACGCCCGGATGGCAGGCTACATGTGCCACCCGGTCCAGAAGCGTTCACCCTGATCGAGCCCGTAGTCAAAAAGGTTCGAATAGTTGGAACCAGGCCACCATATGCTGACCCCGTGACCGATGACGAGTCCCCCCGCCCGCGCGGCCGCGCGACCTCCGACCCTTCCGGTTCCTTCTCCGTGTCCCTGGAGCGGGGGCTGAGCATCCTGTCCGCCTTCACCGGGAACCGCTCGGTGCTGGGCATCGCCGACCTGGCGAGGGCCGTCGGCCTCAACAAGAGCACCACGCACCGGTACGTCGCCACCCTGACCAAGCTGGAGTACATCCAGCAGGACCCGGAGACCAAGAAGTACTTCCTCGGCCCGCGGGCGGCCGACCTCGGGTTCGCGGCGATCGACTCCATGGAGCTCACCCGCGTCGCCGGGCCCCTGCTCCAGGCCCTGGCCGACGAGACGGGGTTCACGGCCAGCATGGGCCTGTGCGACGGATCGGACGTCGTCTACGTGGACCGCAGGCGGAGCGGCCGGCGCAGTTCCCTGGCCATGGACCTCAACCTGCACGTGGGCTCCCGGCTGCCCGCCTACTGCACCTCGATGGGCAAGGTGCTGCTGGCGTACCGGGATCCGGCGGCGCTCAGGCAGATCCTCGACCGCACGGACATGGCGCGCCGGGGGCCGAAGACGATCACCAACCGGGAGCAGCTGACCGCCGCCCTCGCCAAGGTGCGCCAGAGCGGCGTCGCGATGAACGACGAGGAACTGGCCCCGGGGCTGCGCTCGTTCGCGGCGCCGGTGCGCGACAGGTCGGGCGAGGTCGTCGCGGCGGTCAACGTCGCCGTTCACCTGACCGTCGCGCCGACCACCGTGGAAGCCCTGGCGGGGCGGATCGAGCCGCCGCTCCGGCGCGCCGCCGCCGAGATCTCCAAGCGCCTCGGATACCGTCCGCAGGCCTGAGTCGTTCCAATCACGCAAATCGCGTTCGAACTTCTGGAACAGAGTGTTGCTCTGGTGTTAACGGGACCGTACGGTCGGCTCAACTTTCCGCCACCCGGACCCAAGTGCCATCTCCCGGCCACGAGGTGGCCGAACGAGTTCCCCCCAAGGCAACACAGAGCAAGGCGGTGTCCGCCAAGAGCGCCTCCGCTCGGACACCGTCGAAGAAGGAGTTTGGCGTGAGCGACACCTTTATGGACGGCATGGGCCGCCGTTCCTTCCTCAGGGCGGTCGGACTCGGTGCCGCGGCCCTCGGCGGCGGCTCGCTGGTGAGCGCGTGCGGCGGGCTGAAGGGCACGGGCGCCTCCTCGTCCGACGTGCTCAAAATCGGATACGTCAGCCCCCAGACGGGCCCGCTGGCCGGCTTCGCCACCGCCGACAACTTCGTGGTCAAGCAGATCCAGGAGGCGTTGCGGAACGGGTTCACCTCCGGCGGCAAGAAGCGCACGATCGAGATCGTCGTCAAGGACACCCAGTCCAACCCCAACCGCGCCACCGAGGTCACCCGGCAGCTGATCAACAGCGACAGGGTCGACCTCATCGTCGGCTCCTCCACGCCCGACACCACCAACCCCGTGGCCGACCAGTGCGAGGCCAACGGCATCCCCAACGTCACCACGATCGCTCCCTGGGAGGCGTGGTTCCACGGCCGGGGCGGCAAGCCGGGCGAGGGCTTCAAGTACACGACGCTGTTCTTCTTCGGCATGCAGGAGTTCGCCGACTGCTTCTTCCCCATGTGGGAGCGCATGGAGGTCGCCAACAAGAACGTGGCCTCCCTGTGGCCCAACGACACCGACGCCAACGCCTTCCGCCAGGGGCTCGGCCCGATGATGGAGAAGTCCGGCTACACCGTGGTCGACGGCGGCGCCTATCAGGACGGCGCGACCGACTTCACCGCGCAGATCGCGAAGTTCAAGGAGTCGGACGCCGAGCTGTTCACCTGCACCCCGATCCCCCCGGACTTCCAGACCTTCTGGAAGCAGGCGCAGCAGCAGGGCTTCCGGCCGAAGCTGGCCACCGTCGCGAAGGTCATGCTGTTCCCCTCGGAGGCCGAGGCCCTCGGTCGGCTCGCCGACAACATCGCCACCGACTTCTGGTGGAGCCCCGCCCACCCCTACACCTCCACCCTGGACGGCAAGAGCGCCAAGCAACTCGCCGACGACTTCGCCGCCGACACCGGCAAGCAGTGGACCCAGGCCCTCGGCTCGGTCTACTCGCTGTTCGAGATCGCGGTCCAGGCCTTCAAGGACGCGGGCGACCCCAAGGACCGCGACGAGGTGGCCGCCAAGCTGCGCGGCATGAAGATCAACTGCATGAGCGGGAACCTCGACTTCACCGCGGGCCCGCAGCCGGGCATCGCCATCCAGCACCCGGTCGGCGGTCAGTGGCGTCAGGGCGAGCGCTTCCCCTGGGACGTCGTCATCGTCGACAACACCGCCAACAAGGACGTCCCCGTCGGCGGCGACCTGAAGCCCACCAACGCCTGATGGCCCCGCCACTGCTGCACCTGGACGGCGTCACCAAGAGCTTCGGCAAGGTGACCGTCGCCAGGGAGCTGACGCTTTCTGTCCAGCCGGGGGAGGCGCTCGGGATCGTGGGCCCGAACGGAGCCGGCAAGTCCAGCCTGTTCGCCATGATCTCCGGTGACCTGCGCCCCGACAGCGGCGCGGTGTGGCTGGCGGGGCGGGAGGTCACCGCCGTCCCGGCGCACGCCCGCACCCGGGCCGGCGTCGGCCGTACCTACCAGGTGCCCCGCCCCTTCGAGCACCTGACCGTGTTCGAGAACGTGCTGGTGTGCGCCCACCAGGGCGCCGGGCTCAAGGGCAGGCAGGCCTGGACGCACAGCATGGACGTGCTCGACGGCACCGGCCTGGCCGCCCTCGCCAACACCCCCGCGGGACGGCTCACCCTGCTCCAGCGCAAGCGCCTGGAGGTGGCCCGCGCCATCGGCACCGCACCCCGGCTGCTGCTGCTGGACGAGGTCGCCGGCGGGCTGACCGAGCCGGAGGTGCTCGAACTGGTCGAGGTGGTGCGACGGCTGCACGCCGAGGGCCTCGGCATCGTCTGGATCGAGCACGTCGTGCACGCGCTGGTGCGAACGGTCGGCCGGATGGTCTGCCTGGCCGGCGGCGACGTGGTCGCGGACGGCGAGCCGATCGCGGTGCTCGCCGACCCGAAGGTACGCGAGCTCTACCTGGGCGGCGGCCCGGAGACCGGCCTGCTCGACGAGGAGGGCTCATGACGCTGCTGTCGATCCGCGACCTCACCGTGCACCACGGCCAGCTCCGCGCCGTGGACGGCCTCAGCCTGGACCTGGCCGAGGGCGAGGTGCTCGCGATCATCGGCGCCAACGGCGCGGGCAAGTCCACGCTGCTGCGCGCCCTGGCCGGGCTCAACCCGCCGACGTCGGGGAGCGTCCACCTCAAGGGCCGCGACATCACCCGCTTCCCCGCCTACATGCGGGTGTCGGAGGGGATCGCCCTGGTGCCGGAGGGGCGGCGGCTGTTCTCCTCCCTCACGGTGGAGGAGAACCTGCTGACCGGCGCGTACCGCAGGCGTCCCGGGCCCTGGAGTCTGGCCCGGGTCTATGAGTTGTTCCCCTGGATGGCCGATCGGCGCAGGCAGCGGGCCGCGCAGTTGTCGGGCGGCGAGCAGCAGTCGGTGGCCATCGGCAGGGCGCTGCTGTCCAACCCCGATCTGCTGCTCATCGACGAGCTGTCGCTGGGCCTGGCACCGGTGATCGTAGGCCGCATCTACCAGGTGCTTCCGGACATCGTGGCCACCGGCGCCACCGCGCTGATCGTCGAGCAGGACGTCTCGCAGGCCCTGCGGGTGGCGGACAGGGTGCACTGCCTGCTCGAAGGCCGCTCCGTCCTGCACGGACGGCCTCAGGATCTGACCGCCGAGCAGGTCGAGCAGGCGTACTTCGGCATCGGCGCCGAAACCGCAGGAAAGGGACGAGACTGACATGGGCTGGCTCAACGCCGTCGTCCAAGGGCTGCTGCTCGGCGGGCTCTACGCGCTGTTCGCGACCGGGCTGTCGCTGATGTTCGGCGTCATGCGGATCGTGAACCTCGCGCACGGCGACCTCGCGGTGGTCGCCTCGTTCCTGGCGCTGGCCCTGGTCAGCGGCACCGGGCTGCCGCTGTGGGTGGTGCTGGTGGTGACCGTCCCGCTGTTCGCCGTGCTCGGGTACCTGACCCAGCGGGCGCTGCTGCAACGCAGCCTGTCCGCCGGGCCGCTGGCGACGCTGCTGGTCACCTTCGGCCTGTCCATCGTGCTCCAGAACGTCCTGCTGGAGATCTTCTCCGCGGATACCCGCACCCTCGACGGAGGTTCCTTCGCCACGGGCTCCTTCGAGCTCAACGGCACGATCTCCGTCGGCTATCTCTCGCTGACGACGTTCCTGCTGGCCTGCCTGGCCCTGACCGGCATCCAGCTGTTCCTGTCGCGCACCGGCCTCGGCCGGATGCTGCGCGCCTCCTCCGACGACCGGGAGACCGCGAACCTGGTGGGCGCCGACAGCCGGCACGTCTACGGCATCGCGACCGCCATCGCGTTCGCCACCGTCGCGCTGGCCGGACTGATGTTCGCGATCCGCTCGTCGTTCGACCCCGCGATCGGTCCCTCGCGGCTGATCTTCGCGTTCGAGGCGGTCGTCATCGGCGGCCTCGGGTCGCTGTGGGGGACCCTGCTCGGCGGCGTCGTCCTCGGCGTCACCCAGTCCGTGGGGGCGCAGATCGACCCCGCGCTGACCCTGCTCGCCGGCCACCTCGTCTTCCTCGCCGTGCTGGCCTTCCGGCCGCAGGGCCTGCTCGCGGGACGGACCACATGACCATCTCCCAGATGCTGACCACACGCGCGACGGCGGCGGTGGACGTGACCCGCGCCGCCCGCTCGTCCAAACTGTCTGCCGTCGCGCTGCTGATCGCCGTCGCGGTCCTCACGGCGCTCCCGTTCCTGGTGTTCAGCACGGTCACCGACACCCTCGTCAACCTGTTCGTGCTGGTCGCGCTGGCGAGCATGTGGAACCTGCTCGCCGGGTTCGGCGGGCTGGTCTCGGTCGGGCAGCAGGCCTACATCGGCATCGGCGCCTACAGCGTCATCGCGCTCGCCGACCTGGGCGTGCAGCCGTACCTCGCGGTGCCGTTGGCCGCGCTCACCTGCGCGGTCTTCGCGCTGCCGACCTCGTGGCCGGCCTTCCGGCTGCGCGGCGACTATTTCGCCGTGGGGACCTGGGTGATCGCCGAGGTCTACCGGCTCCTGGTCGTACGGGTGGACAGCCTCGGCGGCGGCAGCGGCAAGGGCCTGACCGGGCTGTCCGGCATCGACCAGGTCCTGCGCGGGGCGCTGACCTACTGGGTCGCGCTCGCTCTGGCGCTGGCCACGATCGCCGGATGCTACCTGCTGCTGCGGGGCAGGCTCGGCCTGTCGCTCATGGCCGTGCGGGACGAGGAGACCGCCGCGAGCTCCGCCGGGATCGACGTACGGCGGGCCAAGCAGGTCGTCTACCTCGTCTCGGCGGTCGGCTGCGGCGCGGCCGGCGGGGTCATCACGGTGAGCTCGCTCAGCGTCAACCCCGACGCCATCTTCAGCGTGCAGTGGTCGGCGTACATGATCTTCATTGTCGTCATCGGCGGCATCGGCTCCATCGAGGGTCCCCTGATCGGCGCGGTCGTCTTCTTCGGGCTGCAGCAGCTGCTGTCCGACTACGGCTCCTGGTACCTGGTGCTCCTGGGCGCCATCGGCATCGCGGCGGCACTCCGGCTGCCGCGGGGGTTGTGGGGTCTGGTGCGCGACAGGACCGGGCTGAGTCTGTTCCCCGTCGGCTACTTCGTCCAGAAGCGTGACAGCGATGTCGTCTCTTGACACGGCGACGGCCGCCTCGGCCGCCCTCGCCCGTGGTGAACTGTCGCCCGCGGAGCTGACCGAGCACCTGCTGACCAGGATCGAGGCCACCGAGCCGTACCTCAACGCGTACGCGACGGTGACGGCAGGCCAGGCCAGGGCGCGGGCCGCCGAGCTGGGCCGCAGGGAACGCCACGGCCCCACCCACAATCCGTACCGCCGGGGGCGCATCCCCGGTGGCTCCTCCGGCGGCTCGGCGGCCTCCGTCGCCGCGGGCAGCTGCCTGGGCGCGCTCGGCTCCGACACGGCCGGCGCCGGCGCCGGGCGCCGCGATGCGCGACGAGGTCGTCCTGCACGTGGGCCGCATGGTCGAGCGGCTGACCCCGTCACTGCCTTCTCCCGTCTTTGAGGAAGGAACACCATGAAGGTGACCGCCGCCGTCGTCGACGAGATCCACGGGCCGTTCCGCCTTGAAGAACTCGACCTCGACGAGCCCGGGCCGGGGGAGGCATTGGTGAAGATCGTCGCGTCGGGAATCTGCCACACCGACGAGATCACCCGGCACGGCGACCTGCCGATGCCGTTCCCCGGCGTGCTCGGCCACGAGGGAGCCGGGGAGGTCGTGGCCGTGGGCGACGGCGTCACCCGGGTACGGCCGGGCGACCACGTGGTGATCGGCTGGCCGTCGTGCGGCGCCTGCCGCAACTGCCGCGACGGCGAACCGCGCTACTGCGCCCGCCTCGGCGAGGCCCTGTGCGGGGGCGGACGGCTGCTCGGCCCGCGCGCCGGGCAGAGCGCCCTGCGCCGCCCCGGCGGAACACCGGTGCACAGCCACTTCTTCGGCCAGTCGTCGTTCGCGACCTACTCGCTCACCTGGGCCGACGCCCTGGTCGTGGTCCCCGGGGACGCGCCGCTCGACCTGCTCGGCCCGCTCGCCTGCGGCATCTCCACGGGCGCGGGGGCGGTGTTCAACACGCTGAAGCCCGGCCCGGGATCCAGCCTCGTGGTGTACGGCGTGGGCGCGGTCGGACTGGCCGCGGTGCTGGCCGCCCGGCTCTCCCCGGCCACGACGATCATCGCGGTCGACCGGCACCCGGCCCGCCTCACCCTGGCCGCGGAGTTCGGCGCCACCCACACCGTCGACGTCCGCGAGGCCGACCCCGTGGCGGAGGTGCACCGGATATGCGGCGGACCGGCCGACTACGCCCTGGAGTGCACCGGCGTCATCACCGTCGTACGCCAGGCGGCCGACAGCGTGGGGATGCTCGGGACCTGCGTCCTCATCGGCGGCGCGCCGGCGGGCGCGGAGTTCGGCCTCGACCACCTGTCGACGCTGTGGGGCAAGCGGATCGTCGGCACCCTCGGCGGCAGCGGCCGCAGCCAGGCGCTCATCGGCGCCCTCGTCGAACTGCACCGCCAGGGACGCTTCCCGTTCGACCGGCTGGTGCGCTTCTACGACCTGGCCGACATCGACAAGGCACTGAGGGACAGCCGTCAGGGTGACGTGCTCAAGCCCGTCCTGCGTATGAGCCATTGAGGACAACAGGAAAGGACACCCGCTGTGGGACTTCTCGACAGCGCCGACTGGCAGGGGAACATCTTCAAGAACGGCGTGTGGACCGCCGGGCGGGGAGGCGACTACCCGGTCGTCGAACCGGCCACCGGTGCGGAACTCGGCCGGATGGGGCTGGCGACCCCCGAGGACGTCGCCGAGGCGGGGGAGACGGCCGCCAGGGCCCAGCGGGAGTGGGCGGCGCTGCCGCACCCCGCGCGCGCGGCCGTGCTGCGCAGGGCCGGAGACCTGTGGGGACAGCACGCCGAGGAGATCAGCGGCTGGAACGTCCGTGAGGTCGGCGCGGTCCCGGGGATGGCCGGGTTCGCGCTGCACGTGGCGGCGGAGGAGTGCTACGAGGCGGCCTCGCTGCCGAGCCGGGCGATCGGCGAGATCCTGCCGTCGGAGCAGCCGCGGCTGTCCCTGGCGCGGCGGATCCCGGCGGGCGTGGTCGCGGTGATCTCACCGTTCAACGTGCCGATCATCCTCGGCATCCGGTCGGTCGCCCCGGCGCTCGCCCTCGGCAACGCCGTCATCCTCAAGCCGGACCCGCGCACCGCCGTCACCGGCGGCACACTGATGGCGCGCGTGTTCGAGGAGGCCGGCCTGCCGCCCGGCGTGCTGCAGATGCTGCCCGGAGGCGCCGACGTCGGCGAGGCCCTGGTCACCGACCCGAACATCCGGGTCATCTCGTTCACCGGCTCGACCCCCGTGGGCCGCCGTATCGGGGAGCTGGCGGGGCGGCACCTGAAGCGGGCCCATCTGGAACTCGGCGGGAACTCCGCGCTGCTGGTGCTCGACGACGCCGACGTGGACGCGGCGGTGAACCTGGCCGCCTGGGGGTCGTTCTTCCACCAGGGGCAGATCTGCATGACGACCGGGCGCCACCTGGTCTCCGCGCGGCTGTACGACGACTTCGTGGCACGGCTCGCGGAGAAGGCCGGCGGGCTCCCGGTGGGCGACCCGAAGTCCGGCGCGGTCGCGCTTGGGCCGGTCATCGACGCGCGGCAGCGCGACAAGATCCACCGCATGGTCACGGCGAGCGTGGCGCAGGGCGCGACACTGGCGTCCGGCGGAACCTACGACGAGCTCTTCTACCGGCCGACCGTGCTGGCCGACGCCCCCCTCAGCGCGCCCGCCTTCGCCGAGGAGGTGTTCGGTCCCGTCGCGCCGGTCACCCGGGTGTCCTCGGCCGAGGAGGCCGCCGAGCTGGCCGCGGCGAGCGAGTACGGGCTGTCGCTGGGCATCGTGACCCGTGACGTGATGCACGGGCTCGCCGTCGCGGAACGCATCCCCACCGGCATCGTGCACATCAACGACCAGACCGTGAACGACGAGGCCAACGCCCCGTTCGGCGGCGTACGGGCCTCCGGCACCGGGTCCCGGTTCGGCGGCGCCGCGGCGAACATCGAGGCCTTCACCGAGACCCGCTGGATCACCATGCGCGGCGAGCCCGCGCGCTATCCCTTCTGACGACTTCCGCACCACGCGCGGCCGGCTGGCCCCGAGCCGGCCGCGCTTGAGAACTCGTGCCGATCAGCGAACTCGACGCGATGAACGAGAAACACCTTGAGAACCACCATCGAGTTCTCCCAGAAAAGCCTCTATGCGCAACAACCCCGCCTAAACGATCAACCAGACCACATCAGGACGGCATCACCGAACAAGGCACAGTCTAGATGCGTTTGAAGGCCGCGATCAGGTCCCCCGGTCCGCCCAGCCGCCCGTAGGGCACAAACGAACTTGATCTTCGAACTGTCCGAGAAATGGAATATTACACCGCGACGGAACACCGGGCCTGCCACGCTGATCTCGGATATCTCTTCGTTCGAATATTCGCCGACCAGGATGACGCCGGAACTGAAGCCGGGCCTTGCTCCGGCACGTCGAACTGATCTACCAGGGGGAGATCTGCCGTACCCACACCGCTATCCCAGAGGCGACTGTCGGCCCGGATCGATCTCGCTCCAGGACAGGACGGCGTGGTGACCGTCCTTCCCTGCGCGCCCGCCATGCTCACTGTGTGTAGTTGACCGATGACGGGGTATTGGTTGGCGCGGCAGGTGAGTGCGGGTAGGCGCGTCGTGGTTTCCCGTTGGCACTTGAGGGCTCGGCGGATGGTGGAGGTGTGTTGTTCTTCTCCTTCGGGTGGTCCACGTGAGAGGTCTGCCGGACCATGTGGCGTGCGTCATGGACGGGAACGGCCGGTGGGCCGCGCAGCGGTCGCTGCCTCGTACCGCGGGGCATCATGCGGCCGAGGCCGCCGTGATCGATGTCATCGAGGCGGCCCACACCGCCGGCGTCGGATGGCTGAGTCTGTACGCGTTCTCCACGGAGAACTGGCGGCGCCCGGCCGCCGAGGTCGACGTCCTGCTGCGGCTGGTACGGCGAACCATCAAGAAACACGCGCTGGCCCTGCACGCACGCGGAATCCGATGCCGCTTCCTGGGCGTCACCGACCCCCGGATCCCGCCGCCGCTGGCCAGGGACATCGCCGACCTGATGACGCTGACCCGCGACAACAGGCGGATGACCTTGACGGTCGCGTTCGACCACGGCGGACGCCGTGACATCGTCGAGGCCGCTCGATCGCTGATCCGCGACGGGGTGCCGCCCGAGCAGGTCACCGAGGAGAGTTTCGCCCGCCACCTGCCCCACCCCGACCTGCCGGAGGTGGACCTGGTCATCCGCACCTCGGGGGAGCAGCGGATCTCCAACTTCATGCTCTGGCAGGTGGCCTACGCCGAATGGATCTTCCCCGACGTGCTCTGGCCGGACTTCCGCGCCGAGCACTTCTGGCAGTGCCTGGACGTCTACCGGCGACGGAACCGCCGGTTCGGCGAGGTATCGGTACCGACCGCGAGAGGGAAAGGAACCTGATGCGCGACTCAGCACCCACCGGGACCGAGGACGGCGTCACGCCCACGGACCCCGCCGCCCCACTCGGCCCGGGATCGATGCTCCACGAGTTGACCCACCAGGCGCGCTGGGGGCTGGTGGCGACCAGGGCCATCGTCCTGGAGGCCGCGCATCCGCAGATCGGCGCGGCGCTGATCACCAACTCGACCTTCGTCGCACATCCCTGGCGCCGGCTCCGCAACACCGTGCTCAGCTCGCAGCGAATGGTCCACCCCGATGAGCGGGTACGGCAGCGGGAGGCGGCCCGGCTCAACCGCCTGCACGAGCGCATCACCGGCACCGACGCCGAAGGCCGCGCGTTCAACGCGGCGGACCCCGAGACCCGCGCCTGGGTGGTGGCGACGCTGTTCGAGTCCACGGTCACGATGTGCCGACTGAGCGGCGAGTCCCTCGACGGGCCCGTCCTGGAGCGTTTGTACTCCGAATTCCGGGCGTTCCTCGCCCTGATGGAGCCCGACGGAGGCACACTTCCGCCGACCCTGCGGGAGTTCTGGCGCTACTACGAAGTCATGATCGAGGAGCGGCTGGAGAACACCGAAGCGGTCCGTGTCATCCTCGATCGCCTGTTCGCGCAGGTACCGGCGCCGCCATTGCTCCGGGACAGCCCGGCCGTGTGGGCGGCGGGTAGGGCACTGGCCGGCCCCGTGGCCATCGCGATCACCGTCGCCTCGCTGCCCGAGCCGCTCCGCGCACGGCTGGGACTGCCCGAACTACCCGGCGCACGCACGTTGATCCACGCCGCCTACCTGTCCACCAGGTTCGCGACACAGCTGCTGCCGGAGGCGTGGACACGGCTGGACACGGTCATGGCAATGATCGACCCCAGCTCCGGCTCCCAACCGGGTGCCGACGCGCTGGCAGGACTGCGCCGCGGCGCGACGAAGGCCGGGGCGCTTTTCCGCCTCCTCACACCCGCCCCGAGAACGGCCACCCCGGACGAGTCGACGGTACGGTCCGCCGCACGGTTCTTCTCGGAGGTCCTGGACCAGACCGGCAACGGCTTCCTGGACTGGCCCGACCTCGCCGCGATGGCCCGGGAGATCGCCACCCGTCTGGACCTGGACACCGAGGACGAGGACCGCCTGTTCACCGCCTTCGCCGACTGGTGGCGGGACCTGCAGCAGGAGCTGGACACCGACGGCGACGGCCGCGTCACCGGCCACGAGTACGCCGCGGCGACCGCCACCATGACCAGCTCCGCCCTCATCAGAGTCGCCGAGGTCCTCTTCGACGTCACCGACAAGGACCGCAACCAGTTCATCGACGGCGGAGAGTACCGAACTCTCTTCCGCACGGCATTCGACCACGACACAGGCGACGGCGACGACGACGAGCAACTGACCCGTACCGAGTTCGTCCGCCGCTTCCTGAAATTCATGGCCGGCCGCGGACACTCGGACGCCCACGATCGATTGTTCGCCCACCCCTGAGAAGCATCCGCGGCGCTGCCGAATCCAGCAGGACCCCATCGACGTCGAACATGAAAGCCTTGATCCCCGTGGTCGGCTCCTCAGAAGGGACAATGCGGTGACCAGCGGCGCCGGTGTGGAACTCGGACAGCGGGTGCGCTGGTTGATCAGGAAGATCCTCGCCTGTGTGAGTGTCGGGGTCACGGCAACGGTGGTGGTCGCGACGACGATCAGTCTGCTGCCGGGGCATTCCCTGCTCCAGGAGTACGTCGGCATGCTGTGGACGAACGCCGCCTCCCGGCTCGTCGTCCTCGCCGTGGTCGGGCTGTTGCTCGCGCTGGCCGTCCGGCGCCCGTGGAGCCGACCGCGGATCGCCATCGTCGTGGTCGCCCTTGTCGCGGTCACCGGCTCGGTGGGCCAGGTGGTGCGCATCGCCATCGCTACGGCCACCGCGGGCGGGTCGGTTAACCCGTTTGCCGAGTTGTTCCCAGGGGCAGCTGCCAGTCCCGCACCGGACGTCACGGAGATTTACCACCGGGCCGATGGCCGCGATCTCACCGTGTCGGTCTGGAAACCGGAATCCGGTGGTGGACCCGCGCCCGTCATCTTCAATATCCATGGCGGCGGATGGATGGACCAGAACGGCAACGGCACCGAGCAGGCCGCGGCGTTCGGGCCCGAGGCGGCCTGGTACGCCGAACGCGGCTGGCTGGCCGTCAGTGTGGACTACCGGCTTTCCGACGACGATCATGCCACCTGGGACGAGTCGCCGGCGGACGTGGCGTGCGCGCTGATCTGGACCGCTCGCAACGCGGGCCGCTTCGGCGGTGACGGGAGCAGAATCGCCGTTCTGGGGGGATCGGCCGGGGGTAACCTCGCCATCAACCTCGCCTACTCGGCGGCGCAGGGCAGCGCCGTCTCCTCCTGCGGTGGCAAGGTGCCCGTCCCGGCGGCGGTCGTCGCCACGGTGCCGGTGGTCGATCCGCGGAACGCCTACGACCACGGCGTGCCGATTCCCGGCAGCGAGCCGAAACACTTCATCGGCAACTACATCGGCGGCACACCGGAAGATCACCCCGACCGTATCGCAGCCATCTCATCGGCGACGTACCTGACCGGACATGCTCCCCCCACCCTGATCATCGAGCCCGAGGAAGACGGCTTCATCCCCTCCGAAGCCGTCTTCGCCTTCGCCGAGCAGGCGCGCCAGGCGGGCGTGGACGTGACCGTCGCCGGCCTGCCCGTGATCAACCACTTTCCGTTCACGTACGACACCATGGCCAACCAGGCGATACGCACCATCACGGCGGCCTTCCTCGACCGCCAGCCCCTCTTCGCGCCAAATCAGGGGGCCAGCGAGAAGTAGTTCTCCTCTTCCTGGACGAAGTGCAGGCGGAGCACGGTGTGCAGGCCGTACAGGCAGGCCCGCAGGTCGTCGAGCTGGTCGGGCCGCAGTTCCCCGGCGGCGTCGGCCAGCCGCAGGTGGGTGGCGATGCGCCAGGCCAGGCGGTCGATCTCGGTGTGCGCCCTGCTCATGGTCGCGGTGGCCTCCCGCCCGCCGAGTGCCTCGGCCAGGGCCGGGTAGAGCTCGCGGTCCTCGGCGTGCTCGTGCGGCAGCAGCCGTTCGGTGAGCAGCCGGTCGACATCCCGTACCGCCTTCAGCGCGCGTGCCCCGTGCTCGGTGGACAGCAGGCTCGCGGCGTCCCGTACGGCGTCCAGCACGTCGGCGAGGTCGTCGTGTTCGGCGGCGAAGCGGCGGATCAGCTCCTCGGTGGCCGGTTCCAGCGCCGGGCGGGCGCCACCCCTGGGCAGTACGGCGCGGAGCGCGTTCAGGATGACCACGACGTCGATGGCCTCCTGCAGCAGCGCCCCGGCCGCCGGAGGCAGCCAGCCGAGCAGGGCGGCCACCATGGCCGCCAGCGACATGGCCATGCCGCCCGCGGCGGACTGCACGGCGATCCGGCGGGTGCGCACCGCGATCTCCATGGCGTCGGCGAGCCGGTCCACCCGGTCCGTGGTCAGCACCACGTCGGCGGCCTCGGAGGAGGCGGTGGAGCCGCGCGCCCCCATCGCGACCCCGACGTCGGCCGCCGCCAGCGCCGGGGCGTCGTTGATGCCGTCGCCGACCATGACGGTCACCGCCCGGGCGGTCTCCTCCCGGACCGCCTCGACCTTGTCGGCGGGCGACTGCTCGGCCCGTACGCCGTCCAGGCCGACCACGGCGGCCACCTCCCTGGCCGGTTCGGCGCGGTCGCCGGTGAGCATCAGCAGGCGGTCGATGCCCGCCGAGCGCAACCGCCGGAGCGTACGGGGCGCGTCGTGACGGAGCGGGTCGCGCAGCAGAACGGCCCCGCACAGGACGTCGTCGACGGTGAGCCAGGCGACGGCGGCGCCGTCCAGGACGGCCCGGTTCTCGGCCGCGCCGGCCCAGCCGGGGACGGACTCGGGCGGTGCCACGAGTTTGCCGAGGCGGACCTTCCGGTCGCCGACGATGCCGGTGACGCCCCGGCCGGGCTCCTCGGTCACCTCGCGGGGGACCGTCAGCGGCAGGTCGCGGGCCCGTGCCTCGGCGACGATCGCCTCCGCCAGCACGTGCGCGGACACCTGGTCCACCGAGGCGGCCAGCCGGAGCACCTGCGCGGGCGTCCAGCCGGGCGCGGCGGCGACCTGGAGGACCCGCGGGCGGCCGCTGGTCAACGTGCCGGTCTTGTCCATCAGCAGGGTACGGGCCCGGCCCAGGCGTTCCAGCGCCCCGCCGTCCCGGACGACGACGCCCTGACGGGCCGCCCGGGACAGCCCCGACACGATCGCCACAGGGGCGGCCAGCAGCAGCGGGCACGGCGTCGCCACCACCAGGACCGCCACCGCCCGTACGGCGGAACCGCTCAGCGCCCAGGCGGCCCCGGCCACGGCCAGCGAGAGCGGGAGGAACCAGGCGGCGTACCGTTCGGCCAGCCGCACCACCGGCGCCCGCCGCGCCCCCGCCTGCTCGGCCAGCCGGACGATCTGCGCGTACGTGCTGGCCTCGGCCGTGGCGGTGGCCGCCAGGTCGAACGCGCCTCCCGCGTTGACGACGCCGCTGCGCACCTGGTCGCCCCTGCCCCGTTCGACCAGGGCGGACTCTCCCGTGAGCGCGGACTCGTCCAGTACGGCCGGGCCCGCCGTCACCCGGCCGTCCACCGGGACCACCTCGCCGGGGCCGACCACCACGACGTCCCCGGCCCGTACCTCGGCCAGCGGGACGACGGTCACCTCCTCGCCGTTCCTGCGGCGGGCCGTGCGCGGCGCCCGTTCGAGCAGGGCACGCAGGTCGCGGGAGGCCCGCCGTTCGGCCGCCGCGTCCAGCGCCCGCCCGCTGGCCAGCATCACGCCGATCAGGGCGCCGGCCAGGTACTCCCCGACCGCCAGGGTGCCGCCCAACGCCAGCACCGCGATCAGATCGACCCCCGCCCGCCCTTTACGCAGGCTGGCGACCACCCAGGCCACAGCGGGCACGATCGCCACAAGGGTTCCCGCCGCCCAACAGGCATCCGCGACACCCCGGGCCCCGGCCAGCCAGGCCACGCCGCCGGCGACCAGCGCGCCGCAGGTCGCCGCCAGCAGCGCACGCTCTCCCCATCGATCGAGTACAGCACCAAAGGAACGCAGCATTTCCCAACCTCCACCTCCATGCCACCCCGCCACGTCACCTGGCGGTAGAGCCGAAGGACCCACCGAGCGGTCAGGAGTTTCGAAGGCCAGCGGTCACCGTCTTTGCGTGATCAGCGAAGGGAGTTCCCTCCGTCGGTGGTGATGGAGCGTCCGGTGATCCAGCTTGCTCCCTCGCCGCACAGGAACGCGATGACCTCAGCCAGGTCTTCGGGGGTGCCGGCGCGACCCAGTGGCGTGGCGCGCGCGGCGGTGGCCAGGAGCCGTTCCGGATCGGGGCTGATGTCGCGGAGCGCGTCCGTCGCAACCACGCCGCCGCTCACAAGGTTGACCGTGATGCCATCGCGGCCGAGTTCCACGGCAAGGTAGCGGACGAGGCTTTCTGCCGCGGCCATGGCGGCGGCAATCGCCGCGTAGCCGGGGACGTGCCTGTTCGTCCCGGTGCTCACGGTCGTCACGACGCGCCCGCCGCCGTTCAGTTGCGGGCGTGCCGCCGCCACCAGGGCGAGGAGGGAGCCGACACGTGTGACGAACTGCTGCTCATAGGTGTGCCAGGGTGTTTCGAGGGCCTTTCCCAGAGACGGCGAGCCGGAGCCGAAGCCTGTCGCGTTCGAGATGACCGCGCGGACGGAGCCGAGCTGTTCACCTGCCGCGCGAACGAACTCCGCACACTGGTCCCGGTCCGCGACATCCAGCGCGAAGGCGGCGGCGTGTCCGCCGTTTCGGCTGATCACGTCGACGACTTCGGCGGCCGACTCGGAGTTCCGGTGGTAGCCGACCGCGACGGCGTAACCGTCTCGTGCGAGCGCGAACGCGGTGGCCCGGCCGATGCCCCGGCCTGCTCCGGTGATGAGGGCGGTCTTCATGAGCGGCCCGCGAAGGTGATGTGGTCACCGTCCGCCGCATCGGCGTAGCTGCGCCGCGCTTGTTCCTGAAGCCTCGCGGATTCGGGACCGGCCAGTCTCTCCGCGAAGAGAGCGGCTTCCAGCCGGAGACCTTCGGCGAGCGGCAGCCGGGAGCCCTCGACCAGGGCACGTTTCGCGGCGGCGAGCGCGGCGGCGGGACGGGACGCCAGGTGGCGGGCCAATCTCAGCGTCTGCGCCTGGAAGTCAGGGGTGGGGAGGACTCGTTCGACGATTCCGTACGTCCTGGCCTGGTCGGCGGTGAGGACGTCGCAGGACAGGACGACGTCGGCGGCCCGTCCGGGGCCGATCAGCCTGGTCAGGCGTTGGGTGCCGCCCGCCCCGGGGATGATGCCGAGGGCGATTTCGAGCAGGCTGAAGTGGGCGGAGGCCGAGGCCCATCGCAGCGTGCACGCCAGAGACAGTTCGAGGCCGCCACCCCATGCCTGGCCGTCGATCGCGGCGATCACCGGCTGGGAGATCCGCTCAATGCGCCGCATCGCGGTATACCAGATCTTGGCCCGCGGCACCGGCCCACGGGACAGTTCGGCGAGTTCGTCCAGGTCGGCGTGCGCGACGAAGTATCCGGGGACGCCACTGGTCAGCACGACGACACCGATGCCGGGCGTGTTCTCCACCCGCGTGAGTTCCGCGTCCAACTCTTCCAGCGCGGCGAAGGTGAGGAAGTTGCGCGGCGGGTTGCGGTAGGTGAGGACGGCGACGCCGTCACCGTCCTCACAGCTCCACATCGTCATGTCAGCCCTCCGGTGAGTCGAGTCCGTGCTCCGCGAGGAAACGCAGCACGGCGTCGTTGAAGAAGTCAGAGTTGTCCTGGTTGGCCAGGTGGGCGGCGTCCGGGACGACGAGGTACCGCGCCAGTGGATCCCGGCGTTCCCAGACCGGCATCGCGGCGCGAAAGTTGCCGAGCCGGTCGTGCTCGCCGTGCAGCAGCAGTTCGGGTATCTCGATCCGGTACCCGGGCTCGGGGTGGAGGGCGCCGACCAGGCTCGCCATGACCGCGACCATGTCGCGGTGCGCCATGCGCCCGGCGGCCTCACGTACGTACTCACGGACGCGGGGGTCACGCGCGGACGCCCTGGCCTCCTGGCGGATCAGAGTCTTCGGCGGGTACCAGGGCAGCATCCGGATGACCGCCCGGGCCTGGAGCCGTTCTCGGCGTGACAGCGGCAGGGTGTTCCCGGCACAGCCCAACGCCACCAGGCCCGAGGCTCTGCCGGGATGGCGGTAGACGATCTCCTGGGAGAGATTGCCGCCCATCGACTGCCCGACGAGCACGGACCGCTCGATGTCCTCCTGGTCGAGGATCGCCAGCAGGTCGTCCGCGGCTGCCCGCAGCGTCCACGGGACCTGGTTGGGGATCGAGCGGCCGTGGCCCCGAACGTCCCACAGCAGGATCCGGTGCCGGGCGGCGAACGCCTCGATCTGCGGCTCCCACGTGCGGTGGTCGAGGGTCGCGCCGTGCGTGAAGACGATTGGGGGGCGGTCGCCGGAACCGCCGGTCCAGTAGTGGATCTCGCAGCCGACGCGCCGGAGGGTCCGGTGCCGCAGCGTCACGACTCCGCCTCCTTACCCAGGATGAGGACCGACGTGCCGTAGTGGACGCTCTGGGTGGACGGCCTCCCGTCGCCCTGATTGCGGTCGTAGTGCGGAAAGTTGCTGCTGGACAGCATCAGACCGATGCGGTGGCCCGCTTTGAATCGCTGTGCCGTGTGTCCGAGGTCGACGTCCACTCGGATCGGTTCTCCGCGCGGTACGGGGGTGCCCGGCCCGTCGCGGTGGCTGAGCCGGACGACTCCCTCGCAGACCGGCAGCAGGCGGCCGTCCGGCAGGTGGTTCACCAGCCGGGCCATCACGTCGGCGTCCGCCGCGTCGGTGGCGAAGGCGAGCCGGAGCCGCACCTGGCCGACGACGTCGAGGTCCTCGGCGAGCACGTCGCCGAGGTAGAGGAGGACGTCGGATCTCATGGCCGTCCGGCTGAGGTCCAGCGGCCCGGGGGTGAGACGGCCGAGGTGCAGGACGCGCCCGCCGCGGCTCGGCATCGGGTCGGCCGGGTCGTGGATGTAATCGTCGCGTGCGGCCGGGCTCGCCGTGTCGGGCACGGCGGTCAGCCGGCCCGGCGTCTCGCCCGGGACCGCGGGACCGGTGAGATACAGGGCATGCCCGGCGGCGTCCGCGGGCGGCCACTGCCCGGCGGTGCGCCACACATCGGCGCCCATCAGGAAGTACAGGACGGGTTCTGACTCGCCGGGCCCGTCCAGGCAGCGACCGAAGAACTCCAGGTGCCGGGCGGGCAGCCGGGCGGCCGCCGCCGAGGCCGCGACCCCGAAGTTCACCTCGCCTTGCAGATGGGTCAGGGCGCCGGTGTGCGCCCAGGGGCCGACGATCAGCTCGTGCCGCAGGTCCGGCCGTAGCCGGCGCATCCGCAGGTGCCCGCGAATGGTCGCGCCGGCGTAGACGTCGTACCAGCCCGTCACCGACAGGCTCGGCACCTCCACCGCCGCGAGGTCCCAGTCGGGTAGGGCCCGGATCCGCCCCTCCAGCAGGTCACCGATACTGATCGGGAATCCGGGCAGGTCAAGTTCCGGCATGTCCGCGAGCGGCAGCCGCCGCATCGCCCGTTCCGGGTCGTGGATCAGCGACGCGACCTTCGCGGCCGGCGCGGGGTCCGCGTTCGGGCCCTGCCGGCCCAGCCAGTCGGCGGCCATGTAGGCCAGCCACCCGACAAGGTGGTCCAGTCGCAGCGCGCCGCAAGTGTCGCGGAGGTCGTCCGTCGCGCCAGTCGTCATGGCCGGGGCGATCCCCCGCAGATGCGGCGGGCGCAAGGCCGCCCCGAGCCAGGCGACCATCCCCAGGTAGGACGTTCCCGCGAGGAACACTTCGCCGTTGCACCAGGGCTGTGCCGCCACCCACTCCACGGTGTCGTAGGTGTCCTCGGCCTCCTGCTCCCACATGATGGCCTGCCACTCGCCGTCGGAGTCGAAGCGGCCCCGGGTGTCCTGCAGCAGCGCGGCGAACCCTCCGGCGAGGCAGTGCTGGGGTTGCAGCGTGTCGGAGCTGACCTGGCGCCGTCCGTACGGCGTCCTGAACACCACCGCCGGAGCCGGGGACGCGGGCCGCCACAGGTCACCGCGCAGCAGCACACCGTCCCTCATGGGGGTCTCGACGCCGCCTTCGATACGTCCCAGCTCCATCATCACACCGCCTTGAGAGTGAGCATCGTCCGCGCCATCTCGTTCCATCCGGCGGTGGCGCCACCGTCCACGGTGAGGGTGCATCCGGTGAGGAAGGAGCTGCCGGGCAACGCGGCGAACACCGCGGCGCGGGCCTGTTCTTCGGGGCTGGCCAGCCGGCCGGCGGAGGTGGTGGCGGTCAGGGAGTCGCGGAGCGGGCCCGGCGGCCACAGCTCGTCCACCATCGCGGTGTGCGTCGGCCCGGTGACCAGGGCGACCGCGCGGATCCCCTGCGCGCCGTAGTCGACGGCGACCGACTGGGCGAGGCCGATGAGGGCGTGCTTGGCCATGTTGTAGACCGGGGAGCGAGGTGTCGCCGCCACCCCGCACATCGATGAGGTGAACACGAACACCCCGCCGTGCGCGCGCATGTGCCTGACCGCGGAGCGCACCAGGTAGAAGTTGGCGTCGCAGCAGACTCCCATCACCTTGCGGTAGTCGTCGTCGGTGATGCTGTGCGGGCGGCCGGGGACGTTGACGCCGGCGTTGCCGTGGACCACGTCGAGCCGGCCGTGCCGGGCGACCACCCCGTCGACGACCTCGGCGACCTGTGCCGGATCGGAGACGTCCGCCTGGACGATCCCTCTTCCTGGAGCCAGGTCCACGCCGACGACCTCGGCGCCCACTGCTCGGAACAGCCTCATCGAGGCAGCGCCGATGCCGCTCGCCGCGCCTGTCACCAGGACTACCCGGCCATCGAGGCGGCCGAAGACGTCACCGTCCGACTTACTAACGGGAAACCTGCTCATCAGACTGCCACCCCACTGTCGTGCCTGGTCGGGACCGTAGTGGCAGTCCATTTAGCAACTTTCCCATTAGTACCGTCTGTCACGGTCATTCATTTCCTCCTCAACTGCCGGTGAACTCGGGGCTGCGCTTCTCGACGAAGGCGCGCGCCCCTTCGACCGCGTCGTGGACTTCCCTGTTGTTGCGGATGTGGAAGCCGTTCTGGATGCGCAGCGACTGCTCCAGCGGCTGCCCGTACACCCGTTCGCGCAATTGTTTGTAGAGCCCGATCGCACGCGTCGGGGCGGCCGCGAGCCGGCGTGCTTCGGCGAGCACCGCGTCCTGGAACTCGCCGGACGGGACGACCCGGGTGTAGATGCCCAGGCGCTCGGCGTCGGCGGCGTCGAGCAGCCCGCCGGACAGGTAGATCTCGGTCGCCTTCGCGGTTCCGATGATGCGGGGCAGCATGACGGCGGTGCCGACCTGCGCCACGTTCACCAGGCAGCTCCCGATCCGCGCCGTGTCCGAGGCGATCCGCAGGTCGGCGGCACAGGCCAGCTCGGTGCCCGCACCGGCTGCAGGGCCGTTGACCGCCGCGATGACCGGCTGCGGCGCCGTGACGATCGCCTCGACGATCCGCAGGTACACCGGATCGGCGGTGTCGCCGAGCACCGGAGAGTTCGTGCGGTCCCCGGTGAGGTGCTCGTCGACCGCGCCGAGGTCGTCCCCGCCGCAGAAGGCGCTGCCCGCACCGGTCAGCACCACGACCCTGGCCTGCGGGTCGGTCTCGGCGTCTTCCAGCGCGCGCAGCAGTTCCTCGCCCAGCGCGCGATCGAGTGCGTTCCGCTGGGCCGGACGGTTCATGGTCAGCCATAGCACCCCCTGTGCCGGCCGGGATACCAGCAGGGTCTCCGTTTTGCCGGGCGCCATGCTTTCCTGATCGTGCGTCACGCTCTGACCATCCCTCCATCGACGAACAATGCCTGGCCGGTGACGTAACCGGCGCCCGCTCCCAGCAGCCACATGATCGCGGCGGCGACTTCTTCCGGATGCCCGCACCGGCCGAGCGGCAGCCTCGCCGCGACCTTCTCCGCCAGTCCGCGAAGCCCGCTCGCGTCGAGCATCGGCGTGTCGATGAAGCCGGGGCACACGGCGTTCGCCCGGACGCCGAGCGGTCCCAGCTCGACGGCGAGCGAGCGGGTCAGGCTCAGCAATCCACCCTTGCTCGCGTCGTAGGCCGCCTGCCCGGCGAACCCGATCACCGCGATCGAGCAGACGTTGACGATGGCGGCGCCCGGCCGTCCGGCGAGGACGGGGGCCGCCGCGCGGGCCAGCCGGAACGGTGCGGACAAATTGATCTCCAGCACGCGCGCCCAGTCGGCGGTGCCGTGCTCGGCCAGCGCCGCGCGGTGCTCCACGCCCGCGTTGTTGACGAGTCCGTCGAGCCCGCCGAGCCGGTCGATCGCCCGGTCGACGATGCGCTGCGGCGCGCCGCTGTCCGTCAGGTCGAGCGGCATCGTGTGCAGCCGATCACCCTCCAGCCGGTCGCCGAACCGTCGCTCCAGGCGACGGCATCCGGACTCGTCCACATCGGTCGCCAGCACCCGCGCGCCCTGGCGGAGCAGTTCGGCGACGAGTGATGTGCCGATGCCCCCAGCGGCCCCCGTGACGAGTATCCGGCGGCCGTTCATGACGCCGATCCCGGCCGGGTCCGGTTCAGCAGTCGTTCGGCGTTGTCGTGCAGCCAGGCCCGGACGACGTCGTCCGGCAGTCCGAGCCGGGTGACCTCGTCGGCGAGTGCGGCGGGCGGGCGCGCCTGCGTCCAACTGGTCGATCCGAAAAGGACTCGGGTCCGGACGGACGTGGCGCCCAGTGCGAGCAGCGCCTCCCACCCCGATCCGCGGGCTCCCATCCTGGCCGGACGGTGCGAGGAGAACTCCAGGTAGACGTTGGCGTGTCGCTGCGCCACCGCCAGCATCTCCGCGACCCAGGGCCAGCCCCCGTGACCGGCGACCAGGACGAGGCCGGGGTACGCGCCGGCGATCCGATCCAGCACGCGCGGTGCGGAGACGTCGATCGGGACGTCCGAGCGGAAGTGCTGTCCGCAATGCAGCCACACCGGGACACCGCGGTCGGCGGCGAGCCGCCAGAGCTCCGCGTGCTCGAGTCCGGACGGATCGACGCCGTCGAGGAACGGGATGACCGACAGGCCGGTCGCACCGAGGTCGTCGAGCGCACGACGGGCCTCGGCGATTGCGGCCCGCGGATCGGTGAGGCTGACGCCGGCCCAGGCGCTGAGGCGGTTCGGGTGCCGAGCAGCGTAGGCGGCGACCCGGTCGTTGACGGTGCCGTCCCCCATGAGCCACGGCCCGCCGTGCAGGACCTGGTGGGAGACCCCGGTTTCGGCCAGCACGGCTACGTGGTGGTCGATGTCGAACCCGCGTCCGAGGACGGCGGCCAGCTGGTCCGCCGTGCCGGTCGCGTCGCGGGCCGCCTCCGCCGCGACGTCGCCGGGGTCACGCCCGGTGAGGGTGGCGAGGCGACCGGCGAACAGGACGAGATAGCGCGGCGCGGCGGTGGCCAGCGCACGCAGATAGGCCGTCCAGCACTCGGTGTCGTAGACGACCTCACAGACATCGATCACCGGCCCACGCATCGAACCTCCTTATATATAAACGTTTGTTTACCATAATCGACACTGACACGTCAATGAACGTTTGTAGTGGTAGCGTCCAAGTGTGGCTACGACACGCTCCCGGACGACCGCCGGCGCCCCGCCGACCACGGCCTCGATGAGCCGGCGGATCCTCGACGAGGCGGCGCGCCTGTTCTACGAGGACGGGTTCCCCGCTACCAGCGTCCGCAAGATCACCGCTGCGTGCGGTGTCACCGCGGGCTCGCTCTACAACCACTACGAGTCCAAAGAGGAAGTGCTCTACGCGATCCTCACGCGGGCGTTCGAGGACTCCGAGCGCATGCTGGAAGAAGGGCTGCTGCGCGGCGGCGATCGGGCCGACCGGCAGCTGGCCGAGCTGGTGCGGGAACTCACGCTCTTCCACACCGAACGGCGCATCGAGGGCCTGGTCGCCCGGACCGAATGGCGTCATCTCCCACCGGAGCAGGCCAAGGAGTTCCTGGACGCTCAGCGGCGCATCCGCCGAATTTTCGAACGCACCCTGGAACGGGGCCTGGCCGCCGGCCGGTTCCGCCTGAGCGACCCGCGATCGTCGCGCCCGGCTCAGGTGGACGTGGTCGCCAAGGCCATCCTCGACATGTGCATCAACGCCGGACAGTGGTTCCGCCCGGAGGGCACGGTGTCGGCCAGGGAACTCGCCGACCAGTACTCCTTCCTCGCCTTGCAACTCGTCGGCGCCGGCCCTCCTGACGCCTGACGGCCCGCTTGCCCGTCGGCTTCGGGGCCGACGGGCAAGCGGGCGAACGGCTCAGCGTACGGCGGGCGTCCCCCCGATGCGGTCCCGCCGGACGACCACGCCCAGCCGCTCGCGATCGGCCGTGTCCGCCGTGACGCCGTCCGAGCGCAGCCGATGCTTCTCGACCTTGTTCGTCGGGGTGTGCGGGAGCGCGTCGACCACGCGCACATAACGGGGCACCATGAAATGCGCCATGCGCGGTATCAGAAAACGGAACAGCTCGGACGGGTCGATCGTCGCACCCTCCACGGGGGCGACCACAGCGAGCACGTCATCCTCACCGTAAGGGCTCGGCACGGCGACCACCGCGGCCTCCCGGACCGACGGATGCGCCAGCAGCTCGATCTCCACCTCGGCCGAGGAGATGTTCTCGCCGCGGCGCCGGATCGTGTCGCCCATCCGGTCCACGAAGAAGAACTCGCCGTCCACCGTGCGGAAGGCGTCCCCGGTATGGAACCAGCCATTGCGCCAAGCCCGTGCCGTCGCCTCGGGCATCCCGAGGTAACCGGAGTTCATCGCCCACGGCTGGTCGGTGCGCAGCACCAGTTCCCCGACCTCCCCGTCGGGCACCACCCGGTCGTGCTCGTCCACGACCCGGGCCTCGACGCCGGGTCGCAACCGCCCGGATGTTCCCGGGACGCCGGGGTCAGGACCGGAGATGATCGGGATCGAGACCTCTGTCATGTTGAACATGGCCACCACGTTGACGCCGAAGCGCTCGGCGAACGCCGCGCTGTCCTCGATCAGCGGAATGATGAAGACACACCGCAGCGGGTGAGCACGGTCCTGGTGCGACGGCGGACGCTTGGCCAGGAACGTCGCCATCACGCCTAGCAGCGTTACATGCGTGGTACCCGTCGCGCGGACTGCCGGCCAGAACGCCTCGGTGTCGAACGCGCTGACGAGACTGATCCCGCCGCCGAGCAGCAGCGCGGCGTACGTGCCGATGGTGCCGCCCGCGTGGAACAGCGGAAGGTTCACCATGTAGCGGTCGTCCGCCCCGAAGCCGTCGAACGCGGCCCGCGCGCACGCCGCGAGCTGGACGTACGAGCACAGGACGCCTTTCGACGGCCCGGTCGTTCCCGACGTAAGGATCACCGCGTACGGATCCCACGGCAAGGGCGGCGACTCCGGCTGGAATCCCGGGGCAGGCGTGGCCAGCGTCTCCGGTCCCAGCACTTCCGGCACCGGCACCTCTTGCCCCGGCACCTCTTGCCCCGGCGCGGCGACCCGGCGATGTGACCGGGCGTCGTCCTCTCCGAGCACCACCACCCGTTCCAGCGCACCGGTGTCGATCTCGTCCAGCCGCCCGGCCAATTCGGCGTGCACGACCGCCACCCGCGCTCCAGACAGCCGGAGTGCGTGTTCGAGCAGCCCGCCGCGATACGCGGTGTTGAGCGGAACGAGGGTGCAGCCGAGCAGATTCACACCGAACCAGACGCGCAGGGCGTCGGGTCCGTTGGGCAGCCAGGAGACCACCATGTCACCCGGCCGCACACCCAGTCCGTGCAGCCCGGCGGCGACCTGCTCGGCCTCGGCCAGGGTTTCGGCGTACGTCCACCGCGTCCCGTCCTCGAAGACCGCGTACACCCGGTCCGGATGCTGCGCGGCGCGGCGGACGAGCAGCTCCCCGACCACGCAGTCCCCGGCCTCGGGCACCACCGGGCTCCACCATCCACCACTCATGTCACTCCTTGATCCGCTGGTCACCGGACACGGCGCCGCCCAGGTAGGCGACCCGCAGCGTGGGGTCCTCCGCCAGCTCGGCGGCGGACCCGGCCGCCTCCACCCGGCCGTGCCGCATCACCAGTCCCCGGTCCGCGAGCGCCAGCGCCTGGCCGACGCGCTGCTCCACCAGGATCACGGTCAGGTTCTGCGTTCGCAGCCGGTCGACCACCGCGAACACCCGCTGGATGATCACGGGAGCCAGGCCGATGGACGGTTCGTCCAGCAGCAGTACTCGGGGTTCGCGCATCAGCGCCTGGCCGATGGCGAGCATCTGCTGCTCCCCACCGCTGAGCACCTCGGCATAGGCGTCCATCCGCTCGCCCAGCACCGGGAACAGGTCGACGACCCGTTCCGTCCGCTCCCGCTCGACCCTGCGCCGGTTGGGGACGTTCCAGAGCCCGAGCCGCAGATGCTCGGCCACCGTGAGCCCGGTGAACAGGCGCCTGCCCTCGGGAATGTGGACCAGGCCGTGCGCCACGATGCGCTCGGGGCTCCACCCGGTGATGTCGGTTCCCGAGAGCCGCACCGACCCGGACGTGGGGCGTAGCAGCCCCGAGATGGTGCTGAGCAGGGTGGTCTTCCCGGCCCCGTTGCCGCCGACCACCGCGAAGATCTCGCCCGTCCGCACCGTGAAGTCCACGGAGCGGACCACCGGCACCGCGCCGTAGCCTGAGCTCAGCGCGGACACGGTGATCAGTTCCTCGCCCGGTGCTGTCATGCGGGTGCCCCCAAGTACACTTCGACGACCCGTGCGTCGCCGAGGGCTTCCTGCGGCGGCCCGGACGTCACCAGCCGGCCCCGGTCCAGGACGGTCACCACGTCGGCGACGCTCGCGACGAGTTCGATGTGATGCTCCACCAGGACCACGGTGGTGCCGCTGTCGCGGATCGCCCGGATCAGGCGGCCCAGCGACTCCAGTTCCCGTGGCGTGAGCCCGGCCGCCGGCTCGTCCATCAGCAGCAGGCGCGGGCGCGCCATCGAGGCCCGCGCCACCTCCAGCAGTCGCTGCTCACCGTGCGGCAGCGAGGCGGCCTGCTCCTCCGCCCGTCCGGCCAATCCATGACCGGCCAGGAGCCGGTCGGCCTCCTGCGCCAGTTCAGCCTGCTCGCGGCGGGCCCACGGCAGTCGCAGGACGGTCGCCGGCCCGCCTGCCCGCTCCCGCGGGTAGGCGCCGAGCAGGACGTTGTCTCGCAGGCTCGACGCGCCCAGCAGGCGCGGTGTCTGGAAGACGCGCGCCACACCGCGCCGGGCGAGTCGCTCGGCGGGGGCCCGGCTGACGTCCTCGGCGTCGAGGATAACCCGTCCCCCGTCCTGCCGCAGCAGGCGGCTGATCACGTTGAGCAGGGTCGTCTTCCCCGAACCGTTGGGTCCGACGATCGCGTGGACCGTGCCTGGTTCGATGGTGAGGTCGATCTCCTGCAGGGCGCGCACCCCGCCGAAAGACTTGCGGACGCCGATCAGCTCGACGCCGAGCGGCTTCCCCCGCGGCGGCCCGGCCTCGACCGGGATGTCCGTGCCGAAGGTTTCGGAGGGCGGGCCGGAGTCCTGGCGGCGCGCCCGCAGCCGCTCCCACGCCCCGGCGATGCCCTGCGGCGCGTACACCATCAGTACGAGCAGCGCCGCGCCATAGATGAGTCCGCGCCATTCCGCCAGGCCGGTCAGCAGTTCGGGGAGGGCGAAGAACAGCAGGGTGCCGATGATCGGGCCCGCCAGACGCGCCGCACCGCCGATGATGACCACCAACAGGAAGAGGATAGAGAAGTCGAGGGTGAAATCGTCCGGGGTGACCAGCCCGTGGTGGACGGCCAGCAGCGCCCCGCCCAGCCCAGCGGTACCGCCGCCGCAGGCGAAGGCGAACAGCTTCATCCGTGCGGGCGCGACGCCGACGCTCTGCGCCATCTCGGGCGCGTCGCGGACGGCCATCATGCCGCGGCCCAGGCGGGAGTCGACGATGGTGCGGACCATGACGAGGAGCATGACGTTGACGGCCAGAACCAGCCAGAGGATGTCGCGTTCCCCGAGTTCCCACGGCCCGAGAGCCGGCCGCGGTATGCCCGTCAGCCCCGACCAGCCGCCCGTCAGCCCCTCGAACTCGACTAGGAGGCTGCGAGCCGCCATCGCCGCGCCGAGCGTGACCAGGGCGATGTACCAGGACGACAGGCGGAAGGCGGGCAGGGCCATCAGGGTTCCCGCTCCCACGGCGACCGCCACCGCTACGGGGGCCGCCGCCCAGAACGTCCAGTCATGGTCGGCCATGAGGATACCTGTGGTGTAGGCGCCGACGGCGACCAGCGCGCCCTGCCCGAGCGAGACCTGGCCGGTGTAGCCGAACATGAGGTTCAGCCCCGTACCGACCAGCACATAGATCCCAGCCGTGGTGGCCAGATAGGTGATCGTCGGGTCGCCGCTCAGCAGCGGCAGCACGGCCGCGGCCGCCACGAAAGCGAGCCACGGGGCCGCGCGCCGCACGGCGCCAGACCGTGTCCCGCGAACTTCAGACATGACGCTGCACCGCCAGACCACGCAGGCCGTTGGGCCGGATCAGCAGGATGAGCAGCATGGCCGCGAACAGGACGACGGACTGCGACCCGGGCGAGGCGAAGACGGCGCCCGCGGCCTCGATGACGCCGAGCATCCAGCCCGCCACCAGCACGCCGCGGTTGTCGCCGATCCCGCCGACTGCCAGGGCGGCGAAACCCTTGATCAGCAAGCCCAGGCCCATCGTCACCGAGGCCAGCAGCAGCGGCGCCGCCAGGACCCCGGTGAGCCCCGCGAGCGCGCCACCGAGCAGGAAGGAACGGCGGGTGAGTGCCGTCGGGTCGACGCCGCGCAGCCGGGCGCCGTCACGGTCGGCGGCCACCGCCCGCAACGCGGTGCCGAGTCGGGAACGATCCAGGACACCGAGCAGGGCCACCACGGCGACGGCGACGATCACCACCGCGACCTGGTAGCTCGAGAACCGGACTCCCAGCACCTCTTGGACCCGCATGGACAGCGGCCACGGTGGCACGACGGTGCTCGGCTGGTCCGTCCACAACCGCCCGGCGGCCTCCGCGAGCAGCAGCGAGAACGCCAGCGTGGTGATCACCCAGCCGACCGCGTGGGACGACCTGCGCAGCACCGGTGTCACGGCGACCCGCTCCTCGACCAGCGCCACGACCGCGACGATCGCCATCACGCAGGCGGCGGCGACCCCCCAGGGGAGCCCGCCGATCGGGGTGGCCGCCATCAGCATCGCACCGATCATGATGAGTTCGCCCTGGGCGAAGTTCACCACGTTCGTAGGCCGGTGCAGGACATTGAAGCCCACCGCGACCAGGCCGTAGAGGCTGCCGAAGACCAGGCCGGCGACCAGAATGTCCGCGATCATCGGCCGGTCACATCCCATCCGCGCGTCGCCGGAGGACCCCACCCAGGCTCTGCGGCTCCTTCGCCGACATGAGGGTGCCTACCGTGATGTCCTCGTCGGCGATGCCGGAGTGCCGTTTCGAGGTGAACGACACCTTCGCCCGGACGCCCTGGTAGCCGTCGACCTGGTCAAGCGCGGCCTTGAGCTTGGCCGGTTCGAGGCTCTTGGTCTCCCCGATCACCTTGGCCATCAGCATCAGGTAGTCGTAGTAGGGGCTGGTCACCGCCGAGTAGCCGAGACCGGCGGTGTCCGGATGCTTGTTGATCCGCTCGACCAGCTCGCGCACCTCGGCGGAAGGCTCCTCCTCGCCGGTGTAGGTGAGCCCTCGGTAGGTGGTGCCGAAGAACCCGTCGAGCAGCGCGCGGGGGAACTCCCCGAGCGCCTCGATGTAGTTGAGGTCGTGCGAGACGATCACCGGGTGGAAGCCGCTCGCCGCCATCGCCCGCAGGATCAGGATGGTCGCCTGTGGCTGGCCGGTGAACAGGCCGAGGCCGTCCACGTCGGCCCGTTCCAGATTGCGGACGAACGGTGTCATGTCAGAGGCATCCACCTCGAATACCTCGACCGCGACCGGCTTCGCGGAGTAGGTGTCGCGCAGGGTCTGGACGACCGCGTCCCTGATCGACGTGCCGAACTCGGAGTTCTCGACGATGATGCCGATCTTGCGGAGCCCGCGGACCTCGTGCAGAAAACGGGCCGCCACCCTGGCCTGCTGGGTGGTGTTGTACACGAGCTGGTAGTGGTAGGGAAAGCGGTCACCGTCCCCGAGCAGTTCCGCGCCGCCCCAGGCTGACTGGATCAGCTTCGCCCGGGCGAGGGCCGTCACCGACGCCAGGACCTGTGAACTCCCGGTCGGCCCGACCACGAACGTCGGCGCTTCCCGGATCAGCCGCTGCGCCACGGCCGGCTGAGAGGCCGGGCTCCCCTTGTCGTCCTCCTCCATGACCTGAACGGCCTGCCCGAGCAGGCCCCCGTTCGCCTTCAGCTCCTCCAGGGCGAGCCTCGCACCGACGTAGATCGGCTTGTACGCGGCGGCGAGTCGGCCGGTCTTCGGCTCCACCCACCCGACGCGGGCCGTCGCCTTGCCACCGCCCTCCGGGCTTCCGCACGCCGCTGTCCCCAAGCCCAGCATGCCGAGCGCGGTGGCGGATGTGGTGCCCGCCAGAAACCCTCGCCGAGACATCCCGTCCGTCCGGTATGTGGTCACGGCCGCCTCCTCGTTTCAATGTATGAACGTTTGTATATTTGCTCGGAGTGTGAGTCAAGACTCATGGGAGGTTCGAGCGGAAATGGGGGTCGGCCAGCCCATGTCACGTGCCGAACCGCCCGCCGCGCTCTGACTCGATGGGACGAACGCGTCACCCACCACGAGGTCACCGTCGACCTACACGGCGATGACCACTGATTCGATATCCGCTACCCCGGGCAGTTCCGGGGGTCGGCGCCCTGCGCAGCACCGACGACGGTGACCTGGGCAGGGCTTTCCGGTGCCGTGGCGGCGACCGTGCACACGATCTGCTCGACGGCCAGTGTGGACAGTTCTCTGGCCGGAGTGGACAGGGTCACCACCAAATGACTGGCCGGCTTTTCGGTCACCGAGAACGGGCCGGCTTCGGGCGGGACGTCGGTGGTGAATCCGTGCGCCTGTTCCCTCGCAATGGGTCCGGCTGCCAGCAGCGCGAGCGTGTCCGCTGGGGACAGTAGTCGACCACCAGGCCGCGTTACCGCGCTGACTCGGCCGTTCTTGACCAGGTAGAGGGTGATCGTCATGGTCGGTGCGACGGCTCCGCTCGGCGGGGGACCGGCGGGGATGACCCCGCTGGGTTGCACGCCGCAGCCGGCCACGGCGACGAGCGATACGAGGCCCGCGGCGAGCGCGCGGCGGGCGAGTCCGATCCTCACTCGGGGCCTCCGTCCGGATCGTGTGCCCGGCGTGGCAGACGCAGCGTGAACATGGCGCCGCCGTCCGGGGCGTTGGTGACGGTGAGGTCGCCTCGGTGCAGGCGCGCGTTCTCCCGCGCGATGGCGAGGCCGAGGCCGCTGCCCTCGGACCGGGCCCTGGCCGCGCTGGCCTTGTAGAACCGGTCGAACACGTGCGGCAGCACCGCTTCCTCCAGCCCCGGTCCGTGGTCGCGGACCTCGAGAGCGATCCAGTGCGGGTCGGCGGAAAGCCGTACCGACACCGGTGGCTCGCCGTGCCGCAGGGCGTTGCCGACCAGGTTCGCGAGGATGACATCCACTCGGCGCGGGTCCAGCCGTGCCGTCACCCCGGGTGGAAGCTCGGTGTGCACCGACTCCGACCAGCCCCGAACGCGCAAGGTCGCGCGCACCAGTTCGGCCACGTCGATCTCGTTCAGCGCGAGGGCCGCGACACCGGAGTCGAACCTGCTGATCTCGATGAGGTCGTTCACCAGCCCGGTGAGGTTGAGCGTCTCCTGACTGACCAGCCTGGCGGCTCTGCCGGCGGGCTCGGGCAGCCGGGCCGCCTCCTCGTCCAGGACGTCGGCGACCGCGGTGAGCGCGGCCAGCGGGGTGCGCAGCTCATGGGACACGTCGGCCACGAACCGGCGGGCGTCGGCCTCCATCTCGCGGAGCTGCTTGACGTGCCGTTCCAGCTCCGCGGCGGTGTTGTTGAACGTGCGTGCCACGTCGGCCAGCTCGTCGGAGCCGCGGACGGCGATCCTGGTCCGCAGCTCGCCCTCGCCCAGCAGGCGTGCCGCCCAGCCGAGCTCGCGCACCGGGCGCAGCACGCCACGGGTGGCCAGCAACGCGAGGACGACCGCGAAGGCCAGGGCCGCCCCGCCGGTGAGCCAGACGGATGCGGCGAGCTCGTCGATGCTGCGCTGTTCGGGAAGCAGGCTGCGCGCGGTGTAGACCTCGATGCCGGACACCCGCGTCGTCCGGTCCTGCTCGACGATCAGCAACGGCGTGCCGATGATCAGGATGGGCGCGCCCTGCACCACCACACGCTGCCACGCGGTACGGCCGCCGGCCACCACCTGCCGCAACTCCGGTGAAATCACCCCGAGATCCAAGACCGGCGGGCCCGGCCTCCAGCGCCCCCCGGGCGGGCCGAGCGGCGGACCGAGCGGCGAGTGCATCTCGCGGTAGACGGCGACCGCGAAGCTGTTCTGGTCGATCGCGGCGGCGGCGATCTTGTCGAGCTCGGCCAGGCCCGGCGCCGCACTCGGCAACGGGTAGAGCGCCTCCAGGCGGCTTGTCACCGCGTGCACCGCGGCATCCTGGGCCCGCTGCAGGATGGCGTTGCGGGCCTGGACGTAGATCCCGCCGGCCACCGCCGCCGCGGTGACCACACACAGCAGTGCGAAGGCGAACAACAGCCGGGCACGCAGCCCCAGGCTCGGCCGAGGTACCACCGGCGGCTCACACCGGCCCGAACCGGTACCCGAACCCACGTACCGTCTGCACGTAGACGGGCGCCGCCGAGTCGTCCTCGATCTTCGCGCGCAACCGCTGCACGCACGCGTCCACGAGACGCGAGTCGCCGAAATACCCGTGCTCCCACACCGACTCCAGCAGTTGCTGGCGGCTGTGCACCCGGCCCGGCGTGCCGGAGAGCTCGAGCAGCAGGCGCAGCTCGGTCGGGGCGAGGCTGACCGGTTCGCCGCGGTTGGCGACCACCAGCCCGGCCCGATCGATGGTCAGGTCCCCGTACCGCTCCAGCTCCGCCTGGTCCCGGCCGATCCGGCGGAGCACCGCTCGGATGCGCGCCTCGAGCACCCTGGGCTGCACCGGCTTGACCACGTAGTCGTCGGCGCCCGCCTCCAACCCGGCCACCACGTCCATGTCGTCACCGCGCGCGGTCACCATGATGATCGGTACCTCCCCGGCGGCCCGGATGCGGCGGCAGACCTCGAACCCGTCCATGCCAGGCAACATCAGATCGAGCACGACGACGTCGGGAAGGTCCGTACGCAGCCGGTCCAGCCCCTGCTCGCCGGACTCCACGGCGCGCACCCGGTGCCCATGCCGGGTCAGGGCCAGCTCAAGGCCCTCCCGCACAGCCGGGTCGTCCTCGATCAACAACACTCTCGACACGCCCCCGAGTTTCACCGCACGCTCCGTCACTCGCCCTCCGGCCAACTCCATCCACAGTCGGTCGGCCGTGTCCGCGCCTCGTCAGCGCCGTGTCATGGTTGTGTCACGGTCGCGCCGGCGGTGACCGCCGTCGACAGACGGTGACATGCGGCGGACAACGCGCGCACATTCGGCGCCAATGGTAGTCGCCATGGACGAACCACGCACCCTTCCACCTCGGCCCCGAGACCGGCTGTTCGCCCTGGTCACGCTGGTGCTCGCCGTGCTCCTGCTGCCCGCGGCGCTCGCCCGCCATCCCGGCCGCGCCCGCGAACTGGCCTGCCGCTGGGCGTTACGGATGCGATTCCCCGCCGAGGACCTCACCGGGCTCACCGACGGTGCCACGGCGGCGTTCACCGCGGCACGCACCGAGGCGCTCTGGCGTCACGGCCAGCTCATCGGCCTCACCTCGGGATACCGCGATCCCCTTGTCCAGCAACGGATGTACGACGAGGAGGTGCGCCGCTCCGGCTCCCCGGCCTCGGCACGAATGCTCGTGCTACCACCGGCGGAATCCCCCCACGTCAAGGGCATCGCGCTGGACATACGCCCGCACGAAGGCGCGCGCTGGCTCGAGGAACACGGCGCCCGCTATGACCTCTACCGCACCTACGACAACGAGTGGTGGCACTTCGAGTACCGCCCAGGCAGCGGCGGCACGCCACCACGACGGCGACCTCACCCCGGCGTGGGCCACGTCGATGATCCGGCCGGCGCGGAGAGGGGTTAGGGATGTCATCGGGGACTACCAACAAGTCCGGATTGCTGGGATCGCGTCTGCAAGCAGCGCGCGAGATGGCGTTCGTGGGGCGAGAGGAAGAGCTCGCGGTTTTCAACGCGGCGTTGTACGGCGGCGGCTGCAGCGTTCTGTACGTGCACGGCCCCGGCGGCATCGGGAAGTCGGCCTTGTTGCGGCGGTTCGCCCAAGAGGCCGCGGTGGCGGGGCGGCCGGTGTCCATGGTGGACGGGCTCATGTTGAAGCCATCGGCGGCGTCCGAGGCTGAGCTGGTGATTCGCGATGCGGACATGGTGCTGCTGGTTGACGACTTCGAACGAATCCAGGGCTTGGAGGGATGGCTGCGCGAGCGGTTCCTGCCGCGGGTGCCCATGGGGGCGCTGGTGGTGATCGCGGGGCGAAACCCGCCGGATATGCGGTGGCAGGCGGATCCGGCATGGGCGGGAGCGCTGGAGGTGCTGCCGCTACGCGGCCTTCGGGCCGGAGACGCACAGGCCCTGATGGACTCCACCGGGGTGCCGGCCGAGTTGCGCGAGCCGCTGCTGGCCTTCGCCGATGGTCATCCGGCGGCGCTGCTGCTGGGGGCGACCGTGGCGGTGAAGGACGGCGGGGCCGCCGACCGGTGGACGCCGAATCAGGACGTGGTGGCCACGTTGCTGGATCAGCTGGTGGGCGAGTTGCCTTCGGCGGCGCATCGGCACGCGCTGGAGATCTGCGCGCATGCGTACATGACGACGGAGGACCTGCTGCGGGCGGCCCTGCCGGGGGATGCCGGGGCGTTGTTCCGGTGGTTGCGGCGGTTGCCGTTCGTGGAGTCGAGCAGTCTCGGGCTGTTTCCGCATGAGGTGGTGCGGGAGCTGCTGGAGGCGGACCTGCGATGGCGGGATCCCGAGGGGTACGCGGTGATGCACGACCGCATTCATGCGCATCTGGCGGAGCGGGTGCGCACGGCGAGCGATGTGGACGTGCTCGGCGCGGTGGCCGCACTGCTCTACCTGCATCGCGGCAACGGGGCGCCGGCCGGTTTCCACGGCCGCCACGACGAGGGCGGGTTCCAGGAAGAGGTGGTGCGGGAGGAGGACGTCGGCACGTTGCTCCGGGTGGCGACGGCAGCGGAGGGTGCGGCGTCCGCGGCCTGCGCCGCTTTCTGGGCGGAACGTCAGCTGGAGGCGTTCCGGCTGTATCGACGGACCGATACCGGCGAGCCGGTGGCTTTCTCCGCGTGGTTGCGGTTGGCGGAACTCGATGAGGAGGAGCTGACGGCCGATCCCGTCGTGGCCATGGCGTGGGCGCATGCGCGTGCCACCACGCCGTTGCGCGCCGGTGAACATTTGGCGGTCAGCCGGCTGTGGACGCTGCCGCAGTATCGCGGAAACTCGCCGGTGATGGATTTGATCCAGTGGCGAGTGATCGGCAATTGTTTGCGGGGCGAGCGGATGGCATGGTCATATATCGAGACACGGCATCCGAACCCAGCGTATTTACGGCATTACGGGATGCGTGACATCTCCGAGCAACCACGGCTGGGGGATGACGCGTACACCCTGTTGGTTCATGACTGGCGCGCGGTGCCGGCGCAGGCGTGGCTGGAGCGGATCGTCGCGGGGCCTGGCCCGAGTGCCGCGACGGCGCGACTGGCGGTGCTGTCCCAGGCGGAGTTCGCCGAGGCGGTTCGCAAGGCGTTGCGCCAGTTGTCGCGGCTGGACGCGCTGGCCGCCTCCCCACTGACGCGCACCAGGTTGATCGCCGAGCGGGCCGGGCAGAACCCGGCCACGGCACTGGGTGACCTGCTACGCCAGGCGATCGACGACCTGCGTGAGGATCCGCGCTCGGTCAAGTTCCACCGGGCACTGTCCGTCACGTTCCTCCGCAGCACGCCCACCCAGGAGCTGGCCGCGCAACGACTCGGCCTCCCTTTCACCACCTACCGCCGCCATCTGACGGCCGGCGTCGAACGTGTCTGCGCCGACCTGTGGCACCGGGAGCTGTACGGCACCGACGCACCCGCGTACCGATCCACCTGAGCCCCTGCGCGGCCCTGCCGCCGTGAACGAATCGCGGCCGAGGGCGTGTCAGTCGGCAAGCGCGAAGGCGGCCGCCGCCTCCGCGTGCAGTCGAGCGCTCGGCAGCACCGGGATGGCGCTGTCCTTCTCACCGATCAGCAGCTCGATCTCCGTGCAGCCGAGGATGACGCCTTCAGCGCCGTCGTCTGCGAAATCATCGATGATCCGGGCGTACGCGTCCCTGGACGATTCGCTGAGCACCCCGCGCACCAGTTCGTCGAAGATCACGCGATGGACGAGTTCCCGCTGCTCACGCCGCGGCACGACCACGTCGAAGCCGTGGGCGGCCAGCCGATCCCGGTAGAAGGGCTGTTCCATGGTGAAGTGAGTGCCCAGCAGACCGACCTTGCGCATGCCCCTGGCGCGGATCTCGGCGCCCACGGCGTCGGCGATGTGCAGCACGGGCACGCTCACGGCCCCCGCCAGGTCGTCGCTCACCCGGCTGAAGGTGTTGCTGCAGATGAGCAGGAGCTCGGCGCCGAGATCCTCCAGTTTCCCGCCCGCACCGGTCAGTAACCTACTCACCTCGTCCCAGCGGTCGGCGAAGATGAGGTCCTCGACGGTCGTGTAGTCGACCGACCAGATGAGGCTGTTGGCGGAATGGCTGCCGCCGAGTCGCTCGCGTACCCGCTGGTTGATGATCTGGTAGTAGATCACCGTCGATTCCCAGCTCAACCCGCCGATGAGACCGATAGTGCGCAATGGAACTCCGTTTCGCCAGCTTGTGCCAGCAGGCTAGAGAGAGTGCCTGCTCATTTAGCAGACCAAAAGCTGTTCAGGCGTCGGCCAGTGCCCGGGCGCAGGCGGCGAGCCCGATCTCGCTGGAGGCCTTGACGAACACCACGTCTCCCGGTTCGAGAAGCGCGGTGGCCACTCTGAGGGCCCCGGCCACGTCCTGGACGGTATGGACGGCCATGCCCAGGTTCGCGGACTCCGCCGCCTCCGCCATCGCGAGCGGATCCCCTGCTCCGACCGCGATCAGCACGTCGAAGCGGAGGTCGGCGACGAGCCGGCCCAGCTCCGCGTGCCGGGCGCGGGAGGCGTCCGCCTGCTGCCCCATCGCGCCGAGCACGGCGACGGTACGACGGGGGCCGGCCAGGGCCCGCACCGCCCGCAGCCCGGCCCGCATGGATTCGGGGTTGGCGTTGTAGGCGTCGTTGACGACGGTGATGCCGTCAGGTCGCTCCACGATCTCCAGCCGGCCCGCGGAGCGCCGCCGTGCGGCGGTCAGCCCATCGGCGATCTCGGCGACGCCCAGGCCGAGTGCGGTGGCGACGGCGGCGGCGGCCAGGGCGTTGCCCACCTGGTGGTCGCCTATGAGGTCGAGCTCGACCGGGGCGCGGCCGGAGGGCGTCACCAGCTCGAACGCGGTTCGCGCGCGGTCGTCCATCCGCACGTTTTCGGCTCGCACCTGCGCCTGCGACGACCGGCCGTACAACAGGATCTCGGCCCTGGTGCGGCCGGTCATGCCCATGACGTACGGGTCGTCGGCGTTGAGCAGTGCGAACCCGTCCGCCGGAAGTGCCGCGACCAGCTCGCCTTTGGCCTCGGCCACGTCGGCCGGCCCGGCTCCCATCCGCTCCACATGCGCGGAGCCGACGTTGAGCACCAGCCCGACCTGGGGCGGCGCGAGCCCGGTCAGGTACGTCAGGTCGCCCTTGCGGCCCGCACCCATCTCCAGCACCAGGTATCGGGTGGTGGCATCGGCGCGCAGCACGGTGAGCGGCAGCCCGAGCTCGTTGTTGAAGGACCTGTCGGTGGCGACCGTCGCGGCGTGCCGTTCGAGCACCTGGGCCAGCAGGTCCTTGGTCGTGGTCTTGCCCACGGAGCCGGTCAGGCCGATCACGGTCGGGCTGATGTGGTCGAGCAGGTGCCTGGCCAGCAGGCCGATCGCGAGCTGGACGTCCTCGACCACGAGGGCGGGCACGCCGACGGGCCTTGCGGCCAGCACGGCGACGGCGCCGCCCGCGATGGCACCGGCCGCGTAGTCGTGACCGTCGACGCGGGCACCGACCGTCGCGGCGAACAGGCCGCCGGGCACCACCTCGCGGGAGTCGACCGCGGAGGGCGCCGTCACCAGCGCCTGCGGGTCTGGCACGTCATGCCGGCTTGCGCCGACGACCTGCGCGATCCTGTTCAGCGTCATGGGGATCACGAGCCGCTCCTGGCGAACGCGAGGTCGATGAGGCGGCGCAGCAGGTCCGGGTACGGGAGACCGCTTGCGGCCCAGGCCCTGGCGTAGACGGAACGGGAGGTGAAGCCGGGCATGGTGTTGATCTCCAGCACGTACAGGCGTCCCGTGTCCTCCTCGTAGAGGAAGTCGACACGGGACAGGCCGTAGCCACCGATCGCCCGGAAGGCGCGCAGGGCCAGCTCTCGCACGTCCTCGGCCACCCGTTCCGGCAGCACGACAGGGATGCTGGCGATCTCGGCCGGGCTGAGGTACTTGGCCTCATAGTCCAGCCAGTCGCCGGGCGCGATGAGCTCGCCGGGCAGCGAAGCGTCCGGAGTGTCATAGCCGCCGAGCACGCCGCAGATGACCTCGCGCGCGGTCACGCCCTGCTCGACGATGACCATCCGGTCGTAGGCCAGCGCCAGATCCACACCGGCGCGCAGCTCCTCCATGGAGGTGACACGTGAGACGCCGATGGAGGAGCCCATGCTGGCCGGTTTGACGTACATCGGCCAGTCAAGCGACTTCACCAGACCCCAGTAGTCGGTGGTGGTGCGCCATTCGTGTTCGGTGAACCACACATGTGGGGTGACCGGAATGTCCTCCGCCAGGAACGCGCGCCGCATCGCGACCTTGTTCATCGCCACGGCTGAGGCCAGGACGCCGCAGCCCACGTACGGGATGCCCAGCGTCTCCAGGTGCCCCTGGACGACACCGTCCTCGCCGAACGGCCCGTGCAACGCGGGGAAGACCACGTCCACCAGACCGCGTCGCAGCTCCACCGGCCACCTGCCCTGCCGGTCGATGATGACCGCGACGGGCTCGTACAGATCCCTCGGCAGAGCATCGAGCACAGCCTGCGCCGACTGCAGCGACACCTCATGCTCAGCGGACGGCCCACCCGCCAGCACAGCCACACGTACGCGTTGAGTCACGATCAATCAGCTTCCTCAGTCAGCGGCACGGTGTTCGCCGTCCCAGGACCAGCCCGCCGAGTGTCGGCTCTTCGCCTGACCGGTTCCCAGGCCATTCGCTGTCCAGTTCCTGACCAAGCGCAAGTCCGTCCGCTGCGCCAGCGGGTAGGACGAGATCGGCTGGGCTGATGAGGGGTTTATCGGGTGGTGCTTTCTCGGTTGACTTTCCAGTGGGCGTAGTCGGCGGGCAGGCACACGGCGCAGGGCCGGTATCCGGCGGCGACGGCGGTGGGCTCGTCGGCGAAGAACACCCGGTGTGTGACGTAGTGGCCGGAGCGGACGGTGCTCACGCCGTGCCGCATCGGCCCGTTCGACCAGCCGCGTTTGGTGGCCACCGGCCGGTCGCGGGTGGTGAAGTAGCGGTACTGGCCGGAGCCGAAGCGGTGGCGGGCCATGTCCACGGTCGTACGGAAGCGGTCCGGCTGGTCGTAAAGGGCGGTGAGCTCGCGGCACTCGGCGGGGATGATCAGCTGCCCGGTCAGGGCGTTGCCGTGCTCGTTGAGTTCGGCCGCCAGGGCGGCCCAGTCGGTCTGTGCGACCCGGCCGGCGACCGGGCCCGCGAGCCGGGTGGTCTCGGTCATGACGGGATTCCTTGGATGAGAGGTGCGGTGCCGCCCGGCCCCGTTCGCCGTGAGGGGACGGGCGGGGCCGGGGTGATGGTGACGTATTCGATGCCGCGGCGAAGGGGCACGGTCTCCCGGGGACCGTGAACTGGGCGTGCTGCGGCCGGTGTTCAGATGAGGGCCGGCTGCAGGGCGCCCTCGTGGGTGAGGAGGTGCACCTTGCGCTCGACGCCGCCCGCGTAGCCGCGCATCGAACCGTCCACGCCGATGACGCGGTGGCAGGGGCGTACCAGCAGCAGCGGGTTCGCGCCGATTGCCGCGCCCAGCGCCTGGATCCGCCTCACCGAGGGTGGAGGTCGGGCACCCCGTCCTGAGCGGATTCGGCGGTTGCGGTTTCGGCCAGCTGGATGCGCCGGTAGACGCGGGCACGCAGCCGCAGGATCACCGCGGCCAGCAGGGCGGTGGCCAGGGAGCCGGTCAGTACGGCGACCTTGACCCGGGCGTCTTCGGGGGTGCCGGGGCCGAAGGCCAGCTCGCCGATCAGCAGGGACACGGTGAAACCGATCCCGCCCAGGACGGCCAGGCCTGTCATGTCGATCCAGGCCAGTCCTTCGTCCAGGGTGGCGCGGGTGAAGCGGGCCACCAGCCAGGTCGCGGCCAGGATGCCGATCGGCTTGCCGGCCAGCAGCCCGGCCATGACGCCCATCGCGATCGGATCGGTCAGCGTCTGGGCGAAGCCGCTGAGCCCGCCGAGGGCGACCCCGGCGGAGAAGAAGGCGAAGACGGGAACGGCGACGCCTGCGGAGATCGGTCGGAACCGGTGCTCGAAATGCTCGGCCAGCCCCGGACCATCAGCCGATCCGCCCGGCCGTACGGGGACGGCCAGGGCCAGCAGCACCCCGGCCACGGTGGCGTGCACGCCCGAGGCGTGGACCAGCGCCCAGGTGGCGAGGGCCAGCGGCAGCAGCAGCCACCAGGCGCGCACCCGCCGCTGGACCAGCACGGCGAAGACCGCCAGCGGCGCCAGTGCCCCCAGCAGGGGAAGGACGGACAGGTGGGTGGTGTAGAAGGTGGCGATGATGACGATGGCGATCAGGTCGTCCACCACCGCCAGGGTCAGCAGGAAGGTGCGCAACGCGGCGGGCAGGAACCGGCCGATCACCGCCAGCACGGCCAGGGCGAAGGCGATGTCGGTGGCGGTGGGAATCGCCCACCCCCGCGCGCCGCCCGCCCCGCCGGCGATCGCCAGGTACAGCAGGGCGGGCACGAGCACCCCGCCGACCGCGGCGGCGACCGGTACCGCGGCCCGTCGCGGGTCGCGCAGGTCGCCGGCGACGAACTCGCGTTTGAGCTCCAGCCCGGCGACGAAGAAGAAGATCGCCAGCAGCCCGTCGGCGGCCCAGGCGGCCAGGTCGAGGTCCAGGTGCAGCGCGGCGGGCCCGACCTTGATCGCGCCCAGGTCGTGGTACGCCTGCGCCCACGGCGAGTTGGCCCACACCAGCGCCACGCAGGCGGCGGCCAGCAGCAGCGCCCCGCCAATGGTCTCCTTGCGCAGGATGTCGGCGACGCGCCGGGCTTCAAGCCAGGTACCGGGGCTGAGCAGACGGGAAGTGGTGCCGGGCATGGAACTCCGCTCCGAGGCAGGGGTCGAATAGCTCACCTGCCGACCAGGCTTCCCGGCACACCTGTCAGAAACGTATCAGGACTCGCGAGGCAGCGATTGACCGGGTGGTCACTGCGCGTCGAAGTCGGCCCGGTTGTCGCGGATCTCCTGGTGGTGGGCGCCGGCCCAGTCGATCAGGGACAGCGTGAGGTCGAGCAGGGTGGTGCCCAGCGGGGTGAGGGCGTACTCCACGCGGGGCGGGACCTCGGCGTAGGCGGTCCTGGTGAGCAGGCCATCGCGGCGCAGCTGGCGCAGGGTGAGCGTCAGCATGCGCTGGGAGATGCCGGGGACGGCGTGCTGAAGGTCGGTGTAGCGCAGGGGACCGTCCCGCAGGGTGCCGATCACGAGCATGCTCCACTTGTCGCCGACCCGCTCCAGGACGTCCCGGATGATCGGCAGGCTCTCGGCGGGCCAGCGCGAGCAGGGTCCCGCTGGTACGGCGACGGCCTCCCGCCGGCGTGTGGCCGTGTCCATGACGCCCCCGTCTCGCGCACATCGATGTGCCTTTTGTAGAGCTTTCCATGCTGACGCATCATGTCGTAACGAACAAGTGGTAAGAATTGGAGGCCCGCCGTGAAGGTGGAGATCTGGTCCGACATCCTGTGCCCGTGGTGCGGGCTGGGCACCCACCGCCTCGGCCAGGCGGTGGCCCGCTTCGAGCACGGCGGCCAGGTCGAGGTCGTGCACCGCTCGTACCAGCTGCAACCGGACTGGCCGGCGGAGGTCGTCATGACCTCCCGGCAGAGCCTGACCCAGAAGTACGGCTTGAGCGAGGCCCAGTTCGAGGCGACCACCGGCCGGGTCGAGGAACTGGCGAAGGCGGACGGGCTGCAACCGTACGTGGTGTCGGGCAACAAGGTCGGCAACACCCAGCTGGCGCACGAGTTCCTCGCCTACGCCACCAGCAAGGGCCTGCACGCCCAGGCGTGGCACCACATGTTCCGCGCCTACTTCGGCGAGGTCCGCTCGATCTTCGACGTGGACGCGCTGCTCGGCCTGGCCGGCGAACTCGGCCTGGACCGGGAGGAGACCCGGCAGGTGCTGACCGAGCACCGGTTCCGGGCGCAGGTGCAGGAGGATGCCCGGCAGGCCCAGCGGCTGGGCGCCCGCGGGGTGCCCTTCACCGTCATCGACGGCCGTTACGGCGTTCCCGGCGCCCAGGACACCGACACCCTGCTCCAGGTGCTGCGGCAGGCCTGGACCGAATCCCATCCCGTCCAGCTGGTGGGAGACGCCGAGGAGATCTGCGGCCCGGACGGCTGCGCGGTGCCCGCCACAGGGAGATGATCGCCCGCATCATGGACGTCTCCGGGCCTGGTCGGTGTCCAGGCCCGGAGACGCTACCCCGGCTCAGGACTGGTTGAACAGCGAGAGCGTCAGGGTCGAGTGGTACTCACCCGCGGCCACGTCGACCGGGGTGCGCAGGGCGAGGTCGGCGTTGACCTGGTGGGTGCCGATCTCGTCAGCCGAGTTGGCGGTGGAGATCAGCAGTTCCTGGCCCTGCAGACCGACGGCGGGAGCCCCGGTGCCGTCGGAGATGACGCTGGAGACCGGCTCACCGGCCGCCACCGCACCGGTCGAGGAGCCCGACAGCAGGCGGGGAGCCCAGCCCAGGTACTCCGGGCCGATGGTCTTGGACGGGTCGCCGGTCGCGGTGAACTGGCTGGACTGACCCACGACCGCCCAGAAGTCACCGGCGGGGATCTCGTCCGGCAGACGGGTGTCGGTCACCGTCACGGTCGGCAGGGTGCCGGTGAACTGGCGGGCGGCGGCGTCGGAGCCGTTCTCCGTCAGGGTCACCCCGTTGTTGTCGGCCACGGTCATCGACACTTCACCCGGAACGCGGATGGGCGCGATGTTGACCGAGATGTCGATGCCGTCGCTGGGCGGGTCGTCGGCCGCCATCGCGGGAGCGGCCATACCGGCCAGCGCCAGGCTCAGCACCGATACGGCCAGTATCTGGCCGGTTCTCACAGTGGTTTTGGTTCTCATGCGCGTGCTCCATGTATGGGAGGGCGGGGCCGGCCGCCGGGCCGGCCCCGGTTCGGTACGGGAAGTAAGGGGTGGGGCGGTGGCCCCGGGCGCGTACGCCGGGGCCAATCGGGGGCCACCGCCAAGTTGGGTCAGCCGCAGCTGATGGCGGTGTAGGCGACCTCGTAGGAGGAGGTGACCTGCTTGCCGCCGATGGTCGCGGTGCCCGTCACGGTCACCGTGCCCGCGGCGAGCTGCTTGGCCCGGGTGTTGAAGGACTGGTAGGCCTGCTTGCCCGGCTCGACACCCTCCACCGTCTTGACCCCGTACGGGGTCGTCAGGGTGATCGACGCCGGCACCTCGGCACCGTTGACGGCCGTGACCGCCAGGTACGCCGTCGCGCCCACACAGCGGGAGGTGGCGGTCACCGTCAGCGGAACCGTCGCCGTGGCGATGGTCACCGTGACCGACTTGGCCTCCTCCACGTTCCCGGCCTTGTCGGCCGAGCGGTAACGCACCTGGTGCTCACCATCGCCGGTGACGGTGACCGGAGCGGTGTAGGCCGTCCAGTCACCGCCGTCCACCGAGTACTCGGTGCGCTCCAGACCGGAGGTGGCGTCGGTCGCGGTGATGGTCACCGTGGCCTCCTCCACCGTCGCGGCCGACACCGGAGCGGTCGCGTCCACCTTGACGGTCAGCGTCTTGGCGGTCTCGACGTTGCCCGCCTTGTCGGCCGAGCGGTAGGCCAGCGTGTGCGAACCGTCACCCGACACCGCCACCGGCGCGGTGTAGGCCGTCCAGGCCCCGCCGTCCAGCTGGTACTCGGTACGGTCCACCCCGCTGCCCTGCGCCTCGTCCACGGCCGACAGCGTCACCGACACCGGACCGGTGAACCAGCCACTGGCCGGCAGAGCAGGCTGGGTGGTGGCGTTCGTCACCGGGGCGGTCCGGTCGGCGAAGGCCAGCTCCCTCCAGTTGGCGATCTCCGCCGTGGTCAGCCGCTTGGCGAAGATGGCGGCGCGGTCGACCGCCCCGGTCAGGCGCTGGCCGTTGTTCTGGTCCACGCCGAAGCGCAGCGAACGGGAGGTGCAGCCGGTGATGCCGTCCGAGGTGGCCTGGCCGGTGGCCCGCTGCGTGCCGTTCACGTACACGGTGATCAGGCCGGTCCGGTCGAGGGTGACCACCAGGTCGAGCCACTGCCCGGTGGGGATGGTGGTGTTGATGGTCACGCCCGTGCCGGCGCCGATGAACCGCAGCTGGTTGCTGGGCGTGAGGTCGATGAGCACGCCGTTGGTGCCGGGGTCGCCGCCCGGCTGGGAGTCGAACAGACGGCGGTAGCCGGTGCCGCCGGTCTTCACCTCGGCCGCGAAGGTGGCCTCCGGCAGGAAGCCGAGCGTGGTGTTCGCGGTGACCATCGAGCTGGTGGTGCTGAGGTTCAGCCCGCTGCCGGTGGGTGCGGTGTTGTCGTAGGTGGCGCTTCCGGTGACGTTCGCGTGGCGGCCGTTGCCGGAGTGGTCGGTGACCGTGTTGCCGCTCACCGGGTCCCAGGCGACCAGCACCGACCCGGGCGCGGGCGAGGCGCACGGGCTCAGGGTGAGGATGGCCGAGGCCGACCCCTGCCAGCTGCCGCCGTCGACCTTGGCCGAGAGCTGCGCCGAGCGTGAACCGTCGGCCGGGCCGGGGGTCACGGTGAAGGTGGCGTCACGGGAGGAGCCGGACGGGATGGCCGCCACCTGGCGGGTGGCCGGGGTCGCCGTCCAGCCGTTGGGCACGGTGAGCGTCACCTCGGAGGCGGGCAGCTCGCGGGCGCCGATGGCGGACACGGTGACCTTGGCCTCGAACGCGGTGCCCGGGCTGGCCGCGCCGGGCACGGTCAGGGTGACACCGGCCTCGTTCTTGATGGTGTACGACTTACCGGCGGTCGCGTCCCAGCTGAGGACGTCGCCGGCCCGGTCCGCGTCGACCTCGTTGCCCTGCCCGTCGACGACGTGGTAGCGGCCGGAGACGAACGACGACTTGACCTTGATCGGGCCGGTCTTGCCGGGCCGTACGGTGATCGTGTCGGGGGCGCCGTCCTTCCAGCCGGCGTCCACGGTGACGTCGCCGCGGGCGCGCAGGCCGGAGACCGAGCCGTTCTTCCAGGTGCTGGGCAGCGCGGGCAGCACGTGCACCACGTCGTGCTGGCTCTGCACCAGCATCTCGGCGATGCCGGCGGTGGCGCCGAAGTTGCCGTCGATCTGGAACGGCGGGTGGGTGTCCCACAGGTTGTCCAGGGTGGAGGACTTCAGCTGCTCGGTGAGCAGCTTGTGGGCGCGGTCGCCGTCCAGCAGACGCGCCCAGAAGTTGATCTTCCAGGCCTTGGACCAGCCGGTGCCGCCGTCGCCGCGCGCGTTCAGGGAGACCCTGGCCGCCCGGCCCTCGGGGCTGTCGGCGACGATCTGGTTGCCCGGGTGCAGGGCGAACAGGTGGGAGACGTGCCGGTGGGTGTCGGTGGGGGAGTCCCAGTCGGTCTTCCACTCCTGGAGCTGGCCCCAGGAGCCGATCCGCAGGCCCGGGTCGAGCTTGGCCAGGGCCTGGCTCACCTCGGTCTGGAAGCCGGGGTCGGTGTCCAGCTTCCTGGCCGCGGCCAGCGCGTTGGTGAGGACCTCGCGGACGATCTGCTGTGACATCGAGGCACCGGCCGAGAACTGGCCGTTCTCGGGGGAGAAGCTGGGCGAGACGACCAGTTTCCCGTCGCGCGGGTCGGTGTAGAGGAAGTCCAGCCAGAACTCGGCCGCGCCCTTGATCGCCGGGTACGCGGTGTCGCGCAGGTAGTCGACGTCGCCGGTGAAGCGGTAGGTGTCGTACATGTGCTGGGTGGTCCAGGCCGCGGCCTCGGGGAACCAGAACGAGGCGGCGTAGTTGTGCACACCGGTGAAGCCGTACGGGTTGGTCTCGTTGTTGACCACCCAGCCGCGGGCGCCGTACATCTGCTGGGCGGTGACCCGTCCCGGCGCGACCATGTTGGTGATGTAGCGGTCGTAGGGCTTGGTGGTCTCGTGCAGGTTGGTCTGCTCGGCCAGCCAGTAGTTCATCTGCAGGTTGATGTTGACGTGGTAGTCGGCGTCCCAGGGCGGGTTGGTGACGTTGTTCCACACGCCCTGCAGGTTGGCCGGCAGGATGTCGTTCTCCCGGGAGGAGGAGATCAGCAGGTAGCGGCCGTAGGCGAAGAACATCGCCTCGAGGGCGCGGTCCTGGGTGGCGGAGCCGCCGGTGTAGTCGCGGCGGAGCTGGTCGGTGGGGATGGTCGGCGTGCTCTGGCCGAGGTCCAGCTGCACCCGATCGAACAGGTTGCGGTAGTCGGCGATGTGGGCGGCCCTGAGCTGCTCGTAGGTCTTGGCCGCGGCGGCGTCCACGTTGGCGGTGACCGCGGCGTGCGGATCGGCGCCCTTGTAGGTCGGGTACACGCCGGAGTAGTCGGTCCCGGCCGAGAGCACGAACACCGCGCTGTCGGCCCCGGTCACGGTGATCCGGTCGCCGGCGTCCACCCGGGTGCCGCCCTGGGCGATGACCTGCACCTGCGCCTCGAAGGCCATCTGGTTGTTGGTCAGCCTGCCGCGGATGGTGAGCCGTCCGTCCGCGGCGGTCACGGTCTTGTCGTTACGCGGCGAGGTGTGGCGCAGCGTGAAGGAGACCTTGCCGCCCTGGTCGGCGGAGAGGCGGCCCACGATCACGTTGCCCGGGTTGCTGGCGAAGTACTCGCGGGAGTAGGCGACGCCGTCGGCGCTGTAGCCGACCCGGGCCACCGCCTCGCGCAGGCTCAGCTCGCGCCGGTAGGCGCTGGGGTTCGCCGGTGCGCCGGCGATGTCCAGGAACAGGTCGCCGAAGGTCTGGTACGAACCGAAGTTGGTCTTGCCCTGACCAAGCCGGGCGGCCACGGTGTCGGGCGAGACCCGGCCGGAGCTGTTGATCAGCTGCTGGATCTCGGCGATGGCGCCCGGCCGCGGCGAAGTCCAGTTACCGAAGTTGTAGTTCGAGGCTCCGGGGCCGCCCGTCCACAGCGTCTTCTCGTTGAACTGGATCTGCTCGGTGGCCACACCACCGAAGACCTTGGCGCCCAGAGGCCCGTTGCCGATCGGCAGGGCCTGGGTTTCCCAGTTGGTCGCAGGCTGGTCATACCACAGCGTTAAGTCATCGGGTGTTTGGAGGGAGCTGGTTGTCGACTCGGCGGCGGTTTGGGCTTGCATCGGCACGATCAGTCCGATGGCCAGCGCAAACGTGGCAAGGAGAGTGATCCCTAACCGTCGTCGTGGGGGGTTGATCACCGATTCCTCCGATCACAGGGGCTTTCGAATCTATGAAATAGCACCGAAACCTCCCGGCAACAAGGATTGGCATCCGATGTTTGCCGTCTTGTGATCGGATCCGGTTGACCGTTACATGCGCCCGGAATCCGACTCTATGTCCGCCACCCAGACCCGCAGTCGCAGCTTACCGGCCATGTCCATCACCACCGATCAGGCCGAGCTGGTGGAACGTCCGACAATCCTCCCTTACACATCCGACACACCACGAGTAGACATCCGATGTCTTGCGCTGGGCCCTTTGTGCGACACGAAGATCAAAAACAGTGCCACGAAGAGCGACTTCAATATCACAGCCAGTAACGTTTCGCGGAGTTGATCTATCAGAAGGAGCTTCGCGTTGATGTCACAACGGCGTACATCCGCCCTCGCCGCCGCCCTGCTCACCCTGGTGACCGCGTCGGCGGCGCAGGTCATGGCCACCGGGGCCGCCGAGGCGGCCCCAGGCGTGCGGAAGAACACAACGTCCTGTGTACGGCCGGGCCAGACGACCTACCCGGTCAACTACTACTGGAAGAACGTCGTCGGCATGCAGCTCGGCAGCGGCAACGTGGCGGTGGACACCACGCCCGCGTTGTGGGGCGGCCAGATCGCGCCCGGCTCGACCTTCACCCTCCGGTTGGCGCACCGCACCGCCCGGTGGCCGCTGATCGTGCGCAGCTACACCACCAGCTGGGACCTCTCCTCGCTGCTGGCCAACGCCGACATCGTCAGCCAGTCGGGGGCGGGCACCATCAGCGGCACCACCCTGACGATCCCGTCGTCGGGCACCAAGACCGACCCCGCCCCCAAGGTCATCACCTTCCGCGTCAAGCAGGGGACCGCCGGACGGAGCATGACCATGCGCCCGACCGGCATCAGCAGCATCGTCGCCTTCCCCGGCCAGCTCGGCGACAACACCCCGGCGCCGCCGATCCAGATCGTCAACGGCCAGACCATCTCGCCGACCGTGGCCGTCAACGACACCGCCACCACCCGCCAGGACACGGCGGTCACCATCCCGGTGCCGGCCAACGACACCGGCTCCGGCACGACGATCACCGCCGTCGGCAAACCCGCCAACGGCACCGTGGCGATCTCCGGCAACAGCGTCGTCTACACGCCTCCGACGGGCCTCAGCGGCACCGACACCTTCACCTACACGATCAGCACGCCCTGCGGCACCAGCACCGCGACCGTCACCGTCGTGGTCACCTGCGTCACCAACCCGATCACCCTGGCCAACGGCAGCTTCGAGTCCCCGTACGTCGCCACGGCCAACTGGAACATCCCCGACGCGTCCACCAACCCGGCCGCCGGCTGGCGCACCACCGCCTCCGACGGCATGCTGGAGATCTGGCGCAGCGGCTTCCAGGGCGTGCCCTCGGCCGACGGGCAGCAGTTCGCCGAGCTCAACGCCAGCGAGCCGTCCACTCTCTACCAGGACGTGCCGACCGTGCCCGGCACCGTGATGACCTGGTCGATCTGGCACCGCGGCCGCGCGGGCACCGATGTCATGCAGGTGCTGATCGGCGCACCCGGCGCGACCGTGGCGCAGACCCCGACCGGGGCGACCTCGCCCAACATCGCCACCGACAACACGGCCTGGCGTCAGTACTCGGGCACCTACGTGGTCCCGGCCGGGCAGACCGTGACCCGATTCTCCTTCCAGGCCGTGTCGTCCGCGGGTGGGGGCGCGTTCGGCAACTTCCTCGACGGGGTGGTGTTCCAGACGCCGCCCTGTCAGCCGATGCAGTAGGGCCGCCAGTTCGGGTGCGATCTGCGTCCACGGTAGACCGCGAGGTGAAGCCGGGCCCCGTGGCGTTAGTGTGAACCAGCGGTGGGCCGGTGCGGCGGGCGCGCAGGAGGTGGGCTGAATGGGGTACCTGAGGTACGTCGCGGTCGGTGACAGCCAGACCGAAGGGCTCAATGACGGTGACGAGCTGACCGGCTACCGGGGCTGGGCGGATCGGCTGGCCGAGTCGCTGGCCGTCTGGGAGCCCGAGCTCAGGTACGCCAACCTGGCCGTGCGCGGGAAGCTGGCCGCGCAGGTGCGGGCCGAGCAGACCGACGCCGCTCTGGCGCTGGAGCCGGATCTGGTGACGGTGGCGGCGGGCATGAACGACCTGCCCCGGTCGGGCTTCTCGGCCGCCGCCGTGGCGGCAGAGGTGGAGGCCATGCTGGCCGCGTTCACCGCCGCGGGCGCGCGCGTGGTGACCTTCACCTATCCGGACGTGGCGCGGATCGCCCCGCTGGTCCGGCACTTACGGCCCCGGGTGCTGGACCTCAACGAGCGCATCCGGGCGGCCGCCGAGCGGCACGGCGTCGTGCTGGTGGACACCTTCCCGTACGAGGTGTGCACCGATCCCCGGCTGTGGAGCCCCGACCGCCTGCACGCCAACCCGCTGGGGCATGCCCGCATCGCGGCGATGGTCGCCGACGCCCTGGCCGTGCCCGGCAGCGACCGGTCCTGGGCCGATCCGCTGCCGACTCTGCCGCCCGTGCCCGCCTGGCGCCGCGCCCGCACCGAACTGGCCTGGGGCGCCGGCTTCCTGGCGCCGTGGGTGGTGCGCCGGATCAGGGGGCGTTCGTCCGGCGACGGCCGCACGGCCAAACGCCCCGACTTGCTGCCGGTCGCCCGTACCTGACGGCGGACAGGGAGCCCGCCCGCCGTCAGGGGTGGCTAGTTCTTGCGGGGGTTCCAGCCGGTGGTGTCCACCCGCAGGTTGAGCTTGCGGGCGATGTCCTCCCACTGCACGAACTTGAAATTGGTGTTCTCGCGCACCTCGCCGTCGCCGTCGCGGGCCTCGGGGGTGTTGACGCCGTCGTGGGTGACGAACAGGCCGTGGCCGAAGTCCTCGCCCAGCGGCACGTTCATGGCCATCGCGCCGTCGCTGGTCTGCGCGCCGTCCACCCGGCCGTCGCCGACCCGGAACTGGCCGAGGTAGGCGTTGTCGCCCTCGCGGCGGTAGACGGCGAAGGTGTCGTCGCCCTGGCTGGAGGCCAGCAGGTAGCCGGTGCCGCCCCGCCGGTAGTAGATCGTCAGGCCCTCGGCGTCGGCCGCCAGGTGGGTGCCGCCGAAGCCGGGGTCCACGCCCGGGTCGCACTCCTCGGTGTCGGGGTTGTAGGTGCCGGGCACGCCGTACTCGCGGACCTTGTCGAGCAGGACCGGCTTGCCGGTGAGGTCGGCGGGCATGCGCCAGATGCCGACGTCCTCCTGCGCGGCGTACAGCACGTCGCGGCCGCCGTCCACGACCATGCCCTCGACCTGCGGCAGCTCACCCGGCTCCAGGCAGGGGGTCCAGGTGGCGCCGTTGGGGAGCTTGAAGGAGGACGGGAGGGTGAGGGTGCGGACCAGGCGGTAGCCGACCTTGCCGTCGGCGGCGGGTGTCAGCCGTACCAGGCCGAGGGCGGTCTGGTGGCGGCGGCTGACCAGGGCGTACACGCCGGTTCTGTCCTGCCAGGTGGCCAGGCCGTAGACGGTCTTGGCCTCGTTGACCTCGGCCTGGGTGGTGTTGAAGAGGAACGGGGCGTCGGGGTCGGTGACGTCGGTCAGCGGGGCGCCGGTGGCCTTGGGGTCGATGGCGTAGACGCGGAGCCGGTCGCGGCCGCGGTCGGTGACCACGGCCAGGTCACGGCCGCCGAAGTCGTAGACCAGGTCCACGTTGTTGAAGCGGCCGGGTGCGTCGTCCTCGCCGGGGGCGGGCGGGGCCGGGATGTGCTGGAGTTGGGCGCCCTTCAGGTCGTAGACGTACAGGCCGCCTTCTTTGGCGGTGGCCACCACGAGGCTCTTGCCGGGCTTGCCGGGGTGCACCCAGATGGCCGGGTCGTCACCGTTGGCGTTGCCGCCGTCGCCGTCGTCGAACAGCGCCGGGGTTTCGTACCTGGCGGTGACGGTGGGGATGTCGCCGGCCGCGGCGGGTACGGCCGCCGCCGCCGGAACCAGCGCCGCGACCAGGCAGGCGAGGAGAGGAAGAGTACGCATGGGGTTCCTTGCTCACGGGACACTCGGTCTTTTCAGCCGCTTGATCATGCCCGGGGGAGAAGAACGCCAGGCGAACGGCGCACCACGCCGGACACAACGCTGTCAGGGACTTCTTCAGGGGTTGTGGAGCCACGGTTACACTGATCCCGTCCGGGCCGTTCGAGAGGCGGCGGGGCGGTGGGACGTGAACCACCGGTCGGCGTACCGGTGGCTGACGCCATATCGTCGCGCCATTTCGAATCAGGGCCGGGCGTCCGCATGGCCACTGAACGAAAGGCAACCCACTTCATTGCTAGTCGCATTCCTCGGCGACGTGCACGGCTGTGTCCTGCACGCCCTCGGCGCGGCCCTGACCCTCCAGCGGTACCGCGGCATCACGCTCGACGCCCTCGTCCAGGTCGGCGACCTGGGCGCCTATCCCGGTCCCGAACGCTGGGACGAGGCCGGCCGCCGCTTCGGCGCCACCGCCCCCGCCCAGCGGGACTTCTTCCGCCTGCTCGACCCCACCCCGGACCTGGCCGACGGCCTACGGTTCGCGCTCGGCCGGCTCCCGCCGCTGACCTTCGTCAGCGGCAACCACGAGGACCACGAATGGCTGGCCGCGCTCCACGCGGCAGGCGACCCGGCCGTGACCCCGGTCGACCCGCTCGGCGTCTGCCACCACGTCACCTGCGGCTCCATAATCGAACTCGCCGGGCAGCGCACGGCCTTCCTCGGCCGCATCGAAGCCCCCGGCAAGATGGACTTCGACCCGGCGGCCTACGACCGCCTCATGTCCACCACCCCGGGTGACGTCGACATCCTGATCACCCACGACGGGCCCTACGGCATGTCCACCGACCGCCGCGGCAACCCCCAGGGCTCACCCAAACTGACCGCCCTCATCGACCACCTGCGCCCCCGCCTCCACGTCAGCGGCCACTACCACCACCAGAACGGCCCCCGCCGGTACGGCCCGACCCTCTCGTACGCGCTGGCCCAGCTGGTTCCCCCCAAGTCCACCCAGTGGGAACCCTCGCTGAACCCCCGCCAGCAGATCGCCCCGGGCAGCATCGGCCTGCTCGACACCGACACCCACACCTTCGAGTACATCCACGACCCCTGGCTCGCCGATGACCTCGACCTGACCTGGCCGGTCAGTCAGGGGGGTGCCGGTGCAGGCGTCGCAGGGCGAAGGCGAGTTGCAGGCGGAGGCGACCCTGCGGCTGGCGGATGTTCCAGCCGAGCAGATGCTCCGCTCGCGTGAGCCGATCCTGCAGGGTGGAGTGGTGCAGGGTGAGCGCGGCGGCGGCCGTGCGCAGGCTTGGCTCCGACGCGACCGCGTACAGGGTGGACAGGATCCACGGGGCGGCGCCGCCCGCGTGGTCGAGGGCCCGAACGTCGGGCGCCGGCTCGGTGTCGGGGCCCACCGCGGCGGCCAGCACCAGGAGCCCGCCCAGTTCGTCGGCCCGGACCACTCTCGGCCCCGGATCCTGCTCGTCGCCTTCGGCCGCCAGCCGCAGCGCGGTCTTCGCCGCCACCCACGAGGCGGGCAGGTCGGCCACGCGCCCGGCGGGACCGACTCCCGCCCGCCGCCCCAGGCCGGGTGTCCGCGCCCGGCTGCCGGGGTGTTCGATCACCGGCGGGCCGCCCGCGACCGCCACGGCCCAGACGCCGGTTCCGGGAAGCCGGAGCCTGCGGGCCGCGTGCAGGCGGTCGGCCTCGGGGGCGGCCGGGTCAAGCAGGAGTTCCACCAGTGCCGGGTCCACGGCGGAGGCGGCCCGGCCGCGGGTGCGCTCCAGTGCGTCGCGGGCGACGCCGGCGGCCCGTTCGAGGATCATCAGGTGGACGGGCCCGGCGGGACCGGGCCGCTCCAGCCACAGGACGGCATTCTCCAGCCCCAGCGGCGCGTGCAGCCAGCCGGGGTCGGGCGGCGAGGCGGCGTCCTTCCGCCGCCCGTCGCCCAGGACGCGCACGTCCACCCGATGGCCGGGATCGACCAGACGGGCCGGGCAGCCGGCCAGCACCGCCGCTCCCCGGACGATCGCCTCCAGCCCGGCCCTGGCCTCCACCAGGCGGTCGAAGTAGGCGATGACCTGGACGGCGGCGCTGGCATCGGGGTCGAGCGCGGCCAGCCTGCCGGCGAGCTCTCTCACCATGTCATACTGCCTCAGCCCGCCGGGGGTGACGACTAGGCGGACAGGATCCGCCGCAGCCAGTCCAGCCGCGCGGCCTTGGCCGCCTGGGAGATCGCGGCGTGCGGCGCCATCATGTCGAATCCGTGGAAGCCGCCGGGCCACACGTGCAGCTCGGCCACCCCGCCCGCCTGCCAGATGCCCGTGGCGTAGGCGACATCCTCGTCCCGGAAGGTCTCGGCCGAGCCGACGTCGACGAACGCGGGCGGCAGGCCCGACAGGTCGGCGGCCCGCGCGGGCGCGGCGTACGGGGAGACGCCGGGGCCGCCGCGCTGGTCGCCGAGGAGCGCGGTCCAGCCGGTGTCGTTGGAGGTCCTGTCCCACACGCCCAGGCCCGCCATCTGGTGGCTGGACACGGTGTCGTTGCGGTCGTCAAGCATCGGGCAGATCAGCATCTGGCCGATGAGGGCGGGCCCGCTACGGTCGCGCGCCAGCAGCGCCACGGCCGCGGCGAGCCCGCCGCCCGCGCTCGCCCCCGCCACGAGGATGCGCCCGGGGTCGACGCCGATCTCGTCGGCGTGCTTGGCGGTCCACACCAGGCCGGCGTAGCTGTCCTCGACGGGCGCCGGGTGCGGATGGTCGGGCGCGAGCCGGTACTCCACCGAGACGATCGCGAGCTTCAGTTCCACGATCATGTCGACCAGCTCGGCGGGGATCATCCGGGCGTCGCCCATGATCATGCCGCCGCCGTGGATGTGGTACAGCGCGGGGACCGGGCCCGGCTCGCCCGCCGGGCGCAGGACGAGCAGGCTGATGTCCGGCTCGCCCGCCGGGCCGGGGACGGTCAGCTCCCTCAGTTCGACCGCGCCGTCGCGGCTGAGGTCCACCTCCGGCAGGCTGATCGGCGTCTCGCGCAGCGCGGGCAGCATCTCCAGCGTCAGGGACGGCGGGATGAACCCCGCCATCGCGGACAGCGCCGCGGCCAGTTCCGGGTCGAATGGGGGCGGGGCGGGTACGGCCATGATGGCTCCTGGATGTCGACAGTGTTACGCGCGGCTGACATCACCGGCTACCAGCATCGTGATCCCGGCCCGCCGCCCCGATCGAGCGCCACACGGCGGGAACCCCCCGCCAAATGGCGGGGGCCGTCCCTGAACAGGTCAGCCGGGTTGTTCCCGTGGCTTGGGGCGGGCGCGCAGGTGGGCGCGTTCGCCCTGTCGGCCGAACAGGCTGAGGAACTCGACCGGCTCGGGCCGGGCGGGGCCGAACCAGTGGGGCACACGGGTGTCGAACTCGGCCGCCTCGCCGGGGACCAGCACCAGGTCCTGCTCACCGAGGATCACGCGCAGGTGCCCGTTGAGAACGTACAGCCACTCGTACCCTTCGTGGGTCTTCGGCTCCGGCTCCCCGGTGCGGCTCCCCGCCGGGATCACCAGTTTGTACGCCTGGATGCCGCCGGCCCGGCGGGTCAGGGGCAGCATGGTCATGCCGTTGTAGGTGAACGGGCGCAGGTGGATGCGCGGATCGCCGGTGGGCGGGGCGTCCACGAGTTCGTCCAGCGTCACCCCGTGGGCCTTGGCCAGGGGGAGCAGGAGTTCGAGGGTCGGGCGGCGGGCGCCGGACTCCAGCCGGGACAGGGTGCTCACCGAGATGCCGGTCGCCGCGGACAGGTCGGCCAGCGTGGTCTCACGCCGTCGGCGCAGCGCGCGCAGCCGGGGGCCGACCGCGTCCAGGGCCCGGCCGAGGTCGTCGTCCATGCCCACCAGTTTGCCACCTTGGCAAGAAGGTTTGCCAGCCGGGCCGGTGGCTCGCAGGCTGGTCGCGGAGGTGGTCGAGATGACCGAACAGCTGCGAAGCGGCTATGACGTGGTGGTGGTCGGCGGCGGCGCCGCCGGGTTGAACGGGGCGCTGATGCTGACGCGGGCACGCCGGTCGGTGGTGGTGATCGACGCGGGCGCACCCCGCAACGCCCCGGCGGAAGGCGTGCACGGGCTGCTGGCCCGGGACGGCATGCCCCCGGCCGAGCTGCTGGAACGCGGCCGGGAGGAGGTTCTCCGCTACGGCGGCCAGGTGGTGTCCGGCGAGGTGGACGCCGCGGCACGCGAGGAGGACGGGTTCGCGGTGACGCTGGCCGACGGCCGGACGGTTCGCGCCCGCCGGTTGCTGGTGGCCACCGGCCTGGTCGACGAGCTGCCGGACCTTCCGGGGCTGCGGGAGCGGTGGGGGCGGGATGTCGTGCACTGCCCGTACTGCCACGGGTGGGAGGTCCGCGACCGGGCCATCGGCGTGCTGTCCAGTGGGCCGATGTCGGTGCACCAGGCGTTGATGTTCCGGCAGTTGAGCGCCGACGTCATCTTCTTCTCCCACACCGCGGCCCCGGCCGGGGAGCAGGCCGAGCAGCTGGCCGCCCGGGGCATCCGGGTGGTGGACGGCGAGGTGGCGGCCGTGGAGATCGCCCAGGACCGCATCACCGGGCTCCGGTTGCGTGACGGTACGGTGGTCGGCCGCGAGGTGGTGGCGGTCGCGTCCCGGCTGGTGGCACGCGCCGACTTCCTGGCGGGCCTCGGGCTGCGGGCGGTCGAGCACGCGAGCGGGACCGGTGAGCACGTCCCGTGCGACGCGACCGGTCGTACCGAGGTGCCGGGGGTGTGGGTCGCGGGCAACGCCACCGACCTGTTCGCCCAGGTCGGCGCGGCGTCGGCGGCGGGTGCCGCCGCCGGTGCCCATATCAACGCCGACCTGGTCGCCGAGGAGACCCGCGAAGCCGTCGCCGCCTACCGGGAGGCGATGCCGGCCGCGGCGGGGGCGTGAGCCGTACTCTCCCGATGCGACGACGATCAGCTGTCCGCGGCGGGGTCGGTGCGGAGGTTGGTGAGCATCCGCTGCAGCATCGCCGTCAGCTGGCCGACCTCGTCGGCGGTGAAGCCGGTCAGTAGCCGGCCGGTCACCCGCCCGAAGATCGGGGGCAGGACGGGGACGAGTGCGCTGCCCTGTTCGGTGAGTTCGATGATGACGGCGCGGCGGTCCTGCGGGTGGCGGCGGCGCTGAAGGAGGCCTTTGTCCTCCAGGCGGTCCAGCAGCTTGGTCATGCCGGCCGTGTCGGTGCCCAGCAGGGCCATCAGCTGGCTCGGGCCGCTGGCCTGCCGGCCCGCGTGCAGCAGCAGGGCCGCCTGCTGGGCCGTGATGCCGTGGGGGGCGAGCTGGCGTTCCAGCGCGGTTCCCAGTTCGCGGCCGACCTGATGGAGGAGTGATCCTCCGCCCAGGACCAACCCGATGGGGAGGCCCTGGGGGTGTCGCGGCTGCTCCGCCTGTCCGTCTGCGTTCACCTGTGCCGTCATCCGCCGATATTACCAGTCACGACCTTTACTGTCGCGACAGTTAACTGCTAGCGTGCGACCGTGACCGACCCCTCAACAGGAAGATCGAATTCGAATGCGTTCCACGTCCTCATCATCGGCGCCGGAATCGGCGGTCTCTGCCTGGCACAGGGCCTGACCCGATCCGGGATCAGCGTCGCGGTGTACGAACGTGACACCTCCGCCGAATTCCGCGACCAGGGCTACCGCATCGGCCTGAAGGAGGCCGGCGCCCAGGCCCTGCACCACTGCCTGCCGCCGCACCTGTTCGACCTCTGCGTGGCCACCTCCATCCGCCAGGCCACCCGGATGGTGTTCACCGACGAGCAACTGACCCCCAAGTTCGCCAAGCCCGTTCCGCCCGTCGAGCCCGGCCAGGCGGGATTCGGCGTCAACCGGCTCACCCTGCGCGAGATCCTGCTGGCGGGCCTGGACGGTGTGGTGCACTTCGGGAAGACCTTCCGCCACTACGAGCAGCTGGCCGACGGCCGGGTCCTCGCCCACTTCGCCGACGGCACGTCGGCCACCGCCGACCTGCTGGTGGGCGCCGACGGCACCAACTCCGCCGTCCGCCGCCAGCTCGTGCCGGACGCGGTCGTCGACGAGCTGCACTGGGCCGTCTACGGCCGGACCCCGATCGCCGACGGCACCCTCGACTGGGTCCCCGACGTGCTGGTCGACACCTTCAACCGGGTCATCGGACCGGCAGGGGCCGCGTTCGCCGTCGCGACCTGCCGCCCACGCGAACCGGTCGCCGCCGCGGCGGCCAGGCTCGCGCCGGGGCTGCGCCTGACCGACCAGCCGGGCTACTTCTCCTGGACGATGCCGCTGCTCGACGACAGCCTGCGCACGGCCGACGCCGCCACGCTGCACCAGGCGGCCCGCGCCATGGTCGACGGGTGGCATCCGGCGGTGCGGCGCCTGATCGCCGAGGCCGACGTCGCCGCGACCTTCCCGGTGTGCATCACCTCGGCACGCCCGGTACCGCCTTGGGACAGCGCGAACACGACGCTGCTGGGCGACGCGATCCACACCATGTCACCCGGCCGCGGCGAGGGCGCCAACATCGCGCTCAAAGACGCCCGCCTCCTGCGGGACGCCCTGACCGAAGTCGCGGCAGGCCGGGTTCCGCTCAGCCAAGCCAAGCAACACTACGAGGCCGAGATGCTCCGCTACGGCTTCGAGGCCGTCGCGGCCTCGCTCCACCAGCCCTTCGCGCCGGCCGCCCGGGGAGGTGCCAAACCGGCCTGACCCGTCCTGGCAGGGCCTCGCCCAGGGTGTCGCGGCCAGGCCATGTACCCCCAGCAGGTTCACCGGGACCGGCGCGTTCTCCGCGAATGTGGTCTTATCCGGTCAATGCGCGGGCCAGGACGAATCCGCATGCGCCCGCGCCCAGGCCGCCGGCCAGGCTGGCCAGCTGGTTGGCGACGGCGGCGAAACGGGCGCCGTCCTGTAGCAGCCGCAGCGTCTCGTAGCTGAAGGTGGAGTACGTGGTCAGCGCGCCGCAGAAGCCGATTCCGGCACCGGCCATCGCCACCTCGCCGGCCGGCAGCGCGGCCAGGAAGCCCAGGAGCGCCGATCCGCCCATGTTCACCGTGAAGGTTCCCCAGGGGAACAAGGTGTCGTGGCGGGCCTGGATGATCCGGTCGGCCAGGTAGCGCAACGGAGCGCCGATGGCGGCGCCGGCGGCCACCAGCGCCACGGTCAGCGGCCCGCTGAGCGTGCCGCTCATTGGGAGCTCCCAGTGGTGCCGCGGCCGACGTAGCGGATCACCTCGACCTCGTCCAGGATCACCATGCCTTCGCTGATCAGCTCATCCAGTTCGGGCAGGAACGCCCGGATCCGATGCGCGGTGTCGACGATGACGATCGCCATCGGCAGGTCCTCCGACAGCGACAGGATGCGCGTGGTGTGGATGTGGCTGGAGGCGCCATAGCCCTCCACGCCGCGGAACACGCTCGCCCCGGCCAGGCCCGCCGCGTGCGCGCGGTGCACGATCTCGTGATACAGCGGCTTGTGGTGCCAGACATCGGTCTCGCCGACGAACACGGTCAGCCGCAGCGCGGCCCCTTCCAGCTTCAAAGCCTGCTCCTTTCGCCACGGCGGCCCGACAGCGCCCGGGTCGCCGCGCTGCCGGCCCAGACGGCGGCCAGCGCCAGGATCGGAGTCGCGGCCAGGTACGCCAGCGCGGCACGGGCCTGCCCGCCGATCACCATCTGGCCGATGTCCACCACGTAGGTGGAGAAGGTGGTGAAACCGCCCAGCACGCCCACGCCCAGCAGCGGCCGTACCCACCCCGGAACCGACCAGACTTCGGTGATGGCCGTCATGAGCACCCCGATCAGCAGGCACCCGCTGAGGTTGACGGCCAGCGTGACCCATGGGAACCCCGCGGGCGGGTGCGGGAAGGCCAGACCCAGCCCGTAGCGGGCCAGCGCCCCCGCCATGCCACCCAGCGCGACCATCGCCAGGGTCGACCACGGCGCGCGACGCAACTCAGCCCGCTGGGCCGGCACTCGCAGATCGATATCGGGGTCGACAGGAGGCTCAGACACCTCGATCCTTCCTACCAGCAGCGCAACATCATCTCTGGTAGGGACCGTTGGCGGCCGGACGCCGCGGTTACCCGCCGCCGCCCGGCGGCGAGGCGGTGGGCCCCACCACCGCACACCTGCCGCCCACTATATCGATCGGAAAATCCGCGGGCGGTCAGCGCAGGGTGGGGATGTCGCCGCCGTCGGCCCAGGTGACGGTGACGCCGTGCAGGCCGTCCAGCCAGGGGGCGGTGAGCTCGGCGAGCTCGCTCCGGCCGGGCGGGGTACGGCCCAAGCCGATCGCGTAGCGGGATGTTTCCGGAGTGGACTGGTACGGGCGGGGCCAGGCGTGACAGTCGGCGACGCCCGCGTCCTCCAGGGCGGTGAGCAGGGCCCGCACGCGCCCCCGGAACCGGCCGGGGTCGCCGGTCACCTCGACCACGGCCCAGGCCCGGTGGCGCCGGTGCATCGGCGGAGGCGCGAGCAACCGGTCGAGGTCGCCGGATTCGGCGATCTCCCAGGCCGTATACAGCTCCTGGGTCAGCAGGTCCCGTCCTCCGGCGCCGACCTGTTCGGTGCAGAGCCGTACCGGCGCGCTCGGTGTGAGGATCGCGACCGGCGCCTCGAACCTCTCCCGCACCGTCCCGTGAAGATCGACCGGCGTGCGCCAGTCCCAGGCGGCCCAGTCGCCGAAGAAGCGCCCGGTCAGCTCCTCGGGGGAAACATCGCCCGCCTCCCGGACGGTCAGGGCCGCCAGCACGGTCCAGGCCAGCCCGGGCAGCCCCCCGAACGGGGCGGAGTCCAGACCGCGCGCCCGCGCCCAGCCCTTGACCTGCCGGGCCAGCCGGGTGAAGGCCGCCGGCCGGTCGGCCACCGCCGCCAGTACGGCGTCCGCGTCGCTGACCGCGCTCAACGCCACCGCCGCAGCCTCCCCCAACCGGGTACGGCAGGCCACCGCCTCCCCGGGATCGAGGTCGCCGGAACCCACCACGACCAGATCCACCGGCAGGCCTCCGGCCCGCAACCGCAGCCCGGGCACCCGTGCGCCGACCACCTGCCGCACCCCTGCCACCCCGGGCAGGGCGGCCACCCGGGAGGCGACCTCGGCCGGGTCCGGGCTTCCGGGCAGCACCAGCACCAGATCCAGGTCGGCCCCGGGTGGCGCGCACTCCATCCGCCGGGACCCGGCCACGTGCACCACCCCTTCGGGGACGGCCGCGCGTAGTTGTCCGGCGATGTCCGGCGCGGGGTCGGGGCGCGGCGGGGCGGGCGGGTCGTCGTGCCAGGTCAGTTCGCCGGTGCCGAGGGTGATCGTGGCGCGGGGTCGCATGGGTTCCCCGCCCCGGCGGGAGAGCAGGGTCAGTTCGCCGACGTGCGCGGACATGCCGGGCAGGCGGGGGGAAAGGTCGGCGATGAGCCGGTCGGGGGTGCGGGTCTTGGCCACGGTGAGGTGCGGGAGGCCGGCCCGGCAGCGGGGGAAGGCGCGCTGGAGGGTGTCGCGGAGCCGGGTCCAGGGTTCGGGGTCGCCGGCGGCGGGGTCGAGCCAGACGGTGGAGGTGTCGCGGTGGCGGAAGGCGTACAGGCCCTGGAGGGTGGCGGGGAACGGCGGGAGGGTCGCGGCGGCGGACAGCAGCGGGGCCGCCTGTTCGAAGGCGGCTTCGGGGACGAAGCCGAAGAGCAGGTTGACGTGCGGGGGCCAGCGGTCGAAGGACGGGTCGTGCCGGTGGCGGATCTCCTGGAGGGCGGGCCAGAGGCCGGCCGGGGGGATCCAGGCCAGGGCGGTCCGGGCGGTGGGGTGGAGGTCGAGCACCGGCCCGAGGCTGGCTTGTCCGGAAATTTCGACGCATAGGCCGTAGTGGTCGGAGAGGAAGAGGCCGTCCGGGGTGGCCGGGACGGTTCCCAGGAGGGTGGCGGTGGCCGGGTGGCGGCCGCGCAGGAGCACCCGGTCCAGGCGGCTCGGGCGGCCGGTCAGGGAGGCGAGGGCGGCCAGCGGGTTGGCCCGCGGATCGAAGGTGGGGGTCTGGTCGCCGGGGCCGTGCACCTCGCTCCAGGCGTCGCGCAGCCCGAGCGTCAGGGCGGGCGTGCCGGTGCCGTCGTTGAAGTCGCCGGCCAGGACCACCGGAACGTCGAGGTCGGCCAGCGCCTGGGCGAGCGCGGCGAGCTCGGTCTCCCGCCGGGCGGCGCCGTTGTCGGTGTGGTCGCTGGTGAGATGGGTGGCGGCGATCACCACCTGCCCTTCCGCGGTCTCGGCGGTGATCGCGGTGACGGCCTTGTGCGGGCCGAGGACCAGGGTGCCCACCTCGCGTACGGGCAGGCGGCTGAGGATCAGCAGGCCGAACTCGGTGGCGTCCAGGGTGGTGACGGAGTAGCGGGCGCGCACCCAGGGGGCGGCCAGGAGCATCGCGAGCAGCTCGTTCTCGACCTCCTGGAGGGCGATGACGTCGGCGTCGGCTACTTCCAGGGCGGTCAGCAGCAGCGGCCTGCGGCGGGCGGTGTGGACGCGGTCGGCGTCGTACCGGTCCCAGAGGGTGTTCCAGGTGAGCACGCGCAGGGTCCCAGCCTGCCCGGTCGTGCCCGGCCGCCAGCCTCCGGCGGGGTCCCAGGCGTACGGGGTGCCCGGCGTGAAGTGCGGGGCGCGCAGCAGGCGCGGGTCGCGGGCGAGACCGGCGTCGGCGACCGCGTCGAGGCCGGTGGCCCGGTCCCACACCAGCTCGCCGTCGGCCTCGACGAACATGATGCGATGCCAGGGAATGTCCCCGCCCGGCACGAACGCCGGCAACGGCACCCGCTTGGGCGCGGCCCCGCGCACGTTGATCCCCAGCACGAACCTGGACGGGTCGAAACGCGGATCCCAGCGGATCCAGTGGTAGACCTCCTCGCTGGTGCGCACCTCAGCCCCCGTCCCGGTCCTGCACGGCGCCGTCGTCGCCGAGGTACCAGGTGCGATGCCCCTCGCCCGGATAGGGCGGGTCGAACCGGCGCAGCTGCGCGTCCAGCACCCCGGCCGGCACCGGATCGGCGCGTACGGCGTTGCGCCTGGCCAGGGTCTCCTCCGGCACCAAAGCGACCGCGTGGGTGATCAGCGCGTCCCGGCCGCGGGCCACCGCCTGTACCAGGGAGCGCTGGTGCCGGTTGAGCGCGGTGGCGTCCCAGACGACCGTGCCGCCCTCGGCCAGCAGGGCGTCCAGCCGGCGCAGTCCCTCGTTGAGCACGGCCGGGTTGTCCCGCTGGTTGGCGCGCGAGCCCCGCTCGCCGCGCAGGTCGTCCAGGGAGACCACCCGGGGGAAGCGCCGGGCGAATGTGCTCTTGCCGCTGCCCGACGGCCCGACCGTGATGATCACCTGCGGGAAGTCGCCCGACCGCCAGCGCCAGGTCAGCGCGATCGCCTCCGCGGCACTGAAGACCTTCCCCCGCGCGTACGCCTCCCGCGCCTCGCCCCAGCACCGGTCGGCGGCCTCGGGTGAGCCCGGCCCGGCCGAAAGCAGGCCGGTGCGCAGCTCGTGCAACGGCCTCTCCCCGAGCAGCCCTTCCTCCTCGGCGTGCAGTTGCGCCCATTCGACCGGCTCGCGGGGGCCGGGCCCGGCCAGCGCCACCGCGTGCAGCACCCCGAGGTCGGCCGCCGCGCAGTACCGGATGAGCGTGCCGCGGATGCTCTCCTCCGGGAGTGGCCTGGCCAGCGTCGGGGCGAGCCCGACCAGGTCGGCGACCCGGCGGGCCAGCGCCATCCCGAGCGGCGCGACCAGTTGGGGGCCCAGCCGGGATCGGTGCCGGTCGGCCAGCAGGACGGCGAGCACTCCCGCCAGGCGGGCGTCTCCGGTCCGGCCGATCTGGTCCAGACGTGCGGCGACCTCCGCGACCCGGCTTTCCGCGGATTCGCCGGTCAGGCCGATGGCCTTTTCCAGGGCGGGGATGTCGGGGGTGGCGCCGGAGCGGGTGTCCCAGAGGGCGGCGGCCGGGCTGAGGCCGTTCTCGACGACGGGGCCGAGCATCCAGTGCCGGTCGGTCCGCACGTGGCGGGGGCGCACCCATTTGGCGACCAGGGCGGGGAACTCGGCGCGGGTGAAGGCTGCGGCCGGGCGCACGACGTACCCTTCCTGGCGGCCGACATCCAGCCGCAGGGCCCGGATGGCGCGTTCGTCGAAGACGCCCCGCCAGAGCACCGGCGGCACCGGCAGGCCCAGCCGCCGGGTGAAGTCCACGGTGGCGTCCCAGTCCAGGCAGAGGTCGCCGTTCCAGACGGAGAAGGCGGAGAACCAGCTGTCCAGCGACGGGTAGGCGATGGAGTGGCGGGCGTAGAGGTTCTCGCCGCAGATCCGCCAGCCGTCGGGGATGAACCGGGCGATCCTGCCGTGCAGCGCCTTCAGCCAGGCCCGGGATGGGTGGTGGCCCGAATCCAGGGAACGGGCGTGCAGGCCGTCGCCGTACAGGGTGGTGTTCTCGCCGTCGAGTTTCTCGGTGACCACAACCTCGCGCCCGGCCAGCCCGGCGACCCCCTCAGCCCGTACGTCATCCGCCGACAGGCCCGGTGACCAGGGCAGATGCGGGGTACGGGGGTAGTGGACGCGCATGATCCCCCCTTGATCGACCTTGCGGCGAATCTAACGGGCAGGCCGACAGGGTTCCACCGAAATATCCTGCGGCGACCTGCCGCGGGGCGGCCCCTACGCCCCGTGCTCGACCGGCTGGAACGCGACGGCCGGCTGATCTCCGGAATGCCGCTCCGGAGCCACCCCGCGGGCGGGTAGCTCCCCGCCCGCGCCACGATCTCCTACGCGGCCCGGCGGAGCACCCCCCGCCGCCGCAGCTCGGGCAGCACGCCCTCGCCGAACCAGTACGCCTCCTCCAGGTGCGGGTACCCCGACAGCACGAACTCCTCGATGCCGAGCGCGGCGTACTCCTCGATCAGGTCGGCCACCTCGGCGTGGCTGCCGACCAGCGCAGTCCCGGCCCCGCCGCGGACCAGGCCGACCCCCGCCCACAGGCCGGGGTGCACCTCCAGGTCGCGGGCCTTGCCGGTGGTGAACCCGGCGTGCAGGGCGAGCATGCGCTGCTGGCCGACCGAGGAGCTCTGCGCCAGCAGTTTGCGGGCCAGGGCGATGTCCTGCGGCGGGATGCGCTCCAGCAGGCGGCCGGCCTCGTCCCAGGCGTCGGCCGAGCGGTCGCGGGTGATCACGTGCAGGCGGATGCCGAAGCGGAGCCTGCGGCCCTGCTCGGCGGCCAGGGCGCGGACCCAGGCCAGCTTCTCGGCCACCTGGGCGGGCGGCTCCCCCCAGGTCAGGTAGACGTCGGCGTGCTTGGCCGCGACCGGCCCGGCCGCCGCCGAGCTGCCGCCGAAGTACAGCTCGGGGACGGGGTCGGGCGCCTCGGCGACCCGGGCGTCCTCCACCTCGAAGTAGTTGCCGGTGAAGTCGAAGGAGCCCCGCCAGGCACCGCGGACGATGGTCAGGAACTCGCCGGTGCGCAGGTAGCGCTCGTCCTTGCCGAGGTGGTCGCCGAAGCGGCGCTGCTCGGCCTCCTCGCCGCCGGTGACCACGTTGAGCAGCAGCCGCCCGCCGGAGACGCGCTGGTAGGTGGCGGCCATCTGGGCGGCCAGGGTGGGGGAGAGCAGGCCGGGCCGGAAGGCCACCAGGAACTTCAGCCGGGTGGTCACCTGGGTGAGGGCGGCGGTGACCAGCCAGGCGTCCTCGCAGTAGGTGCCGGTCGGGGTGAGCACCGCCTCGAAGCCGAGCTGTTCGGCGGCGCGGGCGATCTGCCCGAGGTAGTCCACGCTCGGCGGCCGGTAGACGGCCTCGCCGTGGCTGCGGCCGAGGCCGTGGCCGCCGCCGACGATGGAGCGGCCGTCGCCGGTGGTGGGCAGGAACCAGTGGAACCGGAGCGCGCTCACCGGCCACGCCCTCCTCGCACTGGAGGGAGATCGCGATCGCGGCCGGGAGGAGGATCGACAACGGACATAGGCGTACCTCGCTGGAGCAGGGCGGCTTTACTCCGAAGATTACCCATATTTCCTACCAAGTCAATGGGTAATCTCAGGTATTACCCGTTCCATCGGGTCTGATCACCTGAACTCGGGCATACCGATGTCCTGACCACGGGGGATGCGGGGAGCTCGGAATGCGGCCGACGGGATGGCGGGCGGAAGCGGCGGACGACGGACGGGAAGCGCCGCTGGTGCGCCGCCGCGCGCTACTGGGCTGGCCGGCCGCGCTGGCCTGCGGACCGGCGCTGACCGGGTGCGGCGCGCCCGACTTCGTCACCGTCGGCGCCACCTCACCGGCACCTGACCCGTCACCTTCGGCCGAGGAGATCGAGCCGGTCACCCCGCCGGAGGACCTCATGCGCGAGCACGGCGTGCTCAAGCGCATCCTGCTCATCTACCGGGAGGGGATCCGGCGGATCGAGGGCGGCCAACCGGTCCCGGCACAGGCGCTGCACGCCGGGGCGTACCTGATCCGCACCTTCATCGAGGAGTACCACGAGCACCTGGAAGAGAAGTACGTCTTCCCGGCCCTGGTCAAGGCCGGCAAGCTCACCGGCACCGTCCAGATCCTGATCCAGCAGCACGACCGCGGACGCACGCTGACCGCCCGCATCCTGAACGCCACCGGCACCACCCCGGCGCCGACGCCCTCCGCCCGGGCCCGCGGCGCCCTGGTCGCCGACATGGCCGCCTTCATCCGGATGTACGAACCGCACGAGGCGCGCGAGGACACCGTCGTCTTCCCCGCCCTGCGCGAGGTCGTCACGCTCAGACAGTTCGCCGAGATGGGCGAGATCTTCGAGGACGAGGAACACCGCCGCTTCGGCACCGCCGGCTTCACCGGCATCGTCAACCAGGTGGCCGACATCGAGAAGAGCCTGGGCATCTACGACCTGGCCCAGTTCACACCCCGGACATGACCGGGCCACGGCCGGGCGCGCGCGGCAACCGTTCGGTCAGCGCCGCGTCACACCTTCCCCGGCGCGGCCACCGGGCCGCGTCCGGTGGGTATGTCCGTTTCGCCTAGTTGTTGTGCGACGAATGTACGACGAAGGAGGCGGACCATGGCCGGATGGACGGGCGCCGAACTCACCGCGATCGGAGACGCCGACGAGGTGCAGATCGAGTCGCTGCGCCGCGACGACATGCTGACCAAACCGGTGACCATCTGGGTCGTCCGCCTGGAGGACGACCTGTACGTCCGCTGCATGAACGGCCCCGACGGCGCCTGGTACCGCGCCACCCGCTCCCGCGGCCAGGGCCGCATCCACACCGCCGGCGTCGGCAGGGACGTCGCCTTCGCCGACGCCGACCCCGCCCTGGGAGACCGGATCGACGGCGCCTACCGCGACAAGTACGCCCGCTACGGCCCCCAGTACGTCGACCCCGTCACCAGCCCGCAGGCCCGGCAGGCCACCATCCGGCTCCTGCCACGCTGACCCTCACCAAAGGTTCGCGGGGCCGCCCAAGGGGGGTCAGCGGACGACGGGCCCCCGCTGGAATCTCGAGCGCGCCCACAGGTAGCCCGCCAGGCCGAGCCCGGCGCACCAGGCCAGGGCCAGGACGGGGCTGTTGCCGTACGGGGTGCCCATGAGCAGGCCGCGCAGGGTCTCGATGATCGGGGTGAAGGGCTGGTACTCGGCGAACCACCGCAGCCCGCCCGGCATCGACTCCGGCGGGACGATGGCGCTGCCGAGGAAGGGCAGGAACTGGAACGGCAGCGGGATGTTGCTGGCCGACTCGGGGTTCCTGGCGATCAGCCCCACCCCGGCGGCCAGCCAGGTCAGCGCGAAGGTAAGCAGGGTCAGCAGGCCGAAGGCGGCCAGCCACTCCAGCGCGGTGGCGTCGGGCCGGAAGCCCATCGCCAGCGCGACCGCCACCACCAGCACCACGCTGGTCATGGTCTGGATCACCCCGCCGACCACGTGGCCGGTCAGGAAGGAGGCCCGGGAGATCGCCATGGTGCGGAACCGGTTGACGATGCCCTCGGTCAGGTCGGAGCTGACCCCGACCGCGGTGCCCACGCCGCCGGAGGCGACCGACATCAGGATGATGCCGGGCGCGATGTAGTCGATGTACTTGACGGAGCCGTCGCCGATGCCGGCGCCGAGCGCGCCGCCGAAGGCGTAGTTGAACAGCAGCAGGATGATGACGGGCATCACCAGGGTGGAGAAGGTCATCGCCGGGTAGCGCCGCGCGTGCAGCAGGTTGCGGCGCAGCATGGTCGCCGAGTCGCTGACGGCGTAGGACAGGCTGGTCATCGGAGGCCTTCTTTCTCAAGAGCGCCGCTGTGGGGTCGTCCGGTCAGGGTGAGGAACACCTCGTCCAGGTCGGGGGAGTGCACGGTGAGCTCCTCGGCCTGCACGGCGGCCCGGTCCAGCACGTCCAGGACCGCGCGCAGGGCGGGGACGCCGCCGTTGCCGGGGATGCGCAGGGTGAGCGTCTCGGCGTCGGTGGCGGCCTGGTCGAACAGGGCGGCGGCCGAGGCCAGCCGGTCGGCGTCGGCGAAGGACAGCCGGATGTGGTGGCCGGGGATGCGCCGCTTGAGCTCCTGCGGGGTGCCCTCGGCGACCAGCTTCCCGTGGTCCAGCACGGCGACGCGGTCGGCCAGCTGGTCGGCCTCCTCCAGATACTGGGTGGTCAGGAAGATGGTCACCCCCCGGCCGGTGACCAGGTCGCGGATGATCTCCCACATGACGCGGCGGCTGCGCGGGTCCAGACCGGTGGTGGGCTCGTCCAGGAAGATCACCCGCGGGTCGCCGATCAGGGTCATCGCCAGGTCGAGCTTGCGCCGCATGCCGCCGGAGAGGGTGAGCGCGGTCCCGCCGGCCGCCTCGGCCAGGTCGAAGCGGCGCAGCAGTTCGGCGGCGCGGCGGCGGCCCTCCCGGCGCGGCAGGTGGTTCAGGTCCGCCATCAGCAGCAGGTTCTCTTCGGCGGTGAGCAGGTTGTCCACCGCGGCGAACTGGCCGGTGACGCCGATCGCCTCCCGTACGGCCTCGCCGTCGTGGGCCACGTCGTGCCCGGCCACCGCGGCCCGGCCGCCGTCGGCGGGGATGAGGGTGGACAGGATCTGCACGGTGGTGGTCTTCCCGGCGCCGTTGGGGCCGAGCAGAGCGAAGATGCTGCCCTGGGGGATGGCCAGGTCCAGGCCGTCGAGCACGACCTTGTCCCCGTACGATTTCGTCAGGCCGGTGGCGGTGATCGCCATGGTTGCCATGGTCATGGCGGTGTCCCTTCGGTGGGGCGGCGGATGATGATGTCGCCGACGGCGCTGCGGGCGTGCACCTGGACGGTCTCGGCCTCGGGGCCGGGGTCGCCGGTGGCGGTGAGGAAGTTGCGCAGGGCGCCGTAGCGGGAGTGCACGTCCAGCCAGGCGGCGGCCGGTGGGCGGACGCCGACGTCGATGTCGCCGGTGGTGGTCTCCAGCACCAGGCGGCCGCGGGCGGCCTCGGCGACGCGGATGCCGCCGTTGGCGGTCTTGGCCTCCACCCCGGCGTGGGCGGCGCCGATGTGGATGTGGCCGTTGGCGGAGCGGGCGTCGACCGGGCCGCGGGCCAGGTCGACGGTGATGCGGCCGTTGGAGGAGTTGGCGCGCAGCCCGGCTGCGGCCTCGCCGACGGCGGTGTCGCCGTTGAGGTTCTTGATGACGGCCAGGCCGCCGACGGCGGTGAGGGTGATCTGCCCGGCGGCGGTGAGCTCGGCGGGCCCGCTCACCCGGGTGACGCGGATGTCGCCGTGGCCGGTGCGCAGTTCGGCGGTCTCGGCCTGGCCGAGCTGGATGTCGCCGAGCGAGGCCTTGATCCGGCATTCGCCGTACTGGCCCTGGCAGCGGAAGTCGCCCATGGGGGCCTCGGCTCGGATATGTGATCCGGCGGGCAGTTCGACGCTGATGTCCAGGGCACCGACGCGGCCGAACAGGCCGCGCTTGCGGGGGCCTTTGACCAGCAGGCGGCCGTCGGCGTAGCTGACCTTGGTCTGCTGGACGGCCTGCACGTCGAGGTCCTTGGCGCCGTCGGCGGGCAGCACCTCGACGGTGGCGGCGGCGCGGTCGCCGGTGGTGATGTGGGCGGCGCCGACGTCGAACTCCAGGGTGAGGGTGATCGGGCCGGGGGTGTCGAATGTGGGCATGGCGGTGCCGTCCTCAGGGCTGTGTCATGGCTGTGCCGAAGTGATGCCGGGATGGTGCCCATATGGCACCGCATGGGTCAGCTGACCCAGCCGGTGAAGCCGTGGCCGCGGCGGCCGCCGGTGGGGCGCTCGCGGGGTTCCAGGGCGGTGGCCACGGCCCGAACCAGCCAGGCGTTGACCGACAGGCCCTCCTGCCCGGCGGCCTCCTCGACCCGGGCCTTGAGGTGGGCGGGCAGCCGGAAGTTGATCCGCGCCGCCCCGCCGTCCCCGTCCTCGGCGGGCGCCGGAGCGGGGGGACGACTCTCGCCGTACGGTTCCGGGGCCGGCGGCGGGTTGTTCACCACGAACTCGGGGTCGACGCCGCGCAGCCGTACGTCGACGGAGCCGGGCGCCAGGTCGCGGGTCACCTCGTCCATGGCGGCCGACAGCGCGCCCAGCAGGGTCAGCCGGACGGCCGACTCCAGGGGCGCGGTCAGCCGCTCGGCCAGGGCACGGGCCTGCTCGCCGCCCGCCTCCGCGGCGAGCGCGAGTTCGTGCCGGAGGTTGTCGACATACGGCGTGAGATCCATGGCACCACTATGGCACATCCATGGCATCATGAATAGCCACTATTGGCACCACTGGCACATGGCACGCGAGCCTTCCCACAACCGAACACTCCCGGCGCAAAAGGTCGAGGGTCGGTAAAACGACAGCTCATCTGCCTTGACCGGGGGTACATCGAGTGGGTGCGGGACATCCGGGCAGGGGCCAAGGATGCTGGGCGGGTGGACCTTGGACCCTGGGATCGGTGGCCGGTGTTGTCGATCCTCAAGGTGACGGGTCCGGACAAGGGGAGACGATGACATGGCCGATGATGTGACCGAATCGATCGTTGTCGGCGTGGACGGTTCGCCCGGTGCGACCGAGGCGGTGTTGTGGGCCGCCGACGAGGCCGCGCGCAGGCACCTGCCGCTGCGCATCGTCCACGTGCTCGAATTCTGGCCGTACGACATCTCCAAGTTCCCCCCAGAGGTCCCCGAGGCGGTGGCCGAGGCCGCCGAGCGGATCCTCGCGGAGGCCGAGACCGTCGCGCGTGAGCACCGGCCGGAAATCCGGACGAGCACCGAAGTGCTGAAGGGAGTGCCGGCCAAGGTCCTGCGCGAGCAGGTGACGCCCCGCTCCGAACTGGTGCTCGGCTGCCGTGGCCTGGGCGGTTTCGCCGGGACCCTGCTGGGGTCGGTGAGCACGCACGTGGCCGGGCAGGCGCACGGCCCCGTCGTCGTGGTGCGCCCGGACGGGGAAGCGCGGACGGACGGCAACCATGGCGACGTCGTGGTGGGCGTCGACGACTCCGAGGAGTGCGAGCCGGCGCTCGCCTACGCCTTCGAGCAGGCCCGCCTGCGCGGCGCCCGGATCCGGGCCGTGTACGCCTGGCAACTGCTCGCCGGCCCGTACGGCGCGGCCATGGCCTACGCGCCGTCCTCGGTCTGGGACATGGCAGAGGTCAGGCGCGACCGGGAGGAGACGGCCGCGGCCAAGCTCGCGCCGTGGCGGAGGAAGTTCCCCGAGGTCGAGGTGTCGCTGGAGGTGCCGTGCGCGCACCCGGTGGACGCTCTCACCGAGGCGTCCACCGGGGCTGCGCTGCTCGTGGTCGGTTCCCACGGCCGAGGCGCGATCGGCTCGGTCGTGCTCGGCTCGGTCAGCCGCGCCGTGCTGCATCACGCTCACTGCCCGGTGGCGGTGATCCGATCATGAAAGCCGGTGGCACGCTGGTCGGCCTGATCACAGTGATCGATCTGCTCACCGCGCTCGCCGGACGCCATCCCGGCCGGAGGACGGCGGGCCGCGGTGCCGGTCCCGCACTGTTCCGGCTCCAGCCGGTCCTCCCTCCGGAAGATCAGCCCTGACTCACCTGCTCCCCACTGACCTTGGGTCTCGCGTGGAGTTCATCGGGCACCCGCCGAAGATCTCACGATCGTCAGGGCGGCGAGATCGGCGACGGCCCTCCTCGACGCGGAGCTCGAACACAGGCTCGAACACAGGCTCGCTCACTATTCCCTGCCGCTGGCCACCTACCTGCGTGTTTCCCCGAATTGACGATTTGCTGCCTTTGTCGTCAACAGCCGGGACTTACCTGACCGGAGCCTCGGTCACCGCGACGCTTCCGAACCCACGTAGGCCGCCAGGTGCTCGCCGGTGAGGGTGGCGCGGGCGGCGACGAGGTCGGCCGGGGTGCCCTCGAAGACGATCCGGCCGCCGTCGTGGCCGGCGCCGGGGCCGAGGTCGATGATCCAGTCGGCGTGCGCCATGACCGCCTGGTGGTGCTCGATGACGATGACCGACTTGCCGGAGTCGACGAGCCGGTCGAGCAGGCCGAGCAACTGCTCGACGTCGGCAAGGTGCAGACCGGTGGTCGGCTCGTCCAGGACGTAGACGCCGCCCTTGTCGGCCATGTGGGTGGCCAGCTTGAGCCGCTGCCGCTCGCCGCCGGACAGCGTGGTGAGCGGCTGGCCGAGGCTGAGGTAGCCGAGCCCGACGTCGGCGAGCCGGTCGAGGATGGCGTGCGCGGCCGGCGTACGCGCCTCACCGGCGCCGAAGAACTCCCTGGCCTCGATCACCGACATCGCCAGCACCTCGCTGATGTCACGCCCGCCGAGGTGGTACTCCAGCACCGACGCATCGAACCGCTTGCCCTCGCACTCCTCGCAGGTGGTGGCGACGCCGGCCATCATCGCCAGGTCGGTGTAGATGACGCCGGCGCCGTTGCAGTTGGGGCAGGCGCCCTCGGAGTTGGCGCTGAACAGCGCCGGCTTCACGCCGTTGGCCTTCGCGAACGCCTTGCGGATCGGCTCGAGCAGCCCGGTGTAGGTCGCCGGGTTGCTCCGCCGCGAGCCGCGGATCGCGCTCTGGTCGACCGACACCACACCCTCCCGGGCGGGGATCGACCCGTGCACGAGCGAGCTCTTGCCGGAACCGGCGACGCCGGTGACGACGACGAGCACCCCGAGGGGGATGTCGACGTCGACGTTGTTCAGGTTGTGCCTGGTCGCGCCGCGGATCTCCAGCCGGCCGGCCGGCGTCCGCACCGTCTCCTTGAGGGAGGCGCGGTCGTCCAGGTGGCGGCCGGTGATGGTGCCGCTGGCCCGCAGCCCCTCGACGGTGCCCTGGAAGCAGACGGTGCCGCCCGCCGTACCGGCGCCGGGGCCGAGGTCGACGACGTGGTCGGCGATCGCGATCGCCTCCGGCTTGTGCTCCACGACCAGCACCGTGTTGCCCTTGTCCCGCAGCCGCAGCAGCAGGTCGTTCATCCGCTGGATGTCATGGGGGTGCAGGCCGATGGTGGGCTCGTCGAAGACGTAGGTGACGTCGGTGAGCGAGGAGCCGAGGTGGCGGATCATCTTGACCCGCTGCGCCTCGCCGCCCGACAGCGTGCCCGCCGGCCGCTCCAGCGACAGGTAGCCCAGACCGATCTCCACGAACGACTCCAGGGTGTGCCGCAGTCCGGCCAGCAGCGGCGCCACCGACGGCTCGTCGAGGCCGCGGACCCATTCGGCCAGGTCGCTGATCTGCATCGCGCAGGCGTCGGCGATGCTGATCCCCTTGATCTTGGAGGACCTGGCCGCCTCGCTGAGCCGGGTGCCGCCGCACTCGGGGCACGCGGTGAAGGTGACCGCCCGCTCCACGAACGCCCGGATGTGCGGCTGCATCGCCTCCTTGTCCTTGGACAGCATCGACTTCTGGATCTTGGGGACCAGCCCCTCGTAGGTGAGGTTCACGCCCTCGACCTTCACCTTGGTCGGCTCCTTGTAGAGGAAGTCGTGCATCTCCTGCTTGGTGTACTCGCGGATCGGCTTCTTCGGGTCGAGGAAGCCCGACTCGGCGTAGATCCGCACGGTCCAGAAGTTGTCGGTCCGGTAGCCGGGGACGGTGATCGCGCCCTCGGCGATCGACTTGTCGTCGTCGAACAGCTGGGTGAGGTCGATGTCGGAGACCCTGCCGCGGCCTTCGCAGCGCGTACACATGCCGCCCATGCGGGTGAAGGTCTGCTTGACGGCCTTGGCGGCGCCGCGTTCGACCGTGATCGCGCCGCTCGCCCTGACCGTGGGGACGTTGAAGGAGAAGGCGTTGGGCGAGCCGATGTGCGGCTGCCCGAGCCGGCTGAACAGGATGCGCAGCATCGCGTTGGTGTCGGTGGCGGTCCCGACGGTGGAGCGGGGGTCGGCGCCCATCCGCTGCTGGTCGACGATGATCGCGGTCGTCAGCCCGTCGAGCACGTCGACCTCGGGCCGCGCCAGCGTCGGCATGAAGCCCTGCACGAAGGCGCTGTAGGTCTCGTTGATCAGCCGCTGCGACTCCGCGGCGATCGTGCTGAACACCAGAGAGCTCTTGCCCGAGCCCGAGACACCGGTGAACACCGTCAGCCTGCGCTTGGGGAGCTCGATGCTGACGTCCTTGAGGTTGTTCTCGCGTGCGCCGTGCACGCGGATCAGATCGTGGTTGTCGGCAACGTGCGGCGCGGGCGACTGCGTGTCCGTGCTCGTGGCCATGCTCATCATGTCTCCATCTGTCGGGCGGGATCAGTTGGGCGGGCCCGCCTTCGCGGTCTCCGTCGGCGTCGCTTGATCCAACCAGCTTCGAGCAGTACGTCTGGTTTCTTTCGTCGCCGCGGTCGCGGCAACAGCCCACTGTCTACCCGATCGGGGGTGTTCGCGGTGGGGGAGCAGCTCGGGGACCTCGCCCCAGGGGTTTGGACGCCGGTGGCCGCCCGGCGGCCACCGGCGTCGTGTCCGGACTCCTGCACGGTGCCGTCTGTGCAGGTCGTGCCTGTGATCGCTGGACGGTTCAGCGCAGCTGCTGGATACGGATCATGTTGCCCGCGGGGTCGCGGACGGCGCAGTCGCGGATCCCGTACGGCTGCTCGGTCGGCTCCTGGACGACGTCGGCGTCGCCGGCCTGCAGCCGCTCGAAGGTGCCGTCGAGGTCCTTGGTGGCCAGGATGATGCCGCCGTAGGTGCCCTTGGCCATCATCTCGACGATGATGCGGCGCTCGTCGTCGGTGATGCCGGGGTCGACGCCCGGCGGGTGCAGCACGATGGAGGTGCCGGGCTGGTCGGCGGGGCCGACCGTGATCCAGCGCATCCCGCCGTATCCGACGTCGTTGCGGACCTCGAAGCCGAGGGTGTCGCGGTAGAAGGCCAGGGCGGCGTCCGGGTCGTCCTGCGGGAGGAAACTCGCGTGAATGGTGATGTCCATGCAGGTCAGGCTAATTGCGGCTCGGCGACCCGCGCTTCTCGATTCCTGACCGGTCTGGTCACCTGCTTAGCCACGCACGACGGCATGCCCGCCGTCGCGCTCGCCGCCTGGCGCCGGTAGGTGCTGGGCGGCATGCCGACCAACTCGGTGAAGCGGGTGCTGAAGGTGCCGAGCGAGGAGCAGCCGACGGCGAAACAGACCTCGGTGACGCTGAGGTCGCCACGACGCAGCAGCGCCATCGCGCGCTCGATGCGCCGCGTCATCAGGTAGCCGTACGGCGACTCACCGTAGGCGAGGCGGAACTGGCGGCTGAGGTGCCCGGCCGACATGTGCACGCCGCGGGCGAGCGCCTCGACGTCCAGCGGCTGCGCGTACTCCCGGTCGATCCGGTCACGAACGCTGCGTAGCCGCGCGAGGTCGCGCAGGTGCGCAGCGGCATCTCTGCTGGTCACCTGCGAAATCGTGCCATATCCCACCGAAGATGCCCAGCGCCGCCCCCGGGGATCGCGGGAGGTTGCGACCCGGGGAAGGTCAGGGACGATCCGCGGTCCCGCACCGTGTGATGATCTCCATCATCGTCCTGCCGAAGTGCTCGCGGTCCTCGGGTGCCAGCGCCGAGAGGAGGCGGCCGAGCTCCGCGCTCACCTCGGCGTGGAAGGTGGTCGCCGCCTGGTGGCCGGCGTCGGTCAGGGTCGCCTGCAGAGCGCGGCGGTCGCCCGGCACGGGGGAGCGCCTGGCCAGGCCCCGCCGTTCGGCCCGGTCCATCAGACCGGTGAGGGCGGCCTTCTCCACGCCAAAGAAGTTCGCGAGATCGGCCATGCCCCTGGGTCCGCCCAGCAGCACGCACAGGAGCTTCGCCTGGACGGGGGTCAGGTCGTGGCGTTCGGAGACACGTGCGTAGATCCCCTGCACCAGCCCGGTGAGCTGGACCAGCCCGGTGGCGACATCCGCGTCCGCGCCCGCTCCGCATCCGGCCACTGCCGCCGGATTCGCGTCCGCGATCGGTTGCCCCGTTGTGGTCACCCCACTACGGTACATGATGCATATAGTTAATGCCGCATACAGTACGCTCCATTAACGAACTCTAAAGGAGGGTCACATGAGCTTCGACACACGTGCAGGAACCCGCGGCAGCCGCCAGCCCGCCGGGTGGGCGTTCCGCTGGATGAACAAGATGATGGCCAGGCGGATCCGCCGCGGCGGCACCTTCATGGGCTTCAACGCCCTGATCCTGACCACCGTCGGCCGCAAGAGCGGAGCCGAGCGGACCACCCCGGTCGGCTGGTTCCCCGGCCCGGACGGCACCTACCTGATCGTGGCCTCGGCGGCCGGAGCCGCAGCGAACCCGGCCTGGTACTACAACCTCGCCGCCCACCCCGATCGCGTCCGGATCGAGGTCGAGGGCCGCACGATCGCCGTGACCCCCGACCAACTCCACGGCACCGAACGCGACCAGGCCTGGCACCGGATCACCACCGCCGCCCCCCGCTTCGCCCAGTACCAGCAGAAGACCGACCGCGAACTCCCGATCATCCGCCTGACACCCCAGTGACGCAGGTGGTAGATTCGGGCGCCCCCTGCAGGGCGCCCGGCGCTATGGTGGTAAGCCCCGGCGGCGGCGAGGACACATGACCGGATCATGGGGCTGGGACCTGCTGATCGGGATCACCGCCACCCTGCTGATCACCTGGCTGGCCCTGATCGGCGCACTGGCGATCCTGCGCCCCCGTGGCGGCCTGCTACGCGAGGCGCTGCGGCTGCTGCCCGACGTGCTGCGCCTGGTGCGCCGCCTGGCCGCCGACCCCGCCCTGCCGCGCGGCGTCCGCGTCCGGCTCGCGCTGCTGCTGGCCTACCTGGCCTTCCCCATCGACCTGGTGCCCGACTTCATCCCGATCCTCGGCTACGCCGACGACGCCATCATCGTCACCGCCGTACTGCGCTCGGTCGTCCGCCGCGCCGGACTGGCGGCCGTGCGCAGGAACTGGCCCGGCACCGACGACGGCTTCGCCGCCCTGGCCACGCTCACCGGGCTCGGCAAGCCGCCCGACCAGTAACCATCGCCCGAACCGTCAGGCGAAGCGGGTGGACAGCCACTCCTGCCAGGCCGCCGCGGCCTCGGCCTTCTCCGGGTGGCCGGAGAAGGAGTGGTGCTGGACGACCACGGCGTCGTGCAGGCCGTGGATCAGCATGTAGAGGGTGTCGTCGGTGGCGGCGCCCAGGAAACCGGCGGTGGCGAACAGCACCTGCCCGGCGGCGGGCGGCAGGCCGTCCACCGACACGCGCATCGGCGCGCCCGCCACCGGCGGGCCGGACAGGCCGAAGGCCGCCTGGAAGGCGGCCCCGACCGCGGCGGCCGGGGCCTGGGGGCCGACGGCGAAGATGTCGTAGGCGGAGGTGCGGCCGGGGAAACGGGACAGGTAGGCGGCGAGTTTACGCAGGTAGACGCCGTCGCCGACGCTGAGCGCCTCGTACTCGGCCTCCCAGTCGTCGCCCAGGAAGCCGTTGTGGACCAGGCGGAGCACGGTGGTGCCGTCCTCGCGGCCCTGGATCAGGTACTCGAAGGCCATGAACGCGCCGTCGGGACCCTCCGGCGTGCGGTGGGCGTAGCGGAGGCCGGGCTCCCAGGCGGTGACGGTGGACTCGGTGGTGACGCCCATGATGGTCTGCCGGGCGGTGCCGCCCTCCCGGGGCTCGATCTCGTTGCGTCCCATGAACCAGGAGTCGACCCCGGGGCCGGTGGCGATCGCCGCCCAGACCTCGTCGGGGGTGGCCGCCAGGGTGAGCTCCTCGCGTACCTCGAATTCGTGCGCCATGTTCCCCGTCGATCTCTTGTGTTCCACCGGCTGGCCACGGTGCCACCGGCGATCGCCGGGTGTCAATCCGGGGTCAGCGGTTCAGCCGCCGGAACGCCCGTACCGACAGGGGGAAGAAGACCGCCGTCAGCAGGGCGGGCCAGGCGACGGCCAGGGCCGGCCCGTACTCGGCGGCCACCGAGCCGCTCTCCCAGCCGGGGTTGCCGAACAGCTCGCGGGCCGCGGCGGCGGTGGCCGACAGCGGGTTCCACTCGGCGAGCGCGCCCAGCCAGCCGGGCATGGTGGCGGGGGAGACCAGCACGCCGGACAGGAAGGCCACCGGCCAGACCAGGATCTGCACCGTGGCCACCGCCTCCGGGCCGGTCGCGCGCAACCCCAGGTAGATGCCCAGCCACAGCAGGGAGAAGCGCAGCCACAGCAGCAGGCCCACCGCCGCCGGCGCCGCGCCAGGACCGGCCTCGGGCCGCCAGCCGACGGCCAGGCCGCAGGCCATCAGCACGGCCAGGGTCAGCGCGGAGGCCAGCAGGTCGGCGGCGGCCCGGCCGGACACCACCGCCGAGGACGCCATCGGCAGCGACCGGAACCGGTCGGTGATGCCGCGCCGGGCGTCGGCGGCCACCGCCGCGAACGTGGTCTCCAGGCCGAACAGCATGGTCATGGTGAACATGCCGGGCATCAGATAGGAGCGGTAGTCCCCGCCGGGCACGTTCAGGCCGCCGCCGAACAGGTAGCCGAACATGAGCGTGATCAGCACGGGGAACAGCAGGGTGACCGCGAACTGCCCGGGCCTGGCGCCCCAGTGCGCCAGGTCGCGGCGGGTGATCGTCCAGCCGTCGGCCAGAGCCCATCTCATCGGGAAACCTCCATCTTCTCGGTCAGGCGCAGGAACACCTCGTCCAGGGTCGGCCGCCGCACGCCCAGGTCGGCGATGTCGATCCCGGCCTCGGCCAAGGCCTGTACGGCATGCGTGAGCGCCCCCACCCGGTCCGCCGCCGGCGCGCTGACCCGCAGCTCGTCGGCCTCGACGCGGGCCTGCGGCCCGAGCAGGGCGGCCACGGCGGGCAGGTCGCCGGCGTGCCGGGCGACCACCTCGATCCGGTCGCCGACGACGGCCTTCAGCTCGGCGGGGGTGCCGGCGGCCACCACCTTCCCGGCGTCGATGATCGAGACCTGCCCGGCCAGCTGGTCGGCCTCCTCCAGGTACTGGGTGGTCAGCAGCACGGTGGTGCCCTGGCCGGCCAGCTCGCGTACCGCCGACCAGACCTCGGCGCGGCCGCGCGGGTCGAGGCCGGTGGTGGGCTCGTCCAGGAACAGCACAGGCGGGGAGAGGATGAGCCCGGCGGCCAGGTCCAGACGGCGGCGCATGCCGCCGGAGTAGCCGTTGACCGGCCGGGCGGCCGCCTCGGTGAGGCCGAAGCGTTCCAGCAGGTCGGCGGCGCGGCCGGTGGCGGCTCGGGCGCCCAGGTGGGACAGGCGGCCGAACATCTCCAGGTTCTGGCGGCCGGTGAGGATCTCGTCGACGGCGGCGTGCTGGCCGACCAGGCCGATGCGGCGGCGCACCCGCGCGGCCTCGGTGCGCACGTCCAGACCGGCCACCCGGGCCTGGCCGGTGTCGGGGCGCAGCAGCGTGGTGAGGATGCGGACGAGGGTGGTCTTGCCTGCTCCGTTGGGGCCGAGCAGGCCGTGCACGGTGCCCTCCGGCACCTCCAGGTGGAGGCCGTCCAGGGCGGGGGTGGCGCCGTAGCGCTTGCCCAGATCTTGAACACTGATCATCCGTACACTGTACCGTACAGCATACGGTTCATGGTGCGGGTAGCCTGAGCGGCACCATGGGCGTCGAGTACAGCGGCACCGGGGACCCCGCGCGCAGCCTGGCGCTGCTGTGGCGGACACCCGGGCAGGAGCGGGCCCCCCGCAAGGGGCTGAGCGTGGAGCGCATCGTGCGGGCCGCCATCGAGGTGGGCGACGCCGAGGGCCTGGCCGCGCTGTCGATGCGGAAAGTGGCCGAGGCCCTGGGCGTGGGCGTCATGTCGCTGTACACCTACGTGCCGGGCAAGGCCGAACTGATCGACGTCATGATCGACACCGTCTACGGCGAACTGCCCCGCCCCGAGACCCCCGGCGGCTGGCGGGCCCGGCTGGAACTGATCGCCCGCGAGCAGTGGGCCCTCTACCGGCGCCACCCGTGGCTCCTCCAGGTGGCCGCCGGCCGCCCCCCGCTGGGGCCCAACGCCATCGCCAAGTACGAATACGAACTGTCGGCCGTGGAGGGCATCGGCCTGACCGACCTGGAGATGGACGCGGTGGTCACCCTGGTCTCCGGGTTCGTGCACGGCGCGGCCCGCGGCGCGCTGGAGTCCTCGGCCGCCTCCGGGGCGACCGGGATGACCGACGAACAGTGGTGGGAGGCGCACGCCCCGGTGCTGGGCGCGCTGGTCGACCCCCGGCGCTTCCCGATCGCCTCCCGGGTCGGCACCGCCGCCGGGCAGGAGCACCAGGCCGCCTACGATCCGCTCCACGCCTTCGAGTTCGGGCTGGCCCGGGTGCTGGACGGCATCGCCGTGCTGGTCAGCGGCCGCAGCGGCTGAGCCTGCCGCCGACCTCCTCGACTGTCTCCAAGGAGAGCACGACGGCGGGCAGCGGCCGGGGCCGCCGGAGGGTTAGCGTGGTCCAAGCGGTCTCCTGGGTACCAATGATCTCCGGAGGGAACATCATGTTCGAGAACACCAAAGCTTTCAGCGGGTTCTCGGTCGACGACATCGGCCCGGCCCGCAAGTTCTACGCCGAGACCCTCGGCCTGCGGGTGAGCGAGCGCAACGGCCTGCTCTTCCTGCACCTGGCCGGCGACCGCGACACCCTCGTCTACCCCAAGGGCGACCAGCACGTCCCCGCCACCTACACCACGCTCAACTTCCCCGTCCCCGACATCGACAAGGCCGTGGCGGAACTGAAGTCGCGCGGGGTGGTCTTCGAACACTATGAGGGCGTGGACGATCAGGGCATCTTCCGGCTGGGCGGCCCCCTGATCGCCTGGTTCAAGGACCCGGCCGGAAACATCCTGTCCGTCCTACAGGAGGACTGACCACGGCCCGACCGGTCGTGACGGCCTGAACCGGCCGACGAAGCCGGATATGTCGGTCGGGCCCGCTACGGTGGCTCCTCGTGTCGTGGAGATCGCGTACGTGGTGGGCCGCCGCCCTGCTCGTCTCGACCGCGCAGGCGGTCCACCTGCTCACCGGCTCCGAAACCAGCTTCGGCATGTTCGGCTTCGGCCCGTGCCCGGGGCAGGAGATCTACTTCGAGCTCATGGCGTGGATGTGGCCGATCTACGCCTGGCTGCCGCTGGTCTGGTACGGCGGGGCCCCGGCCGTGGTCATCGCGTTCCTGGCGTACTGGTGGGCGGTGAGGCGGGGCCGGGACAAGGCCGGCCGGGTGATCGCCCGCGTACTGGCGGGGCTGCTGCTGACACTGAACAGCATCGGGCCGCTGGCGTTCGCGGCGGACCTCGCCATCGAACGCGGGTGCGTCGAATCCTGGGGCGGCCTGCAGGGGGTGTGGTTCTTCCTCGGCGCGGACATCGCCCCTCTGGTGGCGGCGTTCTGCGTGCTGGCGGCCGTCCGGGTGCCCAAGCACCGGATCGTGAGGGTGCTGCGGGCCAGCTGGTTCCGGCGCGGCGCGGCCGGTCTGGCGGTCCTGGGCCTGCTGGCGTTCCTGCCGGCCGCCGACCTGATCTCGGGCGGGATCACCAAGGGCGACTGCGAACCCGACTACAGCTACCCGCCGAAGGTCCGCACCGGGGAGAGGGCCTTCCTCTGCCAGGCGCGATCAGGCGACGCCTTCGCCCGCGTCTCCGACCGGGACCTGCTCGCCTACGGCCGGGCGATGTGCGACGCCTACCCCGGCAAGGGCGCCGAACCGTGGCTGATCGCGCCCATCTGCCCCGCGGCGGCGCGCTACGTCCAGGCCCAACTGGACTCCGAAGAGGCCGCCTACCAGGCACAGGACGTCGCGGCCCAGAAGACCTGCGACATGTCCCCGCACCGGCCGCCGGCCAAGCCGGTCGAGGTGACCCGCCGGCTCATGTGGACCGACTACGGCGTCCTGGAATCCTACGAGTACACCGAGGGCCAGCCGGACCCGTACGAGGACGGGCTTCTGGAGGCCGCCCAGCGCGACGGCCTGGTCGCCGCCCTCCCCGGCCATCTGATGATCCTCAGCCACTCCGACTACGACATCTGCGTCACCGCCGAGACCTACCGGAAGCGGCCACCCCTTGAGGTGAAGACGTGGGACCACGTGGTGGAGGTCGGCTACCGCAGCCCCACCGGGCAGATCGAACTTAGGGACCCCATGGGGGGAGATCCGCTGCCGAACCTGGCCTTCCGCGGCAAAGGCCACTACCGCATCCGCGTGCACTACCGGGAGCCGGACTGGGAGGCGTTCACCCCCCAGCACATCCTGATCATGATCTATCCGGGTAGCGGCCAGAAGACCGTCGTCCACCGCCCGACCTCGTGACGCGACCAGCTACACGGCCACTGACCATGGCAGACGAAGCCGGTTCCGGCTGTTCCGTTGTCCCTCAACCCGCCGAGCCCGCGCCGGTGGAGTGATCTGCATCACGTGCTGTCACAACGATCAATCATGCGGTGTCTTGAGGCCGAACCCTTGAAAAGAAGGAGGCACCATGACCGAGAACACCGAGGTGGTCGTGATCGGCGGCGGATACGCCGGCGTCATGGCGGCCAATCGCCTGACCCAGCGCGACGACGTGACAGTGACGCTGATCAACCCGCGCCCGGACTTCGTCGAGCGGATCCGCCTTCACCAGCTGGTGGGCGGGTCCCACGACGCCGTCGTCGGCTACAAGGAAGTCCTGGCCGGCGGCGTCCGGCTGGTGGTCGACACCGTCACCCGGATCGACGCGGCCAACCGCGGCGTGACGCTGGCCGGCGGTGGCACGGTCGGCTACGACTATCTGGTTTACGCCGTGGGCAGCGGCAGCGCCGACCCGAGCGTGCCCGGAGCGGCCGAGTTCGCCTACCCGATCGCCACCCTGGAGGAGGCGCAGCGGCTGCGGCCGGTCATCGAGGCCATGCCCGCAACGGCCGCGGTGACCGTGGTCGGAGCCGGTCCGACCGGTATCGAGACCGCCGCCGAACTGGCCGAGGCCGGCCGCACGGTGACCCTGGTGTGCGGCGGTGTGCTCGGCCCGTACCTGCACCCGCGGGGGCGGCGCTCGGTCGCCAGGCGGCTGGCCGAACTCGGGGTGAGCGTGCTCGACGGCCCCGGCGCGAAGGTGACGGCCGTGACCCGCGACGCCGTACGGCTCGGCGACGGCCGCGAACTGCCGGGCGAGGTCACCATCTGGACCGCCGGATTCGGCGTGCCTGACCTGGCCGGCCGCAGTGGGCTGAGCACCGACGCCCTGGGCCGCCTGCTCACCGACGAGACGTTGACCAGCGTGGACGACGTGCGCATCGTCGCGGCCGGGGATTCGGCGGCACCGTCGGACCTGCCGTTCCGGATGAGCTGCCAGGCCGCGGTCCAGCTGGGCCCGCACGCCGCCGACACGGTGCTCAGCCGGATCGCGGGCGAGCCCCCCGCGCCGCTCGCCCTGGCGATGGTCGCCCAGTGCATCAGCCTGGGACGCCGGGCCGGTATCTTGCAGCTCGCCCACAGGAACGACGCCGCGATGCGGCTCCACATCGGCGGCCGCCCCGGCGCGAAGATCAAGGAGTTCATCTGCCGGAACATCCGCTGGCAGCTGGCGCACCAGGCACGCAAGCCCGGTTCGCTCGACTTCCCGGCCTGGGCCAAGGACGGCAAGCGCCGGCAGTCGCTGCGGGCCAGGCGCGGCCAGGTGCCGGCCACCGCCGAACGGGCAGCCTAGCCCGGGCGGCGGAACAGGACCTCGCTGTGGACGCATCCGCCGGCGACCAGGGGCCGTACGCGAAGGAGACGGGCACAGACATGAGCGACCACGCCACCAACGCGGCGACCGAGACTTTCCTCGCCTACCGCAACCTGCTGTTCACCGTCGCCTACGAGATGCTCGGATCGGCGGCCGACGCCGAGGACGTCCTCCAGGAGACCTGGCTGCGGTGGGTCAAAGTCGACGCGGACCAGGTACGCGACCAGCGCGCCTACCTGGTCCGGATCACCACCCGTCAGGCGCTCAACCGGCTGCGCACCATGAAGCGCCGCAAGGAGGCGTATGTCGGCCCCTGGCTGCCGGAGCCGCTGCTGACCGCCCCGGACGTGGCCGAGGACGTCGAACTCGCCGAGAGCGTGTCGATGGCGCTGATGATCGTACTGGAGAGGCTCTCGCCGACCGAGCGCGCCGTCTTCGTGCTGCGCGAGGCCTTCGACGTCGGCTACGACGAGATCGCGGCCGCCCTCGGCAAGAGCCCGGCGGCCGTCCGCCAGATCGCGCACCGCGCCCGCCGGCACGTCGATGCCAGCCGCCCTCGCGAGGTGGTCTCCCCGGGCGAGGCCCGGACGGTTCTGGAGTCGTGCCGGCGCGCGCTCGAAACCAGGGACCTGCAGGGCCTGCTTGAGGTGCTCGCCCCGGATGTCGTCTATGTCGCCGACGGCGGCGGCGTCAAGCAGGCCGCGTTGCGGCCGGTCGTCGGCGCCGAGAAGGTGGTCCGCATGATCTTCGGTGCGGTCGGCAAGTACCCGGGTGTGGTCACCGTCGGCCCCGCCGTGGTCAACGGCAGCCCGGCGCTCGTCGTCCGCCTGGACGGCGAGATCGACGGCGTCCTGGCGATCCGGGTCGAGGACGCCCGCATCTCCGGCCTCTACTACGTCCGCAACCCGGAGAAGCTGACCCGCGTCGAATCCGAGACCCCGCTCACCCTGCGATGAGCGGCGGAACGGCCTTCCCCCTGGCCGGCCGCCGCCCCACGGGCCGGTCGACCCGGATGTCTGCGCCGCCTCGAGCTGATCACGATCGAGTGGTACCGGCTCCGCCCCGGCCGGTCCCGGCTCGTAGAGTGGAAGGGCGGTGTTCGTCCTGCAGCTGGTTCTTTCCGCCGCGACCGGCCGGCCGATGCCGGCGGCGGCCGCAGCTCTGCCGCACTATGCCCCCGACGCCCCGCTCATCGGCGTCATCGTCCTGCTGGGCGTGGTGATCCTCATCGTCATCGCGATCTCACGACGCGGTTGACGCGGTTGACGCGCAGCCCGCCCCCGGAAGCCGGGTGGGCGGGCTGCTGGGTCTGTGCCGGTCGCCGTCACACCTGCGGGGCGCCTACGGCCTGATCGGTCACCTGGACGGCGACCTCAAGCAGGACGCAGATGAGCACGGAGGCGCCTGCGGCCTCGGCCAGGACCGGGATCGCGACGACGGCCAGCGGCCACAGCGCGCGCAGGGTCCGGACCAGGCCTACGGGGGCGGCCAGACGGGGCAGGTTGATCGTGATGGTCATGGCGGACCTCCTCCACGTGTGCTGGGGACGTCCCGCAGGACCATCACACCAGGACGTGGTCAGCCACGCGCTGACGCCGATGACGGATGCGGGGTGTCCCGGACTGGGAACCTCTGACTAGGGCAATCGCCGTCCATCGACACACCTCCTCATCTTTCGCCATCCAGTGGGCGCACCTGCGCCCGGCGCCATGCCGTTCGAACGGGCGGGAATCGGTCGGAACCGCACCCCTCATGTAAGAGCTTTGGCACTGCGCGGCGTGATCCCGTAGCCGGGAAGCCACCTGGGGTCACCCCTTAAGCCGGGGAAACCTGTCCTGACCCTGGGCGTCTCTCGATGTCGTGGGGTCAGTGGCCTGTATCCGCGCAGACGCCTCACCGAACGAGGTGCCTGTCTTCCAGGTCACCTCCTGGCGGCCGTCCCCGTCAAGTCTCCCGGCCGAAGATCTCCCTGGTCAGAGCAAGATTCGGGGCGAAGAAGCACATTCCGGGGCCGGCCGGGCCCGCCTGCCGTGCCGCAAGGCGGGCCGGAAACGGGTCAGGCGGTGTAGACCGGGTAGCCGTAGCCGACCACCTGGGAGGTCGGGCGGGTGCGGATCTCGACCTTGCCGCCGCCGGTGTTGCCCTCCACGGTCTTGATGGTGCCGTCGCCGTTGTCCTTGATGACGAAGCCCACGTGCTCGATGCTGTGCAGGTCCTTGCCGCCCTTCCAGTTGAAGAAGACGACCGCGCCGGGGCTGGGCTGCTCGCCCCACCGGTTGTTGTCCTTGAACCAGGAGGCGTGCTGGACGGTGTAGGCGTCCCAGCCCATGACCTGGTGGATGCCCAGCTCGGCGCCGACCCAGGAGACGAACATGTCGCACCAGGCGGCGTTGCGGTAGGCGCCGACGCTGCCGCCGTCGCGGGCGACGGTCTCCTGGGCGCGGACAGTGCTCATGTACCAGTCGTGGAACTTGGTGCCGCCGCCCTGGGCGTTCTCGCTCACCCCGACCTGGCTTTCCGCCAGTTGCAGCGCCTGGGAGGCGCTGACCTTGGGCAGGGTGGCGGCGATCCTGAACAGCGGGCTGGCGGGCGCGTGCACGCCGGTCAGGGCCTCGGCCGTGACGGATGCCGAGGAGGCCTCGGACGCCGAGGACGCGGTGGTCTTGGCCGTGGTCTTGGCCGTGGTCTTGGCCGCGGTCTTGGCGACGGTCTCGGCGGAGGCCTTGGCCGCGGCGGCCAGGACGGCCGGGTGGTGCGCGGCGGGTGTGGTGTCGGCCTGGGAGGTGGCGGCGCCGGTGGCGCCGGCCACCGCGGAGGCGGCGATCAGGCCGGACAGGATGGAGACGCGCAGTTTGGCAGTGGGGGCTCGCATGTGGGTGGTGCTCCCTTGCTTCCATGCCGCCTACCGGGTTAGCTGACGGATTCGGGCGTGGAAGTCGCCCTACGGCCTGCTTGAGGCCGATTCACCCCATGAGGGTCGGGAGGAACTGCTGGCTTGGCTATGGGCTCCCGGACCCTCGGCGGTTCCCCGGCTCCGCGTGGTGCGGACTCGGCGGTCGGGCCGTCCGGATCGGGGGACGGCCGGTCGGTTGTTGGCAGGGCACGTTTGCCCAGGTAAAAGGCAACGTGCCAGGAACTCCAACCGAAGCTAGACGAAACACCCAAATCGGTCAAATAGGTACAAGTCGTGACATCGCTTGGTCATGCGGTTGGGGGTGTGGTCCCGGCTTTGGTCATGGCCGCCTCGGCGAAGGCGCGGATGAGCGGATGCGGCTGCCGATCGGCCAGTTCCGGCCGGAAGAGCCTCACCAGGAAGAACGGGTGGCCGGCCAGTTCGGCGACCCGGATCGCACCCTCGTCGTCGTGACCGGTGAAGCGCATCCCGTGCCGCTCCAGCACCGCCCGATGGGCGGGATTGACCCCGTAGGAGCAGTTGTAGCGGACCGTCGACGCCCCCACACCCATGATCGACGCCGCCCGCGAGCCCGCCGCCAGGTGCACCCGGCCCTCCTGCCCGGCCAGCGAGCACGCCAGCGGCTGGATGACCACCTCCGCCGCCTCCGGCAAAAGCTCCGCGTGCCCGGCCGCCAGCCCGCACACGTTCCGCGCGAACTCCCACACCGCGTGCTGGAACCCGCCACATGTCCCCAGCAGCGGAATCCCCGCCGTCCGCGCGCCCCGCGCCGCCGCCAGCGCCCCCTCCGCATCCCGGTACGGACTACCCGGCAACATCCAGACCCCGTCAAACCCCTCCAGCCCGTACGCCTCAGGGGTCGCAACCCAGCGCGCGTCCAAACCGATACCGTGCTCCTCGCGCAGCGCCGCCAGAATGCCGGGAATCTTTACATGCGAGGCGACCCCCGGCGAACGGTCACCAACAAGCGCAATCCGCGGCGAAATCTCACTCATTCCACGAATTCTGTCCCGCCAGGCGGGTGACGGGACAGATAACCACACTTCTACCGCTCAACTACTTCCGGATGTGATCGAGAATCTCCTGCAGCATCCTGTTGGCCGCGACCTGGTTACCTTCGACCCGGTCCAGTCGGCCGTCGATCCCGTCCAGCCGCGTTCCATGCTCCTGCTGCGTCTGCTCGATCCTTTCCAGCCGGCCGTCGATCCCGTCGAGCCGGGCCCCGTGCTCCTGCTGAGTTCGCTCCATGCGCCCGAGGCGATGCGTGTGGTCCTCCTGTTGCCGTGTGATGTCGCGGAGCAGCACGCCGTGGTGTCTCGCCGTCTCGGTGAGGCCGTGGATGGCCGCCTGCGTTTCGGCGCGGAACTCCTTGACCTCGCCGAAAAGCCCACTGATCGACACATGGGCGTTTTGGGCGCTGCTGCGCGCCACCTGGTCACCCATCGCGGTCCTGTTCTCCTCCCTGGCGCGGAACCCGCGGAATTCGATTTCGAGGCCCAGCACGCGCTGTTCCAGAGTCTCCACAGAATCCTCCTGTGACTAGGGGGGTTGGTGTGCTCTGAACCTAGCGGTGTCGCGCTGTGATCACGAACGAATACAAACAGTCATCGCCACCCATCGCCGTCCACACCACCGGGAATCGGGGCAGATCGATCGTAGGGTTCCCGGGTGAAGACGAAGGTGTTGAGGGAAATATGCACACCCCCGGGATGAGAAATCACCCGCAGGGGTTCACCGGCGTAATACCCGTCCAGGCCCAGCCAGCTCCCGTCCGCCTGCGGCACGAACCGGGAGGCCCGCCCCTGCCCGCCCACCGGCGCCAGCGACAGCCCCCGCCCCGGCAGCACCCGCAGCAGATAGGCCGCGGGCCCCCAGTACCAGGGCCCGGTCAACGCCAGCAGATCCTCATCGACGGGGGAGGGCGCCCACTCGGCCGGCAGCGGCGGCTCATGCCGCGCCAGAATGTCCAGCAGGTCGGTCACCAGCGTGCCCCGCACCCCCGAAGTGGTGTTGGCCAGGAACAACGCCCCCACCCCGTCCGCCGCGTCGGTCCACACCGTGGCCAAAAACCCCGGCATCGACCCGGTGTGCCCGGCCAGCATGCGCCCCTCGTGCCGCAGCAACTGCAACCCCAGGCCGTACCCGCGCACCCACGCCGGCCCGTCCTCCACCGCGGCCGGCTCACGCATCTCGGCCAGCGTGGCCGCCCGCAGCACCCCGTCCCCGCCGGACCGTGAACCGTTCCCGGACAGTGACCCGGACAGTTGCCCGGACAGGAAGGCCGCCCAGCGGGCCAGGTCGGCGGCCCCGCACCACAGCTGCCCGGCCGGGGCCATGCTCGCGGCGTCGTGCTCGGGCTCGGGCAGCACCACGTCGGCCCACGGATGCACCGCATACCCCCGCGCGTACGGCTCGGCGGCCCGCGCGGTGGTGGCGCCCATGCCCAGCGGCTCCAGGATCTCCTCCCGCACCGCCCGCTCCCAGGAGACCCCGCGCTTACGCGCCACCACCTCGCCCAGCAGCCCGAACCCGAGATTGGAGTAGTGGAAGCGCCGCCCCGGCCGATGCCGGGCGATCTCCGGCCCCAGGTCGCCCAGCAGCCCGGCGACCGGCGCGCCGGGCACCCGCTCCCACCACTGGCCGGGCGGCTCGGCGGTCAGCCCGCCGGTGTGCGAGAGCAGCTGGGCGATGCTCACCTCGCCCACCGGCGTGCCCGGCAGGTGCTTGTCCAGCGGGTCGAGCAGATCGAGCAGCCCCTCGTCGCGCAGCCGCATCACCAGCACCGCCACCATGCTCTTGGTGATCGACCCGATCCGGTAACGGGTGGCCGCCGTCGGCGCCCCCTCCCCGGCCCGGCCGCGCGCCCCGAACCAGACCAGCTCGCCGCCCCGGACCAGGGCCGCCACCAGTGACGGAACGCGCGCCTCCGCCTGCTCTACGGCCAGGCGGTGCAATAGTGCACGCGCGGTGCTTTCCAGAACCATGGCGTCACACTAGCCCCCTTCACCCCTCCTCCACCGGGATCAGGTCCGGACCCACGATGTGTCCCTGGTGCGGCTCGGGCGCGGCCTGGTCGTGCAGGAAGTGCCCGGCGTACCAGACCACGATGTTGGCGCCGTAGATGTTCTCGTCGTTCAGGAACTTGTTGAGGTGGGCGCGGGAGTCGGCGGGCCGGCCCATGCGGCCGCCGTCGTGCAGCTCGCCGGGATGGTGGCGCAGGAACCAGGCGTCGGCCACGCCGTGGGCGTCGGCGCTGTCGTCGTGCTCGCCGGGCCAGATCTGGTAGCCGCGCCGGGTGTGCTTGTCCAGCACCTGCCAGCCCTTGACGTTGCCGCGCCGCCGCCGCGAGGTCTCCCGGGTGATCGGCACGGTCTCGGTCACGATGCCGCCGCCGTCCTGCAGCTGCTCGACGGTGTCGGCGGCGGCGCCGTCGATGTCGAAGTCCAGCCGCCAGTACGCGTGGTGGCGGTGCCGGTTGCAGGTCATCGGGTCCTTGGTGCCGGCGAACCCGAACCGGGGCCGGATGGTGCCGTCGTCGCCGAGCCGCCAGTCCGACATGTACCGGTACCAGCCGGCCTGCAGCTCGCTGACGATGCGCAGCTCCTGGCCGTCGTGGTGGAGGGCCACGCCCTGGAAGTTGCCGCGGTCGTCGTCGGGGCGCTCCAGGATGGTCTGCGGCGGGGCCGTGCACAGCCGCCACCCCCAGCCGACCGGGTCGGTGCCGGTGGCCCGGAACACCGTCTCCTCGTTGGCCCAGTCCCGGAAGTTGGTCTGGCCGTCGGCGTACAGGACGTTGAGGACCGGCATGTGGGCCTGGCGCAGCACCAGCCGCCCCCGGTAGCGCACCTGCAGCAGTTCCACCCCCGCCCCGTCCGGGCGCGGCTGGGAGGCGCGCGGCCGGACCACGATCAGGTTCCACAGCTCCACCCCGTCCCGGACCACCCGCACCCGCACCTGGTCGGGCCCGCCCCGGTCGGTCAGCGCCCCCACGCCCACCGGCAGGTGCTTCTCGCAGTCGTCGTCGGTCGGATCGGCCACCCCGCCCGGGTGCCAGTCCACCTCGTGCGCGGCCAGGTCGACGGCCACGATGCGGTGGCGCGGCCCGCCCGCCGGGTCGTAGATGCCCAGCGTGGGGCGGCGCACCCGGCTGCCGTCGGGGCGTTCCAGGTCGGCCAGCGGCGGCATCGGCTGGTAGACCACCACCTCCGGGCCGGCCGGGAAGCCCGGGTCGGCGCGCAGGATGTCGGCGGCCGCGGCCAGCTCGTGCGGCTCCGGGCGTGGCCGCAGCCCGCTGGGCCGCACCTGGACCTCCTCCTGGGGCCTCTCCAGCGAGCCGTCCAGGGTGCCGCGCAGCTCCACGGCGCGGTTGCCGCGCGGGTCGAACACGTGCGCCACGAACGGCGCCCCCGGCCCCGGCTCGTGGCCCAGCGCGACCGCGTCGTGGACGATCAGCTCCTCGGTCTGCTCCAGATGCGCCGCCACCGCCGGGTGCGCGCGGGCCACCTCCCGTACCGCCTCGGCCTTCAGCCCCGGCCGTGCCACCGGTTCCAGAATCACCCGTAACGCCATGATCGGCCCTCCCGTATGCCGTCGCCTTTTTCACGCCAAAGGACTCGTACACCAAAGCCCTCCGGTACGGCTATGGCCTCAGCCCGCCGGTGGTCTAGTCTCACCCGCGGGGAGGTGAGCGAGCGTGTGAACGGCGCGACGTTAGAGGCAGTTCTGGAGCGCGTGACCTTCGCCAACGAGGAGACCGGCTACACCATCGCCCGGGTGGCCGTCGAACGCTCCGGCGGCGAACTGCTCACCGTGGTCGGCCCGCTGCTGGGCGCCCAGCCGGGGGAGTCTCTGCGCCTGACCGGCCGCTGGACCTCCCACCCCAGGTACGGCCGCCAGTTCGAGGTCTGGTCCTACACCACCGTGCTGCCGGCCACCGTCCAGGGCATCCAGCGCTACCTCGGCTCCGGCCTGATCAAGGGCATCGGCCCGAAGATGGCCGAGCGCATCGTCGGCCACTTCGGCGCCGACACCCTGCGCGTCATCGAGGAGGAACCCGCCCGCCTCACCGAGGTGCCCGGCCTGGGCCCCAAACGCACCAAGATGATCGGCGCCGCCTGGGAGGAACAGAAGATCATCAAAGAGGTGATGATCTTCCTGCAGGGCGTGGGCGTGTCCACCTCCATCGCCGTGCGCATCTTCAAGCAGTACGGCGAGGACTCCATCACCGTGGTGCGCGGCGAACCCTACCGGCTGGCCGACGAGGTGTGGGGGATCGGCTTCAAGACCGCCGACACCATCGCCCAGGCCGTCGGCATCGCCCCCGACAGCCCCCAGCGCGTCAAGGCCGGCCTGCGCTACACCCTCTCCCAGGCCGCCGACGACGGCCACTGCTACCTGCCCGCCCCCAACCTGGTCGGCGACGCCGTCAAGATCCTGGAGGTGCCCGCCGAACTGGTGGCCGCCTGCCTGGAGGAGCTCGCCGAAGCCGAGGGCGTGATCCGCGAGCAGGTCCCGGCCGGCGACTCCAGCGTCCCGGCGATCTACCTGGTGCCCTTCCACCGCGCCGAGCTGTCGCTGTCGGGCACGCTGCGCGGCCTGCTGGCCGCCCCCGGCGACCGGCTGCGCGCCTTCGCCGACGTCGACTGGGCGGCGGCCCGCACCTGGCTGGCCGCCCGCACCGGCGCCGACCTGGCCCCCGAGCAGGACCAGGCGGTACGGCTGGCGCTCACCGAGAAGGTCGCCGTGCTCACCGGCGGCCCCGGCTGCGGCAAGAGCTTCACCGTGCGCTCCATCGTGGAACTGGCCCGCGCCAAACGCGCCAAGGTCATCCTGGCCGCCCCCACCGGCCGGGCCGCCAAGCGCCTGGCCGAGCTGACCGGCCACCCGGCGGCCACCGTGCACCGGCTGCTGCAGCTGCGCCCCGGCGGGGAGGCCACCTTCGACCGCGACAACCCGCTGGACGCCGACCTGGTCGTGGTCGACGAGGCCTCCATGCTGGACCTGCTGCTGGCCAACAAGCTGGTCAAGGCGGTGGCCCCCGGCGCCCACCTGCTGCTGGTGGGCGACGTCGACCAGCTGCCCTCGGTCGGCGCCGGGGAGGTGCTGCGCGACCTTTTGGCCGCCCCCGCCATCCCCCGGGTGCGGCTGACCCAGATCTTCCGGCAGGCCGCCAAGTCCGGCGTCGTGGTCAACGCCCACCGCGTCAACTCCGGCCAGTCCCCGCTGGTGCGCGACTTCCCCGACTTCTTCCTGTTCCCCTGCGAGGAGCCCGAGCAGATCGCCGCCCTGACCGTGGACGTGGCCGCCCGCCGCATCCCCGCCCGCTTCGGGCTGGACGCGCGCCGCGACGTACAGGTGCTGGCCCCCATGCACCGCGGCGCCGCCGGGGCCGGGGCGCTGAACGCCGCCCTGCAGGAGGCGCTCACCCCCGGCCGGGAGGACCTGCCGGAACGCCGCCAGGGCGGCCGGGTCTTCCGGATCGGCGACAAGGTCACCCAGCTGCGCAACAACTACGACAAGGGCGCCGCCGGGGTGTTCAACGGCACCGTCGGGGTGATCACCGGCCTGGCCCCCGAGGAGTCCCGGCTGACCGTGCGCACAGACGAGGACGAGAGCGTCGACTACGCCTTCGACGAGCTGGACGAGCTGGCCCACGCCTACGCGGTCTCCATCCACCGCTCCCAGGGCAGCGAGTACCCGGCCGTGGTGATCCCGCTGTCCACCGGCGCCTGGATGATGCTCCAGCGCAACCTGCTCTACACCGCCATCACCCGCGCGCGGAAACTGGTGGTTCTGGTGGGCTCGCGGCGGGCCCTGGCCCAGGCGGTGCGCACCCGCGGCGCCGGCCGCCGCCACACCGGCCTCACCCACCGCCTCTAACTGCCCCTTTTGCCACCTTTTGCCGGATTTTTCCCGACTTTGCACGTGGAATAAAAAATGCTGACCCGGACCTTACACTTCACAGGACCGGTTTGACCCATTTTCGCTACCAAAATGTGAGCTATCTCTCCAGAAAGATGCGGACACATCCGGCCGACCCTAATAGTGTCTTTGGACGGACTTTGCCACCGTGGGGGAGAGGTTGTGCTGAACCGCAAGACGGGCGTCGCCCTGCCGGCCGTCGCCATCGCCGTGACCATGACCATCCTGGTCTCCGCCTGCTCGGGCGGCAGCGGGCAGCAACCACGCACCCCGCTCGGCGGCACCGCGGCAGCCGAGCAGCCCATCCCGGCCCCCACCATCAAGATCGCCCCCGCTGAGGGCACCCGCCGCGTCCGCCCCGACCGCAACGTCGTCGTGGTCGCCGACGGCGGCGCCCTGGACGAGGTCGTCGTCGAATCCGCCGGCGAACCCGTCGACGGCGACTTCGACCCCACCCGCACCCGCTGGACCTCCAAGCGGCCCCTCAAGCCCTCCAGCACCTACACCGTCTCGGCCAAGGCCACCGGCGAAGGCGGCCCCACCACCGCCACCAGCGAGTTCACCACCCTCAAGCCCAAGTACGAACTCGCCGTCGCCGACGTCACCCCCGGCATCAAGGGCGAAACCGTCGGCGTCGGCATGCCGATCATGGTCACCTTCAACCAGGCCGTCACCAACAAGGCCGCCGTCGAGGCCGTACTCAAGGTCGAAGCGGAAAAGCCCGTCGACGGCGCCTGGCGCTGGATCAGCGACCGCCTGGTCATCTACCGGCCCGCCAAATTCTGGCCCGCCCACCAGAAGGTCACCCTCACCGCCGACCTGGCCGGCGTCCGCGGCGGCGCCGACATGTACGGGATCGAACCCTTCACCCACACCATCAAAATCGGCGCCCGCATGGTCAGCCAGGTGAACACCCGCACCCACATGATGATCGTCAAGAAGGACGGCAAAGTCGTCCAGAGCATGAAGATCAGCGCCGGCAAGGCCACCACCCGCGAATACACCACCACCAGCGGCGTCCACCTGACCATGTCCCGGCACAACCCCGAGATCATGATCTCCCCCGGCAAGAAGGAAGGCGACCCCGGCTACTACAAGGAAGTCGTCAACCACGCCGTCCGCATCTCCAACAGCGGCGAGTACGTCCACAGCGCACCCTGGTCGGTCGGCTCCCAGGGCCGCGCCAACGTCAGCCACGGCTGCATCAACGCCCACCCCACCCAGGCCAAATGGTTCTACGACAACTTCCAGCGCGGCGACGTCGTCACCATCACCGGCACCGACCGGCCCCTGGAATGGAACAACGGCTGGGGCTTCTGGCAGATGTCCTTCAGCAAGTGGAAGAGCGGCAGCGCCCTGGAATCCTGAACCGGGATCCTGAACCACCCCGGCGCCCCGGACACGCCGGGGCGCCCGCTCAGTGAATCCCCAGGCGCATCAGCAGGAACGCACCCACGAACTTCACCAGCACCAAGCCGACCACGACCACGAACACGATCAACGCGGGCTTGTGCTCGAAATGCTTGCCCTCCTTGAGCGGCGGCCGCTTGGCCACCCGCTCGGCAATCCGCTCCTCAATGGGCTTGCGTCTCAACATGCCACCAACGGTACCCCCCGCAAAGATCGCCCCCTCACCCGGTGCGCCCGCACCACAATGGTGATGAAACGTCCACCGCCACCCCCGGGCCGGGACGAGCCCGGCACCTGCCCGCACCTCGGACGTTTCATCGCGACGCCTAACCGTCCGGTCACCACCCCGTAAACACTGACCATGGCGCCCACGCGCCCGCCCGGTGCCGCCGCCACGCCCCTCCTATGCTCGCGACCGTACGCGCCAGGGGGCCGCGACAGGGGTGAGACGGGAAGGAACGGCCGCGTAACGCGGAAACAGCAATGGAACCAGAACACTCCGCGGCCGAACCGGCCCGCTGGATCACACTGCCCGGCGTCATCCTGGGCGTCGGGCTGGGCGGGTTCGTCGACGGCATCATGCTCCACCAGGTCCTGCAGTGGCACCACATGCTCTCCAGCACCGACCACGACAACATCGGCGTGAAGTACTACCCGGTCGACACCGTCCCCGGCCTCCAGATGAACACGCTCTGGGACGGCCTCTTCCACGTCTTCACCTGGCTGGCGGTGCTGGTGGGCCTGGCCCTGCTGTACTCGCGCTTCACCACCTCACGCGGCCGGATCTGGAGATCACGGGCACTGTGGGGCGCCGTCCTGGCCGGCTGGGGCCTGTTCAACCTCGTCGAAGGCGTCATCGACCACCACCTCCTGGCCATCCACCACGTACGGACCGGCCCCGGCCAGCTCTGGTGGGACATCGGCTTCCTGATCCTGGGCGCGGTCCTGCTCGTCGGCGGCTGGCTCATCCACCGCAGCGCACCCGCCCTGGACCTGTGCCGCGACCACCTGCCCCGCCACCGCCGGACCACCCGATGACCGGCCCCTTCCTGACCGGCCCCTTCCTGACCGGCCCCATCCTCGCCGGTCACGATCCGATGATCGGCCACGACCACCACCAGCAGGCCGGCGCGGAACACGACTGGGCGCCCCTCGCCGTCCTGGCCATACTCGCCTGCGCCTACCTGTGGCTGGCCGCACGCCGGCGGGCCGAACCCCGGGGCTGGAACACCTGGCGCACGGCGAGCTTCACCGGCGGCCTGGCGCTGCTGGCCACCGCACTGACCGGCCCCGTCTCCACACTGGCCACCACCGACTTCCGCGGCCACATGCTCCAGCACCTGCTGACCGGCATGCTCGCCCCGCTCGCCCTGGTCCTCGGCACACCCCTCACCCTGCTGCTGCGTTCACTGCCCGCCACCCACGCCCGCCGCCTCACCCGGCTGCTGCGCAGCCGCGCCTGCCACCTGGCGGCCAACCCGTGGACCGCCCTGACCCTCAGCGTCGGCGGCATGGCCGCCCTCTACTGCACCCCCCTGTACCGGTACACCTCCGCCATCCCCGCCACCCACCACCTGGTACACGCGCACTTCCTGCTGTCCGGATACCTGTTCGCATGGGCGATCGCCGGCGCCGACCCCGCCCCGCGCCGCCCCTCCGTCCCGGCCCGGCTGACCGTCCTCGGCGTGGCGATCGCCGCACACGCCACCCTCGCCCAGCTCATGTACGCCGGACTCGCCGTGGACGTACCCGCCCCCGCCGACCAGCTCCGCGGCGCCGCCGAACTCATGTACTACGGCGGAGACATCGCCGAACTCCTCCTCGCCCTCGCCCTGATCACCACCTGGCGCCCCGCCCACCGGCGGGATCACCACGCTGGGCAAAGGACTCTGGGGTCTGTGAACGACGAGCCCCGACCGCCGTGACGTTGAGCGGTGGCAATGATCGACGCCACCGCTCGGACGCCGCGAACCGTTAGAGCCCGAACGTTCCTCCCTCGATGAGGATGAGCAGGCCGATGCCGATCAGGACGACGGGCAGCAGGATGTGTCCCCATCGGCTGAGCGCCTTGGCGATGGCGGGGCGGGTGGCGAAGTACCGGCCGGCGGCGATCCATACCGCGAGCAGGACCAAAAACACGATCACGTAGATGCTCATGCCGGCCGTCCCGGCGGTGGCGAAGACGGGCACGTAGACGCCGATGTTGTCGCCGCCGTTGGCGAAGGTGACCGCGGCGACTTCAAGGATCCTCGGGCCGCCCTGCGTGGCCCGCCTCTCTTCCTCCGGGTCGTTGCGGTGCCTCCACGCCTGGACGGCGGCTTTGACACCAAGAGCGAAGGGCAGGAGGCCGAGGTAGGGGATGGCCTCCTCGGGCAGGAAGGTGGCACCGAAAGCGGCGGCTCCCGCGACGGCCAGGATGGCCGCGAATCCGAGGTACTGGCCGATGGCGATGCGGCGGGTGGTGCCCTCGTGCCCGGCTCCCTGAGCGAAGAACAGAGCCAGCACGAGGATGTCGTCGATGTTGGTGACGGCGAACAGGCCCGCCGCCTGGCCGATGATGCCGAGGTTCATGACCGCACCGCCGTGGCGGGGTCGCGGTGGCGGGCGTGGGGGGACATGTGCATGATCAACCTTCGGGTGCTTGAACGATCAGGGAGCGTGTGCGGGCCGTCTTACCTACTGGACCGGGGGCGGCGGGGCGGGTGTGTCGGTCGCGGCGTTGGCGTAGCGGCGGGCCAGGTGGGCGAAGGCGTGTTTGAGCTCGGGCGGGCCGATGACCTCGATGTCGGCGTCGAACCTGCCGATGGTGGCGGCCAGGCCGGGCCAGGACCACGAGCCCAGGATGAGCCGGCAGCGGTCCGGGCCGAGTTCCTCGACGACGCCGTCGCGGGTGTAGCGGGACACGGCGGCGGCCGGGAGGTCGAGGATCACCTCGCCACGGCAGGGCCAGCCGCCAGAGCCGTCCGAGCCGTCGAAGCCGCGGAACCTGGCGGCCACGAAAGCGGCCACCTCACCTCCGGGCAACTCGCGCGGGGTGAAGCGGGGCCCGGTAGGCGTACGCGGGGTGATCCGATCGGCGCGGAAGGTGCGCCAGTCCTCCCGGTCGAGATCCCAGGCGACCAGATACCAGCGCCCACCCCAGGTGACCAGGTGATGGGGCTGTACCCGGCGCGGCGGGACCGGCACCCCGTTCTCCGGCGGGGACGCGGGAGAGTAGTCGAAACGCAGCACCTCGCGGGCGTGGACGGCGGCGCCGAGCGCCGTGAGCACGCCGCTGTCCACCTGTGCGACCGGTCCGATCGCGGGCCGCTCCACGGCGGTGACCTGGATGGTGTCGATCCGCCGACGCAACCGGGCCGGCATCACCTGCCGGACGGTGTTCAACGCGCGCGCCGCGGCCTCCTCGATACCGGCACCCGAGGTGGCGGCGATCTGCAACGCGATGGCCAGAGCCACCGCCTGCTCGTCGTCGAACAGCAGCGGAGGCAGCTGCGCGCCGGCATCGAGCCGGTACCCGCCATCGGGGCCCTTGATCGCCACGACCGGGTAGCCGAGCTCGCGCAGGCGGTCGACATCACGGCGCACGGTGCGCGGACTGATGCCCAGCCGCTCGGCCAGCAGCGCCCCCGGCCAGTCCCGGCGCGCCTGCAGCAGCGAGAGCAACGACAGCAACCGCGCTGAAGTCTTCTGCACGAACCCATTATCGGCCGAGAAGCGGACATAACCTGGCCGCTTCCCCTGCGACTGTGGTCACCGAGCAAGCCCAAACGATCAATCGGCGAACAAGGAACCCATCATGTCCGTGAACACGGTGACCCACCTGAACTTCCGCGGCGACGCCCACGCGGCGCTCACCTTCTACCAGTCCGTGTTCGGCGGCCACATGGCCACGGTCACCTACAAGGACGCCGGCAACGTCCAGGAGCCGTCCGAAGCCGACCAGGTCATGTGGGGCCAGGTCGCCGCAAGCAGCGGCTTCCGCGTGATGGCCTACGACGTGCCCGCACGCCTGCCGTGGAACCAGGGCGAGAACGCCTTCTTCGTCTCCCTGCGCGGCGAAACGGCCGAGGAGATCACCGCGTACTGGGAGAAGCTCTCCGACGGCGCGACCATCCTGCAGCCGCTGGGCCCCGCGCAGTGGGCACCCCTGTACGGGATGCTGAAAGACCAGTTCGGCGTCACCTGGGTCATCGACGTCGTCAGCGAATACGCCCCGTCCTAACCCCCGATGACCGTTCTCGACACCAGGGCGCTCAACCGCGCCACCCTCGCCCGGCAACTGCTGCTCGAACACGCCGACATGCCGGTCCTGGACGCCGTCGCCCACCTGTGCGGCCTGCAGGCGCAGGAACCGCAGGAACCGTTCGTCGGGCTCTGGTCACGGCTGCACGCGTTCGACCCGGCGACGCTCTCGGATCTGCTGATTCGGCGGAGCGTGGTGCGTACCCATCTCATGCGCCGCACCGTCCACCTGCTCACCGCCGACGACACCCTGGCCTGGCGAGCCCGCCACGACACCATGCTCCGCCAACGCGTACTCGGGACCTACCGCCACGAACTCGCCGGGATAGACCTCGACGAGCTCGCGGCGGCAGGCCGGGCGCTCATGGCCGACGACCAGCCCCGCTCGATGACCGAACTCGCACGGGCAATGGCCGAACGCTGGCCGGCCCCGCAACCGCGGGCACTGGGCGAAATGCTGGTCGCCGCCCTCCTCCCGATGGTGCAGCTCCCCCCACGCGGGCTGTGGCGCACCAAAGCGGGAGTACGCAACCTCCTGCTCACCACCTGGCTGGGACGCCAGATCGACCCACCCGCCCCCAACGGCACCGATCCGGTCGGCGAAACCCTCCTGCGCCGCTACCTGGCCGCGTTCGGCCCCGCCGCCACGGCCGACCTGCGCGCCTGGAGCGGCCTCGCCGGACTCCCGGCCGCCGTGACCGCGATACGCGAACAGCTCATCACCTTCCGCGACGAACGAGGCCGCGAACTACTGGACCTCCCCGACGCGCCCCGACCCGACCCCGACACACCCGCCCCCGTACGCTTCCTACCGGCCTTCGACAACGCCCTCCTCGGCTACCACGACCGGACCAGGATCATCGACGACGCCCACCGCGGCCTGTCAGTCGCCGGCGCCCGCGTCGCCCTGGTCGACGGCCGCGTCGCCGCGACCTGGACCGTCAAAGCCGACACCGTGATCGTCACCCCGCTGCGCGGCTTCTCCCGAACCGAACGCACCGCCGTAGCCGAACAGGGGCAGGCGCTGGCCGCCTTCCTCTCCGACAACGACAGCCACCGCGTACAGATCGCCGCCTCTCCCCACTGAGCGACGACCCACCCGCGAACCGCTCGTCGTCTCGGCGGCCTTCAGCCGGGTTCCTCTCCGCGCTACACCCGAACTGGACGCCGTCCCCCTGACCGCCTACACGAGCGACAGCTGGCGGGCGGGGGAGCGGCGCCGCTTCCACCGCCGGGACGAGCGCCCGATCCCGTACGTCTCCGACAAGGTGGCCACCTGGTCGGTGATCCGGGCGCGATACTCCGGCGGGGTCACCGGCGACTTCCCGTACAGGTCGGCATAGCGGGGGATTAGCCCCGGATGCTCCCGCTCCAGCCACGACAGATACAGCTCACGCGCCCCCGGCGGCAGGCGCAGCACGATCGGGGTCAGGCTCACCGCGCCCGCCTCGGCCGCCCGCCGCACCGTCGACCGCAGATGATCGGCCGAATCGGTGATCAACGGCAGGATCGGCGCCATCAGCACCCCGCACGGCACGCCCTCGTCGTTCAGCGCCGCACACAACTCCAGCCGTCGCTGCAGACTCGCCGCCCCCGGCTCGATCCCGCGCCGGATCCGCTCGTCCACAAACCCCACCGACACCATCACCCCGACCTGCGTGACCTTCGCCGCCTCCCGCAGCAACGCGGCATCACGCAGCACCAGCGGACTCTTGGTCAGCACCGTGAACGGATTCCCCGCATCCGCCAACGCCCGGATGATCTGCGGCATCAACCGGTAGGTCTCCTCGGCCGGCTGATAACAGTCCCCGGTCAGGCCCAGCGCCACCGGCTCCCCGCCCCACCGCGCCGACCCCAGCTCCCGCCGCAACCGGTCGGCCAGATTGGTCTTCACCACCACCCGCGTGTCGAAATCCCCGGCCGCGTCCAGCCCCAGATACCGGTGCCCCCGCCGCGCCGCGCAATACCGGCACCCGGCCGCACACCCCCGATACGGGCTGGCCGCCCACGCGAACGGCAACTCCGCCGCCTCGGCCACCTTCTCCAGCCCCACCCGGGCCGCCACCTCATAGCAGGTCAGCCCATCGAACTCGCGCACCTGCGCCTGCCGTTCGATCCGGGGGCGCCGCGGACCACCGTCCAGAAGAGGGAGTACGTCCCAAGGCATAACGATCAGTAGAACACGCATTCGACCCCCTCCGCCACTCGTTCCACTGCACGACAGGTCACAAAACCGAAGCCGATCCAGTCAGCATTGAACCCGGCGACCTCGGGCAGACGACCCGACAGCTGTCTGGCGCACCTCTACCTGTCAGTACGAACACGTACTTGTCAGTGAAGTGTCAGTCGAGGGCCACCTAGTTGGCAGTAGCCCTCCTTCACGGCCCTGACCAGGGGTGATTCCGGTCTGATGGCGGCCTCATTGCCGAGGTCCGGAGCGGCGTGAACGTTGTTCGCCGCGGCGCGGCCTGAGCCCAGTACGGAGCGTCACGAGGGCCTTCGCCGTCGGCTGCGGGCCAGAGCCGTGCGCAGTTCGGTGAGGGCGGCGATGACAGGGAGGAAGGCGCGCAGGAGTTCGGCCAGGGCGGCCGGAAGTCGGGTGGCGGTGTGGAGGATGAGGGTGAGGGCGCCGACGGCGGCCAGGATCGTGGAGGTCATGCCCTCAACCTTCGGCCGGTGATTGCGTTCGGTGCATCCGGTGTGACGATGTCGGGCGAATCGGCCGGTCATGGGGCATGTCTGCGGCTAAGATCCGGTCGGAAACCGAATGGAAGCGAACGCCGTCCAGACCTCCCCTAGGTGCGGGTGGATGCCGTGGAGGAGTGATGGCCGACCCTCGGGCGATCAGGACTCGCGCCGATCTGAGCGCGGCGCTGGAGCGGATGTTCCGTAGTGACGGCCGTTCCTATCTGGTGCTGGCCACCGTCGCCGGTGTCGGCAATTCGACCCTGCATGACATGGTCAACGGGCAGAGCTTTCCCCGGTGGGAGACGCTGCGCGCTGTTTTGGCCGCATGCGGCGTCCGCGACGGTCAGCTGGATGCGTGGAAGCAGGCGCACGCCCGGGCCCGCGCCGATCAGAGCGGCTCACGCGAGCTCGGTGATCGGCTCGGCCGGCCGCTGGAGGGGATGACCGACCCGTTCGAGCAGCAGCTGGAGATCCACCGAGCTGTCCAGGTCACCACCGGAACGGCGGCGGCGGATCTTGCACCGCTCCCGGCGTATGTGCCGCGCGCGCACGATCGGGAGCTGGAGGCGGTGGTGGCCCGGGCCGTCGCTGGGAGGAGCCAGGTCGTGGTGCTGGTGGGTGGGTCATCCACCGGCAAGACGCGGGCCTGCTGGGAGGCGCTGCATCTGCTGCGCGGCCAGCCGCGCGGGTGGCGGTTGTGGCATCCGATCGACCCCAGCCGCCCCGAGGCAGTCCTGGCCGGTCTGCCCAGGATCGAGCCGCGCACGGTGCTGTGGCTGAACGAAGCTCAGTTCTACCTCGCCGACCCCGTCTTGGGCGAACGCGTCGCGGCCGGGCTTCGGGAACTGCTCCGCGATCCGTCCCGAGGGCCGGTGCTGGTGCTCGCCACGCTATGGTCGGCCGACTGGGACACCCTGATCACCCGGACCGAGCCGGATCGCCACGCCCAGGCCCGCGAGCTGCTGGCCGGGCGGGACATCCCGGTACCGGACACCTTCACCGGTCCCGACCTGATCGAGCTGCGCCGCCAGGCGGGCGGCGATCCCCGCCTCGCGGAAGCCGCAGAACACGCCACCGACGGTCAGATCACCCAGTACCTGGCCGGAGGGCCGATGCTCCTGGGGCGATACCGGCATGCCCCGCCTGCAGCCAAGGCGTTGGTCGAGGCGGCAATGGACGCCCGCCGGCTCGGCTGCGGGCCGTACCTGCCATTGGACTTGCTCGCCGGCGCCGCCCGGGGCTATCTGAGCCGAGCTCAGCGAGAGCAGGCGGGACACGACTGGCTGCGGCAGGCCCTGAGCTACGCGACCACCCGGTGCAACGGCATCCCCGGCATCCTCATCCCCTACACACCCAGCGTCGCCCACAACTGGCAGGTCAGTCCCGTTGGCCAGCAGTTCCAGCCACCTGGCCCGTTCGGGCCGTTGTTCCGGCTGGCCGACTACCTCGACCAGTACGGCCGCCGTCGGCGTGCTGACCTCATCCCGCCCAACCATTTTTGGACCGCGGCCACCGCCCATGCCTTCCCTTTCGATTGGACCAGTCTTGGCTTCGCCGCCTGGCACCGCGGCTTATACCGGCATGCGATCCAGCTGCACAAGAACGCCGCCGCCTGCGGTGACCCCTATGCCGCCATCGGGCTCGTCCGGCATGGCGACAAACTGTCCTTCGGCGACAGGCGTCCCGCTCAATGGGCAGCCATGCACACCTCCCTCGAAGACCCCGGCGCCGTGGCCGAACTGCTGGAAGCGCTGCAAGAGGCGTCGGCACCCGGTCAGATCGTTGTGGTGCTGGCCCGTAATCCCGCCGCCCATGTTCGCCTGGACGATCCGTGGGACGTAGGCCTACTGCTGTCGGTGCTACGGAGGATGGGGGCAGGCGGACAGGTCCGGCTACTACTGGCCCGCGATCCCGCCGCCCACGTCCGTCTCGGGCACCCGATGGGCATGACTCTCTTACTGGACGTGCTGCGAGACGTCGGAGCCGGCGGGCAGGTCCGGAAGTTGATGGCGCGTAAAGCCGCCGCCCGCGCCACTGTCGACCCGCGCCAGGTTCATGCCCTGCTGAACGAGCTGAAGGAGGCCGGGGTAGACGAGCAATTGACCGAGTTGATCGTCAAGATCACCGGCCTGGCATCCCTTGACGACCCCGCCAACATGGCCATGCTGCTGGAGGCCCTACGGGCCCAAGCCGCAGGCGACTACCTTGAAATGCCCGACCCCACCTTCGACAACCTGCAGCCGTCCGCCATCGCCGCATCGCTGAAAGAGCAGATATTCGCGGCGGAGGCCGACAAGCTGATAATAGGAGTGGACGAAACGGGCGTCGACGACTACCTGAGGGCCTTGCGACGCCAGGATCCGGCCACCCGCATTCCCTTTGATGACCCAGAAGGCTTAGCCGACCTGCTCGGGGCCCTCGACTACGTATACGAGTACGACTTGACGCAGGCACTGCTAGACCGTGACCCGGCGGCTCACATCCCCCTCACCGACCCCGAGGCGGTGGCCTGCCTGCTCAGAACCTTCAAGGATATGAGAGCCAATAAGCAGGCCAGGGAACTGGCCACGCGCGCCGCCCGCCACATCGCTCTCGATGATCCCGACGCAGTAGCACACCTCATAGCCGGGCTCGCGAGGATCAAAGCACACGAACAACTGAAGATGCTGCTGACCCGTGATCCGGCCACCCATGCCTGTCTCGATGACCCTCGCGCTGTGGCTCATCTGCTGGAATCCCTGCAGGATGTGGGGGTGAATGATCGGTTGCGGATGTCACTGGCCCGTGATCAGCTCCAGGTGTTACTGGCCCGTAATCCAGCTGCGCATGTCCGCCTGAATGAGGTTTCCGCCGTGGAACCCCTGCTGGCCGCGTTAACCGGAGTGGGGGCGGCCGATCAGGTCACAACTCTGGTCGACCGGCTTCCTGCGGCAGGGAAATTCGAGCAATTCATCGAGATCGGCGACAACTGGGAGCGGTTCGAGTTCGGCCGGGAACCCGATGGAAGCCCCGCCGCCCCCTGGAGATTGACCGACCTTCGATGAACCGCGAGACAACCGTCTAAGGGCGCAACTGTCGCGGGCCGGTAGCGCGGTGAGCCGGTCGTCTACTTCGAAAGCGCCAGGCCCTGATTCACCTGGGAGAGAAGCTGCGCGATTGTTCGCAGACGGCCGGATGATCAGCCGAGGGATCAGTTCAGGTTTTCCCACGACCAGGGCGCGGCAGCGTTTCCATCGGGCTCCCGCCCGAACGCGAACCGCTCCTGGTGGTCACCGATTCGGAGGAACTCATCGAATTTCCGCGCAGCGGGTAGTCGTCCGGCCAGCGCGGTGAGTTGGTCGTGCGCGCCGACCCCGTGCAGCGTCTTCACCAGGCTGGCCACCTCGGACGGGTGGTTCAGGGGGAAATGGGCGGCAGCCCAGCAAGCGGGGCCGTGGTCGCCCGGGGTGCAGGCTGAGCATGCGGCCGAGGAGGACATGGGTGACGCCGGGGTCGCCGTGTGCGGCGGCGTGTTTGTGGAGCTGGGCTGCGTCGCGGTACAAGCCGCGGTCCCAGGCGGCGTCCCCGAGTGCTGTCAGGTCGGCGGGGTGGGCGTGGGTGGCGGCGGAGGTCCAGAAGTCGATGGGCGGGATGTGGTCGGCGCGGTGGTGGCGGCCGTGCTGGTCGAGGTAGTCGGCCAGCCGGTATTGGGGTCCCGCCGCCCGGGTCTGGGGATCGGTGGCGGTGGTGGTCGCGGTGGCTGGTCGGGTGCGCTGGTTGCGGGGTGTGCCGGTTTTGACGGCGGTCAGGATGCCGGGGATGCCGTTGCAGGGGGTGGTCACATACTCCAGCGCCCGCTCCAGCCAGTCCTGCTCGGTCTGGTCCCATTGGGTGTCGGTCAGGTAGCCGGGGGCCGCTTGGGCCAGCACGTCTGGGAGTCGCTGGAGCTGCTGACCTGGGCGGCCGCGCACACGCGGCGGATCCGCCTGCTCACCGGCGTCCTGAACACGATCTTCCACTCGCCTGTCGTGCCGGCCCGCAGGCTGGCCACACTCGACCGGCTGTCCGGGGGGCGGCTGGACGTCGGCATCGGGCAGGGCGGCGCCCGGCAGCCGCCGTAGGTAACGGGAGGGCAGGCCTCAAGTCGCCCGACCGGTTGCCGGTGACCGGTCGCATGATTAATAGACGGCCTTTGTCGGCAATAGGGGTATTTTGTCGGCCATTTCAAATTGCATTCGAAAATGTCAATATTTCGATTTGTCGGATTATTTGTTAACGTCCCTGTGTGATGTCAATGATCATCCCCGCGCCTCAAGGAACCCGATGATGTCTGTGCCATTCCTCCTGCGGAGGAGGGCCCTGTCCCTGCTGACCGCCGTCGTGACGGCGGCTGGGCTGGCAACCGTCCCGTCCACCGCCTCGGCCGACGTGCCGACGCTCGTCGTCGTGCGGGATCTCCTGCTGAGGGACAACATCCACGTCACCTCCACCCACGACGAGGATTCCCCCGCGTCGTGGCTCGACGAGATTCTCCTGTCGGGCACCAAGGGCGGCCTGACGGCCCGGAGCTATCTGAAGTTCGACATGTCCTATCTGCCCGAAGGCGTCATCCGGGCGGCCACGCTGCGGCTCACCGGGCTCGGCGCGCCGGCCTGCGGGCCCGTGGCCGGGGAGGGGGTCCAGGTGCGCCGCGTCACCGAACCCTGGTCCGGCGACTTCCTGCACTGGGGCAACAAGCCCGATTCGACCGACGAGGACGCCCAGATCGCCACCAAGGGGGTCACCACGCAGTGCGCGGTCTACCCCGACCAGGTGGAGTGGCCGATCACGGACATCGTCAACGCCTGGGCCGGCGGCGCGGACAACTACGGTCTGGCGCTCCAGTCCCCGGACGAGAGCACCGACGACGGTCTGTGGGCCTTCTCCTCGTGGGTGAACCCGGCTGGCGCCATACCCGTTCTCACGGTCACCATGGACGTGCCCTCCGCTCCGTACACCAGAGCGTCGTCCATCGCGAGTCATGAGGACGGCGCCGGCACCTGGGTGGCCGGGCTGACGCCCCGCATCCAATCGCAGGTGGTCGACCCCGCCGGTGGCAGCCTGACCGCCGAGTTCGAGGTCGAGCACGATCCCGCCGCCCCCGGTCAGGGCAGCGGGCAGATCTGGACCGCCACCTCCGCCCCGGCCTCCAGCTTCGGCAGGCCGTCAGTGCTCGTGCCCGCGGGGCTTCTGGAGGACGGCTGGCGTATCCGCTGGCGGGTCCGCGCCCACAACGTGACGGCGGGCACGGTCTCCGGCTGGTCGGCGTGGAACTTCGGCACCGTGGCCGGCAACGTCCCCCAGATCAGCGCCCGCCAGGTCGTCCCGTCGTGGGAGAGCGAGGACTCGACGGTGAGCATGAGCCTGACTCCCGAACTGCGGGCCACGGTGACGCATCCGCTCCTCGACTCGACGCGGGTGGTGTTCCAGATGGCGTACGACCCGGACGCGCCATTGCAGGGAACCGGCCTGATCTGGGAAAAGACCGTCCTGGACGTTCCCTCGGGCGGCCAGGCGGTGGTGACCGTCCCCGATGGCCTCGTCGACGGCGGCTTGCAGGTCCGCTGGCGGGTGGGCGCGTATGGCGGGCCGTTCCAGTCGGGCTGGTCGGACTGGCAGAAGCTCACCCTCGACATGTAGCGGCACCGATGAGTGGCGTATAGATGACACGAAGCTCGCGATGGGCCCTCAGCACGGTTACGGCGTGATCGCCGATGTCGACGGGGATCTCCGGCGGCCGGGTCGTGCTGAGGGCCCGGCGTCCGCCTGGTCGCCGTTGAGGAGTTCATGGCCTGGGCCACCAGACGGCCAGGGGAAACGGTGATGGCCGGCGAGCGGCAGATGATGTCACGCTCCGAGTGGGCGGTCGTTTCGGGATGAGCAGGGTGTGCCGTTCGCCGACTACGAGTTCTCGTGACCTGACACCGGACCGGCGGCAGCGGATCTCCACTCGGCTTCTCCGCAAGATCATCTGCTACTTGCCAACTTCGATGACGCGTCCGGTAAGTAGTCACGGAGAGCTATCTGACAGTGCGCAGGTCACAGCGTCGGCCACTGTCATCTTCGCTGACGACAGACAACAGCGACTCACGCTCGTCGGCGACCAGCTTCAACGCCGCTACACCGATTCCGCACGCGACAGAGACCCCGAAACACCAGACACCACCCGCGACGTCACAGGTCGGCGGCGTCCGCGTCGCCGACCCTGGCCTCCCGCATGGCCTCGCGCAGCAGGGGATGAGTGCGCATGGCCACCTCCAGTTCACCGGGGAGCTCGTCGCGGTAACGGCCCAGCGTGGTCAGATCGGAGTGGCCCAGAACGCGGCGGACGGCATCCATGTCGGTGCCGTCGGCCAGCAGGTGCGTGGCCGTGGTGTGCCGCAACCCGTGCGGAGTCACGGCACGCCGGTGCTCGGGATCGACCTTCGCCTGCACCCGATCGATCACCGCCTGCACATCACCACGGGCCAGCCGCCTGCCCCGCCACGACAGCAGCAGCGCCTTCTCCACCGTGGACGGCCGCGAAGCCAGGTACTCCACCAGCGCATCCGCCACATCACGGGGGAGCGGCACATCCCGCGTCCGCCCACCCTTACCGAAGATCCGCCAATACCGCACACCGTCGTTGGTGTAGAAATCCTCCACGTTCGCCCGCACCAGCTCCGACACCCGCGGCCCCAGCGTCGTCAGCAACAACACGATCAGCGCGTCCCGCACCTCCGTCCGCTGATCCCGCCGCCGCGACACCTCACCGGCGGCGGGGGAGCGGGCCGCACCGATCAACCCCTCCGCCTGCTCCCGGGTCAACGCCCGCCGCTGCGGCCGCAACCCACCCCGCTCCCGCGCCGTCACCGTCGCCGCCGCCATCGGATTCAACTGCACCCACCCCGCCAGCGCCGCATGCTTGAACATCGCCGACACCGACCGCCGGAACCGCGCCTGCGACGCCGCACTCTGCGTCAACGACCCGCCGGGGGAAGAGCGCCGCTCATCCGGCTTACGCGCGAAGGCCAGCAACACCGCATCCACATCCTCGCCCGACAGATCATCCAAAACCCGATCCGCCCCCGCCAGCCGCGCAAAGGTCGCCACATCCCGCGCATACACCTCACCGGTCGCCACCGACAGCCCACCCGTCACCGTCTTGGCACGCACCAGCTCCACATACCGGTCAACGGCCTCCTCCACGGTCACCCGATCAACCTCAGCCGGACGCATGACCCGAGACGATAGCGGCCCCCACCGACATTTCCCGCCCCAAGATCAGATCGGGAACGATCATAGAAGTGATCGCCAGACCCTTGGGACTGTCGACTCTGCTTGAGCACGGGCTGCGGACCTGTCGCAGCAATCAGTGACCTCGTTCCCGGCCGAGGAAGCACGACAGGAGTCGCCTGAAGTCGTGCGGGTGCTCGAGCGCCGGCACGTGCCCGCATCGGCCGAGCACGTGCAGACGGACATCGGCCAGGTGTTCGAGCAGGGGCAGGGCTGCCGTCCCGAGCGGGGTGACCCGGTCCTCGGCGCCGTGGACGAGCAGCACGGGCGCGCGGACCCCTGCCAGCGTTTGCGCCGAGAGGGTGAGCTCCTCGGCCCAACGTGCCCTAGGTGGAGGGAACAACGACGCGTATGCGGCCGCCCCCGCTCGCATCGCAGCTGCACGGGCAGCGACGGCCGACTCGGTCACGAGCGCTTGGTCGAGGACGAGGCGACTCAACATGTCTCGTGCCCCGAGCGGGCCGGCGGGGGCGGCCCAGACCGCGTCGAGCTCGGCGGACAGCGGCGCCCCGGGGGCGCCCATCGTCGAGACCGCCACGACACGGGTGACCTGCCGGGGACGCGCGGCCGCCAACGCCAGCGCCACGGCACCGCCCATGGAGTGGCCCACCACGGCGTAGTACTCGACACCGAGAGCATCCATCAGGCCCGCGGCCTGCTCCGTCCACAGCCGGAGCCCACCCCTGGAGCCCGCCGGGACTGGTGTACGGCCGAACCCCGCCTGGTCAGGAGCCACCAGGTGCCAGGACGTGCCCAGCGCCTGTGCCGTCGTCGCCCAGGCGCCGGATCCGGTCGTACCGGGTCCGGAGCCGTGCAGCATCAGCACCGCGGGCCCGGTGCCGCTCTCCAGGACGTGGACGGGGGAGCCGTCGACTGTGACGGTCCGAAGTGCCATCACCGGGACAGGCCAGGTGTGCTCATGCGGATGCGGAGTTGATGGACTTCGAGAACAGCTCCATCATCGCCCTGCCGAATTGCGGCATGTCGGGCCACCCGCGGCAGGAGACGAGGTTGCCGTCCACGACGTCGGGGGCGTCGATGACCGTCGCGCCCGCGTTCTCCATGTCGCCGGTGATGGGGGGGAAGCACGCCGTCTTCCGGCCCTTCAGCAGCCCGTACACCGCCGGCACCTGCGCGCCGTGGCATATCAGCGCGATCGGGAGGTCGCGCGCGAAGAAGTGCTCGGTGATGCGCCTGACGTCGGGGTCGACCCGGATCCACTCGGGGGCGCGTCCCCCGGGGATGATGAGGGCGTCATAGCGCTCGACGTCGACCTCGGCCCAGGGCACGTCGACCGGCAGCTTCCGGCCGTTCTTCTCCACGTAGGCGTCGCAGTTGGGGTCGAACTCGTGGATGACCAGCTGAACGTCACGCATCGTCCGTGACGAGACGTCGACGTCCCAGCCGCCCTCCTGCACGCGATAGTAGGGATACATGGTGTCGAGCTCCTCGGCGGCGTCGCCGGTCAGAAGCAGCGCTCTGGGCACCTACTTCTCCTTGCATCTGGGGCGGTGAGTTGGATCAAATCCGATCCGATTGAGTTAGCATTCCTCGGTCCAGCCCGCCCGTCAAGCCTCTACCGCCATTCCGTCCGCGCCCTTGGCCTCGTCGAACAATCGCCGGAACCGCTCGCCGGACCGCAGGATGTGCCGACGCATGGCATAGGCGGCGGCGTCGGGATCACGGGCGGCGATCGCGGCCAGAACTTCTTCGTGCTCGGCCATGGCCAAGTGAGTGACCTGGGTGTCGTGGTGCAGCCGGAACAGGTGCACGTGCGTGTGCAGGCGAGCGAGCGCTTCGCGGATGACCTGGTTCTCCGCGCTCAGGGCGACGAGATCGTGAAAAGCGGCGTCGCGTAGCCCGAAGGCGCCATAGGCCATGGGCCCGGTGCCCCCCTCCAGCTCCGCCATCTCCTCCAGCAGTCGTCGCAGACCGGCCACCTGCTTGGAGGATGCGCGTTCGGCGGATCTGCGCGCCGCTGCCGGCTCCAGGAGCAGGCGGAGCTCAAGCATGTCCTCGAATCGTTGACGGGTGATTTGGGGGGGAATGCGATAGCCGGCATGGGGCACACGCACGACCAGGCCCTCGGCCTCCATGCGGTTCAGCGCGTCTCGGATCGGCGTCTGCGAGACCCCCAGCTCTCGCGCCAGGACGTCGATCGTGACGCGGGAGCCAGGCTCGATCCGTAGCGACATCAGCTGTCCGAGCAGCGTGTCGTACACCTCGTCGGCAAGGCGGCCGCGAGATCTTCCCGGCGGCATTCCGCCCGTCATGGCCCCACGGCGCCGCGCGATCATCGTTTCGTCGTCCATCGTGACGTGAGGTCCTTTCTTGCGTCTTCGGGAACCTGTTGACATCGGTCGCAACGCTGCGGGATGTTGACGCCCCCACATCAGATCGTATAGGAAAGGTGGCGGATGCCAGCCATCCTTCACCCATCGGGGAACCGCCCGCCATCGCTCCGCTTCGTTCAGTTGGAGCTCCCATGAGCATGCTCGACGTCCTACTCGACTGCCTGAAGCCCCATTACGTCGCGGCGTACTCGTGACGCCGGTCCGCGGGTCAGCCCTGCGACAGCCGGCAACACGCCTGAACCCAGCAACTGCTCGGCGAAGCACGCAGCAAGGCTACAAAAGTCCCCACCCAGAAAGCAGGCAAGAAGATGCGGTATCCAAAGCGAATAGGACGACTGTCCGTTCCCGGTCGAAAGGTGCAGCTGGCGACCGCGGCCATGTTGGTGGCCACGACCGTGGCGGCTTGCGGCGGCGGCCAGGACGGCGCGAGCGCCCCCAAGGCACCGGCGACCATCCCGGAGCTCACCAAGGACCCGCTGACCCTCAGCTTCATCTGGTTCGAGTGGCCCCCCGCCCAGGCGCTGGAAGCCTTCGCGAACGCGGAGTACACCAAAGAGCGGCCGAACGTGACCATCAAGGTCAACACCGTGCCGAACGCGAACTGGCACGACGCGATATTCACCCAGTTCGCAGCGCACAAGACCGACTTCGACATCCCGATCCTGGACTCGCAGCACATCGGCGAGGCCGTGACGAACGGCAACATCCTCGACATCACCGACTTCGTCAAGCAGAACATCGACGTCAATGCCTACAACCCGTACCTCCTGGCGGCCTACGGCCAGTTCCCCCAGGCGGAGACCGGGAAGCGCGACGAAAACGCCAGCCTGTACGGACTGCCGCTGCTCGGCGACACCTGGACGATGATCTACCGCAAGGACCTGATCGGCGACAAGCCACCGCAGACCTGGGACGAGATGATCGCAGCCGCCGCGAAGTGCCAGGCGGACAACCCCGGCGTCAGCGGGCTGGCCTTCCACCAGGCCAACGGCTCCGACGCCGCGGCCGTAACCTACAACACGGTCAACGGCGTCTACGGCGGCAACCTCTGGGACCCCAAGTCGCGCAAGATCGAGGGCGTCCTCAACGACGCTGCGGGCCAGGAGGCGATGGACGTCCTGGTCAACAAGATGAAGCCGCTGACCGCCACGGGCTCAGGCAACTGGTTCATCGACGAGGTGAACGCGGCGGTCGCCCAGGGCAAGGCATGCATCGCGTTCAACTGGATCGCCGCGAGCGGCGGCCTGCTCGACCCGAAGCAGTCGACACTCGGCACCACGCGGGAGGAGATTCTCGGCAAGCTGGGTTTTGCCACCCTGCCGAGCCAGAAGACGAACCTGGTGCCTCTCGGCGGCATGGGGATGCACGTGTCGGCCTACTCCTCCGAGGCGAACCAGGCGGAGGCCCTGAACTTCATGAAGTGGTTCCAGCAGGCTGACATCCAGAAGAAGTGGGCCGCGGCCGGTGGCGTGCCTTCGCGTACGGACGCCCTGGAGTCGCCCGAGTTCCTCAATGCCGGGCCGTTCAACAAGGTGTACGCCGACTCGGTTCCGCGGATGCGGGACATGTGGAATGTGCCCGAGTACGCGCGCCTCGTCGACATTGAGAACACCAACGTGAACGCGGCTCTCAACGGTGCGAAGACGCCGAAGGACGCGCTCAACGACATCGCCAAGGAGCAGCAGGCCGTGCTCGACTCCAGCGGCAGCAAGGGCGGCGGCGGGCTGTGAGTGACCCCGTCCCTCTGACGACCGACCACCCCGGGCAGGTGGCGTCCGCGACGCCGCCTGAACCGGGCTGGTCCCGCCGCTTGAGCGACCGCTGGCTCACTGTGGCATTCATTTCCCCCGCGTTGCTGCTGTTGCTCGCAATGTCGGTGTTCCCGTTGTTGTGGGCGTTGTACCTGTCTTTCACCGACTACTCGGCCACCCGCGGGGGGTCCGCCCATTTCGTCTGGTTCGAGAACTACACCGCCATCCTGACTTCGGCGCAGGTCCACCTGAGGGCCTTCACGACGTTGATCTACGTGGTCGGCGCGGTCACCCTGCAGACCGTGCTCGGTTTCACCATCGCCTACCTGATCTCCCGGCGCACGCACGGGCGAGGACTGCTGACCACTCTGTTCCTGGTTCCGATGATGCTGTCGCCGGTCGTGGTCGGGCTGTTCTGGCGATTCATGCTCGACGCGCAATTCGGCGTGATCAACAGCATGCTCGGCTCGATCGGCCTGGGGCAGGTGGAGTGGCTCACCCGGCAGCAAACGGCATTGATTTCCCTGATCGTGGTCGACACCTGGCAATGGACGCCGTTCATCATGCTCATCGCACTTGCCGGCCTTACCGCGGTCCCCAAGTACTTGTACGAGGCCGCCTCGATCGACCGGGCGTCCGAGTGGTTCCGGTTCCGCACCATCACTCTTCCGCTGGTGTGGCCGCTGCTCCTCATTGCCGTGTTGTTCAGGGCCATCGAGGCCTTCCGGCTGTTCGAGCTCGTCTACATCCTCACCAGCGGAGGGCCGGGGGTCTCCACCGAGACGTTGTCGTTCCACGTCTACAAGGTCGCGTTCCTGGGCTTCAACACCGGAACCGCCTCAGCGTACGGGATCCTCATGGTCCTCATCGTCATCGTCCTCACGCAGCTCTACCTGCGCTACCTAAACAAGCTCAAGGAGGACTGATGGCCGTCTCCGTCGACGAGGCCGCGTCCACCGGTCCTGTCCGGGATCGCACGCCCCGCGCGCGCCGCTTCGGCGGCCGGGGCCGCTCCGTGCTGGAGGTCGCGCTGCTGACCGTGCTGGCCGTCGTGATGCTCTTTCCGGTGCTGTGGATGATCGAGACGTCCATCAAGGAGAACCGGGACGTCTACGCCATCCCGGCCAAGTTCTTCGACTTCAAGGTCACTCTGGACCATTTCAAGGACGTGTTCTTCTCCTCCGGCGGCGGTCGCTCGTCCCTGTCCGTCTCGTTCCTCAACTCCGTCGTGGTCGCCGGGATCTCCACGGTGCTGGCCACCGTGCTGGGAGTCCCGGCGGCCTGGGCCTACTCACGCTTCGCCGTGAAGGCCAAGAAGGACCAACTGTTCTTCATCCTGTCCACCCGCTTCATGCCGCCCGTGGTGGTCGTGATCCCGATCTTCCTCATGTACCGCCAACTCGGACTCATCGACACCAAGCTCGGCCTGATCCTCATCTACACCGCGTTCAACGTCCCGTTCACGATCTGGATGATGAAGGGGTTCGTCGACGAGGTGCCCGCAGAGTACGAGGACGCCGCCATGCTCGACGGCTACACCCGCTTGCAGGCGTTCCGGCGATTCACCCTTCCCCTGCTCCTGCCCGGCATCGCCGCGACAGCCGTCTTCGCACTCATCTTCTCGTGGAACGAGTTCGTGTTCGCCATCTTCCTTACCTCCGGCGACAGCGTGCGGACGGCCCCACCCGCCATCGCCGGCCTCATTGGTGGAACCACCGTGGACTGGGGTCTCGTGGCCGCCGCCTCCGTAGTATTCGCCCTACCGGTACTCGTCTTCGCCTACCTGGTGCGCAAGCACCTCATCGCCGGTGTGACGCTCGGGGCGGTGCGACGCTGATGGCGGGCATCGAGGTGACCGCCCTGCACAAGCGCTACCCGGACGGGACGGTCGCAGTTGATCACGTAGACCTGTCCATCGGCGACGGCGAGCTGTTCGTGATGCTCGGCCCTTCGGGTTGCGGCAAGACGACCACGCTGCGGGCCATAGCCGGCCTGGAGAGGCAGACGACGGGCGACATCCGCATCGGCGACACGCTGGTCAACGACCTGCCGCCCGCCGAGCGCGACATCGCCATGGTGTTCCAGTTCTACGCTCTCTACCCGCATCTGAAAACCCGCGACAACCTGGCGTTCCCACTGCGGGCCGAGGGACTGCCCAAGACGGAGGTGCACGAGCGGGTCGACGAGGCCGCCCGGCTGATGCGGCTTGGTCCGCTCCTGGACCGGCGACCGCACCGGCTGTCCGGCGGGGAGCAGCAGCGCGTCGCGCTTGCTCGCGCCCTGGTGCGACGACCGCGCGCATTCCTCATGGACGAACCTCTCACCAATCTGGACGCGGAGCTGAGGGCGGACATGCGCACGGAGATCAAGCACCTGCAGGGGGAGCTGGGGACGACGATGGTCTACGTCACCCACGACCAAGTCGAGGCGATGTCGCTCGGTCACAGAATCGCCATCCTCAACAAGGGCCGCGTCGAGCAGATCGGCACGCCGCTGGAAGTCTACGACCGTCCGGCGAGTCTTTTCTGCGCCGCGTTCATCGGCTCCCCGCCGATGAACCTGATTGAGGTGGAGGTGGCCGACGGGAAGCTGCGCAGTAAGAGCGGCCTGGTCCTCACGCCACCGCCGAACCTGCCGCGCGACCGTGGCCTGGTCGCAGGCGTCCGGCCGGAGGCGCTGGAAGTCACAGAACCAGGGGCGGAAGGTTCGGTCCCGGCCCGCGTGGTCTCGGCGGAGTGGCTGGGCGACGAAATCATCTACGTGGTCGACCACGACGGCCGGCGCGACGTACGGGTTCGGATGCCGCCGACTGTCCGTTTCGCCGCCGACGCACCGGTCGGGCTGCGGCACACCGGTGGGCCCCCGCCGGTCTACGACGTGAGCACGGAAGAGCTGGTGGCCTGATGGGAACCGTGGCAGCGCACGGGCTGCGCAAGTCCTTCGGTAAAGTCCAGGCCCTGGACGGGGTGACGCTGGACGTGCCGGACGGCTCGTTCTTCGTCGTGCTCGGACCCTCCGGGGCAGGCAAGACGACGACCCTGCGAGCGATCGCCGGCCTTGAGAAACTTGACGCCGGGTCGGTGCATCTGGACGGGAGGGACGCGACCGGTGACACTCCGGCCGCACGCGACCTGGCCATGGTCTTCCAGAGCTACGCCCTCTACCCGCGACACACGGCGTACGAGAACATCGCTTCGCCGCTGCGGGCCCGCCGCTGTTCTTCGAGTGAGATCGCCGCCGCCGTCGAGCGGATGTCGAACCTGCTGCACATCGAACGACTGCTGCAGCGTCGTCCGGCGCAGTTGTCGGGCGGTGAGATGCAGCGTGTCGCCCTGGCCCGCGCGCTGGTCCGTAGCCCGCGCGCGTTTCTCATGGACGAGCCGCTGACGAACCTCGACCTCAAGCTCCGCGTCGAGATGCGCACCGAGCTCACCCGCATCCACCGGAGCCTCGGAGCAACCTTCGTCTACGTGACCAACGACCAGGTCGAGGCCCTGTCCATGGCCGACCAGGTCGCGGTCCTCAAGGAGGGGAAGGTGCAACAGGTCGGAACGCCGGCCGAGGTGTACGAGCGTCCGGCCAACCAGTGGGTCGCCGGCTTCGTCGGGAGCCCGCCGATCAGCCTGCTCGCCTGCCACGCCGAGGGAGATCGTCTGGTCGGGGCGGAAGGCTGGACGCTGCCGCGGCCCCGCTGGACCACGGCTGAGGACGGTCGTCCGCTGCTGCTGGGCCTGCGCGCAGAGGACCTGTCCGTCGAGCAGCGTGGGAACGCGTCGTTGTCGGGCGAGCTCTACGGCCTTGAGCCGCTCGGTGACCGAACGGTGGTCGACGTGCGAGTGGGGGCGGAGATCCTCAAGGTCAAGGCACGACCCACCGTCACCGGTACGCCGGGCGAGCGGCTGCATGTCACGGTCGACCTGGACCGTGCGCACCTGTTCGATGCGGGCACCGGGCTGGCGCTGTCCGAGGCCGGGAGGTAACCGCGCAGGGCGGCGACGGCAACATGCGCCCGCACGTGGCAATCGAGCCTCGGCGGACCGTCACCGGTGAGCACGGCCTGACGACGCTGAAGCAGCCATGGCCCGAAAAGGCGATCGGCGGCGCGGGGCGCCGCCCTGCAGCCAGGGCCAAGGCCACCTTCGACCCGTTCGTCAACGCGCGTGGCGCGATCGCTGAGGTCACGCCGGACATCACCAAGAACATCACAGGAGGCGACGCAATGAGTGACCCGATGAACGTCCTGGCCCCCGAGCACCGGCGGCTCCGGATCGGCGACGCCTGGCGCGACGCCGCCGGCGGAGCCACCTTTGTCGTCGAGGACCCGGCCACCGGCAAGACCATCGCCGAGGTGGCGGACGCCGACGTCGTTGACGGGCTCGCCGCTCTGGACGCGGCGAGCAAGGCAATGGCGGAGTGGGCGGCGACCCCGCCGCGGAAACGGTCAGAGTTGTTGACCGCGACGTACCGGGCACTGACCGAGCGATCCGAGGAGGTCGCCCGGCTGATAACGCTCGAGATGGGCAAGCCGCTCGCCGAGGCTCGGGGAGAGGTGGCCTACGGCGCCGAGTTCTTCCGTTGGTTCGCCGAGGAGGCGGTGCGCGTCGAGGGACGCTACAACACCGCTCCCGCTGGTGGATATCGCATCCTCACCGTGCCGAAGCCGGTCGGACCGTGCGTCTTCGTAACGCCCTGGAACTTTCCGTTGGCCATGGGTGCCCGCAAGATCGCTCCTGCGCTGGCGGCGGGCTGCACGACGATCACCAAGCCAGCAGCCCAGACGCCACTCACCATGCTGTTCCTGGCCCGCATCATGGAGGAGGTCGGCGTTCCCCCGGGCGTCGTCAACGTCGTGACAACCAAGCGTGCCGGCAAGGTGGTCTCAGCACTACTAGCCGACCGCCGGACCCGCAAGCTTTCGTTCACCGGGTCGACCGAGGTCGGGCGCGTGCTGCTACGACAGGCGGCCGACAACGTGCTGCGCACCTCCATGGAACTGGGCGGCAACGCGGCCTTGATCGTGTGTGCCGACGCGGACCTGGACGTCGCGCTCGACGGTGCCATGGTGGCCAAGATGCGCAACATCGGGGAGTCCTGCATCGCGGCCAACCGAATCTACGTCGAGGAGCCGGTACGCGAGGAGTTCACGGCGCGCTTCGCCGAGCGGATGGGCGCGCTCTCGGTGGGCCATGGTCTCGACGACGGCGTGGACGTCGGGGCGTTGATCGACGACGCCTCGGTCACCAAGATCGACGAACTCGTCGCCGACGCGGTCAATCGCGGCGCCCGTGTCCTGGTGGGCGGCAAGCGTCCGGATGGGCCGGGCCACTTCTACCCGCCTACGGTCCTCGTCGACGTGCCCGAAGACGCGCGGATGCTGGAGGCGGAAATCTTCGGCCCGGTGGCGCCGATCATCTCCTTCACGTCCGACGACGAGGTAATGGCGAAGGCCAACGACACCGAGCACGGCCTGGTCGGATACGTCTTCACCCGTGACCTCCAGCGGGCGCTCCGGTTCACCGAGGGGCTGGAGACGGGGATGGTCGGCATCAACCGTGGTCTGATCTCGGACCCGTCAGCTCCGTTCGGAGGCGTGAAGCAGTCCGGGATCGGCAAAGAGGGGTCGCACGAGGGCATCCTCGAGTACCTCGACGTCACCTACGCGGCAATCGACCTACCGTGACCGGCCCACTGCTCCGGGTGCCCGCCGAACATCACCGCGCCCTGTGCACACATGACCTGACCGGCCTCCACACGTGGGGCGGGACCCGGGCCATTCACCGCCGACGTTCCAGAGAGGCACTGACATGCTTGAGACCGTCCGCGGACCACGCCAGCTGATAGTGGGCGAAGGGGTCGCGCAGAACATCCCACGAGTGGTGGCCGAGTGTGGCTCGCGAGTCCTCATCGTGACCGACCGGGTTCTTCTGGGGCAGCCGGGCGTGGCCGAGATCGTGGCCGCCGTGCGGGAGAAGGTCGACGTCGTCGGGGTGTTCGCCGACGCGACTCCGGACGTGCCACTCGCCGATGTCGCCCTGGCCGTCTCGGTCGCCGCAGAGATGGACGCCGACGTAATCCTCGCCATCGGGGGTGGAACGGTGATCGACCTCGCCAAAATCGTCGGCGTCATCCGGCGCCACGGTGGGACGCCGCGCGACTTCTACGGCGAGTCGAAGGTGCCGGGGCCGACGCTTCCTCTCGTCGCGGTCCCGACGACGTCAGGCACCGGCTCCGAGCTCACGCCCGTCTCGGTGTTGACCGACCCGGACCGCGAGCTGAAGGTGGGGGTCTCCAGCGTCCACATCGTGCCCGACTTCGCCATCGTCGACCCCGAGCTCACCTACACCTGCCCTGCGACCGTCACTGCCCACTCCGGCATCGACGCATTTTGTCACGCGGTGGAGAGCTACACCGCGCGACCCCGGGCCCACGGACCGCGCGACCCGGTGGAGCAGGTCTTCCTCGGCCGCAACCCGATCACCGATCACTACGCGCTCCTGGCCGCGAAGCGGATCGCCCGCAGCCTGCCCCGTGTCGTCAAGGACGGAGGCGACAAGGACGCGCGCGCGGACATGTCCTATGGGTCCATGCTGGCCGGGCTCGCATTTTCCCACGCAGGCAACGCGGCTCCGCACGCCCTCCAGTACCCCATCGGCGCAGCAACCCACACACCGCACGGCCTGGGCGTCGGGCTGCTGCTGCCCTACGCGCTGGACGCGGCCAGGGATGCCATCGGCGACCGGTTGACCATCCTCGCCGGGGTGTGCGGGCTCGACGTGACCGACGCCTCGGATGCCGAGGCCGCAGATACGTTCCTCACCTGGCTCGACGGGCTCCTTGCCGACATCGGCATCCCTACCACCTTGGCGGACATCGGCGTGGCACGCGCCGACCTCCCGCGCTTCGCGGAGATGGCCAGTGGCGTCACCCGCTTGATCCAGAACCATCCAGGCCCGACCGACACCGCCAGCCTGACCGCGATCCTCGAAGCGGCCTGGATCGGGGACCGGACCCGACACGTCCTGACTCCGGAGCAGAGATAGTCCGGCCAGCTCCGCGTCGATCCGGGTGAGGTCCGGGGATCGCGCGGGCGGGAGCCGGTCAAGCAGTCAGTCGTCGGCCCGCCACACCCGGCCGGCGGGGATGGTGTCGGGGAGGGCGGTACCGAGGCTGCTGGTGGGGGAGAGGTGCGTATTTCCGCTAGGTGTCTGACCTGCTAGGTGTCCAGCAGTGGCCCTCTGCCTGTGAAGGCGGTCACTGCAGCTTTACAACCCCCAGATGACGATGGGCTTGGCCGCATTCCGGATCCATGCTGATCGCCTCGATACAGGCTCAGGAGGTCTCGAACCGAGTGCGAGCCCGACAGGACCGGGGGAGAGCCTTACGGCCGAGGAGTCCTCTCTTCATGCCCGCCGAAGATCGGCGAATGGGCCAAATCCGACGAAGTCGATCGGAACAGCAAGCTTCACGAATCCGGGCTGTTCTAGGTCACGTGGGTGCCGCCGTTCCCCAAACTCCGCCGTGGCCCACCCTAACGCGCAAGGACGATCACACAGCGCGATCATCAGAACTCGAAATGCACGAGACGCGAATGCTTACGATTAAACAACCTCTCAGAGTGGAAAGTCGTTTCGCCAAGGGACATCGAGATCATCAGGGTCAACCCCTGACATTCTCACCACTTCGTCCACTTCGGAGATATCTGCGACAGTGCCCACATGGATTCTCTCGATATCTTCCTCAAAGAAGCACACGTCGTTATCTACGAAGTGCTTCGGAATCTCGAGCGTGGATATCTTGAAGGTACCGTCACGCAATGGCGCGACCCACACCCATGAGTATCGATCTATAGAGCTTGCCCCACGGCGCGCCGAGACAACGGCTTTGGTCATGACCAGGCGATTCTCGATCTCGATCCGCATGGCTTAACCTCCCCAAAAGATGCGGATGATAGATCCACCCCACTGGGAGTCTTCGAATGTGTGGATCTGAAGGTGAGGGAAATTACCGTCTGCGTTGTTGATCCCATGTCCAAGAACTCTACCATCTGCACCAAGCTGATCATCCCAGTGATATGTTCCGGCCTTGGATCCGAAATATTGCCTAGTACCCTTCCCGTCGAAACCGGTGGCGTTTCTATAGCCAGCTCCCTGGAATTTGCCAAGGAGCAGCTCCTCTGCCTGCCTCCGAGACTGGACATGGATGCTGAGCGCGCCATCATCGATGGACTGGGCTGCCTTGGAAACCGCTCCGCTGGACCAGGGAATGCTCTTGGCGCCGACACCGGCGGCACCGCCGACCCTGAGCCCTCGTACCAGAGGCAGGATGCTGGCTACTTCAAGAATTGCATTATCAATTGGCCCGCCAAGGATACCATCAGGGACCGCGGTTCCCTCGTCACCGGTGCCGGCGGCTATCCGCGCGTCCCTGATCGCCTTCTCTCGCCGCTGATTCGCAAGTCGGCTTTCGTTTTCGAGTCGTTCCTGCTTTTTCCTCCAGGCCGCCGCCTGTGCTCTGGCGAGGGCTCTTTCGGCGGCCACCCGTGCCCAGTAAGCCCGGATCCGAGCCCGCTCGGCGGCTGCCGCCGCCCTCTTCCTCCGTTGTTCCTCCTCCCATTTCTTGCCATTTCCTTGATGGGTCTCCCCCAGTGTTGCGTTGGCCGCAGCGTTTCCCGCGTCGATGCGTAGCCCGGACGGGTCGGACAGGCCGATCGGGTTGTTTCCCGCATATCCGTAGGGGTTGGCCCATTGGGGTCTGCGTAGGTCTAGCAGGGGGTCAGTAGAGATGAATTTGGCGATGCCGGGGTCGTAGTAGCGGGCCGACAGGTAGGTCAGGTCAGTGGAATCGTCTTCGATCTTGCCGAGGAAGCCCCGGTCGGCGAAGGGCAGGTCGTCTGTGCCGCGGCGGTGGCCGAAGGGCAGGTAGCGTTCGCGGCTGATCTGGCCGTTGACATCGTCGATGGCCATTTGGGCGGTGCCGTGCAGACCACTGGTCAGCCATTTGATGCCGCCGGTCTGGCCATCACTAGTGGTGCGCATGGCGACCGTGGCACCGTCCGGGCTGGTGTAGTAGCGGCTGGCGGTGATCTGCCCACCAGCCACCTGAATTTCCATCGAGCCGAGGTAGAGGGTAGCAGTCCCGTCAGGTTCGCGGCGGATCAGGCGCTCGCCGTCGGCGTCGTAGACCATCGTGGTGTCAGCATCGTCGATGCTGGCCTTCTCCAGCTGGCCCAGCTCGTTCCAGGTGAAGGTGCCTTCCTTGCCCTCGACGGTGCGGGTGGCCAGCTGTCCGGCGTTGTCGTAGGTGTAGGTGTCGACGCCGTCCGGGGTTGTCGGGGTCGGTGACGGGGTCGGTGAGGGTGAAGGGCTTGGTGACGGGGAGGGACTGGGGGAGGGGGACGCGCCGCTGGTGATGGGGGTGTTCATGTCGGTGCTGATCTGTGCAGCGGTCAGCGCATAGTTGTAGACGCGGACCTCGTCGATCAGGCCGTCGAAGTATTCCCCCCAGATGCCACTGCCGCCGATGCGCAGCGCCCCGGAGCCGGTGGCGATGGAAAGGTCGGCGGCTTCGGCGTGCTCCAGGACGCCGTTGACGTAGACGTTCAGGCTCTGGCCGTCGTAGGTGGCGGCCAGGTGACTCCACTGGCCCACCGGCAGAGTGGAGGTTGCGGACGAACCGGCGAAACCACCCTCCGGGTCGACGATCCAGGCGCTGGGAGGATCACCGAAGGTGCTGGTGAACATCCCGTAGCTGAGGTTGTCGCCGTTCTCTTTCTGCATGAGGGTGCGGTAGCCGGCGTTGTCATCGGGTTTAACCCAGGCCTCGATGGTCATACCCGTGGTCAGGTCCAGCGAAGCGGCATCGGCCACGGTGACCCAGCTGGAACTGCCGTTGAAGTCCAGCGCCTGCCCGTACTTGCCGGGCACCCAGGTGGTGTTGCTCGCGGTGCCGTGGTTGGCCAGGCCGGAACTGTCGGCGATGCCGGTGCCGGTGCCTTCGTCCATACCGTAGGCGGCGACCAGCTCCGGGGAGACCTGCAACATGAGCGGGGCCGATTGCGCACCCGCCGGTAACGCGCCTTCGGACGGGGCCAGCTCTGCAGACCGGCCGGTGGTCTCGCCGCTATCTTGGGCGGGTTTGGCATTCTGTCTGGCCAGGTGATGCGGACCGAGGGGAACGGTTCGCTGGGCCGCGGACTCGGTTGGCGGGGTGGTACGGGTGATGGAGGTGACCGCGTTCGGCCGCACCGCAGAGACACCGGCGACGGGATAAGCGTAGGTGGCGGTCTGATCGCCGTTGGTCAGCGTGGTGAGGTTGCCGACACCGTCGTAGGCGAAGGTCTGGTTGTAGGGGTCGATGCCCAGACCGTCCGGGCCAGCAGTGCAGGAGGCTGCGGTAGTGGTGAAGGCGGCCGACAGGCGGTGCAGGCCATCATAGGTGAAGCATTCGGACTGGCCGGGACTGCCGGTGACGGCCGAGGCCGCGTCCAGAATACGGGTGATCTCCCCGGAGACGTCGTAGGTATAGCGGTCATCGGCGACCGTGATTGGGCTGGCGGTGTCCGCGCCGGTTTGGGTGGCGACACGGTTGAGCCAGCCGGTCCCGTTGTCCCACTCCAAAGTGCGCCGGATCTTGCCTCCCGTTCCGTAGCTGCGCTGGGAGAGGAGACGGGTGGAGGTGTAAGAGGTTGCATCGACATAGGTGCCCAGTGGGGAGGCCAGCCGGTCGGGTAATCCGAGCGGGGTGTAGCTGGAGGTGATCGTCTCAGCGGGCAGGCCGCCCGCGGCGGGCATGCTGTAGTCGACGAGTTGGCCGGCGGTGTTGTAGGCGTTGGTGAAGGTATAGGACCCGGCAAGCAGTCCTTCGCTAGAGGGAATGGTTATGGTTGAGCCTGTCGGACGGCCCATCACGTCATATCCGGTCACCGTGTCGGTGTAGGGCTGGCCGCCGGTGAAACGGGTGGCGGAGGTTAGCTCTCCCTTGGAGAGGGTGTCGTATACCCATTCGGCCAGCTTGGTGCCAGCGCCGACCTCGCCCGCCCATAGCGCGGTTTGGCGGCCCAAATCGTCGTGCGTGTAGGAGGTCTTGTCCCCGTTACCGTCGATGGACCACAGCAGCCGACCGGCCGCGTCGAAACCCTGACTGGAGTCCCCAGCGTCCGGGTCGTGGGCGGCGATACGGCGGCCGAGCAGATCGTAGGTGAAGGCGCGAATATTGCCGCTTGCGTCGGTCTGCTTGGTCAGCGCGCCGTTCACGTCATATTCGTAGAGGGCATCGTGGTGAGTGGTGGCGTCCTTCCACTCCTCCACCTTCGTGACCTGCCCGTCCACGTCGGTGTAGGAGACGGTCTTGCCGCCGGTCGGCGGGGTCACCTCGGTCCGGTCGCCGAAATAGGCGGTGCTGGTACGGCGCAGTTCGGTGGCGGCGGTCATCTCCACGGTCGCGGTGGTGCGGCCCAGCCCGTCGGTCACGTTCTTGGTCCACTGCGGGAACGTGGTGGGGGCGGCGTTGAGCAGGCCGCTGCCCGGCGCAGCGCCGTTGTAGGCCGGGCCGCCGGTGGTGACGGTGAGCCCGCGGCCGTCATAGGTGGTGGCGGTCACGACCCGCCCGCCGGACGGGGAGGCGACCTGGGTCTCGCGCGAACGGCCAAACCCGTCGTCGTAGGAATAGCTGGCGAGGTACGTATTGCCGGACTGCAGGGTGGACACCATGGTGCGGGCAGGGCCGTTTACCGCGCCGCTGGCGTTGACCGGGATGGTGTAGTCGACCGTGGTCGCCGCGACACCGCCGGTCTTGGGCTGGGCCGGAGTCCACAGCGCCACGGCACGGCCGAGCGCGTCGTAATCGATGTTGGTGTCGCGGTTGTCAGCGTCACGGGCGCCCACGACGCCGCCCCAGGCTGCTTGCCAAGTGGTGACCACGTGGCCAAGCGGGTTGGTCACGCTCACCCCGCCCACCGGCAGCCCGATTGCGGGGCTGTAGGCGGTGGTGGTGATTTTGTTCAGCGGGTCGGTGGAGGACACACTCCGGCCGTAGCCGTCGTAGCCAGCCTTGACGGTGGTGAAGTCGCTGCCGCTGATGTAAGTGCGGGTCTCGGTCGCATTGCCGCGCGTGGGCGCGTTGGCCGCCTCACTGGTGGCGCCGTCATACAAAGTGACGGTCCTCCCGAGCAAGGTCCCCGCCGTGCAGTCATCGCCCGCGCGACGTTCCACGGCGGCCGGGTAGGAGATCATCCATGCGCCGCCGGAGGTGTTGCGGGCGTAGGTGGTGGCGGTGCAGGTGTTGTCGGCGGCCACCCCGCGTTCGCCGTAGTCGTTGACCTTGATCGGCAGGCCGTCGGCGTTGTAGGTGGTGGCGGCCTCGGTGTAGCGCCAGCCGGCGGTCACCTTCTCCCGGGCAACCTTGCGAGTCTGGTTGATCTGGCGGGGATCGGCGACGCCAGGGCCGTCACCGGTCGCCACGATGGTGTACTCAGAGCGGGTGCCCGCCTCTTCGACGAAACCTGAGGTTCCAGAGCCGTAGATGGGGCAGGCGCCCAGGTCCCTCCAGTAGGCCGGGTTGGTGGCCGGGCGCCGGTTGGTGCTGTCCTGCAAGGCCAGCCAGTCGTGCCCGTCGGAGGAAACTCGGAAGAGGAAACTGTAGCTTGTGGTCGGGGACCAGGCCGCGAACTGGCAGGTCGGCGAGGGTGCGGTGTAGCCGGTGGCACGCCAGGTCTGCTGCTGAAGCGCCCGGCCGGCCAGGACGCGGTGGTCGTTGGTGGTGTTTCCTTCGAAGTCGGTGACGGTGGTGTTCTTGGGGGTGCCGTTGGCGAGTTTGTCCTCATACAGGCCGCGGTAGAACGTGGTCGTGGTCACGCTGTACTGGGAGGGGTCGCTGCCGCTGCCGCGTACCGTGCGGACGGTGGGATAGCCGCGCCATTCGGTCCAGGTGTTCTGCCAGTCCGAGCACGGGAACGGGAAGCCGGGCGGGAAGCCGCAGTACGGGCGGGGCACGTCGTAGGAACCGGCGACGTTCTCGTCGAAGGCGACGGGCTGGGCCCAGGCGGGGGTTCCGACGTACTCGTAATTGGTCACCATGTCGGGGGAGGCTGCGACCAGGTCCTTGTCGATGGTTCTGATCACCTGCCACTTGTTGAAGATCTCGCCGTGGTAGTAGGTGTCCTCGGTGGAGGGGTCGACGCCCTCGCCGGCATAGACCCAGTAGCAGTCGAAGCCCGCCTTGTCGCGGGTGGTCGCCAGTGACCGGTAGTGGAGGTTGCAGCCGCTGGGGCGGCCGTAGGAGACCTCGGTCCGGCCGCCCATCTCGTTGCCCACCGCGGCGATGCGGGGAAAGCGGGCCAGCTGCTCGTCCTTGTCGTTGACCAGCTGCACCGCATCGAAGGTGACCTTGGGCAGCGCGATGTCCGGGCCGTTTCCGGCCAGGCCCACTCGGGTGATGCTGTCCAGCCACAGCACCGAGTTGGTCCACTCGCCGCTATCGGAGGGACCGGTGTCGATCATCTTGTAGCCGAAGTCGAGCCGGGTGACATCGTCCCAGACCTCGCCGGAGGAGTTCCACGCCTGGTTCAGCACCGACTTCAGCCGTTTGGTGATGTAGAAGGTCGGCCCGTCGGCGGAGGCGAAGCAGAACTCCTCCGATGAATCGCATCCCAGCAGCCAGGACGGGATGTCGGAGGTTGCATCGGCGGGCCGGTTCTCCACGGTGAACGTCAGCCGCCCGGTCGGCTGCGAACCGGCCATGTTGGTGTTGGCGCCGTAGCTGATCTGGGCGAAGTAGCCGCCGCGGTCGTAGTCGAGGTTGTAGCCGGTCTGACGGCAGGTGCTCCATAAGGCGGCCAGGCAGTATCGGTTGGTCTCCCGCGCGTAGGTGTAGTCGATCACGTTCCCGTTGGGGTCGATTTCCTGGTCGAGCATCCACCGCCACGGGGCGTAGCAGAACTTGTTGGCCGGCGGGGACGCGTTGTATTTGTTGGCGCACGGGTCCCCGGCGCGGGAGCCCAGGAAGGGGACCTGCAAGGAGGAGTCCCGGTGGTAGCCGAACCGGTACCGTGTCCCGTCCTGGGTGGTGATCTGCCAGTAGGGGGCACTGGCCTGACCGCCGGTCTCGACCTGCTCGATCTTCCACCCGAAGTCCTCCACCGTCCGCCAGACTCCGGCCACCTTGACGATGCGGGAGGAACGCCCACCGACCGACAACGTCAGGTCGTCGTTGATGTTCCAGCACAGCTGAGGCGTCTCACTGTTGTCCGGCAGCTTCAGCCAGCATCGGGAGAACCTGCGCTCGATGAACCCGCCCGACAGCTCCCAGCCGACACCCACCCATCCGGCCTGGTTGTTGGTGCTGTTGGTGAGCGAGTCCACCGAGGAGGAGTTGTAGTCGACGGACAACTGGGGGGCGCTGCCCGACGGGCCCGGCGCGGCCGGAATCGGGTACGAATAGGTGAACGCACCCCCGGAGGCGCCCACCTGCCAGGTACCGGACGGCTTCAGATCCGTGGCGGCGAAGTCGCCGCCCAGACCGGAGGAGGCCGCCGCCGCGACCGCGACCGTGTACACGGCGGCATCGGCCTCCGGCGCGGCCTCCACCACCGCAGTGAGCGTCTTCGCCTTGATGTCATTCACCACGGGAATCATCAGCGGTGCGTCGAACTTGCAGTCGGCGGCGGGTTCAGCCGCGGCCGCGCACCCCGGCAGACGACGCAAGGTCAGCCGCGACCCGAACCCGGGACCATAGGCGGCGCTGAAACCCGAGTAGTCCACAATCACACTCACCGGACCGGTCTTGGCCTGACCGTCTCGCCGCGTAATCTTCATCGCGAGGCCGACCCCGCCCATCCGGCGGGCCACGCCATCGTCGAAAGCCTGCACACGCACGGTCTTCGGCCCGTCCGCCGCCTTCTCCGCTGCCTTCTCTTTGGCCGCCTTCGCCGACCCGACCCGTATCGGGAGGTCACCCGCGGCCACCGATTCGCCATCGGCGGGGATGTCCAACTCGGCGCTACCGGCCTTCGGCCACACCGGGCGGGCCGCCCGTGCCGGAACCTGCCGGTCCTCAGCCCCCGGCGGGATCTGGACAGCCGGCACCGCGCGAGCGGGAACCACCGGATCAGCGGGAGAAGCCCCGACCCGCTCCGCTCTCGCCGGATCCGCCAGAGTCGGAACCCCGACACCGGCGGCCAGCACAGCCAGCGTCACCAACCCGGACAGCACAAGAGCGGAACCCCGAGATCTCACCATGCGCGCACTCACCCCGTAGTCGGCCGCTCCCATCTGGACGAAGCGGACAAAAGGACTATAGAGGTGATTGTGTGCGCTAAGGGTCTTCTGCAACAGGAGCGGAACAGTGCTAGTCCGTTCACGCAGGGCGATCATGCAGAACGTATCCGCACGTCCGCAACGATCTGACCGAGCAAAGTAAGGAATCTAACAATCGCGCAACGGCCCAACGACAGCCGGCTGAGGGCGAACCGGTGAGGGACACGGCCTGTCGGACGTGCTCGAACCTCAACCACTCGCTGCGACGGTTTCGGGCGCGCCGTGATCGCGATCGGCCTGGCGCGGCGAGCAGCAGCGGAGTTCCTGGGCACAGGCTTGCTTGTGGCCGTGGTGGTCGGCTCGGGCATCATGGCGCAATCCCTGACCCCGGGCCAAGTGGGCCTGCAACTGCTGGCCAACTCCAACGCGACCGTGTTCGGACTCGCGGTGTTGATCATGGTGCTCGGCCCGGTCTCCGGCGCGCACTTCAACCCGGCTACTACCGGATCAACGACGCCTGCGTGGACTGTTTCCCGAGTGCGGCCGACGTGGCGATGGGGCGCCGACTGATCCGAAGGCACAGCGTCCAGAACCGTGTGGAGCGGTCAGACGGGTTTGTGGTGGAGGACGATGTGTTGGTCGATACCCCGATCTCCTCGGCGACCACCTTGGTGGATACGGGTAGGCCGTCCTCGCCGATCGCATCACAGGCCAGGATCAGCCGGGCCCGTAAGGCCATGTCCTGGGCGCCCTTGCGCCGCCGTACCCACCGCTCAAGCTCAGCCCGCTCGCGCTCGGCCAGATGCAGCGGCTCGATCTTCGGTCCCGGACGTCCCATAGCCAAGAACGATAGGCGAATTACTGACTCAGGACACTAGTGCCGTCGCGCACCGCTCCAGCGAGCGCGCCGATCGTCTCGTACGAACGGACGGGAGTGGCGTCCGAGACCAGTGTGATGCCGAGACTGGCCAACTCCACGCCGATCCGGGTGAGATCCGGGGGACGCGCGGGTGGAAACCGGTCACGCAGCCAGTCGTCGTCGTCGGCCCGCCACACCCGGCTGGCGGGATGGTGTCGGGGGAGGGGCGGTACCGAGGCTGCTGATGGTGGGGGACAGGTGCGTACTTTCCGCCAGGTTTATGACCTGTTAGGGGTCTAGCCGCGGCCCTCTGCCTGTTACAACCCCCAGATGACGATGGGCTTGGCCGCATTCCGGATCCATGCTGATCGCCTCGATACAGGCTCAGGAGGTCTCGAACCGAGTGCGAGCCCGACAGGACCGGGGGAGAGCCTTACGGCCGAGGAATCCTCTCTTCATGCCCGCTGAAGATCAGCGAATTGGTCAAATCCGACGAAGTCGATCTCATACTGTTCGCGGCGGAGCGAATGGGCCTTGCACTCGATGCCAGACGACACCTATCTGGATGGTTCTTCCGCGATGTGCGCGCTGACATGGCGAGCGTTTCCCCCAGGAGGATGTGTTGGCGCGCAGGTGCTCCAGCAGGTGCCGTTCAGTGGGGCGCTGGTGGGCGTATTTGAAACCAATGCCATACCTGACAGAATCCAGCTTCTGTCTGGTATCAGGTGAAAAGGGGGAATTGGGTCTGGAGGCGCGCGGAACGGTGGCGTCAGAGCGCGTCGATGAATGCTTCCGCCGCGGACTGGTCCATTCCGGTTTCGCCGCGGACCAGGAAAACGGCCTGCTCGGTGCGGCCGGCCGCTTTGAGTGCGCGGGCGCGGGTGGCCAGGTCGTCGTTGAGCTGGCCGGCCCGTCCGCCGGGCATGGGAAGGCCGGCGGCCAGGGCGTTGGCGATCATCTGGGCTTCTCGGAGGCCGACTCCGGTGTGGGCGCGGATCAGTCTGAGTGCCTCGACCTTGTTGGCCTGGATGTTGGTCAGGTACAGGTCCCGCGCCTGCTCCTGCACGTCCGGCGGCATCGGCATCGGGTTCGGTGTCCGTTGCGCGAGGCGTGCGCGCTGGCGGGCGCCCGACTGCGACATCCCCACGATGATGAACGCCACCGGCACGACGGAAACCACCAACACGACGACCAGGATGACCGTCACGAGTGTGCTCATCCGGCGATCGTACGGGTTTGCGCCGCATCCAGGTACGCAATCTTTAATGCTCGATAATGTACATTATGTCAAGTTAGCCTTGGCGTAGTCGCGGAAGAGCACCGGGGACACCGAGGCCAGGGGAACCCGCCCTACAGCTTGCGGGCCCCACTGGCAAACCAGTGGTCTCAGCCGCCGAACTTCAGCTGGAACTCGCGGAACTTCTTTTCGATCTCCCGCTTCGCCTGCGTCTTGAGCGCCCGGAGCAGATCGGCCGCCATCCGCGACAACTCGGCCTCGCGCTCCTGCCGGACCCGGTTCAGCCGCCCCGTGTTGGCGACCGGCTTCACCCCGGCCGGCCACACCGAAGGCCGCGGCGGCCCCCCGTGCGGAGGCACGGACGACGAAGGCGAAGCCACCGGCCGGGCCAGCGACGACGGTGGCGGCGGAACCGCTCGTGCGGTGCCCGCCGCGACCGCCCCCGCCGCGACCGCCCCCGCCGCGATACAGCAGGCGGCCAGCGCGGCGGTGAGCCCACCCGACCTGACGATGTTGGAAGCCATTCGCGGCACGGCCCTCTCCTATCGATCACTCCTGCCGCCAGCCTGCCGCCTCCAGCCCCGCCGCCGGTGGCGGCCAGCCGCTCCCCCGGCGCATATTGGGCGATTATTGGCCCCCCGTTGGCGGGTGCCTCCCGCCACGCCACACCCCCTTAGGGTGGGCGGGTGATTCCCGAGCGGAAGCTGGACCTGGTACGCAAACTGCTGGCCGTGGCCGAGCACCCGGGCACCGACCCGGTCGAGGCCGCCGTCTACCTGGAGAAGGCGTACGCGGTGATGGCCGCCCACGGCATCCAGCAGGCCATGCTCGCCGACACCGGCCAGCTCGAGGACCAGATCGAACGGCTGGCCGTCCGCGTGGGAAACCCGTACCAGGCCGACCGGCGGGCTCTGCTGGCCGGCGTCGCCGAAGCCCTGCGCTGCCGCGCCGTCTATCGCAGGTCCGCGAGCGAGTCCCTGGTGGAGGTGATCGGGTTCACCAGCGACCTGGCGGCGGTGGAACTGCTGTACACCTCGCTGAGCCTGCAGATGGCCTCCGGCGCGGTCCGGGCCGCCGTGCCGGCGGGATCGGCGGTGGTGGGCTTCCGCAAGGGCTGGATGGCCGGATTCACCATCCGGGTCTGCGAACGTCTGCGCGCCGCCGCCCGCCAGGCCGCCGCCACAGCATCGGAAGGCGGCCGGTCGGCGGAACTGGTGCTGGTGGACCGCCGTACGCAGGTGGCGCGCGTCTACGCCGACCTGTATCCCGACGCCAGACGCGGGTCACGGCGGCGGCTGCGTGACTGGTCGGGCTGGGAGGACGGCCGGGCGGCCGGCGACGCCGCCGACCTGGAACGACCGCGGATGGCCGACGGCCGCCGCCGCCAGCTGCGCGGCTAGGGCCAGGGGGTGACCGCGGTCACCGCCGCGACCGGGATGGGCCCGTAAATGTGCGGATAGGACTCCTCGGCGCCGGGCGGGGTCTCATAGACGACCGGGCAGCCCAGCAGTTCCTCGGAAATGTGTAGCAGCACCAGCGGTTCGCTCACCCCGCCGTAGTAACGCTCCGCCACACCGGCCGCCTGCCCCGGGCCGGTGGAGGCGTGGATGAACCCCTCCTCCTCCAGCGTCCGTCCCAGCGTGGAAACCCGGTATTCGCCCAGCCGCCGCGCCTGCGCCCAGTCGGCGGCCAGAGCCAGATGTACGATCACACCCGCGACTGTAGTCAGTGCGCACCGGCGAGGTTCAGTACCACCACCCCGCCGATGATCAGCGCGATGCCGCCCGCCTTCAGCAGGTTCATGCCCTCTCCGAGGAACAGTGTCCCGATCGCGGCGACGGCCGCCGTCCCGATGCCCGCCCACACCGCGTACGCCACCCCGACCGGCATCTGCAGCTTCAAGGCCCGCGCCAGCAGCGCGAAGGAGGCGATGTAGCCGATCACCACCAGCACCGACCAGCCCTTGTGCGCGAACCCGTCGCTGAGTTTGAGAGCGGTGGTCGCCATGACCTCGCAGGCGATCGCGGCGGCCAGCAGGATCCACGCCATGGCTACTCCCCTGTCGAGCATGGTGGTGCGCGTCACCAGGGTAGTGGTGGCGCGTCTGCCGCAAACCTCAGGGGGCCTGAAACCATCCCATATGCCGCGAAGGCGACCCCGATTCCGGTTTCACATCCGCCAAGGCGACATGGTTTCCAGTTTCACATCGCGGAAACCCCGCTGTAATAGGCATTCCCGAGGATGGCACACATGATCAGGGCCATCCTTTTCGACCTGGACGAAACCCTCTTCGACCACCGCTCGGCGGTGGCGCACGCGGTGACGGCCTGGACGGCGGCACTGGCCCCCTGCCACCCGCTCCTCGGCGAAGGCCCGGCCCTGTGGCTGCGCCTGGAGGACAAACACCTGCCCGCCTGGCACCACGGCGAATGCTCCTTCGGCGAACAGCGCCGCCGCCGCCTGCGCGACTACTGCCGCCAGATGGGCCTGGCCGAACCCGCCGACCTGGACGACGCCTACGCCGACTTCCTCACCGCGTACGAAGCCGCCTGGGAGGCCTTCCCCGACGCCTACACCGTCATGGACGCCTACACCGGCTCCGGCCTGACCCTCGGCGTGCTCACCAACGGCCAGCCCATGCAGCAGGAGGCCAAACTCCGCCGCCTCGGCCTGCTGGACCGCATGGACCCCGTCCTCACCCCCGACTCCCTCGGCGGCAACTTCAAGCCCTCCGCCGAGTGCTACCTGGCGGCCGCCGCCAAACTCGGCCTGGCCGCCAACGAGGTCGCCCTCGTCGGCGACAACCTCAACCTGGACGCCATCGGCCCCACCCGCGTCGGCATGCTCGGCATCTGGCTGGACCGGTACGGCTCCGCCACTCCCCCGCCCGGCATCCCCGCCATCCGCACCCTCGCCGACCTGCCCGCCGTCATCCCCCCGCACGCCAAGCCGGAACGGCAGGCCTGCCTGGCGGGCCACGCCTGACCCGCCGGCCACACCCCAGCTACAAGATCGCCGCAGGGCGGTAGGACGCCGCCTCCGGATGGCGCGCCACGACTTCCGCCACCCGCGCCACCACCGACGCCACCTGCGCCTCCGCCGCGCCGGTGAACGACAGCCGATCCGCCAGCAGCCCCTCCAGCGCCGTACGGTCCAGCGGGAACCGCGCATCCCCCGCCAGCCGCTCCACCAGATCGTTGGCCGACCCGCGCGCCCGCATCGCCAGCGCCGCCGCCACCGCATGCTCCTTGATCAGCTCATGGCCGCTCTCCCGGCCCACCCCCGCCCGCACCGCCGCCATCAGCATCTTGGTCGTCGCCAGGAACGGCAGATACCGATCAAGCTCCGCCTCGATCACCGCCGGGAACGCCCCGAACTCCCCCAGCACCGTCAGCATCGTCTCCACCAGCCCGTCGAAGGCGAAGAACGCGTCCGGCAACGCCACCCGCCGCACCACCGAACACGACACATCCCCCTCGTTCCACTGATCCCCCGCCAGCTCCCCCACCATCGACGCGTACCCGCGCAACACCACCGTCAGCCCGTTCACCCGCTCACACGAGCGCGTGTTCATCTTGTGCGGCATCGCCGACGAACCGACCTGGCCCTCCTGGAACCCCTCGGTCACCAGCTCGTGCCCCGCCATCAACCGGATCGTCTTGGCCAGCGACGACGGCGCCGCCGCCAGCTGCACCAGCGCCGTCACCACCTCGAAGTCCAGCGACCGCGGATACACCTGCCCCACGCTGGTCAGCCGCCGCGCGAACCCCAGATGGGCCGCCACCCGGTCCTCCAGCTCCGCCAGCCGCTCCGCTCCCAGCAGGTCCAGCATGTCCTGCGCCGTCCCCACCGGACCCTTGATCCCGCGCAGCGGATAGCGGGCGATCAGCTCCTCCAGCCGCCCGTAGGCCACCAGCAGCTCGTCGGCGGCCGAGGCGAACCGTTTGCCCAGCGTGGTGGCCTGCGCGGCGACGTTGTGGGAGCGGCCGGCCATGACCGTACCGGCGTGCTCGGCCGCCAGCCGGGCCAGCTGCGCCAGCAGCGCCACCACCCGGTCGCGTACCAGCAGCAGGCTGTCGCGGATCTGCAGCTGCTCCACGTTCTCGGTCAGGTCCCTCGAGGTCATGCCCTTGTGGACCTGCTCGTGCCCGGCCAGCGCGTTGAACTCCTCGATCCGTGCCTTCACGTCGTGCCGGGAGATCCGCTCACGGGCCGCGATCGAGTCCAGGTCGACCTGGTCGACCACCTTCTCGTAGTCGCCGATCGCCCCTTCCGGCACCGTCAGGCCCTGGTCGGCCTGGGCCTTCAGGACCGCCAGCCAGAGCCTGCGTTCCAGGACGACCTTGTGCTCCGGGGACCAGAGCCGCGCCAGCTCGGCGGAGGCGTAGCGGGCGGCCAGAACGTTGGGAATACGCGCCTTCACAGTCACGTTGCCCCAGCCTATCCGGTGCCGGGGTCCTCCCTCGGTGAGGGTTTGTTGTGTGGGTGTGGAGCGGCGTGCAACCACCAGGCGGCTTTACAAAGTAGATCAATGGCGTGAGAGAAGGCCGCCCGCCCCCGGAAATCTCCGGAAGCGGGCGGCCTGTCACAAGCGTCCCGTCAGCGGGAGGGGGTGAGCGTCCCCTCCTCGTACACCTTCACCTCACGGTTCGCCTCGTGCTTCGGGGTGCGGCGGAACCGCTCCTTGGTGCGTTCGACCATCGTGTACAGGGTCGGCACCAGCACCAGGGTGAGCAGCGTCGAGGAGATCAGTCCCCCGATCACCACGATGGCCAGCGCCTGGGAGATGAACCCGCCGGAACCGGTCAGGCCCACCGCCATGGGGGTCAGCGCGCCGATGGTGGCCAGCGCGGTCATCAGGATCGGCCGCACCCGGCGGCGGCCGCCCTCCAGGACCGCCTCCACCACGCCCATGCCCTGCTCCCGATACTGGTTGATCAGGTCGATGAGCACGATCGCGTTGGTGACCACGATGCCGATCAGCATCAGCATGCCGATCAGGGCCGGCACGCCCAGCGCGGTGTCGGTGACCAGCAGCAGGCCGATCGCGCCGGTGGCCGCGAACGGGATGGACACCAGCAGGATGAGCGGCTGCACGAAGCTGCGGAACGTCGCCACCATGATCATGAAGACGATGGCGATGGCCAGCAGCATGGCCAGCCCCAGGTCGGCGAAGGCCTCCTCCTGGTCGGCGCTGGCCCCGCCGATCTGCCAGCGCACGCTCGGCGGCAGGGTCAGGCCGTCCATCTTCTGGGTCACCGCGGTGGTGATGGCGCCCAGGTCGGCGGCGTCGGCCCGGCCGGAGACGGTGGCGGTGCGCTCCCCGTCCAGGCGGCTGATCTGGGTGGGGCCGCCGGCCTGCTTCACCTCGGCCACCTGCGACAGCTTCACCGCCCCGGTGGCGGTCGGCAGGACCAGGTCCCGCACCGCCTTCAGGTCCTCCGGGGCGTCGCCGGTGCGCAGCACGATGTCGCTGGAGCGGCCGTCCAGGTCGATGGAGCCGACCGGGGCGCCGCGGAAGGCCTGCGCCACCAGCTGGCCGATCCCGGCCTCGGTCAGGCCGCGGGCGGCCGCCTTCTCCCGGTCGACGTGCACCTCCACGCGGGGGGCGCTGTCCTCCAGGTTGGAGCCGACGTCACGCAGCCCGGACATGCCTTCCAGGGCGGCGGCCACCGTGGTGGCGGCGGTCTTCAGCTCGGCGCTGTCGGCGCCCTGCAGGATGATCTGGAGCTGGTCGCTGTTGAAGCCGCCGCCGCCCTCGCCGACGGTCACCTCCCCCGCGTCCAGTACGGCCAGGCGCTCGCGCAGCCGGGCCTCCACCGCCGGGGTGTCGGCGTCCTCGGCCACGGTGACCGAGAAGCTGGCCCGGTCGGCGCTGCCGCCCGCGCCGCCCATGAACTGGCCGCCGCCGCCCACGGTGACCTGGTAGGAGGAGACGCCGGGGTCGGCGTTCAGCACGGCCTCGACCTTGGCCGCGGCGGCGTCGGTGGTCTCCAGGTTGGTGCCGACCGGCATGCGCTGGCTGAGCTGGATGGTGTCCTGGCCGGAGGAGTCCAGGAAGTTGGTCTTCAGGTTGGGCACCAGCGCCATCGTCCCGGCGAACACGGCCAGGCCGATGAGCAGGGTGACCAGCCGCCGCCGGGTGGCGAAGCGCAGCACCGGCAGGTAGGCGCGCTGCAGCGGCGAGCGCAGTTCCTTGCGCTCGGCCTCCTCCCGTACGGCCTGCGCCTGTTCGGGGGTGAGTTTGGGTGCTTTGAGGAACCAGTACGCCAGCACCGGGATGACGGTGAGGGAGACCAGCAGGGAGGCCAGCAGCGCGACCGTGACGGTGATCGCGAACGGGCTGAACAGCTGGCCCACCATGCCGCCGACGAAGGCGATGGGCAGGAACACCGCCACCGTGGTCAGCGTGGAGGCGGTCACCGCCCCGGCCACCTCGCGCACCGAGGTGAGGATGGCCTGCCGCTTCTCCTCGCCGTACCCGAGGTGGCGCTTGATGTTCTCCAGGACGACGATCGAGTCGTCCACCACCCGGCCGACCGCGATGGTCAGCGCGCCGAGGGTGAGCAGGTTGAGGGAGTAGTCGCCGGCCCACAGCGCGATCAGCGCGATCACCACCGACAGCGGGATGGAGACGGCGGTGACGATGGTGGAGCGGATGGACAGCAGGAAGATCAGGATGATCAGGACGGCGAAGGTCAGGCCGAGCAGGCCCTCGGTGGTCAGGTCCTCGATCGAGCGCTCGACGTAGGGGGCCTGGTCGAAGACGACGGTGAGCTCGGCGCCGGCGCCGAGCTGGCGGGTCAGCTCCTCCTCCTGGGCGCGCACGTCGTGGGAGATCTGCACGGCGTTGCCGTCGGGGGTCATGGTGATGGACACCCCCAGGCTCGGCTTGCCGTTGGTGCGGGTCAGCGTGGTGGCGTCGGCGTCGCGGACCTCGATGTCGGCGACGTCGCCGAGTTCGACCGGCTTGGGCGCGGCGGGGGCCTGGCCGGGCCGCGCGGCGGCCGGGGCGGCGGGCGTCAGGTAGAGGCCCTTGAGGTCGTCCACCCCGGCGATCCGGTCGCCGACCTGCACGGTGAGGTTCTTGCCGTCGTCCTCCAGGGCGCCGGCCGGGATGGCCACGCCGTTGGCGCGCAGCAGGTCGGGGATGGCGGCCGGGGACAGGCCGAGGCGGGCCATCTTGGCCGTGTCCGGGGTGATCACGACCTGCTTCTCGCGGTTGCCGGTGACCTGGGCCTCGCGCACCCCCGGCACGCCCTGCACGGCGGGCACCATGATGCGTTCCAGCTTGTCGGCCATGGCGTGCGAGTCGCCGCCGTCGCTGACCGCGATCACCATGACCGGGATGTCGTCGGTGCTGCCGGCCAGGACCTGCGGGTCGACCCCGTCGGGGAGCTGGCCGCTGATCCGGGAGACCGACTGCTGCATCTTGCCGACGGCCTGGTCGATGTCGGTGCCGTACTCGAAGGCGACCTGGATCTGGGCCAGGCCCTCCTTGGAGGTGGAGGTGACCTCGGTGACGCCCGCGATGCCCTGGAAGCTGTTCTCGATCGGCTTGGTGACCTGTTCCTCGACGATCTCGGGGGCCGCGCCGGGGTAGGCGGCGATGACGAAGGCGCCCGGGAACTCCAGGGAGGGCAGGAGCTGTTGTTTCAGCGACGGGATGGCGAACACGCCGAAGGCGCCGAGCACCACCGCAATCATGATCACGAGACTGCGGTTGGCGAGGCTCAGCCTGGCCAGGGACGTCATGGGGGCGGGCTCCTCGGGGTGCCGTGGTCGTTGGATCCGGGGGGGTCGGTGGTCCGGAGTCAGATGTTCGCCCCACTCTAACACTTCGCGTTGCACAAATATTTAACGTCACCTTGCGTTCCTGATAACCTTCTCAGGTTGCGAGAGGTGAGCGTGAGCGACCAGACAGGCGAACGGCCGGGCACCAGCCCCGGCGCGGGAACCAGCGCGGGAAACAACCAGGCCGGAAACGATACCGCCGAGCGCCGGAACCCCGGCGGGACAACGGAGGATTCCGAACGGACGCTGCTGATCGACCGGCTGGCCGAGAGCCAGCGCGGGCTGGGCCGCTTCCTGGCCCGCGACCGCTCGATGCCCCTGCTGGCCACAACCCTCACCATGCAGCAACTCAAGGTGGTGATGTCACTATCCTTTCTCGGCTCGGCCTCCGGGCAGGACCTGGCCCGCGAACTGGGCATCGGCCTGGCCACCATGACCGGCATCGTCGACCGGGTGGTCGCCCGCGGCCTGGCCAGCCGCCGGGAGGACCCCACCGACCGGCGCGTGCGCCGGGTGGAGCTCACCCCCGCCGGGCGCGACCTGGCCGCCCAGATCCTGGACGCCGGCGCCAGCACCTGGCGCGACCTGCTCGCCCACCTGGACCTGGAGACCCTGCGCGACCTGGAACGCGTCATGGGCCGGCTGACGGAGCTCATGGCCGACCTCCACGCCAAGGACCACACCCCCTGCGCGCCCTGACCCCTCCTTCCGGCCAACGAACCGTCTGGGCTGGGGCAACCGCCCGGCCTGGCGCCACGGCGGCGGGGACGAGATAGGCGAGGGTGGTCCCGGGGACCACTCTGACCGTCCCCGCAGGGGTGACGGGAGGGAGTGGCGTGGCATGCGGATCGTCGTGGACCTCACCCGCTGCCAGGGCTACGCGCAGTGCGTGTTCCTCGCGCCGCAGGTGTTCGAACTCCACGGGGAGGAGGCGTTGCGGTACGACCCGGCCGTCCCCGACGGTCAGCTCGACCGCGTACGCCAGGCCGCGGCCGCCTGCCCCGTCCAGGCCATCCTCGTGGGCGAACAGGTGAACACCGGTGCCCGGTGACCTTCGTCAGGGCCGCATCGTCATCGTCGGGGCGTCGCTGGCCGGGCTGCGGGCGGCCGAGACGCTGCGCGAGGCGGGCTTCACCGGCTCGCTGACCGTGGTCGGGGACGAGCCCCATCCGCCCTACGACCGCCCGCCGCTGTCCAAACAGGTCCTGCTCGGCCGGGTGGCCGCGCACGCCACCGCGCTGCCGGCCCGCCGCGACCCGGACGCCGACTGGCGGCTCGGCGTACGCGCCACCGGACTGGACCCGATCGGCAAGCGGGTCCTGCTGGCCGACGGCGAACCCCTCCCCTACGACCGGCTGCTGATCGCCACCGGGACACGGGCGCGGCCCTGGCCCGACCAGGCCCAGGCCGCCCTGGACGGCGTGCTCACCCTGCGCACCAGCGACGACGCCGCCCACCTGGCCGAACGCCTGGCCGCCGGGCCGCGCCGGGTCCTGGTGATCGGCGCCGGTTTCACCGGCTCGGAGATCGCCTCGGCCTGCCGGGAACTGGGCATCGAGGTCACGGTCGCCGAACGCGGCCCCGCGCCGCTGGTGGGCGCGCTCGGCGGGACGCTGTCCCAGCTCGCGGCCGGCCTGCAGCGCGCCCACGGCGTGGACCTGCGCTGCGGGGTGACGGTCACCGCCCTGCGCGGCGACGGCCGCTTCACCGGCGCCGACCTGTCCGACGGCAGCCACCTCGAGGCCGACGTGTGCGTCATCGCCATGGGGGCGGTCCGAAACACCGAATGGCTGGCCGACTCCGGCCTGGCCGCCGGCCCGCGCGGACTCGCCTGCGACGCCGGCTGCCGCGTCTTCGACCAGTACGGCATCGTCACCGACGACGTCTTCGTGGCCGGCGACGTCGCCCGCTTCCCGCACCCGCTGTTCGAGTACCAGATGCTCTCCCTGGAACACTGGGGCAACGCGGTCGCCCAGGCCGAGGTCGCGGCCCACAACATGGTCAGCCCGGGGCCGTCACGGCGCCCGCACCTGGCGGTCCCGGTCTTCTGGTCCAGCCAGTTCGGGCTCAACATCAAGTCCGTGGGCGTGCCCACCTTCTCCGACCAGGTGCTCATCGCCCAGGGCTCGATCGCCGAAGGCCGCCTGGTGGCCGTGTACGGCTACCGCGGCCGGATCACCGCCGCGGTCACCGTGAACATGGCCAAATGGCTGGAGCACTACCAGGGCCTGATCGAAACCGCGGCCCCGTTCCCGCCCGGGCCCGGCGCGGCCGACGCCCGCCCGCTGGTGGCCGACTTCCCGGTCCCCTCCAACGTGCCGGACCCCCGAGGCCTCTGCCACGGTCCCACCGTCGCGCTCACCGGACACCTGCCCGACCGACGGCTGTCGGTGGTGCGGCCCGCCGGCTGACCCCTGCCGTCCCTTCCCGAGGAGCCCGCATGGCCGTCGACAGCCTGCTGGAGCGGATCACCGACTACGCCAGCCGTCCCGACCCCTACCCGCTGTACGCGGAACTCCGCGCGGCGGGGGTGGCGCGGCAGGCCGGCGGCGGCTACCTGGTCGGCGCCTACCACGACATCGTGGCCCTGCTGCACGACCCGCGGATCAGCTCCGATCCCCGCAACATCGCCGCCCCCTACCGCGCCCTGGTCCAGCCGGAGGAGCAGATCTCCTTCATCCGGCTCGACGACCCCGCTCACCACCGGCTGCGCGGCCTGGCCATGCGGCCGTTCGGCCCGCCGCACAGCCCCGGCCGGCTGGACGCCATGCGCGGCCAGATCGCTCAGATCACCGAGGAACTGATCGAGGGGCTGGCCGGCCGCAGCCGGATCGACATCGTCGAGGACTTCGCCTACCCGCTGCCCGTGACCGTCATCTGCCGGCTGCTCGGCGTCCCCCGCGAGGACGAGCCGGTCTTCCGGGAGTGGTCGGCCGCGATCATCGATTTCGCCGACATCAAGGCCGGGGAGGATCCCGCCGAGCGGCAGCGCGCCGGTGGCCAGGCCCTGACGGAGATGGGCCGGTACCTGGTGGACCTGGCCGAGCGGCGGCGCGGCCACCCCGGCGACGACATGCTCTCGGCGTTCGTCAACGAGCCGGACCCGGCCGGGCGGCTCACCCGCGAGGAACTGGCGGCCACCGGGGTGCTGCTGCTCGTGGCCGGGCACGAGACCACGGTCAACCTGATCGCCAACGGGGTGCTCACCCTGCTGCGCCATCGCGACCAGCTGGAGCGGCTGCGCCGGGAACCCGGCTTGCTTCCCGGGGCGGTGGAGGAGCTGCTGCGCTACGAGCCCCCGGTCCATCTGCGGCAGCGCACTCCCCTGGCGAACATCGAGGTCGCCGGCACCACCGTGCCCAAGGGCGTGCCCCTGATCCTGGTGCTGGCGGCGGGCAACCGCGATCCGAAGCGGTTCCACGACCCCGAGCGGTTCGATCCCGCCCGCACCGACAACCAGCATCTCGGCTTCGGCAGCGGCGTCCACCACTGTTACGGCGCGCCGCTGGCCCGGATCGAAGCCCAGACCGCGCTCGGCGCGCTGCTCCCCCGCCTGGTCGGCGCGACCCTGGTCCAGGACCCGCCGCCCTACCGGCGCGGCGCCATGCTGCGCGGGCCCCGCCACCTCCCCATCGAACTGTGACCGTCCTCGCCGGCCGCTACCGGTCCAGCCTGCCCGCCCTGTCCCGCAGGTAGCGCTGCTCGGGCAGGCTCGTGGTGCGCCGGGCCGCCAGCCGGTAGTTCTCCCGCGCGGCGGCGTACTCGCCGGCCAGCTCCTGCAGGTGGGCGCGGACGGCGTGCAGGCGGTGGTGGCGGGCGATCCGGGGGTCGCCGTCCAGGCTTGCCAGCAGGACGAGTCCGGCCTGAGGCCCGCGGGTCATCGCGACCGCGACGGCGTGATTGAGCGTGGCCATCGGGTTCGGCGCGATCCGGGTGAGGATCGCGTACAGGATGCGGATCTGTTCCCAGTCGGTGTCCTCGGCCCGCGGCGCCTGAACGTGCAGCGCGGCGATCGCCGCCTGGAGCTGGTACGGGCCGAGGGGTGAGACGGCCATGGCGGCGGTGACCAGCGCCGTGCCCTCTTCGATCATGGCGGCGTCCCACCGGTCGCGGCGCTGCTCGGCCAGCGGTACCAGGGCGCCGTCCGGGCCGGTGCGGGCCGCGCGGCGGGCGTCGGTGAGCAGCATCAGCGCCAGCAGCCCGGCGCACTCACCGTCGCCGGGCAGGGACCGGTGCAGTACGCGGGTGAGCCGGATCGCCTCCGCGGTGAGCTCGCCGCGGTGCAGGTCCGGTCCTGAACTGGCGGTGTAGCCCTCGTTGAAGATCAGGTAGAGCACGTGCAGCACGGCGTCCAGGCGTCCGGCCCACTCCTGGGCGGCCGGCATGGCGAACGACGCGCCGGCGGATCTGATCCGCTGCTTGGCACGGCTGATCCGCGGCGCCATGGTGGCCTCCGGCACCAGGAACGCCCGCGCCACCTCGGCGGTGGTGAGCCCGCCGACGGCGCGCAGCGTGAGCGCCACCTGGGCGGCGGGCGTCAGCACCGGATGGCAGCACAGGAACAGCAGCGCGAGCGTGTCGTCCCGGTCGCCCGGGCTTTCGCCGCCCTGCCCCTCCCGTGCCGCCACGGTGATCTCGCGGCGGCGGCGGGCCCGCTCGCTGCGTACCTGATCGACCAGGCGGCGGGAGGCGACGGTGACCAGCCAGGCCCGCGGGCTTTCCGGGACGCCCTCGGCGGGCCAGCGCAGCGCCGCGGCGAGCAACGCCTCCTGCACCGCGTCCTCGCACTCCTCGAACCCGCCGTGGCGGCGCAGGAGCACGCCGAGGACCTGCGGCGCCAGGTCGCGCAGCAGGTCCCCCAGGCGTTCGGACGCGCTCAGCCGTCGGCCGTCCCCGCGAAGACCACCGGCCGCACCTCGACGCCGAGGCCCTGGACGCCGGCGTCCGGAATGAGCGCGGCCAGTTCCAGGGCACGCTCCCTGCTGTCGCATTCCACCAGGTAGTAGCCACCCAGGTACTCCTTGGCCTCAAGGTAGGGGCCGTCCGTCACCGCCGGGACGCCGTCCCGGATCCGGACCACTGCGCTCTGCGACGGGCCGGCCAGCGCGACGGTGCCGACCATCTCCCCGGACTTCGTGACGGTCTCCATGAACGCGCCGTGGCCGGTCATCACCTCGTTACGCTCCTGTTCGGTCAGGGCATCCCAGATCAGCGGGTTGTTATGCATGATCAACAAGAACTTCATGTGGTCTCCTTCGGTCGGAGGCCGGCAGCCCGGAGGCGCCGTCCGCCATGGAGTCGGAGCCCGGGCCGCATTCTTGCGGTCCCAGGCCGCAAATATCTCCCCGCGGCTCCGACCTTCTTCCCGAAGGGACGCCTGACCTGGGCGTTCCGCCCCGACAGCCCTGGAGTAGAGGAATGCACCTTCCGCGCATCGGCGTCAGCCTGCCGCACGTCGGCCCGTACGCCGGGCCCGACGCCGTCGTCGCCGTGGCCCAGGCGGCCGAGCGGCTCGGATTCCACGCCGTGTCCGCCAGCGACCGGCTGCTCATCCCCGCCGGGCCGGACTGGAGCAACGACGCGGGCCTGCCAGAATCCCACGTCTGGGAGTCGCTGGAGCTGCTGACCTGGGCGGCCGCGCACACGCGGCGGATCCGCGTGGCCACCGGCGTCCTGAACACGATCTTCCACTCGCCTGTCGTGCTGGCCCGCAGGCTGGCCACGCTCGACCGGCTGTCCCGGGGACGGCTGGACGTCGGCATCGGGCAGGGCGGCGGCACCCGGCAGCCGCCGTTCTACATCCCTGAGGAGTTCATCGCGGCCGGGGTGCCCGCCGGTCGCAGGGGGGCGGGGTTCGTCGAGCACACGGCCGCGATGCGGGCCTGCTGGGCTCCCGACCCCGTCGAGTTCCGCGGCAAGCACTACCAGATCCCGCGGTCCATGGTCGGTCCCAAGCCGTGGGGGGACACCATCCCCCTGTTCATCGGCGCGATCACCCGTCCCACCATCGAACGGGCCGCCCGCGTCGGGGACGGCTTCATCACCGTCGCCGTCGACTGGGACGAGACCCGCACGCAGGTGCGCTGGTATCGCGACGCAGGCGGCGTCGGCGCCGTCGTGGTGAACGTCATCCCGGCCCCTCCCGGCACGCCGGTCTCCCCCGCCGCCTTCACCGACGCCGTACTGAACGACCTCGACCGGACCGCGGCCGTGGGCGCCGACGAAATGCACATCGCGCTCCACCTCCTGCCCGCCCACCCGCAGCAGCAGGTCGAACTGCTGGAAGGGCTCGCGGCGAAGCTTGATCTGCCGACGCCCTCGGCCACGCCGTAGAACCGCCCCCTTAGGCGCGCCGCGTGGAGGGCCTGGCGACCAGCGGGCCCAGGTCACGCTATCGGGGGGTCAGCACACAGAACTCATTGCCGTCCGGGTCTGCCATCAGCACCCGGCCGGCCCCGGGCCGGTCGCTGTCGATTCGGGTCGCTCCGAGGGAGATGAGACGGTCGACCTCCGCTTGCTGGTCACCGAGCTCAGGTGGGGCGAGGTCGAAGTGAAGTCTGTTCTTCCCGGTCTTCGGCATCAGCGGCGGACCGCCCCACGTGATCTTCGGGCCGCCGTGCGGTGAGCGGATCGCGGTCTCCTGGTCCTGGTCCCAGACCAACGGCCAGTTCAGCGCCTCGCTCCAGAAGTACCCGACCTCCCGCGTACCGTCGCACGAGAGCGCTCCGATGAATCCGCAGTCGGCGAGGAACTCGTTGCCCGGCCCGATGACGCAGAACTCGTTGCCTTCGGGGTCGGCGAGCACCACGTGGTCATCTTCCGGGTCCTGCCCGATGTCGATGTGCCGCCCACCGAGTTCGAGCGACCTCGCCACCGTCTCCTGCTGGTCCTCCAGGGACGTGCTCGTCAGATCGAAGTGGATCAGGTTCTGGCCGGTCTTCTTCTCCTGGGTCGGCAGGAATCGGATCCGGAACCCGGTGTCATCGCTCGGCAGGAGCGCGATGGAATCCTGGAGTTCGTCGGCCGTCTCCCAGCCCAGGACTGCGGCCCAGAAGCGCGCGACACGGAGCGGGTCGTTCGCGTCGAAGCAGAGCGCGACAAGCTGAGCAGTCATCCCGTGTCTCCAATCTGCTGACTCACCGGTGCCGACAGGCGGAACGCTAGCCCGCTGCAGGACCGCGACGCCAAACGTTTAATACTGTCGTAGGACAAAGGTAGGACGATACGATAACCGGCTATGTCATATCTCTCCGAGCTGTTCTCGCTCACCGACCGGGTCGCGCTCGTCACCGGAGGCAGCTCCGGCATCGGATACGGCATCGCCGAGGCCCTCGGCCGCGCCGGGGCCGCCGTGGTGCTGGTGGCCCGCCGCCCCGGCCCCCTCGCCGAGGCCACCGACCGGCTCCGCGGGCACGGCGTACGCGCGGCGGCCATCAGCGCCGACCTCGGCGACCGGGCCGCGCTCACCCGGGTGACCGCCGAGGCGGCCGGCCACTTCGGCGAGATCGACATCCTGGTCAACGACGCCGCCAACAACATCCGCCGCCCGATGGCCGAACTCACCCCCGCCGACTACGAGCAGACCATCGCCGTCAATCTCACCGCCCCCTACCTGCTCGGCCAGCACTTCGGCCCGCGCATGGCCGACCGCGGCTGGGGCCGGATCATCAACATCGGCTCCCAGCAGGCCCTGCGCGCCTTCGGCGACAGCGGCGTCTACGGCGTGGCCAAGGCCGCCCTGTGCGGGCTGTGCCGCTCCCAGGCCGAAGCCTGGACCCGGTACGGCGTCACCAGCAACGTCCTCATCCCCGGCTTCGTCCTCACCCCCCTCACCGAAGCCGCCCAGGCCATCCCCGGCCGCATCGAGGCCATGGCCGCCCGCACCATGACCGGCCGCAACAGCCTGCCCGCCGACTTCGCCGGCGCCGCCGTTCTGCTGGCCTCCCCCGCCTCCGCCGCCATCACCGGCCAGACCATCTGCGTGGACGGCGGCTTCTCCGTCGCCTGACCGCGCGGCCGAGATCGATTGGACCCCCGACCGCGCGAGGTGCTCGCGGCCCCGCAGCAGCGCGGTGTCCGCGAGCTGAGATCGAGCGTCCAACCATGCGTCCATCGGCCGCCCGCCCCCGCGTCCGGATTCGAAGGGGGAAGGGGAATCCGGACGGGGGCAGCCGATGGACGCACGGGGTCCAGGGGCCGCGGGTCTACTTGCGGCGGATCTCGCGGAGGCCGCGGCCGGGCGTCCAGCTGGTGATCACGAGTTCGTCCCCCTCGACATGGGTGAGCACGGCTTCACCGATGTCGATGCGGAACAGATGGAAGGACGACCCCGGCGGGCCGCCGTATCCGGCGATGACCTCCGGGTCGGTGATCTCCACGACGTGCCCGGCGAGCTTGGCGTCCCCCTGCCAGGCGTCCGGGTTCTCAGGCGGGTCGGCGGACGGGCTGTGCACCGCGATCCGCGGATCCCGCCGCAGGTCGAGCGCCTTCATCGCACCCGGCATGGAGCCCAGCCACGCCTCCCCGTCCTTGAACTCCACCTCGGTCCCGCTGATGCGCGGCGAACCGTCGCGGCGCAGCGTCGCCATGGTCTTGTGCTTGCCCGTGCCCATCACCGCCAGGACGCGGGCAGCGAAGTCCGGCACCGCCTTCTCGATCTCCTGCCATGAAGCCATGCCGCCATCGTGCCCGCCGCCACCGACAAAATCGGCTCCACTCGGAGCCGGGTTGAGGTTTTGCCCGAAAATTCGGTTTTCCCCAACCCAGCGGCTTTACTATGTAGATTAATTAGACAGCCGGTCCAGGAGCAGGCGGGTGATCTCCTCCGGGCGTTCCATGCCCGGCAGGTGACCCGCCCACGGCAGTTCCAGCAGCTCGGCCGAAGCCAGCTCACGGGCCAGGTGACGCCCGGTCTCCCGGAAGTAGGGAAGGTCCTGGGCGCCGATCACGACCAGCGTGGGTGCGGTGATGACCGTCAGATCGATGGCGGGTTTGACGAACTCCAGGTCCTCGGCCGCCGCCAGCTGCAGCTCGAAGGCGTTGCGCTGCATGAGAGCCAGGCGGGCGTGCGCCTCGGGGGCCGCCTCCGGGCCGAGCCAGGTGCGTACGTTGAGCTCGACGGCCCCGTCCAGATCGCCCGCCTCCAGCAGCCGATCCTCCTGATCACCGAACTCGGCCAGCTCGGGCGTGGGCGGCAACCCGGCGCCGGCGTTGAGCAGCACCAGCCGGGAAACCAGGTCGGGCCGGAGCGTGGCCAGCTGAAGGGCGACCTCACCACCACCGGAGGCCCCGACCACCGCCACCGGCCCGGTCCCCAGCCGATCCAGCAGCTCGGCCGCGTCCCCCGCATGGGAGAAAGGCCCGTCGGCGGCACACGGAGTCCGGCCGTAACCACGGAAATCCATGCGAATGACACGGAAGGCACCGGCCAGCTCCGGCCATTGCGGGTCCCACATGCCGGAGTCGGCGGCCGTGGAATGAAGCAGCAGCACGGGAGGGCCGTCTCCGGCCTCCTCCCACCAAGGGCTCATCGCAGACACCCGGTCATGCTCCCGCCCAACCCAGGCACCCGCAATCGGTTTAACGACCGACCCGGCTGCGGCTCCCCTGCCCCCGAAACGGACGCCCCGCATCCGTCAGCCGGACGGCTCATTGCCCCGGTGAAGGCCGAACGCCAGATACAGTACGGCGGCGATCACCGCCCACGCCGCGGTGCCGATTCCCAGGACGAGCGGAACGGGCAGCCGGGTGGCCGTCGCCCAGACGCACACCGCGAAGGCGATCATGCCCACGGCGCCCAGCACCGCGCCCCGGACATCCTGGACGGCGGGCGCACGCCGATGTTCCTCCTCCTCGATGAGGGTCAGCGTGGCGGCCAGGATGGCGGGAAAGGCCAGGAACACTCCCCCGGCCACCGGCCCCCAGTGCAGCCCGACCAGGCCGGCGATCACCGAGACCAGCGCGCCGAAGGCGAAGCGCACCACCAGCCCACGCACCGGCGTCTGCCGTATTTTCGACGGCCGCACCCGGATCCGGTTCCCCGCGCTCATGTGATCAGCACCCAGCCCGCGCCCGCGACGGCCGCCCACACGGCCAGCGCCGTCACCGAGCCCGCCAGGGCGCCCAGGCTGCGCACCAGGGGCACGGCCACCGCGCAGTAGGCGACCAGCGCCACCGATCCGGCGATCATGCCGAGCGCGGACTCCGCCAGCGGGCGGCTGCCCTGGTCCAGCACGGTGACCGTCATGCCCGCCAGCGCCACGGCGGGAGCGGCGGCGAAGATGCCGGCGAACCGCTTGGGCGTCACCGTCTCACCGGCCATGGCGAAGACCATCACGAGCAGGCCGCCGAGCAGCCCGCGCGCCACGATCAACCACACCTGACTCATCCGACTGTGAAGGCTCAGGCCGCCTCCACGGCCTCCCCGGCCTCCCGGAGGCGGGGGAAGCGGCGCTGGCTGGACAGCAGGTGGCCGATGGCGACGATGCCCACGACGGGCCAGTCCACCACACCCGCGGCTCCCAACCCGACCAGGACCGCGTAGAAGACGAGGTGCTCGGGCCTGACATCCATGGATGCCTCCCTTCTATCGGCGATTGGCCGTTGGTGCCCTCCGGCATATCGGGTAAGCCCGTACGGCGGTAAAGGTCGGTAAAGAGGACCGAACCGCGGTCAGACGCCGTACATCTTGGCCAGTTCCCTGACGGCTTCGGCCATCAGGTCGCGCAGCTCGGGCGGGTCCAGGACCTCCAGGCCCGAGCCGAGGCGCAGCAGTTGCCAGCGGGCGTGGCGCAGCGACTCGATGGGGACCGAGAGCAGGATCCGGCCGTCGGGGTCGGAGGTGGCGGCGGCCAGGGACTCCTCGACGGTGTCGTTGCCGAGGGTGTAACGGAGCAGGCCCAGGGAGTCGGGGTGGAGGCGGATGCGGGCGGTGCCGGTGTACATGCGGGCGGCGAAGTCGGCGGCGAAGCGGCGCCAGAAGTCGACCAGGTCGAAGTCGGGGCGGCGTTCGAAGCGGCCGGGCAGGGGGTGCACCGACAGGATGCGGGCGATGCGGTAGGTGCGGAAGTCGCCGGAGGTCTCGGCGGCCAGGTACCAGGAGCCGCCTTTGAGCACCAGGCCGTAGGGGTGGATGTCGCGTTCGACCTCCTCGGGGCCCCAGCGGCGGTAGCGCATGCGCAGCGGCCGCTGCTCCCAGACGGCCTCGGCCACCTCGGCCAGGTGCGGGACCTCCTCGCCTGACCGGTACCAGCCGGGCACGTCCAGGTGGAAGCGTTCGCGCATCATGGCCGCCTGGGAGCGGGGTTCGGGCGGCAGCGCGGCCAGCACCTTCAGCTCGGCGGCGGCGGCCACCTCGCCGAGGCCGAGGTCCGCGGCGGGTCCGGGCAGCCCGGCCAGGAAGAGCGAGGCGGCCTCGGCGGCGGTCAGCCCGGTGAGCCGGGTGCGGTAGCCGTCCAGCAACTGGTATCCCCCGGCGGGGCCGCGGTCGGCGTACACGGGCACGCCGGCGGCGGACAGGGCCTCCACGTCGCGGTAGACGGTGCGGATGGACACCTCGAGCTCGGTGGAGATCTCGGCGGCGGTCATCCGGCCGCGGGTCTGGAGCAGCAGCAGGAGGGAGAGCAACCGGCTGGCACGCATACGCCCAAGTGTGCCCGATTGCGTATCGAACATTGCTTGTGTTCAAATGCACACATGGAAGGTGCCGACCGGATTCGGGCGATCATGAACGCGCTGCGCGTCAACGACAGCGTCTCGGTGGCCGAGCTGGCCGCCAGGCATGGCGTCTCGGAGATGACCATCCGCCGCGACCTGGACGAGCTCGCCCAGCAGGGCGTCGTGCGCCGCGTCCGCGGCGGCGCGCTCAGCCTGCTGCTGCGCGGCGAGGAACCCCCCTTCGGCGTACGGGAGCGGGAGGCGGTGGACGCCAAGCGCCGCATCGCCCAGGAGGTGGCCGCATTGCTGGCCGACGGCGAGGCGGTGGTGCTGGACGGCGGCACCACCACCCTGGAGGTGGCCCGCGCGGTGCACGACCGGCGGCTGACCGTGCTGCCGCTGGCCCTGCGCTGCGCCGACGAGCTGGCCCTGGCCCCCCGCGTCAAGCTCGTGCTGCCCGGCGGGGAGGTGCGGGCCGGCGAGCTGAACTTCGTCGGCCCGCTGACCGAGACCTCGCTGCGGGCGCTGCGTTTCGACACCGCGGTGATCGGCTGCTGCGGCATGTCGGCCGAGCACGGGGTCACCGCGCACGACCTGGAGGACGTGGCGGTCAAGCAGGCCGCCATCGCCTCGGCCCGGCGGGTCATCGTGGCCTGCGACTCCGGCAAGTTCACCCGCACCGCCTTCGGCGCGGTGTGCTCCTACGACAAGCTCGACGTGGTGGTCACCGACGTCGGCATTCCCCGTGACCAGCTCGACGCGCTCACCGGCGCCGGGGTGACGGTCCGGGTCACCTGACCCCCCTCCTTTACGAAGTAAGGAACGTCCCCCATGACGATCACCGCCCCCGACCGGGCCACGCTGCTGCGGGCCCGCCTGGCCGTGTACGGGCTGTTCATGATCGCCGGAATGGCGCTGGGCACCTGGACCTCCCGCATCCCGGCCATCAAGGACCGTCTGTCCCTCAGTGACGGCGAGCTGAGCCTGGGCCTGCTCGGCATCGCCGCCGGCGCCATCGCCGGCATGCAGGTCGTGGGCCGCCTGGTCGACCGGTACGGCAGCCGCCGCGTGATGATCCCCGTCGCCCTGGCCCAGGGAGTGGTGCTGCTGCTCCCGGCGTACGCGCCGAGCCTGCCGGCCCTGGCCGCGGCGATGTTCACCTTCGGGGTGGTGCACGGCGTGCTGGACGTGTCCATGAACGCCAACGCCGTGGTGGTGGAACGCGCCCACGCCCGGCCGATCATGTCCTCCTTCCACGCGGTGTTCAGCCTCGGCGGCTTCGCCGGAGCCGGGGTGGGCGGCCTGTTCGCCCACGCCCAGGCCAGCGTGCCGGTCACCTTCGGCACGGTCGGCGTGGTGATCACCGCGATGGCGGTGGTGTGCGCCCGCTGGGCGCTGCCCGACGCCTTCGACGCCGGGCGCGACCCCCAGCGGGAGGAGGGGCCCCAGGCGCGGCTCGGCGGGTGGGTGCTGTTCCTGGGCGTGCTGTCGTTCTGCTGCCTGGTCGGCGAGGGCGCCGCCGCCGACTGGAGCTCGGTCTACCTGGTGCAGGACCTGGCCGCCCAGGAGTCGGTGGGCGCGGTCGGCTACGCCGCCTTCTCGATCATGATGACCGCGGGGCGGCTGGCCGGGGACCGGCTGACCGCCCGGTTCGGGCCGGTGCTGCTGGTGCGCTGCTGCGGCGCGCTGGCCGGAACGGGCCTGCTGGCGGCGCTGCTGATCGGCCACCAGCTGGCCGGGGTGATCGGCTTCGGCCTGTTCGGGGCGGGCCTGTCGTGCATCATCCCGCAGGTGTTCTCCGCCGCCGGCCACCGCGACCCGGCCCAGTCCGGCCGCGCCCTGGCCCGGGTGGCCAGCCTGGGCTACCTGGGGCTGCTGGCCGGGCCGGTGCTGATCGGCGCCGCCGCCGAACTCACCTCGCTGCCGGTGGCGCTGGGCGTCCCGGCGGTGCTGGCCCTGTTCGTGGCCCTGGCCGCCCCCGCCCTGCGACCCTCCCGCGGCTGAGGGACAGCCTGAGGGACAGCCCCCTGGGGCGGGCCGGGGCGGCTGCCTACCGTGACCGTTATGACGCAGTTGCAGAACCGGCCGCAGTCGTGGCGGCCGACCGCCACCGAACGGGACGCCTGGGTGCGGGACGCGCTGCGCGCCGTGACCGGGCTCATCGCGGGCCCGGGCGGGTTCGCGCTCTACCTGCTCGGCGAGTACGTCTACGACCGGCGCCACCTGCTCTACCAACTGGGCGGGGAGCCGTACCAGGCGCTGAACACCCAGGGCCGCAGCGCGCCGGCCGGGACGGGGACCTTCAACGCGATGGGGTTCGTCGCCGGCGCCGGGTACGGGCGGACGCTGTCGATCACCCCGGCCCTGACCACCTCGGCGCAGGCCATGGGCATGCGGGCCGGGGACCCGGTCTCGGTCGCGCTGGCCGGGCAGACCAGCGGGTCCGGGCTGGTGGTACCGGGCCGCATCGGGTCCACCCTGCACGTGACCGTGCCCGCCGAGACGTACTCGGTGGCGGCGCTGGGCGCCAGCCGGTCGGGCCTGTTCCAGCAGCGGGACCCGGTGATCGGGACGGCCGGGGCGCAGACCGGGGGCGGGCCGGTGCTGCTGCCGCTGCTGGGCCGCGCCCCGCACCCGGCCACGCCCTTCCAGACGCGGCTGCCGCGCTGCCCGTGGTGCGGGAAGGAGGTGCGCGGGTCGGTGTTCGCCGCGATGCAACAGTGCCCGGCGCGGCTCCTGCCGCAGGTCGGCCAGGGCCATCGGGCCAGGCCCGCCGCGACGGTCTGCGGCGACTGCGGGCGCACCGTCGTCAACGGAAGCGGCCACACCTGGTTCTGCCGGGTGCTCAGCTTCCTGGACGACCTGTGATCAGATGGCCTGTCCCGGGTCCTCGCCGCCCGGCAGCGGGCTCGGGCTCTGCCCCCGGGTCTCGGTCTCCCCTGGGCTCGGCGAGGGCTGCATCGGCTCCGGCGAGGTCGGCACCGGCGGCGGCGTCGGCACGAACACGGTGGGCGGCAGCGGCCGCGCCGGGGTGACCTCGTCGTCGGAGCGGAACATCATCAGCCACAGGATGACCCCCGCCAGCAGCACCAGCGTGGCCAGCGCCACCGAGGCCAGCGTCACCGAGCGCACCGTCTCGGTCGGCGGCGGCGCCGGGGGCGGCGGCGCGGGCAGCGCCGGGTTGCGGTCCCCCAGCCAGTACGGCACGAAGTCCGGCCCGTGCCGGTCGCCGATCAGCATGCCCGAGACCATCACCGGCTCCAGGAACCGTTCAGCCCCGATCCCGCCCGGCGCGTACGGCACCGCCACCCAGGGGGCCTCACCGCCGTCCCAGGCCACCACCGGCGGGGTACCCGCCGCGCGCCGCATCCGGCCCACCCGCGACAGCAGCCCGCGCACCCCGCTGCGGGCCGCCTCACTGTCCTTGATCCCGGTCACGAACCGGTCCCTGGCCGCGGGGTCCAGCGCGGCGCCCCTGGTCAGCACGGCCACCGAGACCGCCCGGCCGTCCGCGCCCTGGGCCAGGTAGACCAGCCCGGCCGGGGCCGCCTGAAGACGCGCCTGCAGCACGAAAGGCCCCAGCCGGGGCGGGTCGCCGTACTGCAGTGGAGTGGCCATCTCCCTCATGAAAACACACCTGGTGTTCCCATCCGCCACAGCGGGCAGGGACAGACCATGGATTTCTGCCGGGGAGTCACGATTGAATAACACCCATGACCGTTGCTGAGGAAGAGCCGGGCACCAGTGTCGCCCGGGCCGCCGATGGGAACACCGACGCCGACCTGGGCGCGCTGCGCGAGGCCCTGAGCGAGGTGCGCCGGGTGATCGTCGGCCAGGACCACATGGTGGAACGGCTGCTGGTGGCGCTCCTGGCGCGGGGCCACTGCCTGCTGGAGGGCGTGCCCGGGGTGGCCAAGACGCTGGCCGCCTCCACGCTGGCCACCGTCGTCGGAGGCACGTTCGCGCGCATCCAGTTCACCCCCGACCTGGTTCCCAGCGACATCGTCGGCACCCGCGTCTACCATCCGAGCAGCGAACGCTTCGACGTCGAGCTGGGGCCGGTCTTCGTCAACTTCCTGCTGGCCGACGAGATCAACCGCGCCCCCGCCAAGGTGCAGTCGGCGCTGCTGGAGGTCATGGCCGAACGCCAGGTCACCCTGGCCGGCGTCACCCACCGGCTGCCCCGCCCGTTCGTGGTGCTGGCCACCCAGAACCCGATCGAGTCCGAGGGCGTCTACCCCCTGCCGGAGGTGCAGCGCGACCGGTTCCTGTTCAAGGTGCGGGTGGCCCACCCCACCGCGCACGAGGAACTGGAGATCCTGCACCGGATGAGCGTCACCCCGCCGGTGCCGGAGAAGGTGCTCGACCCGGACCGGCTGCTGGCCCTGCAGCAGACCGCCGAGGAGGTCTCGGTCCACCAGCTGGTCGCCGACTACGTGGTCCGCCTGGTCATGGCCACCCGCAACCCCGCCGAGTACGGGCTGCGCGAGCTGGAGGAGACCATCGAGATCGGGGTCAGCCCGCGCGCCACCCTCGGCCTGGTGGCCGCCGGGCGGGCGCTGGCCCTGCTGCGCGGCCGCGACTACCTGCTCCCCGACGACATCCGCGACGTCGCCGTGGACGTGATGTCCCACCGGCTGATGCTCACCTTCGACGCCCTGGCCGACGGCATCGAACCGGAGGACGTGATCCGCCAGATCCTGCTGTCGGTGCCGCCGCCGCTGGTGGTCTGGAACCAGGGCCAGCGGTGAGCTCCCCGGAGCTGCGCCGCGCTCCGCACGCGGCGCTGCGGCGGCTGGAACTGACCGTGGTGCGCCGCCTGGACGGGCTGCTCCAGGGCGGCCACCAGGGGCTGCTGCCGGGACCCGGCAGCGAGCTCGGCGACACCCGGGTCTACGTGCCCGGCGAGGACGACGTGCGCCGGATGGACTGGGCGGTCACCGCCCGCACCACCATCCCGCACGTGCGGGACCTGATCGCCGACCGGGAACTGGAGACCTGGGCGCTGGCCGACATGTCGGCCAGCATGGACTTCGGCACCGCCGACACCGACAAACGCTCCCTGGTCATCGCCGCCCTGTCGGCGATCGGCTTCCTGGCCAGCCGGGTCGGCGACCGCTTCGGGGCGTACGTGATGCACGGCGAGGAACTGCACCGCTACCCCGCCAGGCCCGGCCGCCCGGCCCTGTTCGGGCTGCTCGCCTCGCTCACCGACGCGCCCCGCGCCACCGGCTCCACCGAACTCGGCGGCGCGATCGAGCTGATGGCCGCCGCGCACCGGCGGCGCGGCATGCGGGTGGTGGTCTCCGACTTCCTGGACGACCCCGCCACCTGGGAGCGCCCGATGCGGCGCCTGTCGGCCCGCCAGCAGGTGCTGGCCGTGGAGGTCATCGACCCGCGCGAGCTGGAACTGCCCGACGTCGGCTCGGTCACCCTGCTGGACCCCGAGACCGGCCACTCCCGTGACATCCACCTGTCCCGCCGGCTGCGCGAGCGGTACGCCGAGGCCGCCGCCGCCCAGCGCGAGGCCAACCGGGTGGCGCTGCGCCGCAGCGGGGCCGCCCACCTGGTGCTCCGCACCGACCGGGACTGGGTGTTCGACATCGCCCAGTTCGTCCTGCAGCAACGCCGGACCGCCCACCTCCTGGCCCGGAGGGCACGCGCATGATCTTCCTGTCCCCCGCCTGGCTCTGGTTGTTCGCCGCCCTGGCCGTGCTGGCCGCCGTCTACGTGGTGCTCCAGTTCACCCGCCGGCGGTACGCGGTGCGCTTCACCAACCTGGCGCTGCTGGCCCTGGTGGCCCCCGAGCGGCCCGGCTGGCGGCGGCACGTGGCCGCGGCGCTGTTCCTGGTCATGATGAGCCTGCTGGTGCTGGGCGCGGCCCGTCCTGCCGACGCGGTCCGGGTGCCCAGGGACCGGGCCACCATCATGATCGCGATCGACATCTCGCTGTCCATGGAGGCGGCCGACGTGCCGCCGAGCCGGATGATCGCGGCCAGGCAGGCGGCCGAGACCTTCGTCCAGGAGCTGCCGGAGCGCTTCAACGTGGGCGTGGTCTCCTTCGCCCGCTCGGCCGCGGTGGCCATCCCGCCCACCACCGACCACGCCGCCGTGATCAACACCATCCGGAACCTGACCACCCGGCCGGGCACCGCCATCGGCGAGGCCGTCTTCAACTCGCTGGACGCCATCCGCTCCTTCGACCAGCAGGCCGTCACCGACCCGCCCCCCGCCGCCATCGTGCTGCTGTCCGACGGCGACAACACCTCCGGCCGCTCGGTCAACGAGGCCATCGAGGCCGCGCTGGGCGCCAAGGTCCCGGTCTCCACGATCGCGTACGGCACGCCGGAGGGCACCGTGGCCATCGACGGCCGCGACGTACAGGTGCCGGTCAACAAACAGACCCTGCAGTCCCTGGCCGACGGCACCTCAGGCCGCTCCTACACCGCGGAGTCGGGCGCGGAACTCCGCGACGTCTACGACCAGATCGGCACCTCCCTCGGCTACAAAATCGTCCACCAGGAGATCACCCAACGCTTCATCATCGCCGCCATCCTGGCCGGCGTCCTGGTCTCAGGCGCCGCCCTCGTCCTGGGCACCCGTGTGCCGTGACATTGGCCGCGCCTCCGGCACGGCGGCCCGGCTGTGACATTGGGCCCGCCTCCGGCCGGGCCGGCCCGGCAGCGGCCGGGCAAACCTCACATTTGGCCTAGAAAGCTGATTGCCGGGGAGAGGGCTGGGTGGCCTGGGCGGTGGTCCGGGATTGGTAACGTTGCGGGGCGTGAGCAACGGCGGCGCGCACTACTTCCAGGAGCGGCCCCAGGCCCCCTCGCGGCCCGGGTCGGTCGATCTGGCGCTGCCCGACCTGCACCTGCGCCTGGAGACCGACAGCGGCGTGTTCTCCCCCGAGCGCGTCGACCTGGGCACCCGCATCCTGCTGGAGTCGGTCCCCCGCCCGCCCGCCACCGGCGACCTGCTCGACCTGGGCTGCGGCTACGGCCCGATCGCGCTCACCATGGCCGCCCGCGCCCCGGAGGCGACCGTCTGGGCCGTCGACGTCAACCGCCGCTGCCTGGAGCTCACCGCACGCAACGCCACGGCCGCCGCCCTTGACAAAGTAAGGTCGGTGCACGTGGACGAGGTCCCGCCCGAGCTGCGCTTCCGCGCGATCTGGTCCAACCCGGCCATCCGCATCGGCAAGCCCGCCCTGCACGCCATGCTCACCCAGTGGCTGGACCGCCTCACCCCCGACGGCGTGGCCTACCTGGTCGTCCAGAAACACCTGGGCTCGGACTCCCTGCAACGCTGGCTGACCGAACAGGGCTGGACCACCACCCGCCACGCCTCCCGCGCCACCTACCGCATCCTGAAAGTGACCCCGCGATGAGCACCCCCAGCCCGCGCCGCCAGCTCCGGCCGACCGACGTCAAGCGGCTCAACCGCACCTGGCGACGGAACACCGACGCGCGCCTGGCGCTCATCCTGGAGTCGGTGACCGGCCCCTTCAACGTCGGCGGCATCTTCCGCACCGCCGCCGCCTTCGGCGTGGAGACCATCTGGCTGGCCGGCAACGCCACCCCGCCCACCAACCCCAAGGCCCAGAAGACCGCCCTGGGCACCGACCGCCTGCTCACCTGGCACCCCCCCGTCCCCGCCGCCGAGGCCGTCAAGGCCGCCCACCAGGACGGCTACCGCGTCATCGCCCTGGAACTCACCACCGACGCCCTCCCCCTCCACGAATCCCCCCTCACCGGCGACATCTGCATCGCCGTCGGCAACGAGGACCACGGCTGCTCCCCCGCCCTCCTGGACGCCTGCGACGCCACCACCTACATCCCCCAAACCGGCCGAGTCGGCTCCCTCAACGTCGCCACCGCCACCGCCATCGCCCTGGCCGAATCCCGCCGCCAGTCGTGGACCAGTTCAGGTTGACCCAAACAAAATTCGTTAAGGTTAACCTATACATGTGATGGATCTGGCGAAGCCCGGCACGGTGCTGGACCGTGTCCACGAGTGGGAGCTGCTGCGCGGTTTCCTCATCGACCCAGCGCCCCAGCTGCGCCTGGCGATAGTGTCCGGGCGCCGCCGCCACGGCAAGTCCTTCCTGCTCCAGGCCCTCACCCGGGCCTGCGGCGGCCTCTATCTGACGGCAGTCCAGGAGGAGGGCCGCATCCCGGCCCTGCGCCGGTTCACCGAGGCCATCGCGGCACACGCCGGCCTGCCGGCCGGGGCGCTGCAGCTGACCGACTGGCGCGAGGTGCTGACCACCGCCCTGGAGGTGGCCGGACGCACCGGAGGCGCTCCCCTGGTGGTCGTCGACGAGCTCCCGTACCTGATGCAGCACTCCCCCGAGGTGCCCGGGTTCCTGCAGCTGATCTACGACCAGTCCCAGGCCGGGCAGGGTCCGGGCGGGCGCATGATCCTGTGCGGATCGGCGATGAGCGTGATGAGCGACCTGCTGACCGGCACCAAACCGCTGCGCGGCCGAGCGGTGGTCGATCTGCGGCTGGGCGCCTTCGACTTCCGTACCGCGCGGCGGCAGTGGGAGATCGAGGACCCCGCCACCGCGTTCCGGGTGGACGCCGTGGTGGGCGGCGCGCCCGGATACCGCCCGCTGGCGCCGGGACCGGCTCCCGCCGGGGTGGCGGAGTTCGGGGACTGGGTGTGCCGGACGCTGCTGGATCCGGGCCGCGCCCTGTACACCCGGGTGGAGGCGGAGTTCCTGCTCCGGGAGGACCCGCGTATCACCCACCGCACGCTCTACTACGACCTGCTGACGGCGGTCAGCGAGGGGGCGAGCACTCCGTCGAAGATCGGCGCCGTGCTGGAGCGGCCCCGCGCCTCGGTGGTGGCGCCGCTGGAGGTGCTGGAGTCGACCGGGTACCTGCGCAAGAGCCAGGACCTGCTGAAGGCGCGCAACCCGGTCATCACCGTCATCGATCCGATCATCCGGCTCAACCAGCTGGTCACCCTCCCGTTCGCCGACGAGATCGAGCGGGGCCGGGCCGGCCGGGTCTGGGCGGCCTCGCAGCCCACCGTCAACTCCAAGATCCTGGGTCCGCACTTCGAGGAGCTGGCCCGGGAATGGACCCGCTCCTTCGGCCAGGACGAGACCGGCTCGCGCTGGGGGCTGACCGGGGCCGCCGAAGTCGCCGACCCACGCGCCCGCACCAGGCACGAGGTCGATGTGCTCGCCCTGACCCCCGGTCAGCGCCCGCAGGCCCCGCGCGCCGGGATCGCCCTGATCGGCGAGGCCAAGGCGACCGTGCGCCCGCGCGGCGCCGCCGACCTGGAACGCCTGGAGCACATCCGCGGCCTACTCGCCGAACAGGGACACGACAGCGGCCAGGCCACCCTGGCCCTGTTCTCCCTGCACGGCTTCCACCCCGACCTCCAGCGCACCGCCGCCGGCCGCCGCGACGTGCTCCTGGTGGGCCTGAACACCCTGTACGGGGACGCGCCCGCCGGCTGATCCGGTCGGCCGACGCTCGTCGCGATTCGTCCAGGACGCCTGGGCTTCACCGGATGGTCGTTCGGTGATCACCGGTTGGGCGGGGTTGGGCGTTTACAGTCCGGGCGGGCTCAAGGTCAGGCCAGGCGAAAGGAACGCGATGGTTCGGCGTGGGAGTGTGCTGGCGGTTGTGGCGGCGTTGGGGTTGGGGGTGTGCCTGTCCGTAGGGGTGGCCAGTGCGGCCACCAGTACCTTCGGTCCGGTCGCGGACACGTACGTGGACAACAGCGCGACGGGGACCAACTACGGGACCTCGGGGCAGTTGGGGGCGGACAACTCGCCGGTGAAGCGGATCTTTCTGCGGTTCACCGTGTCGGGGGTGTCGGGGACGATCAGTTCGGTGAAGCTGCGGCTGCACACCGACGACGTGGCCGGGTCGGAGAGCAGCAGCGGCGGCACGTTCCGGGGGATGAGCTCGACCACCTGGTCGGAGACGTCCACCACCTGGAACAACCAGCCGGCCGTGGACGGGCCCACGCTGGGCTCGATCGGGTCGGTGGCCCGCAACGCCTGGTACGAGGTGGACGTGACCTCGTACGTGACGGGCAACGGCACCTACAGCATCGCCGTCACCTCGGCCAGCACCGACGGGGTGGACTACGACTCGCGGGAGAGCGGCGCCTCGACCGCCCCGCAGCTGGTGGTGACCACCGGCACGACCCCCAGCCCGTCGCCAAGCCCGAGCCCGTCCCCGGGCGGCGACCCGGTGCTGGTGGGCGCCGGTGACATCGCCACCTCCGGGTCCGGCGACACCGCGACGGCGGCGCTGCTGGACGGCATCCCCGGCACGGTCTTCACCCTCGGCGACAACGTGTACGACAACGGCACCGCCGCCGAGTTCAACAGCTACTACCACCCGACCTGGGGCCGGCACAAGGCGCGTACCCGGCCGGTGGCGGGCAACCACGACTACAACACCTCGGGCGCGACCGGCTACTACGGCTACTTCGGCTCGGCCGCCGGCGACCCGACCAAGGGCTACTACTCCTACGACCTGGGCAGCAACTGGCATGTGATCGTGCTCAACTCCAACTGCTCGGCGGTCCCCTGCGGCACCACCTCGGCGCAGGTCACCTGGCTGCGCGCCGACCTGGCCGCCAACACCCGGCCGTGCACGGTCGCCATGTGGCACCACCCGCGCTACACCTCGGGCGCCAACCACGCCCCCAACAGCTCGGTGGCGCCGTTCGTGCAGGCCCTGTACGACGCCAACGCCGACCTGATCCTGACCGGCCACAACCACCAGTACGAGCGGTTCGCCCCCATCAACCCGGCCAACCAGCTGGACACCGCCCGCGGCATCCGCCACATCGTGGCCGGCATGGGCGGCGCCGGCCACTACGGCTTCGGCACCATCCTGCCCAACAGCGAGGCCCGCAACAGCGACACCCACGGCGTGCTCAAGCTGACCCTGCACCCCAACTCCTACAGCTGGCAGTTCGTGCCGGAGGCGGGCAGGACCTACGCCGACAGCGGCACCACCGCCTGCCACTGACGCGCGTGTACCTGTCCACTCTGGACCGCACCCGTGCCGCCGGCGGATCCCTGCGGACCGTCGGCGGCACGGTGTACGCGCTGGGCGCGGTCAGTCTGGCCACCGACGTCTCCGCGGAGATGGTGACCGCGATCCTGCCCCTGTACCTGGTGGTCGGCCTGCAGTTCAGCCCGGCCGCGTACGGGCTGATCGACGGCCTCTACACCGGCGCGACGGTGCTGCTGCGGCTGGCCGGCGGGCACGTGGCCGACCGGATCGGCCGCCACAAGGCGGTGGCCGGGGCCGGGTACGGCCTGTCGGCGCTGGCCAAGCTGGGCCTGCTGGCGGCGGGCGCGTCCGGCCCGCTGATCGGTCTGGCCATCACGGCCGACCGGGCCGGCAAGGGCCTGCGCACCGCGCCGCGGGACGCGCTGATCACCCTGACCACCCCGCCGGAACGGCTCGGCCTGGCCTTCGGGGTGCACCGCACCATGGACGCCACCGGCGCGTTCCTGGGCCCGCTGGCCGCGCTGGGCGTGCTGCTGCTGGCCGGGGGCGCGTTCGGGCCGGTCTTCGTGGCCAGCTTCTGCGTGGCCCTGCTCGGCCTGCTCATCCTGGCGCTGTTCGTCCAGGACGTCCCCCCGGTACGGCGGGAGCGCGCGACACTGCCGTGGCGGGCGGTGGCCCGGACCCGGCTGCTGCCGGCGGCCTGCCTGCTGGGCCTGGTCACCATCGGCGACGGCTTCGTCTACCTGCTGCTGCAGCGGCAGAGCGGCCTGGGCCTGGGCTGGTTCCCGCTGCTGGCGGTGGCCACCAGCCTGGTCTACCTGCTGCTGGCCGTGCCGCTCGGCCGCCTGGCCGACCGGTACGGCAAGGTCAGGATCATGGTGGGCGGCCACGGCGCGCTGGTGGCGGTCTACCTGCTGCTGGCCGCGCCGCTGGGCGGCTGGGCGCCGCTGGTGCTGGTCCCCGTCCTGTACGGGGTGTTCTACGCGGCCACCGACGGGGTGCTGATGGCGCTGGCGGGCACGGTGTTCCCGCCGGAGCTGCGGGCCACCGGCCTGGCGCTGGTCCAGAGCGGCCAGGCGCTCTGTTATGTCGTCTCCTCGGTCCTGTTCGGCCTGGCCTGGCAGGCGTGGGGGCCGCGCCCCGCCCTGCTGGCCGCCGCCGCGACCGCCGTCCCGGTCATGGCCGGGGCCGTGTACCTGCTGATGAGGAAGCCATGAACTCGCTCCGGCGGCGGTTGCTGCTGACCATCGGGGCCGCCGTACTGCTGGCCGTGGTCGCGGTCGGCTACGCGGTGCTGGCCCCCGACCACCGGACCCCCGCCTCGGCGGCCCCCGTCCAGGACGGGCCCACCCTCCAGGTGCTCAGTAACGGGCTGCTGTCCACGGTCGCCAGGGCCGATCCCGGCGGCCCGCGCGAGGTCACCGGGGTGCGCTGCGACCGCGCCTACCGGGCGGGCGGGACGGTGGCCTGTCTGACCCCGGTGGGCGCGCTCACCGCCACCGGCCTGGTGGTGATGGACGAGCGGCTGGCGGCCCGGCGTACGGTCCCGCTGACCGGGTTCCCCAACCGGCTGCGGGTCTCGGCCAGCGGGCGGATGGTGGCCTGGACGCTGTTCATCGACGGCCACTCCTACGCCGCCGCCGGCTTCTCCACCCGTACCGGCATCCTGGACACCCGCACCGGGCGGCTGGTGCACTCGCTGGAGGAGTTCGCGATCACGCTGGACGGCAGGGCGTACCGGAACGCGGACGTGAACTTCTGGGGGGTGACCTTCGCCGCCGACGACAACCGGTTCTACGCCACGCTGTCCACCGGGGGCCGCCGCCACCTGGTGGCGGGGGATTTCCGGGCCGGGAAGGTGTGGACGCTGCGGGCGGGGGTGGAGTGCCCGTCGCTGTCGCCGGACGGCACGCGCATCGCCTACAAGGCGGCGGTGAACGGCGACCCCGGGCAGGGCTGGCGGCTGGCGGTGCTGGACCTGGCCGCCGGGACGACGGTGCCGCTGGCCGGGACCGCGAGCGTGGACGACCAGCCGGACTGGCTGGACGATCGCACGGTGGTCTACACGGTGCAGACCGGGGACGGCACCAACAACGTCTGGTCGGTCCCGGCGGACGGAACGGGCGGCCCCCGCCTGCTGGTTCCCGGCGCCAGCTCCCCCGCGAGCAGGTGATTCAAGCCGGCCGCAACCGGCCGGTAAGGCGATCCGGGTCGAATGACGCCAACAGAACATTAATCGGGGGAGCCGACAAGATGAGCCGCAATCCGTTCGACAACCGTCCACCGCGCGGTCCACGCCCCATCGGCGCCGCGCGGGGGCGGACGCTGCGCACCCGGGTGGGGGACACCGAGGTGCTGACCCGGCCGATGCTGACCGCGGACGCCGGGGCGGTCCGCGAGATGCACGGCCGCTGCTCGCCGGAGTCGCTGCGGTCCCGCTACTTCGGGCCCAAGCCGCGGCTGAACGAGACCGTGATGAGCCTGTTCACCAGCGCCACCCGCGGCCTGACCCTGGTCAGCGTGGCCGACGGGCAGGTGGTCGCGATGAGCCACCTGATGGACCTGGCCCCCGGGGAGGCCGAGCTGGCGTTCCTGATCGAGGACGCCTGGCAGGGCCGGGGCCTGGGCCGGGCGCTGCTGGACCACCTGGTACGGCTGGCCCCCGGACGCCAGATCTCGGTGCTGTCGGCCACCGTCTACGCCGCCAACCGGCGCATGCTCGGACTCCTGACGGGCGCGGGCGCCGTACTCCCCCGGGCCGCCGGCGGGATCGTCGACGTACGGCTGCCGCTCGGCGCCCCCACGGCGGAAATGTTGACCTAAATGTTCATGTTCGCTCGCTGACGCGGCCCCCGTCCAGGCGGGATACTCCGACTCGTGCCGCGCCGTTTCGCGTTCCTCGACCATCCCGGGCCGCTGGCCTTCGCCCACCGGGGCGGCGCCGCCGAGGGCCGCGAGAACACCATGGCCGCCTTCGCCAGGGCCGTCGACCTCGGCTACACCTATCTGGAGACCGACGCGCACGCCACCGCCGACGGCGTGCTGGTGGCCTTCCACGACCACACCCTGGACCGGGTGACCGACCGCGGCGGCCGCGTCTCGGAGCTGCCCTACCGGGAGGTGGCCAGGGCCCGCATCGGCGGCGTGCACGAGATCCCGCTGCTGGAGGACCTGCTGGCCACCTGGCCGGACGTGCGGGTCAACATCGACGTCAAGGAGTCCCCGGCGATCGAGCCGCTGGCCCGGGCCATCCGGCGCACCGGCGCGCAGGACCGGGTCTGCCTGACCAGTTTCTCCGACGCGCGGCTGGCCAGGGCCCGGCACGCGGTCGGCCCTGGCGTCTGCTCGGCGCTGGGCCCGCGCGGGGTGGCCGCGCTGCGCGCCGCCTCCCTCGGCTCCGGGTACGGCCGGCTGCTCACCGGCCTGGCCCGGGCGGGCGTGCCCTGCGCCCAGGTGCCCATGGGGGTGCGCGGCCTGCCCATCATCACCCGGGCCTTCGTGCACACCGCCCACGCCATCGGCATGCAGGTGCACGTGTGGACCATCGACCGCCCCGCCACCATGGAACGCCTGCTCGACCTCGGCGTCGACGGGATCATGACCGACAACATCACCGGCCTGCGCGAGGTGCTGCTCGCGCGGGGCCAGTGGCACCCCCGGCAGGACATCAGGTAGGAGATCATGGCTGCCCCCGAAGCCCCCCAGGCCCCCGAAACCACCGGCCCCGTAGACGAGTCCGCCCGTAGGCGGGAACAACGCGGCTGGTACTGGTATGACTGGGCCAACTCGGCCTTCCCCACCACGGTGCTGACGGTCTTCCTCGGGCCGTACCTGACGGACGTCGCGGAGACGGCCGCGGCCGGCCGGCCGTACGTGGACGTGCTCGGCTTCGACGTGCGGCCCGCCGCCTACTACTCGTTCGTGGTGGGCGTGGCGGCGGTGTTCCAGGTCATCGTGATGCTGCTGGCGGGCGCGCTGGCCGACCACACCGGTCGCAAGAAGGGCATCATGGCCTTCTTCGCCTACCTGGGCTCGGCCGCCACGCTGCTCATGTGGTTCGTCAGCGACGGCGCCTACCTGCTGGGCGGGGTGCTGTTCATCATCGCCACGGTCGGCTTCGCCTCCTCGTTCGTGGTCTACAACTCCTTCCTGCCGGAGATCGCGCGCCCCGAGGAGCGGGACACCGTCTCGGCGCGCGGCTGGGGCTTCGGCTACCTGGGCGGCGGGCTGCTGCTGGCGATCAACCTGGGGCTGTTCCTGAACGCCGAGGCGCTCGGCCTGGACGGCGGCACCGCGGCCCGGCTGGCGCTGGCCTCGGCCGGTCTGTGGTGGGGCGGGTTCACGATCATCCCGCTGCTGCGGCTGCGCAACCGCCGCCCTGCTCCCACCGGGGAGAGCGCCCCGCAGGCGGTCGGGCGGAGCCTGCGCCAGCTCGGCGGGACCGTGCGGGACCTGGTCCTGCGCTACCCGCGGACGCTGCTGTTCCTGCTGGCCTACCTGGCCTACAACGACGGCGTGCAGACGGTGATCGCCTTCTCGGCCACCTACGCCGACAAGGAGCTGGGGCTGAGCGACACCGTCCGCATCGGCGCCATCCTGATGGTGCAGTTCGTGGCCTTCTTCGGCGCCCTGCTGCTGGGACGGCTGGCCACCCGGTTCGGCACCAAGAAGGTGGTGCTGTCCGCGCTGGCGGGCTGGACGGCCGTGGTGGCGGTGGCCTACTTCCTGCCCAAGGGGGCGGCGCTGCCGTTCTTCGCCCTCGGCTTCGCGATCGCCATCGTGATGGGCGGCACCCAGGCGCTGTCCCGCTCGCTGTTCTCGCACGTGATCCCGAGGGGCCGGGAGGCGGAGTACTACAGCCTGTACGAGATCAGCGACAAGGGCGCCACCCTGATCGGCTCCTTCAGCCTCGGCCTGGCGCTCCAGCTGACCGACAGCTACCGGTTCGGGATCCTGTCGCTGATCTTCTTCTTCGTCGTGGGCGGCGTGCTGCTGGCCGGTCTCAACCTGCCCAAGGCCATCCGGGCGGCCGGAAACGAGGTTCCGGAGCGGATCTGACGGCGGACCGTTCCCAGTCACGCGCTTGAAAACCCAGCCCCAAAAAGCGCGATTGGATCACCTCTTGGGTGGGAATCCACTCACGGTATCAAGCGTTGTACGCGGTGGAGACCAACCCCTCTAAGGCTGTATCGCTAGGGGGACTTCAGGAGGCTTAGAACATGGGCGAGCGTGCGCTTCGCGGTACCCGGCTCGGGGCGACCAGCTACGAGAACGACCGCAACACCGACCTGGCGCCCCGCCAGGAGGTGTCTTACACCTGCCCGAAGGGCCATCACACCACCGTCCCGCTGGCCGCCGAGGCGGAGATCCCGGCGAGCTGGGAGTGTCGCAGCTGCGGCTCTCCCGCCCTCCGGGTGGACGCGGAGCAGCCCCAGCAGAAGAAGGCCAAGCCGCCTCGGACGCACTGGGACATGCTGCTGGAACGGCGCTCGATCGAGGACCTGGAAGAGGTGCTGAACGAGCGGCTGGCGATCCTCCGGGCGCAGCGCCGCAAGAGCGCCTGAGAGGCACGCCTGAGAGGGATCTGGGCATAGGCACACATTAGGCAGAGGGAAGACGAGCGGCCCCCGGGGGATTCCCCGGGGGCCGCTCGTCTGTGCCCAGGTGCTCAGGGCCCAGGTGCTCAGGCCGAGGGCGGCCGCGGGGAGACCGACTGCTCCCGCTCCGCCCGGATGATGTGGATCACCGCGTTGATCAGGGCCAGGTGGGTGAACGCCTGCGGGAAGTTGCCCAGCTGGCGGCCGCTCACCGGGTCGATCTCCTCGGCGTACAGGCCGAGCGGGCTGGCGAAGGACAGCAGCTTCTCGCACAGCCGCCGCGCCCGGGCCAGCTCGCCGGTCTCCGCCAGCGCGGAAACCAGCCAGAACGAGCAGATGGTGAAGGTGCCCTCTTCACCGGACAGCCCGTCGTCGGTCTCCTTGGTGCGGTAGCGCAGCACCAGATCGTCCACGGTCAGGTCGTCGGCGATGGCCAGCACGGTGGCCTTCACCCGCGGGTCGTCGGCGGGCAGGAAGCGCACCAGCGGGATGAGCAGCAGCGAGGCGTCCAGCGCCGTGGTGCCGTAGTGCTGGGTGAAGATCCCCTGGTCGCTGATGCCGTTGGTGCACACGTCGTCGTGGATCTCGTCGGCCACCGCCTGCCAGCGTTCGGCCAGCGCGGGCTCCTGGCGGAGCCGGGCCAGCCGGGCGCCCCGGTCGCAGGCCACCCAGCACATGACCTTGGAGGAGGTGAAGTGCTGGGGTTCGCCGCGCACCTCCCAGATGCCCCGGTCGGGCTTGCGCCAGTTGGCGATGGCCGCCTCGACCTGGCGGACCAGGATCGGCCAGACCCGGTCGTCCAGCCGGTCCCTGGACTTGGTGTGGATGTAGAAGGAGTCCAGGACCGCGCCCCAGACGTCGTTCTGCTGGTGGTTGAAGGCGCCGTTGCCGACCCGGACCGGGCGGGCGCCCTCGTAGCCCTGGAGGTGGTCCAGGGTGTACTCGGTCAGGTTGCGCTCGCCGTCCACGCCGTACATGATCTGGAGTTCCTCGTCGCGTTCCGCGACATCGGCGACGAACCAGAAGAAGTCATCGGCCTCCCAGTCGTAACCCAGCGTGTACAGCCCCCACAGGGCGAAGGTGGAGTCGCGCACCCAGCTGTAGCGGTAGTCCCAGTTGCGCTCGCCGCCGGGCGTCTCGGGCAGCGAGGTGGTGGCGGCGGCCACCAGGGCGCCGGTGGGAGCGAAGGTCAGGCCCTTGAGGGTCAGCGCGCTGCGCTCCAGGAAGCTGCGCCACGGGTGGTCGGGGATGTCACCCCGGGCCAGCCAGTGCTGCCAGTGGTGGGCGGTCCAGACCAGGCGGCGGTAGGCGTCCTCGAAGGTGTAGGGCGGCTCGTGCTCGGTCCAGGTCAGCGCGCAGAACCGGGTTTCGCCCTCCTTCAGCAGGGTGCGGGCCATCGCCCGGCCCGCCTCGAAGCCCAGGCGCATGTCGGTGGTGAGCTTCAGCTGCAGGTCCACCCCCTCGGCGCGGGCCACGCCCTGGTGGTAGCCGCGGTCGGTGTGCGACCAGCGGACCGGTTTGCGGCCGTAGTCGAGCACCGGCTCGCAGTCCAGGGTGATCTGCACCTCGCCGCTGACGCACCGCACGGTGCGCAGCAGCACGTGGTCGGAGTCGTAGTCGGTGGGCGCCCGCCGGTGGGTGTGCGACAGCTCCCGCTCGTGGTGCCAGGGGCCGATCAGCAGCAGGTCGCGGACGATGATCCAGCCGGTCGGGGTGCCCCAGCTGGTCTCCAGGACCATGGTGCCCGGCAGGTAGCGGCGCGCGGCCGGGACCATGATGTCGGCCGGGCCGAGCCGGAAGCGCCCCGCGCCGCGGTCCAGGATGGCACCGAAGACGCTCGGCGAGTCCAGCCTGGGCAGGCAGAGCCATTCGATGTTGCCGCTGCCGGCCACCAGCGCGGTGACCTCGCAGTCGGACAGGAAGCCGTAGTCGGCGATCGGGGGGAATGGAGAAGATCCGTGTAGCGTGTCCATCCACCGTCCCATCTCAATTGCACCTCACCGGAGCAAACGATACGGGCCCTCGCGGTCGGGAACGAGCATTTTCCCGATCATCGGCGGGTCTCCCCCTCACCGGTGATGACCTGCCCGGGGACCACGTTTTTCGCCGGCCGGGGTGCATCGCCGGGGGGCTCGTACAGCCCCCCGTACGGCGAACGCTGGGCGAGCAGCCGCATCCGCCGGTCGAGAAACCAGGATATGCCGCGCCGGGCGACGGGCCGGGTGAGGGGCAGGATCAGCAGCAGCCCGAACACGTCGGTGAGGAAGCCGGGGATCAGCAGCAGCGCGCCGCCGGCCAGGAGCATCGCGCTGTCGGCGAGCTCACGGTCGGGCGCGCTCCCCGAGCGCAGGCCGTTCTGCAGCGCCGCCCAGGCCCGCCGCCCCTCCCGGCGCATCAGCCAGCTGCCCAGCAGGCTGCCAGCGATCAGCAGGCCCGCGGTCAGCACGCCGCCGATGGCCTGGCCGACCTGGATGATCAGCCAGATCTCCAGCACCGGCACGACCAGAGCCAGGAACAACCCGATACGCAGCATTACACGACCTCATGTTCGAACTCAGTCCACGAAGGGCTTCTCACCCCAACGTACGGCCGAATTCTCTTTTCTGCGGCGCAGCCGGGTCGGCAGTCCGGTGACGCCCCAGGCGGTGATGCGCCACAGCGCCTCGGTCATGATGCTGCGGTTCATCTTGCTCGACCCGGCCGTGCGGTCCACGAAGGTGATCGGCGCCTCCACCACGCGCAGGCCGTGCCGTACGGTGCGCAGGGTCAGGTCGATCTGGAAGCAGTAGCCCTGGGACTGCACGTCCTCCAGGCCGATCTTGCGGAGGGTGGTGGCCCGGTAGGCGCGGAATCCGGCGGTGGCGTCCCGGACCCGCATGCCGAGCAGCAGCCGGGTGTAGGTGTTGGCGCCCCGGGACAGGAACTCGCGGGAGGAGGGCCAGTTGACCACCTTGCCGCCGGGCACCCAGCGGGAGCCGATGGCCAGGTCGGCGCCCCCGGCCACCGCGTCGAGCAGCTTGTGCAGTTCCTCGGGCTGGTGGGAGCCGTCGGCGTCCATCTCCACCAGCACGTCGTAGCCCTCTTCCAGGCCCCACTGGAAGCCGGCGATGTAGGCGGCGCCCAGGCCCTGCTTGCCGGGCCGGTGCAGCACGTGCACCTGGGGGTCGGCGGCGGCCAGTTCGTCGGCGACGGCGCCGGTCCCGTCGGGGCTGTTGTCGTCGGCGATCAGCAGGTCCACCCCCGGCAGCGCGGCCCGCAGCCGTTTGGTGATCATGGGGAGGTTCTCGCGCTCGTTGTAGGTGGGCACGATGACCAGCACCCGTCCCAGCATCCGGTCCATCGGCTCCCGACTCCTACTCCCTCTTGCCTAAACGGTCCGCTCGTCGACCGGCGCGGAGGTTCCGCCCGATCCCAACGTGTTGTCCCGCCGCCTGCCCAGGCGCATGCTCGGACGCAGGTTTGGATGCGCTGCCGCCACGGCCGCCAGGATGGCGGCCGCCCCCACCAATATCAGCACCAGCTCCGGCAGGCCACCAAGCCGCGTGGCCAGCGTGTCCCTGGTGCGGACCGGCACGGTGAGCACGGTCCTGTCCGCGACCTGTTCCGCGCTCTGCCAGCCGAGGGCGCCGTCGGGGCTGACGTAGGCGGAGATGCCGGTGGTGGCCACCGCGACCATCGCCCGGTTGTGCTCGATGGCGCGCAGCCGGGACATGGCCAGCTGCTGCGGCGGCAGGTTGGTCAGCTCGTAGGTGGCGTTGTTGGTCTGCACCACCAGCGGCGACCCGCCGGCCGCGACGGTGCCGCGCACGACCGCGTCGAAGGCCACCTCGTAGCAGCTGACCGCGCCGACGGTGACCGGGCCGACCACCAGGTCGCCGGGCCGGTCCCCGGCCAGCGACTGCCGCCCGACCAGCGCGGCCCGCTCCGACAGCGCCAGCACCAGATCCTTGTACGGCGTGAACTCGCCGAACGGGACCAGCTTCTGCTTGTCGTAGTACTCGCCGGGTCCCGTCACCGGGTCCCAGACGATGCTGCGCGTGGCCCGGTTCTCGTCCCCGATCGCCACCACCGCTCCCACCAGCACCGGCACGCCGATGTCTTTGACCGCCGCGTCGATGATCTGGAAGGCGGCGGGATCGCGGAAGGGGTCGATGTCGGTGGAGTTCTCCGGCCAGACCACGATGTCGGGCCTCGGCTGCCGCCCGGCCCGGACGTCGGCGGCCAGCCGGTGGGTCTCGTCGGCGTGGTTCTTGAGCACGACGGCGCGCTCGTCACCGATCCAGGTCATGCCCTGCCCAGGCACGTTGCCCTGAATCACCCCGATGCGCACGCTCTTACCTTCATCGTCCATCCGAGGCACCAGATACCCCGCCAGGGGAAGGGCTACCGCCCCGGCCAGAACCAGGGCAAGCGTCCGCCGCCAGCGCCGCTCACGTACCACCTGAACCAGCAGGTAGGCGAGCAGCGAACCGGACAACACGGTCGTGAAACTTACAAGCGGCGCACCGCCCAGCGCCGCGAAGCCGGTGAGCGGAGAGTCCCCCTGACTGAACGCGATCCGCGCCCACGGAAACCCCCCAACCGGAAACTGCCCCCGCGCCCACTCCTGCCCAACCCACAGACAGGCCGTCCACAGCGGCCACAGACGCAGCCGCATAGTCAACGTGGCGCAGACCCCCATCGCGGCCCAGAAAGCGCTCTCAATGGCGACCAGGGCCAGCCAGGCATCCACCCCGATCGGCCGCACCCAGGCAAGCGTGGGCAACAGAAAGGCCGCGCCCCCCAGGTAGCCAAGCCAGGCGGCCCGCCGCAGCCGCACCCCGTGCAGAGCGGCGAACACCAGCGCCACCCCGAACGGCGCGGCAAACCACCACCCGATCGGCGGAAAAGCGAGATAGGTGAGCACACCACCCACGGCGACAGCCACCGCACGGAGAACGACGCGGTCGGCCGGAGGCGCGGCGGTCACCACGTCGGGTACGACCGTGGTGTCACTAAGCACCCGGAGCCTCTTCGCTGCTCATGAGAGGAAGGTACCGCCCCCCACCCCGAGCCCCAAACCCCGCGCCAAAGCTCCACAGACAGAGACCGAAATCTCCCCCGCAATCAGCCTTCTAGGCCAAATAGTGGGTTTGCCCGGCCGCTGCCGGTGTCTGGACTGAGTGGAGGGAGCGCCAGCGACCGGAGGGAGGGAAGACACCGGCTGCGGAGCGGCCGGGCCGGCCCGCCGGAGGCGGGCCCAATGTCACAGAAATAGCCCTTGAGTTCTCCTGTGGCCACAGGAGAACTCAAGGGCCATCCGGCGTCGCTCCGGGCACGGGTGCCTTCGTGCCCGTGGTCCCCCACGAGACGGAACAGGACTGAGACAACCCTTCGGACCGGTTCCGTCCCGTCGGCGGCGGGCGCGGAGCTCCGTTGTCTACTGGGTGTCCGGAATCCTTCCCGGGTCCAACTCCCCCACCCGGCTGGGGTGCCCCGCCTTGACGGAACGCGGCGCTGCGCCTGGCTGAGCTAACGGAGCGACCTTTCGATCATGCTCCGTCACGGACGCAGAATCCGACGGTGTCTGTAGACGGCCAACCGGTCAGTCCCGTGCTGGACTGCGCAGCAAACTACCGACCTCAGCGCAGATGTCAACCGTGTCCCGAACAGCGGGAATACCAAGTTTTCGCAGCTAGGGCAGGCCCGGCGAGGACCGCCACAGGCGGCCCGGTACCCCCATGCCACGACATATCGCCCATCTACCGGCCATTAGCGTACTACTGGGCGCGCCGTTCCAGGCCCGCGAGTACCGGCGGCAGCCCGCTGGTGTGCAGCACGCCAAGGCGGCGCGTGGCCCGGGTCAGCGCGACATAAAGATCGCTTGGCCCGCGCGGCGACTCGGCCAGAATCCGGTCCGGCTCGACCACCAGGACGGCGTCGAACTCCAGCCCCTTGGCCTCGGCCACGGTGAGCACCGCCACCGGCGCCTCCAGCGCGGCCAGCCCGCCCCCCACGGCGGCGCCCGGGATGCCGGCCTCCAGCCCTTCCGGCACGATCACCGCGAGTTTGCCGTCCGGCACCTGGGCGGCGGCGACGATCTCCGGCAGTTCGGCGAGGCCGGTGACGCGCCGGGCCCACGGCGGTTCCCCGCTCTCCCGGACCGACTCCGGCGCCTTCAGCGCGGGGTCGACCAGGGTCAGCACGTCGGCGGCCACCGCCATCAGCTCGGCGGGGGTGCGGTAGTTGACGCTCAGCCGGGCCTCCCGCCACCGCCCGGCCGCGTACGGGTCGAGCACGGCGCCCCAGCTCCGCGCCCCCGCCGTGGACCCGGTCTGGGCGATGTCGCCGACCACGGTCATCGACCGGGCCGGGCAGCGGCGCATCACCATGCGCCAGTCCATCGGCGAGAGTTCCTGCGCCTCGTCCACGATGACGTGCCCGAACGCCCAGGTGCGGTCCCTGGCGGCGCGTTCGGCGGTGGTCAGGTAGGCGTCCTCGGCCTGCTGCCGGTCGGCGAACCGCTCGGCGTCCATGATCTCGGCCAGGCCGGTGAGTTCCAGCACCTCGCGGGCGTAGGCGAGCTGCTGCTCGCGTTCCTCCTCGGCCCGGCGGGCGGCGCGCAGCACCCCTTCGTCGATGTCGCCGAGCAGCTCGGCCGCCTCGTCGAGCAGCGGCACGTCGGCCTCGCTCCACCAGCTCTCCCCCGGCCTGGGGGGCTCGCGCAGCAGCAGGTCGGCCTCGTCCGCCGCCAGCCCTGCGTAGGTCATGCGCTCGCGGGAGGTGAACAGGCCGATGAGCAGCTGCTGCGGGGTCAGGTAGGGCCAGAGCCGGTTGAGCGCGGTCCGCACCGGCTCCTCGGTGCGCAGGTCCTCGCGCAGGTCGGCGAAGTCGTCCTCGGCCAGCATGCCCCGGCCCAGGTGCCGGGCGGCCTGCTTGGTGAGCGCGTTGAGCAGCTGGCGGACGAACACGGCGCGGGCCTGGTTGTGCGGGCGGTGCGACTTGACCGCCCGGGACCGGGCCACCTCGCAGGTCTGCCGGTCCAGCCGGAGGGTGAACTTGTCCAGCCGGATCTCCACCGGCTGCCGGGGCATGCGCTGCCGGTCCTGTACGGCGCGGGCCACCACCCCGGCCATCCGCTCGGCGCCCTTGAGCGCGGCGGCCCGCGGGCTTTCCGCCCGTCCGGCGGTGACCCCGGGGTAGAGCTCGGCCACCGTGGACAGCAGCACGTCGGTCTCGCCGAGGGAGGGCAGCACCTGCTCGATGTAGCGCAGGAAGGTGAGGTTGGGGCCGAGGATGAGCACGCCCCGGCGTTCCAGCCGCTCCCGGTAGGTGTAGAGCAGGTAGGCGGCCCGGTGCAGCGCCACCACGGTCTTGCCGGTGCCGGGCCCGCCCTGCACGACCAGCACGCCGTTCAGGTCGCTCCGGATGATCTTGTCCTGCTCGCTCTGGATGGTGGCCACGATGTCGCGCATGCGGCCGGTGCGGGTCTCGCTCAGCGCGGCCAGCAGGGCGGCCTCGCCGTTGAGGGTGGCCCGGTCGGCGTCGGACAGGCCGCCCAGGTCGAGCAGGTCGTCGTCGACGCTGACCACCTGCCTGCCCTTGGTGTGCAGGTGACGGCGGCGGGTGACGCCCATGGGGGCGGCTGGGGTGGCCCGGTAGAAGGGCTGGGCCATCGGGGCCCGCCAGTCGATCAGCAGCCGCCGCTGGTCGTCGTCGGACAGGCCGAGTCTGCCGATGTAGAGCCGGGTCTCATCCAGGTCCGGGTGGGCGCCGTCGGCCAGGTCCAGGCGGCCGAAGCACAGGCCGCGCTCCACGGCCCACAGGCGGGCCAGGCGGGTGGCGTACATGTCGGCGAAGGAGTCGCGCTCGGAGCGGTTCTGGTGGGTGCCGCCCGCCGCGCCCTGGGCCAGCACGCCGTCCAACTGGCCGCGAGTCCGGGCCCGCAGCACGTCCAGCCGGTCGTAGAGGTCGGCGACGTACTGCTGCTCGCGGGCCAGCTCGCCCGCCGTTGAATGAGACATAGGGCGCCAAAGTTTAGTGGGTTCCTGCGACTTCGACGACGAGAAACGGGGTGCGGCCAGGTGGCCGCACCCCGTTCCGTGGTGGTTGGTCAGGCGCAGGTGTATCCGCTTGGCAGTGAGGTGTTGCCGTTGGGGCGGCTGACCTGGAAGCCGAAGGTGGTGCTGGCTCCGGCGCCGAGGTTGCCGTTGTAGGCGGCGTTCCTGGCGGTCACGGT
>NZ_JAHCST010000120.1:0-993 GCF_018476525.1 Acrocarpospora catenulata
CCACCCACCCACCCTTCAGACCCTTCGGGTCCGGACCCGGCTCCGCCGGGGCGGTCGGCCACCGCCTCCGCGTGTGGGAGCGTTGGTTGCCGGGTGGTCCCATCTACCCGCCCGGTTGGGCGACCCCGGCTGGGTGGGTCTCAGCGGGCTCTCAGCGGGGCTAAGTAAGCTCTCAGGATGACGTTTCCGGGCAGGCGGCGGGTTTTGGCCGTCGTGATCGCGGCTGTGGTCCTGGGAGCGGGGGTTGCTTGGATGGTCTGGCCGTCTGAGGAGCCGCCGCGGGGGCAGGATGTGGCCATCCAGGTGGTGGACGGGCCGGCTGACGATCAGCGGGTGACGCTGGACGCCAGCTTCTTTCCGCCGGTGGGGGGCGGGCGGGCGCCCGCGGTGTTGCTCGGGCACGGGTTCGGGGGCAGCAAGAACAGCGTGCGGGAGCAGGCGCAGCGGCTGGCGCAGCGCGGGTACGCGGTGCTCACCTGGTCGGCGCGGGGCTTCGGCAGGTCCACCGGGGAGATCGCCCTGAACTCTCCCGACTACGAGGTCAAGGACGTCAAGCAGCTGGTGGACTGGCTGGCCGCACGTCCGGAGGTACGCCTGGACGCGCCCGGCGATCCCCGGGTGGGCATGGCGGGCGGCTCATACGGCGGCGCGATCGCCCTGATGACCGCCGCCTACGACGACCGGATCGACGCGATCGCTCCCCAGGTCACCTGGTACGACCTGGCCGACGCCCTCTTCCCGAACGCGACCGGCCAGGGCCCGGCCACCGGCGTGTTCAAGAAGATGTGGGCGGGAATCTTCTTCAGCGCCGGAGGCAGCCGCCTGGCGGGCCTCGGCGGCGGCGACCTTGCGAACAGCCTCGCGGGCTTGACCGGCGGAGGCACGGGTGGGGGTCCCGGGGGAGGCCCAGGCGGGAGCACCAACCAGGGCACCAGCCAGGGCGCGAACGGGGGCGCTAACCAGGGCGCGAACCAGGGCGCCAATCAGGGCGCG
>NZ_JAHCST010000120.1:1089-7580 GCF_018476525.1 Acrocarpospora catenulata
CGCGAACGGGGGCGCCAGCCAGGGCGCGAACGGGGGCGCCAGCCAGGGCGCGAACGGGGGCGCCAGCCAGGGCGCGAACGGGGGCGCCAGCCAGGGCGCGAACGGGGGCGCCAGCCAGGGCGCGAACGGGGGCGCCAGCCAGGGCGCGAACGAAGGTGCCAACCAGAGCGCGAACGAAGGCACCAGCCAGGGCACGAACGAGGGCGCCAACCAGAGTACCAACCAGGGCGCGGATGGTGGCGCCACCGGTGGTGCCACTGGTGGACCGGGGGGTTCCTCGGGGTCTCAGGGAGGGGTTCCCGGTGGGGGTCCTGGGGTTTCGCAGGGTGAGCCAACCCCGGAGCAGGTGCAGTGTGGAAGGTTCCTGCCGGAAATTTGCGACATCTACCAGGAGATCGCCGAGACCGGGAGGGCCACCACGGAGGCGGTGGATCTGCTCCGGCGGTCCAGCCCTGTGTCGGTGCCCGGCCGGATCCGCGTCCCCACGCTGATCATCCAGGGCCAGCGCGACTCCCTGTTCCCCCTCTCGCACGCGGACGCCAACGCGAGAGCCATCGCCGCGACCGGCGCCCCCGTCCAGATCGCCTGGATCAACGGCGGCCACGACGGCGGCGACAACGAGCAGGACTACGTCTTCGACCGCACCACGGCCTGGTTCGACCGATGGCTGAAGGAAACGGGCACAACACAAGGCCAGACGTTCACGGTCTCCAGGGACGGCGGCCGTGACCCGGGCACCCGCCGGAACACGATCGTGCACGCCGAGGGCGGGACGTACAGCGGAATCACCGGGACCGAGGAAACGAAGGTCACACTCAGCGGCCCCGACCAGACGGTCGCCAACCCACCGGGCGGCTCCCCGGCGGCGTTCTCCTCGATCCCGGGCTTCGGCAGCCTGCTCGGCGGCAACAACTCCGCCGGCCTGGGCGCGGCCCTCGACCTCCCCGGCCAGTCGGCCGCCTTCGAGTCGGACCCGCTCCCCCGAAGGGTGCACCTCACCGGCTCCCCAACCGCCAGAATCCGGGTGTACGGCGACGGCGAGGTGACCCTGTTCGCCAAGCTCTACGACGCCACCTCGGACCAGCTCGCCGTACTCCCGGCGAACCTGGCGGCCCCGCTGCGGGTGAAGGCGACCCCGGCCGGCACCCCGGTGACCATCGCCCTCCCGGCGGTGGACCGCCAGATCGACGCCGGTCGCCGCCTCCGCCTGGTGCTGGCCACGACCGACCTGGCGTACGCGACCCCGGCCGCCCCGGCCGTGTTCCGGGTCGGCCTGGCCTCCGGTGAGCTCACCGTGCCCACCGCGCCGGGCCTGGTCGCCCCGTCCACCGGCCCGGCCTGGTGGACCTGGGCGATGCCGCTCGCCGCGCTGGTGCTGGCCACCGCGCTCCTGCTGGCCGGCAGGGCACGCAGGACCGCCACGACCCCCGACCCGGCCCTGGCCGAGACCCCCCTCCAGATCACCGGCCTGACCAAGCGTTACCGCAACGGCGAGAAGGCCGTGGACGACCTGTCGTTCACCGTCCACAAGGGCCAGGTACTCGGCCTGCTCGGCCCGAACGGGGCGGGCAAGACCACCACGATGCGCATGCTGATGGGCCTGATCCACCCCGACGCCGGGGAGATAAGGATCTTCGGCGACCGGGTCACCCCGGGCGCGCCCGTGCTCTCCCGGCTCGGCTCGTTCGTGGAGGGCCCAGGCTTCCTGCCGCACCTGTCCGGCCAGGACAACCTGGAACTCTACTGGCGGGCCACCGGCCGCCCGCCCGAGGACGCCCACCTGGCGGAGGCGCTGGAGATCGCCGGCCTGGGCGACGCGGTGCACCGCGCGGTGCGCACCTACTCCCAGGGCATGCGGCAGCGGCTGGCCATCGCCCAGGCCATGCTCGGCCTGCCGGACCTGCTGGTGCTCGACGAGCCGACCAACGGTCTCGACCCGCCCCAGATCGCGGAGATGCGGAAGGTGCTCAGGGCGTACGCGGCCAAGGACCGGACGGTGATCGTCTCCAGCCACCTGCTGGGCGAGGTGGAGCAGGTCTGTTCGCATGTGGTGGTCATGCACCGGGGCCGCCTGGTCTCGGACGGCCCGGTGGCCGAACTGCTCAGCCGGGGCCACCTGAACGGCAGCACCCGCCTGGAGGACGTGTTCCTGGACCTGATCGGAGAGCAAACATGACCGCCGCGACCGGCTACGCCCCCCGGCACACCCTGCCGCTGCGGGTGGAGTTCGTGCGCCAGTTCAGGCGCCGCCGCACCATGGTGATGTTCGGCCTGCTCATGGCGCTGCCCTGGGTGCTGGTGGTGGCCTTCCAGTTCGGTCCGGGGAACAACAACCAGAACAGCCTGCGGCTGTCCGACCTGGCCACCGCGGGCGGGCTCAACTTCGCCGCCTTCGCGCTGTCGGTGTCGGCCAGCTTCCTGCTGGTGGTGGCGGTGGCGCTGTTCTGCGGCGACACGGTGGCCAGCGAGGCCAGCTGGTCCTCGCTGCGCTACCTGCTGGCCGCGCCGGTGCCCCGGGACCGGCTGCTCAGGCAGAAGCTGGTGGTGTCGCTGTCGTACTCGGCCGCGGCGGTGACCGTGGTCCCGGTGATGGCGCTGCTGGCCGGGACGGTGGCGTTCGGCTGGAACGACATCCGGGTGCCCGGCACCGGGGAGATCATCCCGGCCGCCGACGTGCTGCCCAAGTTCGCCGTGGTGATCGGGTACGCGATGGTCAGCAACCTAGTGGTGGCGGCCACCGCGTTCCTGCTCTCGGTCAGCACCGACTCGCCGCTGGGCGCGGTGGGCGGCGCGGTCGGGCTGGTGATCGTGAGCAGCATCCTGCAGGCGGTCGAGGCCCTGGGCAGCCTCCGCGAGTTCCTGCCCACGTTCTGGAACACCGCCTGGCTGGACGCGCTGGCCCCCGTCCCCGAGTACGACGGCATGATCAACGGCGTCGCCGTGGCGCTCACGTACGCCGCCATCCTGATCGCCTTCGCCTTCCGCCGCTTCCGCCGAAAGGACGTCGTTTCGTGATATTTCCGGACATGCCGGAAATGGGCGCGTGGTGAACTCGGCACCGCCACTAACGGTAATTGTTAGTGATGAATGTGGACTCCAGCGGCTGAGTGGGCCTATGTGAATTGGGAGAAGATGACAACGGTCTCCACTCAACATTGACAGGGGAACCATTTCATGTCGGAATGAATGGGACTTATTTCCTGAAGGGAACCAGCGGGCATGCCGACCGCATGCGCTCGCTATCGGGGGGCGCGCCTTCGGCTTGGCCATGGATGGACCGACCCTGCCAAGCCGAGTAAGGGGACCGTGCCAATGCCTCAGCTGACGCAGCTTCCACCCACCGCTCCAGGCGCCTTCCCCCTGCTCGGGCACATCCCGGCCTTGGTACGGCGCCGCCTGTCATTTCTGGAGGAGATGCGCGAGCACGGCCCGGTGGTCCGGATCCGGCTCGGCCGCACCCCCGCGTACGTGATCAGCGACGCCCGGATCGCCCGGGAGGTGGTCAGCGACGGCGGCACCACGTTCGCCCGCGGCCGCTTCTTCCGCAAGCTCCGCCCGTTACTGGGGGACGGCCTGGGCACCTCCGACGGCCCGTTCCACATGCGCCAGCGGCGCATGGTCCAGCCCGCCTTCCACCACGCCCGGCCGGGGTACGACGTGGCCACGCTGCACGAGGTGATCGAGTCCTGGATCGACCCCTGGCAGCCGGGCATGACCCTGGACATCGCGCGCGAGATGGACCGGCTCGGGGTGGCGCTGATCACCAAGTCGCTGTTCTCCGCCGACACCGCCGCGGCCGAGGTCCAGGACGTGCAGGAGTCCATCGCCGACTTCATGGTCGGGGTGGGCCTGCGCACCGTGGTCCCCATCGACCTGCTGGAGAAGCTGCCGCTCCCGGTCAACCGCCGCTTCGACGCCGCGCGCGACCGCCTGGAGCGGGCCATCACCAAGGTGATCGCCGACTACCGGGCCGACGAGCGGGAGCACCACGACATCCTGGCCATGCTGCTCGCCGCCCGGGACACCGAGGGCCTGCCCATGTCCGACCAGGAGCTCAGGGACGAGGTGCTGTCCCTGGTGGTCGCCGGGGGTGATACCACCGGGCACGTGCTCGGCTGGGTCTTCCACGAGCTGGCCCGCCACCCCGAGGCCGAACGCCGCCTGCACGAGGAACTGGACCAGGTGCTGGCCGGCCGTACGGTGACCGCCGACGATCTGCCCAAGCTGACCTACGCCGAGCAGGTGGTGAACGAGACGCTCCGGCTGCGCAGTCCCGGCTGGTTGGTGATGCGGCGCACCACCAAGGAGGTCACCCTGGGCGGGGTGCCCATCCCGGCCGGGACCGAGCTGCTGGTCAGCCTCTCCGCGCTGCTCCGCGACCCGGCGGCGTATCCGGACCCCATGCGGTTCGACCCCGACCGGTGGCTGCCGGAGCGCGCCGGGGAGCTGCGCCGTGACCTGTTCCTGCCGTTCGGCGCCGGGACCCGCAAGTGCGCCGGCGAGCCGCTGGCCCGCATCTCGATGGCGCTGGTGCTGGCCATCCTGCCCGCCCGGTTCCGGCTCCGCCCCGTTCCCGGACACCAGGTGCGGGAGATGGCGCTGGGCACCATGTCGGCCGACGCCATCCCGATGACCCTGGAGTCGCGCGCGCCCTGACGGCCTCGTACCACCCAATCAAAAACATTTCCCGCGCGCCCGGCGCGTGCTTCGCGCGCCCACGCGGTCCCGGTCGCCCGGTGGGCGCACCGGCCTGCCGTGGGCCCTCCCGTCGCAAAGGATGACCATCATGACCTACGCATCCGACATTACGGACATTCCAGTTTCACGGATGGAAGTGCCCTCGTTCTACTGCCCCTTCCCGTACGCGATCTCACCCGAGGCCGCGGAGGTCGACCGCCGCACCGTGCAGTGGATGGACGACTTCGGCATGCACCGCGGCAGGACCCAGCGCGACTACCTGGCCACCCAGAAGGTCGGCTACTTCGCCTCGCTGACCATGCCGCACGGCTCGGGCGAGGGCCTCCAGATCGCCAGCGACCAGCTCTTCTGGCTCTTCACCTTCGACGATATGTACTGCGACGAACGCGAGGGTGAAGCCTCGCTGGACGAACTGGTCCAGCTGCTCGGCAAGCTGGCCCGCATCCTGGAGGCCCCCACCGCCGAGATGCTCCCCGGCAACCCGTGGGCCGACGGCCTGCGCGACCTCCGCCGCCGCCTGGACCTGTACGCCACCCCGGTGCAGACCGCCCGCTGGGTGGAGGAACTGCGCAAGTACCTGTTCGGCCTGATCTGGGAGGCGGTCAACCGCTCCGCCGGACGCATCCCCCGGATCAACGACTACGTGGCCATGTGGCTGAACGTGACCGCCACGGCCCCCAGCCTCATGTTCATCGACATCAGCTCCGGCTACGAGGTCTCCGCGGAGGAGATGTCCACTCCCCGGGTACGCGCCCTCACCGAGATGGCCAACGCCTTAGTCGGCTGGGACAACGACATCATCTCCTTCAACAAGGAGGCCTTCCGCAAGGAACGGTACGGCTACGCCGAACTGCAGAACCTGGTCAGCGTGCTGGCCCACCAGAACGACTGCTCCATCGCAGACGCGCTCACCACCGCCGTGGCCATGCGGGACCGGGTGATGTCGCTGTTCCTGCGGCTCAGCGAGGAGGTCAAGAACGAAGCCGGTACCGAACTCCACCGGTACGTGCACGGCCTGGGCGAATGGGTCCGCGGCTATCTGGAGTGGAGCATGATCACCGACCGGTACGGCGACCCGCGCAACCCCGGCGACGCACTGGCCCCCCAGCGCATCCCCATGCCCCGTACCTGGAAGGACGACCCGACTGACGACAGCCTGGAACCCCTCCCCGTCACCGCCATCGGCTGGTGGTGGGACCAGTTGAAAGAGTGACCGGGTGCGTCGGGGAGGTCAGTCCCAGTGCGGCGGGCGTTCCTCCAGCAGGTGCGAGACACCGTCGTCGCCCCGCCACTCGCCCCAGCCGTGATCGGTGTCGTCCGCCGTCTGGTCGGGCAGCACCGGCAGCCCGTCATCGAAGAGATCCACCGGACGCAGTTCGTCCGGTTGCTGCTCTGTCATGTGGGCCATGATATCGAGTTCTCCCCCGGCCAGAATTCTCCCGGGGGAGAAACGCCCGGGACCCGCGCTCCGACGGCGGCCTCCGGGCAGGGGTACGATGCGGAACAGGAAAGAGCCCGCAGCGGGCTGGTAAAGGCATAGGTACAGGTGCAGGCCGGACGCGAACCCCCGTGAGGCGAGATGGCAACGCCAGCAGGATGGCGGCGAGAAGGAAATCTTCCCGCGGAACTCACCAGTTTCGTGGGTCGCAATAGGCTGCTCACCACTATCAGAGTGCGTTGCGCGAGCATATGCCTGTGATGTCGCTATGTGATCGCATGGATTTGTAGCGTTACCGCCGGCCGGTGGGGTCTGCTGTGCTGGGATGGCCGGGTGACCGAGCGTAAGCCGTACC
>NZ_JAHCST010000121.1 GCF_018476525.1 Acrocarpospora catenulata
ACGGGTTGAGAGCAATCTCGATACCGCGCCTCATGCCGACTCAACGGCCGCCCGCTACGCGGGCGGCGAGGGCCAACCCGGCCGCCCTCCCCGCCGGGCGTGCGGCCTCCGGCCGGTCCCGGCGGGAGCGGCCAGGCCCCCGCCCCTGGTAGAGGGACCATGATCATTAAGAAGGGCGCCGCGGAACCAATCAAGATCGACATGTGCGGGCCGCGATGCGCCGGCCGAACTCCCTCACGGTCGCCCTCCGGGTGCCTACGGCATTCCGCCGGCCCATCGCTCTCACCCGGATCAGCCCCGTACCACCACGCACCGGTACCCAGCGCCCCTAACGCCGCCCAAGTTCGTCGGCACGGCCCTGTCTTGCTCTGACCGGCCTCCACGCTGCAACCCCAAGTCCCCGCCCATGGTCGGACCGCTCAGCCCGGTTGCTCAGGCCAACTGTCCTGTGGAGCCACGAAGGTCCCCTGATAGGGAATGGTGATCACCCACCCCGCCTCACGCAGCAAGGCAATCGAATGCCGGATCGTGGCCTTGGCCACGCCATGCCTCGCCATCAGCTTCGCTTCCCCGGGAATCGGACCCTCCGGCGCGATTTCCCCCGCACGGATCTCCTTCACGATCGTGTCGGCGATCTGCACATACATCGGGCGCAGATGATCCGCCTTCGGCGTTCCCTCGGGGCCGACGAAAGAGCCTTCACCGGGCACGGTATGGGAAAGCCCCCGCTCGCGTAACTCCTGATGCACCCGCCGAGCGGTCATCTGCACCACCCCGAACTGCTGCACCACTTCGCTTTCGCTCGGAACCCGATCACCTGGCCGCAGATCACCATCAACGATCCGCCTCGCGATGATGTCGGCGATCTGCAAATACACCGCCTCACTGCCCGTACGGCGGATCAGCCCGCCCTGCCCTGACCGGTCAGAGCCGTCGTTCATCGTCTCCACACCTTCGCCTCTATCCCGACTCGTTCCGGCCCGCGCCAACCTCCCCCAGACCAGACCTCCACCCGCCGCCAGCAGATCAGCCCGACATCGGCCCGCCCAAACATCCGAAAGGGCGGGTTCGCCCCACGAAACGAACCCGCCCCGACCACCTACGGCCCTGCCGACGACACCCGCTCAGTCCGCGCGAGCGGCCATCCCCGCGACCTGACGCGCCTGACGCGCCTCCAGGCTTTCGCGTACCTCAGCCCCTCGCGCTGCCGAGGTACGCCACAGGCCCCGCACGATGAACGCCAACCGCGTGCCGCCCTCAGCAGCTCCAATCAGAAGCCACTGCACCAGATGAAAGGCCAGAATCGGCCAGCCAACGGCGTATTCGACGATGGCCCGTACCTGCCGCCATCCGCGTATCGGACGGCCCGAGTACCGGACCATCACGCGGTCGTAGACGGCCGGACGCACCAGCCGCAGCAGCGCCAGCCCGACCACGACCGCCAAAGCGGCCTGTAAGTACACGTAGACGAACGCCAACTCGACTCCTTTCCTTGCCTAGAAGGGAAGCCCGGCCCCGAACCCGGACTCACAACGCCAGCAGCACCCAGCACCAGGCCCGGCCCGCTGGACGACTACGACCCCGTTTCCGTGACGGAGAAGAGGAGCAGCCCCCCACAGCCGCTCAACCCACCCCCACGTTCCAGATCAGCCCGCCCGCCGCCCGCTCGACCGGCCATCGTGGGGACCACGAATCTCCACGCCCAGCTCCACCAGCCAGCGCCGCAGCACTATCGCGCTATGACCCGTCTCCCGAGCCAGCGTCTCCAGCGACGCCCCCTCATCCCGGTACCTGGTCACCAGATAATCCGGCTTCACCTCCGTCTGGCTCAGAGCCAGCGCAGGAGAGCCCACATTGCGGCGCACCATCCCCGCAGGAATCCACTGCCGAACCAGGGTTGGCCGAGTCACCCCCTCGGCTTCGGCCAGACTCTCCAGGGACGCCCCCGCCTCATACCGCTCGACCAGGGTTTGCCGCACCAGATCGGCACGCTCCCAGATCAGCATGCTCAACCGGCTCACATGAGGCAGCACCAGCGCCCCACGCGGGATCACCTCATCCGGCCCCAGCCCATGCGGCCGGATCAACGCCGCATGCAGGCCATGCCGACGCGGCGCGTCAAAGTCGTGCAACAGGTGATCACCGATGAACAGGATCTTCCGGGGGGACACGCCCGCCGCCGCCTTCACCATCCGGTACATCTCGCGGTCGGGCTTGCCGATCCCCAGTTGCCGACTCTGCAACACCACCGAGAACAGCTCTTCGACCCCGGCCGCCCGCAGCGCGATCCTCCGGTCCTGGCCCGGCCTGGTGTTGGACACCAGCAGCAGCCGCACCCCCGCCGCATGCCACGCCTTCAACGCCACCGCCGCAGCCGGATCAACCGGCCGCATCCCCAGCTCAGGATCAACCGCCGCGCCGGGCGTGGTCAGCGTCCCCGCGTAGTCGGCCGCGATACACAGCACCCGCACCGCTACCAGCCCCATTCATACGGCTCGTAGGGCTCCACCCGCTCGACCTCAGCGAACTTCAGACCAGGGGGGACCCGTTCCGACCCGGTCCACCGAACCGGCTGGCCCAGCCTCATCCCCTCAGGCAGCAGCCCAGGCCGCACATACCAGCCGTAACCGGACTGATCGGTGACCCAGCACTGTTCCCCCACACCCCGCCAGCTGTTGATCGTCCCGTACCGCCAGCCGTCCGCGTCGGGGCCGATACGAGGCACACCCGTCGCCGGGCGCGTGAACGGATAGACGAGCCGATATTCCGGCCGCATCCCGCCCGCCAGCAGATGCCGCCACCCAGGGGCGTAACACGCGGCCCGTCTCAGATCCGAGGAGACCGACATCCGGTCCACCTCGCCCGTCTGGTCCACGTACGGCTCATGGATATGGGGGATCAGCACCTTGAACCCGCCACGCTTGAGGTCTTCCACCAGCGGCACGAAATCCCGGTCACCGGTGATCACGGCCACCACATCCAGCTTCGCCGCCCACGCCCGCGTCAGGGTCACCTTGGTCAGCAGCTCATCGGCCCCGACCTCACCCGCCGAGGTCATCAGCGCGTCATGCCGGGTAAGGCCCGCCTTCTCCAACTGGCGATCCCACTCCAGCCCCGACCACCGGCCCGTGAAGTCGGCGGGGGGACGCCCCAGCACATAGTGAGATTCCGCCACCTGCACACGGCCGACCGGCTTGTCATACACCCGAGCCAGATACCAGCGGATCACATCCGTGGTCCCGCGAAAGGACGGCGTCACATCCCACTCGGTATGGTCCCCGAAGTACTTCCACAGGTGACTGAACCACCCCCCATCCCAGAAGATCCCCAGCCGTAACGCCTTTGGAGCACGGTGGCGACGCTGCACCCGGCCCACTGCCGACACCCCTTCCCCTCACCCATGACCCTTGACCGCACTGACCGTCTTGCCGAACAACCACCCCCGGCCGAACAGCCGGGACACCACCGCGCGGCGGAACGGGGAACCAGGTTCGCAACCCCAGCTCAACCCGCCCCGCCACACCACCCCCGGCAGGCCCGCACCCCGCGCCAGAAAAGGACGAAAGAACGCGGAATGGCTCACCATCGGGGGAGGAGTCGACCCGACCCCGAGAGAGCAACGGCCCAGCCGAAGGAGCCTCACCCCTACCCGCCCGGCTCCATCCCGGGACCGGCAGGACTCCGGTAACCGCAGATCATCCCCGCCGCATCCGCAGCAACCCGAAACGGCAGCAGACGCGGCAACTCCGTCTTGAACAGCGAGACCTGAAACGTCCGCGCCCGCCGAGCGACGGTCACCCGAGCAACCTCCGCGCCCGCCGAGTCGAACACCATCAGGGCAGGGCACGAGACCCCGTCGCCATCCAGGCCCGCAGTCCCGGGGAAGTAGGCCGCGCTCATACCCCGCTCGGTCACCAGGCTTTCCAGCGACCTCAACAGGTCCTCATCGCTCTCGACCGCAGGCCCGACGTGATGCCCCCCGCTCACGAGCCCGCCCCGATCCTGGCGTAAACGACCTTCCCGCCACTTGCCGGACGCCGGTAACCCCACTCCTCCGACACCGCATCGACCAGCACGAGCCCCCGCCCGCCGATAGTGTCCCCCGTCGGCTCGACCAGCCGGGGAGGCTGACGGGAAGGGTCCCAGACCTCAATCACCGCCCCGTCCGCAACGCGGTAGATGGCAACCCCCACCATCCCCATCAGCGGCTCTCCGGTCTCAGGGTCGATGACCCGCATACCGTCGTCGATCTCGTCGCTTTCGTCATCGACCGCGTGCGTGACCTTGAGCCCATGTTTGACCTTGAGATCGTCGAGGGTGGCCCGAATGCCGTTGGTGACCAGCTCAGTCACGATCAGCTCAGCGGAGTCGATCAGGTCACACCGTGCCCACTCCATGAGCTTGCCCCGCACCTGTTCCCGAGCCAGCCCAACCGAGACAGGGTGAGTGACCAGATGCTGATAAGGCCGCTGCATCACTACCGTCCGCGCCGCATGATCCGGCCTACGGTGAGCGCCACCGAGCGCATCAACCCGCCCGTCATCGCCCGCACCAGAGCGTTCCCCTGGTAACCGATCTTCTTGCTGACTCTTGAGCCTTCGACGGCTCGGATTACCCCTAAACTCCTGCATCAGGTCGCACCTCCATTGCGGCCTAGGACCCGTTCCCGGTGTTCGAGCACCATGTGGGGACGGGTCCGTTTCCTTTACGGCCTAGATCTGGTACTCCGGCGGCAAGGACCGAAACATCGCGCACTATCCGGAGCCTTGTTACGCTGAGTTCCTCGTACTTCCTCATGCGTACGCTATGAGCGTGTCTTGCCTGATAGAACTGACTGACAGTCCGAGTACGCGGCGGTGACAGCCCCCAATGCCTCAACGACGACCCTCAACACTGACCACCGGTCGGGGTTTGGCCGAGCGTGGCCGTGAAGGGCGCATTTCCGGCTACGTCTTCAAGCTCATGCGCGAATCCACCGCGCTCACTCAGGAGCAGCTAGCCGAACGTTTGAACATGGACGTTACGACGGTCCAGGGTTGGGAATCCGGCCGTCGGCCACTCATGGCCGTTCCCGTGGGCAGCTATCTCGCCTTGAAGCACACACTTCTGGGACTTCCCGTCGCTCCACGGCTGCTTTCCCAGTTGGATCTAGCGATGGAAGCGGATCGTTTCCTCGGCTACATCCTCAGCACCGACCGAGCAGAGCCCACGGGTCACCCACTGGCCTCATGGGTGATCACACGCTCCTTTACTGACCTGCTGGCCTGGCCTTTCACCAAGCAGACTCCCGCAGTCCTGACCCAAGTCATCTCCCCGAGAGCCCGACGAGGTCCGGTTCCTTCAGGCCCTACACTTACCGCCGACGAGACTCATCATGTCTTCACTCATCTGAAAGTCATCACCGAACTCGCCGACGTTACCCAAGTGGACGGCATGCTTCTCCGCAGGCAGGCTCACTACGTATCGGGATTCGACGACTCCAGTGAGACCGCCGACTGGCTTGCCGTCATGCAACGCACCGAAGAACGCCGTATTCGGCACACTGCCGAATGGACACCCGAATGGGCCGTTGTTCGGTCAGGCGCTCATACCCTCGCACGCTTCGGTGACCGTGATGCCTTGGCCCACTTCATCCGAGGAAGTATCGGCAGCGATCAATGCGAAGTCGCGAACCTCAATTACTGGGCGTACTGGTTAGGGGAACTGGCCGAACCCCAGATAGCCGACACCTTCATGATCGAACCGCACACATGGCACGGCACCCGCCTACTTGATCACCTGATCGCCAAGCTTGACGCCGCGAATCCCTACATCGACGTGGTTGCCCATACCCTCTGGTCTCTGCTCACATCCAGACCTGCCCTTCTCCCCCACGCCGTGGATCAACTGACGCCCCCGCTCACCCGTACGCTCGACAGCGATGGGATCTCTGATCAATCCCGCCGAGAGTTACAGGAAGTGTTCTACGCTCTCCGCATGTCCCAGCGTCGATAGAAGGGCAGTTCATGGCGGATGAACTCTCGCGGCTTACCGGCCTCCTCTACGAGATTGGCCTGCTCAAGCGCTACAAGCGGACCGGATGGCTGGTCGCCGGAGTAAAGGACCCGGAGAGCGTCGCGGAACACTCCTTCCGCACAGCCATCATCGCAAGCGTGATCGCCGCCATGGAGGGCGCGAACCCCGAGCGCACAGCCTTTATGAGCCTTTTCCACGACACGCAGGAGACCCGAACCACCGACATCCCCTACGTGGGCAAGCGCTACCTCAAGGCTGCACCGAACCAGGAGGTGACGGCCCACCAGGTGGCTGGTCTCCCCAGCAGCGTGGCCACGATCATCACAGATGCCGTGGGAGAGTACGAGGAGCGCACCAGCCTGGAGAGCCGTTGCGCTCGCGACGCCGACAAGCTGGAATGCCTCATTCAGGCGCTTGAGTATCGCGAGCAGGGCCATAGCAATGTTCAGCCCTGGATCGACAGCTCACTCGCCGCACTCCACACGCCGAGCGCCAAGCGGCTCGCAGAGGAAGCGCTCAAGACTCGATCCCTGGACTGGATGACCCAGGTCCTCAGCGACGACTGACCGCGCATCTCAGGAAATCAAGAACGGGGGCTCCTGCGTCCAGGATGGGGGGAGCCCGCGAATGGGTGCGGGTCGCGTGGTGGCGTGGCTGGGGAGCCGTGGTGTCACCCCGTCCGCCATCACCTCTACGCGCAGCAAAGCAGACCAGGGGCGACCGGTCCAGGTCGTTCCTCCAGTGGGGGGCTCCACCTGGACCGGCCACCCCTGGCCCGCTCAGCCACACTCCGGGCGATAGCGGACGGGATGACACCCCGGGAAGGGAGGAAGTGTGAGGAGGGGGACACGTCCCGCCGCAGCGCAGAGCAAGCACCGGCAGACAGCACGGGCCAAGGCGTAGCAAGCTTACGCCCCGCGATCCGGACCGCCAGGCCATCAGGCCAGGTGAGACGCCATGCCAAGCAACCACGACACGGGAACACACTGGCCCGTGTGTGGCCCGCGACTGGTAAGCAGAAGCTGGTATCAGTTGGCGACAGTGGGACACCTCCAACGCCGCTGAAAGACATATCCCCAGGTCAGAGCCTACTTTGAGGCGTTGACCTGGGGGTTTCTGGCGGACCCCCGATGGCTTATCTCCATGGGTGGGTGGGAGAGCCACGGCAACCAGACTTTCGCGCTCGGAACGGCCACCATCCACCCCGGCGGAGCCGGGCCCCCGACCGGAGGTCGAACAAGGGTGGGTGGGTG
>NZ_JAHCST010000122.1 GCF_018476525.1 Acrocarpospora catenulata
ACCGTTCAGGGGCACGCCCCTTCCCACGACACACCGGCAAGCGCACGAGACGTGGGGACTTAAAACTGGCCATCAGTGGTGACCTCGATCTGGCCACCTGCGGCTACTTTTGCACGGCCACGGACACCTGCAGTCAGCGCTACCGGGATCACGAGGCCTTCCAGCAGACAGTCGAGCTCAGCGTCGCGATCGACGCCAGTTGCCGGGGCCTGGGGGTAGGGACGTCGCTGTATCGGGCGCTGTTCGAAAGCATTCCCGACGAGCCGATCCACGTAGCGGTCGTGGGTATCGCCATGCCCAACGACGCCTCGGTCGCCTTACATCGGAAGTTCGGCTTCACACAGGTCGGTACGTTCCACGAGTACGCCGCCAAGAACGGTCAGTACATCAGTTCGCTGTGGATGGAGCGTCTGCTTTGACGCCCGCCCGCAGCGGCACTCTGGTTGAGTCGGTCCCCGCACGGCGGGCGCCCCCTGGTGCTCGGCGGCGCCGGCTCGTGGAGTTGGTGTGGGGTGTCTCCGCTGAGGCGGGCGGCGACCTCCTCCAGGGTGAGTGTTCGCTCGTTGTCAGGGACGACCACGGTCCAGCACATGGCCACGCGCAGCCAGGGCTGGCTGCGGCGGAGTTGCCGGTAAGCAGCTTGACACCCAGCTTGCAGCAGGACGGCAAGTGCTCCTGACGGCCCTGGAACTGCTCGACCAGCCCCAGGAGCTGCACCGGAGGCGGGGCCGATCGTGCGGCAGCTTCTCAACCGGACGATCTTCACCAAGCTCAAGGTGGAGGGCGAAAGAGTAGTTGCTGACGAGCTAGCGAGCCGTTCGACACCATCGTGTCAGCGGCACGGCACTACGCTCGTTCCTGCTACCGACGAGCCAGAACTGGTTAGAACTGTTCCCACTAGGTCCGGTTCACCACGGGCTGGGCCTCATCTACGACCTAGGCTCGGGGACGACTCCGCCCAGGTAAGGGGACCCCTCCAGTAGTTGCGCGGTCAGCGTGATCCCGGTGAGGTGCTCGGCTAGGAGGAACGCCGGTCCATCGAGGAGCTCGGGGAGCGGATGATGGACGGGATAGATCCGTTCCATGGTCTCCATGAGCTCGTCTGGTACCTCCATGTAGCCGTCCTGGGCGATGAAGCAGAACCGGAGTTCGCCGTCCTCGATCCAGTAGAAGTAGTCGAGGGCCTTGATTGTCATGAGGTAGTGAGAGACGAGGCGGGTGCCCGCCGACAGCGGCATGATCACTTCTTCGGCGATGCCATGCCGGTCGGGCTCGATGACGAACGCCCAGTCGCCGATGGTGGTCACGCCGAGGAACGCTCCTGGTCCGGTTGAACCGGAGCAGGCGGCATCGACTAGTTCGCCGTACGTCATGGGCGTGAAGTCCTCCGGGTGTCCGCCGCGCCGGATCACCACTTGCTCGGGCATCAGGCCGCGGACGTAGGTGAAACACCAGCCGTCCGCTGCTTCGGTGAGCCAGGCGTAGTCGTCAGGAGTAGCGATCATCTCGCCATGTTCACAGCGCCCACCGACACAACGGGGCGGGCGGTTCACCGATGGGATCGTGCGCTGACCACTTCTGGTTTGGCCTATCCCTTGGTGGCTGGTCTCGATGATGGTCCGGTCGGCGGGAAGCAGGCGGGTCTCTCCCTTCGGCTCAGTGATGACCAGGGGCACGCTCTCAGCCACGCCGAGTTGCTTGCGCTCGGGTCGGTCGGCATGCGGGCAGCGACCTGTGCGCCTGGGGCTATCTGGACGGTGACGGCCTCGCCGGCGGCGTCGCCCTTGACTCCCCACGCGCTGGTGAGAGCGGTCACGAGGTAGAGCCCTCGCCCGCCTTCGCGGTTGGGGGTGGGGAGGCCGAACGCAGCGGTGCCGCCCCGGTCTGCGATCTCTATGTAGCCGGTGCCGTCGGAATGACGCTTGACGGTCGCGGTGAAGAGTCGCTCGGCTGTCCCGTGTGTGCTCAACGGCGAACATCTGATGTAGAAGCCGCTGCAGTACAAATCGCGCTGGATCGCCGTGTGCAGTTTCGTGAGCGGCTGACGCCGATGCTCCTCGAAAGCGAACTGGTCCATGCGGGCGCAGGATACTGCCTGGCGCTCGCTCGCTTCGGAGAGGCCGAAGACGCGGCGATCCTGTCGGCCTACCTTGATCGTTATCTGCCACAAGTGGAGTGCCGGTACGACCAAGAGGACGCCCTTGGCGCTCTCATGCTCGTGGACGCGAAGCTCGGAACCGATCATGCTGGCCGGTTCCTGACTCCTGGCGGCCTGTGGGAGACCTTCGCGACGGCCAATTCGGATGCGAGCGGCTGCAAACGCGCCATGAAGGAGAAGGTCTCATTCGCCGAGAGCGCCATGAACGGCACACTCGCTCAATGGGCCGCACAGCGCGACAGTGCTTAGTCACTCACTCAGTCACCCAGAGGATCAAAAAGGCCAGTTCCGATGATCGAAACTGGCCTCTGACCTGAGTGGAGCTATGGGGATTTGAACCCCAGACCCCTTCGATGCGAACTGTGGGCGACGACGATGTCAGCGCCGTGCTGGCCTTCTCAAGCGTGTGATGACGGCTGACTGTGTGAGCCTCTGTAAGGCCCTGTTGCTGTATCCCGCTGCTGTACCAGCTAGGGCCGATCCCTTTGACCCCCAGGCAACAACGACAGTCGTTCGACTTGGCCAAAGCCCGCTCTACCTGCTGTTCAGCGTCCGTTGTGGTCCACCGCTGTCCACCGTGGTCTTCGGTCGTTGTCACGCAGGCGCACTTACCCCCAGGACGTGAGGGTAGGCGATTTTGCAGTTCAGCGGCCTTCAGGTGGCCATGAACGACGTCTGGCGACCTGCGGTTGTTTCGGCTGCGCGCATGCTTGCGGTCCCCGGCTGGTCCCCACTCACTGTTCCCTGAAGCAGGATCTACCGGACACTTCCGTCCATGTCATCGCTTGTCAGCGTTACGATCATCTTGCGCATTTTCCTCCCCTGATGCGGCTTCCAGCTAGGAACCCGGAAATCGAGAAGGGATTCCGATACATGGCGTATTGGTGGGTGAACCAGCGGCGTTCGTTTTGGCAGGAACTAGAGGCTGGGATCCTCTGGGCACCTACCCAAGACCGGGCCGGTAGACGCCCGTCACACTGGGAAACGATGACTGCAGTGAGTCCGGGTGACACAGTGATTCACTACGCATCCGGAGTGACCGCGCTAAGCCTGGTGACGACCCCCGCCGTCCCCGCCCGTCGCCCTCAGGAGTTACCTGCCGGCCTCTGGATTGAGGATGGCAGACTCGTGCGGACCTCCTACCGCGAGGCATCGGAGCCAGTTCCGCTTAGTGACATTCCCGAGGCGTGGCGTACCGACCACTCACCGAACGGGCCCTTCAAACAGGATGGTGGCGTCAAACAAGGTTACCTTTTTCCCGTTGACGACTCCTTCGCCAACCGGTTCATAGTGTGGTTTGGTGGCCGATTCCCCGATGCTCCCGTCGTACTACCGGCAGAGGCGAACGACAGCGCTATCGAATTGCTGCGGCGGCTACTTGGTCAAGATATTGCGACGCTTCAAGGTCGACATAATCGCATCCTTGACGTCCAACCTCCACACGTGCTTGTCGCAACGGAACGCTCCCCAGATGGTCAGCAGGTACCGATCGCGGATGTGCAGACTGCGCTCGATGCTCTCCGCACTACAGGCCGCGTGGCGATCGACCCCAATACGGTTGGTTATCGCAGCTCCTTCATTGGAGCAGTTCTGCTTACTCTTCCGGGTGTTGCGTCGCTGGGTGGAACACCGCCTGTCATCGCTGTGCGTCCTCTTAGTGCGTCCGATACGACGACGGAATATAAGGAGACATTCACCTACGAAGGGGATCTGAGTCGACCGGTAACATCTGAACAGCGGCGGGAACAATCTGCCTTGCGCCGGCTTCTGTTCGGCTCAGCCGCCACTGCAGCGTGTGCTCTCTGCGGCGAGACCTACCCCGTCCGCTTTCTAGTTACGGCACACATCAAGATGCGAAGCCTCTGCAGCGACGAAGAGCGCCGGGACCTGGCTCATGTCGCGATGCCGGCCTGCCAGTTTGGATGTGACGTGCTTTATGAAACCGGCTACATAGCCGTCAACCAAGACGGGAAGATCGTGGCCACGGCTTCGGAGACTGACGGATTGCTTGCGGGTCAACTTTCGCGCCTCGCAGGGCGGCCATGCCTTTCATTCACGGAGGACAACCGTCGCTATTTCGAATGGCATTACGCTGTAAAATTTCGTGGCTGATCAGTCGTCCGCTGACTGGCGGCCGTCAGCGCACGTCATCGACTACTGATCGGTCATCACGGACTGTCTGCTTGCAAACGGGAGCCAGTTCACGACGTAGAGGGGTCGTTGCCCTGCTCGATAGGTGGTTGAGGCTCGGCCGCGGGTGCCTGTGTGAGGTGGTGTTGCTGTACTTCGCTGCTGTACACAGCGTGTCCGCTACAGCTACCGCTTCTGGGCGCGGTACTGCTGAAGCAGCGCGGTGATCTTCTCGCCGTTCTTCTCGCCGTTCAATTCATTCAGAAGTTCGTCAGGGCATAGCTCATAGAGGTCACCCCACCAGCGGCGGGCCTTGTTGTCCCAGATCCGGTAGCCGCCGGGAACGCCTCTTGCGACGTATCGCCTCCTGCTCACAGGCACAGATTAGGCCCCTACAGGCACCTATGGCCTGATCACCAGATGACCCGGAGGATCCGTGCTGCTGGGCCCTGCCTGGGAGTGAGTCGAGAATAGGCCCAGCTCAGGCGGGCTGAAGGTGGACGAGTCGGCCTATAGGCCGGGTTCTATTCCCGCGTGTTCATGACCTGCGTAGATGGAATCGACGCCCTTAGTGACGTGCGAGAATGCTTCCGTCTGTTGTCATCGCTTGACAGCACTTTTCGAAGTCATGTGCCCCCAAAGTGCCCCGGCTTCGATCTTGACCACGTCACGCGGTCGAACGCCATCGATCTCCTTAGCTCTGTCCCTGGCTCTTCTGCACCTTGAGGGCTTCGTACTCGTCAGGCGTGAAGGTTTCCCCGCAGGTCACGCAGACTCTGTCCCCTGTATGGCCGCCCAGGTAGTACTCCCGCTCTGTGCCAGGGTGGTCGCAAGGTGGAGAGCCAGCGCGCTCCCATCTCTTACGTAGATCTGCGGCGTCATTCATCTGCATGAACAGACTCCCTTTTGCGTGAGCTTGACCTCCAGTATGCCTGCGTCGGCCACTGCCCTGATCTTCCCGTCCGCTATCGACCCGCCCCGGAGGGGCAGTAGACCGGTGACGGAGGGGCAAGCTCGGCTTCGCGTGTACATGTTCCCGGTGGCCTTCCTCGCACGCTGGTTGCCCTGCCGGCACAGCCGGGCTTGAGCCGGAGGAGCTGGTCTGCTGGGCTTGCCCGGGTCGATGGCGGACGGGACGATCAGAACTCCCCAGCCCTCCACGGGTTTCAGGTTCTTGATCTGCGAGCTTCCCAGAGCTGGAGACCCCGGGGTTTGGGGCAGCGCCCCAAGGTCTATCCCCCATCCAACCTCCCCGCTCATTCCCTTTTCCGGCTTCTCCCCTTACGCCAGTGTCGTCCTCCTGGTCTCCGGGAATCTCTCGGCTCATGGCTTACTCCCCGCCATGTCCGTTCACCCTGCTGGGGAGAGAACTCCATCGGCACAAAGCAACTGCCGCCACCTATGTCCCACGCCGCCTTGTCGGCGTGGTGCGCGCCGCTGCCGGCGGACCGGCCCGAAGAGGCCGCAGCCGCCGGCGGGCGAGCGCGCGGACCAACAGATAGAAGCTTCATCGTCGTGTGCACTCTTCGTGCGGGCCGTGATGGCATCTGGGCAGCGCTGTGCACCAACTCAAGACCTCGAACCCAACCCAAAGTGTCTCGGGAAGCAGCTTGAAGGATTAGCCTGTCGCCCGAACTCTTCCCCGGCGCGTCCGCTCCCGCGGGCCGCCTTCTCTGCTGGATCGTCCAGGCTGATCCCTCTGCCAAAGGGCGTCCCCCTTCTCCTCCCCTGCTTCCTCCCACCTTCCGCGGTAGCGGCTTGAAGACGTAGGGAAATCTGTAACAGGTCAGATCAGATGCACGCCGTCGTGCTCCCTGACAGCCGGTAGTCCGTCGTGCAGGGCATCGAGCACGCGGACGGCAAAGGCTTCTGTGACCAATTGCTTGACCTCGTCTGGCGTGGCCCAGATGAAGCGTTGCACTTCATCGTTGAGCTTGAGTGCTCCGCCTGTCGCCTTGCAACGGAAGACCAGGGCGATGATCCCGCGGGTCATGTTCTTGTACACGCCCGTGAGCGCGACCGGTTCTACCGTTAGCCTGCGGCTTTCACGGTGAATTTGAGCCAGCTTGATCGCCTACATGAGAAAAGTGCCTTTGAACTGGGAGGATAGGGCTTGTCTAGGGTCCAATCCGCGCCAGTTCAGAAGGCACTTTTCACGTGAA
>NZ_JAHCST010000123.1 GCF_018476525.1 Acrocarpospora catenulata
TGGGCGGGTGGGACCAACCACCGCAATCCGCTCTCGAACGTCGGCGGTGTTCTGGTCAGTCGGCGGCGAAGGCGATGGTTTCGGCCACTTCCTGGTGGCGTTCGGTTTCCTCGGTGGCGAATCTGGCCTCGTCGAGCTTGTCGGCGATCTCCTCGTCCTGCCGCATCAGGGTCTCCAGGCTCTGGCCGGCCATGTCCAGCACGCCCATGTCCGCGTACGCCTGCTGGAGCCGGGGGCTCCACAGCCCGATGTCCTTCACGCACGGCACGATCCGGCTGAACAGCAGCGACCGGAAGAGGCGCAGGTACTGTGACTCGTCCACGGCCTGCATGGCCTGATCGACCTCGGTTTTGGACAGGCCCTGGGCCTCCCACTGCTCCCGGCCGCGCAGCCGGTCCCGCATCAGGTAGCAGCCCTCGATGACGAAGTCCTCCCGCTCCCGCAGTTCCCGCTCGGAGAGGTTGCTGTAGTAGTCGCGCAGCGCCATGCGGCCGAAGGCGACGTGCCGGGCCTCGTCCTGCATCACGTACGCCAGGATCTGCTTGGGCAGCGGTTTGGTGGTGATGTCGCGCATCACGCCGAAGGCGGCCAGCGCCAGCCCCTCGATCAGCACCTGCATGCCCAGGTACGGCATGTCCCACCGGGAGTCGCTGAGCGTGCTGTCCAGCAGGGACTTCAGGTGCTCGTTGATCGGGTACGCCAGGCCCACCTTCTCCTGGAGGAAACGGGCGTAGGTCTCGGCGTGCCGGGCCTCGTCCATGGTCTGGGTGGCCGCGTAGAACTTGGAGTCCAGATCGGGGACCGACTCCACGATCCGGGCCGAGCAGATCATCGCGCCCTGCTCGCCGTGCAGGAACTGGGAGAACTGCCAGGCCGCGCCGTGCCGCCTGACCTCCCGCCTGGCCTGGGCGTCCATGCGGTCCCAGAGCGGGGTGTTGTAGATCGCGATCGTCTCGTCAGGGATGCCGAGCACGTCGTACGGGTCCACCTCCAGGTCCCAGTCGATACGCTTGACCGAGTCCCACTGCTTGTCCTTGCCCTTCTGGTAGAGGGCGAGCATGCGGTCCCGGCCGTCGTCGTACTCCCAGGTGAAGCGGGCGTTCCCGGCCATCTCCACGTTCCAGGTGGAGAGCTCGGCGGGGATGGTGTAGAGCTCGTGGGTCGACACGGGACCTCCCGGGGGCCGAGGTAAACGTACGTACACGTCTGACGGTGGCACGTCCACTGTACGTGCAGGTTTTCGCCAAGAGCCGCGCCGGGTGGGGGCGGTCCGGCCATGCGACAGCAAAACGCCCGGGGTTTGCGGCCCCGGGCGTTTCGCCGAAGAGAGACCCCTTCCCCTGGGTTCTCCTCGGGTCGCCGTGCCTTTCGGCGCGGCTAGTACCAATTGTGCGACCTGAAGTGCCCCCACGCACCACAAGGTGAGCCATATCGACCCTTGATGTATTTGATTCCCCAGCGAATCTGGGTTCGCGGGTTGTGGCGCCAGTCCCAGGAGACGCGGGCCATCTTGTCCGCGGGCAGTGCCTGCGGGATGCCGTACGCGCCGGATGACGGGTTCTGCGCGAGGTGGTTCCAGTTGCTCTCCCTGGTCCAGAGGCTGTCCAGGCAGCGGAACTGGGTGGGTGACCAGGCTTTCCGGCTGACCAGGCGGAACGCGAAGGCTCTGCTCTGGTTCCGCTGGGACATGGGCTCGGCTCGCACGGAGGCCGGGCGCTGGAGGCGTTCGGCGTTGGTGCGCCAGACGCCGTAGTGCAGCCGCCAGGTCATGCGGTGGGTCGGGTACGTACTTCGCTCCCCGACGCGTTCGCCGCTCGCCCGCTCCGAGCCCTCGTCCGCGAACGCCGCTGATGTGCCGCTCAGGGCAGCCATCATGATCACCGCCGCGGCTGTGGTGCGCATAGCGCTGGTTCTGTCCAAAACAATCCTTGTCATCGGGTCGCGTGCGGATGGCGGGCGCCGCAGGCGTGCTGTGGCGCCCGTTTCGCGGCCGCGCCCATGGGGTGGGCGTGGCCGTCCGCGCGGCCATTGACGGATTTCATGTGGAAATTCCGGTGGCCCCGCGACGGGTCCTAGCGCGGATTGAAGTACGCCGACCCGGCGTCGGTCGCGGACTTCGACACGCTTCGGCGAGGTGTTTGCCGATGCCTCGCCGATCATGGGGGCTCTCGCGGGGATGGGCTGACCCGGTGCGACGGCGGCCGGGGCCGGGGGAGTGGGGAACTTGGCCCGCGCATGGGGTTTCGGATCGGAAACGGTGGCGGGCTGGTGTAAGCCACGTCACAGGGCGTCAGAAGCGGAGGCGGAATCATGTTCTGGGTAGAGTCGGGCGTATGAGCATCCTTGGCATTCCTGTGACCACTCTTGACGGAGCCCCGACCACTCTTGGGGAACTCCTCGACGGCCGGGCCGCCCTGGTGGTCAACGTCGCCTCCAGGTGCGGGCTAACCCCGCAGTACGCCGGACTTGTCCGGCTTCAGGACACTTACCGGGACCGTGGGTTCACCGTGGTGGGCGTCCCCTGCAACCAGTTCATGGGCCAGGAACCCGGCACCGCCGAGGAGATCGCCCAATTCTGCGCCACCAATTACGGGGTCGACTTCCCCCTCCTGGAAAAAACCGAGGTCAACGGCGAAAACCGGCATCCCCTCTACCGCGACCTCATCGCCGACGGCGACGACATCCAATGGAACTTTGAAAAATTCCTACTCAACGCCGACGGCGAGGTAGTAGCCCGCTTCGCCCCCCAAGTCCAGCCAGAAGACCCCGACCTCCTCTCCAAACTAGAAAAAACCCTCTAACCCCACCCAACTCTCAACGTTCCGCCCCCAACCGCCCGACAACGCCATTCGGCGGGTGGATTTGGTTGCCGTGGGCCTCCCACCCACCCAGCCCACCTGACCTTCGGCCGGATCCTGGTCCGTCGGGTCGGTCGGCATGGTGGGAATCACTGGGCTGTAATCGACCGGGGCTCGGAGGGCGGCGAGGGTGGCGGGAGTCCCACGGCAATGGTCAAGGGTTGTTGATCATTGGGTAGGGGGCGGCGTGGCGTGGCTTCGGGGGTTCAGCGGGTCACGGTGAATGGTGACGAGTGACCCGATTGGGGAGGGTCGGGGGTCTGTTGCCGGGAGTTGGGGTGATCGGACGATGGGGATCGCCGTGTGGGGAGGCCGAACAAGCAAAGCGGCTGGGTTACCCCGCGGGGATGCCGAACAAGCGAGGCGGCTGGGTTACCTGCGGGAGGCCGAACAAGCGAGATGGCTCGGTTACTTGTGGGGAGGTCGGATGAGCGAGGTGGCTCGGTTACTTGCGGGGGGCCGGACAAGCGAGGTGGCTCGCGTTACCTGCGAGGGCCGCAGCTGCCGCGGATGATGAGTTCGGTGGGGAGTAGGACCGTGCGGGGACGGCGGCCCTGGCGCATGACGAGTTCGGCCGCTCGGTAGCCGATGTCCTGCCCAGGCTGGGCGATCACTGTCAGCGGCGGCGAGCAGAGTTCGGCCCACGGCACGTCGTCGAACATCACCAGCGACAGATCCCGGGGAATGCGCACATCCAGTTCCCTGGCCGCCAGCACCGCCGCCTCACCCAGCTTGTTCCCCCCGGCCAGCACCGCGCTGAGGTCCGGCCGCCGCTGAAGCAGCCCGGCCGCAGCGGCGTAGGCGGAATCCCGGCTGGCCCGAGCGTGCACGATCAGATCCTCGTCCAGCAGGTCCCCAAGCGCCGCCCGGAACGCCTCGACCCGCTCAGCCTGCCCGTGCCGCGCCAGAAAACCGATCTTGCGATGCCCGAGACCGGTCAGGTACTCCACCGCCGTACGCACCCCCGCCCGGTCGTCGGCGAGCACGGCCGGCACCTCGTCCAGCGCACGCTGCTCACCGGAGACCCGCCGGTCGGCGAAGACCACATCGAGCCCGGCCCGGATGGCCGGCGTCCACATCTCCCCGTTCCCGGACGGCACCGCGACCACCCGATCCATGCTCTGCTCAAGCAGCGAGCCGACCAGGTCCGCCTCCTGCTCGGGATCGTCACCGGTCACCCCGATGGTGACCGGCTCGCGGTAGGAGCGGGCGCAGGACAGCACCCCGTCGGTGAGCCGCGCGTAAATGCTGTCGGTGATGTCCGGAATGAGCAGCGCGATGCCACCACTCCGCTGCTGCCGCAGGTTCCGCCCGAGCGCGCTCGGGCGGTAGTCCAGTTTGGTCGCCGCGTCCAGCACCCGCTCCCGGGTCTCGGCGCTCGCCGACCCCCCGGACAACACCCGGGACACGGTCGCGACCCCGACCCCGGCCATCTCCGCCACGTCCTTGATGGTGGTACGCCGCTGCGCTGGACTCCCCATGGAAACGATTCCATCAGAATTCCATCATTACTGCCAGTCTCATCTTGATAACGGGAATGTCATGACCTAGGGAAACTAGGGGTTCCGCTTGACAGCGATGTCCGGTTCAGGTGAGATGCATGAAAACGTATCCACTTTTCCCCTAGTGGAGACCGGCATCGGGGGTACCGGGCCGGTCCGCAGGCATCGCGAAGGACTGGCATGGCTTCAATCGTTCTGAGCAACGTCGACAAGATCTACGCGGGCGGGGTCAAGGCCGTGAACGGCCTGAACCTGGAGATCAAGGACGGCGAGTTCATGGTGCTGGTCGGCCCGTCGGGGTGTGGCAAGTCCACCGCCCTGCGGATGATCGCCGGCCTGGAGGACATCAGCGGGGGTGAGATCGCGATCGGCGACCGGGTGGTCAACCACCTGCCGCCGAAGGACCGCGACATCGCGATGGTCTTCCAGAACTACGCCCTCTACCCGCACATGACGGTGGAGGAGAACCTGGCCTTCGGCCTCAAGCTCCGCAAGATGCCCAAGGCGGAGATCGCCAAGCGCGTCAACGAGGCCGCCAAGATGCTCGGCCTGGAGCAGTACCTCAAGCGCAAGCCGGCCGCGCTCTCCGGCGGTCAGCGCCAGCGTGTCGCCATGGGCCGCGCCATCGTCCGCGAGCCGCAGGCCTTCCTGATGGACGAGCCGCTCTCCAACCTGGACGCCAAGCTCCGCGTCTCGATGCGCGCCTCCCTCAACCAGCTGCACGAGCGCCTCGGCGTCACCACCGTGTACGTCACCCACGACCAGGTCGAGGCGATGACCCTCGGCGACCGGGTCTGCGTGCTCCGCGACGGCCTGCTCCAGCAGGTCGACACCCCGCAGAACCTCTTCGACAACCCGGTCAACCTGTTCGTCGCCGGGTTCATGGGCTCCCCGTCCATGAACTTCACCTACGCCGAGATGGTCCGGGACGGCAGCGGCGCGGCCGTCGCCTTCGCCGGGTACAAGCTGCCGGTGCCGGACTCCAGCTTCGCCGAGAAGCCCGGCCTCGACCGGTACATCGGCAAGCGCATCATCCTCGGCATCCGCCCCTCCGACTTCGAGGACTCGGTCGCCGCCAACGGCAACGCCGCCGGGTGGGTCCGCATCCCCGTCCGGGCCAACGTCACCGAGGAGCTCGGCTCCGAGATCAACGTGCTGTTCACCATCGACGCGCCCCCGGTCGAGCACCGCGACACCGTGGCCGCCGCCCACGACGGTGACGAGGAAGAGGCCGCCGCTCTCCCGCTGTCCGGCGACAAGTCCCTGTGGACCGCCCGCGTCAACGCCCGCAGCCACGTCCGCCCCGGCCAGAACATCGAGCTGGTCGTGGACACCCACAACCTGCACTTCTTCGACGTGGAGTCGGGCCTGTCCATCGGCCACGAGGCCAACCTCGGCCGCTAAGAAGCCCGGCCCTCGCCGCCTCCCCCTCCGGCGGCGAGGGCTGTTCCACCAGGCTCGGCCCGGGAGCACCGCTCCCGGGCCGGGCGCGTCCGCG
>NZ_JAHCST010000124.1 GCF_018476525.1 Acrocarpospora catenulata
CGCGATCCCGCCCGCGCGGATCTCCTTGGCGATCACGTCGGCGATCTGCACATACAGCGGGCGCAGATAATCCGCCTTCGGCGTCCCCTCCAGACCCACGAACGAGCCCTCCCCCTGCACGGTATGGGCCAGCTCCCGCTCACGTAACTCCCGATGCACCCGCCGGGCGGTCATCTGCGCCACCCCGAAGTCCTGCATCAGTTCGTTTTCGCTCGGAACCCGATCACCGGGCTGGAGATCACCATTGGCGATCCGCTTGGCGATGATGTCGGCGATCTGGACATACACCGCCACCATGCCCCTACGGCGGATCAGCCCGCTCTGCCCCGACTGGTCAGAGCCTTCGTTCATCGTTTCCTCACTCTCGTCTCTATTTCGAACCTTGCTCTTCCGCCCCGCTCCGTACGCCGGGGGGAACGGCGTCCCCCGCGCAGTCGTTCTCACCCGCCCGCGTGAACCTCCCCCAGACCAGATCTCCACCCCCGCCGCCACCAGCCGCGAACGCACCGTGGTGAAGCTCACCCCCAGCGACCGGGCTAACGCGGTGATGCTCTCCCCGCCCCGGTAGCGGCGCACCAACCCCTCATCAGCCACCACGACGGGCGTACGCCCACCCCAAACCCAGGCAGGCCGCACCTCCACCCCCGCCGCCAACAACCGGGAACGCACCCTCCCGAAATCCACGCCCAGCGACCGGGCGATGGCGTTGATGCGCTCCCCGCCCCGATAGCGGCGCACCAACTCCTCATCCGAGACCCCCAGCGGCTTACCCGCCCGTCCTTTCGGCCGGAGCCGCACCCCCGCCGCCACCAGCCGCGAACGCACCGTGGAGAAGTCCACGCCCAGCGATCCGGCCATGGCGGAGATGGTCTCCCCGGCCTCATACCGGCCTGCCAGCTCCTCATCAGGCACCATCGGCACGTGCCGACCGGGAGGCCGGATCTCCACCCCCGCCGCCAGCAACCGGCAACGAACCGTCAGCTTGTCCACACCCAGCGACCCGGCGATGGCACGCATGCTCTCCCCAGCCTCATACCGGCGCACCACCTCCTCAGCGGAGACCCCCAGCCCCGTACCCGCCGCGCTTCTCCGCCTGATCCGCACACCCGCCGACACCAGCCGGGAACGGACCGTCAGCTTGTCCACACCCAGCGACCCGGCGATGGCGCGCATGCTCTCCCCGGCCTCATAGCGGCGCACCACATCCGGATCAGCCACCACCGGCACCCGCCGACGACCGGCAGACCGGATCTCCACACCCGCCGCCACCAGCCGAGACCGGATCCTCTGCGGGTTGGTGTCCACCGATTCGGCAATCGCGATGTAGCTCTCCCCGGCCTGATAGCGGCGCACCAGCTCCTCATCGGAGATCTCCACCGGCTGACGAGACCGCCGACGCCGCCTCATCCCGCACTCACCACATCCGCCCCGCCGTCCCCCCGCCGGATCCCGTACAGACGCATCACCAACTGCGTGGCCAGCACGCGCGGATGCCGCGCGAACTCATCCAGCCCCACATACACGTTCTGCTGGACCAGCTTCGGCATACGCCAGCCCGCGCCCGGCCCCGGCTCGAACACCCCAGCCAGCACCGCCACCGGCTCGGCATACTCCACCGTCACCACCTCCGCACCGGCCCGCAATCGAGGACACAACCGCAACGACACGGGAATGTGCTCACGGCAGACCGCAGGCTGATTGGTGTCCCCGGCATTACGCACCCACGACAGCGCCTGAAAAGAGGTCTCGGTAAGGACCCAGGCAAGCGGCTGGCCCGGCTCCGCCGCCGGTAGCCCGCAGATCTGACACAGAAGCTCGCTCATGCACTTCCACTGCCGAACGGTGTTGACCTTCCGCCACAACGGCTCACCAACACCGGTATCGGCCACCCGCACCCGCAGCATCCCGCGCACCCAGTCAGCCGCCTTGCCCGGCGCATAGGTCAGGTAAGGCTCTCCCTTGCCCCGACTCCGATCCATGGCGAAAACCGGCCGATCTTCCACCAGCTCACCCGAACGCGCGATCACATAAGGAACCGGAATCGCGGCGTTGCCGTAGGTGGCCAGCGGAACCACACCCGCCCGCAGCCCTGGCGACGCCGCACCCCACGTCACCTGTTCACCGCCCATAGGTCAGGCCACCCGGCCCCGCAGACATCGGCGACATCGCCGACCCCGGCGAGGTGGCCAGCACGGTCAGTTCTTCCACGACCTCATCAGCCGCCCACCCGAACCGCCGCGCCCCCTCCCGGCCCCGGATCTCCGATGCCTCAAACCCCGTGCTTCCGCACGACAGCACCGCAACCGGCCCGCCGCCGACGCCCAGCACTTCCAGCCGCATCGGCTCGTGATCCACCGTGGACTGCCCCACCGCCGCCGACACCAGCCGCACCCGCACCACACCCCTGTGCGCCCGCGTCTCCACCCCGCGATCACGCAGAGCCGACCGCACCCCCGCCAGAGCCTGTAACGCCCGCAACTCCCGTTCCGCCGCTTCCCTCGTCTGACCGCTCACGGCTTGATCCCCACCCCGGCCAGGACCGGCGCATCCACATCAAACGCGAACACGTCCTCATCCCGCCGCCAGTCCCGGACCCGAACCACCCCCGGATTCACCAGGGACACACCGTCGAAGAACCCCCGCACCGCATCCGCCGACCGAGGCACCATCGACTCGTTGGCCCCCCGGTAGCCATCGGCCGCCGCCTCCAGGGTTTCCTTCGTCGCCTCCGCATGCGAGAGCACCAGGCACGACCCCGGCGGCATCGCCCCCATCAACTCCCGCACCAGCCGATGCGGCTCAGACACATCGGTCACGAAGTGCAGCACCGCCACCAGCAGCACCGCCACCGGACGAGACAGGTCCAGATGCGCCCGCAACTCCGGATTGGCAAGGATCTCCGCCGGGGCGCGCACGTCCCCCTCTATGGCCAACGTCTCCGGGTCCCGCGCCAGCAGCGCACGCGCGTGAGAAAGCACCACAGGGTCGATGTCCACGTACACCACCCGCGACGCCGTATCCACCCGCTGCGCCACCTGATGAACGTTGTCCCGCGTCGGGAGGCCCGCCCCGATGTCCAGGAACTGCCGAATCCCCAGAGTCCCGGCCACGTACCGCACCGCCCGACCCAGGAACGCCCGGTTAGCCCGCGCGATCCCCGGCGACTCCGGAAGCACCTTCAGCACCTGCTCAGCGGCCATCCGGTCCGCGTGGTAGTGATCTTTACCGCCCAGGAAAAGGTCGTAGATCCGCGCCACGTTCGGGACATTCGGATCCACAGGCATCCACGAATCCGCCCGCTCCACGCCCGACCCCGACGCGCTGTCCTGCCTGGTCAGGCCAGCCGACCGCTTCCCCCTCAGCAGCTCAGGATCCATGGGGAGACGCGGCGATTCATGCAATGTCATGGAGTAACCATCACCTGTCTCCGGACGTGTCCCCATTTCACGGCAGGTATCTCACGGTGAGATGTACACTCCTTTCAGCCTTCACCGGGAGTCATCCATGACACACGCCCCGTCCGAGCTGATCGTGATTCCGTCCCGTGGCTGGCGGCATCCCATGACTCAGCGAGCACTCCAGGAACGTGATATACGGGCGCTGTTTCTCCTGGCACAGAAGTACGGTGCGACACAGACCCGGCTCGCTCACGCGACGGGCCTGCTCCAAGGTCGGGTAAGCGAGATCATCCGTGGCAGCCGTAAGGTGACCGCCCTTGACGTTCTTGAGCGCATCGCTGATGGACTGGCCATGCCAGACGATGCCCGAATGGCTTTTGGCCTCGCGCCACAACATCCGGTGGGACTGGACCATCTTGGACCGGTAGGACGCGCTGAGATCATCAACGTCTTCCCATCCCAGTCAACAGCGGCTCAGGACATTCGCCTTGTAACCCGCGACGCCACAAGGCTCGACGTGCTGGCTGTCCGAGGGCTAGGGCTTCTGGGTCTCAACGACTCACTGCTACGTCCTGGACTGGCCACCGAGTTTGAAGATCAGAGACGGCTCCGAGTGCTCCTCCTTGATCCGAGCTGTGAAGCCGCGCATAGGAGAGCGCAAGAAATCGGGGAGTCACACGAGTCGTTCGCCGGAGGCATCACCCTCGCCGAAGCACGGCTAAGGGAGCTTGCCGCGCGCGCGACATGGCTCGCGGTTGAGGTATTTCGCTACACGACCACTCCCGTATGGCGAATCATCTCGCTAGATGAGATCCAATACGTATCCGCATTCGGAGAGGGATGGGAGGGACACGAATCAGCCGTCTACAAGATCGCACCGTCGCCTCAGGGAGTACTCCATCGCGGTTTCCGTCGCACGTTCGACACCGTCCTAGCCGCCGCCGAACGGGTCATCTGAGAGGAGCCCAGGTTGATCGAAGGTGAGCTGAAGGCCCGCGTACATCAGCCCTCCGGAGTACGAGAGAAGCTCCGCGAACGCGCAACCGAACAACGGACCACGTATCACGACGTCTACTACGACCAGCATGACGGCACGTTCACCGCGTCAGGCCGCGAGCTGCGTGTGCGAACCATCACCAGCAAGGACGCGACTCGGACTCTGCTCACTTTCAAAGAGCCAGCCGTCGATGAAGCCAGCGGTTCCAAACCGGAGCACGAAACGGAGATCGGCGATGCCGCCACCATGGATAGGATCCTGCGCGCCCTGCGATATGAGCGCCTGATCTCATTCGAAAAGCACTGTGAGAACTTCGCTTACCACGTGGAGGGCTACCAGGTGCTTGCAAGCCTGGTCACAGTTCCCGAACTCGACGGGACGTTCATCGAGATCGAGACGTTGGTGAGCAGCGAGGGTCTATCAGTGGCGCTCGATGTACTCAGGGCCGAACTCGCTCGGCTGGGCATAGCCGACGATGACCTTACGACCGAGTTGTACACCGACGCAGTCAAGCAGCGACGCGACTCACATAGTGTCTAAAGGATCTCGGATGTTCCCGGGGCGCGTGACCGATGAAGCGCATACGAGTTAGAACAGCCTCCGGAGGGGGCTCCTGCGTCCAGGATGGCAGGAGCCCGCACATGGGCGCGGGTCGCGGGGTGGCATGGCTGGGGAGCCGTGGTGTCATCCCGTCCGCCATCACCTCTACGCGCAGCACAGCAGACCAGGGGTGACCGGTCCAGGTCGTTCCTCCAGTGGGGGGCTCCACCTGGACCGGTCACCCCTGGCCCGCTCAGCCACACTCCGGGCGATAGCGGACGGGATGACACCCCGGGAAGGGAAGAAGTGTGAGGATGGGGACACATCCCGCCGCAGCGCAGGGCAACCACCGGCAGACAGTACGGGCCAAGGCGCAGCAGGCCCCCCGTGATCCGGACCGCCAGGCCATCAGGCCAGGTGAGACGCCATGGCAAGCAACCACGACACGGGAGCACACTGGCCCGTGCGTGGCCCGCGAATGGTAAGCAGAAGCTGGTATCAGTTGGCGACAGTGGGACACCTCCAACGCCGCTGAAAGACATATCCCCAGGTCAGAGCCTACTTTGAGGCGTTGACCAGGGGGGTTGCAGGGTGACCCCCGATGGCTTATCTCCATGGGTGGGTGCGAGCACACGGCAATCAGGCTTTCGCGTGCCGAACGGCAGCGGACCCACCCGGCGGAGCCGGGCCCCCGACCGGAGGTCGAACAAGGGTGGGTGGGTGGGAGTACCGCGGCGATCAATCCCCCCATG
>NZ_JAHCST010000125.1 GCF_018476525.1 Acrocarpospora catenulata
CCGGCGGAGCCGGGCCCGGACCCGGAGGGTCAAGAGGGTGGGTGGGTGGGAGACCCACGGCAATCAATCGCACTGCGCGAGTTGGTCGCGCGGGAATGCGGGGAGCCGTTTGATCTGGAGCACGGGCCGGTGCTGCGGGCCAGGCTGTTCAGGCTCGCCGAGGACGACCACGTGCTGCTCCTGGTCCTGCATCACATCGCCTGTGACGGCTGGTCCATGCCCATCCTCTGGCATGAACTGGCCACCCTCTACCAGGGCGGCGAACTCCCGGACCTCCCTCTCCAGTACGCCGACCACGCCCACCACCAGCGCATCACCACCACCGACACCGGCCTCGACTACTGGCTCGGCCAGCTCGCCGAGGTCGAAACCCTCAACCTGCCCACCGACCGCCCCCGCTCCGGCGCGCCGGGGCGGCCGGCCGAGCACGTTCCGCTGAGCGTGCCCGCCGACGCCGCCGCGGCGCTCGGCACACTGGCCGCGGAGAGCGGCACGACCCAGCACGTGGTACTGGTGACCGCCCTCCAGGTGCTGCTGTCCCGACTGACCGGCCAGACCGACATCACCGTCGGCACCCCGGCCGCCGGACGCGACCACCCCGACACCGCCGGACTCATCGGCTTCTTCGTCAACACCCTCGTGCTACGCGCCGACCTCACCGACAACCCCACCTTCCGCCACCTCCTCCAGCAGACCCGCACCACCACCCTGGACGCCCTCGCCCACCAGCACACCCCCTTCGAACGCGTCGTCGAACACCTCAACCCCATCCGCACCCCCGGCCAGACCCCCTTGTTCTCCGTGCTGTTCACCGGCGACGGCGACGCCTCGGCCGCCCTCGCGTGGCCGGGCGGTGTGCAGGCAGAGCCGTACCCGTGCGCCTCCGGCGGAGCACTGTTCGACCTGACCTTCAGCCTCCGCGAGGAGCCCGGCGGCCTCGCCGGGACCCTGGAGTACGACGCCGAACTGTTCGACCTCGCCACCGCAGAGCGGATCGCCGACCACCTCACCGGCCTGCTCCGGCAGGTGGCCGACCGCCCCGACCTGCCGGTCTCCGACTACGAGCTGTCCATCCCCGCCGAGAGCCGCCAGCTGGCCCGGTGGAACGCCACCAGGCTGACCTACCCCACCAAGGTCAGCGTCGAGGAGTACTTCGAGGCACACGCCGACGCCGCGCCCGACGACCTGGCGCTGGTGTGCGAGGACGAGCGGCTCACCTACGGCCAGGTGGAGCGCCGGGCCAACCGGCTGGCCCACCTGATCCGCGAACTCGGCGCCGGAGTCGAGGACGTCGTGGCGGTCTGCGTCGCCAGGGGCCCGGACTCGGTGATCGCGCCGCTGGCCGCCCTGAAGGCCGGGGCGGCCTTCTTCCCGGTGGACGCCGACCAACCGGCGGCCCGGCTGGCGGCGATGTTCGCTGGGGCCCGGCCCGCCGTGGTGCTCGCGCACACCGCGCTGGTCCCGCAGATCCCCCCGGGCCCGTGGCGGGTGGCGTGCGTGGACGGGGAGGTCGACCAGCCCGAGGAGCGGCCGGCCCGCGCGGTGCCCGGCGCCGCCCTGGCGTACGTCATCCACACCTCCGGCTCCACCGGCGCGCCCAAGGGTGTCATGGTCACCAGGAACGGGCTGGCCAACCTGCGCGCCGACTGGGCGGCGCGCAAGTACCACGAGCGCCGCTGGCTCACCGTGGCCAGCCCCTCCTTCGACGTCTTCATCGGCGACGTGGTGCGCAGCCTCACCTTCGGCGGCAGCCTGGTGATCGGCTCCCGCACGCTGGCGCTGTCGCCGGGCGAACTCGCCGACGCCCTGGAGCGGGAGCGGACGGACGCCTTCGACAGCATCCCCGCCGTCCTGCACAGCCTGTCCAGGCACCTGGCGTCCACCGGGCGCACGCTGCCCGACCTGCGGCTGCTCGTCTCCGGCGGCGACGCGTTCCCGGTGGCCGACGGCGAGGCGATCCTGGCCACCTTCGGGCCGCGGGTACGGGTGCTCAACGCCTGGGGCGCGACCGAGACCACCATCGACAGCACCATCCACGAGCTGCGGGCGGGCCGGCGCACCGTCTCCGGCGTCGTCCCCGTCGGCGGGCCCGCCGCCAACACGGCCGTCCACGTGCTGGACGAGCGCGGCGGCCCGGTGCCGATCGGCGTCGTCGGCGAACTGTACGTCGGCGGCGAGGGCGTGGCGCGCGGCTACGTGGGCCAGCCCGCGCTGACCGCCGCCGCGTTCGTGCCCGACCCCGCGGGACGCGAACCGGGAGCGCGTCTCTACCGCACCGGCGACCGGGGCCGCTGGCTGCCCGACGGCACCATCGAGTTCCTGGGCCGCGACGACGACCAGGTGAAGATCCGCGGCCACCGGGTCGAGCCCGGCGAGGTGCAGGCGGTGCTGCGCGAGCACCCCGACGTGGCGGACTGCTACGTCCTGGCCGTCCCCGACGGTCCCGGCAACCACCGGCTGGTCGGCTACGTCGTGCCGGCCCGGCCGAGCGACCCCGGTGTGCTCCGCGACCACTGCAACGAGCGGCTGCCGCGCCACATGTGGCTGTCGGGAATCGTCGAGATCGACGCGCTGCCGCGGACGCCGAGCGGCAAGGTGGACCGGGCCAGGCTGCCCGGCGCCGGCGCCGCCGTGCTGTCCCGCGCCGCGCATGAGCCGCCGCGCACCGAGTTGGAGCGGGCCGTCGCCGCGGCGTGGCGTCGCGTGCTGGAGACCCCCGCCGAGATCGGCGCGCACGACGACTTCTTCGACCTCGGCGGCCACTCGATGCTCGCCACCCGGCTGCTGTTCGCGCTCCGCCAGGACCTGGGCGTCGACCTGCCGATCACCGCGGTCTTCGAGGCGCCGACGGTGGCCGCCATGGCCTCCCGCGTCGCCGCCGCGCGCCTGTCGTCGGCCCCCATCGAGCCGGCGCCGCGCGAGGTCTACCTGCCGCTGTCGTTCGCCCAGGAGCGGCTCTGGTTCCTGTGGAAGGTGTCACCCGGCAGCCCCGCGTACAACATGCCGGTGTCGGTACGGCTGCGCGGCCCCCTCGACGTGGCGGCGCTGTCGGCCGCGCTGACCGGCGTGGTGGCCAGGCACGAGGTGCTGCGCACCCGCTACGCCGAGATGGACGGCACGCCGGTGCAGGTCGTGGACGACCCCGCGCCCGTTGCGCTGCCCGTCACCACGCCAGGTGACCTGGACGAGGCGCTGCACCAGGAGTGGTCGGCGCCGTTCGACCTGGAGCACGGGCCGCTGCTGCGGGCCCGGCTCTTCCGCGTCGCCGACGACGACCACGTTCTGCTTCTGGTGGTGCACCACATCGCCTGCGACGGCTGGTCCATGCCCATCCTCTGGGACGAACTGGCCACCCTCTACCAGGGCGGCGAACTCCCCGGCCTGCCCCTCCAGTACGCCGACTACGCCCACCACCAGCGAGTCAGCACCACCGACACCGGTCTGGACTACTGGGTCGGTCAGCTCGCCGAGGTCGAAACCCTGGATCTGCCCACCGACCGCCCCCGGCCCAACGCGCCCAGCCAGCGCGGCGGCCACGTGACCTTCGAGCTGCCCGCGGTCGGGGCGCTCTCTCGGGACAACGACGCGACCGTCTACATGGTGTTGCTCGCCGCGCTCCAGGTGCTGCTTTCGCGGCTGACCGGGCAGACCGACATCACCGTCGGCACCCCCGCCGCCGGGCGCGACCACCCCGACACGGCCGGACTCATCGGCTTCTTCGTCAACACCCTCGTGCTACGGGCCGACCTCTCCGACAACCCCACCTTCCGCCACCTCCTCCAGCGGACCCGCACCACCACCCTGGACGCCCTGGCCCACCAGCACACGCCCTTCGAACGCGTCGTCGAACACCTCAACCCCGTCCGCACCCCCGGCCGGACTCCCCTGTTCTCGGTGCTGTTCACCTACTCCAAGGAGGAGTCGCGGGACTCCTGGAGCCTGGACGGGCTGGAGCTGACCAGGCAGGACGTGGACGTGCCCGCCGCGCAGTTCGACCTCACCTTCGCGGTGCACGAGTCGGAGCAGGGCCTGCACGGGGCGCTCTACTACTCGACGGACCTGTTCGACCGCGCCACGGCGAAGTCGATGGCCGGACGGCTGGTGCGGCTGCTCGGCGCGGCCGTCGCCGAGCCCGGCACTCCCGTCGGCCACCTGCCCGTACTGAGCCCCGAGGAGGCCGAGCACCACCGGGGGCCGCGCCGGGCGTCGGCTCCCGCGCTCCTGCCGGCGGTGTTCGAGGAGTACGCGGAGCGCACGCCGTACGCGCCCGCGGTGATCGCGGACGGCGAGATGTGGACCTACGGCCAGCTGAACCGGCTGGCCAACCAGATCGCCCACCAGCTCAGGGCGCGCGGGGCCGGTCCCGAGACCGTCATCGCGCTGGGCCTGCCCCGCTCGGTGCGCATGATCGCCGCGATTCTCGGCGTGCACAAGGCGGGAGCCGCCTACCTGCCGCTGGATCTCGAACACCCCGATGACCGCCTCGCGTACACCCTCCAGGATGCCGATCCGCTGCTCGTCCTCACCGACGGCGACAGCCGCCTCCCGGGCGCCGTCAACCTCGCCGACCTGCTCCATGGCCCCGACCACAACCCCGGCATCCCGCCGCTCCCCGAGCACGCCGCCTACGTCATCTACACCAGCGGCTCCACCGGCCGCCCCAAGGGCGTCGTGCTGGAGCACCGCGGCCTGGCCAACCTGACCGCCAACCTCGGCGAGCGGCTCGACCGGCTCGGCGGTGGCATGCACCGGGTGCTGCAGCTGGTCTCGCCCGGGTTCGACGTGATGGTGTCGGAACTGGTCACCGCCTTCACGCGCGGCGGCTGCCTGGTCGTGGCGCCGGCCACGCTCACCGGCGACGCGCTGGGCGCCTTCCTCCGCAAGCACAGGGTCACCCTGGCCCACATGCCGCCTGCCGTGCTGGCGACGGTGCCGAGGGTGCCGCTACCCGACCTGCGTGTGCTCGTGGTCGGTGGCGAGAGCTCGCCGCCTGAGCTGCTGGCGCACTGGGCGGCCGGCCGTGCGGTGATCAACGCCTACGGCCCGTCCGAGGTCACCGTGGACGCCACGGAATGGCGGTACGAGGACGGCGCCAGGATCGTCATCGGGCACCCGGTGGGCGACGTCGAGGTGCTGTTGCTGGACGGGAACCTGCAACCCGTCCCTCCGCACACGCCCGGTGAGCTGTACATCGCCGGGCCGGGCGTCGGACGTGGCTATCTCAACCGGCCGACCCTCACCGCCCAGCGGTTCATCCCCCACCCCCACCACCCCGGCGCCCGCATGTACCGCACCGGCGACCAAGCCCGCCGCCACCCCAACGGCACCCTCGAATTCATCGGCCGCACCGACAACCAAATCAAACTCCGCGGCCACCGCATCGAACTCGCCGAAATCGAAAACACCCTCACCCAAGCCCCCGGCGTCACCCAAGCCACCATCACCCTCCACAACAACCAACTCATCGCCTACCTCACCCCCCAAACCGCCGACCCCACCACCACCCACCAACACGCCCTCACCCACCTGCCCACCCGGGAGCGGGTGGAGGAGTACATCCGGCTCCGCAACGACATCGAGCTCCAGGTCGGCCGGATCAACGGCGAGTACGGCCTGTTCGGGCGGGC
>NZ_JAHCST010000126.1 GCF_018476525.1 Acrocarpospora catenulata
GTGTGCTCTCCCGATCTGGCGGGGGCGGGGGCGGCCGCGGCCGGGGCCTCGGTGGCGCAGGGCATGGTGCGCGGGGACGAGAAGGCGGCGGGGGTCACGGGCGTACGGGCCACCGGCCAGGCCGCGCCGCTGGACGCCGACGGGAAGAAGAAGGCCGGCGTGCCGGCGCCCCGGCCCGGGGCGGCGCCGCCGCTCAACCTGCGTCCGGTCAACGGCCGCCCGGGCACCGGTCCCGGCCTCAACGGGCCTCGCCGCCCGGGTGGTCCGGTTCCGACCGGTACTGGAGCGCCGTCTGCTGTTCCGTCCGGGGGACCGTCTTCGGGTGGGTCCTCCTCGTCCGGGGGCTCCTCGGGGGGCTGGTTCAGTGGCCGGTCCGGTGGCGGCTGGGCCTCCCGGCCGTCGGCGGCCAGGGGTGGCGGCAGGCCTTCCGGCGGGCGCTGGTCGGGCGGTTCATCGGGTTCGTCCCGGGGCTCGTCGTCGTCCGGTGGTGGCGGTGGCTTCTTCGGCGGCGGTGGCGGTTCCTCGCGGAGTTCCTCGGGTTCCTTCTTCGGTGGGGGCGGCTTCTTCGGCGGTGGCGGGCGGCGCCAGGCGGAGCCGCCGCCGCGTTCGGAGCGTTCGGCGCCGCCGCGCTCGCCTGAGCCGACCCGTTCCCCCCGGAGCGAGCCGCGGTCCCAGTCTCCCCGGCAGGGCCGTTCGGAGGCGCCCCCGCTCTGGCTGCCCAGCCGGTCGGAGAGCGGTCGTAACGGGGAGAACGCGCCGTTCTGGTTGAGGCCCGCAAAACGCGACAAGGACTGACATGCAGGAAACCGACGGCCGGAGGAGGGCCGCCTTCGTGGCCGTGGTCGTCGTGCTCGCCGCCATCGGCCTCTACCTGACCACGCTGGGCAGCGGGGACGGCCGGACCACCCCGGAATCGGCGGAGCGGACCGGCAGGCCCGGGACAGGCACGATCGCCACCAACGTGCCCGCGGTGCCCAGCCAGGTGGCCACCACGCCGTCCGGTGAGTTCGACGTGTACTCCTACCTGCCGCTCTCCCGGGACGAGTTGGCCGCCGCCGCCGACCTGGCCCGCCGGTTCGTCGGCGCGTACGGGACCTACTCGCACGCCGACCCGGCGGCGCGGGTGGCGCGGACCCAGCGGTTCACCACTGTGGAGTTCGGCGAGGAGCTCAACCGCAGCCTGACCGCGCCCGCCCTGGTCCAGCACGACGCCGCCGAGCAGACCGTCTCGCAGGGGTCGGCCAAGGTGAGCGCGATCCGGGACATGAGCGTCGACTCGGTGGTGTTCGTGGTCGCCTCCACCCAGCACATCACCGCGCTCTCCGGCGCCCGCGACCAGACCGACGTGTACGCGGTGACCGTCATCAAACTGGGCGCCGACTGGCGGGTCTACGACATGCAGCCGGCCGACGCCGGGCAGGACGGGGACAGCTCGCCGTGAGCACCGTGACCACCAACGACAGCAGGGTCTCCTGGAAATGGGTGGCCGCGCTGCTCGCGGTGGTGGTGCCGCTGACCCTGTTCGGGTCGGTGGTGCTGATGACGCCGTTACCCCCGTCGCTGATCGGCGGTGGGGGCGCCGAGTGCGCGGTGGACACCAGCGACCTGTCGGAGACCGCCAAGGAGGACATCCCGCCGGAGTACCTGAAGCTGTACAAACAGCACGGGGAGGCGGTCGGGGTGCAGTGGAACGTGCTGGCGGCGGTGGGCAAGCGGGAGACCGACCACGGGCGGTCGAAGTTGCCCGGGGTCGGCTCGGGCACCAACGAGGCGGGCGCCGCCGGGCCGATGCAGTTCCTGATCAGCACCTGGGGCGGCAAGCCGCAGATCAAGATCCCCTCGGAGTTCAACGGGTACGCCTCGGACGGCGACGACGACGGGATCGCGGACGTCTACAACCCGGCCGACGCCATCCTCGGCGCGGCCAAGATGCTCAAGCGCAACGGCGCTCCCGACGATCTGCGCCGGGCCATCTTCGTCTACAACCGGGCCAACTGGTACGTCGACCAGGTGCTGGAGATCGCCCAGCGGTACGCGGCGAGCGGGCAGGTCGGGGTCCCGCCGGAGGCCAACCCCGACTGTGAGTTCCCGCTCAACGCGCCCAGCGAGACCGTGGAGCAGATCCTGCAGTACGCGCTGGCGCAGCGGGGCAAGCCGTACCGGTGGGGGGGGACGGGGCCGGACGCGTACGACTGTTCCGGGATCATCTACATGGCGTACCGGAGTGCCGGGTTGTCCATTCCGCGGACCACGTTCGGGCAGTGGCCGTTCGGGGAGAAAATCGAGGCGGGGACCGAGCAGCCGGGGGATCTGGTCTTCTTCAACGCGGGGCCGGGGACGTCGGTGACCTCGCCGGGGCACGTGGGCATGGTGGTGTCGCCCGGGAAGATGGTCGAGGCTCGGTGTACGCGGTGTGGGCCGATCAAGGTGACCACGTACAAGGATCGGGGCGGGATCGTCGGGTACACCCGGCCGCTGGCCAATCCTGATGTTCAGGAGCAGTTGAAGCGGCTGCCGTCGCTGGCGGGGGGCGGCACGCTGAGCATGTCCGCGGTCAGGGGGAGTCAGCCGCGTTGGGCCGGTCCGGCGCCACCTGCGCAACTACGCTAGACAGACATGAAGAAGATCGTTGTGGGTGCCGCGATCATCGAGGGCGGGCGGTTGCTCGCCGCGCAGCGGGCCGAGCCGGTTGAGCTCAAGGGTGGGTGGGAGCTGCCGGGCGGGAAGGTCGATCCCGGGGAGAGTGATCACGCCGCGCTGGTCCGGGAGTGTGACGAGGAACTCGGGGTGGCGATCTCGATCGGGCGGCAGGTGGGTGGGGACTGGCCGCTCGGGGACGAGGGGTACGTGCTGCGGGTCTGGCTGGCCACGATTCTGGCGGGGACGCCGTCGCCTCTGGAGCATCTGGCGTTGCGGTGGCTTTCTCCGGAGGAGTTCGGGTCGGTGGCGTGGCTTCCGGCGGATTTGCCGATTGTGGCTGCGGTCCAAGATCTGATCAAGGAGGGGTTGAGGCCTGGGCTCGCGTGACATAACGCTTACTAAGCGTGCATCGGGGGAGTTCGGGTGGCGAATTGGTGGCGACGTGGATATGTCGTGTCGGTTGTGGGGGCGGGGGTTGTCATTCTGGGTGGTACGGCGGTGGCTGCCGTCGCGGATCAGGAGGCAACCCAACGTTTCACTGGCCCGGTCGGGTCTCTCGGACTGTCCGGGATTTCTGAACTATCAGGAGATTCGGCACGATTTGGGCAGTCGGGAATGTCCGGCTCGGGTTCGCGGGCTTTCGGGGCATTCGACTATTCAGAACAAAAGGGACTTTTCGGGCAATCGGAATCTGTTGCCTCAGCTCGGATTCTCGCGCTATCGGCGCGCGCAGTGTCAGGGGCAGGCACGGGGACGGTCGCAGGGACCGGGACCGGGGCCGGGGCCGGGGCAGGGGCTGGGGCAGGGGCCGGGGCAAGGACGGGGGTGCCGGTCCGGTACCTCCCCTCGGAGGCCGGGATGCCATCCGCTTGTGTCGAACCCGAGGAAGCTGTCCGTCTGGCGACGCTGTGGCCGGACTCTTTTAGCTTGGTGCAAGCGGCTGCTCGGCTCGCCGCACCATCCTCCTATTCATCAGACACTGCCGCCACGGGCGCGTCTCCGGTCCCGTTGCCACGGGTCGTCCCGTTGTGTACGTCTTCGCCGTCCCCCCTGCCGTCTGTGCAGCTTGGACAGGCTCCCGGGGTTCGTACGCAGAACCCGGTGACCGTGTCAGACTCCGAACGCGAGTCGGACGGCGGGGCTTCCAGTGGGGCTTCCGGTGGGGCTTCTGGTGGGGCCTCCGGCGGGCAGAACGTCTACGTCCTGGTGGGCACTCCCGGCGTCTGGGGTCCGCCGAACGCCTGGCCCCAATTGCCTCAAGGACCTGGAACACCGCAAACCACAGACCAATCCACAACAACAAACCAGGGCGGACCCCCTTCCCGCCCCCGCAACCCATCCAGCCCACGAGGCCAGTCACGGAGCCAGACCTCGACTTATCCGGCCGCACAAACCCACCACAGATATCCGTACACCACCGGCCCTTGGCTGCCACCTCACCACGCAGCCGAACCGGCCACACCACCCTACGGATACTCCGAACAATTCCTACCAAACCACCACAGCCACCCAGGTCACCCTGCTCAGCCCGACCCATTCGACCGATCCACATACCTAATCGGCCCCAACGAGGCGACCTTCCCAGCAGGCACCGCCCCAGCTACTCCAGACATCAGCCCCTTCGGCGTCATCGGCAGCGGCCCGAGCGGTCCTGGCGGCCCCGGAACTGCTGGTGGCCCGGGCGGCCCCGGCGGCCCTGGAGTTGCTGATGGCCCTGGCGGTCCGCGCGGTCCTGGCGGCCCTGGAGTTGCAGGTGGCCCTGGCCGTCCCGGGTTCCCCGGTGGCCTAGGCGGGCCTGGTGGTCCCGGCGCTCCTGGTGGCCCGGGTGGTCCGGGTGGTCCGGGCGGCCCTGGAGTTGCTGGTGGCCCTGGCAGCCCTGGCGATCTTGGAGTTGCTGGTGGCCCTGGCGGTCCCGGGTTCCCCGGTGGCCTAGGCGGGCCTGGTGGTCCCGGCGCTCCTGGTGGCTCCGGCGGTCCGGACGGTCCGACTGGTCCTGGTGGTTCGGACAGTCCCGGTGGCCCTGGTGGCCCTGGTGGCCCTGGTAGCCCCGGTGGCTCCGGTGGCCCCGGTGGTCCTGGCGGTCAGGACGGTCCTGGGGGTCCGGGTGGTCCGGGTGGTGGTCCCGGTGGGAGTAGCCCAGGCGGTCCGAACGGCCCGGAGCTTGCCCTTCCAGGACCGAACGCATCACCGGGTGGCGCTCTCCCGCCGGGCGTCGAACTCCCGCAACCTCCAGGCACGGACCCAGGCGCTCAACAGCCCCCGGACCTCTCGGCGAACGCCGCACTCACCAGCGCGGAGGGCGCAGCCAACCCGCTCCTGGAACCCGGCGCCCTGCCCTCGGCACCACCCGTCGACTTCCCGGGCATAGAGCCCCCAGGAGTCATGGTGCCCCCGGCGTCCCCGCTGGTGGCCCCGCCCTACCCACAACAACAAACACCAACCACACCAACCGCAACCACCAACCGCCTCGACACCATCAAGGGCTTCCCTCTGGCCGCAGCCGCAGTAGCCGGCCTCCTAGCCCTCCTCGGCCTACAACTCCACATCACCCGAAAGGACCGCCCACACCACTACACCCGCGACTTCCACCCCGACCCGCAATAACCCCGCCCCGACCAGCTCGCCTTACCCTCCACCAGGCCGAGGCCACCCCAACTGGCCTCGGCCACCCACCCCACCCTCCACCCCCTGCCCGACTTCGCCGTCCCCGTCCCC
>NZ_JAHCST010000127.1 GCF_018476525.1 Acrocarpospora catenulata
CGACGGGTCGCGGGTAAGCGTCGCCTTCAACAGGGCGTGCCGAAGGCTCCTCTTCGTTCTGGTCCTTGGGCGGGCGGGCGGGTCCGGGAGTCCGCAACCAGGGTCACCGTTCGGTTACGGGGGGTTGCAGGGGGGCGTGTGCCAGCGTCGGCGGTCGGGCTGGCGCGGTCACTGCACGCGGTGCCCAGGGTGGATCCCTTTCGCGGTAATGGCGGTGCCGGTGAATTCGGTGGTTATTCCCGGTGGCCCGTGGCTGGCCCGTGACTGGCCCGTGGGCGCATTTCCGAAAGGGGGCGGAAATGGCGCGTAGCGGTGTGGACGATGATTTCCTGACGGTGGCTGATTGCTGCCGTATCCTGCGGGTTCCTAGATCCACTTTCTATAAGTGGCTGGCGGTCGGAAAAGGCCCGAAATCGATCAGAATTCCCAACGGGGATAGGCGTATTTCCCGCAAGGAATGGGTAAAATGGTTAGCAGAACAGGAACTCGACTAGAAAGGGGACGGAACATGGGAAACACGCTCGACATTCAGTTCTGGGCCATTCGCAAGCGGGAAGGCCGTAAGAAGCCCTGGGAGTTGCGGTGGCGGGTCGGCACCCAACAGCACAGCCGGTCGTTCCTGACCAAAGCCCTGGCTCAAGGGCATCAGGCCAAGCTCACCGCTGCGGCCAAGGTTCTCGGGGAAGAGTGGGATCCTGCGACGGGCGAACCGATCTCCTGGGGGCGTGCTCAAGCGCTGTGGTTCGATCACGTCGTCGAGCTGGCGGCCCGTGGCTGGGATGAAGCCTCGGCGAACACGCGGCGGGGCACCGCTCGGGACCTGACCGACATCACGATGTTGCTCCTTGAGACCTCGCTCAAGGCGCGGCGTAACCGGCCCGACGACAAGGATCTGAGGGCGGCGCTGATGAACTGGGCGTTCGTTCCCGGCCGTGTCGAGCGGGAAGCGGTGCCGGACTCGATCGCTGCGGCGCTGGCCTGGCTGGCGACCTACACGCGGCCGGTCTCCTGCCTGGCTGACGACACGGTCTTACGCGCGGTGCTGGACGGCATCGCCCGTCTCCAGAACGGCAAGCCTGCCTCTTCGGCCGTGGTCCGGCATCGGCGGGCGGCACTGCACCGCGCCTTCGAACTGGCGGTGTCCAAGAAGCTGGTTCACACCAACCCCCTTCCGGCGATCAAGAGCAAGAAACGGCAGATCAGTGATGACGAGATCTCCCCCGTGATCATCCCCAGCGGTGACCAGGTAACCCGGCTGCTGGCTGCCTGCCAGTCGCTTAAGGGGCCGCTTGCCCGTGAGCGGGGTCCGCGCCTGCGGGCCTTCTTCGCGGTCATGTACTACGCGGGGTGCCGTCCCGCTGAGGTCATCGCCCTGCGGGAGGCTGACTGCCACCTGCCGGAGTCGGGGTGGGGGCGGCTCACCCTGTGCGGCTCCTCTCCCGACGTGGGTGAGTTGTGCACCGGGACCGGGCAGAGCCACGAACAGCGGGGGCTCAAGCACCGGGGCCGTAAGGCGGTCCGGATCGTGCCCATCCCCCCGGCCCTGGTCGCCATCCTCCGCGAGCACATCACCACGCACGGCACGGCGGATGACGGGCGGCTGTTCTGGGACGGCGCGGAACGGGGACGGATCGACAAGGGCGTCTACAACGCCATATGGCGGCAGGCCCGTAAGGCGGCCTTCACCGCTGCCGAGTTCGCCTCCCAAGTGGCACGTCGGCCGTATGACCTGCGCCACACCAACGCCACCATGCAGCTGTCGGCGGGCGTCAACCCCTTGGAGGTCGCCAAGCGCATGGGGCACACGGTCAAGGTCCTGTTCGCGGTGTATGCCCACTGGATCGAGTCCGATGAGGACGCCGTGAACGCTAAGATTGAGGCGGCCTTTGATGCCGCTGCGCTCGGCTCTGTGACCAGCGTAAACGAGCCCGTAAACGACGGGCCACACACGGGCCAAACGCCCCTCCCGGCCGCTGCGTAGCGACATAGCCGCAGGTCAGGGCCTATATGCCCCGATGGCTTACCTCCACCACCCACCCGTTCTGACCTTCGGTCGGACCCGGCTCCGCCGGGCAGGGCAGCTTTCGCGCCCATACGCGGGGAGTCCGTGCTTACCCCAGCCGATTGCCCCTCGGTCCGCCCGGCATTGACCGACCCTGCTCCCGAGACGGGGAGCGCGCGCGACAAATCAACAACAAGGTGACCTGCAGGATCACGCGACTGCCCAGCCGGTGCTACCGGCGTGGTCAACGTGATCACCTCGCTGGCCCCCTTCGCTTTCTTCGCGATCTTCCCGCCGCCTGGAGGGCGCTGGGTTAATCCCGACAACATCGGGTGGAACGGAAGGCTTCGCAGAGCCACTTCACCCCGCTTGTTCTTACAGTCCGCCGCCGGGCCGGCCGTGACGGCCCCTGTCAGGCGATGACTGGAAGCCTTGGAACGACGTAACGGCGGTTACCGAACACCCCCGAAATCTGGTCCAAGAGGGTGGGTGGGGGCTGGCGGCAATTGCGCGGGTGAGGCGATCAAGAGAGATTGACCCGTACCTTATCCGGGATTCGATCGTTCTGTCTGACAGGTGCACGTCCGCGCATCGTGGGGAGAACCATGTCAGGACCGTCAATGCAGACCACTGCCCGGCACGACATCGCGGTACCCGTACCGGATTCCGGACTTGCCGAGGGGTTCAGCCCGCGGCCACGACCGACGATCCGCAACGTCGCCGAGCGCGCGGGCGTATCGAAGTCTCTGGTCTCCCTGGTTCTGCGCGGGTCGCCACATGTCAGCGAGCATCGCCGGGAGGCGGTGCTCCAGGCGGCCAGGGAACTCGGCTACCGCCCGAACGCGGTGGCCAGGAGCCTGGTGGAAGGCAGGACCCACCTGGTGGGGGCGCTCGTCGCCGACCTGCACAACCCGTTCTACGCCGAGTTCCTGGACGGCCTCCAGGAGAGCCTGCACGGCGAGGGCCTGCGGCTGCTGATCGGCAGCGGCCGGTGGGACCCGGCGTTCGAGGACGAGGCCGTGGAGGCCTTCCTGGAGCTTCGGGTGGACGGCCTGGTGCTGCTGGGCGTCGCGCCCTCCAGTGACACGCTGGCCGAGGCCGCCGCGTACACCCCGACCGTGGTGGTCGGCGAGCGGGACGTCGAACTGGACAGCGTCGACATCGTGGTGGACGACGACCAGCTGGGCGCCCGGCTGGCGGTGGACCACCTGGTCGAGCTGGGGCACCGGCGTATCGCCCACATCGAGGGCACCCCGTCCTCGGCGGCCCGGTGCCGCTGCGAGGGGTACCTGGTGGCCATGCGGCGGCACGCGCTCGCGCCGTACATCATGGTCGAGCACGGGGACTTCACCGAAGAGGGCGGGCGCCGGGCGGCGCTGGCGCTGCTCCGGCGGGACCCCCGGCCGACGGCGATCTTCGCGGCCAACGACATCGTGGCGATGGGCGTGCTGACCGCGGCGAGCGAGCTGGGCCTGCGGGTGCCGGAGGACCTCTCGGTGGTCGGGTACGACAACACCCATCTGGCCGCGGTCAACCACATCTCGCTGACCAGCGTGGACCAGCCGCGCCGCGCGATGGGCCGGTCGGCCGCCGCGCTGCTCAGCGACCGCATCTGCGAGCCCGGCAAGAGCTCCCGGCTGCGCCAGGTGACCCCCCAGCTGGTGGTACGGCACAGCACCGGTCCCGCGCCAAGTGATGCCCAAAGCTAGGTCAACCGCCCCGGTGTCCCGCCGCCGCCCGTGTTGACTGCGGGAGCGTACGCGGCAGACCTGGGGGAAGCGATGAGTGATCCGGAATTGGTCTCCTGCGCCCAGCGCGCGGCGGCCGAATTGGAACGAGCCTGGGGCCACTGGCGGGCCGCGCGCGGGCAGTCCGGCGGTGCCGGAATCGAGTCCGTGGCGAGCTACGTGGCCCACTCGATCGACCACCCGTGGGGGCGGCCACGGGTCGTGCTCGGGCTGGACGCGGAGGACGCGCGGGAGCTGGCGGCGCTGCTCCAGCGGCAGGACGTCGTCGAACCGGCCTGGTAGGCGATTTTTTGCGGGAGGTTTTCCCGGCATAACGGTCTGGTCACGTCCCAGCCACGCGTAGGTTGGGACGTTGACGGACGCGTCTGCGAGAGGAAAAACCGTGAAGAGTCGTGGCCGACCGGCGTTCGCCGCCGTCCTGGCCCTGTGCGGGCTCGGGGCTCTCGCTTGTGGTGGGACGACGGGAGCCGGTGCCGCTCCGGCCTCGCAGGGTGCCGTGGAGAACGGCTCCGGGACCGTGAAGGCGGTCAGTGACGCCGCTCAGCCGGCTCGGTCGGCCAAGCCGTTGGCTGGACGGGTGATCGTCATTGATCCCGGGCACAACGGTGGGAACTACAAGCATCCTGAGATCATCAATAAGCAGGTCAATGTGCTGACCAAGTGGAAGGCTTGTGACACCACCGGTACGGCGACCAATGACGGGTACAGCGAGGCGGCGTTCAACTGGGACGTTTCGCTTCGGCTGGCCAAGTTGCTGCGGGCCAAGGGTGCGACGGTCAAACTGACTCGGGCGGACAACACCAGCGCCGGGCCGTGCATCACCAAGCGGGCGGCGATCGGCAACGCAGCCAAGGCGGACGCGGCGATCTCCATCCACGCGGACGGGGCCGGGCCGAGCAACCACGGCTTCCACGTGATCATGCCAAAGAAGATCAACGGCCCCGTGGATCCGGTGGTGGCCAAATCCCGCAAACTGGGCATCACGATCCGCGACGCCGTACACAAGGGCACCGGCCAGGCATACTCCACCTACATCGGTAAGAACGCCCTGGACTACCGCTCGGACCTGGGCGGCCTCAACCTCTCCACCGTCCCCAAAATCTTCCTGGAGTCAGGCAACATGCGCCACGCCGGCGACGCGGCCAAACTCAAGGACCCCGCGTTCCGCCAAAAACTGGCAGCAGCCCTGGCCCAGGGATTCCAGACCTTCCTGAGGTCAGCTTCTCGGCCGTAAACGACCGAGCTTGCAGCTCCTGACCGTCGATGGCGTCGACGATTCGGGCCGCGTTAGGCAGCGTGACTCACTGCCCAGCCCGTGGCACCGCGTGAGGCGATATTGCGGGCCGCGTTGACGTCGGCG
>NZ_JAHCST010000128.1 GCF_018476525.1 Acrocarpospora catenulata
GGCTGCCCTCAGCTTCCCCGCCCTGCTGCGACAGTTTGGGGGAGAAGGTCTTTCACCTCCTCGCGAACCGGTGCGCCGCACGGCGCACCTTGACTCATATAAGAACAATTCGGCAGATCGCCCGACCGGCTATCAGGAGACCGGTCAAGTTGCCGGGGTTGCGGTGCCCGGAGTGTTCCCCCGAACGGCCGTAGGTAGGGGTGCACTGCGAGGTCCGGGCGTTCTTTGGTGTCTTAGGGGCGGAGCCCCGGAGCCATGTCCGGTCCGTGGCGTGCGCTCCTGCCCGGGTGGTCGGGGGGCGTAGGGTTCGCCCCGGCTTCCTCGCTCTCCCTCGCCTTCCCTTGCCCTGCTGTCCTTCCCCTTCCGTGTTCGGCAATTGGGTGCTGGGGTGTCGGGGTGCTGGCTGGGCTTTGGTTATGCCGGTTGGTTATGAGTCCGGTCCGTTGGAGCCCTCGGTTACGTCTTGAGTAGGTATAGCGCGGTTCTGAGTATCGCTTTGGGTATCGGAGCGGATGTTTCCAGCGTCAAAAACAATGACAGTCAGATGAAGTCAATAATCCTTGTTTCCGCATGTGGACAGGGAACTATTCCTGACCGTCATTCGTTTCATTGGAAACAATCCAGCCGACATGAGGAGTGATGCAATGTGGCGTCCCGCTGCCGGTCTACCTGCGCGGATGCGTTCTTCGGGTGATGCCGCGTAGGCGCGGCTGTTAGCCCTTTCCAGGCCCGGCCGGTCGGTCCGGGATTCGTTCTCAGCGGTTTCTGCTGGCGGTTCCTACTCTCACTCACTCTCCCCTGGGTGGTGTCGTGGTCCGCGCGTGCGCGCTGGTGTGCGCGCTCGGGTTTCGGCCGGATTCGCCAGCTGGTCATCAAAGCCTTTTCAGCCATCAGGAGAGTTGTTGTGCTGCGCGAGTTACCCGGACAGGAAGTCGCGGGCGTGGTCTCGGCCCGGCCGGATGCGTCGGTGGTGTTCGTGCCGACCGTGTTGGATCCGGCGGTTGCCGAACGGCTGGCGGTCGAGCATGGGGTGTGTATCCGGCCGGTGCCGATGCGTCGTCAGGATGTGGTGACCGGTGCCGTGGAAGTGATCGACCTGCCGTGCGGGAACTGGCGGGAGAGCTGGTGTCCGCCGTGCGCGCGGCGGGTGCGCGACCTTCGGCGGGCTCAATGCCGGGAAGGCTGGCACCTGGAGCAAGAGCCGGTCTCCGGGGACTTCATGTCTGCCGGGGAGTATCGGCGGTATCTGGCTGATCTGCGGGTTCAGGCGGTGGGCTGGCGGGATGAGGCTGCGGCGGCCGGTGAGGACACGGCGGATCTGGATGCGGCGATTGCCGAACTGGATGCGGAGATCGCGGCGGCCGAACCTGGCGGGCGGGGTGCGGGTGAGGCGGGGTCGTCGGATGGTGAGTCGGCGGGTGAGGGGTCGGCTGATGGGGCGGGGTCGCGTCGGGTGCGGTCTACGCGGCGTCGTCAGGATGTGCCGGATCTGCCTAAGCGTGAGGTGCGGGACTCGACGTTGGGACGTACCTTTGCCGGGCGGGAGGGTCGGACGTTCCGGCCGTCGATGTTCCTCACGCTCACGTTGCCGTCCTACGGCAAGGTGAGGGACGGGGTTCCGGTTGATCCGGAGCGGTACGACTACGCGGCGGCGGCTCGGGACGCTCTTCACTTCTCCAAGCTGGTGGATCGCTTCGTGCAGAACCTTCGCCGTGTGGCGGGGTTTGACGTGCAGTACTTCGCGGTGGTGGAACCGCAGAAGCGGCGGGCTCCGCACTTGCACATGGCGATCCGGGGCACCCTGCCCAGGGCTGAGCTGCGGCGGGTGGTGGCGGCCACCTATCACCAGGTGTGGTGGCCTGCGGTGGACGTGGTCCGGTTCGACGGGGAGCACGTTCCGGTCTGGCAGGACGGGGCCGGGTATGCGGACCCTGTCACGGGTGAAGTGCTTCCCACCTGGGATGAAGCGCTGGACCGGTTGGCGGCCAGCGCTGAGGCCGAACCGCTGCATGTTCTGAGGTTCGGTACTCAGCTCGACATGCAGGGCGTGCTAGGCGGGACCCCGGATGCCGACCAGCGGATCAAGTACCTGTCCAAGTATCTGAGCAAGTCGCTCGGTGAGGGCTGGGACGCTCCGCCCGGATCGGCGAACGCGGATCATGTGGCGCGGTTGGTGGAGGCGGTCCGCTGGGAGCCCTGTTCACCCGAGTGCGCCAACTGGCTGCGGTACGGGGTGCAGCCCAAGGGCTGTAAGGCGGGGTTGCGTCCTGGCTGGTGCCGGAAGAAGGCGCACAAGCCCGACCACTTGGGTTATGGCGGGCGGCGGGTGTTGGTGTCGCGGAAGTGGTCGGGCAAGACCCTTGCCGGGCACAAGGCCGACCGGAGGGCGTGGGCGCTGGCGGCGCTGGGGTTGGACCCGGGTCAGGAGGAGCGGGAGCCGGGCCGGTTCGTGTGGCGGCGGGTGAGTGCGTCTGATCCGGGTCTGGAACCGGTGGCGGTGCGGCTGTTGCGGTTGGTTGCCGAACGCATCCGAAGACGGGCGGAGACCGAACGGCATCAAGCGGCGGCGGTGGAGGGGTCGCCGTGAGTGGTCAGAGCAGGAAAGGGCCGTGCCGACGAACTTGGGCTCCGATGCCTGCGCTGGGTACCGCACCTCAGACAGGTCGGCGGTTGCTGGCGGGGTTGCGGGTCGGCGCGTGTGGGGAGCGGGTAAGCGTCGCCTTCAACAGAGCGTGCCGAAGGCTCCTTTACGTACTGGCACTTGGGCGGGCGGGCGGGTCCGGGAGTCCGCAACCGGGGTCACTGTTCGGTTACGGGGGGTTGCAGGGGGGCGTGTGCCAGCGTCGGCGGTCGGGTTGGCGCGGTCACTGCACGCGGTGCCCGGGTTGGATCCCTTTCGCGGTAATGGCGGTGCCGGGTAATTCGGTGGCTATTCCCGGTGGCCCGTGGCTGGCCCGTGACTGGCCCGTGGGCGCATTTCTGAAGGGGGGCGGGAATGGCGCGTAGTGACGTGGATGATGATTTCCTGATGGTGGCTGATTGCTGCCGTATCCTGCGGGTTCCTAGATCCACTTTCTATAGGTGGCTCGCGATCGGAAAAGGCCCGAAATCGCTGCGAATTCCCAACGGAGATAGGCGTATTTCCCGCAAAGAATGGGTAAAATGGTTAGCAGAGCAGGAACTCGACTAGAAAGGGGACGGCACATGGGAAACACGCTCGACATTCAGTTCTGGAAGATTCGCAAGCGGGAGGGCCGTAGGAAGCCCTGGGAACTGCGGTGGGTCGTCAACGAGCGAGAGCACAGCCGGTCATTCCTGACTAAGGCGCTCGCCCAGGGCCATCAGGGCAAGCTCACCGCTGCCGCACGGGTCATCGGGGAAGAGTGGGACCCTGCGACGGGCGAACCGGTCTCCTGGGGGCGGGCTCAAGCGCTGTGGTTCGATCACGTCGTCGAGCTGGCGGCCCGTGGCTGGGATGAAGCCTCGGCGAACACCCGGCGGGGCATCGCCCGGGACCTGACCGACATCACCATGTTGATGTTGGAGACCTCTCTCAAGGCGCGGCGTAACCGGCCCTGTGACAAGGATCTGAGAGCGGCGCTGATGAACTGGGCGTTCGTTCCCGGCCGCATCGAGCGGGAAGCGGTGCCGGACTCGATCGGGGCGGCGCTGGCCTGGCTCAAGGCGTTCACGCGGCCGGTCTCCTGCCTGGCCGACGACCAGACCTTACGCGCGGTGCTGGACGGCATCGCCCGACTTCAGAACGGCACGCCTGCCTCTGCGGCCGTGGTCCGGCATCGGCGCGCTGCGCTGCACCGGGCCGTCGAGCTGGCGGTGTCCAAGAAGCTGGTGCACACCAATCCCCTTCCGGCGATCAAGAGCAAGAAACGGCAGATCAGTGATGACGAGATCTCCCCCGTGATCATCCCCAGCGGTGACCAGGTGACGCGGCTGCTGGATGCCTGCCTGTCGCTTAAGGGTCCGCTAGCCCGGCTGAGGGGTCCGCGTCTGCGGGCCTTCTTCGCGGTCATGTACTACGCGGGGTGCCGTCCGGCCGAGGTCATCGCCCTGCGGGAGATGGACTGCCACCTGCCCAAGACCGGATGGGGGCGGCTCACCCTGTGCGGGTCCTCGCCCGACGTGGGCCAGCTGTGGACCGGAACCGGGGAAAGCCACGAACAGCGGGGGCTCAAGCACCGGGGCCGTAAGGCGGTCCGGATCGTGCCCATCCCTCCGGCCCTGGTCGCCATCCTCCGCGAGCACATCACCACGCACGGCACGGCGGATGACGGGCGGCTGTTCTGGGACGGCGAAGACCGTGCCCGGATCGACAAGGGCGTCTACAACGCCATCTGGCGGCAGGCTCGTAAGGCGGCCTTCCCCGCTGCTGAGTTCGCCTCTCAGGTCGCGCGTCGGCCGTACGACCTGCGGCACACCAACGCCACCATGCAACTGTCGGCGGGTGTCAACCCGCTGGAGGTCGCTAAGCGCATGGGGCACACGGTCAAGGTCCTGTTCGCGGTGTATGCCCACTGGATCGAGTCCGATGAGGACGCCGTGAACGCTAAGATTGAGGCGGCCTTTGATGCCGCTGCGCTCGGCTCTGTGACCAGCGAAGACAAGCCCGCAAAGAACGGGCCACACACGGGCCAAATCCCCGTAAAGGCCGCTGCGTAGAGACGTTTCCGCAGGTCAGGGCCTATATCCCCCGATGGCTTAGCTCCACCACCCACCCTTTCCACCTTCGGTCGGACCCGCCCCCGCCGGGCAGACGGAGCCGCGTGTCGATCCTTGCGCGCCGGGGGCGGAAGCCGATGGCCCCAATGGAGCCGGCTCTGCGACCGAAGATCGAACAAGGCGGGTGGAAGTCCCCCCGGCACTCATGGTGTCCACACCTCGGGGGAAGGCCCTTTCGTGTGCCGGGCGGCAGCCGGCCCTCCCGGCGGAGCCGGGTCCGGACCCGGAGGGGTCCAGGGGTTGGGTGGGTGGGGCCTAACGGTAATGGAGGGGGCG
>NZ_JAHCST010000129.1 GCF_018476525.1 Acrocarpospora catenulata
CACTCGGAAAGTGCCTTTCGAGTTGGTGCGGACAGGACCCTCAGCAAGTCCAATCCTTCCAGCTCAAGGCACTTTTCACGTTTAACGATCGGTTCCGGCCGCTTCCCAGGCGAAAGCCCCAGGTTAGGCCACGAATTGCTGCTCTTGCGGTATTGGCGCTGGTCGCCCGCACAAGCGCCCCGTGCTCGCCCCCCGTGCGGCAGACTTAATCGCGGTCTGGCCCTCCCGCCATCGATGATCTGACGTAGTCGCACGCCAGTGCCCCCGTGGCGACTGGCCTGCAACGTCGGTAGCGAGTTCTCGCTCATTGCCGGGTGCTGCCTCCGGTGATCCTGGCTATCGCGTCCTTGGTGATGCTGCGGTCCAGTGGTTCGGGGTCGAGGCTGCGATGAATCCAGAGGCCTTCGATGAGGGCGTCGACCTGGCGGGCGGTGTCGGGGTCGAAGTGGCGTTCGAGTTCGACGCGGCTGCGGCGCATCCACTCGCGGGTGATCGCGCGGAAGCGCGGTTCGCGGGCCGCCAGGGTGTAGAGCTCGAAGGCGAGGACCCCGTCGCGGGCCGCCTGCTGGCCGGGCAGGTCATCGTGGATGAGGCCGATCACCGCTTCTCTGGCCTCGTCGATCGTCGTCGCCGCGCTGAGCCGCTCCTCGAACCGGATGATGATCGTCTCGGCGAAGCGGGAGAACGCCTCGAACAGCAGCTCGTCCATGCCGTTGAAGTGGTAGGTCATCGAGCCCAGTGGTACGCCGGCGCGTGCGGCGATCTTCCGATGCGAGGTGCCCGCCACCCCGGCCTCGGCGACTAGCTCTAACGCGATGTCGATCAGCCGGCTTCGCCGATCGGGTTCGCTTCGACGGGCCGTCACCTGGCCTCCTGGTGACTAGATGGATTTGATGACCCGCGCCGGGTTGCCGACCGCGACACAGTTCGCGGGGATGTCCTTGGTGACGACCGCACCTGCTCCGATCACCGGGTTGTCGCCGATGGTGGCGCCGGGAAGGACGATGACGCCGCCGCCGAGCCAGACGTTGTCACCGATCGTGATCGGTTTGGCCGCCTCCAGCTTGTCCCGGCGCGGCTGCGGCTCAATGGGCAGTCCTCCCCGATCGTGATCGGGGCGACGTCCAGGGCGGTGAGGCCCGAGTTGATGAACGTACGCGCGCCGATCGTGGTGTGACTGCCGTAGTCCACATAGACCGGTGGGCGCACGAACGCGGTCTCGTCGAGATCGCCGAACAACTCGCGGGCGATCTCCTGTGCGGCGAATCCGTCCTCGCTGTACGCCGCCAGGAACCGGGCCGACAGCCGCGCCGCCTGCTGTTGCCGCTCGAAGATCGCGGGATCGTCGGCGATGTAGAGATCGCCCGCGAGCATGCGTTCATGGTTGCTGCGGGGATCGCCGGCGAAGTAGTCACGCGGCGAGGCGGGTGCGGCCGGGGATGCCTGCGGCGCGGATGCTTCAGTCACCGAAGGAGCGTACCGCACACAGTGTACGATCGTACACTTACTTGTTTTCCAGCGATCGTCGCAGTGCCATGCCTCGGGGGCATCGCCCGGCCTGGGCCCGACCTGCGGAAGCATCCGCACCGATACAGCACGCAGCGTGCGATCGTACAACTCTGTGTACGCTCGTACGCATCCGCGCGCCCCAGCAACCTGCTCGCTCGTTTGTGACGCAGGCATCCGCACGCCACAACCCGATCGGAATCACCGATGCCCGCTGCCCCCCTCACCACGCCCACCCGGCAGGTACGATCGATATCGGAAACCCTCGAACCTACGGGTTCGGGGGTTTCTTTCTGTTTTGGGGCTGGTAGTCGCGGGTGGGGTCGGTGATCAGCTCGCGGAGGAGTTCTCCGGTGGTGGCGGCGACGACTCGGACGTGGAGATCGGCGATGAGCAGGATGACGTGGGTTCGGGCGTGGGTTCGTCCGATGCCGATGTGATGGAGCCGGCCGCCGATCCGCAGGGTGACCACTCCTGATTCATCGATGCGGTCGTGGCGGACCCGGGTGTGGGTGTCGGGGTCGCGGCTGGCGGCGGGGAGTGCTTTGGGCCGGGTGTGGTAGACCGCTGCGGGAGTGTGGCGGGCGGCAGAGATCGGTGCGGGCGGCGGTGGTTGTAGGCGTCGACGAAGCGGTCCAGGAGGGTCTGCAGGCTGGTGATGGTGGCCGGTTGAGCGGGCTGGGCGCGCAGCCACTTCTTCATCGTTTGCTGAAACCGCTCGACCTTTCCGCAGGTGGTGGGGTGGTTGGGGGTGGAGTTCTTCTGGGTGACGTGCAGGCGGCGGAGCTCGTGTTCCAGCGCGTTGCGGCCGCCGCGGCCGCCGGCCAGGCGGGTGGTGAAGACCATGCCGTTGTCGGTCAGGGTGGAGGCGGGCACGCCGTGGACGGCCACCGCTTGGCGGAAGGTGTCGCGCACGATGAGTCCGGTGATCCGGCGCCGGGTGGTCACCGATAAGGCGTAGCGGGAGCAGTCGTCCAGCGCATCCTGGCCCTGACCGCCGCCATCTGGCACAACCGCGCCACCGGCCAGCCCATCACCCGATCACTGATCGCCTACGACCACTAACCCGACTTAGGACTTACTCGTCTAGCTCGAAAGACCCAGCGAGCGGTGCGGCCTGTACCTGTAGTAATCGCTCCGGGCCCGGAGCCGCCGATACTACGGTTCTGTGATCTTGTGGCTGGATGTCCACTTGCTATACGTCGTCGTGAAGACGGACCTATAGATCTCCACATCGCTAATGGGTACGCACCAGGCGATTTCGAACTTCTGCGGCCGATCCTCACCATCGATGGTGAGCTTGAAGGTGATGTAGGAGTCGGGCATGGTCTCGGCGACATCGCCGTCCGACCAGGAGTTGAGGAGCTGCCGAAGCGGACCGTTGGTGTCCTCAACAGCGAGGGTCCCCGAATAGTTGCGCCCCTTGCGCTTCAACCGGGTGGAGTTGGCGACAACCTCCAGGAGGATCGACGGGCCGGCCGTACCCGCAACCAAGAGGCCGTACCAGTTCGGGTCCGCCGGACTCATCCCGTCAATGGAGGATCCGTCCGTTCCACCCTGCTGGGGGTAGACCGTATCGGCCACAACCACATATCGATGGCTGCCGTCCTCGCTCGTTCTGATCCTCACATCGAGATCGTCGTCAGTCAGGTGGCTCATGAACCGCCCGGTTGCCATTCCCCCAGCGGCGCTCTGGGTAAATCCCCCTTCGAAGCGGAACGTTCCCGCCGGAGTGGTTTCCAGGGCAAGCTCAATCGCGGCAGCCAACTCCGCGGTTGTACTTGGTGGCGGCTGGGTTTTCACGACGGGCGTGGCGACGGGTGTGGATGTGGGGTTCGTGCTCGTTGAACTCGGGCGGCCGGTCTGGATGGCAGTGGTTTCGGCTCGCTGCTTCCTCTGATTCTCATTGTCCGATAGCACATTTAGGGCGACGGCCGCCCCGAGTGCAGCGGCAACCGCGGCTGCCGTGGCCACGATCGTGATGTTGCGTCGGCCCTTGGGGGCTGTCGTTGTGGGGGCTTGTGCGGCAGGCCAGCTTTGATCCTCAACGGGAAAGATCCATGTCCGGTCCAGCCGTGCCGTGACTTCGTCGGCGGCCCCGACGCTATTGATCACCCGGGTTCCCTGGTGGGTCCGCCACGCCTCGGCGACGGCGCCCAGCAGCTCGGGCGATGAGAGTCGCGTCTTAGGGGTTTTGGCCAAGGCTCTGTCGACCAGGCCGCGTAGGCCGTAGGGGACCATGGAGGTGTCGACGGTCTCGTTGAGCACTTTGAGCGCCAGGACTTCCGGGCGCCCGGTCCCGTACGGCGGAACTCCTGTGGCCGCGTACACGACCAGCATTGCCCAGCCGTACACATCAGCGGATGGCCCTGCGGGCACGTCACCGTACTCTTCTGGGCTCACCCAACCTGGCGACCCGACAAGAATGCCGGTGCGCGTCATCACACTCGCGTCGAGCACGCGGGCGATGCCGAAGTCGACGAGCTTAGGACCGCTGGGCGACAGGATGACGTTCGACGGCTTGAGATCACGGTGCACCACACCTGCCGCGTGCACAGCCACCAGTGCCTCGGCGATCCCGGCCGCCAGCCCGAACAGCTGGTCTCCCTGAAGCAACCCGTGAGCTCTGACCTGGGCTTCAAGCGATGGCCCTGGCACATACTCAGCAGCTAACCACGGCCGGGCCGCGTTTCCGTCAGAGTCGAGGATTCGCGCAGTGCAGACACCCTTTACACGGCCGAGGACGGCAATCTCCCGCGCGAATCGCGCACGGAACTCCAGGTCGCTTGCATAGGAGGCGTGAACCAGTTTGACGGCTGCGCGAACTCCGCGGGCGTCGATACCCGCGAAGACGACGCCCATACCACCTGCTCCGAGGCGTCCCACCAGCCGATACGGACCGATCTGTGGTGGGTCCTCACTCGTGAGCGGGAGGAGGCTGACGATTGCCGACACTTTCTGGGTCACCGGACTCCATTCGGGGGAAAGCATGGCGAGGACCGGCCAATCGCGCGAGAAGTTCAGAGGTGGTTCTATCCCATCGGGCTCCAACGTGTCGAGTGCGATTTAGGCAACCTTTAGACACTTCCTGGGCATCGAAAATCCAGCACTTTTGCCCAGGATCAGCCCAGGTCAGCTGTTCTTGTCAATCCCCCGGAAGCGTTTGGAGCGGTAGGTCCAGCGGCGTGTTACCAGGGCACGGTGCCAGCGCAGCAACGTCGCGGGGGTGACGAAGAAGACATCCCACGATGAGCGGGGAAGCAGCCGCGACAAGGCCGCGAGCACGACCCGATCCTCCGGCTGGAGATCGGGCCGGTTCACCTGAGGGCGCAATATGGCGACCTGAGAGGGCATTTGATTTAAGTCGTTTGCACCTTGTGTGCTAGTACGTTCCTCGCCATGTTGGGGTGGTTTCGTCCGTTATGCGTTTGGTGAGATTGTTGATCGCAGCTATGTGGATCATGGCTTGGGA
>NZ_JAHCST010000013.1:0-168475 GCF_018476525.1 Acrocarpospora catenulata
CCAGCCCACCGAACCCCCCACACCCCGACCCCGCCCCCGCCAACTTGGCCACCACCCCCAGAAGTGCGGTATGGTTTTCCCGTCAGCCCGAAGGGGCAGACGATCCCGGGCGATTAGCTCAGCGGGAGAGCGCTTCGTTCACACCGAAGAGGTCACTGGTTCGATCCCAGTATCGCCCACCATGTTTCACCAGCTCAGAGGCCGTTTCTCCTTCGGGAGGGGCGGCCACTTTGCTATTGGGAAGCCTCCGGGAGGTTCAGAGTCGCCATGAGCTCCCCCATCACGTTCACCGCGACCGTCACCCTCGACGACGAGGGGTGGCACGTCGCGCGTTGCGTTCAGGTGGAGGTCGCCAGCCAGGGCCGGGCTGTCGAAGAGGCACTCACCAATCTCCGGGATGCCCTTGAGCTCTACTTCGAGGACGAACCCCTGCCGGAGCAACCAATCGTCGCGCCTATCGAGATCCGGCTCTCGGCCTGAGCCTCCGTCAGTTCCCGATCTGTCCGGAAACCCAGGGCGTGCGCCAGGAACGTCTCAGGTGGTTCAGGCGGCGATTTCTAGGGCGTCTGCTGTACGAGGACCGGTGTGGTGGAGTCTTTCAAGGTGAGCAGCAGATAGCGCTGCCGGTCTCTGTTGTTCGGTGCGAGGGGCTCCCTCAGTGGGCCGATGGCCTGGGCGATCTGTGATCCGGAAATGTTTGTGGTGAAGGTGGCGAGGGCTTGCTTGTGGCCGAAGGGTGGGGTGCGGGAGGTCACGAGCCAGAGCGTGTAGGTCTTTCCTGGGGTGAGGCCGGAAGCCGCGATTTCCAGGGTGTCGAGGGGGCCCATTCCGTTGACCGAGACCGTGGCGTGCCCTTGGTGACCGCTGCCCTGGGGAGCCGTCATCGTGAGGTGGCTGGATATTCCCGCTGAGCCTCTTGATGCGAGGTTGGCCGTACCGTTCCCGGTGGGCACCGCTCCGGGAACGTAAACCAGGGCCATCGGCTGTTGTCCGATGGGAATGGTGGCGATCACCTGGTTGGTCAGCGTGTCGATCGCGGCCACCGCGTCCTGGTTCTCCAGGCCGACGTAGACCCGGGTCCCGTCGCCGGATCCCCAGACCCCATGGGGCAGGTCGCCGACGGCGATCGTGGCGACCTGTTGCGGATTCGCCCCGCCCCGGCGGTAGACCTTGACCTTGTTCTCGCCGCCGACCGTCACGTAGGCGAACTGGCCTTTCGCGTTGTCCACGGTGGTGACGTGATTGGTGATGGGGCCGGTGTTCAGTGTGGTGAGGATGCGGAAGGGCGGCTCGCCGCTCATAACCTGGGTCTTACCGGAGTCCTTCAGCGTGAACCACACCTCCTTGCCATCCCGGGTCACGGACAGGTTGGGAGAGAAAGGGCTGGCCTGGGGAATCCGGGCGATGACCTGGTACGTGCGAGTGTCCACGACGTCCACTTCGGGGGTGAAGCTGGACGGCACGTACGCGTACCGGCCCTGCGGGTGGAACAACACCATGCCGGGACCGTTGGCCGTCACCACCCGGCGCTTCTCCTTCATCGCCACCGGGTCGATCACCGACACGTAGTCCTGGCCGCGTACGGTCGCCCAGACCTCTTTGCCGTCGGGGGTGAAGAACGCTTCGTGCGGGGCTCGTCCGATGTACACAACCCCCTTGACCTTGTTCGTGGCCGTGTCGATGAGCGTGACGGAATTCGAGCCGATGGAGACCACGCAGAGTGTCCGGTGGTCGGGCGAGAAACCCATGCCATGGACGAGAAGCTGGCCTTTGTACAACGGGTTCAGCGCACCGGGAACGGTGTCACCAAGCCGGATGACGCCGAGCAGGCGATTGGTGGCGGGATTGAGGACCGAGACCGTGTTCGACGTCTGGTCGGCGGTGTAGACACGATCCTGCCCGGAGACCCGAATCCGGCCGGCGGCGGTGGATGTGGGCCCGGCCGGCGGTGGCGACAACGCCGCGATTCTGCGGCTCATGAGGTCCATCTCCTGCTGTTGCGTGACGACGATCTCCTGGGCCAGTCGCCTCAGCGCGGGATCGCCGCCCCGCTGGGCCAGCAGAATCCTGGCCATGTCCACGGCGCCCTGATGATGCGGGATCATCATCGCGGCGAAATCATGCCCCGGATCGCCGGTCATGGGCGCCGCCGCCATGTCCCGCTTCATTCTTTCCATGCTCTGCGCCATTTCCCAGGCGAATGGCGAGCGGTCCACATGTGCCGAGTGACCGCACGAAAGCGCCCCGAACATCCCGGACCCCGTGACACCCAAAGCCAGGCACTTCCTGAGAGTGATCGTCATGCCCAACCCATCCCCGGCGGCACGTCCACCCGAACGTCCTGTTCAGGGAGGGTGCCGGTGCCACTGCCACCCCGGGCGCGCTGCTAGACGCGCCACATGGAGGCGAGCTGTCGCATAGCCAGTCGCCGCGGTATCGCGCGTAGGGCGGCGTCGCGTAGCCACGCGGTGGCGCCGGTTGCCCGCTACCTGGTACGGCATCTCACCCACCGCCGTGGCAGGCGTCTGAGCGCCGGATCCGGTGTCGGCCGCGCGTCCGTACGGACCGAACGCCTGACGCCACCTAGGTGTTACTTTGATGAGTATCTAATTTGACAAGGGCCTAATCAGTCCGGCACCCTCATCAAGTGACCCTGATTAGATGCTCTTCTAATCAGAGTGCCCCGGATAGGGCGGCACTAACGTCCGTCCTCGAGAGGAGAAGAGCATGAGTGGATGCTGCGGCCCTGTCGCTGCTGAACTGGAGACGGCCGAGCCCGTCTTCGCCGTGCCCGATGGCGGCCTGGAGAGCCAGCCGGTGGTGGTGATCGGTGCGGGCCCGGTTGGGCTGGCCGCTGCCGCGCACCTGGCCGAGCGCGGCCTGGACTTCCTGGTCCTGGAGGCGGGCCGGCAGGCCGGCGCGTCGGTGGCGCGGTGGGGCCAGGTACGGGTGTTCAGCCCCTGGAAGTACAACATCGACGCCGCCGCCCGCCGCCTGTTGGCGGCATCCGGGTGGATCGCACCGGACTCGGACTGGCTGCCCACCGGAGCCGAGCTCATCGAGGACTATCTGGCCCCGCTGGCCAAGCTGTTCGGCGACAAAGTGCGGCTGGGTGCGCAGGTGACCGCGATCAGCCGTCTGGGCTACGACCGGGTCCGAACTCTCGGCCGTGAGCAGGCCCCGTTCCTGATCCGCCTGAGCGACGGTGAGGAACTGCACGCCCGCGCGATCATCGACGCGTCCGGCACCTACGCCACGCCCAACGTGCTGGGCGCGAGCGGTCTACCGGCCCACGGCGAGTCACAGGTCGCGAGCCTGATCGATCACGCCCTGCCCGACGTGCTGGGCGCCGACCGCGAAAGGTACGAAGGTAGCCACACGCTGGTCGTCGGCGCGGGCCACTCGGCCGCCACCACCCTGCTTGCCCTGACCGAGCTGGCGGACACGCCCATCACGTGGGCGATCCGCGCGGGCGGCGCGAGCCGCAGCTACGGCGGTGGCGACGCCGACGCGCTCCCGGCCCGAGGCGCGCTCGGCACCCGGCTGCGCGCCCATGTGGAGTCCGGCCGCATCACCCTGCTGACCGGCTTCTTCACCCACCGCGTTCAGCGGACGGCCGATGGCGTCAAGGTGGTCAGCCGGGACCCCTCCGGCCACGAGCAGGCGGTCACCGTCGATCGGATCGTGTCGGCGACCGGCTACCGCCCGGACCACGCCATCGCCGCCGAACTGCGCCTGGATCTCGACCCGATCCTCGGGTCCACCCGGCAGCTGGCTCCGCTGATCGACCCCAACCAGCATTCCTGCGGCACCGTCCCCGCCCACGGTGTCGACGAGCTCGCCCACCCCGAGCCCGGCTACTACGCCGTCGGCGTCAAGAGCTACGGCCGCGCCCCGACCTTCCTGATGGCCACCGGCTACGAGCAGGTCCGCTCGGTGGCCGCCGCGCTGGCGGATGACTGGGAGGCGGCCCACGACGTCCAGCTCGACCTGCCCGAGACCGGCGTCTGCTCCTCCGCTCTCGCCGAGGCCCAGGAACAGCGTGCCGGCCTGGCCACCGGAATCAGCGGCGGCCTGCTGTCCACTCCACTGCCCACCGCGCTACCCCTGGTGACCGCCGGCGACGGCGGTTGCTGCTGAGAAAGATGAGCGAGACGGCCCCGACCGCCGCCCCGCCGAGGGCGGCGGTCGCACCCACCACCTCGGCTCTGCGGGGATCGCCTCCGCGATGGTGCTCTACGAATCCGCCTTCGCGGTCATCGTCGCCAGGTTCGACGCCCAGGCCCGCGCCAACGCCCTGCTCGCGGTGACCATCGTCGCCGGGTTCGCCTCCAGCATCTTCCTGCCTCTGACCGGCCTGCTCGTTGAGAAGTACGGCTGGCGCCAGGCCCTGGTCGTGGGCACGGTCGCGCTGGCGCAGGTCGCGAGATACGGGTGGGTGATGGCCGCCGTCGCCGTGGCATGCGCGCTGGCAGCGGGCGCGCTGCTGGCGTATCACCGCATATAGTTTAGATCGATATCAAAACAAGGTGGAAGCAAGGAGGCGCAGGATGAGCACCCAGTGCTGCGCGCCGATCACCCGCCAGCCGCTGTCAGAGGGCGAGGCCGCCGAACTGGCGGTGCTGCTGAAGGCGGTCGCCGATCCCGTACGGCTCCGCCTGCTGTCCATGATCGGTTCGCATGCCGGGGGCGAGGTCTGCGTCTGCGATCTGACCGACGCCTTCGACCTGACCGCCCCCACCATCTCCCACCACCTCAAGGTGCTGCGCACCGCCGGGCTGATCGGCGGCGAACGCCGGGGCACCTGGGTCTACTACTGGATCATCCCGGATGTGGTGAACCGCCTCGGCGACCTGTTCGTCCCGCACCAAGAAACCATCTCCACCCCTGCGGCTGAGGTGGAGTTCGCCACACGCCGCGATCACCTCGCCCGTCAGGGGTAGGGCTCGCGGGCCGATCCGTCGGGTTAGAGCCAGAAAATTGCCAGAACGGCGAGCCCCAGCCTCATCGCCACGAAGTGACCAGGAACGTCTCTTGGTCAACAGCAAGGATGATCGCCCTGCTCAGGCTGCCGCGCGCCCGGCGGCTGTGCCCCTGCGCGGCGGACGCGGCACTTCGATCCGAGCCGGCGCCCATCTGGGTCCTTCCTCGCCGACTACCCGGTGCCTACACGACCATGCCCAAACATACGCCGCCGCACAAGTCATCGGCATTGACTATGAGTTTGCCCATCATCCTTGCCATGGATGACCAGCGTATCTACGATGTGGGTCACATTCCGCTGGTGCGGCGGTTTGTCAAGGAAGGTCCGGCGCATGAACCACCGTCACAGATTCCCCCTGTCAGCGCTAGCCGGTCTGACCGGTCTCGCCCTCGGCTCGGCTGGTTGCTCGATCCCCGCAGACACCTCCCCTGCCGCGCGATCGTCCACGTCCGCGGCCGTCCACGTCCGGACGGGTGGCGCCATTGTCATCGGCGCCGAGCAGGAACCAGACTGCACCGACTGGATCGGGACCTGTGCAGGATCCATCTGGGGCACCTACATCATGCAAACCCCCACCATCCCCAAAGTGTTCGAGGTGCGCCGCAAGGGAGACAACTGGGTTCCCGTCGCCTCCCAGCTGATGGCCTCGGAGCCGACGATCGAAGACGGGGACCGCCCCCAGATCACCTACAAGATCCGCCCCGAGGCCGTCTGGTCCGACGGCAAGCCCATCACCTCCAAGGACCTTGAGTACACCGCGCTGCAGGTGCGCGACGGCAAGGACGTCTTCGACAAGACCGGCTACGACCGGATCTCCTCGATCGAAACGCCCGACGAGAAGACCGCGGTCGTCACCCTCAAGTCCCGCTACGGAGGCTGGCGCACCTTGTTCAGCTCCGGGTATGGCGTGCTGCCCGCGCATCTCCTGCAGGGCAAGGACCGCAACGCCGTAATGAAGGACGGCTACGACTTCAGCGGCGGCCCTTGGAAGATCAAGGAATGGGCCAGGGGCGTCTCCGTCACCCTGGTCCCCAACGACCGGTATTGGGGCGAGCGCCCCAAGCTCGACCAGGTCACCTTCCAGTTCACCCCCGACACCGCGGCCGCCTTCCAGGCGTTCAAGAGCGGCCAGCTCGACGCGCTCTACCCGACGCCGCAGCTCGACGCGGTCGAGCAGATCAAGTCCGGGCTGCCGGACGCCAACACGCAGGTGGACGCGCAGACGGGCAACCTCGAAGCGCTCTGGATGAACAACGGAACGTTCCCGTTCGACTCCCAGCCGGTCCGCGAGGCCATCGCCTACTCCGTCGACCGCAAAGCGATCGTCGAGCGGCTGTACGGCTCGCTCGGGGTCAAGGAACCGTCGCAGAGCTTCCTGTCGCCGCTTCTCTCGACGTACGCGGCATCCGCCTTCGCCAAGTACACCCGCGACCTGGCCAGAGTCCAGCAGATCATGACCGGCGCCGGGTGGGCGAAGAACGCGGACGGGATCTGGGCCAAGAACGGCCGCCCCGCCCGCTTCACGATCGTCTCGCTGGCCGGCAACAAGCGCCGCGAGCTGACCGAGCAGGTGCTCCAGACGCAGCTCAAGGAAGCCGGCTTCCAGCTGGACATCAAGAACACCACACCGGCCAACCTCTTCGGCAAGCAGGCACCGGCGGGCGACTTTCAGATGGGTCTGTGGACCCTCGTCGACACCTTCCCCGACCCTTCGCTCAGCAACTCCTTCAGCTCTACCTCGATCCCGACCGAGGCCAACGGCAACTCCGGCATCAATTTCATCAGGGCCAAGGTGGACGGCCTGGACCCGCTGCTCGAACAGGTGGACGCCGAGCTGGACGAGACCGCCCGTACGGCGGCGTCCGTCAAGGCCGACGAGCTGATCGCCGCCGCCGTCCCGTCGATCCCGCTCGGCGCCGTCCCCAACGTGCTGCTGTGGAACAAGCGGCTCGGCGGCCCGATCAGCATCAACCCGGTCGAGGGACCCTGGTGGAACCTGGAGCAATGGGGCTTGGCGCAGTGAGGCGGAATCCTTGCTGACTTTCCTATGGACATCTGAGAGGACCGAGCGATCATGCCGTGGCAACGCTTCTTCGAAGCCCGTCAGTGCCTGACCCTTCGCCGGGGCCGGGGGGCGGGAGACCTCGTGCTGTGGGTGGAGGACACCGAGATCGGTCCTCGACTGTCGGTGTGGGACGCGCGGGAGGATGTGACCCGCCCGGTAACCGGGAAGGTCGGCGACGCGGAGAACGCCGTACTGACCGCCGCGGGCGACGCCGTGCTGAGCCACCACTCCGACGACGACGGCTCCGAGATGGGACACGTCATGGCGACCTGCCTGGCGACGGGCGCGGTGCGCGACCTGACCCCCGGCCTGCCGCCGTACACGCTGCGTGGCATCGACGTGGCCCGGGAGGGCGACCAGGTGGTGCTCACCGCCGTCGCGGCGGACGGGTTCAGCCTCTGGCTGGTCGCGGGCGGACCGCCCAGGCGGCTGTTCACCACGCGTAACGAGGCGTGGAACGGCCTGATCTCCGCCGACGGGACGCTGGTGAGCGTCGACACCACCGACCACGACCCGAGCCTTCGACGCTTCGGGGTGACCGTGCTCGACCCCGCCTCCGGGACCGTCCTGGCCTTCCTGTCCGACGGCCCGGCCAGCCCGGTGCGCGCGGTGCGCTTCTCCCCCGTGCCCGGCGACCCGCGCCTGCTCGTCTCGACGGAGCGATCCGGGTTCGCCCGGCCCTGCGTCTGGAACCCCCTCGACGGGAGCCGCCTGGACGTCGGCGCCCCACACCTGGTCGGCGACGTCGTGCCTCTGGACTGGTCCGACGACGCGGCGTACGTGCTGCTGGCGCACGTGGATGGGGGCGTCCACCGCATGCTCGAACTCGATGTCCGCACCGGGGAGGTGGCACCCGTCGAACACCCCTCGGGCGCCTACTTCGAGCCTGACGTCGCCGCGACCCACCTGAACATCTGGGCCTCCCACTACGGCCAGGACGGCATCCGGCTGCTGCGCCAGCGCTTCGACATCCCCCTCACGGTCCTTGACGTCGATCGGGGCAGCGGGGCCACCACGCTCCGGCGGCCCGGCAGCGCTCCCGCCGGCGTCCGCGCCGTCTCGCGTACAATCCGCTCCGCCGACGGCACGCCGCTGCAGCTGTGGACGTGCGTGCCGCCCGGCGCCACCGCCCCTGGCCCGCTCGTCCTCTATCTGCACGGCGGCCCCAACATGGTGACAGTCGACCGGTACAACGCGCAGGCGCAGACCTGGCTCGACGAGGGCGTCGGCTACGCGGCGCTGAACTATCGTGGCTCGGTCACATTCGGCCGCGAGTTCCGGGAAGGGTTCCGGCCGTCGCTCGGCGACCGGGAACTGGAGGATCTGAACGCCGCGGTCCAGTGGCTGGTGGCCGCGGGGATGGCCGCCAAGGACCAGGTCTTCGTCACAGGCGTCTCCTACGGCGGCTACCTGTCGCTGCTGGCAATGGGCCGCGCGCCCCACCTGTTCGCGGGCGCGCTGGCGTTCGTGCCGATGGCCGACTGGCTCTCCGCGTACCACGACCAGAATCCTGCGCAGCAGCGGGCGTGGCGGTACTTCATGGGCGGCTTCCCCGACGAAGTACCCGACAGGTACCGGCGGGCGTCCCCCATCACCTACGTCGGCGACGTCCGCGCACCCGTCTGGATCAGCCACGCCACCCATGACACCCGCTGCCCGCCGCGCCAGGTCCACGAGTACGCCCTGTCGCTCGAACGCGCCGGCGGCGACGTCGTCCTCGACTGGTTCACCGGCGGTCACGAGACCAGCAGCAGGGACCAGGCCATCGCCGACCAGCGGCGCATGCTGGAACTGGTACGGTCGGCGCTGCGCGGCGAGCGCTGGTCCAAAGGGCCGGTGACGCCCCCTCCGGGATGGTGACCGTGTCGCGGGCGGCGAGTTGCCGATCCCGGCGATCGTGCTGCTCTGGTGCTACTGATCTCCGCGGTGAAGATGGCCCGGCACACGCCCCTCGGCGAGTGATCGAGCCCCGGAGAGCGGTTCCTGTACGGCTGCGGGTTAACGGACGGTGGACTGATGGGGAACAACGGGTTCCGGAACCGCCGGGCCGGGGCGGCCGAACAGGCCGTGCACCACGAGCAGGCCGATCACTCCGCCGACGAGTTGGGCGGCGATGAAGGCGGGCACCGAGGCGGGGGCGATCCCGGCGAAGGTGTCGGTGAAGGCGCGGCCGATGGTGACCGCCGGGTTGGCGAAGCTGGTGGAGGAGGTGAACCAGTAGGCCGCGCCGATGTAGGCGGCCACCGCCGCCGGGGCGACCGCGGTCCGGCCGGAACGGACCAGGCAGAAGATCACCAGCAGCAGGCCCGCGGTGGCCACCACCTCACCCAGCCACAGGTGCCCGGCGGCCCGCTCGGTCGTCGACCAGGCCATCGGCGCCTTGCCGAACATCGCATTGGCCAGGACGGCTCCGCCGATCCCACCCAGAATCTGGCACACCGCGTAGGCGCCGACCTCACCCAGCGCCAGCCCCACGCCGGTGTACCTTCCCTGCCACCAGTCGGCCAGGGAGACCACCGGGTTGAAGTGCGCGCCGGAAACCGGACCGAGAGTGACGATGAGCACAGCCAGACCGAAGACGGTGGCGGTGGAGTTCTGCAGCAACTGCAGGCCCACCTGGCCCGGAGAGAGGGCCTGGGCCATGATGCCCGAACCGACCACGACGGTGACCAGCAGGGCGGTACCAAGGAATTCAGCCAGCAGGCGGCGTGGCAGGGGGGTCATGAACTCACCTTGAGCGGGGATCTGGAGACGGGGCGGAGGCGGGGAGCTGGAGCAGGGCCGACAGTTCGGCGAGCCGTTCGGGGACGACGCGGTAGTAGACCCAGGAGGCGCGGCGCTCGGAGGTCAGCAGGCCGACCTCCTTGAGCACCTTCAAGTGATGGCTGATGGTGGGCTGGGACAGCTCGAAGCCCGCGGTCAGGTCGCACACACAGGCCTCGCCGCCCTCGTGGCTGGCCACCAGGGACAGGATCCGCAGCCGGGCCGGGTCCCCAAGCGCCTTGAACACCCGGGCCAGCCCGGCGGCCCGGTCAGGCGGTAGGGGCTGGCGGGCCAGCGGGGCGCAGCAGTCCAGCACGTTCAGCGGATCCAAGGCTCGACCCTCCTGTATTGACCGATATCGAATTCGACTACCATCAATACCAGAGTTGCGAGAGAGGCGAGACATGCCCCACAAACCCAGTGTGCTGTTCGTTTGCGTCCACAACGCCGGAAGGTCTCAGATGGCCGCCGGATGGCTCGCCCATCTCGCCGGCGACCGCATCGAGGTCCGCTCGGCCGGGTCCGCCCCCGCCTCGCAGATCAACCCGGTCGCGGTCGAGGCGATGGCCGAGGTCGGCATTGACATCACCGGCCAGCGACCGAAAATCCTCACCGCTGATGCCGTGGAGGCCTCCGACGTGGTGATCACGATGGGGTGCGGCGACGCCTGCCCGATCTTCCCCGGCAAACGCTATGAGGACTGGAAGCTCGACGACCCTGCCGGGCAGGGCATTGACGCCGTGCGCCCGATTCGCGATGAGATCCGCGACCGCGTCACCCACCTCGTCGGCGAGCTCACGACGCTCAAAACCGGCTGATCGGGCCGGCCCGGCCTGCTCAGCGGCCGATGATCGTACTGCGACGTTCCATCAGCAGCACATCGCGCCAGACGCCGTGGTGGCAGCCCACCCGCTGGCGGGTGCCCAGCACGCGAAAGCCGAGCGCCTGGTGGAGCGACAGGCTGGCGGCGTTCTCCGGAAAGATACCGGTCTGGATCGTCCACACCCCGGCATCTTCGCTGGCGGCGATGAACGCGGCCAGGAGGGCGCGGCCGATACCCTGGGCCTGGCAGTCCGGATGCACGTACACGCTGTGCTCGACCACGCCCGCGTAGACCGGGCGCGCCGAGACGGCCGAGGCGGCGATCCAGCCGACGACCTGATCGGTCTCGGTGTCGACGGCGACATAACGCAGTTGAGGTATTCGGGTGGCGGTGAACGCCTCCCACGACGGCGCGACGATCTCGAAGCTGGCCTGGCCGGTGTCCAGCCCGGCCTGATAGACGGCCAGGACCTGAGGTGCGTCCGCCTCCCGCATCGGGCGGATCTCCAGCCCTGGACCGATGGCGGGCTTGACGGCCTGGACGATGGCCGAGTGCACCCCGTCGCCATGGTCGGCGGTCAGGCGGATGCGGACGCCGACGAAACCGGCCTGCCGTAGGAGAGTCCGATACTCCTCGACTTCGAGCGAACCGGCGACGCAGCCCACGCGCCGTTCGGCAGCATGCCGCCGTACCGGATCGATCATCCCGTCGGTCACCACGTCGCTGACCCCGAACCTGCCGCCGGGGCGCAGCACGCGGAACGCCTCGGCCAGCACGGCGGGCTTGTCGTCGGACAGGTTGATCACGCAGTTGGAGATGACGGCGTCCACGGCCTGGCCAGGCAGCGGGATGGCCTCGATGCCTCCGTGCAGGAACTCGACGTTCGTCACACCCGCCTGAGCGGCGTTGGCGCGAGCGAGCTCAAGCATGTCCGGGCTGGCGTCCAGGCCGTAGACCTTGCCGTCCCTGGCCAGCCCGGAATACCGCTCGACCACCACCTCGTCGGCCATCGAAGCCCCTCCCTCACTCGCAGACTGGAGCGGCAGGAACCGGGTTGCCCATCACCACATCGGCCGCGGTCGGGAAGCAGCTCACGCAGGCCTGGTTGATCCGGTAGAAGGCGGAGGTACCCTGCCGCTCGACCAGCACGAACCGCACTTCGGCCAGGATCCTCAAGTGGTGAGAAACGGTCGACTGGCCCACCCCAGAGGCGATCACGATCTCGCCTACACTCATCGGCTCCCGCCGGCGAGCCAGTAGCGAGACGATCTGGATCCGGGTCGCATCCGCCAGCGCCTTGAACCAGCTCGCGTACTCTTCCGCCGTCGCACGGTCCAACGGCTCCACTGCCGCATTCATCGAAAATCTACGATAAACGATGAATGGTGAGCTGTCAGCCGGAAGGGTCGAGGAACTCAGCCTCGAAGTACCGCAGCGCCTTCAATGCTCTGGCGAGGGACTTCGCGTAGTGTCCGAACTTTCACAACAGTCCATCGGTCTGCCCGGAATCGGGTCAAGAGGGCACAGGTGCCATCGGGTGTGGGCTGGTTACCGCTCTGTTGCGTCCTTGGGACGGTCAGGACCTGGGCAAGAGGGACTTGGGACCTTCGTCCCTAGTTGCGGGGGGTGGCCGGGGCATAGCGTTGAGGAATGATCCAGGTGTTCCTGGTGGACGACCATGAGGTCGTACGCCGCGGGGTGGCCGCCCTGCTCGAGAGCGAGGACGACATCGAGGTCGTCGGGGAGGCGGGGACGGCCGAGTCGGCGGTCGCGCGGATTTCGGCGTTGCGGCCGGACGTGGCCGTGCTCGACGTGCGGCTGCCGGACGGCAGCGGCGTGGACGTGTGCCGCGAGGTGCGGTCGCGGATGCCGGAGCTGGCCTGCCTGATGCTCACCTCGTACGCCGACGACGACGCGCTGTTCGACGCGGTGATGGCGGGGGCCTCCGGATACGTGCTGAAGCAGATCCACGGATCCGACCTGGTGGGCGCGGTGCGTACGGTCGCCGGGGGGCAGTCGCTGCTCGACCCGCGGACCACGGCCGCGATGTTGCAGCGGCTCCGGGCGCAGGCCGCCAGGAAGGACCCGCTGGGCGCCCTGTCGGACCAGGAACGCCAGATCCTCGAGCTGATCGGGGAGGGCCTCACCAACCGGCAGATCGGCGAGCGGCTCTTCCTGGCCGAGAAGACGGTCAAAAACTACGTGTCGAACCTGCTCGGCAAGCTGAGCATGGAGCGCCGGACCCAGGCGGCGGCGCTGGCGGCGCGGATGAAAGCGGAACGGCAATGAGCGAGATGACTTTCGACCCACCTTCCGGTACGGCCGACGAGCTGTACCTGACGGACATGCCGCTGGACTCGGCGGGGCTGCGCGTGCTGTCCCGGGAGGAGTGCCTGCGGCTGCTGGCCGTGACGCCGATCGGGCGGATCGTGTTCACCGACCGGGCGCTGCCGGCCGTACAGGTGGTCAACTACTGCCTGGACGGTCAGGACATCGTCATCCGGACCGCCGTGGGGTCGAAGCTGGCCGCCGCCACCCGGAACGCCGTGGTGGCCTTCGAGGCCGACGAGATCGACGTGGCGACCCGGACCGGATGGTCGGTGACGGCGGTGGGCCGGGCCAGGGCGGCCACCGACCCGGACGAGCTCGCCTGGTACCGCAGCCTGCCGATCACCCCGTGGGCGCCGGGCGACCGCGAGCATTTCATCGTCATCCGGGCGATGCAGCTCTCCGGCCGGTACCTCGAACAGACGCTGTAGTCAGGCCAGTGGAACGCGCCAGGTGACCCGGGTGCCGCCCACGTCGAGGGCGACGGCCTCGCATTCCCCGCCGAGCCGGAGCGCCCGTTCCTGAAGGTTGCGCAGGCCGCTGCGGCGGCCGTCCGGGGGCAGGCCGACCCCGTTGTCAGAGATCATCAGAATGACCTGGCCGTCGCGTACCTCGGCGGAGACTTCCGCCTTGGACGCTTTCGCATGCCGTACCACGTTGGAGAGGGCCTCCTGGAGCACGGCCAGCAGGTGGTCGGCGACCGGGGCGGGGACGGCGTTGTCGAGGCGGCCCTCCATGCGCAGGCCGGGCATGAAGCCCAGGTGGCCGCGGGCGTTCTCGACCTGTTCCACGATGCGGGCGCGCAGGCTGGGCTCGTCGATGTCCTGGGGGGGCTGGAGGGCGAAGATGGTGGAGCGGATCTGCCGGATGGTCTCGTCCAGCTCGTCGATGGCGTGCCGGAGCCGGGCCGAGGTCTCCGGCCGGTCGACCAGGCGGACCGTGCTCATCAGGGTCATGGCCACCGCGAAGAGCCGCTGGATGACCACGTCGTGCAGGTCCTTGGCGATCCGGTCGCGCTCTTCCAGCAGGCCGAGGCGCTCGGCGTGCTGCCGGGTCTCGGCCAGCTCCAGCGCGATGGCCGCCTGGTCGGCGAAGGCCTTCAGCATGCGCAGGATGGGCAGGGTGTACGGCATGCGGCCGGGCCGTTTCCCGATGGCGAGCACGCCGCGCACCGATCCGGCCGCGCCCAGCGGCACCGCCACGGCCGGCCCCCACGCCTCCAGGCCGGGGAGCTCCAGGTCGCAGGTGCCGAGGTCGGCGGCCATGTGCGGCTCGCCGGTGCGGTAGGCGGTGCCGGCCAGCGAGTTGCCCATCGGGATCTCGGTGCCGGTCAGCTGCTCGGCCCCCTGGGCGATCATGACGCGGAGCCGGTCGTCCCCGACCGGGAACAGGATGGTGGCGATGTCGGCGTCGGCCATCTCCCCCGCCCGCCGCACCACCTGGGCGAGCACCTCCCCCACTCCCGCCCCGGAGAGCAGGCTGGTGGTCACCTCTGCGGAGGCCTGGAGCCAGATCTCCCTGCGGCGGGTCTCCTCGTACAGCCGGGCGTTCTCGATGGCCACGCCGGCGGCGGTGGCCAGCGCGGTGACCACGGCCTGGTCCTCCTCGTCGAACTCGCGCCCGCCGCGTTTCTCGGTCAGGTAGAGGTTGCCGAACACCTCGTCGCGGATGCGGATCGGCACGCCGAGGAAGGAACCCATCGGCGGGTGGCCGGGGGGAAAGCCGTAGGACTCGGGATGGTCGGAGATGCGGGCCAGCCGGAGCGGCACCGGTTCCTTGATCAGCAGGCCGAGCAGGCCCAGACCGTGCGGCCAGTGCTCGATGCGGGCGATCTCCTCCTGGCTCAGCCCGACCGGGACGAACTCCACCAGGGTGCGCTCCTCGCCGATCACCCCGAGCGCCCCGTAAGCGGCGTCCACCAGGTGGGTGGCGGTCTCCACGATCCGCCGCAGCACGGTCTCCAGTTCCAGCCCGCCGCCGACCGAGACGACCGCCTCCAGCAGCGCGTGCATGCGGTCCCTGGTGGCCAGCACGGCCTCCAGCCGGGACTGCAGCTCCGACAGAAGGTCGTCCAGCCGCATGCCCGGCATCAACGGATACGACGGGCCATCGGTCATGGGTCTATTGTCGCATCGCCCCTGGTAGCCCCCCATCCGGCTCGGACGGGCGGCCAGGCTCACGCCGGCGGCCGGAACGAGCCTTCCGCCCAGACCCGGCGCTGCTGCTCGTACGGCAGGCGCACCACGGCCACCGGGCAGCGGGCGTTGTCCAGCACGCCGCGGGCGACCGAGCCGAGGCGCGCCGAGGACCCCGACGCCCCCTGCCGTGCCCCCACGACGAGCAGGTTCGCCCCCCGCGAGGCCGACACCAGCGCGCCGACGGGATGTTCCCGCCGGATGTCCTCGATGACCTCGATCTCGGGATAGCGGGCCCGCCACGGGGCCAGGTGCTCCTGCTCGATGTGTACCGGTTCCCGGCGGTCCAGCCAGGCGTGCACCGCCCGGACCGTGCACTTGCGGTGCCGTGCCTGTTCGAAGGTGTAGGCGAGCACGCGCTCGCTGACGGGCGAGCCGTCCAGGCCCACCACGATCTCCGCGCGGCTGAGGCTCGCCGCCGCCTGCTCGGCCGGGCGACCCGCCAGGCGGGTGCCGATGGAGCGGGCGAAGTCGGCGAATCCCCGGCGGGTGGTCCCCGCCGCCGCCGCGGTTCTGGTCGCCCTCCCCGGTCCCCCACCGGTGAAGGCGATGTCATGAATCATGAAAAGTCCCCCCTTGTGACTTCCATTACATTTCGGGGGGCTCTTCGATACCCAGGGTCTTTGGTCCTTTGGTGTTGGACCGTCAGTCCCATGCGACGCCCCTCCCGGTGGCGCAGGCGTTCCGGTGCCTGCGGCGACGCGAGCACGGTCAAGCGGTTCGCGCCGGTTTCTTGGGGGTTTCTAGGTACTACCCCAGGTTATGGCAAAACACACAAGCTTTGACCGTTTTGACATGATTTGACCGAATCGCCGGACGGTACGTGATCCACCACGGAGAGCAACCACATGATCGCAAAGCAGGGGGATTCGCCCATTTCGCCCCGATGTAGGGCTACCAGCCCTCTACGGGCACGGCATCGTCACCGAAAGGTTCCCAGGAGAGCCACGGCGTGGCGGTGTGTTGGCATAGCATCGTGATGCCCCACACTCGACCAATAAGCACCACCTGAGCCCGATACACACCTCCCGAGGACACGCAAAACCCTTGCAAACATGCACCTGTTGGCGACGTTTGCGCAGGTAGCTGCATAAATGTCTAGCTGTGATCTGCGTTACAGAAGGCCCGGAGAGCGGAATCTTTCCTACAGGTTTCTTCGTTCCGCGTCATAGCTCGGGACGTAGTCCGTCTGATAGTTCCGTCTGAGCAGTGCAAGCCCCGATGAGGGGACCCGACGACGAAAAGGTTTGGCTGACGATGAACAGCACCACCGTCTCTGCCGAGCTGGGCCTTCGGCTTGTGGTCCCCGACCGTACAACCGTCCCCCTTCTCGCCGGTCTGAGCTACACGGCCCAGGATCCGTACGCCATCCGGATGGCCTTCCACGTGGGGAACGACGAACCGGTCGAGTGGATCTTCGCCCGTGAACTCCTGACCGTGGGCATCGTGCGCCGCGTGGGCGACGGTGACGTCCAGGTCTGGCCGGCCCGAGCGGACGGCGAGCGCACGCTGAACATCAGCCTCACCTCCCCCTTCGGGCAGGCGCTCTTCGAGGTCCCGCTCGCCCCGCTGACCGAGTTCCTGCACCGGACGTACGAGCTGGTGCCGGCCGGGCGGGAGGTCGACTTCATGGACCTTGACGAGGAGCTCACCAACATGTTGTGGAGCTCCTGAACCGTTACCAAATCCCGACACGCCTCATGCGTTGGTGAAATAGCGTCCTCACAGAGGATTGGGGGCGCGGGGCATGGGGCGTGGCGCGGGAGCGGCGTTACTGGCGGCGGTGCTGCTGCTGGCGGGGTGCACGACCCCGGCGGGCGACGGGCAAACGCCGCCGAACCCGTCGATAGCCACGTCCTCGGCAGCCACGGACACCGGCCAGGAACTCGGCGTGGACGAGATCGGGCACAGCCCCAACATGCGGCTGGTCGCCAACGTGCCGCTGGAGGCGCCGTTCAACGGGCCCCAGTCCTGGGGAACCGATCTGGCGTTCCAGGGCACGTACGCCTATGTCGGCAACTATGACGGGTTCATGGTGGTCGACATCGCCGATCCGGCCGCCCCCAAGGTGGTCGCCCGGGTGGTCTGCCTGGGGGGTCAGAACGACGTGTCCGTACACGGGAACCTGCTCTTCCTCTCCGTGGACTCCCCGCGAGGCGACGACACCTGCCAGAGCGCCCCCGGCGACGCCACCGCGCCCGCCTCCTGGGAGGGCATCCGCGTCTTCGACATCACCGACAAGGCCAAACCGGTCTACCTCACCTCGGTACGGACCGACTGCGGCTCCCACACCCACGCGATCATGCCGACCCCCGAGAAGATCTACATCTACGTCGCCTCGCCCATGTCCGCCCCGGATCCGCAGAACTGCCCCCCGCCGCACGAGAACATCACCATCGTGGAGGTGCCGGTGGCCGACCCCAAGGCCGCCCGGGTCGCCGCCAAGCCGGAGGTGCTGAAGGGCAGGGTCGTCGTGGAGGACGGCGGCGTGGGCTTCAGCGCGGCCGGCTGCCACGACATCACCGTCTACCCGGAGCGCAAGCTGGCGGCGGGCGCCTGCTTCGGCGACGGGGTGCTGCTGGACATCTCCGACCCGCTCCGGCCGAAGCCGCTCCAGCTGGTACAGGACGAGAACTTCGCCATCTGGCACTCCGCCACCTTCAACAACGACGGCACCAAGGTGGTCTTCAGCGACGAACTCGGCGGTGGCATCGCCGCGACCTGCGACGCGAGCGCGGGGACCGAGCGCGGCGCGGACGCCGTCTACGACATCGTCGACAACCGGCGACTGGAGAAACGTGGATATTTCAAGATTCCGCGGGAGCAGACTCCGGAGGAGAACTGTGTAGCGCACAACGGGTCGCTGATCCCGGTGCCGGGCAAGGACATCATGGTCCAGGGCTGGTACCAGGGCGGGGTCTCGGTCTGGGACTTCACCGACTCCGACAAGCCCCGCGAGATCGGATATTTCGAGCGCGGACCGCTGCCGAAGGGTGCGCGGCTGGGCGGGTCGTGGTCGGCGTACTACTACAACGGTTACATCTACTCCAGCGACATCACCAAGGGCCTGGACATCCTGGAGATCAACGATCCGCTCACCGATCCCGCCAAGGCCGTGAAGATGACCGAGCTCAACGTGCAGAGCCAGCACTCGTACTAGGTCATCGCCCCGGCCAGAACGGGTCCCGGCCGATGAAACCCAGCAGTCTGGTCTGGGAATCCGCGCCGCCGGGTACCTCGACTCGAGCGCCGTAGTGGCCAGAGGAGCGGATCGCCTGCTCCATCTGCTCCATCTGAGCGAGGAGCAGAGCACAGAAGTCGAGGTCCAGCCGATCGTCCTGGCCGGTGGCCCTGGAGAGATCCCAGGTGTGCATGAACACGTCGGTCGTGTAGAACTGGTCGATCGCGGTCGCCAGCGGCAGGCTGCCGATGTGGGGGTTGACGAGTTTCCGGTGCGCCGTCTCCGGATCGTCCAGCACCGCCTGCACGGCATCGCAGTGCACCTGCCACGCGGCGACCGGGTCCTCGTCCACCGACGGTCCGCGGGACAGTTCGATGCCGGCGCCGGAGGCGAGAAACCCGGGGAACCATTCGACCAGGTGACGTACGACGTCGCGGGCAGCCCAGTCGGCGACCGGGGATGGCGCGTCCCAGGACCGGGTACCGCGGACCCGGTCGGTGAACAGCCTGGCAACCTGGCGATGCCGCTCGGTTGGGCGGTAAGGCAGCGCCATCGATTCTCCTTCGATAAAAGCCGGGGGCGCCACCTGGACGCCCCCGGCTACTGCGGGTCTCAGGGGTCGAGGTCGTCCGCCGAGCGGGCGGCGAAGGTCGCCATGGCGGCGCGGGTGATCGGGCCGGGCGCCTGCGGGAGGTGCTTGCCGTCGACCACCGAGATGGGCTGGATGTCGCGGGTGGTGGAGGTCAGGAAGGCCTCCTCGGCGTCGTACAGGGCGGCCAGCGGCACGTCCTCCTCGACGCCGCCGCACCACTCCAGGGCCAGGGCGCGGGTCACGCCGGCCAGGCAGCCGCTGGCCAGGGTGGGGGTGATCAACCGGCCGCCGGTGACGATGAAGATGTTGCTGCCGGTGCCCTCGCAGAGCCGCCCGGCCAGGTTCTCGAAGATCGCCTCGCCGCCGCCGCGCTCCTTGGCGTACGCCAGAGCCTTGGCGTTGTCGCCGTACGAGGTGGACTTGACGCCCGCCAGGGCGCCGCGCTCGTTGCGCGGCCAGGGGACGACGACCACCTCGGCGCCGGCCGGGAACGGCTTCTGCTCGCCGACGATGATGACGGTGGTGGTGCCCTGGTCGCCGCGGTCGGAGCCGAGCGGGCCCGGGCCGCTGGTGTAGGTGATGCGGATCCGGCCGAGCGGCCACTTGGGGGCGGCGGCCAGGCACTGCCGCACGCCGTCGGCGATGGCGGCCAGGTCCGGCTCGGGGAGATCCATGCGCTTGGCCGAGAGGGCGAGCCGGTCCAGGTGCCGGGTCAGCGCGAACGACTCGCCCGACATGCACTTGATCGTCTCGAAGACCCCGTCACCGACCATCAGCCCGTGGTCGAACACCGATACGGTGGCCTGCTCCGGTGCCAGCAGGTCACCGTTGACCCAGATGGGAACTCCCATTACCAACCTCCCTAGACGCCAGACCGATGAGCCGCGCCGCCTTCAGTTCCGTCTCCCGCCACTCCAGCCGGGGATCGGAGCCCCACGTGATGCCCGCTCCGGTGCCGAAGTGGATCTCTTCCCCGGAGATCCAGAAGGTGCGGATGCCGACCGCCAGCGCGGCCTCGCGCCGGTCGGCGTCCACCCAGCCCACCGCCCCACAGTACGGCCCCCGGGGCTCTGGTTCGAGCGCATTGATGATGTTGAGGGCGGAGGACTTGGGAGCTCCGGTTACCGAACCGGGCGGAAAGGTCGCGGCGAACAGTTCGGGCCAGGTGGCTTCTGTGGTCGCCTGTACGGTTGATACCAGATGGACGAGGCCGGGGTGGTGCTCGATCTCACACAATGCCTTTACCCGCACCGAGCCCACGTCGGCGACTCGGCCGAGGTCGTTCCGTACGAGGTCGACGATCATCACATTCTCGGCGTAGTCCTTTTCGAGGAGGTCCTCCGGGGTCCGGCCCGTCCCCTTGATCGGTCCCGAGGTCACGATATTTCCGGATTTGGATAGGTAGAGTTCTGGGGAAGCGGAGATCACCTCCAGGCCGGGGACGCTGATCGTCGCCGCGTGTGGGGCGGGGTTGCCCTCGTGGAGCCTGGCTGCCAGGGCCAAGGGGTTGGCGGGGGTCCTGAGCGGCGCTGACATGATCCGGCAGATGTTGGCCTGGTAGACCTCGCCTCGTTCGATCTCCTCACGGATGTGCTGAACGGCCCTCTCGTACGCCTGCTGGTCCAGTGACGAGCGCCAGTCGCCGACCGCGGGGCCGCGCCAGGGGGTCGTCGGCCGCGGAAGGCCCGCCGGGCGTACCTGGTCGAAGCGGGCGCAGGTGACCTTGCCTTCGAAGCTCACCACGACCGCCCACCAGCCCTCGGAGTCGAGAGCCCCGAGGTCGGTGGTCACGTCCCTGAGGCCGGTGGCCAGATAGCCACCGATATGGGCGAAGGCGCCGTGCATCCCCTTATTCTCCCAACCCCGTGTGCGCCGCCCGCCCGGGCTCCCATCCCGTGTATGCCGCCCGCCTGGGCTCCCATGCCATGTGCCCGGCCAGGCGCCCAACCCCATGTGCACTGCGCGGCCGGGAACCCCGGCCTGGACTGAGCGCGCCCGACCGGGAACCCGACCGGGGGCGCTCAGGCCAGCGGGCCGGTCGCCGCCTCTACCGCCGCTACGAAGGACCCGTCCGCGACCAGCCGTACCGCGTTCTCGATCTCCGGAGCCAGGAACCGGTCGCTCCCGGGACCGGCAACCGACTCGCGCAGCAGCGCGACCGCCGCGCCCGTACCGGCGCCCGGCAGGTGCGGCCTGCGCAGGTCGATGGCGCGGGCCGCCGTCAGCAGTTCGATGGCCAGCACCCGGGTCAGCCCGTCGACCGCCCGCCGCAGCTTCCGCCCCGCCGACCAGCCCATCGAGACGTGGTCCTCCTGCATGGCCGAACTCGGGATGGAGTCCACGCTCGCCGGCACGGCCAGCCGCTTCAGCTCGGAGACGATGGCCGCCTGGGTGTACTGGGCGATCATGTGCCCCGAGTCCACTCCAGGATCATCCGCCAGGAACGCCGGCAGACCATGGCTACGTGCCACATCCAGCATGCGATCGGTCCGCCGCTCCGCCATCGAGGCCACGTCGGCCACCGCGATCGCCAGGAAGTCCAGGACATACCCCACCGGAGCCCCGTGGAAGTTGCCGTTCGACTCCACCCGGCCGTCGGCCAGCACCACCGGATTGTCGATCGCGCTCACCAGCTCCCGCTCCGCGACCAGCCGCGCGTGCGCGACCGTGTCCCGCGCGGCCCCGGCCACCTGCGGCGCGCAGCGCAACGAGTAGGCGTCCTGCACCCGCGTGCAGCCCTCGTTCCGGTGCGACTCCATGATCCCCGACCCGCCGAGCAGCTGGCGGAGGTTGGCCGCGCTGGCCGCCTGCCCCGGATGCGGCCGCAGCGCCTGCAGATCAGCGGCGAACACCCGGTCGGTTCCCAGCAGCGCCTCGACGCTCATCGCCGCGCTGATATCGGCCGTCTTCAGCAGCCGGGTGAGATCGTCAATGGCCATGATCAGCATGCCCAGCATGCCGTCCGTGCCGTTGATCAGCGCCAGCCCTTCCTTGGCAGCCAGCTCGACCGGCTCGATCCCGGCCTCCTTGAGCGCCTCCCCCGCCTCCCGGAGGTTGCCCTGCGCGTCCCGTACCGGCCCCTCCCCCATGATCGTCAGGGCCACGTGGGACAGCGGCGCCAGGTCCCCCGAGCAGCCCAGGCTCCCGTACTCGTGCACCACCGGCGTGATCCCCGCGTTGAGCAGGCTCTCCAGCACCTTCGCCGTCTTCGGCCGGATCCCCGTGTGCCCCGTGGCCAGCGTGCTCAGCCTGAGCACCATCAGCGCCCGGGTCACCTCCGTCTCGACCTCGGCCCCCGACCCCGCCGCATGCGATCGCACCAGACTCCGCTGCAACTGCGCCCGCAGCGCCGGATCGATGTGCCGCGTCGCCAGCGCCCCGAACCCCGTCGACACCCCGTACGCCGGCGTGGCCCCCTCCGCCAGCTCCTCGATCCTCCCGCGCGAGGCCGCCATCTCCGCGACCGCGTCCTCATCGAGCCGCACCCGGGCCCCGCCCCTGGCCACCCGGACGACCTCCCCGAGACCCAACGGCCCCGGCCCAACCTCCACGACACCGTTGTCGCGCATTACATCGCTCACTCTCTCAACCGACCAGGGTAACTATCGTCACCCAAGATAGCTCCTTACAGCTCAATTGATTTGGGGAGTCGCCCAGGATTCGCTAGTGTTCTCTCCGTGAGCCGGGCCATCCGGTGATCACGCGGAAGTGGCTCAGTGGTAGAGCATCACCTTGCCAAGGTGAGGGTCGCGGGTTCGAATCCCGTCTTCCGCTCGGCAACCCCGGACGATTAGCTCAGCGGGAGAGCGCTTCCCTGACACGGAAGAGGTCACTGGTTCAATCCCAGTATCGTCCACCATGTTTTGGCAGTTCAGAGAGGGTTCCGGAGCGTCTCCGGGACCCTCTTTCGATCTTTGAGGGTCGTGGGAGCCAATTGGGGAGCCACCTCAGGCGGATTTTCCCTTTTGGCTGGCGCCGAAGATGGTGTTCATGGTCTCGGCACCCTTGGTGATCTCCGGCCTGAGCCGAAGACGGTAGACCGCCTCGGTGACCCGGGTGCCCGCATGCCCGACGAGATCGGCGATGGTCTCGATGGGCACACCGTGCGCACTCATGATCGATACGAACGAGTGCCGTAACTCACGGGGCGTCCAATCCGCCCCGATCCCGGCGTTGACAGTGATCCGCCGGAAGGACCGCCGCACGTTCGCAGCGTCCTTGGGAGTACCGAACCGCGTGCAGAACACCAGCTGGTGATCCTGCCACGCCTCGCCCTGAGCCGTTGCCGGGCCTGACGGGTGTGATGGCGTTGCAGCGTGACATGCCGCGGCCCGCGCTGCCGTCCCCGAATAGGCGGGAGGCCGAACGCCGACGCGTCGACGATGCCGCCGCCGATGTGATCCGCCTCCCACCTGGCCGGCCCGTACGCTGCGAGTCGTCGGGCGGGACCTCGTTTGCTGCGCGGCGAGAACGTCTACCCGGCCGAGGTCGAGGGCGTGCTCTTCGAGCACCCGGCCGTGGCGGAGGCCTCCGTGCTCGGGGTGCCCGACCAGCGGTGGGGCGCGGTCGGCAAAGGCGTTCGTCGTGCCCCAGCTAGCAATGCCGTGAACGGGCAGGCTGCCGCCGAGGGTTCAGCTCGGCGGCACCCGAGGTTGCGTGAGCGACCGGAGGCGACTACCCAAAGTGGCTCCCGAGGGTAACCCGCATGTGGTGTGTTGGGGAGCCGCCGGATCGCGGAAGTGAAATGTTCACCTTTACCGCTCTCTGACCTGGGCGGACGCCACGCCAGGCGACCGCTCCCTCGCCCCACCGACCGCCCCAGCGAATCATCCGGGTCATGAAGCTCCCATTCGCCCTGATCGCTGGAGCCCTGCTCGCGATCACTACCTCACTCCCGGCGTACGCGGCGGACACGACACCACCGTCCCGTCCCAGCGGGCTGACGCCCTGCCCGCCCCCGAGCTCGCAGGCCGGATACGCCGGCATCTGCTGGCAGTCGTCGACCGACGACAGCGGCTCCGTGGCCGGCTACGAGGTCCACATGCTCACGGCGGACGGCTTCGCGAAGAAGGCGTCGCCGACGGCCAGTCCGACGATGATCAGTGGTCTGACCCGGGGCCGGGCCTACACGTTCTACATCGTCGCCCTCGACCTGTCGGGCAACGTGAGCCTGCCGTCACCGTTCATCACTCTGACGGCGACCACCGGCACGCAGCCCTCACCCACCCCTTCACCCACCGGGGACGTGATCCCGCCCACCCAGCCGCAGAACGTACGCGACAACTGCCTGTTCGACTTCCCCGGCACGGCGTTCTGCTGGGACAAGTCAACCGACAACGTGGCCGTGACCGGCTACGACATCTACCGCGAGCCAATCAGTGGCGGCTGGATCAAGGTCGGCAGCGTGGGCCCGCAATATCCGTACTTCACCGAGAGCGGCTTGGTGACCGGCCAGTACTACACGTACACAGTGGTGGCCAAGGACGCCGCAGGCAACGTCAGCGCACCCGCGACCCCCACCCGAATCCTGGCCCGCCAGGGCCTACCCACCCCCACACCGACTCCTACGCCCACTCCTGGCTCCTGCGAGGTCACCTACAACTCCTCAACCTGGAACACCGGCATGAGCGTCTGGATGAGCGTCAAGAACACCGGCACGACCCCGGTCAACGCATGGACCCTTGAGTTCGACTTCCCCGACACCGGCCAGCGCCTCACCCAGGGCTACAGCGCCACCTGGTCCCAGTCCGGCCGCCACGTAACCGCCGTGAACATGCCCTGGAACGGCCAGCTCCCACCGGGCACCACCGTGAGCATGGGTTTCAACGGCACCCACACCGGTCAGAACCCCAAGCCAACCCAGTTCACCCTCAACGGCCTGGCCTGCACGATCACGCCCTGAGCCGGTTCCACGACGACACGCCGCCGGCAGTGGACCCACAGCCGGCGGCTCTCCATTCCAACTGGTCACTCACCGAACAGGCCTTAGTCGGGAGTAGGGTTCCCGGGTCGGTCCTTGCCGACGGTGCTGTTCAACGATCTGGGCGACCTCCCCGATGGCAGCGGGCGACTGCGGTGTCGTCACGCTCACGATCGTGAGACCCACCCGGATCAGAGCCGTGTCATAGACCGTTCCCAGGTGAGGCCCTCGGACGATTCACAGGTCTGCCGAAGTGGGCCGTGCGCGGGCGACGGTCGCCTGGGCGTGTTCGGCCGGGGATCCTCGGTTGGCCCACGCACTGGTCCGGCCGGTCGCGACGGAGCTCACGCTCCGTGGCCAGCCCGGAGATCGGCGACTGGGCCGAGCGGATCCTCGACCTGGTTCGCCGGACGAGGAGGATCTGCGGGCCTTCTGGCTGCTGTGAGCGGCCGTGCGGTACACCCAGAACGGCAACCCCGCAGGCTACGACGACCTGGTGGACCGGGGTGGCCGGCCGCTGAGCCGCTATGTTCGCGCGTACGTCGGAGGAGACGGCCAAGCCCTGAGCCGGTGGCTCTCGGCGGCTGTAGTCTTCCGATCCCGAACTTGCGCTCGGCGAGGATGCCGAGATGCCGTAGCAGACTCGCCGATAGACCGAGGACCTCAGACGGCTGGCTTCCTCCAACTCCGCGATGGATCCCGCCCGATCCCCAAGCTCGAAGTCGGGCCCAGCACGAACGCCGTCTCCTCCAGCGCGCGGGCCAGGACCGGGTAGGCCGAGCAGCGGTCGATGAAATCGCCGCGGACCGCGAGCACCACGATCCCCGCCGGGAGCCGGTCTGCCGCCCCGGTGAAATGAGGCCAGGGTGAACAGTTCTTCGAACTGGTCGACGACCACGATCAGTCGCCGTGGGCCCTGCTCCACCCTCGCATACGCCTTCGCGGGCGTCCCCTCGCCCCGAGGGCGGCGGATCTGCTCGGCGGCCAGGATCTGCTGGGCACGCCGGACCGCCGCCTCGGCCGGGTCGGCGCGTAACTCGGCCAGCACCCGGTCGGGATCGGCGTTGCAGCGGACCGCGAGCTGTACCGCCAGCTGCTGCAACGGCTGCGGGCCGAGGGTTAAGGTGATCTGCGGCCAGCCGTTGTGCCGTAGGCGCAGCCAGCGAATCGGGGGCCATGGTGCTCAGCTGGGGCAGCAGCCCGGCGTGCAGCAGGGAGGACTTACCCGCCCCGGACGCCCCGGTCACGATGATCGGCCCGCCCCCGGAGTGGGTGGCCACCATCGTCAGCAGCTGGTCAGTGGACTGACCTCGGCCATAGAACACCCTCGCCTGGGCGGGCCCGAACGGGGCCAGCCCTTGATACGGGCAGATCCCCGCCCAGGCTGTCGATGGCTTCGCCGGATCCTCCAAGCCGGGACCCGCCGTGGGATCCGCCGTGACCCCCGCTTCCGCCTCGGGCCGGCGCAGGGCCAGCTCGGCCAGCTGCTCTTGGACCTCCAGCAGCAACGCGGTCTGCCGCTGGTCCTGGGACCGGTCGGAACCGGCGCTCGGCGTCCTGCCGAGACAAGGTCTGCTGGATCCGCACGACCGCGCCGTCCAGCCCCCGCAACAGCGGACCGAACCCGGCCACCTGCCCGCCGAGACCAGCGAACCCGGCTGTCAGGTCCCGCAGCAGCCTTTCCTGGTTTTCCTGGCCGCGGGACATGACCTCGCCGACCACGACGGCGGTCGCGTCGATCCGTTCCAGCACCCGTGCCAGGGTTGCGGCCAGTGCCTCGGCCTGCCGATCCTGTGCCGCCAGTACCTGCTCGATCCGGGCGGCGAGCTCCTGGCGCGCCTGCTCGGCAAAAGCCGCGTCCGCCTCACCCGCCTCCGCGTCCGGGCCGGCTCCGGCGTCGGGTCCACGCCCGGCGTCAGGATTGGCCGGCCCCGGGTCTGCCGGTGATGGCCTGCGTGTGCGGGCCCTGGCGGCGTTCAAGGACTCGCCGATGAGACTGGCCAGTATGTTGGACCCGACCGAGCCCACCACCTCCAGCCCGGCCGCCAATCCGGCCGCCACGGGCAGCAGCCCCGGCTCGGCCAACGCGATCGGGACCAGCGCGCTGGCGCACTGCCCGGCCAGCATCGCCCGCAGGCTGGCCCAGGCCACACCCCGCACCGACACGGCGGAGTCCTGGCGGATCCAATGGCGCGCGCCGTCTTGGGCGGTGGTGATCTGCCCGTCCAGCTCCACCCCGTTCTCGGCGCGCGGCAGCAGGGACGGCTCCCCCTCGTCCGGTCCGCTCACCTGGCAACTCCCGCCACCCAGCCACCACCGTCACCGCCCGCGACCTCGCACAACCCGGCCGACAAGCCGGACGCCCCACCCACGCCCACCCGGGCGACCTGAGAGCGCTCGGGGACGCCGCCTGGACACGCGGCCTGTACCGCGACGCCGCCCAGCTCCACAAACACGCCACCACACACGGCGACCCCAACGCCGCCCACGCCCTCGCCACCCACCTGCACGGCCTGCACCCCGGCGACCACGGCCGCCAGCTGGGCCGTCACCCACATCGCCCTGGATGACCCTGCCGCCGTCGCCCTGCTGGTGACGATACTGCGGGAGGCGGGGGCACACGACCAGCTCGCCGTGTTACTGGCCCGCGACCCCGCCACCCACACCCCGAACGACCCGTCCGGCATGGCCAGCCTGGTGGAAGCGCTGGACGAGGTCGGCGCGCACGACCAACTCACCACACTGCTGGCCCCGCGACCCCGCCACCCACACCCCCCTGAACGACTCGCCGGACTCTCTGGTTGGGCTGAGGGCGGTGGGACGACGCATCATCGGGGGGTCGGCGTAGGCCTGGTAGCCGTACTTACCAGCTGGCACGCCGCTGCTCTTCCTCACGGCGGTCAAGATCCCTCAACTCGCTCCGCGCCCGTGCCGCGTAATCGGGGTGGCTGGTGGCGGCCGCTTCGAAGTACCAGCGGCGGGCCTCCTCCACATCCCCCTGCTCGTACTCCGGCAGCCCGAGGTTGTACATCGCCCGGGCCGTGCAGCCGTCGTCGTCGGCGTCGACCCAGTGCCGGAACGAGGTGCGTATGCGGTGGGCAGGTCGGCGGTGACCTGGCGTGCCCGGCCATCAGCCAGGCCGAGCCTTCAGCCATCACGTCCAGTGGCGAGGATGAGGGGCTACTGTCAAAGTCGAGCTCTTACCTGATCACTACAGGTCGTCCCATGGGTCAGGGGGACTCCCATCACGCCAGCTCCCGAGTCTCCCATCGTCCCATGTCCAGGGTTCAGCCGGGCTTCCATCAGGGTCTCGCCCGAACCTGAACCGTTGATTGTTGTCGCCGATTTTCCTGAATAGATCGAACAAGCCAGCGGCAGGAAGCCGTTCGGCCAGTACCGTGTGCTGGTTGTGCGCCCCCGCCTTCAACAAGCTGGCCAGCAGCGCGTCCACGCCAACCGGGTCGTCAAGGACAGCGTGGGTGGCGGGGTCGCGGGCCAGCAAAGCGGCGAACTGGTCGCGCGCCCCCGCTTCCCACAGCGCCCTCACCAGCCACGCTACTTCGTACGGGTTGTTCAGGGGGAGGGTGGTGGCGGGGTCGCGGGCCAACAGCGTGGTGAGCTGGTCGTGCGCGCTCACCTCTCGCAGGGCCTTCACCAGCAGGGCTACTTCGTACGGGTTGTTCAGGGGGAGAGTGGTGGCCGGGTCGCGGGCCAACAGCGTGGTGAGCTGGTCGGACGCCCCCGCCTCCCACAGCTCCCGCATGAGCAGGACTATGGCGTACGGATCCTTCAGGGGGAGGTGGGTGGCGGGGTCGCGGGCCAGCAACACGGCGAGCTGGTCGTGTGCCCCCGCCTTCCGCAGCACCCTCATCAACTGGGCCACGGCTCCCGGGCGGTCCAGGGAGAAGTGGGCGGCAGCTCGTTCGCCCAGCGCGGTGAGCTGGCCATGCATCCCCGCCTTCCGCAGCACCCTCATCAGCCGGGCCACGGCTCCCGGGCGGTCCAGGGAGAAGTGGGCGGCAGCTCGTTCGGCCAGCGCGGTGAGCTGATCATGCATCCCCGCCTTCCGCAGCACCTCTACTAGCTCGGCCACGGTGGAGAGGTTGTCCAGGGGGATGAGGGTAGCGGCTCGTTCGGCCAGCGTGATGTGCTGGTCGTGGGCCCCCGCCTTCCGTAACACATCCAGCAGCGCAGCCACCTTGTCCGGGCGGTCGAGGGCTGCGCGGACGGCAACATGCTCTGCCAGCGCGAAGTACAGGTTGCGCCCCCCGGCCTTGTCAAAGCCATCCAGCAGCACGGCCACGTGGGCCGGTTGGTCAAGGGCGGCATAGACGGCGTTGGCGGCCATCTCCATCACCGCGGTGATCTCGCCGGGCTTGGCGTCCACCCACGGCCAGCACTGCCACCCGGCCAGCGCGTCGGCGAGGGCAGGATACGAGAGCCATATGGCCGATGTGGCATCCGCATTGCCCGGCAGGGCTTCCAATGATCCCGTCGATTCATCAATCGGTTCATCAATCAGCTCATCGAACGGGTAGTCGCCCTCATCGCCCTCGTCGTCCATGCGCGAGAGCAGATCGAGGAGAGCGTCGATGTCGAGCGAGCCCTCAACGACGATGTCATCAGGGTCATCGAGGTCGCCAAGGTCGCCGAGGTCGCCGAGGTCACGAGCGAAGCTTGCAGCCTGTGCGTGGATCTGGGCGGCGTCACGGTACAGGCCGCGGCGCCAGGCGGCCTGGCCGAGGGTGTCCAAGTCGTCTGGATGGGCATGCGCGGACCGCAGCCCAAAAGCCGATGGGCGGGATCTGGTCGGCCCGGTGGCGGCGACCGTGCTGGTCAAGGTAGTCGGCAAGCTGGTAAAACGGGCCGGCCATGTTAGGCATGCCCTCGTCGCGGGTCGTCGCGGCGCATACGGGCATGACCGTTCCGGCGGGGAGTCGTTCGGTTTGGCGGGGGCGCAGCCGGGTCACCGGTCCGGGAACACCCTTGCAGAGGGCTGCGGTGTAGGCGAGCGCTTGTTCCAGCCAGTCATCGCTGAGAACACTCCACTGCGATTGGGTCAGGTAGGCGGGTGCGGCGGCTTCCAGCAGCGCGTGGGAGAGGGCGTGGCGGTGGCCCATCCGGCGGGCGTCCATCGCCGCGTGAATCACCGCCTTGGCCGCAGGCGGGGCATTGCGATAGCGGGCCAGCAGTTCTGGCACCCCGGCCAGATACTGAGTGACCTCCCTATCGGCAGCCCGCGCTAGCGCCTCGGCCAGACGGGCATCGGTGGACGCGGCCTCTTCCAGTGCTGCCTGGACGTGAGCGAAGCCCTCAGTGATGGGGATATCGGTGCCGCCGAGGACCAACCGGGCCTCGGCATGGCGGTCGTTGCCGTCCCGTGTCAGCACATCCCAGTGGTCGGGCCAGATGGTGCCCAGCACCAGCACCGGAGCCCGGAAAGAATCAGCCAGCATGGTGCGCAACGCGGTCGCCACCCGCTCCCCGGTATCGCCGGGGGTGTCCAGGTAGCGCTGGGTCTCATTCAGCCACACCACCGTCTTGCCGCCGACCTCGGCCAGCTGTGCGAGAGCGGCTTCGGGCCGGGTTGGATCGAACGGGTGCCACAACCGCCACCCGCCCGCCGCGCGGAGCGGGGTCAAGGCTTCCCAGCAGGCGCGGGTCTTTCCGGTGGAGGAGCCGCCGACCAGCACCGCCATCCCGCTCTGGCCCGTCAACGTACGGCCGACCACCTCGCCCAACTGCCGGTCATGGGCGCGCGGCACGTACGGCGGCAACACCGGAAGAGCCGAAGGGCCGGGGATGTCCAGCTGGATCGGCTTATGCACCTCCAACGCGAACGGATCGGTCATCTCTTCCAGCGGTCGGCCGGGCCGGTTGTCCGGTCCAGGCGAGGCAGGCCGGTCGGGGCGGGCCCGGGCGTGCGCCTGCTGCCAGGCCGTCATCTGGCCGGCAGAGATGCCGCAGACGGCTAGGACGGCGCGGAGCGTGTCCCACCGGGGAAAGCTCCTGCCGTTGACCATGTCGTGCAGGGTCGAGTTACTGACCTTGGCGGCGGTGGCCACCTCCAGGTAGGGACGGCCGTCAGCGTGGAAAAGCCGCTGCAGCGCCGTCCGCAGATCGGCGCGGGTCCGGATGGTCCGGGGGTCGGCCACCACTCCCCCTCCACGCATGGCATACGCCCCACCCCGAAGGGAGTCCGGGAACGCGTTCGCTTCTGTTCGGTTGCTGATCGGAGCCTAACCCTGGCCTTGCCCCTGACCGGCCGATTCGCCCGACTTCGTCCCGACCGGATGCACCGAACCCACCCACCCGCCGAACGTTGAGGGCATGACCACCACGATCCTGGCTGCCATCGGCGCCCTCACCCTCATCCTCCACACCGCGGTCCGGCTCCCTGCCGCCCTGGCCGAGCTGCTGCGCGCCTTCCTCCCCGTCATCACCACCCTGGCCGAACTGCGGGCCGCGCTGGCTCGCGGCCGCCGACGAAGGGCTTCGTGACCAGCCACCGGCCGGGCCGAGCTCGGAGCCACGCAACGCTCGGCCCAGCTCCACCTTCAGGCTTCGCCGCACGGGCAAGCAGAACCGACACGAACCAGGACAAGACGTGCGCCCACTATGCAGCAGCGCACAACAGGGCTACCGTCAACGCGAAAGCCGGTACTGCCATCTTCGATTGCTCACTGCCAAGTGCACTAACAGCTTCGATGACGTACTGCCAACCCCGATGACGCCAGACATCAATTGTCTGGCGTCAGCGAAGATGACAGTGGCCGACGCTGTGACCTGCGCACTGTCAGATAGCGCTCCGTGACCACTCGCCGGACGCGTCATCGAAGTTGGCAGTAGTGGATGATCTTGCGGATCAGCGAGACGTCAGCATTGCCGCATCGTCAGAAATGGGCGCCGTATGGCGGCGCCGAGGATGGGGCGGTGAAGGTGTTGTGGGCTGATCATGACGCCGGTGATGCGGGTGGCGAGTGCCAAGGCCGCCGGGATGGGGTTGTCGATGGAGTCGCTGGCGGCCGGATCGATGCCCAGTTCACGGAGGTGGCGATTGAGCCGGTCCGGATCGGCGCCCTGCCTGTCGACGGGATACCCCGGGTTGATGTCGGTGATGAGCTGGCCGTCGACGGCGTAGGCGACGTGGTCCTGGGCGTAGTCAGCACGAAGCACCGCCGCGGCTTCTCCGCCGTCGCGTGACAGGGCGCTCAAAGCCTCCCGTTGCGCGCCGCGCCAGCCGCAGTCTTCGATCGCGACGGTCCATTCGCCGATTCGCCGCACGGTGATGACCTGGGGCCCTTCCGGAGAGGAGTAGTCCTCATCTCCGATCGGGCGGATGTCCTCGTCTGCGGGCCGTCAGGGTCGACTCCCGGCCGCGTCGGTCAAATGGTCAGTCGGCGGACGCCTCCCACCCAATCGCCGATGCGTAGCCCTTCTAGCCTGAGGGAGAGTTGCAGCTCTAGTTGGCGCTCGACGTCGCCCCATTCCGGTAGCAGCGCTTGGCAGCGCGAGATGCGCTGATAGACGGTATTCGGATGGACGTGCAGCGCTTTCGCGGTGGCGCCGGCGTTCCTCCCATGGGCGAAATAGGTGCCGAGCGTGCGTGTGAGTTCAGCACCGTGCGCCTCGTCGTACTCGGCGACCGGCAGAATATTCACGCGGCGGATCTGCTCGAGTTCGTCAACCCCGATTGCCGACAATGCGAGCTCAAGGCATCGCAAGGCCGAGACATCCAGGAAGGCGTCTGTGGACCCGAGGTGGTGGAGCAGCCGAGTTGCCCGGACGATGTCCGACCACGCCTCGTGGAGGCGTTCGACCTTGTCGGCCTCGGCGTGGGCGACCAGCAGTGGAACCTTGATCGCGGCCGCCAGATCCGAAAACAATTCGTAGAGCCGGTCGACGGTGGCGCCGTGTACGGCTAGCAGCCCGTCGAGCTCGGCGACGAGGAGACCAGCGCGACGACACTGGCTGGCCACGGAGTCGACCGTGGCCGACGCCGCACCCGCGAGATGGACGGCGGCCAGTGGTTCCTTGGGGTCGAGTTCGACGCCTTCCTGGGCCAGCCTGCGTCCGAGCTCGGACCTGAACGGCTGCGAGAGGAGCTCGCTGAAGAGCTGGGCGACGGTGGATGCGCGCCCCGTGTCCACGGCATCGGCTTGACGCAGCAGCACGCTGGCCGCCATGGCCGCGCGCTCGAGGAGCCTGATGTCGCCCGTGGCGAGCTCGGCTCCATGAGCCTGGAATACGAGCAGCCCGCGGAAGCCGTCGGGTAGCCCGATGGGCACGTAGTAGTGGCGGTCATCGGCCGCGCTGACGCCGGGGACACACACGTACAACGGTGTCGTGGCCAGCTCGCGGGAGCCGAGGACCCGACCGAGTTCACTACGCATGGACCGGAGGGGATTGTCGCCGAGCGATGAGGCCTCGGCCACCCTGCGACCTCGTGAGTCGACGACCAGGATGACACCGTCCAGCACGTCGCAGACCGCGTTGCAGAGCTCGACCAGACCCAGGCTGTCGAGGAGTACCTGCATGATTCGGTCGTACACGCCGGCGACGCGTTCTGCCGCGACGACGTGGTGGCGCAGCTCAGCGTTGGAGAAGTTCAGCTGGTCGACCAGCTTCTCCTTCTCCGCCTGAGTCCGGATACGCCGGAACGCCACAGCGGAGTGGTCGCCCAGGTCGCGGAGCAGGGAGATCTCGGACGGAAGCAGCTCGCGGCTCCGGCGCCAGCTCAGTAGCAGCACGCCGATGAGGTGCGATCGCGTCTGGAGCGGTACGCCGACGACGGTCCGCAGCTGCTCGTTCCGGATCGCCTCGTCGACCGGACCGATGTGCTGGATCCGCTCGTCGGTCAGATAGTCGTGAGAGACGAACGGCTGGCCGGTCTGGGCGACGCGGCCGGCCACACCCTGGCCCTGGTCGAGGATGATCAGATGCGTGTCCGGGCCGATGGACCCGACCGAGGCGGCCACGGTGAGCGCGCCCGCCGCGAGGTCCTCCAGCAAGAGGATGGCCATGTCGGCCGGGAGCAGCCGGAGCGCGGCTCGGACTACCCCGTCGGACAACTCCCGGGCGCTGACCAGGCGGGAGAGCTCGAGCAGAGACGCATTGAGCTCGTGCACCGCCTTGTTGGTCAGGCGGCCCCGCGAGACCTCTGGACTCCTCTCACGCGCGTGGTGCAGGAACTCTTCGAATAGCCGGGCCTGGCGGGCCTGGCGGGCCTGGTCGCCTTGGTGCAGGAGGCTGGTGAGCTCGTTGACGATCGCGCGCACCCGTTCGGCATCGCCCTCGCCGAGGGCGTCGATGACGTTGCGGACCGCTCGCACGTCTGGGTCCGGCGGCGGCCCGTGCACGCTCATACTGTCCGACCTCTCTGATCTCAGCTGTCGTAGGGCTGACGCCTCACGCCGTTGCGGGTCACCGAGATCCCTGCCGCCTCCCGGTCCCAGGTCTTCGACGTGATCCCGGTCGCACGCAGGATGTGCTTTTGCACCTTCTGCGTCTCGGTCCGGGGCAGCTCGTCGACCCGTTCGAAGTAGCGGGGCACCATGAAGTGAGGAAGTGTACTCGCGAGGTGGAGCAGGAGCGCCTCCGGGTCGACGGAGGCTCCAGGTTTGACCACGAAAACGAGCTTGATCTCGTCCTCGCCCCACTCGCTCGGCACGGCGACGGCGGCGGTCTCGAGAACGCCGGGATACTGGTTGGCGGCCGACTCTACCTCGAAGGAGGAGATGTTCTCACCGCGTCGGCGGATCGAGTCCTTCAACCGGTCGGCGAAGTGGAAGGTGCCGTCGGGCCGCCGGAGGAAGGCGTCGCCGGTGTGGAACCACTGGTTCCGCCAAGCGCGGACCGTGTCTTCCGGACGGCCCCAGTAGCCGTTCATGAGTACCCACGGCTCGCTGGCCCGCACCACCAGTTCGCCGATCTCGCCGTCGGGCAGCGGGTGGTCCAGCTCATCTACCACCCGGACGTCGTACCCCGGTCGGACCCAGCCGCAGCCGACCTCAGGGGTGGTGACCCAGCCGGTCTGGAGTGGGCAGCTGACCTCGGTCATGCTGAAGATGCTCACGACGTCCACACCGAACCTGGACCGGAAGTCGGCCACCTCCGGGATGATCGGGACCATCATCACCTTCTCCAGTGGGTGCGCGTCGTCGTCGGGACGCGGGTCCTGGCGGTAGAGGAAGTTGGCGACGGCTCCCAGCAACATGGTGACCGTGCACCCTTCGGCGTCGATTTCCGGCCAGAACGCCGACGTGGAGAATCCGTCCCGCAGGACGGCGCTCCCACCGGCGGCTGCCATGCCGGTTACGATGTGCTTGCCGCTCACGTGGCACAGCGGGAAGGGGCAGTAGTAGCGGTCCCGCTCGGTCAGGGCGCCCTTCGGGAAGACGCCTGTGGCGGTGGCATGCAGCTGTGCCCAGGGGACGACCACGCCCTTGGAGGGCCCGGTCGTGCCGGAGGTGTACATCACGCACGAGACGTCGCTCCCGTACGGCGTGGGTCCCTGCCACGGCTCGGAGGACTCGGTGTCGGGATTCACCAGCACGCGCACCCGGCAGCCGGCCGGTACCGTGAAGTCGCCGAACACCACGAGCGTCTCCAGTTGCGGGGTATGGTCCAGGACCGCGATCAGGCGCTCGGCGAACCGTGCGTCCACGACCGCCGTCGACGCCGACGAGTCCGCCGCGACGTGCGCGAGCATCGCACCGACATACGCCGTGTTGACCGGTACCTCCCAGGCGCCGAGCCACCCCAGAGCCATCCAGGTCAGCACGCCTTCGACATCGGTCGGGAACATGGTCAGGACCCGGTCGCCGCGGTGGATCCCCACGCTTCGCAGGTAAGTCGCGAGGCGGCGCGAGCCGAGGTCCGCCTGCTGGTAGGTCAGCGTGCGCCCTGCGACGGTCCGCAGGAAGACCGAGTCCGGCGCCAGGTCGGCCTTGGCCCGGACCAGGCCCGGGAGTGACAGCTCCTCGGTCACAACCTGGTCCGTCCTGCTCTGCGGTCGTCGATGGTCCGGAACTTGACCCCCTCCCCGAGCAGCGCACCGAGCTCCATGACCTCAACATGGGGCGTGACCTCGGTGGCCGACTTGCAGGTGGATGCGACGTTCTGGATCAGGTCCGCCGGCTCTACGTCGTCCGAGATCGCGACGCGAAGCTTCAGCACATCCAGCGACGACAGGTCCGACGGGTCACTCTTGTCGATCACGACCTGTACCTCGCGAACCCCCCGCATGTCCAGGAGCGTGGCCCGGAGGTCGGTGAGGTTGACAGTCGTCCCCTTGACCTTGCTCTCGACGGTTCCCATCACGCGCAGTTGCGAGGCGACGTCCTGCACTCGACCGATCGACAGCAGCCGGTCGACCGAAGACCCGCAGTGCTCGCAGGGCCCGGCGGCCGAAACGGCGCGGTCACCCGTCACGAAACCCGGGAGCACCGAGCCGCTGCCGTCCAGGGGGAACACGGCGATGTAGCCCTCGCCGCCCTCCTCCACGAACTCCCAGTCGGTGGAGGAACGAAAGTCGATGAGCCGCACCGTCGACAGGTCCGACCCCCATCCGTGGTACCCGGTCCCGGGCGCGCACTCGGAGAAGCACCCGAACCGCCCCTCGGTGCTGCCGTAGGTGTTGAGCTGGATTACCGTCTCCGCCCCGATGGCGTGGAAGGAGTCCTCGACGTCGGCCCGGAGGCTCGGCAAGATCGGCTCCCCGCCAAGGCAGCAGACCACCACCGGCGGCACCGAGATCCCGGTGTCCCGGGAGGCCTGGGTCAGCACCGGCAACAAACGGTTCCTCAGGAACGAGGGGGTCGCGAACATCAGGTTGACCTGGCTCTGCAGCAGGTGCCGCGCCAGCCGCTCGGTGGCGATGGCGCCACCGGCCGCCGACCGGAGGCTGAAGTCGGCCACCTTCTCCACGCCGTTGTTGAACGTCCACCACCCCTTGTGGATCGCGAACGGGTAGAGGTTCGCGGCTCGGCAGGGCATGTTCCGCCGCCACAGGTGCAGGGCAGCGATCGCCACCTCGCGAGACCCGGCGATGTCGTAGAGGTCGCAGTCGAACCGCGTCAGATGCACGGCGGTCGGCTCGCCTGTCGACCCACCGGTGTGGAACGCGGTGAAAACCTCGAAGAAGTATCGGTACGCCGAGTCACCGTTGACCGGCGCGGTGCCGACCAGGACCGGCCGCGTATCGAGGGGTGACACGTTGACCGACGGCGGGATCGCACCGCCCGGCAGCGTTCCCGTGGAGCCGTCGGCCCCCGCGCCCGACCGGGACGCCACGGGGCTCGCGACGAACTCCTGGGTGTGACGCCTGTACTCAGCCTTGGTGACAAGGGGCAGCCCCAACCGCTGCCAGTCCGCGATCGACTCCACCGCGTCCAGGTCGATGGCCCGGGAGCGTGCGTTGCGGCGGTAGTACTCAACATTGGGCGCAACCTGGTCCCGGACGAACCGGGCGAACTTGCGGTCCTGGAAGCTGGCGAGCTCCGCGCGCGTCATGCGTTGAAGCTGCTGCATGGACAGAATGCGACGCATCGGCTACTTCCCTCGCGTGCCGGTCTCGCCGAGCGCCTGCCACACCGGCTGGCGCCTCTCCAGGTAGGCCCGGGGACCTTCGGAGCAGTCGGGGTGGTCCCAGTTGGACCGAACGATGCCGAACCCCCACCACAGCGCGTCGTCGAGGCCACGTTCCAGCCCTTCGAGCACCGCGCGCTTGGACTTGGAGACAGCCGTGGGCGAGTTCCGCTGGATGGACTTCGCGATCTCGACGGCGCGCTCGAGGAGCTGGTCGGGCTCGACCACCTCGGACACCAGTCCGATCTGGTACGCGCGGTCGGCCGACATCCTGGTGTGGACGCCCATCAGCGTCATCCGCATCACCTCGCCCAGGGGGATTCGCCGGGAAAGGGCGATGGGCTCGTGCGCGGAGACCTGACCCACGCTGACGTGCGGGTCGGTGAACGCCGCGGTCGACGAGGCGATGACGATGTCGGCATCGTTGACGAAGTGCAGACCGCCGCCGGCGCAGAGCCCGTTCACCGCGCAGATCAGCGGCTTGAAGAACGCCTGGTCGTTGGCGAGCAGCCGGAAGCCGTGGCCACCGGTGGTGTGCGACATCGGCATCTGGCCGGTCTCGGCCCACTCGTTCACGTCCGCGCCGGTGCAGAAGAACCGGTCGCCTGCGCCGGTCACGACCACGACCTCGACGTCCGGGCTGTCCCTCAGCGCGGGCCAGACCTCGCCGAAGTCGGCGTCCAGGCCCTGGCTGATGGAGTTGCCGGCCTCGGGGCGGTTGATCGTCACGATTGCGACGCCCTCCTCGACAGTGACCCGGACATTGGTGAGGTGCTCAAGGAAGATCGGCATGTTCGCCTCCTGGTGGCGGATTGTCGTGACCGGCCGAGCTCGGGTCGTCGGCTGCGCGGTCGGGATGGTGGGCGGCCGCGCTGACGGCGGTCTGTCCCAGGTAGGCGTCGGCCATGCTGGTGCGGTCGGCCATGTCGGCGATGTCGCCTCTGGCCACGACGGCGCCCTTGCTCAGGAGCAGGTAGCGCTCCGCGAGAAGTTCGGCGAGTCCCACGCTCTGCTCGACGAGCACAACCCCGGTGCCACGCGCTTTGAGCCCGGTGATCAACTCGCCGATCTCGAGCAGGATCTTGGGTGCGAGACCAAGCGACGGCTCGTCCAGCAGCAGGAAGTCCGGGTCAGTCATCAGCGCCCGCGCGATCGCGGTCATCTGCCGCTCACCGCCGCTCAGCGTGCCGACGAGCTGCCGACGGCGCTCCGCGAGCCGGGGGAAGGCTTCGAGCGTCTCGGCCAGGCGACGCCCTCTGTCCCTCTTGCTGCGCAGGGTAAAGCCGCCCAGCTCGATGTTCTCCTCCACGGTCATGGTCGGGAACAGGCGACGTCCCTCTGGGACGAGGCGGACCGCGTGCCGCACGACCTCCGCGGCGCCGGCCCTCGCGAGCTGCACCCCTGCCACCGTCACCTCACCGCCGAGCACCGGCCGCAGCGTCCCGGCGATCGACCGGATGAGGGTGGACTTGCCCGCCCCGTTGCTCCCGAGAACGGCCAGACACTCGCCGCCGCGCACCCGCAGGTCCACCCCGAAAATGACCGGCCGCCCGCCGTACCCGCAGGTGAGCCGGCGGACTTCGAGCGTCTTGGTGTTCGGGGGCCCAGCCGTTTGTCCGTCAGCCGTTTGTCCGTCAGGCATGGAGCGACACCCCCAGGTAGGCCTCGATGACCGCGGTATCGGCGACCACGTCGTGCGGCGCACCTTCCGCGATCACAGTGCCGCGGTCGAGGACGACGACCGAGTCACAGGTCCGGACGACGTGGTCGATGTTGTGCTCGATGAGGATCACCCCCACGCCCGAGGCGGCCAAGGAGCGGACTGAGCCGAGCAGGAGCGAGACCTCGTCCTGGTCGAGGCCGGCGAGCGGTTCGTCCATGAGAAGGAGGCGTGGCCTGCGGGTGATCGCCATCGCCAGCCCGACCAGCATGCGGGTGCCGTGCGGCAGGTTGGCGGCCGGCACGTCGAGGCCGCTGCGCTCCTGCAGGAAGCCGACGACGCGCTCGTACTCCTCCGGGCGATCCCGTCGGCCGCTGATCTGGGCGGCAAGGTCGAGGTTGCGCCGCAGGGACTGGCTGTCGAACAGGCGCCCGTCCTGGAAGGTCCTGGACATGCCGAGCCGGTGCAGTTGGGCCGGCGATCGACCGATGATCCGGCGCCCCTCGAGGGTGATCGTCCCGGTTCGGGTGCCCAGGTAGCCGCTCGCGATGTTGAGGAGCGTGGTCTTGCCCGCGCCGTTTGGTCCGATCAGGCCGACGATCCGTCCTGGATCCACGTCGAAGGACACGTCGGTCAGCACCGACAGCCCCCCGAAGTTCTTGGCGACGTTGTGGATGGAGAAAGTCATCTCGGCCGAACCTCCTCGCGAGGGCTTGCACCGGGCCGGAGCCGCGGCACGGCCCGGGCGAGTTCCCCTACGATGCCGCGCGGGGCCACCAGCACGATGGCGATCAGCGCGAGTCCGCTGAGGATGAAGGCGGCGTCGTTGAGGTGCAGGTCACGGAGCCACTCGCTGAGCAGTGTCAGCAGTGCCGCGCCTGCCAGCGGGCCGTAGGTCCGGCCCAGGCCACCCACCACGGCCATCGACAGGAACATGATCGACTGCCACGAGTCGAACTGGCTGGGTTGCAGGTACTGCAGGTACGTGGCGTACAGGCCACCGGCCAGCCCGGCGATGCCTCCGGACACGATGATGGCCGTGAGCTTGGCCCGGTACGGCGTGACGCCGAGCGAGGCGGCCAACGTCTCGTCGTCCTTGGTCGCGGTCCAGGTGGCGCCGACCCGCAGCCGCGCGAGCAGCGCCACCAGCACCGTGACCAGCATCAGTGCGAGCGAGGTCACGATCGCCATGTCACGGGGGAAGAGCGGGTCGAGCAGCGTCCTACCGCCCAGATGCACCGGGCTCAGTGGGGCGATGCCGGTCAGCCCCATGCCGCCCCCCGTCAGCGCCTCGTCGATGCCGAGGTAGATGACCACCAGCTCACCCGCCGCGAAGGTGGTGATGGCGAAGTACAGCCCCTTCAGATGCAGCACCGGCAGTGCGGTGAGCGCCGCGAAGACCATCCCGACCAGGACAGCCGCCACGAGCGCCGGCCAGGGTGCGTAGCCACCTCGCACGATGAGGAGACCGGTGGCGTAGGCGCCGGCGCCCATCACTCCAGCTTGGGCGAGCGAGAGTTGACCGGCGCGACCGAGGACGACGTTGAACGACGTGGCCATCAGGGCGTTGATCGCGATCAGGATGATCAGCGTGTAGCCGTAGTCGCCCATGCCGGTGAACAGGTAGGCCCACGCCGCGAGTGTGAGCGCGAGCGGGACCACCGCGACCAGCAGCCGGTGTCGTCGTTGATGGACAAGAGTCGCCGTATTCATCGTTCTCCCTAGACGGGTCGGGTGGCCCGACCGAGCAGGCCCTGGGGGCGGACGATGAGTGCGATGATCACCAGACCGAACGCGAAGACGTCCACGTAGCGGTACCCGAGGTAGCCGCCCAGCACCGCCTCCGCGAGCCCGAGGAGGACGCCCGCGGAGATCGCGCCCCGGATGCTGCCGATCCCGCCGACGATCAGGATGACGAAAGCCTTGATGACCACCTCCGCGCCCGAACTGGGGCTGACCAGCGATATCGGCGCCAGCAGGGCACCCGCCAGACCGGCCAGCGCGGCGCCGGCGATGAACGCCAAGGAGGCGAACGTCGGCCGATGGATGCCCACGGTGGCCGCCCCCTCCTCATCGTCGGCGATCGCGTGCAGCGCCTTGCCGAACAGCGTGCGCTGGAGCAGCAGCGCCACCACCGGGATCAGGAGCGTGGCGACGGCGATGAGCAGCAGCCGCTCGCGGCTGAGAAACATGCCGGTACCGAGGATCTCCACGCTCGGGCCCATCCCGGTCGGCACCTCCCGGGCCTCGATGCCCCAAATCCACGACGCGCCGTACTGGAAGATCTGGATCAGCCCCACCGAGACAAGGATCATGTCGAGGTGAGGTCGGTCGTAGAGCGGCCGGAACACCAGGCGCTCGATCACCAGGCCGACGACGGCCAGCACCAGCGCCGCGACGGGCAGCGAAAGCAGGTAGGGCAAGTCGAGCGAGACAACGCACACGTACGCCGCGTAGCCGCCCAGCATGAACAGCTGCCCGTGCGCGAAGTTGACCACGTCCAGGGTGCTGAACACGATCGCCAGCCCAAGCGCGACCAGCACATAGATCGCACCGCTGACCAGCCCGTTGGCGAGGTACTGACCCAGCTCAGTCATGTCGCCTGCTGGGAGGTGTCCGGAACCCGGGCCGCTACCCGCGGGGACACCGGGTACAGGTTGCGGCTGATGATCGAACGGTGGACCTCGTTCGCTCCCTCGAAGATCTGCAACGCCTTGGCGGCGCGCATCAGCCGCGCCACGCCGCCGCTCTCGAAGTAGCCCCATCCACCGAGAACCTGGACGGCCTCGATGGTGACCGCCATTGCCGCATCGGTGGCCCGCAACTTCGCCAGGGAGGAAGCATAGGCCCGCTCGCCCGTCGTGGCGCCCGAACCGGGGTCGCACGTCTCGGCGGCCCAGATGGTGAGCCGCCGCGCGGCCTCGACCTGGACCGCCATGTCCGCCAGCTTGAACGCGATCCCCTGCATCCGCGCGAGAGGCTGACCGCCCACCGTCCGGGACTCGGCGTGGAGGAGTGCCCGGTCCAGCGCCTCCGCCGCCACGCCGACCCCCATGCCTGCTGTCCAGCACCGGGTGAAGACGAGGCTGCGCATGAGATGGGGCAGCGCGGACCTGGTGAGGTCCGCCCCCAGGACGTCCGCGGGGTCGACCTGCACGCCGGCCAGCTGAAGTCCCGCCACGCTGCAGCCCTCGAAGCCCATCATGCGCTCGCCGGACCCGATGGTGACCCCGTCCGCCGACGGACTCACCACGACCACGGCGAAGCCGGGGCGCCGATCTTCTCCGGCCGGCTCCTCCTCGACCTTGGCCACCACGAAATAGCGGTCCGCGAGACCCGCGTTGTTGACCATCGCCTTGGTGCCGTCGAGCCGGAGGCCGTCGGCGGTGCGGAGGAGGGTTGTCGAGATGCCCGCGATGTCGGTTCCGGCCTGCGGCTCGGTGATGGCCACCGACGCCACCAACGAGCCGTCGGCGATGGCCGGCAGCAGCTCGCGCTTCTGCTCATCGGTGCCCAGCTCCTGGACGAGGGTCGCGGCGAGGAGCTGGGCGCCGGCGGCCATGCCGAGCGAGGGATCCACTCGGCTCAGCTCGGCGGCGAGCTCGCACGCGGACCGGAGGCCGACCCCGCGCCCGCCGTACGCCACCGGGACGGTGGGCGCGGCCCAGCCGTGGCTGCCCAGCTCACGGACGTGGTCGGCGCTGGGCTGCGCGGACGGGTCGAAGGTGCCGAACAGCCGGTCGACGAGCTCGTCGAGCTGCAGCGGTGATGCGATCGTGTCGCTCACTTGGCCTCCGACCAGTCACCCGACTGCGGGTCACGGGTCCAGGTCGAGCCTTTCACCCGGGAGCCGTCGCCCTTCCAGGTGACGATCGAGAGGACCGGCAGGGCCTGGTTCGCCGGAACCCGGCCGCCGGCCTGGGTGACGAACTGGATGTGGCCCGCGATGCCGTCCACGCTCGCCTTGCTGATGGCTTCGCGGATCTTCGCTTCGTCGGTGAGCGTGCCGGCGTCCGAGAGCGCCTTGGCGATCAGCTGCGGGTACTCGTAGTAGTACAGCCCGACCGACGCCGGCGCGAAGCCGTACTCCTCCTGGAACCGCGAGGTCACCTCCTGCGTGGTCTTGTCCTGGTACAGCGGGTCGGTGCCGTAGTCCAGCGTGATGACCCCGTCGACCGCCGAGCCGCCACTGCTGACGAAGTCGGAGCCGGAGGCGGCGGTGCCGTCGCTGACGATGTCGCCGGTGAAGCGCAGCTCCCGCGCCTGCTTGGCGATGAGTCCGCCGGCCTTCGGGAAGGTCAGCATGATGATTGCCTGGGGGTCGCCCTTGCGCAGTGACGTGAGCGGCGTGGTGAAGTCGGTCCCGTCGGCGGGGAACTTCTCGGTGCCCGTGACGTCGATCCCGAACGTGGGCAGGGTCGTATTGAATTCCTTGGCGTATGCATTGCCGTAGCCCGAGTCCTCGGCGATGATGGCGGCCTTCGTGATGCCGTTCTGCGACAGATACTGGCCGAGCAGCGAAGCCCGGTCATTGGGCCCGGGCAGCACGCCGAAGTAGTTGCCGCCGCCGGCCTGGATGACGCTGGGGTCCGAGCCGAGCCACACCATCGGGATCTTGCGTGGGGTGAGGACGGGCTGGAGCGCCTGAGCCACCGTGGTGGTGTCGCCGAGCAGCAGCTTGATCCCCGGGTTATCCATGAGCTTGCGGACCTCGGTGACGGCCACCGACGGGTTGCTCTGGTGGTCGACCGTGGTGAGCTTGAAGGTGACCTTCTTGCCGTTGACGGTGAAGCCGCCGGCCTTGTTGATGTCGTCGACCGACATCTTGATCATGTTGGTGTAGGTCTTACCCAACCCGCTGGCCGGGCCGGTGAAGTCGGCCACCGCGGCGAGCTGGAAGGTGGTGCCGTCCGAACCACTGGTCGATTCGTGGCCGCCACAGGCGGCCGCGGCCATGAGTGCCACCACCGAGGTGGTGAGCGCTGCCATCGTGCGCACTCGCTTCATGCTTGATCCCTTGCTGATGCTGGCCACGGCTGTGGGGGCACGGCTGTGGGGGCACCACTCAAGCAAGCGGGCATTTGGCGCCTCAATGGGGCGCTCTCCACAATCAGTGGTGTTCTGTGTGCTGAGTCACACCGCCCGTCGACCGTCGGCCGCCGGACGGGCCTCCCTCAGGAACCCGGGCCTCGGCCCGGCGTTCGCCGCTTCCCCGGGTCTCCTTCGTCGTTTACACGGAGGACGACCTCCCGAGCCCCCTGATGCGAAGGCTCCCGCCTCCTCGGGCGCTGGGCGTGTTGCCGGCGAAGGTCGGCCGCCTGATCTCCGTCCTCCGAGGTCGCGACACTCGGCCTGAGCCCGGTGACCGTCTCGCCGGGCGGGGCGGGCGTGGCAGAAGCCTGAATGAGTGTACGAAAACGCTTTCGGTGATGTTGACTGCGGCGTAAGGTACCCGCGAAAGGTGGACGAAAAGGTTTTCTGCCAGAAAGGATCCCCCAGTGAGACGATTAGCCCTGACCGCTACTCTCCTCATCGCGTTCCTCACCGTCCCCACCACCTCCCATGCCGCCCCGACGGCCACGGTCGTCGACATGTTCGGGCGCACGATCAACGCGTACGGCATCCAGCTCGTCGACTGGCAGGGGCACGTCGCCAACCCCGCCCTGACCTTCACGGTCCGGCCGCCGGCCGACGTACGTTTCCCCGTCACCGTCGACCTCAAGGCCGAGGGCACCTCGCGGCTGATGATGGACCTGCCGAGCCAGCTCACCGCGACCGGCGCGACCAAGACGCTCACGTTCGCCAACGCCTCGGAGCAGAAGACGTTCCGGCTGGGCATCCAGTCGAAACGGGGCGCCGGGCAGGACGAGACCCACCTCTTCCGGCTGACGATCCGGGACGCCGGAGGCGCGACGTACACGCAGACGATGCCGATCCGGGTCCAGCAGGACGAGAAGACCCCGCTCGAACCGTCGATCCCGATCACCTTCGACTACCGGTTCGACAACATCACCGGCTACTTCGGCAACGCCGCGTTCCGGGCGGCGGCCGAGGAGGCGGTGAAGGACTGGTTCCGCTACTTCGAGCTGGCGCCCTTCGACAGCGTCGCGGCCGGGGCCGAGCCCAACCACCTGCCGGGCAACGACTGGCAGAACACGATCAACGTCACGAACAACACCGCGTTCAACGGCCACTACGTGTTCTTCCGGGGCATCCAGACGCCGTACTCGACGGGTTATCCCGCCGCGAACGGCCGCTACGCCACGCGCGGCGGCCAGCAGGTCGCGGGCCCGCTGCACCGCTCGACCTCGATGATCTTCGAGTACGACGAGGCGGGCAAACAACTCTTCACCTCCCTCGCCGACGAGGACTGGTGGCGCACCACCATCCAGGGCTCGGTCCTCGACGTGTACGGCCTGGTCATGCACGAATACGGCCACGCCGTCGCCTACCACAGCGACTGGGCCGGCATGCGGTCCTACGTGCAGTCGGGCGGCGTCGACGCGGAGGTCGAGGCCTACCAGGGCATCCGGGTGCCGCTCGACTCCAGCTACCACATCCCCGGAACCCAGCAGTACTGGGACCGCATCAGTGGCCAGAGCGGCGGCTGGACCCACGCCTTCCCGACCCGGCGCTGGACCCTGACCAAGCTGGCGCTGCTCATCGCGGAGAACGCCGGCTGGCGCCTCAACCGCAACCTGACCCCGTTCCTGCCCCCGTCGATCACCACGACGACGCTGTCCGCCGGAACGGCCGGCACGGCCTACTCCCAGACCTTGGCGGCACGCGGCGGGGTTCCGTTCTACGACTGGACGATCACCGGCGGCGCGCTCCCCGCCGGGCTGACCCTCGACCGTTTCACGGGTAGCATCACCGGCACCCCGACGGCCAACGGCACCTCGCAGTTCACGGTGCAACTCCGGGACTACGACAACCGCAGCACCCCGGTGAGCCGGACCTTCTCGATCACCGTGGGCGGCACCTCGGCCGTGAACCTCGCCCGGAGCGCCACGCCGAGCGCCTCCTACACCTCGCCGTGGGAGTCGGTGGCCGCGATCAACGACGGGATCGACCCGCCGAGCTCGAACGACACCGTCAACCCGCGCTGGGGCACCTGGCCGAACACCGGCGCCCAGTGGGCTGAACTGACCTGGCCTTCGGCGCAGACCCTCCGGTCTGCGGACGTGTACTTCTTCGACGACGGCCAGGGCATCGACCTGCCGGCCTCGTGGCGGCTCCAGTGGTGGAACGGGTCGTCCTACGTGGACATCCCGGCGACCTACCCCGTCGCGGCCAACACCTACAACCGTGCCACCTTCTCCCCGGTCACCACGACCCGGCTGCGGGTCGCCCTCCAGAGCGGGGCGGCGTCGGTCGGGCTGCTGGAGGTCAAGGCGTTCGGCTGATCTCCCCTCTTTGAACGGGAAGCGTTTACTATCACGCGTTCCACCTGCTGGATTCCTGTTATTAGTTTGGTCGATTGACAAAATGCGGGCAGGGATCCTACGGTGCGCTCGCTCCCCCGGTGAACGCTCCCCCACCAAGGAGGCGCAATGCTCCTTCGCCTCAAGGCCAGGATCGGAGCGTCAATGCTCGCGGTCCTGGCCTTGTCCGCCGTGTTCGCGGCGGTCGCGGTCCAACGCCGCATCGAAGATTTCTCGGGCGAGGTTCCCGGCCTTCCCGTCTCGTTGAGCCCGGGATGCGGCCTAACTACCCATTTGCCATGCAGTAAGCGATCCACAACGATATGGGACTCGTGATCCGAATCATGGTTCCCATCGCCGCGTTCCTCGCCGCCAGCTTGATCCCGAGCAGCGCCGCGTTCGCACGTGTTGCCGACGACCCCGCCGTGAACCGCCTCTACACTGCCGGCGCCATCGCCCGCACGACCTGCGCCGAGAAGCCGATCAGCAAACGCAACAACTTCCCCATCGCCAAGGCGTACGTGACCAGCGTGGTGGGCTGCCTCAACAAGGCCTGGTCCAAGCACCTGGCCAAGACCGGCCACAAGTTCGCGAAACCCAAGGTCACGCTGCTGTCCAAGAACCCCGCCCGCTTCTGCGGCAGCAAGTGGGAGAAGGAGACCATTTACGACTACTGCTTGCTCAATCGGACGATCGCCATCGTGCTCGACCGGCGCCTGCTCAACCTCGAGCCCAACGACCTCTACATCTTCCTCACCACGGCCGAACTGTACGGCCAGCACGTCCAGAGTCTCACGCGCCTCGACGCCGGCTGGGCCGAGACCGCCCCCGACCCCGATGAGGACGAGGAGGGGTTCGCCGAGAGCGTCCGCCGCCTCCACCTGCAAGCCGTCTGCCTGGGTGCCGCCTTCACCGCGAGCGTCTACAAGTCGATGCCCCGCAAGACGGCCGAGTGGAAGTCCATCGTCCGCGAGAAGAGCAAAGAGGTCGGCTACATCTACGGCTCAGCCAAGGCCATCACGTATTGGCTGAACCGCGGCTTCAACTCCCGCAACCCCAAGTACTGCAACACCTGGAGCGCTTCCACTGCCCAGGTTTCGTAACCAGAACCCATCGCCGCGAGACACAGCATCGTGATCGTGGTGGCGGCGACGGCATCGCGCGCGCCGATCGCTTAACCCCAGCTGCGGACATCCGCAGCTGGGGCCTCGAACGCCACCCCGCACAGACCGACACGGCGACTCCAACGCCAACGGTCACAGCGTGCACGTGAGTCAAAGCGGAAGGATCCGAGACGCGGGCCCGCTCGGGAGCGATCTCGCCGTGACCATGTCGCTGGACTTTTCTCTTCCACAAGCCGACCACGTCTGGAACGCGTGGTGAAAACCGTGGCGCCAATGCCGTCGAGTTAACACGACCGTGTCTCCGCGAAGCCTGGATCGCGGGTCCGAGTGAAGATACACACAGGAGTGCACATGCGAAAAGGTGGCGCATCGTACACGCCACATGAGCGCCCCGGCTTCAGGAGATCATCATGGCCAGCACGACCGCATCCGCCGACTTCGCCGCCTCGCCCGACCGCGTCTGGGGGCTCATCGGCGGCTTCGACTCGCTACCCGACTGGCTGCCTTCCATTACGGGCAGCGAGCTCCTCGAGGGTGGCCGCGTTCGCAGGGTCACCACCAAGGACGGCGGCGTCATCGTCGAGCGCCTCGAACACTTCGACGAGCGGGCCCGCACCTACAGCTACTCCGCCCCGGAGCCGCCCCTTCCGGTACAGGACTACCGCGCCACCATCGTCGTACACGAGGTTCCCGGCGAACCGGAAAGATCCCAGGTGGAATGGTCGGGCAGTTTCACAGCGGCGGGGGTAACCGAAGAGGAGGCGATCGCCATCGTCCACCGCGTCTTGAGCGGCGGCCTCGACGCCCTGCGGCGGACGCTCGGCACTTGACGCCTGCTGGACAGCATCCCCTCGGGATTCTTGATCGACTTCGCGGCGGCGGCTCGCTAAGGTGGGGCGTTCATTCCCATTCCCCCAGGAAGTGTCACGTGTCCGGTCGTTACCGTTTCGGCCGTCCCGCCCTGCTCATCGCGGGCGGGTACATCCTCGCGCTGGCGGTCGCCGCCGTGATCGCGCTGACCACCGGTGGCCTCGGCGCGTTGTGGCGATTGACGCTGTTCGCGGAGATGGGCGAAGGCGTCGCGGTGACGTGGCAGAACGTCCTCATCCTGGTCCTGGTCGGCATGCCGTGGGCCTGGGCGCTGTGGCAGAGCCTGCGCGGGCCGCTGGCCGGGCCACCGCCGGAATTGGACCGGGACACGCGGCGGCTGCGGGTGGGGCTGTACGCCGCGGTGGTGTCCTGGCTGCTCTACGCCGTAATGCCGTTCTGGCCCTGGTGGGCGGTGGCGCTCGACGCCGTGGTGATGGGGGCGGTCGTGATGCTGTTCCACCAAGTGCTGGGACGCAACCTGGCGTATGCCGATCCCGCGCGGACCGCGGGCGTGCTGGCGTACGGAGGCATCGCCGCCATCGAGGTGTTCGACGTCCTCGACTGGCCGTTGCCCGGCGTTCTGATCGCGCTCTGCGGCCTGGCCGGCCTGGTCTGGACGGTGCTGATCCTGCGCGCCCAGTGGCGGGACGGCCGCTGGCAGCGGGCCACCGTCCGGTACGGCATCGCCTCCCTGGTGGTGCCGCTCGTTCTCGGGCTGGTGGGCGGGCTGCTCACTAGCATGGGAAACGTCTACAGCGACGCCAAGGCGGCCGCCGACGTCCTGATGATGATCTGGCTGGCCCGCTCGGCCCACGACCTCGCGGACCCGCACCACGAGCCGGCCCCGTCCGAGCCCCTCCCCGCGCACCCGGCGACACCGTGACGGCCGCAGCCGGGTCCCACCAGACGACCGGGTAGAAGAGGATGACCTCGTCGCCGGCCTGGACCGCAGCGTCTGATTTCCTCGGCAGTCGATGGGGTGAGTTCGGTGATGTGGACCAAGCCTTCGATGCCGTCTGCCACGCGGACGAAGACGCCGAAGGGCACCAGCTTGGTGACCGGACCGTGCAGGATCTGCCCCACGTGAGCGCGGCGCGCGAACTCCTGGAACAGGTCGGGTTGGGTAGCTCGCAGCGATAGGCGGGCTTCGAAATCTTCGACGCCGGACCCGACATCACGAGCAGATCGCATCCGATATAAGCCGCGCCACCATATCGCCCGAAAGGGGGTATCCTTTTGCCCGCTAGTGAGAATAATAATACCATTTGTTCGTATTATGGCGAAATGACGGATATCTGGGACGACGGGAGAGGAGCCACCGAGGAGATCGTGGAGCGGTTCCTAGGTGGGGGGACCACCGGGAACGACGTACGCGCCCAGATCGTGCACTCGTGGCGACGGTGCCAGGCGACGGGGCTCAGCCCCGGCATCGCCCATGCGCCCGTGATCGAGGGCCTGGACTTTGAGTGTGGCCTGGTGCGCGCGGCCCGGCCCGTGTTCGAGGGACTGGGGACCACCATCGCGAACACCCCGGTATGCATGCTTTTGGGCGATGCCAACGGCGCGATGGTCCTGCGCAACGTGGGTGAACCAGCGATGCGCAGGGCGATGGACGAGGTTGGCGCCGCGCCCGGCTTCGGCTTCACCGAGGCGGAAATGGGAAACAACGCCCACGGCTCGGTGCTGGCAGAGCGGCGCACCTGCCAGATCACGGGCAACGAGCACTACGCCGAGGTGCTGCGCAGGTTCACAGCTGTGGGTACCCCGGTACGGGATCCGCTCAGCGGGCGCCTGAACGGCGTCGTCTGCGTCGTCTGCCCGAACGAGTGGGCGAACGTGGAGATGATGACCCTGGCCCGGCGCTCGGCCGCCGCCGTCGAGGAGCAACTGATCGAGATGGCCACCGAGCGCGAGCGTGCGCTGCTGGAGACGTTTCTCCGGTCGCAGGGTGCCAGACGCACGCCGGGCTCCCCGCTCAGGGGCTTGTGCCGCCGCGATCAACTCGCCTTGGAGGACTCCGCCGTGAGCCTGATCGCGGAGGGGCGGACGGCAACGCGGGAGGTCGCCCTTTCCGACGGCCGCATCGCCACGCTGGTGGCACAACCGGTGACCGGCTCCGCGGAGCCTGCCGGCATCGCCGTAAGCGTGTTGTTGCCAGGCCCCTGAAGTCGCAGGACCTACAACGTCTTGACGCTGCAGGCCGCCACGATCATGCCCAGCCTTCTCATGTGCGGTCATCCACGCGTGAGCAATGCGTGATCAGGTGCGGGCGTTGGTGGTCCAGGGAGTTAAACGTGTCCTTCACGCCGGGGCACGCCCCGTATGCGTTCGAGCGCGAGATCGAACTGCGGCAGTGAGCTCGCGCGCAGACTCCACACGCCGATCTCCTGGCTAAGCTGGAGAAATGGAGAGTGAGTACGATCATGTTTTAGAACTGTGTACTCTGAAACGGTTTGATCAGGCTCGCACCCGGCTGAACCACCTGATAGCGGAGCATCCACACGATCCCGGTCCCATCCTTGTCTTGGCCCACGTCCACATCCTTGAGGGCAGTCCTCACGCCGCCCGCGAGGCAATCGACCGGGCGATGATCGTCACCCCGGACCTCCAAGCACGCGAACTCGTCTTAGCCAGCAGGCTGTTCCGTCTCCTCGGTGACGTCACCCAGGCGATCTCCCACGGTCGGCGCGCGGTTGAGATCGATCCCGACCTCTGGATGGCCCACGAAGCATTGGCCGACGCGTACGCCGCAGACCCCAAGCGCAACCTGCTGCTCGAGGCCGACTACCACGCCGCGAAGGCGGCCGAGCTGGCGGCCGGGGAACCGGAAACCCAGCCGACGCCCGAGGAACAGGTGGAGAGGCGTTCCTCCTGGACCTCGATCCGCCCAGGGGTGCTCCTGGTGGTGAGCATCCTCTGCTTGATGTTCGGGGCCACCATCCTGAAATGGCTGGGCCGCAGGATCGAGGACCTGCTGGAAGTCGACCGACCTCAGGACGAGTTCCCCCTGGTGGGAGTCCTGATCGTCCTCGCGGTGGGCGTGGCCGGATGGGGGATCTACCGGGCGATCAGGATCTGGCGCGGCGGCGACAGGATCGGCCCCGCCATCCAGCGTCGGCGGGCCGTGTCCCGCGAACTCCATGTCACACTCCCCGACAAGCTCGCCGTCTCGGCGACGAGTTTCGCGGGCTGGCTCTGCTTCTTGCCGCTCCTCGTCACGGTGTGGCTCGGCATTGCCGTGCTGGATGAAAAAGTACCGCCCAGTCCTGGGGCGGTGGCCGTCGCGGCCGCCGTCGTCGCCGTGCTGAGCCTGCTGCTGTGGCCGGCCCTGCGCTGGTGGCTCGGCCCCGGACAGCCCCGGCGGTTCCTCACCGCCAGCCTGACGCTGTGCATCTACCTGCTGATCACCGGCGGCCTCATGGCGACCTCCATCATCATGGCGGCCGTTCAGGTTACGGATGAACGCGCCTGGATCACGGTCACCGTCCTCCATTTCGCCTGGATGCTGGCGGTCTTTGTGCCGATCATCAAGGTAAGCAACATGGGTCGCATTCCGGGCTAGTGCCGTAATCGGTCGCCTCGAGGATTCTCCAGCCGACCACGATGTCCGGATCAGACCGGCTGACACGTTCGGCTCCGGCCCACTCGGCCAGGTCTTCACAGCACTGGGACTCTCCGCCACGATCTGTTCGACGGAGTCCTGCCTGGCGGAGTCCTTGGGCGGCGATCAGCCAGGTGCGCTCGGCTCCCGCGGTGTCGCGACCACGACCAACCAGTAACCCGCGCAATCCCGTGGTGAGTGGACCTCGTCCCGGCCTCTCCGCCTCCGTTTCCCTGGAGGTGAAGACATACGACCGAAACACGGAGAGGCTTCATGAAGTTCTTACGTGCCGTGATCGCGTTCGCGGTCACGGCGACACTGTTCGTACCGATGAGCCCGGCGCGGGCCGATCTGATCGCGCCGCAGACCCACTCCTGGGGAGCCAACGGGCAGGCCAGCCTGGGTGCCGGTTTCTCCTCTCCCCCGCACGACCCGGTCCAGGTCATCGGGGGTGAGACATACACCAAGGTCGCCACAGGCGTGAACTACACCGTGGCTCTCGACCGAGACGGCCGCGTGTGGCACTGGGGCAAGTTCTTCACGCACACCGCCCCGGGCTCGGTGATCATCTTCACTCCGCAGCGGTTCGGCGAGCTGGACAACGTGGTCGACATCGCGGCCGGGGAGAGCTTCGGCGTGGCGCTGCGGTCCGATGGCACCGTCTGGACCTGGGGGGAGAACGACACGGGTCAGCTCGGCCTCGGAACCAGTTCCCGGCGGATCGCCCCGACTCAGGTGACGAGCCTGCCGCCGATCACCAAGGTGTTCGCCTCCAGCAAGCACGCCTTCGCCATCGACCATGGCGGCCGGACGTGGGCGTGGGGGCGTAACACCAACGGGCAGCTGGGCGACGGCACCACCATCACCCGGTGGTATCCGGTGGCGATCATCCAGGGCGGTATCACCGCCATCGCCGCCGGCGAGTTCCACACGGTGGCCTTGGCCGGCGGCACGGCGGAGCTGTTCTCCTGGGGCCGGAACATCAGCGGCGAGCTGGGTGACGGCACCAAGACGCAGCGGACCCGGCCGGTGAAGGTGCTGGGCAACCTCTACGGTGTGACGGCCATCGCGGCAGGCGGCCAGCACAGTCTGGCGCTGCTGTCCAGCGGCCATGTGATGGGCTGGGGGTCGAACGCGTCCTACCAGCTCAACACGTGGAGCGTCCAGGAGAGCCTGTCCCCCCGCTGGATGTACGAACTCGCCGACGTCGACGCCATCGCGGCATCGACCCAGAGCAGCTTCGCCATCAGGAACGGGAGGATCTACTCCCTGGGCAACGCGACGTACTGCATGCTCGGCTCGTGCGCCATCACGCAGCAGCAGATGTCGCCGTTCCTCGTCCCGGGACTGACCGGCGTGCAGGCGATCTCGGCGTCACCGCTCGGCGTGTTCGTGCTCCGCGACGCGGCGGTCTCCGCCGGAATCGTGGCGGAGCGCACCGACGTACGGCTCAACGATTCGGTGCTGGTCACCAACAACACCGCCGAGGAGCGGACGTTCACGGTGAGCGGACTGCCGGACGGCGTGAAGGCGACGGTCGATCCGGCGGTCGTCCCCTCCAAGGGCGACACGAAGATCACCCTGACCGGTGACAGCCGGACGGAGGGAGCAGTCCCGATCAGAGTGGACGCGTCGGTGGAGAAGGATCCTGACCGGACCGAATCCCTGTCGCTCCTGCTCACCCTGTCCTGACCGACGGTTCCTGGCGCGGCCGCGCCAGGAACCGTCATACGGAGGAGGAAACCGGAGAGGAGTCCGGTTCGCCGCGGTCGATGTGGTCGGCGTGGAAGAGGCCTTCGGCCAGCAGGCGGCGTACGTGCTCGTCGGCGGCGCGGTAGTACACGAAGGTGCCCTCGCGGCGGCCCTTGACCAGCCCGGCCAGGCGGAGTTTGGCCAGGTGCTGGCTGACGGCGGTCGGCGCGGCCCCGGCGAGCTCGGCCAGGCAGGCCACCGATGACTCGCCCTGCAGCAGCGCCCACAAGATCTTGATGCGGGTGGGGTCGGACAGCAGCCGGAACGACTCGGCGGCCAGGTGCACCTGTTCCTCGTTCGGCATCTCGAAGTCGGGTAGCGAGGTGTGCATGCCGCCAGCGTACCTGCGGAGTTCACTGCTTGCATACCTACGTGAGTGCGCAGGTACGATGCAACTGTGGTGACTGAACTGAGAACGCCTCCCGCCCGGCAGGCCACGGCCCCACCCGGGCGCCCCCCATCGTGGTGGCGGTCGGGGGCCGGGTCTCTGCCCGAAGTGCGCTGGGCGATCGCGGCGACCGCGCTGTTCGCCGCGGGCGGTGCCGTCCAGCTGGCCGGCGCCCCCGCCTGGCTGTGGTGGGGGCTCTACCTGGCCTGCTACGCCGCCGGCGGCTGGGAACCCGCCTTGTCCGGGCTGCGCGCGTTGCGCGAGCGGACGCTGGACGTCGACCTGCTCATGATCGTGGCGGCGATCGGCGCCGCCACGATCGGGCAGGTCTTCGACGGCGCCCTCCTCATCGTGATCTTCGCCACCTCCGGCGCGCTGGAGGCCGTGGCCACCAAACGCACCGAGGACTCCGTACGCGGCCTGCTCGACCTGGCCCCCGACCGGGCCACCCGGATAAACGAGGCGGGCGAGGAGGAAGTGGTCGAGGCCGCCACGCTCGCCGTCGGCGAGGTGATCCTGGTACGCCCCGGGGAGCGGATCGGCGCCGACGGCCAGGTGGTCACCGGGACCAGCGACGTCGACCAGGCCTCCATCACCGGCGAGAGCATGCCGGCGGACAAACAGCCCGGCGACGAGGTCTTCGCCGGCACCCTCAACGGCACCGGCGCCCTGCGCGTCCGCGTCACCCGCCCCGCCGCCGAGACGGTGATCGCCCGGATCGTGGCCATGGTCGAACAGGCCAGCGCTACCAAGGCACGCACCCAGCTGTTCATCGAGAAGGTCGAGCAGCGCTACTCGGTGGCCATGGTCGCCGCCACCGTGGCACTGTTCGCCATCCCGCTCGCGCTGGGCCAGGACCTGCAGGACAGCCTGCTGCGCGCGATGACCTTCATGATCGTCGCATCGCCGTGCGCCATCGTGCTGGCCACCATGCCGCCGCTGCTGGCCGCCATCGCCACCGCCGGACGCCACGGCGTCCTGGTCAAGTCCGCCGTCGTGATGGAACACCTCGCCGACGTCACCACCGTGGCCTTCGACAAGACCGGCACCCTCACCGAGGGCCGACCCCACCTGGCCGAGATCCGCCCCCTCCCCGGCCAGGCCACCGAGCGGGACGAGCTGCTCGCGCTGGCCGCCGCCGCCGAGAACGGCTCAGAACACCCCCTGGGCCGGACGATCGTCGCCGCGGCCCGCCAGGCCGGCCTGCCGGTGCCCGCGGCCACCGAGTTCACCGCCCTGCCCGGACGTGGCGTACGCGCCCGCGTCAACGGGCGCCTGGTCGAGGTCGGCAGCCCCGCCCACCTGATCCCCGAGGGAACCGCGGCCCGTGACGTGGTGGCCGAACACGAAGACGGCGGGCACAGCGCCGTGGTGATGCTGCTGGACGGCCACCCCGCCGCGGTGCTGGCCCTGGCCGACCGCGTACGGACCGGCGCGGCCGAGGCCGTGACCCGGCTGACGACCCTGACCGGCACCACGCCGGTGCTCCTGACCGGCGACAACCCACGGGCGGCGAGCAGGCTGGCCGGCCAGGTCGGCATCACCCAGGTGCGCGCCGGCCTGCTGCCCGCCGACAAGGTGAGCGCGGTGCGTGAACTTCAGGACGGCGGCGCCCGGGTGGCGCTGGTGGGCGACGGGGTCAACGACGCCCCCGCCCTGGCCACGGCCCAGGCCGGGATCGCGATGGGCCGCGCCGGTTCCGACCTGGCCCTGGACACCGCCGACGCGGTCATCACGCGCGACGAGCTGGCCACCGTGCCCGCGATGATCGCCCTGGCCCGGCGCGCCCGCCGCCTGGTGATCGCCAACCTCGTCATCGCCGCGACCTTCATCATCGTGCTGGCCGCCTGGGACCTGTTCGGCGAGTTGCCGCTGCCGCTCGGCGTGGCCGGCCACGAGGGCTCCACCGTCATCGTCGGCCTCAACGGCCTGCGCCTGCTCCGCAACGCCACCTGGCGACGCGCCGCTACCCCGACCACAGGAGCGGCCTCACCCTGATCCTCACCAACTGCCCATGCGGGCTTGAACCTTTACTCCGTCGCCTGCACCGCGCCCGGCGCCCGGCGCGTTGCGGGCACATCGACGCGCAGGCCGCCAAGCGCGACATCGAGCAGCAGCGGACCGTCCCCGGGAGCGCCGAGCCGCACCGCGTGCTCCAGTCCGCACACGAGCCGTTGGAGCTGTTCGGTGGTCACATCGGAGCGGACGGCGCCTTCCCGCTGTGCTCGGGTGAGTATCTGGGCATGCGCGGCATCGACCTCGGCCCGCAGCGCACGACTCTCCTCGCCGAGTGTCTCGGGGGCGACGATCAGGGTCTGGAGACCGCCGTCCTGAAGCTGGAGCTCAAGCGCCCCCTCAAGTGAACGCCGCAAGGCCACGTACGGATCGGGCTCTCTTGACGCCGACTCGGCCAGGTCACGCAGGTGACGGAGCGTTTCGATGCTCAGCGCCTCGACGAGCGCCTGCACGGTCGGAAAATGGCGGTACACCGTCCCCACACCGACTCCCGCGGCGCGGGCCACCTCGTTCAGCCGTAGGTCGCCGACCTCCCGTCCCCGGGCGGCCGCCAGGATGCGCTCACGACTGCGCAAGGCGTCGGCGCGAACTGCGGGTGTCATGCCTCCATGTTAACCGAATTGGATGAGTCATCCGTTTTGCTGTACCTTAAAAACGGATAGGTCATCCGGTTTCGATGGGAGACGGCATGCTCTGGGACCCACTCCACCTTCCCGACCTGCAGGGCCGCACGTACGCGGTCACGGGGTCGACCGCAGGCATCGGATACTTCGCCGCCGAGCAGCTGGCCGCCGCCGGCGCACACGTCGTGCTGGTCGCGCGCAACCCGGCCAAGCTGGCGAAGGCACGGGCGTCACTCGCCGCGTACGCCCCGAAGGGCAGCAGCAGCGAGGTTGTCGCAGATCTCGCGGATCTCGCCGCTGTGCGCCGCGGGGCCGAGGAGCTCGCGGCCCTCCCCCGGCTCGACGGCATCCTGCTCAACGGCGGCTCGATGGATCGCCGGAGCACCGCCTCCACGACCGACGGCCATCCCGTGCTTCTCGGCACGCACGTGCTGGCCTCGATGGCGCTCATCGCCGGGGTGCTGCCCGCGCTCGCGACCACCGGCACCCATGCCGTACCCGCCCGTATCGTGCACACCTCGACCGGCTTCGTGCGGATGTTCCCGCAACGGGTGGACGACCTGACGGGCACCTCCCGCGAGTGGGTCTTCACCTATACGAAGGCGAAGACCCTCGTCGAAATCGTCGCGTACGAACTCGACCGCCGACTGCGCGAGAACGGGATGCCGGTGCTCTCGCTGCTGTCGCGACCCGGTGTAGGCGTCGACGGCCGGACGCCGTGCCGCGCCGGGGTCCACGACGAGACCACCGCACAGCGCCGACACTTACTGGCACCGTGGGCACAGGGGAAGGACACCGCCGCGTGGTCCGCTGTGCGGGCGCTCGTCGATCCGGGGGCGCACGGCGGCGACTACTTCACCCCGAGCGGCTCATTTCGCGGCGCGCCGGTGCTGGAGCAGAAGCGAGCGCCCTCGACATCTCTCAGCGCCGCCGAGACGACACGGGTCTGGGATGAGCTCTCCCGGCTCGCCGGTGTTCGCATGCCCGTCTGAGCGATGAGGTCGTCCGCATCACGGTCCTGCCGTTCTGGAGGCCCAAGCGGACACACGTGACTTTTAATCCTTTTTTCAGCTTGCACTTGTACGTTGAAGCGGTGGAACGCGGGCCCGAGAGGGCGGACGCTGATGGATCGCGGCAGGTCAAGGCCGGAGTTCCGGGTCGCCTGCTGATCGGTGGCGGGGTGGGTGCGGTCGCCTTGTTGGTGGTGCTCGCATTCCTGCTCGGCAGGACGACCGGCACGCAGGACGCGCCGTCACGCAGCCCGAGTCCCACCCCGACGGCGACCACCAGTCCCACGGTGTCGGAGATCTTCCAGCAGGTCGGGCCCTCCGTGGTCGTCATACGCACGGACGACGCGATCGGCACGGGCGTGATCGCAGCGGACAACGGGACCATCGTGACCGCGAACCACGTCATCGCCGGCGCCAAGGCCATCAGCGTCACCTTCTCGGACGGCACCAAGGCGCGGGCACGGGTCACATCGGCCGATCCCGGTCAGGACATCGCGCTACTCATGCCGGCGTCCCTGCCCGAGGTCCTCGTTCCAGCGATTCTAGGCGGCGGCGGGGAGGTGGGCGCCCCCGTCGTCGCCATCGGCAATCCGCTGGGGCTGACCTTCAGCGTCTCCTCCGGCGTCATCTCGGGCTTGAACCGGACGTCGGAATCCGACGACGGCGATCTGGAGGGGCTCATCCAGTTCGACGCCTCCGTCAACCCGGGCAGCTCGGGCGGCCCCCTTCTCGACGCGCAAGGGCTCGTCATCGGCATCGTCGTCTCGATCGCCGATCCGGGCAAAGACGAGGCTTTCGCCGGTATCGCCTTCGCGGTGCCCATCGGTACGGCTCTGTCCGGAGGAGACGGCGACGGCGACGGAAACGGACCCCTGATCTGAGCGACGAAGGAATCCCCCGATGACCTCTCCCGCGAAGTCCACCCACCCGCTCGAACGTGCGCTGTTCGAGGTCAAACGTACGATCGTCGGCCAGGATGTGCTGCTGGAACGCATGGCCGTCGCCCTGCTCTCCGGCGGTCATCTGCTCGTCGAAGGCGTGCCCGGCCTGGCCAAGACGCTCGCCGTCAAATCGCTCGCCGCCGCGATAACCGGGCAGTTCCAGCGGATCCAGTTCACTCCCGACCTCGTCCCCGCCGACCTCATCGGCACCCGGATCTACCATCAGCACTCCGGCGAGTTCCGTACCGAGCTGGGGCCGGTCTTCGCGAACCTGCTGCTGGCCGATGAGATCAACCGCGCTCCGGCCAAGGTGCAGAGCGCGCTGCTTGAGGTGATGCAGGAGCACCAGGTCACCATCGGCCGCGAGACGTTCCGGGTGCCCGAGCCGTTCCTGGTCATGGCGACCGAGAACCCGATCGAGTCGGAGGGCACCTATCCGCTGCCCGAGGCGCAGGTGGACCGGTTCATGATGAAGGTCCTCGTCGACTACCCCGGCGGCGCCGAGGAGCACGCGATCGTCGACCGCGCGCTCCGTCCGCCGGAGCCGACGCAGGCGATGCTCACCACCGACGATCTGATCGGGATGCAGGCACGCGTGCGGGAGGTGTACGTCGACCCCTCCATCGTCGACTACGCCGTGCGCCTGGTCACCGTGACCCGCGCCCTGGGCAACGCCGGGCTCGGCCGGCTGGAACGGTACGTCAACTACGGCGCCAGTCCCCGCGCCTCGATCGCGCTCGTGATCGGCGCACGCGCCCTGGCGTTCCTCCGCGGCCGCGGTTACGTGCTCCCCCACGACGTCATCGAACTCGCCCTCGACGTGCTGCGCCATCGGATCGTGCTCTCCTACGAGGCCCTCGCCGACGACGTCGACGCCGACACGATCGTGACGAGCGTGCTCGGGGCCGTACGCGCACCCGATGCCGTCCTCCAGGACCGCTGATCCGATGCGCGCCCCAGAGAAACTCCTGCTCCGCCTGGAATGGCGGGTCGTCCGCCGTCTCGACGGGCGGCTTCAGGGCGGCCACCGTACGGTGCACCGAGGGGCGGGGACCGACTTCGCCGGGCTGCGCGCCTACGTGGAGGGCGACGACGCGCGCCACATCGACTGGAACGTCACCGCCCGGCTGAACGAGCCACACCTCAGGCAGTTCAACGAGGACCGCGAGATGACGGTCTGGCTGGTGCTTGACCGGTCGGCGTCGATGGCGGCGGGGCGGCCGGGACGCGGTAAGCACGAGGTCCTCGCCGAACTCGCGCTCGTCCTCGCCCGGCTGTTCTGCCGCGGCGGGAACCGCGTCGGCGCCCTGCTCTTCGACACGGGCGTGCTGCGGGTCGTGCCACCCGGCACCGAGCGCAGGCACGTGCTGCGCATCGGCGCCGAGCTGGACCGCACAGCCGCTGCGAACAGCGGCCAGACGACCGATCTGGCCGCGATGCTCGACGCGGTCGCGCGCCTCGCCCGCCGCCGCAGCCTGATCGTGGTCGTCTCCGACTTCATCGGCGACGGCGACTGGGAACACTCGCTGCTGCGCCTGGCGCGACGGCACGAGGTCGTCGCCCTCCGCATCGCGGACACCACAGACGACGAACTGCCGGAGGCCGGGCTCATCGTGGTGGAGGACGCGGAGACCGGCGAGCAGCTCATCGTCGATTCCGGCGATCCGCTGTTCCGGGTCCGCTTCCGTGCGGCCGTCGACGCACGCGAGGCCCGGCTGACGGACGGCATGCGCGAGGCAGGGGTGCCGGTCCACCGCATAGACACCGATCGCGATCTCGCCGAGTCGCTCGTCGAGGTCGTCGCCCGGACCCGGGACCGGCGCGCGTGAACCTCTATCTTCTCGCCTTCGGTCTGCTCGTCACCGCCGCGCTCGCCGCCACGGCCGTCGTCTTCGCACGCCGCCGGTCGGCCGCGTGGGCCGCCGCCGGGATCACCGCGCCGAACCGTCGCCGTACGCAGCTGGGCACCGGGTTCACCATCGGCGGCCTCGCGGTTCTCGCGATCGCCGTCGCCGGTCCGACCGCGTCCGTACCCGTGCCACGGGCCTCGGGTACGGTCATTCTGGCCATGGACGTCTCCGCGAGCATGGGCGCCGACGACATCGCTCCCACCCGGCTCGCGGCCGCGCAGCAGGCGGCCCGGTCGTTCATCCAGGCGCAGCCGGGCAGCGTCGACATCGGCGTCGTCGCGTTCGAGCGGGGTGCGCTCACCACCGCGCGGCCGGACGCCGACCACTCCGCCGCCCTGGCGGCGATCGATCGCCTGAAGGTCACCGGCGGCACCTCGCTGGGGAGCGCCATCATCGCCTCACTCTCCGCGATCACCGGCGAGAAGGTCGCCATCGGACGCGACGGCACCGCCCCTGACATCGGGTACTGGCCGTCGGCGACCATCGTGATGTTCTCCGACGGCCAGGACCTGGGCGGGAACCTCGACAGCGCCGTGGCGGTGGCCCAGCAGGCGGGGGTGCGCGTCCACACCGTCGGCATCGGCACCACCGCCGGGACCGCGGTGAAGGTGGACGGATACCGCCTGCGGAGCGCGCTCGACGAGGACGCGCTCAAATCGATCGCGCAGGCCACCCGGGGCACGTACTATCCCGGCTCCGACACTGGCCGGCTCGACGGGATCGCCTCGACGATCGATCTGCGGCTCACCGTCAGCGACGAACCGCTGCCCCTCGCGGGCGCGTTCATCGCAGTCGCCCTCGCCCTGCTCACCGTGGGGTCGGCGCTCACCGTCTTCCGGACCGGGCGGGTGGTCTGAATGTCCTTCACCTGGCCCTGGGCGCTGCTCGCCCTCCTGGCCGCCCCGCTGGTGTTCGCGATCTGGTGGCTGACGCGGCGGCGACGGCGGCGCGCCGCGATCCGGGTCACCTCAGTGGCGCTGGTCCGGGTGGCGCTGCCCGGACGCGTCCGCTGGCGGCGCTGGATCCCGGCGGCGCTGCTCGCGGCAGGGCTCGCCGTGCTCGGTTTTGGCGCCGCGCGTCCGCAGGCGACCGTACCGGTCCCGATGACCTCGGCGACGATCCTGCTCTCCCTCGACATCTCGGGCTCCATGTGCTCCACCGACGTGGACCCGAACCGCATCACCGCCGCCACGGAAGCCGCCGCGGACTTCATCAGGTCCCAGCAAGGCGGACCGCGCATCGGCCTGGTCACCTTCGCGGGCAACGCGGGCCTCCTCGTCCCCCCGACCGATGACACGCAGACGCTGCTCGACGGCCTTGAGGGCCTGGTCACCTCCCGTGGCACCGCGATCGGCCAGGCCATCCTCACCTCGCTCGACGCCATCGCGGAGGTCGATCCCTCGGTCGCCGCGACCGGTGCCGAGCCCGCGGACCGTGGCGAGGGTTATGCGAGCAGCGCGATCGTCGTGCTCACCGACGGCGCCAACACCCAAGGCGTCGACCCGCAGACTGCCGCCCAGGAAGCCGCTCTCCGCCGCGTACGGGTCTTCACCATCGGGTTCGGCACCACCACACCCGCGCCCATGGTGTGCGACAACACGCAGTTCGACGGCGGCTTCGGTTTTCCCGGCCGCGGCGGCTTCGACAGGGGGCGCGGCCGGCTGGCCATCGACGAGGACGCGCTCCAGCAGGTCGCCGACACCACCGGAGGCTCGTACTACCGCGCACAGAACGCCGACCAACTCCAAGAGGCCCTGGCCAAACTCCCAGGCACGTTCACCGTCGTCCACGAGCAGGTCGACATCGCCACCTGGTTCGCCGCCGGCGGCGGCCTCCTCATCGCAACCGCCGTCACCCTCTCACTCTGGTGGAACAACCGGCCCTCCGGGGGAATCAGGAGTCGCTGACCTGGGCGCTATCAACTGGACCGGCATCGAACCAACGGTGCTGAACGACATTCAAAGTGATGGCGCGGTCCAAGGCCAGCGCGGTGCGTTCCACGGGAACGCAGCCCAAGCTGATGATTGGGACAAGCTGCTTCGGGGCCAGACCGGCCGAGGAAGGCTATGCCTCAACGGGCTACGCGGGTAGCTCCCAGCTCGGGCCGTCAGGGTGATCCAGCCACAGCCGCGTCCCCGCGGGATCGATACTCAGGCCGAATCGCTCGTATCCGGGGCTGCCCAGCGTGAGCCATTCGAGATAGGCGGCAGACACCTCGTCCCAGAGCCGCCGTCGGCCGTACTGCGTCACCCGGCACTCGGCGGCTCCCGGGGCGTGGTCGCAGGCCGCCCAAGAGCCTTCGGCGGTGTGGTCGTCCAGTTCGTACAGCAGCACCGAGTACTCGGAGTCTTCGATGATGTCGTGCCAGGCGACGTGGGGAGCCAGCGCGGCGCACAGCAGGCGCGCGCCCACGGCCGCTTCCCCAATGGTGCGTGGATTGACAGCGGTCGTCGATTGCTCCGCCATCTTGTGGCAGTGGCTGCTCCATCGCTGGTTGTACCGCTGCTCGCGCAGCATCATGTAGTCGGCCCTCCCGTGGAAGCGCCCGATCGCTGTGGCCTCGTCCAGCACCGTGAGGCGCAGCCGGTAGCCGATGCGTCCGTTACCGTGCCAGGGCATCACGATGGTCCCTCCCGGCCGGGTCTGCTCGATCCAGGCCAGGGGAATCTGCGACACGCCCGCGGTGACGTGGACGCCGTCGAACGGGGCCCGTTCGGGGCAGCCCTTGACGCCGTCGCCGACGACCAGATGCGGGCTGAATCCGGCGGCGCGGAGATTGGCCTCGGCCTGGGCCGCCACCTGCTGGTCTACCTCGATGCTGGTGACGCCGTCCTGCCCGACCGCCCACGACAGCAGGGCAGCTGTCCAGCCGGACCCGGTTCCGATCTCCAGAACACGGTCACCTTCCCGCGGATTCAGCAGCTCCAGGAAGGGGAACACGATGCCGGGAGCCGACACCGAGGAGGAGAAGACCCCTTTCCCGCTAGCCGGGTCGCCCGATCCGTCGTCGGTCTGGATAACTATGGAGGTGTCGGAGTAGATCGCCGCCCACCAGGCCGCAGGGGTGTCGTGGACGTCGAACCGTCCCCTGGGCGCGTCGGCGTGGTTCGCCGAGAACCAGGCAGCCGAAGGTGCGAACCGATGCCGGGGCACCTCACGTAGTGCCCGCTCCCACCGGGGCTCGGTGATCGAGCCTCGGGCTCGTAGATGGCCGGACAGCCAGGCGGTCAATCCCTCGACCGTCTGGCCATCCGGAGGCGTCAACGCGCCCATGCGGGTCCCTTCTGAAGTATGTCGGCCATGGCTGCAGGGACGGGCAGGCCCGTCTTCAGGTTCAGCCATCCCCACTCGCCACTCTGGTTGGTCTCCAGGAAGTACCACTGCCCTGTGACGTCGCAGATCAAGTCCACGGCCCCGAAGACCAGGCCCAGCCGGTCGTGCAGTTCGACGAGGCGGTCCCGGACTTCGCCTGGCAGGTCGATCCGCTCGTAACTGAGCGAGTCGTAGTCGCTGCGCCAGTCGATGCGGCCCTGCTCGCTGCCGCTGTCGATCCGCACTGCTAGCACCTGACTGCCGACGATGATTGCCCGCGCCTCGAATGCCTTGTCGATCCACTCCTGGAACATCTGCGCAGTCCGGCCCAAGGCCGGATCGAGCAGGCTGTCCAGATCCTTGATGGGGGTGGTGTAGACGACCCTGACCTGCCCCTCGTCGGCATGCCAGATACCGCCCACCGGCTTGTAAACGACGGGCCCGCCAAGACCCTTCGCCCAGGCATGTGCCTGCTGGGGGTCTGAGGTGATGATGGTCTTGGGGATGTTCAGACCGGCGCGTGCGGCTTCGACGAGCTGGACCGGCTTGTACTCGGCCCGCATCGCGGCCAGGGGGTCATTGACCCACAGGCAGCCGCTCTGCCGCAGGGCGGTCAGCACCCCACCGAAGCCATAACGCGCCTCCGAGTACGCGAAGGCGCGCTCGGGGGAGGTCATCTGCTCGTCCATCTTGAACTGCGTCGGCCTGCGGAGGTAGACAGCGCCCACGCGAGCCAGGTCCAGCTCACCACGCGGGGTGTTGACAATCCCGGTCCAGCCCATGTCCCTGGTCTGGATGCCAGCCGTCATTGACACCAGAGACGGGAAGTCGGCGGTGTCCATCGTGACGACCGGCACTCCCCGGTCCACCAGCTCGACCGCGACGCGCTCGGCCACGGCGTCGGAGTCATCAGTGATGATCAGGACGGTATGCGCCACGATCTCAGTCCTTGCTCTTCTCCTCGTTGGGGCCGGTGCCGTCACTGCTCTGCTCGCTTGTCTCGTTGCTTCCCCCCTCGTGTTTGGTGGCGGTGACAGGCGGCACGACCAGGTGCCGCAGCCCCCAGGGCCGCGCGAGGCTGGCCGGGGTGTCGGGGGCGGACAGGATGTGGTTGCTCGGCGACATGGGGAAGAAGTCCCCGGCCCGGAAGATCGTCCCTCGCGATTCGCCGTCCGGGGAGTGCGTGATGAGATCGAGAGTCGGCTGGGCTTCCGGCACGGTGCTCGTAAGCATTGGTTGGTCCTTTCTGTGGCGTGCTCCAACTGGTCCCTCAGCTGCTCAGGGGGTGCCGAAAGGGTCGCGGCATACTCTTTCGGGCCGTTCCCGCCAATCGGAGGCGGGGGCTTCACGCGGGGCCATGCATCGACCGTAGAAGTGTCCGTTCCGTCGACTCAATTAGTGTGTACGAGTTTGTACAAGAATCAGTCCAGGAACTCCATGGCCGCATTGATCAGCGCGCGAGCTTTCCTCCCGTAGACCGCGTCGGCGGCCAGGTCCTCGAAGAGTTGGACGTAGAGGGCGATCTCGCGAGGCTGCGTGATGGTCACCGCCGCCGTCAGCAGTTCGATGAACACCTGCACCTCGTCATAGAGGTGGAAGTTCTCGGCGGGCTTCTGGACCCGCCTCCCCTGAGTAGGCACTACGCCCAGGGAGACGTTCGGTCGTCGCATCATGACCAGGAGGCGGTTCAACTGCTCCCGCATCACGTCCCGGGGGAAAGGTTGGGCACGTAGCGCCGACTCCTCCACGAGGATGGCCGCTCGGCGGGTGCCATCGTCCAGCAGTCGTTGACGATCCACCCGTACCCGGATCGCGTCTTCGATGTCCGGGGGATCTGAACGGTGCAACTCCGCACTCCGCAGCATGAGCGCGCGCATGTATCCGGTGGCCTGAACGGGCCAGGGGAAGGTGGTCGAACTGTAGAAGCGGTAAACCTGGCTCTCCTCGTACAGCTTCAGCCGCATCTCGTTAAGGTGCTTCTGACTGCGCTGAAATTGGCGCCACTCTATGTAGGCACTCTCCACGTTGCGCGAAGCCGCTATCAGGCCGGGAATCTCCTCTGGCACGCCGCAAAAGTGACACCAGATCTCGATGTCCTTCTCGGTCGGCGGCGTACGGCCGGACATGAGACGAGAGCACCTGGACTCCTCCCAGCCAGCCTGCCGCGCCAGAGCGCGCGAAGTCAGGCCGGACTGGCGAAGGATCGCTCGTAGCCGGTTGCCGATGGCCTTACGGGCTTGCTGAGCGCTGCTGGACGATATCGAGGGCACGGTACGTGGCGCGGTGACTAGGCGGGGTTGTACTCCGCATGGTCGATGCCGCGCTCCCAGACGGCTTCAAAGGCGGAGTTGCACAGGCTGACCACTGCTGGATCGTCGGTCATTTCGTACCCGACGAGGTCACCATCACCTGACGAGAAGATCAGCCGCACCAGCCCATCGTCGAACTGCCAGAAGTCGCAGCCAGGCAGCGCTAGATCGTAGGCACGCTGCCGGGGTAGCCAACGAACCAACTCCCCCGCCGCAAGGTTCGCGGCAGGAGTGATGGCGTGCTCGTACCGGATGTAGTCGCTGAAAGGTTCCGAGACGACTCTCGCGCGACGGAATATGACGCCGCGCGCGACGTGCCGGCCGATGAGGTCTACCCAGGAGGACAGGTAGTCGTACCTGGAGATTTCTTCGATACTGACGCCGGAGCGCCATGCCCGGTAGCCCTCACCGCGGAGCCCATAGGTGTCCCGCATCTCCAGGTGCGTAACCGAGCGCTGGGTCTTGTCCAGCAGCTCAGCCAAAGTTGGGATTGTCGCCACCCAAAGCCTCCCAAATAGCCTTGCGCAGATCCGGAGGAATCCGGAAGGCGCGCTCGTCCGGTGCGATGTGACTGTACTGCTCGATCTCGGAGATCACCTCGGGGTCCTCGATCGGCCAGCCGACGAACACAAGGCTGTTGTCAGCCTCATCGACCGAGACCGAAGGGCAGTTCTCAGTGTCGCTGCCCCCCTTGCCGTAGAACCGTAGCGCCATTGATCTCTCCTGGGCTCTGAGTCTGTACGGACTTGTACACCTCTCGAGGTTGAACGCCAGCAGTGCGCCAGTCAAGGGCTACGCTGCCCGCTCCCTCGGAGAGCGCCGGGTTGCCGCGCTCGGGCGACCAGGTGCAGTTTGGCGTTGGCCGCCACGCGGAGGAGCGTGGCGATCTGGGAGCCCGGTATCGCGGTGCGCAGGGTGTCCACCACAGGGGGGTCTTCAAAGGGTTCCGGTGATCGCCTGGATTACCGCTCTGGTGTCGGCGAGGTCGGGCAGTACGACGTCCGCGCCCGCCGCCCGAAGTTTCGCGGTGCTCGTAGTCCCGGTCGCGACCGGGACCACCCGGGCCCCGGCGGCTTGCGCGGTGGCGACGTCGCGGAGGGTGTCGCCGACGATGACGGTGTCGGCGCCTCCGTGGCGATAGCCGAGATGGCGCTCGGTCCGTTCGAAGGCGTGCGCCGGCAGGTCGGCGCGTTCGTAGGCGTCGCCTCCGTACGCGCCGAGCCGGAAGTCGAGGTGGTGGTCGAGCCCGAACAGCTCCATTTTCAGCACCGCGAGCGGATGCACGTTCCCGGTCAGAACCGACTGACGTACTCCCGCGACAGCGCCCAGCGCGGTCAATGCGGCATCCGCGCCCGCCAGCACGTGCCCGCCGACGGCCATCTCTCCGGCACGCTCCCGCAGCTCCATGAGCAACATTTCGATGAAGGCGTCCACCAGTTCGGCGCTGGGCTCCAGGCCGTGGGCTCGTAAAGCGTCCGTCGCCGCGGCCAGTTCGGTACGGCCGTCGAACTGCCAGGGCTGCGCCAAGGCGCGGCCGGTCACCTATTGGAACGCTGCGGCATATGCCGGGCGCGCGACGGAACCGGCATCGATCAGCGTGTGGTCGATGTCCCAGAGCACCAGCAGCGGCGTCGATGTGTTCGCGCCCATTCACCTTCCCCCGTGATTGTCGTAGGCCCATTCTCACCCCCGGCCAGTTCGCCCCGGCGCATGCCGGTACCCGGCGGTTTCGATCTCGTGGAAGTGGGCGATATGACCGCCAGGGGCGGGAGTGCGGTGGGGTGGGGGCAGGGTGGGGGTTTTGCAGGTCTTTGGTCGAGGTACGGCCGAAGGCGCACAGCAGGGGGAAGGCGCTGCAACTCGTACGGGGCGCTGGCTCCGCATGGCCACCGCGCTGGCCGTCGCGGCGCCGGGGTCGATCGCCGGTGTGGCCGTGGCGGACACGTTGCCCGTGCCCACCGCGTCCCCGACATCGGCGACCGGAAGCACGGCGGAGTGGACCACGCGGATCCTCGCGCCCGGCGTGGAGGTGCGCACCGGAACGCTGCGGAACGCCGCCGCCTCGCCCCGTTGGACGGTCAACGTGCAGGCCCCGGTGGAGGCCCGGTTCACCGGCGCTCCGGCCTGGGCCCCGGTGGGGACGGAGTCCTGGGCCTTGGAAACCGCTGACACATTGCGCACCGCCGGATTCACGCCGACAGTGCGGCCGATACCGTGGCCGGACTACAGCGACACACCCGGCGGTCTCATGGGCGTACGGGTCAGGATCGGCGCGTACGTGAAGCGGAGCACGGCCAACAGCATCGCCGCACGGGTCACCGAGGCCGGATTCCGCACCGCGGTCGATTGGACGGGCTATGACGCCGACCAACTGGCCGATCTGCAGAACGTTCATGTCGCGGTCATCGACCCCCACACCTTCAGCGGCTCGATCACGGCCACCCACGAGGGGAACGTGACCGATCGGCGGCAGACGTCCTCGGTGGCCGCCAAGCTCGGTTCGCTGGTGGGCGTCAACGGCGGCTTCTTCATCACCTCCGACGCCGACGGCGTCCAGGGCGTCCCGGCCGGCATCTCCGCCTACGACGGCGAGCTCGCGTCGATGGCGGTGGGCTCGCGCACGGCGCTGATCCTCGCGGACGGCGGACGGCACAACCGGATCGCCGATCTGACCACGACCGTCACCGCACGTGCCGGCCGCTCCTCCTACGACGTCCAGGGCATCAACCGTACGCCGGGGCTGGTGCGCGACTGCGGCCGGCCTGGCGGGCAGCCCACCGCGGAGCCGCGCCAGGACGTCACCTGCACCGAGGCCGACGACCTGGTCGGGTTCACCTCCGAATACGTGCACGAGCTGCCCACCGGGCCGGGTGTCCAGGTGGTGCTGAACTCCAGGAACCGTGTGGTGTCCACTGGCAGCCGGGGCGGCGCCGTTCCCCCCGGCCATACCGTGCTTCAGGGCACCGGCTTGGCGGCCGACTGGCTCACCAGCCACGCCGAGGTGGGCCGGAAGGTCTCCGTGAGGAAGGTCATCCGGGACACCGACGGCCATCGGGTCCGGCTCGGCGCGGACGACAGCATCGTCAGCGCCGCCCCGACACTGGTGAAGGACGGACGGATCCACATCGACGCCGCCGCCGAAGGCGTCGTCGACCCTGCGGACCTGTCCTTCGGCTACACCTGGGCGAACAAGCGCCAGCCCCGGACGATGGCCGGCCTCGACCAGCAGGGCCGCCTCCTGCTGGTCACGGTGGACGGCCGCCTCAGCGGCGGCAGCGAGGGCTTCACGCTCACCGAGGGGGCGGCCTTCATGCAGTCGCTCGGGGCCGTACAGGCGATGAGCCTGGACGGCGGGGGCTCCACAGCCATGGCGGTGGACGGGGCACTCGTGAACCGCCCGTCGGACGCGACCGGCGAACGCCCGGTCGGCGACACGGTCCAGGTGCTGCCCGCTCTTCCCGTTGCGACGGGCCCACGATCGTCATCGCCGAAGGTTCCGCTGGAGTCGGGGATCGCGGAGTAGATGTCAGCTTCTCTCACGCTCCCGTTGGCGGTGTAGCGGGTACGGTCGGTCCAGCCGTGCGAGAAGGGATCATTGTGGTGAGCCATATCAATACGGGCGACATTCCATTCCGCGCCAGGGTGCGCGGTTGTCTGCTCGGCGGAGCGATCGGTGACGCCCTCGGCGCGCCCATCGAGTTCGACCCGATCGCCGCCATCCGCCGCGACCATGGCCAGGCGGGGCTGACCGACCTCGCACCCGACTGGCGCGGCAAGATCGGTCTGATCACCGACGACACCCAGATGACGCTGTTCACCGTCGAAGGGCTGATCCGCGCCGACGTACGCGGACGGGAGCGAGGCATCAGCAGCGCGGTGGACGTCCTCCGCCACGCCTACTTACGCTGGCTCGACACCCAGCAGCACCCCTCCCCGCCACCCGCGGACGATCTCGTCCGCACCGGCCGGCTGCGCGAACAGACCTGGCTCTACTCGCGTCGCGCGCCCGGCACCACCTGCCTGTCCGGCCTGCACGCCGACCGCGGCCCGATCGCCGCTCCCGGCACGCCGGGGCCGATCAATCCCGGCTCCAAGGGCTGCGGGACCGTCATGCGGTCGGCCCCCTTCGGACTGGCCGCCCGTGACCCGCACACGGCCTTCAAACTCGCGGCCGACTGCGCCCAGATCACCCATGGGCACCCCACCGGTTACCTCGCGGCCGGGGCTTTCGCGGCGATCGTCTTCTTCCTGGTCGAGGGCAGGCCCCTGCCGGAGGCCGTACATAACACCCTCGACCTGCTCGGCGAGCAGCCCGCACACGAAGAGACCACCGCCGCCATCCAGGGCGCGGTCGACCTCGCCGGAGCGGCGGAGCCGTCGCCGGAGACGGTGGAGAAACTCGGCGGCGCATGGGTGGCCGAGGAAGCCCTCGCGATCGGGATCTACTGCGCGCTGGTGGGCGGCCAGGACATCGAGCGGGCGCTCCTACTGTCGGTCAACCACTCCGGCGACAGCGACTCCACCGGCTCCGTCTGCGGCAACCTCCTCGGCGCACGGTACGGCGACGCGGCCCTTCCTCCACACTGGCTGTCCCGCCTGGAAGGCAGCGACACCATCACCGAACTCGCCGACGACTTCACCACCCAGTTCACCGGTGGCCGCCTCGCCGGGGACAAGTACCCGGGATGCTGACGGCCAGGCTCAGCAGTTGTCATTGATCCATTCGACTGCCGCATCCACCGCCAGACTGCTGCCAGGAGTAGGTCAGCTCCGGTTCGCCTGACTCGTCGTCCAGGCCGGACACGGTGAAGCCGTGCCGTTCGTAGAAGCGGCAGGCGTCCGTGTCGCGCTGGAAGGCGTGCAGGCGCAGGCCTCCGGGCCTGACACGCTTGGCATGAACGATCAGATCGGTGCCGATGCCCTGACGTTGGAGGCCGGGCGTCACGAAGAGGTGGCCGAGCTGGTCGATGCTGAGCGTGGCGAAGGCGACGATCCGGCCGCGCAGCTCGGCGACCCAGAGTTCGTGGCTGGAGCCGCACGCCAGGAAGCCCTCGATCCATCCAGGGCTCCCGGCGTCTGGTTCGGCCTCCCGCAGGTACGGTTTGCCGGCCGTGGCGGACAGAAAGACGTCGCGGACCGCGGCGGCGTCGCCGACCCACCCCCGCCGGATCAGCGGCAGGGCATCGTGCAGGACGAGGTCGGCCATCTTCGCCAGCCGCCGGAAGTACTGGAAGCTCTCCGGACCGCCGAAGGGTCCGCGGTGCAGGTCGGCGACGCACCGGCGGAGGATCGCCCGGGTGCCGCCGGTCAGCCGACCACCCGAATGGAGATAGCTGTGGACACAGCCTGCCGTGTACGTGTCAGCCATCAGAGCGTCAGTTATCAGAGCGTGGGACCCCCCAGGAAATGGCTGGGCCTTGTGTTCGGCCCACAAGGTCTCAACGGTCTGATACATCGCCTCGTGGCTGTCCGGCCCGTACCAGCGGAACCCGAACCGGTACCGCTGCTCGTCGTGGCGCACGCCGTATCCGCGCTGCTTCTCCGATCGCCGTCGTGCGGCGAACGCCTCCATCTCCCGGAGCCGGGCCGCGCGGCTGGTCTCCAGGATGTCCAGGGCCCGCAGCAGCGCCTCGTCGCGGCGGTACATCACCGGCCCGGCCGCGCCGGTGATGTACCGCCACGTGGCGGTGAACCCGAGCGGCATGTGCCGTCCGACGGCGCATCGCAGGGCCGTGCGCCGGTGGCTGTAGGGCAGGCCATGATCGCGGACGCGTCGGGCATCGGTGGCGAAGGTCACTGCGGGATCTCCTCTCGCGTCCACAAGTTGGATCTGATCGTGCCTGATCCGATCGAGTGAGGAGAACCGGTGGCCCAAGCTCGGGGGCTGCGATCAGGGGTGGCCACCGCCGGGAGGTGGTGGCCACCCCTGGTGATCAGTTGGAGACGGTGGCGAGGCGGGTCTTCAGGCCCTGGCCGAAGGCTGTGGCCGTGCCGTTGTAGTCGGTGATCAGGGCCGGGCCGCTGGTGCAGGGCCAGGTGTTCCAGGTCCAGCCGAGGTAGCCGACGCCGTGGGCGTCCGCCCAGTTCATCAAGGTGTCGATGAAACTGTGGGCGCAGTCGTTCTCACCGATCTCGGTGAGGCTCAGCGGCACGGCGGCGGCCACCGGGGCCAGCTGGCTGTCGTAGCAGGAGGTGTTCGCGCAGCTGTTGAAGTTGTAAATGTGCGCGAACGCCGCCAGGTTGTTCAGCGGGTCGGTCGGCTTGTTGGCCAGCCAGCCGGTCAGGTCGTTGGAGTAGGCCAGGCCGCCGATCATGATGATGTTGGTGGCGCCGGTGGCCCGTACCGTGTTGACCAGGCTCTGGAATCCGGCCACCTGGTACGAGATGCCCGGACAGGTGCCGCCGTTCTTCCAGCAGGCCCAGCCGGTGGTGGTGCTGCCGGTGGCGCGCTCGGGGTACGGCTCGTTGAACAGGTCGAGGATGACCGCGTCGTTGCCCTTGAAGGCGTTGGCCACCCCGGTCCAGAACGACGGGGCGTACTGGGCGTCCGGCATCGGCTTCTGGCAGGTCGCGTTCACGTCGGAGCAGCCAGAGGAGTTCCCGGTGTACTGGCCGTAGTTCCAGTGCATCTCGACGATCGGCGTGATGCCGTTCGCGATCAGCAGGTTCACGTACGTCTTGACCGCGTTCTGGTACGAGGTGCCGCCGTACTGCGCCTGGACGGGGGCGACGCCCAGCCAGCACTGCTCGTTGAGGGGCACCCGGACCGTCCGGATCTTCCAGGAGCGCATCGCGGTGACGGAGGCCTGGTCCATCGGGCCGTCCCAGATGCCATTCCCCTGAATGCAGGCGAACTCGCCGCCGGACCGGTTCACGCCGAGCAGCCGGTAGGTGGCGCCGGAACTGGTCACGATGCGGTTGCCCTCGACGTGCAGCGCGGGCGCGGCGCCGGTGGCGGTGTCGTTGTCGGCCTCGGTCGCGGTGAACGTGCCGGACAGGTAGTTGGGCGACGCCGAGGTGAAGTTCGCGGTGCCGTTCGTGGTGTCGGCGTCCTCGGCCGCGGCGATGGTGACGTTCTGGGGCATGTTCCAGTTGGCGGTGGTGAAGGTGAGCGTGCCGCCGGACGCCACGGTCAGGTCGGTGTCGCCGCTGACCCGCGTGGTGGTCACGGTGGCGTTGCTCGTCGGGGCCCGCGACAGCCGTACGGACACGGTCGCGGTGCCGCCCTCGGGCACGGTGACGGCCGTCGGGCTGACCACGACGATGGGGTCGGCCACGACGGGCAGCACGGTGACGTTCACCGCGGTGGAGGTCGTGGTCGCGCCGCCGTTGTCCGTCGCCCTCGCGGTCAGCGAGTAGCTGCCGGCCGCGACGTTCGTCCAGCTGAAGGTGTAGGGCGAGGTGGTGTCGGTGCCGAGCAGCGTGCTGCCGTTGTAGAACGCCACACTGGTGACCGACCCGTCCGAGTCGCTCGCGGTCGCGGCCAGCGCGATGGTGGCGGGGGCGCCGTAGCTCTGCCCGTTGGTGGGCGAGGTTAGGGACACCGTGGGGGGCGTGTTGGGCGGCGGGCTGCTTCCGGTGCACGTCACGTTGTTGATCGAGAAGGTGCCGGGGTTGGTGTTCGTCCCGCTGTAGGTGCCGTTGAACCCGATGGTGGTCGACCCGCCGGTGCCCAGGCTGGGGGCGTAGGAAGGCGCCACCACTGTGACGTTCTGACCGGACTGCGACCAGGTGCCGCCCCAGCCGTTGCTCACCTGCTGGTTGCCGGGGAAGGCGAAGCGCAGCGTCCACGGGTTGACCGGGTCGCCGAGGTTGGTGATCGTGACATTGGCGCCGAACCCGCTGCCGTTGTCCCACGCCTTGGTGTACGTCACCGAGCAGGCGATGGCCGCGTTGGCCGCTGTGGAGGTGGCCACCAGACCCACTGCGGCGAGAACCACCGCCGCGGTCGCGGCCAGCGTGCTCCGCCGGCGGCGGAGCCGATTCAACGTACTCATCCGAGAGCTTCTCTCTACGCGAGCGATGGGAGCGCTCCCAGATTGCTGTGTTTCACGGCAATGTACAGGGCGTTAAGCCGTTATCGTGTCGCCCGTCATCGAACGCCCCATTTGCCGGTGAACCGTTCAATCCACGGCCGGTGCTACGACTTAGCGGGCCGCCTCCACCTGGCCTCCGCGTCATCAGTCTGGTAAGCGGACATCGAGCGATTCCAGCGCCTACTCGCTGCCGAACATCGTTGCAACGCCGCTCAGGCAGCAAACAGGCTGGGCATTTCACCTCAAACCTTCAAACGCCTCGCCACGGGCCTGACGCCTGTCGCCGTCGATGAGGTCCGGAAGTACGGCCGGATACTCACCGTCCGCTATCCGCGCCGAGATTGAGCGCTGCCACCGCAGAGCCCAAGCCCGCGCGGAACGAAGAACCCAGCGGCGCCTCTCCTGGCGCCGGCGATGGGCGGAGGTGCTGGGAATACCGCTCAAAAGTGTTCCGCCGACCATCGGACGGCCTACGCCGAAAGCGATCGCGGCCATTCAAGACCAGCTACCACCCTGGGCGCAGCGCCCCCGCAGCCTTGAGTAGGTGGATGGCCGTCACTGCCGAGTGCCTGGAGCGATGAAGGGGCGCAGGGTCTGGGCGGCGATGCGCAGTCCCTGTTGCGTCTTGGCGAGTGTGCCGCCCCAGACGAGATCCTCGTGCTCGACGGCGACGGTTCCCTCGTACCCATGGACGTAGAGGGTGTCGATGATGCGGTTCCAGTCGAGTTGGCCGCGGCCGGGAATACGGTAGCGCCACCAGCCGACGTCGGTAGGTGAGGTGCGTTCGACCGTCTTGCCGAAAATGCCGTAGCGGCTTCGGGCCCGTTCGTCGATTTCGATGTCCTTGGCTTGGACGTGGGCGACCATGCCGCGCCGCAAGGCGTACTGGAGTGCGTCGACCGGATCGATGCCCAGCCAGGCCAGGTGGGAGGGGTCGTAGGTGAGTTGGAAGCCGAGATCGAACATCCAGTCCCACAGTTCGGGCGAGTACGCGAGGTTCCCGGGGTAACCGTCGGCATGCCAGCCCTCCATCGGACAATTCTCGGCGAGGAGGCGGACGCCGCGTTCGGCCGCGTACGCCAGCAGCGGGCGCAGGTGCTGTTCGGCCAGCTTCAGGTTGTCGGAAACCGACCGGGTGAGATCCCGGCCGATGAAGGTGCAGACATCAGGGACCTCCAGGGCGGCAGCGGTGTCGATGACCGACCGCAGATGCCGGTGGATGGCCTCGCGTCGCCGGTCGTCGGCGTGCAGGTTGTTGTCGCAGTAGGTGACCACCGGGATGGTGAGGGAGTAACGGTCCAGGAGTTTTCTGACCTGGTCGGCGTCAGCGGCGGAGAAGTCCCGAACGTCGAGATGAGCGGCGTGGTGGATGTGGCTGCTGTCCTTTGGCCAGACCGCCACCTCAAGGGCGTCGTACCCGGCCTGGGAGGCCCACGCGGCCACCTGTTCGAGAGACTGCTCGCCCAGGCATGCGGTGAGGAGCCCGAGTTTCATCGCTTCTCCAGGAGGGTGACGAGTTTGGCGAGCAACTGCTCGGTGTCGAGGGTGTTGGGATGATCAGCCCCACGTACGCGGATCTGCACCTTGAGGATGCGGCGCAGCCGGCGCAGCGCCCGACGGCGGACGAGCACACTTGGATGGGCCAGGGCATGCGCCAATGCCAGGTGCTTGGCCGTCTCCTGGGCGTCGGTGTGTCGGCGGCCCTGCAAACGCCTTCGTTCGGCGTAGACCGCGCGCAGGATCTTCAGGCCTCGTATCCCGTCGCCGTTTCGTACCAGCATCTTGCCCATGCTGTCGATGCTGTCGATGGTGTCGGCATGCGAGGCGCCCAGTTCGTCCGACCTGTCCCTGGCGACCTGTCGATATCCCTGCGTCGCTTCGTGCTTCTCCCGTAGTTCGCCCTGGATCCAGTTGCGTTTGCACTGGACATGTCGGAGTAGTGCCAGTTTGGGGTTGGGCAGTCGCACCATGAGGGCTTCGAGGGCCAGCAGTCCCGCTTTGGCCTCTTCCAGACGTCCCGCGCGCATTACCGCCCACCACAGCAGCTGCAAGGTGGGGAAAGTGCGGGGATCTTGGTGGCCGTACAGCCTGGCCTCTTCCTCGTGCAGCTCACGTAGCAACGCCTCAGCCCGCGCGTGGCCGAGTTGGACCAGCCCGTGAGCGTACGAACGACGCACCGCCAGCAAGGCCGGGTGATCAAAGCCGAGGCGCATGGTGATCGGGTGTGCGCGGTCGAGCAGGGGAATGGCAAGGGCCACGGCTTCCCGTTCGGCCCGGGCGTCGACAAGGGCCTCGCAGGCGATGGCGAGATCGGACGCCAGCTTCGCCAAGGCGGTTTCGTCGAAGTTCGCCGGTGGATGCTGGCATAGCTTGTTCAGCCGTACGGCCCGTGCGTCGAACTGTTTGCGGCGGCTTCGGGGTATGAGGCGGATATCTTCGAAACCCCGCATGTTCGGGGGAATTCCGGCGTACAGCTCCCTCGCGATCCGGGATCCGCCGCGACGAACGAGCATGGACAACGCCCACCGGTTGGCGGCGATCACCCGGGTGATCGGCCCTGCCCCGGCTTCCTCGCTGAGTTGGAACTCAAGGTCGGGTAGCCAATGGTTCCTGTAGATCTCTTCGCGCAGTTCCGCGGGCATCTGCAGGGCGGCGAGCCGCAAGATGGCGAAGGGTAGCCTCTCCAGGCGCACGCGGGCCTCCTCGCTGATCAGGTCCTGGAATATGGCAAGAATGAGCAGGCCGATAAAGGTCGCGGCAGCGCCGGCCACCGGCAGTACGTGGCTCATTGAAGCCCCTCCCCGGGGCGTAGCGCTCGCAGGTCGCGCGGCGTCGGCCGCAGCCGGTCGCTGAGCCTTGCCAACTCCAGCCGGGCCACCCTCGCGCCCTCGGGCGTCAGTCGGTATCCACGGCGCGCAGGACGGCCGGCCACTGCTGGGTCGATGTCTTCTTCTGTGACAGTCAGCCACTGCGCGGCCTGGAGCCGGGCCAGCAATGGATAGATCTTCCCACTGGGGAAACCGGTCTCTTTCATGAGGTCATAGCCGTACCGCTCTCTTGCTGGATCTTCAAGGAAGACGCCGAGGATCGTCGCCACTGCGACGGTTATCTGAGGAGCCATAAGTAAAACTTTTACATAGGGGGCAAATGCCGTCAACAAAGCCCCAACCAAGGAAAGGGACTTGCCGTGCTACACGCCGATGAGGTTGAGCAGGAAGGGTGCGCTGAGGAGGCAGGAGTGGGCGGACTGGGCGCGGGCGAAGAGGCGGATCAGGGGGCGCATGTGGTAGCGGTCGGGGGCGTGGCTTTCCAGTAGGCGGGCCTGGGCCAGGGCGTCGAGGGATGGCTGGATGTCGTCGGTGTTCCCGTCCGTGAGTGAGGCGACGACGGGGGCGGTCACCTCCGGGAGGTCGAGGAGGCCGAGGAGTTCGAAGAGGTCGCCGGCGGCCGGGTGGTGGTCGAGTTCGTGGCCCGCGGTCAGACGTGCGCGGACGCACAGGTCGCCGTGGCGGAGTTCGGCCAGGCGGGTCTCGGGCGGGGTGAGCCGGGCGGCCAGCCGGGTCACCGGCCAGTGGGGGTTGTCGGCCAGCCGGGCGCCCGCGACCCGGACCGCGAGGGGCAGGCGGTCACAGAGTTCGACGATCCGCGCCGCCGCCTGGGGCTCCTGGCGTACCCGCTCGGGGCCGGCGAAGGCGGCGAGCAGGTCCGTCGCCTCGCGTTCGCCGAGCAGGTCCAGGTGGAGGCGGGTGGTCGCGTCCAGGGTGGTGAGCCGCGCCCTGCTGGTCACCAGGACGGCCGAGGCCGAGCCGCCCGGGAGCAGCGGCCTCACCTGGGCGGCGTCGACGGCGTTGTCGAGGACGATGAGCATGCGCCGTCCGGCCGTCTGGGTCCGGAAGAGCGCGGCGGCCTCGTCGATGTGGCGGCTCGTGTCGGGCACGTTGAGTGCTCGGAGAAATCGGGCGAGGGCCTCGTCCGGGGGCAGCGGGGCGCGGCCGGCGGTCGTCCCGTGCAGGTCGGCGTAGAGCTGCCCGTCGGGGTACGCGGAGGCGACGGCGTGTGCCGCGTGGACGGCCAGCCGCGACTTGCCGACCCCGCAGGGGCCGTCGATGGCCGCGACCAGCCCATGGCCGGTTCCGGGGGTGGACAGCAGGGCGGTCAGCGCGGTGAGTTCGCCGTCTCTGCCCACGAAGGGCCCGGCGTCGGAGGGCAGCTGCGCCGGGAGGTCGGGCGGGGAAAGGCTGATCATCGCTCTGCGGGGCGACGCGTCGTCGAGGGCGGTTGGGGCGCAGCCGCCGTCGAGGCCGGGGTCCGCGGCAAGGATGCGCTGGTGGAGGCGGCGCACGGCCGGTCCGGGCTCGGTGCCGATCTCGGTGATGAGATGGAGCCGGAGGTCCTGGTACGCCAGGAGGGCGTCGCTGCTCCTGCCGTCCCGGTAGAGCGCCAGCATGAGCTGGGCCCACAGCCGTTCCCTGAGCGGGTTCTCGTGGAGCGCGCGGCGCAGCGGGCCGATCGTCTCGGCGTGGCGGCCCAGCGCGATGCGGACCTCCGCCAGTTCCTCAAGCACCCGGAGGCGGTCCTCGGCCAGTATCCGCGCCCAGGCGCTCAGCGGCTCCGAGAGCGTCTGGCCCTGCAACACCTCGCCACGCCACAGGTTCAACGCCTGGCTGAACGCGACCTCGGCCGCGGCGGCGTCGCCCCGGCGGTGGGCCTGGTCGCCCCGCTGGGTCAGCTGCTGGTAGGAGAGGGTGTCGAGTTCGTCGGGCCGTACGGTGATCTGGTAGCCGTTGCCGGTCGTCTCGATGCGCGCCCGGCCGTGGTCGAGCGCGGCGAGCATCCCGCGCAGTTGCCAGATGTAGGTTTTCAGGTTGCCGCGGGCGGATTTCGGCGCTCGCTCCCCCCACAGGTAGTCGATGAGCAGGCCCGAGGCGACCGTGGCGTTGGGCCGGAGCAGGAGCGCGGCCAGGAGTTGCCGATGTTTCGGACGCTTCAGGCAGAGCGACCATCCGCTGGCTGACTTGACGAAAAGGGGTCCAAGCAAGCCGAATTGCATGAAGATCGTGCTCCGGATCAGCTGACCATTAGGTCGTACGGACAGTCAAGGGCGTGATCAATTCCCCAATGTTCGATCTTCATCGCGCCGCCGTAAAGAGATGATCAAGAGAAATCGGGATGAATAATGACAGTCTTCCCATAGCTATCTGATCAGGAGTTGCCAAAAGACCTGCGGTGGACCGGTGGTGGACCGGCGGTGGATCTCCGTCTGGTCAGGTATTGGACGGTCGCACACCGCACGTGGAGGTCCGATGCCGAAGATCGAGTTTTGCGTCCTGGGACCCCTCCAGCTCGGCGCCGAGGGTCGGCGCGTGCAGCTCAAGAGCCCACGGCAGCAGGTAGTGCTGGCCGCGCTCCTGCTCAACGCCGACCGCATGGTGCCGGTGGAGTCGCTGATCACGGCCGTGTGGGACGAGCGTCCGCCGGACGGGGCGCGCCACCAGATCCACAACTGCGTCTGGATGCTCCGGCGACGGCTGCGGGACGTCGGCGTGCCGGCGGCCGAGATCACCGGTTATCCGGCGGGATACACCATCCACCTCGGCGAGTCGCGGCTCGACGCCGCCGTGTTCGACCGGTGGCTCGCCGAGGCACGCGAGTTCGCCGCGCTGGGACAGACCACGCTGGCCGCCGCGCGGCTGCGGTCGGCGCTCTCGCTCTGGCAGGGCCCCCCGCTGTCGGGAGTGCCCGGCCGGATCATGCAGCGGGCGGCGGTCCAGCTGACCGAGCGGAGGCTGTCCGCGCAGGAGGAGTGGCTCGACCTGGAGATCGCGCTCGGCCGGAGCGCCGAGGTGACCGCCGAACTCCACCGGCTGGTCGCCGAGCAGCCCTTCCGGGAACGGCTGCGCGCCCAGTTGATGCGCGCGCTGTACCGCTCCGGCCGTACGGCGGAGGCGCTGGCGGTCTACCGGCAGACGCGGCGGCTGTACATCGACGAGCTGGGGCTTGAGCCGGGCCCCCTGCTGCGGGACCTGGAGGAGGCGATTCTCCGGGGCGACCGGAATCTGGCCGAGGTCAGCTCCTGACGGCACGGCGCCTGCGCAGGGCCCAGGTCAGGAAGACGACCACCAGGACCGCTTCGGCGGCCAGGACGAGCGCGGCCGGCACCGGGCCCCACAGGTCGTCGAGGGTGCCGAACCACACCGCCCCGAGCCAGGCCAGCACGGGCCCGAGGACGGCCGCCGACAAGGCCGTGTACGCGGTGTAGATCCAGCGCGCCCGACGCGGATAGGCGCGCACGCCGGCGGGCCCACGGCGCAGGAACGCCCCCGCGAACCGGAAGGACTCCGACTGGAGCCCGATCGTCGAGGTGGCGTGTTCGAGCATGTGGTAGCCGTCGAGCTGGAGCACCGGCAGCAGGTTGACCAGGACGGTGACGGTTCCGAAGAGCAGGAGCGTGGTGGCCAGGTTGTGCGGCCAGCCGGAGGCGGGGCCCCACAGCCACAAGGCGGCGAAAGGCAGGACGGCGAGCAGATTGACGTAGATCCCGGCGAAGGACGTCGCGACCCGGTGACGCGCCGCGGCGAACGTGACGATGTCGTCGACCTTGCAGTAGGGCGCGACGAACGGGAAGCGCCACATGAAGCCGATCTGGGTGGCCCGCCCGCCGTAGCGGTGGCAGGCCACGCCGTGGCCGAACTCGTGCAGGCCGATCGTGATCCACGAGATGAGCAGGCCGAGAGCCGTGACCCACCACGGCGACCCCGCCTCCCCCAGGGAGGCGTAGAGCGCCGCCCAGTTCAGGGCGACCTGCGCACAGACCGCCAGGCCGACCAGGGTGAGGGGCACCGCGACGATCGGCCGGAGCAGCCATCCGAAGGCGCGCGCGACCGGGGGCACGAGATCCGGCGCGCCGGGGATGGGCAGCCGCCAGAGCAGCGGGGTACGTCCCTCCGACCTGCGCGCGAGCGCCGCCTTCTCCCTGACGTCCGCCAGCAGGCCGGGGTCGGCGGGGTCGAGCAGCCCGCGCGAGCCCAGCAGGCCGAGGAGCTGCTGCCAGTGCTCGACGCCCAGCCGCCTGCCGAACCGCTCGGCGTACTCGACGCCGATCTCAGTGAGGCTACGCGACCCGTCCAGACGCCCCATGAGAAACGCCTCGCGGGGACCCACCTGGAGGTACGCCTGGGTATCCGCCTCCGCCACGAAGTGGACGGTGGCGGTTCCCTTCAGCAGGGCGGGCCCCACCCGTACGGACTGCCTGAGCTTGGGACGGGCGTCGTCGAGCCAGGCGGGCGCGGAGAGGTCCGTCACGCCGACCTCGCGAGGCCGGGTTCGAGCACCCGCTCGATGAGATACGAGAGGTAGATCTCGTCCAGGATGGCCGCGCCGATGCGGTTGTTGGTCATGTGGATGTACGAGCTCAGCAGGACCGTGGCCAGTTCCTCCCCGTCGGTCATCGGTGCGGTTCCGCCGCTACGCGAGGGGAACAGCAGCTCACCCCGGCCCGCGGCGGCCCGTACCCGGTCACGCAGCTTCCGGCAGTGGTTCAACCAGGTCCGCTCGATGCCGGAGGACTCCAGAGGTCCTTCGGCGGTGGCCAGCGATCCGATCCTGGCGACCCGCGCCGCGAACGTGTCGCGAGTCAGCTCCAGGCTCTTGTCGAACGAGTCGTGGTATCCGTCCGAAGGCTCCTGGTAGGAGGTCTCCCAGAAGGTCCGGTACCGCCGGAAGAACCTGCTCACCGCCTCGTCGTCCCCGAGGAAGGTGTAGGCGGTCATCAGGCTCAACTGGGCGGCCAGCCCCAGCAGCACCGGTCGCACGTGGGTGTTGGAGGTGGCCAGCAGCTGGGCCACCATGTCGCTGGACCGCTCGAAGTGCCACTCGGCGATCGAGATCCCTGCCTCGCCGCCGTAGCGGTCGTACTCCGGCTCGTACGGCAGCAGCGCGACGCTGTTGTTGGGGCGGAACGGCATCCGGCCGTCGGCGCCGTACTCCGCGTTCCAGCGTTCCTCGCCGTATTCGGCCAGGTACATCCGCTTGTAGAGGTCGGCCAGGCCGTCCACGTCGTTCTCGTAGAGTGCGGGGCGCCGGCGGAGGAAGTCCTCCACCGCGCCGACGGCCCGGCGGGTGACCTCCGCCCGGTCGGCGGGACGGGCCGGTTTGAACCGCAGGCGTAGGTGCGGGCCCTCCTGCCAGTACTTGATGAAGAACCAGCCGCTGATCAGGCCGTCCTCCCGGAGGCCCGCGACGAGCGGGCGAACGGCCTCGACGACGATCGGATTGGCGTCGCTGGCGTAGAAGACGTGCAGCGCCACCCACTCGCTACCCATGCCGGCCCCTCTCGTAGAGCTCGATCAGGAATTCGCCGACATGGGCCCTGCCGTGCTCGTCGCGCAGCCAGAGTTCGCCGAAGTCTGGGGCGCACTCGGTCAGCACGACGCGCGCGGACGCGCCCAGCGCCAGCTGTTCGAGCAGTTGCAGGGACATCCAGCTGCCGAAGTCGACGGGCAGCGGCTTGCGGGTCGCCTTGCGTTCGCCGTCCCCCGCGCCCCGGCCGGCGGTGTCGACCTGGGCGAAGACCCGGCCGGGAATCCCGTGCTCGCGCCGCCACCGATGGACCTTCAACAGGTGTTCCGCGTCGCTGTGCCGGGGGTCGCGGAACGGGAACACGCTCGTGCTCAGCTTCCACATGCGGCGCTGGAGCACGAGGTCCCCGAGCACCAGGCGCGGGTACATCGTGATGCCCTCGGCCGGGACCGGCTGCCCGGTGCCGGCCCACAGGTCGATCTGGGCCATGCCGCCCGGCGCGAAGCACATCAGCACCTGCTGGACCTCCGGCAGCGCCATCGGCAGCAGGAAGCCCAGATAGATCGGGATCACCTCGCGGCCGAGCCGGCCGGACATCAGCCGCACCCGGTCGGCCCGCTCGTCGTGCACCATGACGAGGTCGTCGAGGAGGATCTGCTCGCCGGGCGGCCGGGTGCTGATGTCGCCCGGGCAGACGATCTCGTAGTCGGTGACGCTCGGATGGATGTTGAGGTTGGTCGTCTCGTAGCCGCCGCGCAGTTCCGCGAGTACGGCCCCGGGCGGGGTGGCGCGGCGCAGGGTCTCCGCGAGCAGCGCCCGCGCCCCGCCTTCCTCCAGGCTGTGCGCGAACCGCGAGAACATCAGGGTCAGCCCCGAATACGCCTGGTTGAGCACCAGCCTGCCGTCACCGGGCCGCCCGGAGGCGGACGCGAGCTGGACGAAGAACGACCACGGCTGGTCGAACCTGCCGTCGGCCGGCAGATGCCGCAGGACCGCCGCCACGAAGTCGGCACCCAGCCGGATCTCCTCCGGGGTGCCCGCCTCGGGCTGGAGACCGCGCAGGTGCAGGGAGGCCGCCTCGCGGGCCCGATCCAGCGCCGCCAGCTCGGGGAGCTTGAACCAGTTCTCCTGCGGCAGGTAGATGTTGCCCTCGTCGAAGGCGCGTCTGCGCATGGAGCGCTGGGCGTAGGGGGCGAAGAAGTCGCGCTGGAACTCGTGGCAGAAGCGCTCCAGGTCGTCGCATCGGCCGCCGGATCCGTACCTGGCCTTGAAGAAGCCGAGGGCGGTCAGGCGGCGCGGCAGGCTCAGGTCGAAGGCGGGCAGGATGTCGGCGAGCGCGGCCAGGGACGGCAGCGCCTGGCTCTCCCAGGCGCGGCGGTCTGTCGCCATGCCGTCGCTCGTGATCGTCGTGTCCTCGTAGACCAGGGTGCGTGGCACCAGCCGCTCCGGCGCGCCGGCCAGGTCGTAGGCGTCGCGGACCCGCCCGCGGATCTCCGCCAGCAGGACGGCCCGGCCACGGGCGGGGGTCGCCGGGTAGCGGGTGACGAGATCGCCTGCCTGGTCCAGGGCCGCCGCCACCCGACGTAAGGCCGGGTGGGACTGGGTGGCCAGCCCTGCACCGAAGGCGGCGGCCGGGTCGGGCGACCCCAGGTCGAGCTGTAGGTCGGGGGCGAGCAGCAGGCCGAGCCTGAGCAGGTGGCCGAGCAGCCGGTCGGTCGCCTCGGCGGTCCGGTCGTCCGCCGCGGCCGCCACCTTCTCCGACAGCTCGCGCAGGGTCAGCCTGGCCTGCCTGGCGATCGTGACCACGTCGTTCAGCGCGGGACCGCTGGGCAGGAAGAACAGATCCTCGTGTACGCCGTCGATCGCGACGACCGCGTCGGGGTCGAGGCCGGCGGTGGTCCTGCGGCGGACGTACCGCGCGGTGTCGCCGTCCACGCTGACGCCCGGGGCGAGCGTGACCGAGACGTCGGACCTCAGCCCCGGGTCCGCGAGGATGGCGGCCGACAGCCTGGCGAGCACCGCGACGTTGAGCCGTACGGTGGAACGCTGCCGGAGCGAGGCGGGCTCGGGCACCGGGCGGGTGGCCTCGGACGTGAACCGCCCGAGGCCGACCGAGGTGAGCGTGCTGAACGGGCTCGTCTTCAGCGCGGCCCGGTAGAGCAGTTCAAGCAGCGTCCACTCGGTCTGCCGCCCGGCTTTGTCCAGCTTCCTGGCCGGGTCGAGGTAGCGGTCCATGCTCCGTTCCAGGACCTCCGACTGCAGCAGCACCGCGCAGCGCAGCGCGTCGTCGGCAAGCACGGCCCTGGCCCGGACCCGGGCGGCGGCGACGTCCGCGGCGAGGATCTCCGCGCCCTCTGCCAGGACCTCGTCGAGTGACGCCATGGCGGTTCGCCAGTCCGCGAGCAGGACAGAGGTGAGCGCCTGTTCGGCCTTGGCCAGCGTGGCGGGCCGGGGCTGCCGGGCGTTAAAGACGTCCCGGCGCAGGTTGATCAACGCGACCCGGTTCTGATCACCGCTGTCCAGGCTGGCGACGGTCCGCTCGATCTCCTCCCGGAGCCGGGTCCCCGCCGCGTCCCTGGCCGCCTCGTGGTCGAAGACGCGCAGGGTCCAGGCCACGGCGTTGTCCGTACGCACGGCCGTGACCACGTCGGCGGGCTGCCCGGCGACCCGGAGCAGGAAGGCCTCGCCGAGCCGCCAGCGGCCCGCGCCCGGGTCGAGGCCGAGACCGGTCGGCGGATGGTCGAGGACGTCCGTCATCGTGTGCCCCCTTCTGAGCGGTACAGGCTGTGGTCGTAGCCGAGCCGCGGGGCGCGCTCGTGGCCGAGGAGCATGAAGACCATGCTCCGTTCGCCGGTGCCCTCGATGCCGAGCAGTTCGTCGATCCCGATGTTGTCGAGCCCGAGCACCGCGCCGACGCCGAGTCCACGCGCGGTGGCCGCCAGGTAGGCGGTCTGGGCCGCCTGGCCCACCTCGATGGAGAGCATCCGGTAACCGCGCGCGCCGTACGCCTCCACCAGCGCGTCCAGCCGCCCGGTCACGACGAGGACCGCGGCCACTTCCGGCAGGCTGTAGTTGGTGAGCGCGTAGAGCCGCTGCAGGTTAACGTCCAGCGCGGCGCCCGCGACCAGGCCGCCCCGCGCGGCGTCGTACCGGTAGGCGCGGCGCTCCAGCCCGGCGACGCTGTTCGCCAGGACCCACTGCCCGGTCCACCCGTGGCCGCGAGGAGCCGGGGCGACGTCCGTCCCGGCGAGTCCGGCCTGTGCCACCGACGAGAGCACCCAGGCCAGATCGCGGGCGTCGAGCGGCGGGCGGGCGTTGAGGAGGCCGAAGCTCGACCTGCGGCGGCGCAGGCTGTCCCGGACGTCGAGGTCGGCGGCTTCCGGGGCGGGGTCCGGCAGCGGGACCAGGGCGTCCGCCGGGTCGCCTGATATGGCCCCGGCCCGCGCCAGATCCGGGCGGGGCAGGTCGCCCACCAGGGCCGCCGCGTGGACCCGGCTGACCAGCTCGAACGACCGGACCCGCCGGGACTTCTCCCACACCCGGTGCGGTGCCCGCACCTGGATCCTGACCGCCTCGTCCGCGTCGGTGTCCGTACGGCCGAGGGGCAGGACGAGGAAGGGCGCCTCATCATGGCCGTCCACGTCGAGCACGGCGCCGACGGCCGCCTCGTCGAACCACAGGACCGGTTCGACCGGCGTGTCGTGCGTGGCCAGCACCAGCCGCCAGGAGGCCAGCAGGGCGCCCACGTCCTGGGTGACCACGTGATAGCTGAACGAGTTGTACTTGAAGGCGTTCTTCCAGAAGCGCAGCGTCACCACCGCGTACAGCTCCGCCCGTACTCCGGTGGCCGTGGCGAGCGCGCCGCACCGGTCGCCGGTGGACAGCCGGTCCAGGCTGTGGTGCGCGGTGTCGTAGTGGTACACCCCCGGGGGCAGCGGCCCGGCGCGGCCGACCACCAGGTAGCTCTCGGCCGGGTACATGCCGCCGCCGGACGCCGTGGGCCGCGCCCAGACCGCTTGGTCCGAGCGGATCTTGGCGTGGCTGTCGTCGTTCCAGTTCGGCTCGGTACGGCGGCCGGTCAGCCCGTAGCAGCCCAGCATGGAGGCGAGCACGCCGAGATCAGGCACCCCGGGGGCCTGCGCAGAACCGGCGATCCGCAGGGCGGAGCCGATCCCCACCGGGGGCATCGAGCGGAACGGTTCCGGCAGCGGCACCTTGACCGTGTCCAGGTACAGCTTGTGGCGGGACGGCTGATCGGCCCAGTCCACCTGGAACCCCAGCGGCGGCAGCGGCACGTGCTGTCGCTCGAACATCCGTCGCGCGTAGTCCAGCGCGATCTCAGCGCTCACCTGAAACTCCTACGGGAAGGGGTGCGGGACGAGATGCAGCTGCTCCGGCCTCAGGGGCTGGGCTGTCCGCCCCGCCCGGTAGGGCGCCCACCGGGTCCGCGGCATCGACAGCACCCGCTGCCTGCGCCACCCGAAGTCGATCGGCACCAGCCCCGGAACCAGCGCGGCGACCGTGTGCAGCCCCATCGCCTGCTGCTCCGGCGTGGTCTGGTCGACCGCCACCGTGTCGAACCCGGCTGCGGCGAGCAGGGCGACGATCTCCCGGGCGGACCTGGCGAGGTCGGTGACCGGTTCCCGCCCGGCGGTCCAGTCGGCGAACGCCTCATCGAGGGGGGTGCGGCGGGTCTGGCGCAGCCAGTGCTCGGCGTGCCGCGCCATCTCCGGCATCCCGAACAGCAGCGCGTGATGCTCCAGCTCGCTGACGTGGTCGTAGTCGGCGACCATGCGCTCGACGTGGTCGCGGGAGGCGGCCACCCGGTCGGCGAATCCGGTCACGTAGGACGCCACCTCGCACACGGCGGCCCTGACCGCGTCGGCCGGGTCGAGGGACGCGCCCCCGGCGAAGCAGAGGCGCCCCAGCCCGCCGTCCCGCCGTACGGCGACCGCGCCCACGGCCGGCACCTGCACATCGGCGCGGATGTCGAAGCAGCGGAGGTCGTAGCCCTGGAGGTCGACATGGGCGCGCATCTGCTGGACCAAGGGGTGGTCCACCGTGTCGAGATCGATCTCCGGAGGGGTGATCCCCGCGTACCAGCTGATCAGGAAGGCGTCGCGTTCGACGAGTTCGAGCAGGCCGTGCAGGACCGCCTCGGTGACCGAGCTGCCCGACGCGCAGCCGTTGGAACACTCCTGGACGGTGTTCCGGTGGTTCGTGCGGTGGTCCAGGTAGTACACGAGCTGCTCGGGCACCAGGACCGCCCGGTCATCGCGGAGTGACCATCCCCAGACCCAGGGCACGGAGGGGTTCTCGTGCCACGGCACGTACTTGTCGACGTGCGACAGGTAGAAGGCCGGGTCGTAGAGCCCGCACTCCTCCATGGGGACGTGCGGGGCGTCCAGTTCGGTCACCCGCGCCCACCGGGCCACCTCGACGCGGCGAACCCGCTGACCCGCGTCGCGTTCCAGCCCTTCGAGCGCGCCGAGCAGTTCGCTGCGGCCGTAGCTCTCGGCGTGGCCGCTCCAGTACATCTCGTGCAGGCCGTACTTGCTGCGGGCCAGGAAGCGGCCGGTGACGGGGGCGGTTGCGGTGGCGTGGTAGACGCGCAGCGGCGGTCTGCCCAGCATCCCGCACACCGGATTGGCGAGCGCGTCCATCGGCAGCCCGAGGTCCTCGGGCGCGCGCGAGCGCGTCGCGCCGGGGCGGGCGGCCGAGGTGGGGGCGAGCAGGATATGCGCGTTCTCCGCAGTGTCCGGCTCTGGCGCCGAGCAGGCCTCGCAGGAGGAGTCCTTGAGCAGGCTGAAGCGGTCGATCCGCGCGGTGAGCAGGTCGATCTCCCACACGGGCTGGGTCGGCGCGTCCGGTACGGCGTTGCGCCCGGCCGCCTCGATCAGCGCGGCGACGATGGCGAGCACATGCGGGCCCGGTACGGTGACCGCAGAACGCACGACCCCATGCGGTTCGTCGAGGGCCTGCCGCTCCACCATGGGCCGGCACCCCGTCCAACGGCGGTCGAGGCAGCGGGAGCACGGGCCGCCGCCGGGCGTGGCGGCCACGATCATGGTCATGTCGTGGCGCCGGACGCTGACCGAAGCCCGCCGCGCGTGCCCGGGGATCGTGAAGTGATCGGTTTCCCCCGGCACCCCGAGCGTGGCGATGTCCACCGCGCCACAGCGTTCGGCCACCGCGTCGGAGAGGACCGACGCGATGTGGTCCCGCAGCACGGCGGCGGCCGGCTGGGCGGTGGTCTCCTCTGTCAAGCTCGTCAATGGACGCGGACCTTCCGTGCGGAACGGGCTGATGGACTGCTGCGGGCCAGGGCCCTTGGCCCGCAGGGTTCAGTTGTGGATCAGCCGCAGCTGGACGTGCTGGTGCTGCACGAACAGCAGCTGGAGGTGCTGCACGAACAGCAGCTGGAGCAGCTGCAGGACGAACTGGTGGCGGCCATGTCCATGGCCGGGTCGATGGTGTCGACCACCTCGAAGGTGGCCGCCTCAAGCTCAAGCAGCTCGAGGCCGAGCGTCTTGCTCATCCGGTGCCTTTCAGGTCAGTGCCGGCTGGACGGATACGCGGCTCAGCCGCCGCCGCATCCCGTGCTGGTGCTGGTGGAGCAGCAGCTGGACGTGCTGCACGAGCAGCAGCTGGAGCAGCTGCACGACGAGCTGCACCAGCCGGCGGCGTCCTGGCCGACATCGCTGATGTCGGCGATCTCGAACGTCGCGGTCTCCAGGGCCAGCAGTTCATCCCTGAGCGCCATGGTCATTCACCTCCTTCCCGGGGGAATTCGCCCCAGGGCCCAGCCGGCTGGTCACTGCGACAAGCCGGTCCCGCGGAACAGCAGGACCCTGGTGACAGTCGTGACCCCGGCCAGGTCGGGCGGGGTGAGATCGACGGCCCCGGCCCGCAGGCCGGCGGCGCGCAGCCGGGCGACGACCAGGTCGTGATCAACGGGCTCGGCCGGGACGTCCTCCGCCGCCGTGAGGGAGAAGCCGTCGAGAGCCGGGGCGGCGGGCAGGCACGGCCCGGTCGCCCAGCCCGTCGGCGACCCGGCGAGCTGGCCTTCGCCCACGAGGGCGAGCAACGCGGACTCGGCCGCGTTGAGCCAGGTACTGCCCGCCCGGGCTAGGAGTTCTTCCCGCGCGCCGTCCCGCACCAGCACGATCGCGACCGGTACGAGGCCGTGGGCCTGATGGAACACCACCGAGCGGCCGTCCTGACGCACCGCGTCCACCAGCATGGCCAGGCGGGTGAGCTGCTGCGGCTCCGCGCCCTCGACCTCCGCCGGGTCGTCCACCCGGGCGGCCCGGATGTCGCCGCGGGCGACCGCCGCGATCGTGTACGCGCCCGCCGCCCCGAACAGCGCCCTGGACAGGGCCACCTGCGGCGTGTCCCCCGCCGCCGCCCCGACCAGGTCAGGCTCGAATCGGGCGTTCCTACGATCCCAGGGACCCGCGAGCACGGCCGCGCGCGGAATCGCGAGCGAGCCCCCGGCCAGGTCGGTTCCGGCCACCAGCGGGTCGTGGCTGAGCGGAGCGCCGCCGAGCCAGGTCTGTAACCGCTCGGCCGCGACGACCTCGGCGCCCGGCATGGCCGGAGCCAGAAGGCCGCATCGGCGCTGGATGTTGAGGGCGTACCGCAGGGCCGCTTCCTCAAGGGCCGCCACCCTGGCTTCGAGCAGGGTCTCCGAGCCGAACGCGACGATCGGCGCGGGATCGGCGGCCGGTGCGATCAGGGCGGAGACCTTGACGGGGATCTGGGAGAGCGCGTCGTCGTCGAACGCCCGCATGATGCCGACCGTGCCGGCGACCACGCGCTCGAAGCGCTGGTAGGCGCGCTCGACCGGCAACATGTCGGCACCATCGTCCTCGGGAACCCGGTACACCGGCTCGTGTGGCGAGGCGGGATGGGCGACGACGCGCTCGATCCCGACGGTCAGGCGGTCCGGATCGACGATCACGACGGCGTCGTCGAGGTCGCAGGCGATGCCGCCGGTGAGCGCCTTGAACACCTCGAAACCGGCGATGCTGACGGCGATGGACACCGCGGTGCCGGGGAGCGCCGCAACCGGGCCGGCCGCGCCGGCGCCCGCACCGGCCGCCTGCCACACGTCCGGGCTGCCCGGTATCCCGTTGTCGCTCATCCGCAGGACGGCCGAGTAGGCGCACGCGCTTTCGCCGTGCTGCCACGGGCCGAGCACCAGGCGGTCCCCGATCCGTACCAGCGGGACGAAGGCCGCACCCGCCGCCCTGGCCCGCTCGGCCAGGTCGAAGAGCGCGGGCGACGGGCGGTCCGCGGCGATCAGGCAGACGACGTCGGCGCCGGACACGCCCGCGGCCGAGCCGACCAGGACCGCCCCCGGAGCGGCGCTGCCGACACCGTTGGCGGTCAGCGCGTCCGCCAGCGCCGCCGCGTGGGCGGGGTCCTCGGAGACCACCAGAACCCGTGCCGTCGCGGCACGGAGAAAGCCCGTGCCGTCGTCGCCGTGCTGCTCAAGCAGGGCGATCTGGCCGGAGAACCTGGCCCGGAGCTCCGGATCCTGGAGCGCGTCGCTCTCTGGCACGTCGGTGATGACCCCGCGGGCGGCCAGCATGACGATCAGGGACCGGACGCTCTCCGCATGCGCCGGGGGCAGCCCGTCCAGCAGGTCGCTCAACCTGGTGGAGCCGTCGAGATGCGGCAGCAGCGCCGACAGGTAGCGGTAGGCGCCCGCGCCCCTGATGACGAAGCCGTCACCGTGCCCGCGCACGTACACGCCGTCCTGGGTCTCCAGGAACGCCATGTCGGTACGCATCCGTGGACGGACGACGACGGGGATCTGGGTGGTCAAGACAGCCTCCCGGGTGCGGTGCTCGGCGTCAGGTGATGTCACGGCGGCGGATGAGGACGGTGGCGACCGCGAGCCCGGCGGCCGTGTAGGCGAGCAGCACGGCGCAGGCGACGGGACCGCTCATGTACTCCCCCACGCCCACGGCGCCCCCCTCGCTCAGGGAGGGCACGCCCAGCGCGGCGACCAGGGAGCCACTGGCCGGACCCAGCAGGACCGCGCGTACGGGTTCCAGCGCGGGTACGACCCCGGCGAGGCCGGACAGCGCGTTCTCCAGGCCGAGCGTCCACACCAGGCCCACGCCGAGCGCCGTGCCGACGCCCCGGAAGATCACGCCGAGCGCGGCCCCGAGGCTCAGCCAGGCGACGGAGATGAACACCGCGACGCCGAGCGACGCGGCGACCGCGCCGGCGGCGGGCCAGGTGAGGGGCTGCCCCTCGACCAGCGCGACGACGACCGAGGTCACCATCGACGCCGCCAGGGCCGCGACCGCGATGACGACCACGACGACGGCGCCGGCCAGGACCTTCGCGAGCACGACCTGGGTTCGGCCAGGACCTTGGGACAGCCGGGCCGGCCACGTCCCCCAGCGGTACTCCGGCCCGGTGACGAGCACGCCGAGAATCAGCATGATCGCTCCGCCGAACAGGGGATAGCTGCCCGCCGCGGTGGTGTGGGCGGCGGAGGGCAGCAGCAGGTCCAGCAGCGCGGCCCGGTCGGCGGCCTTGGTCACCGGGTCCAGCGTGGCGTAGACGATGTAGGGGACGCCGAAGCCGAAGGCGACCACCAGCACGATCCAGGTCCCGCCGACCACCAATGGCGCCAGGCGTTTGCGCATCAGCAGCGCCTCGGCGGCGAGCGCGTTCCTCATGTGCCGCTCCTCACCGGGTGGTGGTCTCCGGTCAGCGCGAAGAACACCTCTTCCAGGGACCGGCGCTCGCGCCGTACCTCGTGCACCTCGACGCCGGCCTCGACCAGTGCCCGGACCAGCGCGGGGACGCCGGCCCCGTCCAGTTCCAGCCGCCAGGACGAATCGTCCCGGGTGGCGCCGGACCAGGCGTCGTTCGCCTTCAGGACCTTTTCCGTCAGGTCCGCCGGCTGGGCCTCGAGGACGACGGTCCTTTCTCCGGCCCGTGACAGCAGCTCGGAGACCGAGTCCTCGGCCACGACCTCACCCTTGTCCAGCACCACGACGCGGTCGCAGACCTGCTGGATCTCGCCGAGCAGGTGCGAGGAGAGCAGGACAGTCGCATGGGCCGCCATGTCGCGGATCAGCGAACGCATCGCGGCCGTGCCCTCGGGGTCGAGGCCGTTGGTCGGTTCGTCCAGGATGAGCAGCGACGGTTCGCCGAGCAGCGCGCCCGCGACACCCAGTCGCTGCCGCATCCCGAGGGAGTAGCCGGTTACCCGGCGGTCGGCTGCCCCTTCCAGGTCCACCACCCGCAGCACCCGGTCGACCTCCGCGTCGGGCAGCCCGCGAGCCCGGGCGAGCACCTGAAGGTTCACGCGCCCCGACAGATGAGGGACGAAAGCGGGCGATTCAATCAGGGCACCGATCCGGCGCAGCGTCCGTGGGTCCCCTGGCGGCTCGCCGAGGACCCGGACGGTGCCCGCGTCACTGCGTACCAGGCCGAGCAGGATTCGCATCAGCGTCGTCTTGCCCGCGCCGTTCGGGCCGAGCAGACCATAGACCTGTCCTGGCTCGACCCGCAGCGTCACGCCGCGCACCGCCTGGACCGCACCGAACGCCTTCGTCACGTTCGCCAACTCGACCACCACAGGGGCGGCGGTGGTGGAGCCCGGCCGCACGTCCTGGTGATCCGTCATACCTGCCGCGCAGTTCGCGGGCTCATGTCAACCACCCATTCCTCAGCACCAGACATCGGCTGAGGGAATAATTCGCCGAGCCGCTCCCCGCATGCTCCCGACGCGCTCCCCGGTAATCGGTCGGCGGCTGTTTCCTGCGCCGCGATCACCTCAGGCCGGCCGAGCGAGAGTGAGGCTTCGACAGCAGGCGGCTGGCCTGCTCCCCGGTCTCGTAAACGAAGTCGTACTGGCGGTCGATCAGGAGCGTCAGCTGTGCGGTCTTGGTCGCCTTCACATAGCGGTGGACGAAGTGCCCCAGAGCCCAGCCGATGAGGCCGAGGGCACCCAGCGGAATGGACAGCGGAAGCAGGTCGGCGTTGAGCGCGAAAACGGCGCCGGCGAGGCAGGCGGCCCCGGCGGGCGACGCCGACGCCGACGGCCGCGGCGGTCGCCGTCGTGGTCTTCGCCCGCTCCATGTTCCAGATCGCGGTGAGCGCGGCGTCGCACTTGCGCTGGAGTTCCACGAGCAGCGGCCGGTTCTTGATGCGACGATCTCGCTTCAGCTTGAGTGTGACCGAGCCGGTGGTGGACGGGTTCGCGTCCTCCACGATCCAGCCGAAGTTGCGGTAGCTGTCCTTATCGAAAGTGGGGGCCGGGGGTGGGGATGCACGGGTCAGAGCTTGCCAAACGCGACTCCCGTGACACCGGGCCCATAACCACCGAAATCGGATACACAGATGCAGACTTCGCAATCAGCGATCGGACCCGCGAACGCCTCGCCGACGCCGTCCCGCCCAACACCCGCCGCGCCTACACCCGCCAATGGAACCTCTTCACGACCTGGTGCGCCCAGCACGGCCGCCTGGCCCTGCCCGCCACCGCACAGACGCTCGCCGACTACGTCACCCACCTGTGCGACGCCGGGTACGACCCCAGCACGATCGAGCAGGCCCAAGGCGCCATCCGTTCCATGCACCGCGCCGCCGGGTATCCCGGCCAACCCGACTCGGCCGCCGCCCTGGTCGTGCTACGCGGCTACCGCCGCGACCGCGCAGCGACCGGCCGGGCCGCCCAGCGGGAGGCACCCCCGGTCACGATCCCCGTCCTGCGCGCCATGACAGAGGCGTGCGACCTGTCCACCCGGGCCGGCGTCCGCGACCGCCTGGTGCTCATGCTCGGCCTGGCCCTCATGGGCCGCCGCAGCGAACTCGCAGCCCTGCACCGCGGCGACGTCAGCGAGGCGGCCGAGGGGATCGAAGTCCTGGTGCGCGCCAGCAAGACCGACAAGGACGCCCGCGGGGCGATCATCGCCATCCCCCGCGGCACTCACCCGCTGACCGACCCAGTCACCGCCTGGCGGGCTGGTGCGCCGTCCTCGATGAGGACGACCAGCATGACGGTCGCCTGCTGCGCCGCATCTGGGCGGGCGGACGGCTCGGCCCGAGCCTGTCGGATGTCGCGGTCAACACCATCGTCAGGGGTCTGGCAGTCGCGGCCCGGGTGCCTCGGGCGGATGAGTACACCGCGCACAGCCTGCGCGCCGGGGCGCCACCGTGGCGTACGCAGCCGGGGTGCCGGTCTCGGTCATCGCCAAACACGGCCGGTGGGCGATCAACTCTCCGGTGCTGCTGCGTTATATCCGCGCGGTGGACCGGTGGCGCGAAAAGATGAGGGGCGTCGGACTGTGATCATGGAGGACAAATAGACGAATTGTCCCTAGAAACGTGGGAAAAGCTCGAATGGGTGGACGAATTCCACGTCTTGCCCGCCCACCTCGCCCTGCTGCGCCACGCGAACACGCACCTGCTGCAGACCGGCGAAGGCACCGCCCCCGGCCTCAGCGCCAAACGCCCATTCGGGAACGGCAGCGTCTATGACGACATCGCGCGCATCGTCGACGGCCGCACCGACGGACGGCACGACCCCGCCGACGAACCCCGCTACGCACGCCTGTACGGCGAACTCGGCCTCGTCCTCGGCGTGCTGCTCCAGGCCGAGCAGTTCGAGCCAGGAATCTACATCCGGGCGCAAGACGGATGGAGACCCGTGGGCTGACCCCCGGGAAAGCCAGCCGAGGAAAAGCGACGAGAGGCGTTGAACGATGACGGAAATGTACGACCCGAGCCCCTACACGGTGTGGCGCGCCATCGCCGACACCGACCAGTTCGAGGTGCTGCCCGAGCACCTCGCCCTGCTCGGCCGCGCCCGCAGCGCATGGGAAGGACACCGGGAGACGGGCGCGCCCGGCCTGGACCACCGGCGCCCGTTCGGCGGGGACGACCCGTACGAGGACATGGCGGCGATCCTCGGCGACAACGACGAGGACCGGCACGCGCGGCTTTTCGGCGAGCTCGGCCTGGTGCTCGAAATTGTCCTCCAGGCCCAGCAGTTCAAACCGGGGCTGTACATCCGGGCAGCAGACGGATGGAGACTTGCCGGCTGACCATGGGGAAGCCAACCGCAGGAGGCCAACTGCGCTGATCCAGGCGTGGATCGCTCAATGGGAAGTCGGCCTGTCCGGCCTGTAGCCGGACAGACCCACCTTGGACGGCTTGAGATCCTTTACGGAATGGTGCACGCCATGTATGGCTGCAGCTCCGCAGCGGCTAGCACTTGGCCCGACCCCGCTCCTTCCCGGCTTCGTAGCCATGGCCGTAAGCCATGTTCTGAATCTCAGGCGTCAGCGCGCGATGGTGGTGAGAATGCAGGTCGTTGCACGAGGCTAGCCCTGCCTCGTATCCGTCGTCGTAGCCTTGCGCGCACTCCTTGAGGGCGGCCTCCGCGAAGTTCTGCCTGCACGTGGGCGGTGCCATGTTCGAGGTGGGCGTGAGGTGACTGTTGCCGGCGCTTGCGGAGGTCGGAGCGGCCGTGGCTTGTGCGGTGTCGACCGTCCCGAACGCTAGGGCGGCGATCAGCGGGCTGGCGAAGAGTAGACGTTTTCCGCGCATCTTCGTCTCCTTCCGGCGCTATCTCGGCCAAGGTGATCCGGTCGAGGAAATAGCGCCTGGAAATGGCTCAAGAGAGCCGATCTCATAAAGGCAAGGTGAGTTGTGAAGGTCTCCACCTCCTTTCTAACCTGTCGTTCCTTCCCAGCATGTGAGTGGATTTCTGTGCCCGTCTAGACGTTTGACCTCGATCTAACCCCGATTTTCGGGGTTGGCCGCGAATCTTCGACTACGTGACTAAACATGAGGGGGCCATTCCCGTTTAGCCGGGCAGAGGCGTTTGGGTCGCGTGGTAATCGGTTTGCCCCAGGCTGGCAGCAAGTGAAATGCCCGTCCCCGGTCGGTCGAGAGCGGGCCCTAGTCCTTGGCGTAGATCGGCACGTCGTCATCAAGCGGGCCGGTCAGCGCGTGCAGCCAGGCCAGCGCCGCGCGGGCGGGCCGCCGCTGGTAGCCGCGTAGGTGCGGCACCCCGGCGGGGGCGGGTTCGCGGCTCATCCGCAGCCAGTATCCGGCGTAGGCGGCCGCGTAGCCGGCGAGCGTCTCCCAGGCGGGTTGACGGCCCGGAAAGGCGATCTTGAGTGCCTGGTCGGGGTCGTGCCCTGCCATGATCAGATGAGGGATGAGGTCGGCGTGGTCCTGCCAGGCGGCGCCTCGGGTGGCGTGCGCCCAGTCGACGAGCAGCACCCGGCCGCCGCTGATCAGCATGTTGTCGGCGCGCAGGTCCCCATGCACGAGGGTTTCCCCGTCGGCGTCATCGAGCCACAGGGTTTCCACTGGGCGAGCACGTCGATCCCGTATGGGCGTGCCTCATCGAGGTCGCCCCCGGCGGCCGCCATGGCCTGCCAACCGTGCAGCCAGCGGCCCCGCGCCTCAGCCGAGGTGGGAACCTCGCGTGCCGGGCTTGGGGTGAGCACGGGCCCGGCGGCGGCGACCGCGTCGACCACGAGCCGCACGTCGGGTGAGCGGGGCGTCAGGTCGGGGTGACGGCCGGCGATCGCGGCGAAGCACAGCACCAACCAGCCGTCCACCTCGGCTGCCCATAGCAGGCCAGGTGCCGGCGTGGCCGCTGGCAGCCTCGCCGCGACGGCGGCCTCGTGCCGGTAGGCGGCGGCCAAGGGGTGGCCGGCCTGTACGGCCTTGACGAACACATGCCGGGTGGGCGCGCCGACGCCGAGCCGGAGGCGGGCGGCGACCCCGGGGGTGAAGCCGCCGGTCTGATCGGCGACGTCGGTGACGGGCCCGCCGAGCCGGTCGGCGATCGCGTGGCGGACGTGTCCGGGCAGGCTCGCCCACTGGGGGCGGACCGCCACCAGTGCGTCGGCCAGCAGCTGGCCCGGGTGGAACTGCAGATCGTCTACGGCACCCTCTACAAGCGCATCCCGACCCTCGAACTCGCCACCGAGTTCGACCGTCTCACCTTCAAGCACGACCGACTCGCCTACGGCGTCTACGAACTCCCCGTCACCTGGTGACACCCCGAGGCCACACCTCCGCCACCGTGCTCCGGCGTCGAGCGGGCCTCCGAATTCACAGAAGTGAGGATTTGCCATGAAAAAGATCATCTGTGTTGCCGCACTCGCCGCGACGACCGTGCTCACGACCGCCGGCACCGGTTTCGCGGCAGACTCCACCGGCAAGGAGCAGGTCAGCCACCAGTGCTCGTACCTCGACAGGCAGGCCACCCGCCAGGACTGCCACCCGGAGGACGGGAGAGCCTGGGATCACAACCTCGACTGCCGCAGGTACTCGAATGTGATCGTGTGCGGGAAGCTCCGGCTCAGCAAGCGCCAGATCGTGTGCCTGCGCGAATCCATCCGGTGCGGCATGAGCTACCGCCGCGCCGAGGTGGAGTGCTCCGCCTTCGTTTGTCGTGCATGACCGTCATCGTCAGCCACGAACTGCCCTTTAACCGCACCTACGTCTACACCGCGTCGGCGGTGGACGGCACCTGGACCAAGCGGTCGCGGATCAACAACTGCTACTACGACGCCGGGCTGCTCATCGACGACAACGACACCATGTACGTCGCCTACGGCAACACCACCATCAGCGTCGCGCAACTGTCCGCCGACGGCCTCAGCCAGGTACGCGCCCAGCAGGTGTTCAGCACGCCGTCCAGCGTCGGCACCCTGGAGGGGGCCCGCTTCTACAAGCGCAACGGCTACTACTACATCTGGCTGACCCGCCCCGCCAACGGCCAGTACGTGCTCTGCTTGACCAGCCCGTTCGGCCCGTACGAGATGCGCCAGGTCCTGCTGGACATGCCCGGCCCGATCTCCGGCGGCGGGGTGCCCCACCAGGGCTGCCTGGTGCAGACCCAGAACGGCGCTTGGTACTACATGGCGTTCGTGGACGCCTACCCCGGCGGCCGGATCTGGCTGCGGGCCAACGCCGACGTCCGCCCGGGCTCGGGACGGCAGGCGCGCTTCTCCTACAGCACGGACGGCGTGAACTTCACCGCCCTCGGCTCCGCGTTCGCCCTGAACAACTCCTGGCGGTTCTTCATGGGCTACCGATTCGGGATCTTCAACTACGCCACCCAGGCCCTCGGCGGCTCGGTGACCGTACGACGGTTCGACCTGACCACCCCATGATCACCCACACCTGATCAGAAAGAGGACACCGGGTGAGGGCCTCCGGTGCGACGGGTTTCGCCGCACCGGAGCGCGCTCATCGAGGGATCAGCTCACGTCCTGGTCCATTTCTGGTTGTTGCCGCCCCAGCAGGAGTACAGCTGGAGCTGGGTGCCGTTGCCGGTGCCCGAGTTGACGGCGTCCAGGCACAGGTTGGACTGAACGTTGACGATGGTGCCGTCGGAGTTGATCCGCCACTTCTGGTTGTTGCCGCCCCAGCAGGAGTAGATCTGCACGACGGCTCCGTTGCCGGAGCCGCCGGCGTCCAGGCACTTGTTGCCGTACACGCGGAGTTCCTGGGCGGAGGTGTAGGTCCACTGCTGGTTGGAGTTGGTGTGGCAGTCCCACAGCTGTACCCGGGTGCCGTCGGTGGTGCTGGAGTTGGGTACGTCCACGCAGCGGTTGGAGGCCACACCCCTGATCTGGCCGCTGCCACCACCGGTGGAAGGAGTCGGTGTGGGGGTTGGCGTGGGAGTGGGGGACGGTGTCGTGGTGCTGTCCAGGCCGAAGAAGCGGATCGCGTAGGCCGCCATTCCGGGTCGCGGCAGGTCATGGCCTGCTCCGTTGACGGTGTACGCCTCGACCTGGCCGGAGCCGAAGACCCGCCTGGTCCACCCGGACTGCGGGCTGTTGGTGGAGGTGGGGGTCTGGCTGATCCCCCACACGTTGGTCCACTGGTCGACCTCCTCCTGCAGCATGCTGTAGTTCAGCACGTTGTCGGCGGTGCCGTGCCAGGCCGTCACGCGGGGCCGCGGTCCGGTGTAGCCGGGGTAGGCGTTACGGACCAGGTCGCCCCACTGCTGGGGCGTCTTGTCGCCGCACCCGGCGGGCCCGAGGCAGCCGTAGGGCACCCCGGAGAACGGTGCGCCGGCTTTGAACACGTCCGGGTAGGTCGCGAGCAGGTTGTTCGTTTCCATCGCGCCGGAGGAGAAGCCGGTGGCGAACACCCGCTCGGGGTCGCCGTTGTGGCGTTGCTGGACGTAGTTGACCATGGAGACGATCGAGACAGGGTCGCTGCCGCCACCGTGGCGCAGGGCCTCGTTCGACCAGACGTCGAAGCAGTTCGAGAGGCCGTTGGCGCTCTTGTTCGCCTGCGGGTAGACGACGATGAAGCCGTACCTGTCCGCCAGCGAGGCGAACTCGGTGCCCTGGTAGAAGCCCTGAGCCGTGCCGTTGCAGCCGTGCATCGCCACCAGTACGCCTGGGCGGGGTGCCACGTTGTTGGGGACGTACAGGTACATCCGGATGTTGCCGGGGTTGGCACCGAAGTTGGTCACCTCGGTCAGGCTCGCCGCCGACGCCTGCGGCGCGGACGCCACCAGCATGGACAGTCCCGTGACCATGGCCGCGACACTGGCACCGGCGAGTTTCCTGATATGGCGTTTCATCCATCCGCCTTTTCTTGGGAGGCCGCGCTTCATCGCGGTCGAATCGATAGAGGTCGCATCGCGGGCAGGAGACGAGTGCCCGGCCGTCGCCGGACAGGCGCGTCAGGAAAGAGCGAGGGGTCCCACTGAGGGTGAATGGGGGTGGGTTCGGCGACCTGCCGTTTCTGGGGCCTGTAAGCCCTGGGAGCCCGCCGTGGTACCGAGCCGTCGTAGCTGACGTTGGTCACGGTGACCTGGCTGCCGCCAGCCGTCTACGAGACGTTCGAGCTCGGTACGTTAGCCTCGGCTTTGCCGATACCTCAGCACTCGTCAATGAATGCCGCGAGATAGCCGTGCCCTGCGGGCAGACATATGACGTCGGCCCGGATTGCACGGATATTTGGCCACAGCACGTAGGGTGCCGCAACTGTTAACGCTCACATTCGACTGTTGGTGGGTCTCCTCTCCATCCGGCGGTCGGAGGCGGTGTGGGGCGGAGCAAATACGAGGGAGAGAGCCACTGTCAAGGCGTCCACGCATGTTCGCGTCGACTGCGTGGCAGCTGAGGGCGGCTTATCTGGCGTTATCGGGAGCGAATGCACCTCCCCGAGGAGCGCCCGTGATGAAACTTTCAGCTAGGCCTTGTCTACCTAACAGCGCAGATCAGCGAAAATTTCCGCCTGCCGTACCGGCGTGTAGGGCCGGTGTTACAAGCTCAGCACCGGTGATTTTCCGAAACTTTTCAGAACAGTCTTGACAAGTTTCGGGGACGTTTCCAAACTGACTCTCCGAGGCGCTCTCCCCTGCGGGGTGATGCACAGGCAGGGGGCCGCCGTTGGCGACGCTCTGGTGGTGTGCGTCCCCTGGCGAGGGGCCGCGGCGTCGTTTCGCGGGGCGCCCATATTCCCCTTTCTCCCGTTTTCCACTGATTCAGTTATGGAGGTTCAGGTATGAGCGCAATCGCCATACCCCCACCTGGAACCCGGCTACGCCGGTCCCTGGTCGCCGGCGCGGTCGGCGTGTTCGGCGTGGTCGCGGCGCTGGTGGTGCCGCTTCCCTCCAACGCCGCGGCGAGCACGCTGGGCGCGGCGGCCCAGCAGAGCGGCCGGTACTTCGGTACCGCCATCGCCGCGGGCAGGCTCGGCGACTCGGCGTACACCACGATCGCCAACCGCGAGTTCGACATGGTGACGGCCGAGAACGAGATGAAGATCGACGCCACCGAGCCGAACCGGGGGCAGTTCAACTTCACCAACGGCGACCGCGTCTACAACTGGGCCGTGCAGAACGGCAAGCGGGTACGCGGGCACACGCTGGCCTGGCACTCCCAGCAGCCGGGCTGGATGCAGTCGCTGTCGGGCAGCACGCTCCGTCAGGCGATGATCGACCACATCAACGGCGTGATGGCCCACTACAAGGGCAAGATCTACGCCTGGGACGTGGTCAACGAGGCTTTCGCCGACGGCAACTCCGGCGGCCGGCGCGACTCCAACCTGCAGCGGACCGGTAACGACTGGATCGAGGTCGCGTTCCGCACCGCGCGAGCCGCCGACCCGGCCGCCAAGCTCTGCTACAACGACTACAACATCGACAACTGGACCTGGGCCAAGACCCAGGGCGTCTACAACATGGTCCGCGACTTCAAGTCGCGCGGCGTGCCGATCGACTGTGTCGGCCTGCAGTCGCACTTCAACAGCAACAGCCCGTACAACAGCAACTACCGCACGACCATCTCCAGCTTCGCGGCCCTCGGTGTGGACGTGCAGATCACCGAGCTGGACATCCAGGGCGGCTCGGCCACCACCTACGCGAGCGTGGTGAACGACTGCCTGGCGGTGGCGCGCTGCGCCGGCATCACCGTCTGGGGCGTGCGCGACAGCGACTCCTGGCTCGGTTCGGGGAGCGCCCCGCTGCTGTTCGACGGCAGCGGCAACAAGAAGGCCGCCTACACCTCGGTGCTGAACGCCCTCAACGCCGCCAGCCCGAACCCCTCACCCCCGCCGACCCCAACGCCCACGCCCACTCCTTCCACCGGTGGTGGCAGCGGCCAGATCAGGGGTGTGGCCTCCAACCGCTGCGTGGACGTACCCAACTCCAGCACCACCGACGGCACCCGGGTACAGCTGTGGGACTGCCACACCAACTCCAACCAGCAGTGGACCTACACCTCCGCCCAGGAACTGCGCGTGTACGGCAACAAGTGCCTGGACGCCGGCGGCTCCGGCAACGGCGCGGCGGTACAGATCTACTCCTGCTGGGGCGGCAACAACCAGAAGTGGCGGATCAACTCCGACGGCACCATCGTCGGAGTCCAGTCCAACCTGTGCCTGGACGCCGTCAACGCCGGCACCGGCAACGGCACCCAGCTCCAGCTGTACTCCTGCTGGGGCGGCAACAACCAGAAATGGACCAGGACGTGAGCTGATCCCTCGATGAGCGCGCTCCGGTGCGGCACGACCCCGCCGCACCGGAGGCCATCGGCTCAAGTCACCGCGCTACGTGGTTCCGGCCTTTTTTGGGGGGGAGGTGCTGGCGCGAACGATCAGGTTTGTGGCGAATTCGATTCGGTCCTGCGAGAGAGGCTCGTCGCTGGCCAAGGTCACCACCATCCTGGTGGCCGCCGCCGCCATCTCGGTGAGTGGCTGGCGGATCGTGGTCAGCGGGGGGATGGCCCAGCGCATCGAGGGCATGTCGTCGAAGCCGATGACGCTGAGGTCCTCGGGGATGCGCAGCCCCAGGCCGTGGGCCGCGTGATAGACGCCGGTGGCCTGGCCGTCGTTGCAGGTGAAGATGGCGGTGGGCGAGTGGGGCAGGCGCAGCAGCCGGCGGGTGTGGATGAGGCCGTCCTGGATCTGGAAGTCGCCCTGGCAGATCAGGTCGGGGTCGACCGGCAGCCCGGCCGTGTCCAGTGCCGCGCGGTAGCCGTCGAGCCGGGCCCGGCTGGACAGCGTGCCCGCGGGGCCGGTGATGATGGCGATGCGCCGGTGCCCGAGTTCCAGCAGATGGCGGGTGGCGGTGAGCCCGCCGTGCCAGTTGCCCGCGCCCACGGAAGGGATTCGGTGGCCGGGGTCGCCGGGCGGGTCCAGGAGGACGAGCGGGATGTCGCTGTTGGCGAGCCGGTCGCGCTGGAGGTCGGTCAGGCTGGAGAAAACCGCGATCACGCCGGTGGGGCGGCGGCTGAGCACGTCCTCCAGCCAGTCGGCCCCGGGGGTGTGTGAGCCTTGCAGTTCGGAGACCGCCACGGCCAGGTGGTGCTCGCGTGCGACCTGCCCGACGCCCTTGATGATCTCTGTCGGGTAGTCGCCCGCCAGTTCGTGGAAAACCAGCTCCACCACGGCGGCCGGGTTGCCACGCCGTCGCTGCCTGCGGAAACCGCGCTGCTGGATAAGGCCCTCGACCAGGGCGCGCGTCTCCGGCGCCACCGCGGAGCGGCCGTTCACCACCTTGGAGACCGTCGCCACGGACACACCGGCGAGCTCGGCGATCTGCGCGAGGGTCAGCGGCTCGGAGCCAGGTGCGGACGGCTCGTCGACGGCGCTCATGAACGCAGTCTAGTGGTCAGGCCTCAGAGGCCTTCCCCTGACAGTTTCGGTGATCATACGAAATGTATACCCGCCGTAGGGCCTGCACTGGCTGCCAGGGCAACGGGGGTTAAGACCCGGCAGGCCGGGGTCGTCGCCACTGCGGGAGACACTCGCCGACCATGAGTGAGGCCGCCCCGATCCTGTAACTTTCTCTATACAGCAGAAACTTTCTGACTTGCCGGCCGCGCACGCGGCCACCGGTCGCCTACACCGCAGCTGACCGACAGCCTCGCCAGGCAGGCGGCCGCCGACACGACACAGAACGTTACCTACCCCGGGACGTTCCGTCTCAGGAGCAACGAAGTCGCCGACGGCTGCCACGCCAACACCGCCGGACAACAATCGCTCGGCAGGCAGGCCCTGGCCTACTGGGGCTAGCCGACAATCCACACCGGCTGACAAGTCACACTCAGCGGCACCTTCTCCATGCTTGTCCGCGAGCAATGGAGAAGGTGCCATCTCGCGGGAGCCGCCGGAGTGGCCGGAATCATCATTTTGGTCGGTAATCGTATGCTGATCGGGACATCGCCGGATGGCGATCATTTCCCCGTTAGGCCGCATTCGTCTGGACGGCCTACGCACGTCATGAGAAAGGCGACCCGATGCCATGACGGCTGTACTCGACCTGGCCGGGATCTTCGTCTTCGCCATTTCCGGGGCACTGCAGGGCGTCAGGAAGCGGCTGGACGTGGTCGGCATGGTGGTGCTGGCGTTCTTCACGGCAGTAGGCGGCGGCATCCTGCGGGACCTGTTCCTCGGCATCCAGCCTGCCGCCTTCAGCAACCTGGGCTACCTGCTGGTGCCGGTGGCGGCGACGGCGGTGGTGTTCTTCTGGCATCCGCAGGTGGCCCGGCTGATGCCCGCCGTGCTGGTGTTCGACGCGGCGGGGCTGGGCCTGTACTGCGCGGTCGGCACCGAGAAGGCGCTGCTGTTCGGCCTGTCCGCGCCGCACGCGGTGCTGCTCGGCGTGTGCACCGCCGTCGGCGGCGGCATCCTGCGCGACCTGCTCTCGGGCGAGACGCCCACACTGCTGTACGACCGGCAGCTCTACGCCGTCCCCGCCATGGTCGGCGCGATCCTGATGGCGGTGTTGTCCCGCCTCGGCGTGCCGGACTACGCGGCCATCCTTTCCGCCGCCCTGCTCGCCTTCACCCTGCGGATGCTGGCGATGCGCTACTCCTGGCGGGCACCCCTGGCCAGAGGCGTAACAACGCCGGAATGAGCGCGAAATTTTCATGAACCGAAACCACGCCGACCGGCCCCGGCGCACACGTCTGACGACCTGCGCCATCAGGCAGACAGGGTCTCTGTAAATCCGACCGAATTCCGTTTTCCCTGCGAACGGAGAACGCTTTGCACCTGATGCTAACTCCCCCACCGGTCGGCCCGAATTTCGCGTGATATTGATAATCCGGCCATGGCGGCACACACTCGCGACAAAGGAGGCCTGACCCCTACTTTTGGAGCCGCAATGGACCGAGCCGTAATCGGAATTCACGGGCGCAGAAAATCGACGCTCCGGCGCATCGTCTCCGCCTCCGCCGCAGTGCTCTCCGTGGTGTTCCTCTGCGTGCCGCCCGCCACCGCCCTAGCGCTGCCGACCCCGAAGGATCTGACGGCCTTCCTCGACCTCGAATGCTTCAAGACCAACCCGTACCAGCCACCCGCCACCACGCTCACGCTCCGGCACATCAACCCCGTGCTCGCCAACCTGCCGCCCGAGACCGTCACCCTCGGCCAGCGTGAGCAGCTGTGCGTCCCGGTCGCCAAGAACAACCAGATGGCACCGTCGCCCGCGATCGACTTCATCAAGTACATCGACCTGGCCTGTTACAAGATCTCCGGCGCCACGGTGACCACGGGCCTGGTGCTCAGCCACCTCAACCCGCTGTTCCAGACCCTGCCGCGCACGCAGATCTCCATGAACACCCCACAGCAGCTGTGCGTGCCGGTCATCAAGAACAACGTGGTCCCACCCGCCGAGGTGCTGTCGCTGGTCAGCCACATCGATCTCAAGTGCTACGGCATCACCCCCAACACCTCGCTGAACGCGCAGTTGTCCCTGCGCCAGCTCAACCCCGTCCTGACCTCGACGATCCCCACGCACAGCGTGCAGGTCCTCTACGCCCGCCAGCTGTGCGTCCCGGTGCAGAAGGCCGGCGACAACATCCCGGCCGAAGTGTTCAACATCGTCCGGTGGATCGACCTGGAGAAGTTCGACCTCACCACCTCGGTCGTGCTGCCCACGGTCACGCTGACCCTGCGGCACATCAACCCCGTCCTGGCCGGCCTCCCGGCCGAGCAGGCCACCCTCACCGGCCCCAGCCAGCTGGCCCTGCCGGTCGCCAAGAACGGCAACCTCCCGCCCGGCTGATCCCCGGCGACGATCCAGAGCCCTTCCCCCGTGCCGGTGGAGGGGCTCTGGCGTTAAACCCCGATATTTCAAGGCTATTGTGGTTTTTAATCGCCAGACGTTTAACCGTTTGAGCAGAATCCTTGGCTTTGGACGTGCACAGTGGAATGAAATGGCGCCTACCAGAGAGAAATGATCAATGGCGGCTGTCGACGAAGGAGGCATCGCCGTTGCTCGTGAGCGCTTTTTCGCCGACGAAGCCGTCGGGCACGGGGTGCGCAATCGGGTACTGATGTCATGGCAGCGGTGTCGGAGCCTGGGCCTCGTGCCCGAGCACGCGCCCTACTTGTACCACCCGGACGTTGACATGAACGGCAGGCTCGTTCATGCCGCCCTGCCTGTGCTCGATCAGCTTGAAGCTCAGATCTCCGGCATCGACGTCAGCGTGTTGCTCTGCGACGAGAAGGCGAGGATCCTGCAGCGCCGCGTCGGAGAGTCGGCACTTCTGAGATCGCTCGATGAGCTGCCGGCGCTGCCCGGCTGGGGGTGCCCCGAGCAGATCGTCGGCACCAACGGCGTCGGCACCGCACTGGTCGAGCGGCGTCCCGTCCTCATCCGGGGGCCGGAACACTTCGCGGAATCGCTGCGGCTGCACGCGTGCGCCGGCGCTCCCATCCGCGACCCGATCAGCGGCCGCATCCTGGGCGTACTGGATCTGACCTGCCTGGACCGGATCGCCCACCCGGCCATGCTCAGCCTGGTCGTGGACGCCGCCGCCCGCATCGAACAACGCCTGCTTGAGCAGACATCCGAACGGGAACAGATGCTGCTCCGGGCGTTCCTCGACGCCACGCATCGGGCGGGCGTCCTACCCGCCGACCTGTTGCCGTCACACGATCGGCTCCGCCTGCTGGAGAAGGCCACGGAGTTGATCTCCGTCGGTCATGTGGGGATGGCGATGGTGCCGCTGTCAGGGAACCGCGCCGCGACGCTGCGCAGCTTTCCGGTCGACGATCCGGGCGGGGTGAGCGGCATCGCGGTGGAGGCCGTCCTCGACGGCGGGCCGCCCAGGTACGTGGCATCCAGCGATCCCGGGGACGGGACGCCACCGGCGAAGACCGGCCCGCCGTCGCTCGACGCCGTGCTGAAGGCAACCGCCCCGGCAACCACGCCCGCCGCATCGGCCCCTGCCGTTCCCGCGGAGGCCGCCACGGACAGATGGCTGCTGGCGGTGAGCGAGCCGAGCATCGGACGGCTGGCGCTACAGGCGCGGGAACGGCTCGCCCTGCTCTGTGAGGCCGGCGCCCGGATCGGCACCACCCTGGAGGTGACCCGGACCGCCGAGGAACTCACCGAGGTCGCGGTCCCGCGGTTCGCCGACCACGCCGCCGTCGATGTGTCCCCCGACGTGCTACGCGGCCGGGAGCCGTCCAGCCTGGGTGCGGGGCTGCTCCGCATCGCCCTGGCCACCGCCCAGCGGGAATCCTGCCTCCAGGGGGTCGGTTCGCTCCTCCACCTGCTGCCGTCCACCCCGCAGGCGCACTGCCTGGCCATGGGTCAGCCCGTGCTCGAGTCCGGGCCGGACACCGCGTTGGAGGAGGGCGAGCAGGGCGTGGGCTCGGTCATCGCGGTGCCGATGCGGGCACGCGGCGTCACCCTCGGGGTGGTCAGCTTCTACCGCGCGCCGCACACCGACGCGTTCGAGGACGACGATGTGACCCTGGCCGCCGAACTGGTCAGCCGCGCGGCGGTGTGCGTGGACAACGCCCGCCGCTACACCCACGAGCACGCGATGTCGCTGGAGCTGGAACGCGCCGCCGCGTCGTTGAAACAGTCGCTGGACAGCCAGCGGCACTTCACCGCCGACGCCTCCCACGAACTGCGCACCCCCTTGGCCGGGCTCCGTACCCAACTGGAGGAAGCTCGGCTCCATCCCGACGAGACCGACCTGGCGGACCTGCTTGACCGCACGCTGGGCGATGTGGGCCGACTGCAGGCCATCATCACCGACCTGCTGCTGCTCGCCCAGATCGGCGCCATTCCCCCCAGTGCGCTGGAGCGCGTCGACCTGGCCCGCCTGGCGGAAAGCGAGGCGGCCAGGCGGCTCGGCGACCGCCACACCACCCATCTCGACCTGACGGGCGAGGTGACGGTCGACGCCGTCCCCGCCCAGCTCGTCCGCCTGCTGAGCAACCTGGTCGACAACGCCCACCGCCACGCCGCCGGCAGCGTCACCGTGGCCGTCCGCCGCGTCGGCGACCAGGCGGAGCTCACCGTCACCGACGACGGCCCCGGAATACCGGAGGCCGAACGCGACCGCGTCTTCGAGCGCTTCGCCCGCCCGGACACCGCCCGCGGCCGCCGCCAGGGCGGCACCGGTCTCGGCCTGGCCATCGCCCGGGAGATCGCGCACGCCCACCACGGCACCCTCCACGCCGAGGAAGCGTCCCCGCACGGTGCCCGCTTCGTGCTCCGCCTTCCCCTCCCCGAATAGGGCCATCGAGAACGGGAAGGGGAAGAGTCCAGGCAGCTCAGAGGGGAGCCAGCCATGATTCAAGGCAAGACCATCGCGTTTCTCGTCGCACCGGAGGGCACGGAGCAGGTCGAGTTGACCGAACCGTGGCAGACCATCATGAACGCCGGGGGCACGCCCCGGCTGATCTCCACCCGGGAAGGCCGGATCCAGGCGTTCAACCACCTCGACCGTGGCGACACGTTCCCGGTGGACGCCACCGTGGATGAGGTCGAAGCCGCCCAGTTCGACGGGCTCGTCCTGCCAGGCGGCGTGGCCAACCCGGACTACCTGCGCACCCGGCCCGAAGCCGTCCGGTTCGTACGGGCGTTCTTCGACCTGGGCAAGCCCGTCGCGGCGATCTGCCACGCACCGTGGACGCTCATCGAGGCCGAGGTCGTCCGGGGACGCACGATGACCTCGTGGCCCAGCCTGCAGACCGACCTGCGCAACGCGGGCGCGACCTGGCACGACCAGGAGGTCGTGGTCTGCACCGCGGCCCCGTCGAAACTGGTCACCAGCAGGATGCCGGATGACCTGAAGGCGTTCGGCGAGGCGGCGGTGGAGGCGTTCGCCTAGCGGGTCACGCCGAGTAGTCGTAGAAGCCTCGCCCGGACTTGCGGCCGAGGCGCCCGGCCTCCACCATGCGGCGCAGCAGCGGCGGCGGCGCGTGGTGCGGCTCGGCGTATTCCGCGTACAGCGACTCGGCGACGGACAGTAGCGTGTCCAGGCCGACCAGGTCGGACAGGCGGAGCGGGCCCATCGGGTGGGCACAGCCCAGGGTCATGCCGGTGTCGACGTCCTCGGCGGTGGCATGGCCGGCCTCCACCATCCGGATGGCCGACAGCAGGTACGGCACCAGCAGCGCGTTGACCACGAACCCGGCCCGGTCCGGCGCCTCGATCGTGGTCTTGCCCAGCTGATCGGCGGCGAAGGCGCGGGCCCGGGTGAGGACGGCCGGGTCGGTGAGGATCGACGGGATGACCTCGACCAGCTTCTGCACGGGGGCGGGGTTGAAGAAGTGCAGGCCGATCACCTGGGCGGGCCGGGTGGTGGCCTGGGCGAGCCGGGCGATGGGGATGGAGGAGGTGTTGGAGGCCAGGATCGCGTCGGGGCGCTTGACCACCCGGTCCAGCTCGGCGAAGAGCGCCGCCTTGAGCTCGGGGTTCTCGGTGGCCGCCTCGATGACCAGGTCGCGGTCGGCGAGGTCGTCCAGCGCGGTGGTGTAGGTCAGCCGGCCGGCCGCCGCGTCGAACTGCTCCTGGGTGATCTTGCCGCTGTTGAGCGCCCGCCGCAGGGAGCCTTCCAGCCTGGCCCGGCCTGCCGCCAGGGCGGCGTCGTCGATCTCGCGGACCACGACGTCCAGACCGCCGCGGGCGCAGACCTCGGCGATCCCGGCGCCCATGAGTCCACAGCCGATCACGCCCACCCGGGTGATGTCGGTCATTCTGGTGGTTCCTTTCACACGTTGCGGCGGTACTGCCCGCCGATCTCGAAGAGTGCGTCGGTGATCTGGCCGAGCGAGCAGACCCTGGCCGCGTCCATCAGGGCTTCGAAGGCGTTCCCCTCGGACATCGCCGCCTGGCGGAGGCGGGCCAGCGCGGCGGGCGCCGCCCCGGCGTACGCGTCGTGGAAGCTCCGCAGCCGCGTCAGCTGGGACTGCTTCTCCACCTCCGTGCCGCGGGCCAGTTCCAGGCTGCCGTGGGCGACCTCGCCGTTGGGGTTGCGGAAGGTGTTGACGCCGATGATCGGCAGGGTGCCGTCGTGCTTGCGCTGCTCGTACAGCATGGACTCGTCCTGGATCTTGCCGCGCTGGTAGCCGGTCTCCATCGCGCCCAGGACGCCGCCCCGGCTGGAGATGCGCTCGAATTCGGTCAGTACGGCCTCCTCCACCAGGTCGGTCAGGTCGTCGATGATGAAGGAGCCCTGGAGGGGGTTCTCGTTCATCGCCAGGCCCCACTCGCGGTTGATGATGAGCTGGATGGCCATGGCGCGGCGTACCGACTCGGGCGAGGGGGTGGTGACGGCCTCGTCGAAGGCGTTGGTGTGCAGGCTGTTGCAGTTGTCGTAGATGGCGATCAGGGCCTGGAGGGTGGTGCGGATGTCGTTGAAGTCCATCTCCTGGGCGTGCAGGGAGCGGCCGGAGGTCTGGATGTGGTACTTGAGCTTCTGCGCCCGCTCGCTCGCGCCGTACCGTTCCCGCATGGCGACCGCCCAGATGCGGCGGGCGACGCGCCCGAGCACCGAGTATTCGGGGTCCATGCCGTTGGAGAAGAAGAACGACAGGTTCGGCGCGAAGTCGTCGACGTCCATGCCCCTGGCCAGGTAGGCCTCCACGTAGGTGAAGCCGTTGGCGAGGGTGAAGGCGAGCTGGCTGATCGGGTTGGCCCCGGCCTCGGCGATGTGGTAGCCGGAGATCGACACCGAGTAGAAGTTGCGTACGCCGTTGGCGATGAACCACTCCTGGATGTCGGCCATCATCCGCAGGCTGAACTCGGTGGAGAAGATGCAGGTGTTCTGCCCTTGGTCCTCTTTGAGGATGTCAGCCTGTACGGTGCCGCGCACGGTGGCCAGCGTACGGGCCCGCAGGTCGGCGGCCTCGGCCGGGGCGGGTTCCCGGCCGTGTGTCGCGCGGAACCGCTCGGCCGCCTGGTCGATGGCGGTGTTGAGGTAGAAGGCCAGGATGGTCGGCGCCGGGCCGTTGATGGTCATCGACACCGAGGTGTTCGGCGCGGCCAGGTCGAACCCGTCGAACAGCGCCTTCATGTCCTCGACGGTGGCGATCGACACCCCCGAAGTCCCGACTTTTCCGTAAATGTCGGGGCGCTCGGCGGGGTTGTTGCCGTACAGGGTGACCGAGTCGAACGCGGTGGAGAGCCGGGTCGCGTTCTGGCCCTGGGACAGCAGTTTGAAACGCCGGTTGGTGCGGAAGGCGTCGCCCTCGCCGGCGAACATCCGGGTCGGGTCCTCGTCGTCCCGTTTGAAGGGGAAGACCCCGGCGGTGAACGGGAACCTGCCGGGCAGGTTCTCGGTGCGGAGGAAGCGCAGCAGGTCGCCGTGGTCGGTGTGCCGTGGCAGGGCGACGCGGGGAATGCGGTTGCCCGACAGGGTCTCCCGCCACAGCGGGGTGCGCAGCTCGCGATCACGGACCTTGACCACCAGCTCGTCCGCCTCGTACGCGTCCCGGGTGGCCGACCAGTCCGCCAGCAACTCCTTGCTCTGCCGGTCGATGCCGGACTCGGCGCGGGCGACCAGGTCGTCCAGCACCGCGGTGTCCCCGTCGGCGGCGGCGACCGCATCCCGGGCGAACAGGAGGCGCTGGTGGCTGCGAGCCGCCTCGGCCTGTGTGTCGGTGTGCGTGTGGTAGTCGCGGACCACCTCTGCGATCTCGGCCAGATAGCGCGCCCGGCCCGCCGGCAGCACCGCCGTGGCGACCGTCGAAGTGGTCGCCGCCACCGCCGGCAGCAGCGCGGGCCCGGCAGGCAGGCCACGCTCATGGAGCAGGTCGCGAAGGCGCTGGTAGAGCGCGGTCACGCCGTCGTCGTTGAAGCGGGAGGCGATCGTCCCGTACACGGGCATCCGCTCCGGCGGCACGCCGAACGCCTCCCGGTTGCGGACCAGCTGGCGGCGGACGTCGCGGAGCGCGTCCTCCGCGCCCCTGCGCTCGAACTTGTTGATCGCCACCACGTCGGCGAAGTCGAGCATGTCGATCTTTTCCAGCTGGGAGGCCGCACCGAACTCGGGGGTCATCACGTAGAGCGAGACGTCCGCGTACGGCACGATCGCGGCGTCCCCCTGACCGATGCCCGGCGTCTCCACGATCACCAGGTCGTGCCCGGCGGCGCGGCAGGCGGCGATCACGTCGCCGAGGCAGGGCGGCAGTTCCTGGGCGCCCCTGGTGGCCAGGGAGCGGAAGTAGACGCCGCCCCCGGCCAGGCTGTTCATCCGGATCCGGTCGCCGAGCAGCGCTCCCCCGCCCCGCCGCCGGGTCGGGTCGACGGCGATCACCGCGACCCGGAGCTTGTCCTCGTAGTCGAGCCTGATCCGGCGGAGCAGTTCGTCGGTGAGGGAGGACTTGCCGGAGCCGCCGGTGCCGGTGATGCCGAGCACCGGGACGGTCCTGGCGGAGGCGGCGGCGTGCAGTTTCGCCAGCCATTCCTGGTCCGCGGCGCCGGACTCCACCAGAGTGACGGCCCGGGCCAGGGCCCGCTGGTCCCCTGCGGCCACCGCGGCGACGGCGGGCGGTTCCCCGGTGCTCAGGTCCACGTCGCAGGCCCGCACGATCGTGTTGATCATCCCGGCCAGGCCGAGGCGCTGCCCGTCCTCCGGCGAGAAGACGCCCGCCACCCCGTGCGCGTGCAGCCGCTCGATCTCCTCGGGGACGATCACGCCGCCGCCCCCGCCGTACACCTTGACGTGACCGGCGCCGCGCTCGCGGAGCAGATCCACCAGATACGTGAAATATTCCACGTGCCCGCCCTGGTAGGAGCTGATCGCCACCCCCTGCACGTCCTCCTGGACGGCCGCGGTGACGACCTCCTCCACCGACCGGTTGTGCCCCAGGTGGATCACCTCGGCGCCCTGGGCCTGGAGGATGCGCCGCATGATGTTGATCGCCGCATCGTGACCGTCGAACAACGCCGCCGCGGTGACCACGCGGACCGGGTGCTGGGGAACGTGCATGGGGGTCCTCCGGGGGAATGGGTCAGCCACAGGTAAGTTACTTGGACGTCCAAGTAAATACTAGGACTTCCTAGTAGGTTGACCTACCGAAGGGGCCGCCACTGGCTGACCAGCGTGCGCAAGGCGGTGATCAACGCGATCGGCTGGTCGAGCATGATGTGGTGACCCGCGTCCGGAACCAGGGTGACCGGTACCGATCCGCCGAGCCGCCGCGCCGTGTCCAGCGTCCGGTCCATCGTGGTCAGCCCCCGTTCGCCGAGCATCAGCGCGGTGGCACAGGACACCCTGGCGATCTGCTCCGGCCGCATCCGGGACCTCAGGAATATCTTGGGGTCGAACTTCCAGGTCCAGCCGCCCTCGGTCGGCCTGATCGATCCGGCCGCGATGTGGTCGCGGATGTAGGGGATCCCCGCTGGGTCCTCCGGGAGAGTTCGGAACCGTTGCAGGATCTTCTCGCGGGTGGGATAGACCTTGAGGACGGGAACGCCGCCGTTGTAGTCGTCCTCGGGTCGCCGCCAGGCCGCCGCCTCGTTCGGGATCTCCTTGATGGCCGAGTCGATCGCCACCGCACCCCGGAGCAGGTGGTCGAAGCGGATGGCGGCGGTCAGTGTCACGAAACCGCCCATACTGTGCCCGATGAGGATGGGCGCCGGATCGCCGGGGCCCTCCGCGGCCGCCACCGCCATCACCTCGTCGGCCCACAGCTCCAGCGAGTACGAGGAACGCCGGCCGCTGTCGCCGTGTCCGGACAGGTCCAGCGCGACGACCCGCTGGTCACCGGCGAGATGGGGACCGATGTGATCCCACCAGCCCATGTGCGCGGCGCCACCGTGGACGAGCACGGTGACCGGCCGGCCGCTCTCCCCCCACGCCTTGTAGTGGATCGGGCAGCCGGCCACCTCCACGGTCCCGGCGTCGAAGGGGGCGGCCAGCGCCGACGAGAACCAGACGGGAGAACCGGTCATAGGTACAGGTCCCGCACTTCGGACATCCTCCCCCGCATCGCGGCGGCGCCGTCCACCACGACGAGCCGGCCGCGCCGCAGGACGGCGCAGCGGTCCGCGATGAGCATCGCCTTGTTGATCTGTTGTTCCACCAGCAGGACGGCCATCCCGTCGGCCCGGCAGGCCGCGGTCAGCACCTCGAAGATCCGGTCCACCAGCATGGGGGCCAGCCCGAGCGAGAGTTCGTCGGCGAGGAGCACGGCCGGTCGGCGGGCGATCGCGCGGGCGACCGCCAGCATCTGCTGCTGGCCCCCGGACAGCAGGCCGACGGTGCGTTTGAGGTGCGGTTTCAGTTCGGGGAAGTAGTCGAGCGCGGTGTCCGGGTCGCAGCCGCCGACCCGCAGGTTGTCGCGCACGCTCAGTCCCATGAAGACGCAGCGCTCCTGGGTGACGAAGGCGAGGCCGGCCCGGGCTCGTGCGTGGGTGGGCGAGGTCACGACGGACCCGCCGATCTCCACCGAGCCCGACCTGGGCGGCAGGACGCCCGCGAGCCCGAGCAGCGTGGTCGTCTTGCCCGCGCCGTTCGCGCCGAGCAGGGCGACGATCTCGCCACGCCGTACCTCCAGGGTCAGGTCCTGGACGCACACCACCTCCCCGTAGCCCACGCTCAGGCCGCGCGCCGCGATCGCCGGTGGCTGTTCCACGATGGTCACCTCGCATTCTCCGGTTCGGCCGTCTCCTCGCCCAGGTACGCCGCGACCACCTCCGGGTGCGTACGGACGTGCTGCGGGGCGCCGCCGGCGATGACCCGCCCGAAGTTGAGCGCGGTCACGGTGTCGCTGACCGACATGACCAGGTCGACGTCGTGTTCGATGAGCAGGATCGCCACGCCGTGCTGGTCGGCCAGGCGCCGGATCAGGGTGCGCAGTTCCTCGGTCTCGTGCACGTCGAGACCGGCGGCCGGTTCGTCGAGCAGGATCACGTCGGCGTCCATGGCCAGCGCGCGGGCGATCGCGACCAGGTGCCGTTTCCCGTACGACAGCTCGGGGATCCTGCTGCCGAGCACGTCCTCCAGCTCCAGCAGGCGGATCGCGTCCCAGGCGACCGCGCTGAGTTCGGTGTTCCGGGGCCAGACCGCGTCCCTGAGCGCGTTGGCCCGGACGTCCGCCTCCGCCGCGAGGCGGATGTTGTCGTACACGGTCAGGTCGTCGAACAGTTCCAGGCTCTGGAAGGACCTGCCGATCCCGGACCGGGAGCGGCGCCAGGCGGGGAGCCGGTCGAGCGCCGTGTCGCCGAGCCGTACCGAGCCGGTCTGGGGGCGGGCGAAGCCGCTGATCACGTCCAGCAGCGTCGTCTTGCCCGCGCCGTTGGGGCCGATCAGGCCGTGCACCGTGCCGGGCTCGACGCGCAGCGAGACGTCCCTGAGCACCTCTACCGCGCCGAACGTGATGCCGACGCCGCGCAGTTCCAGCGCACGCCGCGCCCGTGGCGGGGGCGCGGCTTTCCGGCTCGGAGCGGGCCGGACCTCGGCGGATACCGGACGGCGCCTGCGCCGCAGGTGCCCGGTGGTCTCCTTGGCGACGGCGACGAAACCGTCAGGGTTGATGATGATCATCACGAGCAGGATCAGCCCGGCGAGCAGCGGCAGCCAGTGGAACTGGTCGCTGTAGACGGCGGCGATGATCTGGTTGGCGATGCCGCCCCCGGCGAGCGTGGTGCCGATCAGCGGGCCCGCGATGAAGCCGACGCCGCCGATGACCGACCAGGCCAGCTGGTTGACCGAGTCGAGGATGGCGAAATTGGTGTAGGTCACGGCGGTGGAGCGGAACGCGATGAGCACGCCGCCGACGGCCGCGACGAACGACGAGATCAGGAACGCCGTGGTCTTGGCGCCGTTGACGCTGATGCCGATGGACGCGGCGGCCCGTTCGTTGCCGCGCACGGCGATGAGCCTGCGCCCGGACTGGCTGCGCCGCAGGTTGGCGATGGCCAGGGCGAACAGTGCCGTGATCACGATGACGAGGGTCAGGTAGCGCCTCGGGTCGATCAGCGCCGCCAGGTCGACACCGAAGATCGTCGGGCTCTGGACGGTGACCACGTCGGTGCGGATGAACAGGGTCTCGAAGAGGAGCACGTTGAATCCGAGGGTGAGGATCGCGAGGCTGGCGCCCCGCATCCGGCGGGCGGTCAGCGCGAGCAGGTAGCCGACCGGAAGCGCGCCCAGGCCGCCGACCAGCAGCAGGACCGGGAACGGCAGGTCGATCCTGACCGCCACCTCGACGGCCACCACCGCGCCCACCCCGGCCAGGGCGAACTGTGCCAGGGACAGCTGGCCCGCGTACCCGGTCACCACCACGACGGACAGCATCGGCAGCGCGAGCAGGAGGCTGGTCAGCGCCGCCATGTTCCAGGCCGGGGTGAACACGCTCCACACCAGCAGCAGCGCGACGGCGACCGCGACGAGCACCCATGGCGGGCGGATGCGGCCGGTGCCGAGTGAGGGCATGCGGAAGCCGACGAAGCCGCGCGACGGGATGGCCTGGCCGCGGACGATCATCAGGATCACCAGGAGGGCGAAGGTGACCATCGTGCCGACGCCGCTCAGGTCGATGTGGGCGGTCGCCTCGGCCCGGGCGACGCCGACCGCCAGCCCGCCGACCATGGTGAGCGGGAAGGAGATGAGACCGCCGCCGAGGGCGGCCGCCAGGACCGGTACCAGGAGGCTGACGAACGACACCAGGCTCAGGCCGCTGATCGGGGCGATCAGGGCCCCGGCCAGCCCGGCCAGCGCGCCGCCGAGGAACCAGTTGCCCAGTGCGATCCGCCCCGCGTCGTGCCCGAGGGCGGCCCCGGCGAGCGGGTTCTCGGCGACGGCGGCCACCACCGCGCCGAAGACGGTCTTCTTGTAGAGCAGCCAGAGCCCCAGCGTCACGACGATGCCGATGACCACGAGCAGCAGCCGGTCGACCCCGATGGAGCGGCCGTCCCAGAGCGGCACGGGTCCGGTGGGCAGCACCGAGGGCACGTTCCGCGACTCGCTGCCGAAGCCGACCAGGAGGGCCGACTGGATGACCACCAGCACGCCCACCGCCCCAATGATCTTCGTGAGCGGGGAGGCGGTCCGCAGCGGGCGCATGACGAGCAGCTGGACCAGGACACCGCTGACCGCGGCGCTCAGGACCGCCAGGACGAGCGCCGGCACAGGCGGCCAGGAGAGTGTGGCCAGGTAGTAGACATACGCGCCGAGGCACGCCTGGGAGGTGTGGGCCAGGTTGAGCACGCCGGTGCCGCGGTAGATGACCACGAGGCCCAGGGCGAGCAGACCGATGACGGCGCCGGGGCCGAAGCCGAGCAGACCGTAGAAGAGGATGTCGCTCACCAGCAACTCCTTCCGCCGCGCGCCGCCGCCGGGCGGCGGCACGCGGCTGCCGTCACTTACCTACTGCCGGGCAAAGGGGTCGAAGGCGTCGAGCGGCTGGTACTTCCCATCGGTGATCTTGCTGGGGAAGCAGAGCGTGGACGCGATGCGCGGGTACTCGGCCAGCGGTCCCGGCTTGTCGAACGAGAGCGCGTCGATCCAGTAGAACTTCATGTCGCTGACCGCGCTCATCGCCCGCAGCACCGACTCGCGGGTGACGGGCCCGTCGATCTTCTTGGCGACCTCGGCGAACAGGTGCACGGAGAGCCAGGCGCGCATGCCCACCCCGGCGATCACCTTCTCGTCGGGGGCGTACGCCGCCATGGCCTCGCGGTAGGCCTTGCCGGTCGGGTTGGACGCCTCGGTCGACGGGATGCCGTTGACCGTGTAGTTGCCCTCGGTCGCGTTCTTGCCGGCCTGGTCGATCAGCGACTGCGAGACGCCGCCGTCGCTCATCACGGTCTTGAGCTTCGAGCCGGAGGATTCGAGCGCCTTCCAGAGGGCGAGATTGTTGTTGACCGACATGCCGGACAGGATCACCTCGGCGCCGGCGTCCTCGGCCTGGGCGACGAACTGGGTGTAGTCCACGGCGTCGACCGGCACGTTGACGGTCTTCACGATCTGCACCCCCGCCCGTTCCGCGCCGGACTTGAAGTAGGAGTCGATGGACGCGGCCGCGGCCGAGTCGAGCAGGAAGGACGCGGCCTTCGTCGCGTTCAGGTACTTCCGCGCCACCGCCGGCATCGCGCTGTAGCCGGGGACCCCGAGATCGAACACGAAGTTGGCCATGCTCTGGCCGTCGTTCGGGGTGACGGCGTCCAGGCCGATGTTGGCGATCTTCCCGGCCTCGGTGATCGGGTTGACCTGGGGGCCGAAGAGGCTGAAGCCGCCGACCATGGCGACGAACTTCTGGTCCTGTACGGCCTGCTGTGCGCACTTGATGGCGGTGTTCGGGTCGCCCGCCTCGTTGCAGGTCGTGAGGACCAGCTTGCGGCCGTTGATGCCACCGGCGGCGTTGATCTGCGCGACCGCGGCCTTGGCCGAGGTCTCGGTCATGGGCAGTGAGGTCGTCGCGGACTGGACTTCGGTGAGCTGGAAGAGCTCGATGGGCCCGGTGGCATCTCCACCGGTGTCGGAGCCGCCGGTCGAGCCGCAGCCCGCCAGCACCAGCACGCCGACGGAGGCGACTGCGAATACGCATAGTTTCCTCACGGGATCTCCTTACAACGGGGCGCGCCCGCGGACTCACCCCACTTTGTGGAGCGTCGTCCTTGCTTTGTAACACTGTTTCTCGAAACAGCGTCCCCAGATTGTGACACCGTTACAGACAGGTGTCCAGACCCGTACGTGACCTGCCTCACGCGGTCCATCAGGGGATGTGAAAAGGGCATGGCGACGCCGGGGCACGTGGCCCCGGCGTCGGATCAGTGGTGGAGAAGCTCCATGGCGCGCGTCAGTAGCGCGGGCACCGAGTCGGCGAAATGCTCCCAGGTCGCGTCCACCCGGTAGCCCTTGCGGTGCAGGCGGAGATAGTGGCACGTGCCGGAGACGAGCCGGAATCCGGCGAACGCCCGGTACCAGTTCGCGTCTGAGGGCCAGTCCGGCTCCTCGGCGGCGGGGCCACCCGCCTCGGCATACCAATGCAGCAGGTCGTCAGGGGTGGGATGCCACCCCATCGACCTGCGCTGCGAGTCTGCCCACGACGGCGGGTCGTACATCATGCAGAGCCAGCCGACGTCGGCGCCCACCGGCCCCAGGCAGGAGGTCTCCCAGTCCAGGACGGCCGCGATCCGGTCGTCGTGGCCGACGATCCAGTTGTTGGAGTAGAAGTCGTTGTGCAGCAGGCCGATCCGCGGCGCGCGCGGGAGCCGGTCGAGCAGGGCCTGCCGGAGGGCCAGGCCGTGGTCGAGCCAGCTCGGGTCCTCGGCCCTGCGCAGCGCGGGCACCAGGTAGTCGATCATCGTGGTCAGGTCGCGCGGGCGGTCCCACCACCGCAGCGACCGGCAGTCGACCCGGTGGACGGCCGCGAGGACCCGGACCGCGTCGCGGAAGACGGCGGTCACGTCGAAATCGCCGGCCGGGGCGGCGCCCGGCACGAACAGGTCGCCGATCGACCGGCCCTCGACGAAGTCGACCACCAGGTACTCGGCGCCGAACCGGGTGCCGTCCCTGTTCCACGCGCGCACCGCCGGCACGGGCACCCCGCCCTCGGCCGCCGCCGTCAGCACCGGCGCCTGGCGGACCACGTCGGCGCCTTCGGAGCCGCGCACCCCCGGCGGGGCGAACCGGATGACGAACCGCCGTTCAGCCGGGTGGACGGTGAAGACGTAGGAGATCCCGGAGTGCCCGGGGAGGCGGCGCACGCCGGACACCTCGGCGTCGGCGTACAGCTCGGCGCGGGCCCACTCCGTCAGGCGGCGGGTCACCTCGTCCGGGTCGAGGAAGACCGCGCTCACGCGCCCAGCCGGGAGTAGGAGTACAGCCCGGCGACCGTCCGGCCGGGAGCCAGTTCGTAGCGGGTCACCGACTCGTACCCGCCCGACCAGCTGCGTTCGGGGTCGCCGTAGCCGACGGCCGAGTACGGCGCGGCGGCGCGGGCCTCGACCGTGCGGCCCAGCCTGTCCGTCACCACCAGCCGGCCGCCGAGCGGGACGCCGTGGTCGTCGTACGCCATGCCGTCGCCGACGTCCGCGACCTCCGACGTCTCCCCGCCGACGGTGAGGTGGCCCAGATACTGGGTCAGGTCCGGCTCCCGGAGCCGGAACAGCGACAGCTGGTCGGCGGCGTCCGGCGAGCACCACGCCCAGTAGTCGAAGTCGGCGGCGGCCATCCGCTTGTAGTCCCGCGACCCCCAGGAGTGGTCGGAGTCGCCGACGCCGTCGATCGCCACGGTCCTGCCGCCGATCGTGACCGTGCCGGTGCCGAGGACGGCCTGGTGGTAGCGGTCCGTGCCCAGCCACGGCGGGCAGCCGTGCGCGGCGTCGCCGTAGAGCCAGAGCGGGTCGCGGGCGGCGAAGTCCAGGTCGATCAGGGCGCCCTCGCCGTCCGTGTAGCGGACGCTGTGGCGGTGACCGCCGCCGGTGGCGGTCAGGGCGATCTCCAGGCCGCCGAACGAGACGGCGTCGAAGTCCTCGCCGTACGACTGGTCCCCGGCCGCGTGAGCGACGAAGAGCCAGCGGTCGTCGCCGACCGAGCCGGTGATCGTCGCCTTTCCCTGGCGGGCCTGCCGGGTGAGGATCGGCTTGGGCCAGATCCCCTTGTACAGCGCGATGAGCGCCCGGGTGACGTTCTGGTTGGCGTAGGTCCAGAAGTAGATCCAGACACCGACGCCCGAGTCCGGGTCGCCAAGGTTGAAGTAGAGGCTCTCCCGGTAGTGCCGGTCGTCGTCGGCAGGGTGGTGGCGGAGCAGTTCAGGCCTCATGCGCGCCCCCGCCGCGCCAGGTGCTTGCCGAGCGAGGTGACGCCCTCCTCGTCGCGGAGGCTCACCTCCGCCACCAGCGCGCGGAGGGCGGCCATGTCCTTGGTCCGTTTGGGCAGCGTACGCGGCACCGCGTCCACCTTCACGTACAGGCGTGGCCGTTTCCAGCGTTCGAAGGCGGCGATGCAGTGCGCGTCGAGCCGTTCGGCGAGGGCCGGCTCGTCGAGGTCGAGGTCGTCGGCGGGCACCACGCAGGCGGCCGGGATCTCGCCGAAGCGTTCGTGCGGCACCCCGACGCAGGCGGCGTCCCGGACCAGCGGGCTGGCCTTGAGGACGTTCTCCACCTCGACCAGGGAGACCTTCTCCCCGCCGCAGTTGATGATGTCGTCGACCCGGCCGTGGATGTAGTACCAGCCGTCGGCGTCGAAGTAGGCCAGGTCGCGGGTGTGGAAGAAGCCGTCGGCGTCGAAGGCGGCCGCCGTACGCTCCGGGTCGTTGTAGTAGCCGGGCGACACCACGCCGCCCCTGATGCACACCTCGCCGGGGACGTCAGGCTCGGTGATGACCGCGCCCGTCTCCGGGTCCTTGAGGACGACCTCGCAGAACTCCCGCTGCGGCTTGCCGCAGGAGCCGGAGGGGATGTCGGCCTCGTCGCCGTACACCAGCGGCGCGCCGAGGACCAGCCACGGCATCGACTCGGTCAGGCCGTAGGTGTCGGTGACCCGCATGCCGCGGGCGCGCAGCGCCTCGCGCATCTCCTTGGGCACCTTCTCGCCGCCCAGTGAGCAGCTGATCCCGCGCAGGTCGACGTTCTCCCACTCGGGGTGCCGGAAGAGGTCGCGGACCATGGTCGGCACCCACGCCTTCATCCACGTCGGCCGGTAATGCTCGACCGCACGGACGAACTGGTCGACCCGCCAGCCGCCGGTGAGGATGTTGGTGGCGCCCAGCATCGCCCAGGTGACGGCGTCGTGGATGCCCCCGGAGTGGTAGAGGCTGATGAAGGAGAGGTTGCGCTCCCCGGACGTCATGCCCTGGTAGGAGGCGGTGAGCCGGGCGGACAGACCCAGAGTGCCGTGGGTGAACATGACGCCCTTGGAGACGCCCGAGGTCCCCCCGGTGTAGTTGATCGCCGCGAGCTGGTCCTCGGTGCGGGGCGTCACCCGACCGAGGCCGCGGTGGGCTTCGGCCAGTGGCCGCAGGTTGTGCCGGCCGTCGGCCCGCTCCTCGTCGCAGACCAGGATCAGCTCCAGGCAGGTGGCCGCGCGCAGCCGCTCCGCGGTCGGCAGGAAGGCGCTGGACACGACGATCGTCCGGGCCCGCATGCGCTCGATGTCGGCGACGAACTTCTCCTCGGCGAGTACGCGGTTGAACCCGGAGAAGACGGCGCCGACCTTGAGCACCCCGAAGAACGTGGCGACGTGCCAGGCGTCGTCCGGCATCAGCGTCACGACGATGTCGTCCTCGCCGACGCCGAGGTCCGCCAGGACGCCGGCGATCCGGTCCGCGCGGTCGGCCAGCTCCGCGTAGCCGACGGTGAGCCCCGAGTCGCACTCGATGAGCGCGGGGTGTTGCGGGCGCTCAGCGCGGGAGCGGTCGAGCCACCAGGCGAGATTCATCGCTCTCCCCTACCCGACGGGGGCGAAGTGGTCGATGTCGCGGATGGAGCCGGTGCGCTCCTGCGACCAGACGGCCCGTACCCGGGTGCCGCGCCGCAGCAGCGTCCGCGCGTTCTCCTGGTCCGACAGGTCGATCCCGGAGATCAGGTGGATGAAGAGCGTGTCGGTGCCGTCGAGCGCGATGGCGCCGATCGCGTACGGCGCCGGCGGGCCGCCCTGGAACGCGTGCTGCGCGATCGTGGCCGCCTCCAGGGTGCCGGTGGGCGGCACCTCGACCCAGGCGTCCATCGGCTCGTAACACGCCTCGCAGTACGCCTGCGGCGGCACATAGGTCTTGTCGCACGACCCGCAGGTGGTGCCGAGGATGACCCGGTCGTCGCGGAGCGAGACGAGGAACCGGCTCCACGCCCGGCCCAGGTTGACCTTGTAATCGATGTTCCAGTTGACGCTGTGGACGAGCGACTCCGTCATGCCTTACTCCGTCTTCTCAAGGATGGCGAGGGTGTGGAACTGCCACCAGGCGCTTCCCGTCGAGTGCGCCAGGCCCCGCCGGGCCTCGGCCACCTGCACACCGCCGGCCGCCTGGCCCATCAACTGGAGCGCGATGTAGGCGACGGGGGCGAGCTGCGCCGCGACACCGGGATTGGTGGAGTGCGGTCCACCGGACAGGTTGGTGGGCAGGTCGCCGTCCACGTGCAGGGATCCGTCGCGGACCAGGTGCGGCGCCTCGCCCCGGCCGCACATCCCCAGATCCTCCAGCAGGATCAGCTGCATCGGCGCGTATGGGGAGAAGATCTCCAGCACGTCCAGCTCCCGGCGGGGGTCCATGATCCCCGCGTCCTTGTAGATCCGGTCGGCGAGCAGGGCCAGCACCTCGCACGAGCTGAAGTCGTGGCGCCCGGTCCCGAGGTGGGTGTCGGCGACCGAGCCGTACGCGGCGATGCGGACCACCGGGTTGCGGTCCAGCCGCCGCGCGATCGTCTCGGTGGTGACGACCACGGCGGTGGCGCCGGAGGAGACGGGGCAGACCATGCCGAGGGTCAGCGGGGTGGTGATCGGCGTGGCGGCGGTCTCCGGCGGCAGCGGCTTGCGGATGTGCGCGTAGGGGTTCTTCGCGGCGTGCTCGCGCTGCTGCGCCGCGCACAGCTCCAGGACCTCGTCGGCGACGCCGTACCTGGACTGGTAGGCCGCCGCGAACATGCCGCCGACGTGGACGCCGTCGATGCCGAGCGGCTGCTCCATCGCGACCGGCAGGGCCGTGTTGATGACGGCCTGCAGGTCGACGGGACCGTCGAAGGTGGACGGGCCGACGCACAGCACCCGTTCGGCCTCGCCGCCGCGGACCAGGCTGGCCGCGAGGTTGAACACGCCGCCGCCGGTCGTGCCGCCGGTGTTGACGATGTAGACCGACGTGCCGGGGGCCAGGCCGAGGGCCGGGACGATGGTCCGGCCCGCGGTGCTGGTGGCCTCGAAGCCGTCGATGTTGCCCACCACGACGGCGTCGATCTCCGCGCGCCGCAGCCCGCTGTGCGCCAGCGCCCGGTCGACCGCCTCCTGGCAGAGCTCGGTCTTGGAGGCGGTCTGCCGTCCCGGGGATGTCGTGGCGGTCAGGCCGACGCCCGCGACCGCCGCATGGTTCCTCATGCCCGCTCCAATACCAGGACCGCCGAGGTGGCGGAGATCGGCCCCATCAGGTTGTCGGTCGCGTGCACGGCGGCCAGGGCCGGTCCGCCGGAGCCCAGGTTCTCCAGCGCGTCGACGGCCTTGAGCACGCGCAGCGCGCCGTTGGCGAGGCCCGGGTAGGAGCTGGTCGCCCCGCCGGTCCGGTTGACCCGCGGGTCGCCGTCGCCGTCCAGGCCGAGCGCGCGTTCGACGGGCGGCTGCAACGCGGGCGTCAGCGCGGTGGTCTCGATGACCTCCAGTTCGGCGGGGTCGGCGATCCCGCTTCTGGCGTACGCCTTGGTCGCGGCGGCTCGCGTCGCATCCGCCGGATCGGCGAGCCAGCCGGGCGCGGCGAGATGGCGCCCGGTGGCGGTGCCCCAGCCGCGGATCCACGCCCGGGTTCCCTTGGCCCGCCGGACGCGGGCCTCGCTGGCCAGGACGATCGCCACGACTCCGGGGCACTCGCCCGGCAGCATCAGCTCGGTGACCGGCCAGGCGAGGCCGGGCGCGGCGAGCACCTCCTCGGGGGTGACCTCGGTCCGCCGGTCCGACCAGGCGGTCTTCGCGCCCCGGCTGATGTCGGCGGCGGCGCGGCGGGCCATCTCCTCCCTGGTCATCTCGCCCCGGTCGATCGTGTGGGCGCTGTGCAGGGCGAGGGCGACACCGGCGGACATGCCCAGCGGCCGGGCGTGGTGGGCGTCGAAGGTGTAGTTGCTGATGGTCTCGGTGAAGCGGCGCAGCTCGGCGGCGTCGGCGGCCTGCTCGTGGTCGATCTCGGGGAGGCTGACCGCGACCACCATCGCGACCTCCGCCTGCCGGGCCCGGATGTTGGCCGCCGCCGCGACGACGGCGAGCGAGGAGTCGCCCTCGATGCGCGACTCGTCCTTGAGGTAGCCGCCGGCCGCCGGCACCAGGAGGCCGTTGGAGATCGCGCGGCCGTCGTAGAGGTCGAGCGAGCTGAGCATGGCCTGGTCGACGTCCTGGCCGCGCAGTCCCGCCTGGCGGAGCGCCGCGGAGCAGACCTGGAAGACGACCTCGTCGGCCTTGGGCGCAGGATGGTCGCGGCCGTACGCCGCGGCCACGCCCGCGATGGCGATTCTTTCCGTCACTCGTGTGCCTTCCTTCATCGGGTGAGTACGGCGACCACGCAGGCGTTGCCGTCCATGAGGCCGACCCCGCCGCCGAGCGTCTCGATCACCGCGGCGCGGGCGCCCTCCACCTGGCGTCCCGCGGCCTCGCCGCGCAGTTGCCACACCGCCTCGCAGGCCTGGGCCGCGCCGGTCGCCCCGACCGGATGGCCGCGGGAGAGCAGCCCACCGGACGGGTTGACCGGCTGTTTGCCGCCGAGCGCGGTGTGCCCGGTGTCCAGGAGGCGGGCCCCCTCCCCCACGGCGGCCAGACCGAGCGCCTCGGTGCTGACGATCTCGCCGATGGTGAAGGCGTCGTGCACCTCGAACAGGTCGGCGTCGGCCGGGCCGATTCCACTCCGCTCGTAGGCCCTGGCCGCGGTGTCGCGGGCCAGTTCGAACCCCCACACGTGTTCGCTGGTGTGGTCCCACAGCCCGCCGGTCGTGTACTCGGCGGCGGCCACCGCGACGTCCCTGGCGGTGCGCCGGCGCGGGCCGACCACCAGGGCGGCCGCCGCGTCCGACAGCGAGCAGCACTGGAGCAGGGTCAGCGGGTCGGAGATCATCCGGGAGGCGAGCACCTCATCGACGGTCACCCGGTTGCGGTACTGGGCCCTCGGGTTGCCCATGCCGTGCCCCTGGTTCTTCACGGCCACCTTCGCCAGTTGCTCGGCGGTGACCCCGTGGACGTCGAGGTAGCGGCGGGCCGCCATGGCGTACATGGCCGGGGTGGCGAGCCCGGAGCGGCCCTCGAAGTCCCGGGGTTCGGCGGGCAGCGCGCCCGCGAAGCGGGAGGTCAGGTGTTCCAGGCCCAGGACGAGGACGGTCTCGTGGCGCCCGCTCTCCACCGCGTGCTTGGCCTCCGCGAGCGCCGCGGCCGAGCTGGCGCAGGCGCTCTCCAGCGTGTGGACGGGCAGGCCGTGGATGCCGAGGCCGAGCAGGGCGCGGGCGGCCATGCCGGGCTCGCCGAAGACGTTGCCGACGTAGACCGCGTCGAACCGGCGCACCCCGGCGTCGGACATGGCCTCGCCGACGGCCTCCCAGGCGAGCGCGGCGGTGCTCCTGCCCGGCTGCTTGCCGAACGCGGACGAGCCGACGCCCCAGATGTGCGCGGTCATCGCGTGCTCACCGTGACGTCGCCGCCGGGTCCCGGCGCGGTCAGCCGTACCGGTGTGCCGACCGGCAGGTGCCGGTCGCCGCCGACGTGGGCCAGCACCCGCGGGCCGCCGTGGAGGTCCACATAGGCCACCACGTACGGCGCCGGCCGCCCGGGCACCGGGATGCGCAGAACGGTCGACGACCAGACCGTCCCGTCCGGGCCGAACCGGGCCGGCTCGACCGGGCCCTGGCAGCTCGGGCAGACGGCCACCGCGATGGCGACCGGGTAGGCGCAGGCGGCACAGCGGTAGCCGTCGACGCCGAACACGCCGTCCACCGGGGAGACCCGGGGCCGCGGGTCGACGGGGGCGGGCTCAGTTGATGGCACGGTCGGCGTCCTTCCAGTAGGCGGCCCGCAGCGCCTTCTTGTCGATCTTGCCGTACGGCGTCTCGGGGAACCCGCCGACGAACTCGAACCGCTTGGGCACCGCGTAGGCGGACAGACGCTCCCGGCACCATGCCTTCAGCTCGTCACCGGTGACCGCGTCCTCGGCGACGACCAGGGCCTGCACGGCCTCGCCCCAGTCCTCGTGCGGGACGCCGATCACCGCGGCGGCCCGGACCAGGGGATGCTTGGTGAGCACGTCCTCGACTTCGCGCGAGTAGACGTTCATGCCGCCGGTTATCACCATGTCGGCCTTCCGATCCTTGAGGTAGACGAACCCGTCGCCGTCCATCGCGCCGAGGTCGCCGGTCCTGATCCACCGGTCGCCGCCCGGCCCGGCGAGGAACTTCGCCGCCGTGGCGTCCGGGTCCTTGACGTAGGAGTGCATGAGGTACGGCGAGCGGAGGCAGATCTCTCCCGTCTCGCCGGTGGGCAGGTCGCGGCCCTCGTCGTCGACGATCCGCACGTCGACGAAGAACGACGCCCGGCCGCACGAGGCGAGCAGTCCCGGCCGGGCCGGGTCGTGGTCGCCCTTGGCGAGCCTGGTCCCCCAGTTGGGGCACTCGCTCTGGCCGTAGAGCTGGACGAAGACCGGGCCGAACACCGCCAGAGCCTCCGCCAGACGGCGTGGCGAGATGGGCGCCGCGCCGTAGACGACGGTGTCGAGGGCCAGCCCGGCCGCCCGGTCGCGTAGTTCGGGCGGGAGGGCGTCGAGGATGCGGTAGAGCATCGTCGGGACGAGGAAGGTCCAGGTCACCCCGGCGTGGCGCAGGCTGTGCACGGTGCGCCCGGCGTCGAAGGACTCGTGCAGCAGGATGGTCGCGCCGCGCAGCAGGCCGGTCTCGGCGAACGCCCCGGCGGCGTGCGACACCGGCGTCATCAGCAGCATCCGCTCCTGCCGCCGGATCTCGCCCTCGATGAGCTGGGCGAGGTGGAAGTCGCGGGTGCCCTGCTGGGTGGCGAGCACGCCCTTCGGCCGGCCGGTGGTGCCGCCGGTGAACTGTACGACGGCGGGCAGGTCCGGGTCGACGGGCGCGGCGATCGTCCGGTGGGGCCCGTTCTGGGCGGGAGCCTCCGGCAGGGGATCGGCCCCGTCGATGCCGGGCACCGTCTGAAGGACCGCGATGTCGAGGCCGTCGAGCGCCGCCTTCGCCTTCTCCGCGAGTCCCGGTCCGACGACGAGGACCTTGGCGTCGCCCAGTTCGAGCATGTAGCGGATGGTGGCCGGGGCGAGCACGGGGTTGACCGGCAGTTTGGCGGCGCCCAGCCGGGCCACCGCCACGGCGCAGACGAGGTACTCGGGGCAGTTCGGCAGCATCAGCGCGACCCGGTCGCCCGGCCCGACCCCGCGTGCGCGGAGCGCGTCGCAGACGTCGGCCGACCAGTGGTCGAGACCGCCGTAGGTGAGCGCGTGGGATCCGGGGCCGGAATCGGGCGTGTACTCGATGGCGACGTGCTCCCGGTGGAGCCGTAGCGACTTCTCCAAACCCTCGCCGAGGCTGCGCACTGATGGCCTCCACTCCTGAACTGGAAACAACGTTACAGTCATAACACACTGTTTCGCAATGGCCGTAATACCGGATTCATCCACGTGAAATGTGTGCGCAGACTAGCGCCGCTGGTCGAACCGGCGGCCCAGCAGCTCCGACACGATCCGGACTCGCTGCATGGTCGGCGTGCCGCCCGCGATGGCCCAGCCGTGCGCGTCGCGGTGCAACCGCTCGATCCCGTACTCCTCGGTGTAGCCGTTGCCGCCGTGCAGTTGCATGGCCAGGTCGGAGACACGCTTGGCCATCTCGTTGGCCGTGCACTTGGCGAGCGAGACCTCCAGCGATTCGGGCAGCTCCCCCGGCCGCAGGTTCCCCGCCGCCCGCTCGATCATCAGACGCGCCGCCCGCACCTGGAGGACCATGTCGGCGAGGACCAGCTGGACGCCCTGGAACTCGACGAGCGGCTTGCCGAACTGCTCGCGTTCCTGGACATAGCGCACCGACCTGTCCAGGGCGGCCTGGCCGATGGCCAGGCTCACGGTGGCGTTGCCGAGGCGCTCGACGGAGAACGCCGAGAAGAGCCGGGCGAAGCTGCCCGCCGGGACGACGAGGTTCTCGGGTGGAACCACCACGTCGTCGAAGTAGACGTCCGCCGACGGGATCCCGCGGAATCCCATCAGCCGCTCGGGCGCGCCGAAACTCACGCCCGCCATGTCGGCCTCGACGAGGAGCGCGCCGATGCCCTTGGCGCCGGGGGCGTCGGAAAGCCGCGCGTACACCAGGTACTGGTCGGCCTCGCCGCCGTTGGAGATCCAGCGCTTGGCGCCGTTGAGCACCCAGCCGTCGCCGGTGCGCCGGGCCGTGGTCTTCATGTCGGTCGCGGCCGAGCCGGCCTCGGGCTCGGACATGGCGACGGCCATGGTCTTCTCGCCCGAGATGATCGCCGGGAGCCACCGTCGCTTCTGCTCCTCGGTGGCCAGCAGGTTGACGGTCTGGGCCGGGCCGGTGTTGGCCTCGAAGATCTGGAACGCCGCCGGCCGGCACACCTTGGCGAACTCCTCGATGACCGCCAGCGCGTCGGTGAGCGGTGCTCCGGACCCGCCGAAACGCTCCTCGTGGGCGATCCCGAGGAAGCCGAGCTCGCCCAGCCTGCGCCGGTCCGCCGCCGGGACGGGCCGGCGCTGCTCGTCGAGTTCCGCGGCGATCGGCCCGTACACCTCCTGCGCCACCTTGGCCGCCAGTTCGCGGATCTCTCGGGTGTCCGTCCGGGGAGTCGTCATCGGTACCTCTGTTCTCGATCTCGACGTGAACCGGTCACGTTGATAACAACGTATCATCCGTGTAACGTTGTTACGCAAGACCTGAGCGCGTTGGGGACCGTAACAGCGGTTCGACTACGATGACGGCTCTTGCCGTGGACACCATCCCGCCGAGTGCCCAGAGGATCCACCATGACCAAAGAGGCCAAAGAGGCCAAAGAGACACCGCCCCGCTCAGCCCGGGCCGCGGTGACGGACTTCAAGCGAGGCCTGCTGCGCGAGGCCGCGAAGGAGGTCTTCTCGAAGAAGGGGATCCGCGACACCTCGGTCCGGGAGATCGCCAAGGCCGCCGGATACGCGACCAGCGCGATCTACACCCACTACGGCAGCGTCGAGGAACTGTACGGCGACATCGTGCGCGAGTCGCTCGAAATCCTCCTGGGCGAGATCCGGGCCCAACTCGCCGACGAGACCGGCGAGGGCCAGCGGGTGTCCCGGTGCGTACGGACCCTCTACCGCTACTACATCACCCGGCCGCGCGACTTCGAGCTGAGCTTCCACCTCTACGACGGAATCCGCCCGCACGGCCTCAACACCGAGCTCAACACCGAGCTCAACGCGGTGATGACCAGCGTGTTCCAGGCCATCGGCGAGGCGTTCGTGGCCGACGGCCTGGCCACCGAACAGGACGCGCTGGCCCGCTCGACCGAGGCCTCCACCTACGCCTTCGGCCTGCTGCTCATGTTCCACACCCGGCGGCTGTTCCTCCTCGACCAGGACGCCGACAGCCTGCTGGACCACTATCTCAACCAGGTGCAGTCGCAACCACGCCGCGAGTGAGGCAATGGACATCCACGATATTCACGACGTCGACGATCTGCCGTTCCACCAGCACCCCACCCCGCTGAACTACCCGGCGACCTCGGACGTGCACTTCAACGACGGCTACTACTTCGGCATGTTCGGCTCCGGGCTCTACGTCTCGTGCGGGCTCCGGCTCCACCCCAACATGAACGTGATGGACGGCTGGGCCGGCTACGCCCGCGACGGCGTCCAGACCACGGTGCGCCTGTCCCGCGCCCTCCGGCCGGCCTACTCCGAGCTGCGGCTGGGGCCGCTGAGCGTCGAGATCACCCGGCCGATGAAGGAGCTCACCCTCCGGCTCCAGGAGAGCGTGATCGGCCTCGCCTTCGACGTGACGCTGCACGCGCAGGCCGCCCCGTTCCTGGAGCAGCCCCACCAGCACCGCAAGTACGGCCACCTGATCAACGACGTCGTCCGCTACAGCCAGCACTGCGCGGCGACCGGCCACGTCGAGATCGACGGCGAGCGCACCGAGGTCGACGGGTGGCTCGCCGTCCGCGACCACTCCTGGGGGATCCGCTCGGCGATGGGCCCGAAGACGTGGCACGGCGGGCTGACGGAGCGGGCCGGGCACGAGGCCGACGAGCGCCGCTTCCGCCTCTGGGTGCACTTCGACATCGGCGGGTCGATCGGCTTCTTCCACACCCACGAGGGCGAGACCGGCGACACGCTGGACTTCGACGGCGCGCTGACCTCCCCCGACGGGACCACGGTCCGGCTCACCGCGCTCCGCCACCGGCTGGCGTACTTCGACGGCACCCGCAACATCTCCGGCGGGGAGATCGCCCTGCTGGACGAGCGGGGCAACTGGCACGAGTACCGGATCGAGCTGGACGGCACCCCGGTTGATCTCCAGGGATTCGGCTACCACTCGGGGTGGAGCGACGGCGGCAGCGCCGGTGTGTACCGCTCGGGAGTCCTCCACACCGAGCAGGACTCCTACCCGGCCGACCCGAAGCTCGGCCGCACCGGGCCACCCCATCTCGATGTCCGTAAGCGCCTGGGTCCGATCGAGTACCCCTGCCGCCTCGTCGCGGCGGACGGCGCCACCGGCCGCGCGCACGTGGAGCACCACCTGCTCGGCCGCTTCGAGCCGTATCTGGCCGCCTCGCTCACCCCGTGACGGTCAGAGCGCGTAGCCGCCGTCCACGTTCAGGCTCTGGCCCGAGATCCAGGCCGCGCGCGGCGACATGAGGAACGCCACCGCCTCCGCCACATCGGCCGCCGTGCCGAAGCGGCGGAGCGCGGCGTTGCGGCGGGCCGCGGCGAGGAACTCCTCGGTGTAGGCCCCCTGGGCCCGCAGCGACTCGAAGAGACCGTCCTCGATCACCCCGACGCCCACGCAGTTGGCCCGGACGCCGAACCGGCCCTCCTCCGCGGCGATCGCCCGGACCACCCCCTGGACGGCGGCCTTGGGCGCGACCGACAGGACGTCCTTGACCGAGTACCGGGCGAGCGCCGTCGTGGTGACCGCCACCACGGCGCCCCTGGTGCCGCGCAGATGCGCGATCAGCGGGCTGACCAGGTTGAAGAAGGCGACGGCGTCGCCGTCGAGCTGCGCGCGGAACTCCCGGGGGCTGATCGTCGAGAGATGCCGCATGGGCACCGGCGGGCCGGCGGCGTAGACCACGCCGTCCAGTTCCACCAAGGACGTCAGGTCCGCCACCGTCGAGGCCACCGCGTCCGCATCGGTCAGGTCGAGCTGTACCGTCCGCGCCGCCCGGCCCGCGGCGCGGACCCGCTCCGCGACGGCCTCGGCCGCCGCCCGGCCCGCGCGGTACGCGACGACGACGTCGCGCCCGTCGCGGGCCAGGCACTCGCACACCGCTCCCCCGATCGCCCCGGAACCGCCCGCGACCAGGACATGAGGCCCGCTCATGCCGACCACCGGTAGTCGTCCGGGTCGAAGCCGCGGGTCAGTCCCCAGTAGTCCACGATGCGCCACGGCGAGTTGGTGACCACGCGGCCGGCGGCGTTGCGGTACCAGTTGTCCATGCCCGGGTGGGTCCAGATCATCTGCTCGTGCAGCTCGTCGACGCGCGTGACGTACGCCGTCTCGACGCCGGGCTTGCACTCGGCCGACGTGGCGCCGCGCTCGCCCAGGGCCAGTACCGCGGCGGTGATGTAGCGCGCCTGGAACTCGGCCATCTGGATCCAGCTGCCGCCGTGGCCCAGGTTGGTGTTGGGCCCGCACATGAGGAACAGGTTCGGGAAGCCCGGCAGTGCCATGCCGAGGTAGGCGTGCGCGTCCTGCTCCCCCCAGACCTCGTGCAGTTCGACGCCGTCGCGCCCGCGTACCGCGACGGGGTGCAGCAGCTTGAGCGACTCGAATCCGGTGGCCAGGACCACGACGTCGACTTCGCGGCGCGCCCCGCCGGCGCCGACCACGGCGGTGGGCTCGATCGACGCCACCGAGTCGGCGACCAGTTCGACGTGCGGACGCCGGATGGCGTCGAACCACCCGTTGTCGAGGAGCATGCGCTTGCCGAACGGCGGATAGCCGGGCAGCGACTTCTCGATCAGGTCGTCCCGTCCGGCGAGCTTGGCGCGCAGGTAGCGCTCGAAGAACCGGCGGTGGCCCTCGTTGACCACGTTGATCGAGCGGTCCTGGTGGGCCCATTCGGGGTCGCGGCGGAGCGACGGGTGCACCTTGTCGTTGTAGATCCAGGCGAGCCGGGCCCGGTACCAGAAGCGGTAGTGCGGCGACTCGCGGAGCAGCTCCCGCTTGCTGTCGGTGAAGTCGGCGAAGTAGACCGGATTCGGCGCGATCCACTGGGGAGACCGCTGGAAGACGACGATCGAGCCGGCCGTGTCCACGATGTTCGGCACGACCTGCATCGCGCTCGCGCCGGTGCCCACGACGGCGACCCGCCGCCCGGTCAGGTCCAGGTCGCCCGGCCACCGCGCGGAGTGGAACATGGCGCCGGTGAAGGTGTCCGCCCCCGGGATCCGCGGGATCTTCGGGATGTTGAGCTGCCCGGTGGCGCCCACGACGACCCGCGCGGTGCGGGTGGTCGTCCTGCCCACGCCGTCCCGCATCGTGATCCGCCAGACCTGGGCTCCGGAGTCCCAGTCGAGCGAGGTGACCTCCCGCCCAAGGATCACGCTCGGCCGCAGGCCGAGGTCGTCGGTCATCCGCTGCAGGTAGGCGACCACCTCGTCGCGCTTGGCGAAGTACCGCGACCAGTCGTAGCGGTAGTACGAGTGCGAGTAGAGGTGGCTCGGGGTGTCGACGCCGCAGCCGGGGTAGGTGTTGTCGCGCCAGCAGCCGCCGACGTCGTCGGCCTTCTCGACCAGCACGTGGTCGATGCCCGCCCGGCCCAGTTCGTACGCGAGGGTCAGGCCCGACACTCCGGCGCCGATGACGAGCACCGTCGAGTGCTCGCCCGTCACCCGCGGCGCCTGGCCGGGCGGCACGGTGGCCGCGTCGCGCTCGGCCAGGAGCATCGCGGCGTACTCGATGGGGACCTCCTCCCCCATGCAGACCGAGAGCATGGTGGAGACGGTCGCGGTGCCGGGCGACGGGATGGCCGGGGCCTCGCCGGCCGCCATCCGCGCCAGGCAGCGCGCGGCCTCGGCCCGGATCTCCGCCTGGATCTCCGGTGGCAGGCCGCCGTCGTCGTGCTCCTCCATCCCGGGTGACCGGGTGGGCGCGTAGGGCGCCGCCAGCCAGCGGCCGTCGCCGGTGAACTGAAAAACGATCATGAGCAGCGCCGGGACGTTGGCGTCGCCGACGAGCCGGGCCCAACGGTCAGATTGCGCCATCGGCGTCCCCTTTCGACAGGAGTTCGAGGGCGCGGTCGAGCAGGTGCGGGAAGGACTGTCCCGCGTCCTCCCACATCGGGTCGTGGCGCCGCCCTCGACGGTGCAGGTCCAGGTAGTAGGCGGTGCCGCAGGCCAGGCGGTAGCCCGCCAGGGCGCGGAACCAGGTGAGGTCGGGAACGGGTCCGCCGGACAGCTCCTCGTACCAGCCGACGAGCTCGGCGGGTGTCGGATGCCAGCCCATCGCCGGACGGCGGATCGGGCTCCACGACGCGGGGTCGTAGATCATGCAGAGCCAGCCGACGTCCATGGTCCGCTGGCCGAGGAAGCTGCTCTCCCAGTCGAGCACCCCGTGGAGCTCGGACGGGCCGACGATCCAGTTGTTGGAGTAGAAGTCGTTGTGCACCACGCCCGGGGCGCGCTCGGGTGGCATCTCCCTGAGCAGGGCGTCCCGCACCCGCAGGCCGTGGTCGATCCAGGCCCGGTCGGGGGCGGTCTGGAGGGGGCGGGTGGAGGCGTCCACCACGTCGGCCAGGCTCTTCGCCCGGCCCCAGCCGGACAACCGCGGCCCGGCGTCGATCGCGTGCATGCGGACCAGCGCGCCGACCGCGCTGCGGAAGACCGCCGCCACGTCCACGTCGTGATCCGGCGCGGTGGCCGCGAGGTCGAAGATGTCGGGCAGGGTGAACCCCGCCACGAACTCGACCACGGTGGCGGATCCGCCGAACCAGTCCGGCGCGCCGCTCCACCAGCGCACGCCCGGCACCGGCACACCACAGGCGGCCATCGACGTGAGCCGGGGAACGACCCGGGTCGCGTCCGCGTGGGATCCGCTCCGCGCCCCGGGCGCGGAGACCCGGAGCACCAGCCGCTCCGGCGCGCGGCCGGATGACACCTGGAACGCGTACGAGTGACCCGAATGCCCAGGTAGGGGGCGGACGTCGTCAACCACGGCGTCCCGGTGGACGAACGCCCGCGCCCACGCGGCGAGGCGTTCGGCGACCGCCGACACCTCATGTAGGTCGAGCTCGGACACGGAACTCCCTTCCGGATCAGCCACGTTGCGCGACCTACCGTAACACTGTACTTTCAATGTAACACCGTTACCCCGCCCGGAAGGAACATCGTGACAGTCGTCTACGAGAAGAAGGACGGGATCGCCTACGTCCGGATGAACCGCCCGGAGGTCAAGAACGCGATCGACCCCGCGATGGACGACGCCATGTGGGAGATCTTCAACGACTTCAAGGACGACGACTCGGTCGGCGTGGCGATCCTCACCGGCACCGGCGACAGCTTCTGCGCGGGAGCCGACCTCAAGAAGTTCATCCCCTCCTGGGTGGGCGCGACCCCGTGGGACGTGCGCCAGCGCGTCACCCGCGGCCTCGGCGGCATCACCCGCGGCATCCACGACTTCTACAAGCCCGTCATCGGCGCCATCAACGGCTGGGCGCTGGCCGGCGGCCTGGAGATCGCGCTGGCCTGCGACATCCGCATCGCGGCCGCCTCGGCCAGGTTCGGCTCGTACGAGCCGCGGCGCGGCTACCACCACGGCGACGGCGGCATCGTCCGGCTCGTCAACATCTGCGGCGTCGGCGCCGCCCTGGAGATGCTGCTCACCGCCGACCCCATCGACGCGGAACGGGCCCTCCAGATGAACATGGTCTCGAAGGTGGTGCCGGACGACGAGCTGATCGCGGCGGCCGAGGCGACGGCCAGGAGCATCCTCCGCAACGACCAGTCCGCCGTGCGGTTCGCCAAGGAGACGATCCTCTCGATGGTCGGCAAGTCGCTTGAGGACCAGCTCCGGCTGGAGGCCCTGTACGGCTACTCGATCATCGCCAACCCCACCACCAGCGGGCGCCTCCAGCAGTTCTACGACCGGACCGACCAGGACCGGCAGCCCGCCTCGTGACCCGCCCGCCATGTGCGCCTACCGCATGACCCTCCGCCCGGACGCCGCCGTGGTCACCGGCGCGGCCGGGGGCATCGGCCGGGTGATCGTCGAGGACCTGCTGGACGCGGGCCTCACGGTCGTGGCCTGCGACCGCGACGGCTCGACCACCGGCGCCGAGCGGCGGCACCCGGGCAGATTCCGGTTCCACGAACTCGACATCACCGACGAGAGCGCCGTCCACTCACTCGCCTCGGCCCTCGCCGACGACGGGCTGACCGTCAGCTACCTGATCAACAACGCGGCCGTGCAGTCCAGGTCCGGCCTGGCCGACCTGACCACCCGGCGGTGGGACCTGGTGATGCGGGTCAACCTGCTCGGCACGTTCCTGTTCACCCGCGCCTTCGCCCCGGCCATGGCGGCTCGCGGCTTCGGCCGTATCGTCACCCTGTCGTCCTACTACGCGCACCGCCCCGCCGAGGGCCAGAGCGCGTACGCGGCCAGCAAGGCGGGCCTGGTCGGCTTCACCCGGTCGGTGGCGCTGGACCACGCCGCGCGAGGCGTCACCGCGAACGTGGTCAGCCCCGGCCTGATCTGGCACCCCAACTTGGCGAAGGTCTACACCCGGGAGGAGTTCGAGACGATGGGCGCGGACATCCCCACCGGCCGCACCGGCCGCCCCGAGGAGGTGAGCAGCGCCGTCGGCTACCTGCTCTCCGACGAGGCCGCCTACATCACCGGCCAGGTGCTGCACGTCAACGGCGGGCTGTTCCTCGGATGAGGACGGAGAACACCATGGAAACAGTCCGGTACGAACGGCGGGGCCACGTCGCCTGGGTGACCCTGAACCGGCCGGAACGCAAGAACACCCTCGTCGCGGAGTCGTTCCGGCTGCTGGCCAGCGCCTGGGACGAGGTGCGCACCGACCCGCGGATCCGGGTCGCGGTGCTGACCGCCGCGGGCACCGAGGACTTCTGCTGCGGCGGCGACATCGGCGAGTACATCGCGCCGCGGACCGGAGCCGACGGCGGCAGCGCGCAGGCCCCGCCGGACTACCGGGCGGCGCTCCTGCTCGACGAGCCGCTCTACAAGCCGATCATCGCCGCGATCAACGGCCGGGCGCTCGGCGGCGGCACCGAGCTGCTGGAGGCCACCGACGTGCGGATCGCCGCCGAGCACGCCACGTTCGGGCTGCCCGAGGCCAAGCTCGGGATCGTGCCCGGCGCCGGGTCCATGGTCCGCCTGACCCGCCAGGTCCCGTACGCGCACGCGATGCGGATCCTGCTCACCGGAGACCACATCGACGCGCGGACCGCCCTCGACTGGGGGCTGATCAGCGAGATCGTGCCGGGCGGCGACCTCCTGGCGCGGGCCGCGGAGCTGGCCGAGCGCATCGCGGCCAACGCGCCGATCGCCGTCCAGACGATCAAGCGGATCGCCCTGGAGACGCACACCCAGGACTGGGCGACGGCGTTCGAGGCCGAGGCGGCGGCCACCGCCGCCGTGGGCGAGACCGAAGACGCCAAGGAAGGACCGGCGGCCTTCCTGGCGCGCCGCCGGCCGGAGTTCAAGGGACGGTGACCATGGACGTCGAACTGTCCGCGCGGGACCTCGAATGGCGGGAGGAGGTCCGGCGCTTCCTGGCGGACGCCGTCACCGACGAACTGCGCGCGGAGCTGGCCGAGCCACGGCCGGCCGGGCGCGGCCCGGCGGAGGCCGCGTTCTGGCGCAAGGTCGGCGAGCGCGGCTGGATGTCGCTGACCTGGCCGCAAGAGTACGGCGGCCGGAACCTGGACGCGCTGCGCCGGCTGATCCTCGTCGACGAGTTCGAGTACGCCGGCGCTCCGATGCTGGACATGACCATCACCTCGCTGGCCCCGGTGATCATCCGGCATGGCACGCCCGCGAACAAGGAGCGCTGGCTGCCCGGGATCCGCAGCGGCGAGATCCGGTTCGCGCTCGGCTACTCGGAGCCGGACGCCGGCACCGACCTCGCGGCGCTGCGTACCTCGGCCGTCCTCGACGGCGAGGAGTGGGTGGTCAACGGCGACAAGATCTGGAACACCGGCGCGCACACGCAGACCCACGAGTGGCTGGCGGTCCGCACCGGTCCCGACCCCGGGCACCGGGGCATCTCCATCGTCATCGTGCCGCTGGACGCGCCGGGCGTCACCGTCCAGCCGATCTGGACCTGGGGCGACCACCGCACCAACCAGGTCTTCTTCGACTCGGTACGGGTGCCCCGCGACCACCTGATCGGCGAGGTCAACCGGGGCTGGGACTACATCGTCGCGGCCCTGGACAACGAGCGCGGCCATCTCGGCTCCGTGGGCGGCCTGCGCCGGGTCGTGGACGAGCTGATCGAGGCGGCCAGGGTGACCGTCGTGGACGGCCGCCTGCTGTGCGAGGACCCGGTGGCCCGGCTGGCGATCGCCGAACTGCACGCCGAGGTCGAGGTCGCGCGGCTGCTCTCCTACCAGGTGGCCTCGGGCGGCGTGGACGGCGTGGTGGAGACCGTGCCGGCGACGATGCTGAAGGTCCTGGTGACCGAGCTGCGGGCCAAGATCGGGTCGGTCGGCATGAGCCTGTTCGGCCTGCACGGCCAGCTGGCCGGTCCGCGGGCGCCGCTCGGCGGTCTGCTCGAACACACCTACCGCCTCGCGCCGCTGTTCCGTTTCGGCGGCGGGACCAACGAGGTGATGCGCGACATCATCGCCCAGCGCGGCCACGGGCTCCCGCGGTCGGGACGCCGCTGACCCCGGGAAGGACCCACATGGATTTCACGTACTCGGCCGACCAGTCCGACCTGGCGGCGTTGTGCCGCGATGTGTTCGAAAGCGAGTATCCGCCGGAGCCGGCCCTGGCTGAGGAGACCCATTCCGCGAAGCTACATGCGGCGCTGGCCCAGGCCGGCATCCTCGGCCTGGCCTTCGAGGAGTCCGTCGGGGGCAGCGGCGGATCCCTGTTCGACCTGGGCATCGCCTTCCGGGAGGCGGGGCGGGCTCCCGCGCCGACGACCTTCGCCGGTACCGTCTTCGCCGGGCTGCTGGTGGACCGGCTCGGCTCGGCGGAGCAGCGCGCGTCGTTCCTGGCCCCGCTCTGCGCCGGTGAACGGCTGGCCACGGTGGCCTTCGCGGAGCCGTCCACCGACGGTGATCCCAGCCTCCTCCGGACGGCGGCCACGCGGGCCGGGGACGGCTGGACGCTGACCGGCGTCAAGGACTTCGTGCCCGACGCGTCGAGCGCGGACACCATCGTGGTGGCGGCGGTGGCCGACACCGGTCTCGCGTTCTTCCTGGTTCCGGCCCACGCCCCCGGGGTCTCCATCGTGCGCCGCCAGACCTTCGGGCACGACAGGCAGGACGAGATCACGCTCGACGGGGTGTCCGTACCGGCCGACGCACATCTGGCCGGCGCGTCGCTCGACGCCTACCTGGCCTGCCGCGACGCGATGGTCGCCCTCCAGTGCATGGAGATGCTCGGCGGCGCGGAGCGGGTCCTGGAGATGTCGGCGGAGTACGTCAGGACGCGCCACCAGTTCGGCCGCCCGATCGGCTCGTTCCAGGCGGTTCAGCACCACATCGCCGACATGGCCATCGAGGTGGCCGCCGGTGCGGCCGCCGCCCACCGGGCGCTCTGGCTGGTCGCCGGCGGACGACCCGCCCGTGCCGAGGTCGCGATCGCCAAGACCTGGCTGAGCCGGGCCTTCGTGGCGGTGACCCTCCACGCCCACCAGGTGCACGGGGGAATGGGCTACGTCCGCGAGGCCCCGCTCCATCTGTTCTCGCAGCGGGCCAAGACGCTCGAACTCCAGCTCGGCACCAGGCGCGCCCACCTGGAGGCGATCGCCGGGACTCTCTGGTGACCGTGCCGCCCTGAGACAACCTTGACGATGGAGATCCCCGGCTCCTACCCTCGTTGCCGTGGGAGCGTTCCCACGGTCGCGCGCAGACGTTCTCCGAAGGCTCTGGTACGGGCGATCCCCCCAGTCCCGATGGAGGTCATGGATGGCCAGGAACCCCGCCTCACCTTTACAGCGGGGCATGTGGATCAACGAGCTGGCCGGATCAGGCACCGCCTACCAGATGCCGCTGGCGATCACCTTCAAGGGACCGCTGGACGTTCCCGCGCTGCTCGCGGCCTGCAAGGCTCTACTGGACCGGCACGAGATCCTCAACGCCGCCTTCCAGGAGGACGACGGCGAGCTGCTGATCGTCCGAGCGGACATCGCGCCGACCGTGACACAAGGCCCGGAGCAGCAACCGGACTTCGACGTCCGCTGGGGGCCGCTCGCGCGGTTCACCCTGACGGAGATCGGGCCGGACCGCCACCGCCTGCTGTTCGTCGCCCACCACCTGGTCTTCGACGGCATGTCGAAGGACCTCCTGGTCAGGGACCTCGCCGACCTGTACGCCGGGCGTCCGGTGGCGCCCGCCGCCCCGCCGTACCGTGAGGTGATCCAGGCCGAACGCCAGCGGGTCGAGGAGTCGCTGACCGAGGCCGAGACCTTCTGGAAGGCCCGCTGGCGCGACCAGTTCGAGGTCTTCCTGCCGAGCGGCGAGAACACCGCGTCCCGGCGTCCGGGGCCGGGCGCGAGCGTGGTGGCGCTGACCGAACTGCCCGACTCCGGCGACCTGGGCGTGACCACGTTCGAACACGTCCTGGCCGCGCTGCACGCGCTGCTGCACCGGTACGGCGCCCGCGAGCCGATCGTCTCGGTGGATCTGTCCACCCGCAGGCCGGAGACCGCGGAAACCCTGGGCCTGCTGGTCAACGAGCTGCCCGTGGTGGCCAGGCCGGAGCCTGGCGGCACCTTCCGCCGGCTCGCCCGCCAGGTACGCGAGGAACTGCGCGCCGTCTACGCCTTCCGCGAGGTGCCGCTGGCGCGGGCGGTCGGCGGCCTGTCGCCACGCGGCTCGCTCACCCCGGTCTCGGTGAGCTACCGGCGGCGCGGACCCGACCCCGACTTCCCCGGCCTGGCGGTCGCCGTGGACTGGGCGATGTTCAACGGCGGCGCCCGCGGCGCACTGCACCTGCAGGCCGTCGAAGGCCCCGGCACCCTCGACGCCTGGCTCCGCTACGACCCCCGGGTGCTCACCGAAGCGGACGCCGAGCTGGTCGCGGCCGACCTTCGGGCGGTGCTCGGCCAGTCCCCCGACACCCCGGTGTCGGAGCTAATCCTGCTGTCTTCGGGAGCCCGCACCAGTCAGGTGCGCCAGGCCGGGCCCGCCGCCGTCGCCTCGACCGCGCCCCCCGAGCTCGTCGAAGCCGTCCGCCAGATCTGGGCCGACGTGCTCCGCCTCAAGCAGGTCGGGCCGAACGAGGACCTGTTCGACCTGGGCGGGCACTCCATCTCGATCATCAACATCATCGCCAGGATCAGCAAGCAGTACGACGTGGAGGTGCCCATGGACGTGTTCTTCGACAACCCGACCGTCGTGGGCGTGGCCGAAGCCGTCGCCCAGGCCTCCACCCAATCGGGGGCCTGACCCGCGTGCACGCCACGTTCGACACCGGCCAGGACGACTGGACCGGCCCGCTCGCCTGGGGCCAGCGCTCCATCTGGGAGGCGATCCGGCAGGTCGGCCCGTCCGGGGATCGGTACTTCAACTTCAGCAGGGTGGTGCCGGTGCCGCGCGGGGCGCCCGCCGCGGACGTGGCCACGGTGGTGGCCGCGCTCGGCACCGTGGTGGCCAGGCACGACTCGCTGCGCACGCGGGTACGGCAGGGCGCCGACGGCGAGCCGTACCAGGTCGTGGCGGGTGGCGGGGCGATACCGGTCGAGATCGTCGAGTCGGCCGCCGAGGAGGAACGGCTGCTGGGGGTGCGGTTCGACTTCACCGCGGACTGGCCGCTCCGGGTGGCCCTGGTGGTGTCGGACGGCCGGGTGCGCGAAGTGGTGCTGGTCTTCGGCCACGTCGCCGCGGACGGGTACGCGGCCGACCTGGTCGCCAGGGACCTGCGCCTGACCCTGCTGCGCGGCGCCCCGGACGGCGAGCCGGAGCAACTGCGCGAGCTGGTCGCCGCGCAGTCGGGGCCGGACGTGTCCCGCAGCGAACGCGCGCTGGAGTTCTGGGCGGCGCGGTCCCTCGGGGGGCCGCTGCTCGACCGGCGGCGCGAGCCCAACGGCGGCCCGCGCTACCAGCGGGCGGTGATGTTCTCGCCCGCCATGGACCAGGCCTCCCGCGTGCTGGCGCAGCGGTACGGCGTCAACGGGTCCACCATCCTGCTGGTGGCCTCCTGCGTGCTGGTGGGCCGGGCGGCCGGGCGGCCGAAGTCGGCCATGACGCCGCTGGTCAACAACCGTTTCCTGGCCAGGCACAGTGAGGTGGTCACCTCGCTGGCCCAGCTGGGACTGCTCGTGGTCGACTCAGGCCAGGCCGACTTCAACCAGGTGATGGCCGGCGCCAGGGCCGCCGCGCTGCGCGCGTACCGGCACGCCTACTACGACCAGGCGGCGCTGAACGCGCGGCTGGCCGGGGCCGACCCGCTGTGCTGCTTCAACGATCAGCGCACGGCGGAGACCACCGGGGTGCCGATCCCGGGTGGGGCCGAGCCGGGCAAGACCGTAATGGAGCCGGAGAGCGGCCTGGACGAACTCAACTGCCGGTTCTGCGTGCACGTGACCGGGAACCCGGGTGAGCTCAAGATCATGATCACCGCCGACACCCACTACCTCCAGGCCGGGGACCTGGAGACGCTGCTCCGCGACATGGAATCGCTCGTCGTGGCGGGCGCGGCAGCCGGGTAGGCGTACGTTCGAGAAGGAGATCCGCCGATGTCCACTCAGGGCAGCGCTGGGGACGGGCCTGCCGTGGTGAACCGGCTCCCGCTCTCCGCCGATCAGGAACGCCTCTGGTTCCTGAACCAGGTCGACCCTGCCGACCCCACGTTCCACCTGTCCCACACGGCCCGGCTCATCGGCCCGCTGGACGAGCCCGCGCTCGCCCGCGCGCTGGCGGAGATCGTCGCCCGCCACGAGGCGCTGCGCGCCAGGTTCCCCGCCGTGGACGGCAAACCCGCCCAGGTCATCGATCCGCCCGGCGGCTTCGAGCTGGCGCGACTGACCTGCGAGGGATCGGCGGACTCGCTGGTGGCCGAGCTGGCCACCCGGCCGTTCGACCTGGCCGGGGACCGGCTGATCCGGGCCACCCTGATCAGGACAGGACCGGAGGAGCACGTCCTGACGGTGGTCGTGCACCACATCATCTCGGACGGGCGCTCGATCGGGATCCTCCTGAGCGAGCTGTCCGCCCTGTACTCCGCGTTCTGCAAAGGCGAGCCCGGACCGCTGCCGCCGTTGCGGGCGCGGTGGTCGGACTTCGTCCGCGCGGAGACCGACGACGCGGAGGCGCTGGCGTACTGGAAGGACCAGCTGGCCGACGCCCCGCCGCTGCGGCTGCTCACCGACCACCCCCGGCCGGCCGTCGCGACCCCCGACAGCGCCCTGTTCCGGCACAAGCTGCGCGGGCCGCTCGTGGCGCGCTTCGCGGCGGCCGCCGCCGCGGCGCGGTGCACGCCGTTCATGGGGCTCATGGCCGCCTACCAGACGCTGCTCGCCGCCAGGAGCGGCCAGCACGACTTCTGCGTCGGCTACCCGACGGCCGGCCGGGACGGCAAGGACGACGACGAGCTGATCGGCTACTTCGCCAGCATGGCGGTGCTGAGAGCGGATCTGTCCGGTGACCCGACGTTCCGTGAGCTGATGCACCGCAACCGGGCCCGCCTGCTGGCCGCGCGCCGGCATCGGGAGCTGCCCCTGGAAAGGCTGCTCACCGCGCTGGACATCGAACGGGACCTCAGCCGCCCGCCCCTGTTCCAGACGTCGTTCAGCATGACCTACGACGCGAGCGACCAGGCCATCCGGCTGACCGGGCTGCAAACCGACTGGATCGAAACCGGCTTCAGCCACTCGCCGTACGAGCTGAAGCTCGACATCTTCGAACACGGCGGCGAGTGGCTGATGATGCTCGTCTACAACCGCGCCCTGTTCGACGCGGACACGATCGAGCGCTTCGCCCGCGACTTCGAATCCCTGCTGTCCCAGGTCGCCGACGATCCCCTGGTACGGCTGTCGCGCCTCACGGCCCCGTCCGGCGAGGAACGCGACCGGTTGATCCACGACTGGAACCGGGTGGCGCCGCCCGCGCGGACCCTGTTCCCCGACCTGTTCCAGGAGCAGGTCGCGCTCCGGCCGGAGGCGACCGCGGTGAGCTGCGGTCCGGTACGGCTGAGCTACGCCGAGCTGGACCGCCGCGCCGACGAGCTGGCGGCCAGGCTGGAGGTACGGCCCGGGGAGCACGTGGCGGTCTGCCTGCCCCGGTCGGTGGAGTCGCTGGTGGCGCTGCTGGCCGTGCAGCGGACCGGCGCCGCGTACGTGCCGCTCGACCCGGGCTACCCCGCCGCGCGGCTGGACTTCGTCCTGGGCGACTGCGGCGCCTCCCTGGTGCTCGCCAGCCGCGAGAGCGCCGCCGTCCTGCCCGCCCACACCGTACGGACCGTGCTGGTGGACGAGCCGGAGCACGGCCAGGACCACCGCCGGGTGCGCGTACGCGGCCAGGACACCGCGTACGTGCTTTACACCTCCGGATCGACCGGCCGCCCCAAGGGAGTCGCGGTGCCGCACGCCGCGCTCGGCAACCTGCTCGCCGGGATGGCGGACCTGATCGGCCCCACACCGCAGGACGTCTGGCTGGCGCTGACCTCCCTGTCCTTCGACATCTCCGCCCTTGAGCTCTACCTGCCGCTGGCCACCGGCGGCCGGGTGGAGATCGCCGACGCCGACACCGCCCTGGACGGGTACCGGCAGATCCGGCTGATCCAGGAGGCCGGGGTTACCCACGTCCAGGCCACGCCGTCCGGCTGGCGCATGCTCCTGGACTGCGGGATCAGCGACCCCGCGCTGACCGCCCTGGTCGGCGGAGAAGCCCTCGGCGGCGAACTGGCGGGGCGGATGAGGGCCGCCGTCGGGCGGCTGTTCAACGTGTACGGCCCGACCGAGACCACCATCTGGTCGACCGCCTGGCCGGTCCCGGACCCTCCGGGAGAGGTGCGTATCGGCGGCCCGATCAGGGGAACCCAGGTGTACGTGGTCGGCGACCACCTCGACCTGGTCCGCCAGGGCGTGCCAGGTGAACTGGTCATCGGCGGCGCGGGAGTGGCCCACGGCTACCTGGGGCGGCCCGCCCTGACGGCCGAGCGGTTCGTCCCCGACCCGTACGGCCGGCCAGGTGGCCGCCTGTACCGCACCGGAGACCAGGTGCGCTGGCGCGCCGACCAGAGCCTGGAATTCATCGGCCGCGGCGACAACCAGGTCAAGCTGCGCGGCCACCGGATCGAACTGGGCGAAGTGGAGGCGGCCTGCGAGGCCGTCCCCGGCGTGTCGGCGGCGGTCGCCACCGTGCACGAGGAGAACCTGGTCGTCTACCTCGTCGGCGACGTGGACCCTGACCGCGTGCGCGCGGACCTGGCCGACCGTCTGCCCGCCTTCCTGGTGCCCGCCTGGTTCATCCGGCTTCCCGCGCTGCCGCTGACGCCCAACGGCAAACTCGACCGGCGGGCACTCCCGACCCCGCAGGCCCCCGAGACGAAGTTCATCGCCCCCGAGGGGGACGCCGAGGAACTGGTCGCCGACATCTGGTGCGAGTTGCTCGGCCTGGAGCGGGTCAGCGCGGCCGACGACTTCTTCCGCCTCGGCGGGCACTCCCTGCTCGCCGTCCGGGTCAGCGCCCGGCTGCGGGCGACGGCGGGCGTGGAACTGCCGATCCTGACGATGTTCACCCATCGCACGGTGGCCGAACTCGCCACCGAACTGGAGGAACGGTTGCTGTCGGAGCTCGCCGAGCTGTCCGACGAAGAGGCCGAAAGCCTCCTCGACCAGCCCTGACGAACCTCGCCGCCCGCGGGTCCATCACCGACCCGCGGGCGCGTGACTCGCTATGAGGGCGTCCCCTGCCGGGCCGCCTCCCGCGCCGCCACGTAGTCGTTGCACTGCGGCAGCCCGCGCTCCCGGATCACGTCGTTTAGCTTGAAGAAGTCGAGGTTCCCGACGGCGTCCCCCACCGAGAGCAGCAGGTCGATGATCGGCGTCTTGTACTTCTCTGCCATGTACTTGTAGTTCTCGGTCACCTGGACGAGATTGTCGTCGAAGTCCTTCTCGTGCGGGCAGTGCACGGCCGCGGCCCGCCGGTTCAGCACGAAGCGGGCACCGGCCCGGTGCAGGCGGTAGCCGAGGTCGATGTCCTCGGCCCCCCAGCGCCGGAACTCCTCGTCGAACATCCCGACCGCGCGCAGCTGCTCGGTGCGCGCCGACACGTTGCAGGTCCAGAAGTTCGTCCAGGGCGCGGGCAGGTCGCCGATGTTGTCGCCGTACTTCTCGTAGAAGGTCTCGCGCACGTCCAGCCACAACTTCCTGGACTTCAGCTTCGCGATGGTGATGTCGGGATCGTCGTAGTCGATCGCCTGGTCCATCAGCCTGGCGAAGTCGTTGTTGACGTGGAAGCAGTAGACGTACCCGCAGACGGCGAGCGGGACGTCGGACGCCTGGTGGCTGTCGAGATGCGCCCGCAGCAGGTCAGAGTGCGCGAGCACCCCGGAGTCCAGCATGACGCACACCTCGCCCTCGGCGTGGGAGATGCCGAGGTTGCGGGCCTTCGCGACCTGGAAGCCGTCGCGCTCCTGGAAGAAGTAGCGCAGGTTGAGACTCCCCTGGAAGGTCGCCACCATCTCGGCGGTGGAGTCGTCGGAACCGTCATCGGCGACCAGCACCTCGAACTGCTCCTTCGGCAGGCTCTGCCAGACGAGCGAGTTGAGCGTGTGCCGGAGCAATTCCACGCGGTTGTACGTCGGAATCACGACACTGCACTTCAAGGAGCCGTTTCCTTCCACTGTCCCGTTTCCCCTGGCCGAAATTCTCCCACCGGAAGTGATCCGGGCGGAACGCGGCGGGAATACCGAAGCCGGAGCCCGGCCGACCGCGAGGTGACACAATTTCGCGCAATGAAAGTTTCATTGCGCGAAGCCCCGCGCCGGCCTGCCGGACCGGATGAGGTCAGCCGCGTTTCCAGGTGCCGACGGTCTCGCCTGAGGTGATCGCCGCTTCCTTGATCTGCTCGTGTACCGCTCGCGCGCCTCCGTTCGGCGTGATCGCGCTCTTCAGCGCGTACACGATGAACTGGTAGTGATGGTCGCCCGTGGACGGGCAAGGCCCTGCGTAGGCGGCCTTGCTGTTGGTGCCGGGCAGTACCTGACCAGGGGCTTGGCCCTCGGTCGCGCCCGTCGCGGAGGTCGGGATGCCGGTCACGATCCAGTGAATGTAGGTCCCGCCGCGAGCGTCCTTGTCGTTCACCACGATCGCCAGTTCGGCGGCGGAGTCGGGGACGCCGCTCCAGGTCAGCGGGGGTGACACGTCTTCACCGCCCTGCCGGGCGCAGGCGTACTTCTGGGGCATCGCGGTGCCTTCGGCGAACGCCGGGCTGCTCACCTTCAGCGCCTCCGAGGACCCGCCGCCCTCGGCCGAACACCCGGGGAGGACGTTCGCGAGAAACAGCACACCGCCGACAACGCCAAGCTTGCCGATCTTCATGCGCCAAGGATAAACGGCTGGATCATGAAATGGCGATGCCGGATATTGGACCGGCTTGTTCCGCCGGCGGATGGCGCCAATCTATATTCGAATTCTGAAGATCGTCAGGGGGTGGCCGACATCGCCGCGAATTCCGTTTCCAGAGCCGAGGTGAGAATGGGCAGGTCGGGGACGTGAGTGGCATCGGCGGCGATCGTGACCGTCAGGGTTCCGGCATAGGAGAGAACCGTGAAGGCGACGGTCACGTTTCCCCGTACCAGGGAGATCGGGATGATGTCGCGGACGGTGGCGTCGGCGAGGGTCAGCGGCTGATCGGAGCCGCGCAGGTTGCTGACGACGGTGTGGATCAGGCGTTGGTGGTTGAGCATCCAGCCCAGCGCGCGCAGGCGGGCGGAGACCCGGTTCACGCCGGCGACCAGTTCGGCGGAGGCCGCCGGTTGCGCCGCCGCCTTGGCGGTCCGGGTGATCTCCACGGTCCGGTCCAGGCGGTCGGCCAGGGTGCCGCCGGTGGGCAGGCTGATCGGCAGGACGCCGACCTGGTTGCCGAGCTGGGCGGTGGTGGCCGACGGCCGCGCGGAGATCGGTAGGGACACCACCAGAGCGGGCAGGGTCTCGCCGCGGCTGTGGAGCAACGCCCGGACGGCGCCGGTGACCGCGGCCAGGACGGCGTCGTTGACGGTACCGCCATGGGCGTGCGCCGTCCGCCGGACTCCTTCGAGGGAGGCGGTGACCGTCGCCACGCGCTGGCGCGGGCCGGTGGGCCGGTTCAGGGAACTGGGGGCCGCCCGTGGCAAGCCCCGCAGATCCATTACGGCGCGTCCGATGTTCCACCAGGTACGAGGAGCGTGGGCGAGCGCGCGCAAACGGGTGACCCACGCGTCCGCGGCGAGCCCGCGGCGGGTCGGCCGAGGCCGCGGGAACGGGTCCGGCGGTACAGACACGCCGTCGGTCAGTGCGGCCAGGATGGCGAGACCGCCCATGCCGTCGGTGAGCACGTGGTGAAAGCAGACGATCAGTCCAATCTGGTGGTCCGGGAGGCCGGTCACCAGCCGCATCGACCACAGCGGCCTGGACACCGCCAGCGGCTCGCTGAGCGTCTCGGCGGCGAGGTCGAGCAGGGCGTCCCGGCCGCCCGGCGGGCAGCCGATGACCCGCAGGTGATGGTCGATGTCGAAGGACGGGTCGTCGACCCAGATGGGGCGGCCACAGCCCAACGGCGTGCGGACCAGGCGGTGGCGCAGCCGCGGGATCCCGCGAAGGCGCTGGGCGATCAGCCGCCGCGTCCGCGCCACGTCGAAGCCCGGGCCGGGGTCGAGGATCAGGCACGCTCCCGCGTGCATGGGGACCGGTCCGACATCGACAGCGAGGTTGAGCAGGTCGGTGCCGCTGGCGCGGTCGATTCTCGCGTTCATGCCCGTGCACTCCTCACCCGTACGCGCCTGCCCAGCCTGGCCTGGCCGGGTGCGGAGCGGCATGAGGAGGTGGTCCTCGGGAGTAGTGACCTTGGTCCCGGTGACGGAGATCAGCTCCACGCTTTCCAGGCGTCAGGGAAAACCGCGAAGAAAACGAAGGGCACAAGCGAGACGATCACGCTGAGCGGCCAGTAGCGCCGGTTGGGCAGGCGCGTGACCCTGCACGTCACCTTGTTGACGACCGCCCAGAGGACGAAGAACAGGCCGACCCCGCCCAGCAGAATCAGCCAGGGGAGGATTCCGTCGTTGTCGGTGGGGTCGCGTTGGGTCAGGCCGAGAGCGGCGAGCGGGTACTGGGCGAGAAACATCCAGACGAAGGCCAGCGGGAGCACGCCGACGCCGCCGAGCACCGTGTTGAGCGAGATCGGAGCGAGCCAGACAAGCCAGGAGTCCGGTTTGGTGGCATTGGTCATGGCGGCCCCTTCACCAGGTCACGGACTGCGGAGAGAGGCATGGTACTTCTCGAAAACCTTGTACAGGCCGAGAAGTTCATATCCGTAGCTGTCGGCGTCGGGACCGGTGCCGTTGAAGCGGGCCAGGATCCGCCGGGTGTGCTCCTCGCTGGTACTGAGACCCGGCCGCGGCACCCCGATGTCGGCGGCGCCCCAGATGTGGACGTATCCAACGGTGGAGATCGTGTAGTACGGGTCCTGGAGCTTCTGCCACACCGACCAGAGGTCGGGTTCGTGGCCCAGGCCAAGGATCGTGCCGTCGATGATGCCCTGCTGGATGGCGTGGTTACGCGCGTTGATGGCGGTGGCGGCGAAGATCTGGGCCAGGCCGGTGCTGCAGTCGTTCCTACCGACCACCCCGTTGTTGTAGTAGTTCCGCACCATGTCGTCCGCGACGCCGTCCAGCAGGTTGATCTTGCGGATCTCCCAGAGGATCGGGCACTGGATGAGCGCCTTACGCATCTTCAACCGACGCGCCAGGCTCGTGATGAGGCCGTCGTAGGCGAGGGTGATGTCCAGCGACTCGGTGGTGGTGTTGAATCCCAGGGTCGCCTGGTCGGTGTCGAAGAGGTCGCCGCCGCCCTCCTCCGGCACTCCGATGCCGGTGAGGTAGGTCTGGACATCCACCAGCAGCGCGTCGCGCCGGGTCATGTCGAAGTCCACGTCGAGATCGGCCGCGAGCTCGCCCGGACCGAAGGCGCCCTGGCCGGGGTCGCGGCCTGACGCGATGTCGTTGTCGATCTCGATCAGCCCGCTGCCGGAGCCGACGGTGATGGTGGAGATCTGATCGAACGCCCAGTCCGCCGGCAGCGGATAACCCAGATTTCCGGAGTATCCGGTGGACATGCCGGAGACGAAACTCGCCGAGGACAGGCCCTCGCCGGCGACCCGGGAGCAGACGTTCCGCGGTCCGTAGATCCCGATCTGGTACTGGCCCGCGTGCTCGCTGATCGTTTCCTTGATGCCCCGGAAATGCGGGATGACATTAGAGGTGACCTGGTGGTCCAGCGCGTCGAAGTCGACGGCGAAATAGATCCGGGTCCCCGCCAGGAATCCGTGCGCGCCAGCCCACTCGATCGCGGCGAACGCGTCGGCCACGCCCTGGGCGTAGCTGAAGTAACCGGCCGCGCCACCCCAGGTCTGGTAAATGGGAAAGACCCGGAAACCCTTCGCGGCCAGCACCGCGAGTTCGCCCGGCTGGATCATCTTGTTGAGCGAGGTGCCGGCGACGTTGCACAGGTATCGCCCCACGATGCGGTAGCCGGCGGCCTTCAGCGCGTCCGCCCGAGGCGCTGTCACCTCTTTCGCGCAGTCGAGCGCGGTGCCCTCACGGGTGGGATCGCCGGTGGACACCAGCAGGGAGGCCCATGTCTGGAAATCGCCCTCTCCGGTAACCGGAAGCTTGGCGAAGTCCTGGAACTCACTCGCTCTGGCGGACAGGTCGCCGTCGAACGTACTGGTGAAGGAGACGCCGTTCCGCTTGTTGAAGATCATTGCTGCGGAGAACAGGCGTACCCAGACACCGGCGGACCCGACGGACAGGGTGTTGGCCTTCAGGCCCGCCTGCGTATTGAGGCCGAACACTCCGGTGGCCTCGGCGTCGGTCATGCCCAGTTCGAACTGGATGGCCAGGAGTAATGCCTTCTGTACGTCCCGGGAGAAGTGACCGTCGCACGGGATGATGAAGAAGCCGTCCCGGTGGGCGTACCGCGCGTTCATCCACTGCTGGACGGCGCGGACGGTGGCGTTGCCGCCGGCGATGAGCAGGTACGGGTCCATGTTCAGCAACGCCTTGAAAAGCTTGGGCACCATCGACGGACCCGGGTAGAGCGTGCCCACCCCGGCGTCGGCTTTCAGCCGGGTGACCGCGGCCTCCACCCGGGCGTTGTAAACACCGTTGATCTCGCCGCCGTCATACCCCTTGCAGTACAGGCCGGACTGGATGATCCGGACGAGGTTCGCGGGCGCGCCGCTGGTGGCGTTGATGGACGGCCAGGCCGACTGGAGGGTGGCCATGGTGGTCGGGCCGAAGTTGTCGGCGAGGGCGGTGATGCCGAGTTGGTGCTGGAGGCATCGGGTCAGCGCGTACACGGTGGACCAGCCGGTGATGCCGTCCTCCACCACCGGATTGATTCCCGGCACATTGCCGTACGTCGTGTTGATGAATCTCTGGGCTCGACGAACCATTTCGTCCATACGAATCCCCGCAATCACGGGCCGGCGCCTACGAACGATAATCGCATTTCGCGGCTTGCCGTCCGCCAGATATGTCCTCGTTGATGAGGTCAAGGACCATATGTCTGGCAGCTGCATAGGATGGCGCCATGGACGACGTCGAGCTCACTCCCACCTCGCCGAAAACGCGAACCGGCCGCGAGATCGTCAAGCGCTCGACGAACTGACATGCCCGACCTGCTGTCCATGATCGCCCCGTTCCTGAACGCGCTGCTCATCGCGCTCATCGCCAGGAAGGCGCTGGGTGTGCCCGTGGGCTGGCCGCGTTCCATCGCCATGGGCCTGTTCACGGGTGTGAGCATCTCGTGGGCCGTCATTTCCATCAGCGAAGTGACCGGTATCTACGTCGACGGCCGGACCAACGCCCCGCTCGGGGTGGTCTTCGCCGTTGCCGCGCTGGTCACGGCCTGGGTCTTCGTGCTCGGCCTGATCGCCCTGGTCCTGCTCGAACTCTTCGTGCCGACGGGCACGCTGCCCTCGCCGTCGGCGCTGCTGCGCGGGTGGAAGGCGCGCAGGAACAGGGCGCGACGCTACACCCAGGTGGTCAGGATCGCGGCCAAGCACGGGCTGAGCGGCTACCTGGGCGGGCGCCGCAGGGCCCGCGAAGCTCAGAGTGCGATCGCCCGCTCACTTCGCGCCGCGCTGAACGAGGGCGGTGTCACGCACTCCACCGGCAGGCTTCTCGTCATGGACCGCCTGACGGGCACCCCGGTCGGCGACGCGGGCGAACTGCTGGCCGCCCTGCCCGCCGCCACCCGGAAGGACCTCGCGGAAAGCCTGCTCAGCGAGGTGCTCAGGCAGCTCGTCCGTACCGGCGTCTTCCACGCCGACCTGCACCCGGGCAACATCCTCATCACCCCGGACGGCGGTCTCGGCCTGCTCGACTTCGGCTCGGTCGGCCGTCTCGACCAGCCGACCCGCAACGCCCTCGGCATGCTCCTGGTGGCCATCGACAACAACGACGCGATCGTCGCCACCGACTCGCTCATCGAGATGCTGGACAGACCGGACGGGCTGGTTGAGCGGGACCTCGAACGCGAGATCGGCCAGCTCCTGGTCCGCTACCGGGCCGGCCTCGGCAGGGGTGGCAGTTCGGGGATGTTCGCCGCGCTGTTCAAGCTGATCCACGCGCACGGTTTCGCCGTGCCACCGCAGATCGCGGGCGCGTTCCGCGCGCTGGCCGCGCTCGACGGCACCCTCACCCTGATCAGTGCCGACCTGGACGTGGTCGCCGCGGTCAGGCGGCAGGGCAGGGAGATGATGCGCGAGGCCACCGAGCCGCAGGCGGTGCGGGCCGACCTGGAGAGCCGTCTGGCGGCCTACCTCCCGCTCCTGCAACGGCTGCCCAGGCGGATCAACAAGCTGACCGAGGACCTGGAGCAGGGCAGGATCTCGATCAACATCAGGGCGCTTTCCGACGAGCGCGACCGCGGCTTCCTGACCGGCCTCGTGCACCAAGTGGTGATCGCCATCCTCGCCGCCACCGCGACGCTGGGCGCGATCGTGCTCATGGTGACCGACGCCGGCCCGACGGTGGCCCCCGGCGTGCGGCTGTTCGTGCTCATCGGCAGCACGTTGCTGCTGGTCGGCTTCGTCCTCGCGCTACGCTCGCTCGCCTTGGTCTTCCACCGCCGCTGAGGTGGCCGTCGCGCGTACGATGACTTGTGGATCTTCGTCAGGAGTCGGTATGGACGTCTTGAGCAGCCGGGTGCTGCTGCGGCCGCGCGATCTCGAGCGCAGCCGCCGCTTCTACGGCGAAACGCTGGGGCTGGCCGTCTACCGGGAGTTCGGGCCGGCGGACCACCCCGGTGTGGTGTTCTTCCTCGGTCAGGGATTCCTGGAGGTCTCCGGGCGCTCCGACGCCCCGGCGGCGGAAACGCTGTCGCTCTGGCTGCAGGTCCGGGACGTACGGCAGGAGGAGGAGCGGCTGCGTCAGGCGGGCGTGACCGTGCTGCGGCAGGCCGAGCTGGAGCCCTGGGGCCTGATCGAGTTGTGGATCGCCGACCCCGACGGCCACCGCATCGCCCTGGTGGAGGTCCCGCCCGGCCATCCCCTGCGCCGCGACCCCCGCTGAGGCGCGCTCAGCGGGTCGCCGGAGAGGCGTCGGCAGGCAGCCCGGCGCGGATGGCGGCGATCAGGCCAGGGGCGGCCGCTTCGATCTCCCTGCGGACCCGATCGAAATCGGCGCGGTTGCCGTAGTAGGGGTCGTCCACGTCGGGCGAGTCCGCCGCGGGATCGAATTCACGGAGCAGGCGTACCTTCTCTCGTTCCTGGGCGGTGCGGGCCATGGCGCGCAGGTCCCTGAGGTGTCCGCGGTCGAGGGCGATGACCAGGTCGTACCGGTCGAACCAGACCGGGCGGAACTGGCGTGCCTGGTGCGCGGTGGTGTACCCGGCCCGGCGCAGCACCGCGACCGTGCGGTGGTCGGCCGGTTTGCCGGTGTGCCATCCGTGGGTGCCCGAGCTGTCCACCTCGACGTCCAGCCCCTCGTCCGCGACCCAACTCCGGACGATGTGCTCCGCCATCGGGGAACGGCAGATGTTGCCCGTGCACACGAATGTCACTCGATAGACCATGAGACCAGTGTGCCGGACGCGCAGGTGGTCACCGGGCGGGCTGGTAGTCCCAGTTGGCGACGAGTCCGGCGTAGCGCGGGGACCGGGCGAGCAGGTCGTCGTGGGTTCTGAGCTGGGCTGATCTGCCGTCCAGCAGCAGGATCCGGTCGGCGCGCCTGGCGGAGGTGATGCGGTGGGCGATCACGATCAGGGTCCGGCCGCCGGTGGCGAACGCCTCCTCGGCCAGGGCCTCGGTGGCGGGGTCGAGATGGCAGGTGGCCTCGTCCAGGACGATCACCTTGGCGGGTGACAGGTAGACCCGGGCCAGGGCGATGAGCTGCCGTTCCCCGGCGGACAGCACCGGGCCGCCGACGCCGAGCCGGGCCTCGTAGCCGCCGAGGCGGTCCACCAGTTCGGCCAGGCCGAGGGCCGCCACGGCCTCGTCGAGGTCGCCGCGGGTGGCGTCGGTGTGCAGGACGTCGAGGGTGGTGGACCAGCGGTAGATCGCGCCGCCGGGCGAGCCGCCGCCCGGCGCGGCGGGGAAGATCGTGGACTGCTCCAGGTCCGCCGTCGCGGGCTCGGGGTGCAGGTAGGTGAGGTTCTCCCGGAGTGTCCCGGTGAAGACGTACGCCTCCTGCGGGATCAGCGCGACCCGGCTGCGGCTGACGTCGGCGACCGGAACCCCGCCGAGCCGGATCTCCCCGGACTGGGGCGTGAGCAGCCCGGCCAGCAACCGGGCCAGGGTGGACTTGCCGGTGCCGCTGGGCCCGACCACGGCCAGGTGCCTGCCCGCGGGCACCCGCATGGTCAGGTTGTCGATCACGGGTTCCGCGGCGGCGCCGTACGCGAAGGTCAGGCCCTCGATGGTGAGGTCGAAGGTGGTGGGGCGGAGCTTGCGGTGCGGGGTGGCCTCGCCGACGGCGCCGGTCTCGGCGATGCGGTGGAGCAGCACGCCCAGTTGCCGTCCCCAGGCGGCGATCGTCCCGGTGAGCGAGCGCAGCGCGGGGTCGAGGGTGCCGACCAGGTAGGTGGTCGCGCCCACCAGCTCGCCCGGCGTCAACCGGCCGGGCCGCAGCAGCCAGGGCGACAGCAGCAGGATCAGCAGCACCGGTACGCCGGTGCCCAGGAACATGATCAGGGTACGCAGCGAGGAGGTCCGCGCCAGGGCCTGGCGGGCGCGGGCCTCCGCCACCAGGGCGCGGTCGGCGCTCTCGCGGGCGCTGCCGGTGGCGCCGGCGGCCACCACGTCGCGCAGGCCCTCGAACAGGTCGGTGGACACCTGGGCCACCCGCTCCCCGGCCAGCACCGACGCCCGCTGCCGAGCGGCCAGCGCCCGGGTCAGCCAGGCGAACAGCCCGAGGCTCGCCGCCACCAGCGGCGCCACCAGGGCCGCCACGATCGGCGCGAGCGCCACCAGCCCCACCAGGGCCAGGACCAGCGAGGCGAGGGTCGGCCGGAGCGTGCGCAGCAGGGCGGCGATCAGGTTCCGCACGGTCTCGGTCTGCCGGCCCAGGCGGGACACCACGGAACCGTCGGCGCGCTCGTCGTGCTCGACGGCCTGGCGTAACGCGCCCTCCACCACGACGCGGACCAGGCCGTCCCTGATCGGCTCGACGATCTGGGCCAGCCACGGGAAGGTGTTGCGGGTGGCCAGCGACTGGAGCACCATCGCCACGCCGAGCACGCCCAGCCAGGCCAGGCCGGCCGCCGCGTTCCCGGCCAGGAAGCCCTGGTCCAGCGCGGCGGCCATGGCCAGCCCGGACAGCAGGGAGGGCAGCGACTCCAGCACCGACCACAGGGCCAGGAAGGCCAGGGCCCGTCGCCGGGGGGCCAGTTCCCGGGTGAGCAGCCGCCATCCGGCCAGGCTCATCATCCGGCCGCCGGTCATCCTCGTCTCGGTCATGCGACTTCCCAGGCGTCGTCGGCCGCGCCGAGCATGGCGCGGTAGTCGGGGTCGTGGCAGAGCCGCTCGTGCGGGCCGGCCGCCCGTACCCGGCCCTGGTGGAGCCAGACGACCAGGTCGGCGCCGGCGGCGGTGGCGGCGCGGTGGGCGACCAGGATCCGGGTACGCCCGGCCAGCAGCCTGGTCAAGGTGGCACTCACCTCCGCCTCGGTGGCGGTGTCCAGGCTGGAGGTGGCGTCGTCCAGGATCAGCACCCGCCGTTCCCGCGCCACGGCCCTGGCCAGGCCGAGCCGCTGGACCTCGCCGCCGGAGAGCGGGGCCTGCGCCAGCGGCGTGTCGTAGCCCTGGGGCAGCCTGCGGATGAAGGTGTCGGCCGCGGCCCGGGCGGCGGCCTGTTCGACCTGGTCGCGGCCGATGCCCTCGCTGCCGTAGGCGATCGTGTCGTGCAGGGTCTCGCCGAGCAGCGCGGGACGCTCGAAGGCGTAGGCGACGGCACGCCGGAGTTGGTCGGGCCGGATCTCGGCGACCGGCACGCCGTCCAGCAGGACCTGGCCGTGGTCGGGGGTGAGCAGCCCGCCGGCGACGGCGGCGAAGGTGGACTTTCCCGAGCCCGACCGGCCGACCACGGCCACCGCGATCCCGGCGGGGATGTCCAGGTCGATCCCCTCCAGTACGGCTTCGTCGCCGACGCGCACGGTCACCCCGCGGAAGGCGAGCGCGCCGGGGCCGTCCGGCAGCGGGAGCGTGCCGCCGGGGCCGTCCGGCAGGTCGAACACCTCCCCCACGCGGGCCACGCCGGACCGTACGTGGGCGATGCCCATCAACGAGTCCACCAGGCCCAGCAGACCCATCGCCATGCCGACATATCCCCCGACGGCGATCCAGGACCCGGGGGTGATCCGCCCGTCGGCCACGCCCACCCCGGCCACCGCCAGTACGGCGATCTCCACCAGCGGGGCCATCAGCATGACCTTCCAGACCGTGCGCCGCTGGGCGTCCCAGGTCGCCAGACCGGCCGCGCTCAGCTCGGGCAGCGGCTCCAGCACCCGTTCCACCTCGCGGTTGAGCGTGCCGCTCGCCCGGATGGTCCGGGCCCCGGACATCGCCTCCACCAGCCGCGCCGACAGCGAGCCCTGGAGTTCCTGGTACCGGGTGAGCAGTTCGGTGGCCTCGGAGATGAAGCGGCGGATGATCACGGCGAACACCGGCACGCAGACCGCGAAGGCCAGCGCCAGCGTCCAGTCGATCAGCACCAGCGCCACCAGGCCGCCGACGGAGAGCACCACCGAGTCGGCGATCGAGAGCACCGTCGCCACCAGCCCGGACGCCTCGGTGGTGCCCGACACCAGGCGGCTGCTCAGCTCCCCCGCCGCGAACCGGCGGCGGCCCGCGACGCCCGCCAGGAGCACCCGGTGGACGAGCCCGCGGCGCAGCGCCAGCTCCACGGCGGTGGCTCCGGCGGTGCTCGCCCAGGTGTCGACGATCTCGACCAGCATGGCCGTGCCGAGCAGCACGCCCAGCCAGACCAGCGCGGGGCCGAGCCCGGAGCCGGCCAGCGCGGCGTCCACCGCCGCGGCCGTCGCGGCGGGCAGCAGCAGGAGCGTGGCGGTGCCCACGATCGTGGACAGCACCAGCGCGGCAGTCCACCCCGGGGCGCGCCGCATGGAGAAGAGCAGCATTCGCCCGGGCGTGTCCACCTCCCGGGAGCGGAGCTCACCCATCTTTTCGGCCTCTCGATCAGTGAATGACGGCAAAACGTGGAGTGGGCCGGACGGCCCACTCCACTGGTCGGGAGCTCGCGCTACCCGTCGTTGCGGGTGTAGCTGGTGAAGCAGCCGCTACAGGTGAGTGCGCAGGTCTCCGGGCAGGTGACCGGGGCGCACGGGCGCAGGCCCGCGGCCTCGGCCGGAAGCAGTTCCAGAGCATTGACGTCGATGGTCATGTGAAATCCCGTGTGATGTTGGAATGGATGGCGCGGACGGGCCCGATGGCCCGCCCCGCCGGTGTCAGATCTTCTTGGTGATGTCGCAGGTGACGTCGCAGGTCGCGTCACCGCAGGTGATGCCGCAGGTGATCAGCCAGCCGCAGGGCCTGAGGGCCGTGTCGGCCGGGAGCAGCTCAAGCGCGCTGATGTCGATGCTCATGTCGTATTCCCCCCTAGGAATAAGGTGTTTTGACGGAACGGCCGCTGGGGCTAGTCCTCGCTCCAGACGGTCTTGGTGCAGGTGCTGGTGCAGCTCACCTTCGGGAAGCAGGTGAACAGGCAGGAGAGCAGGCCCTGGCAGGGCCTGAGGCCCTCGGCCTCCGCCGGAAGCAGTTCCAGCGCTCTGATGTCGATTTCCATTGGAATTTCTCCTCACTTTTGTTTTCTGGTGACCGCCGTGACCGAGGTCGCGGCGGAGTCTGGTCACGGCGTGCGCAGGAAACCCACGAGCCGGTCGATCAGCTCGGGTCCGTGCGGGCCGTGGGTCGGGTCGTGGCCGCCGGTCGGGGACTCCACGTACGTGAAATCCCGTCCGGTCCGGCGCAGGTGGTCGCAGAGCCGCTGGGACTGGCTGACCGGGATCACCTCGTCCAAGCAGCCGTGCACGATCAGCAGCCGGGCGGCGATGCGGTGGCAGAGCAGGACCAGGTCGCGCGGGCCGAGCTCGTCGTCGATCGCCTCGCGTCCGCCCAGCCGCTCGATCAGCGCCCGTACGGCGGGCGAACCCTCCTCGTGGAGGCTGGGCCCCGACAGGAACGGCGCCACCGCCGCGCAGCGGTCCCAGAGCCAGGGGTCGGCGGCGGCCGCCAGCAGGGCGAGGAAGGCGCCGTAGCTGGTGCCGTGCAGCATCAGCGTGCGGCCCTCGGCGGCCAGCTGCCTCCCGAGGTGGCGGATGTCGGCCAGGTCCGGCCCGCCCCAGGCGCCGTGCAGGGCCTGCTGGTGGGCCTGGCCGTAGCCGGTGCTGCCCCGGTAGTTGGGGGCCACGACGGCGACCCCGGCCGCGGCCAGCCGCTGCAGGAACGGGTCGAAGCCGAGCTGGGCCGCCGCCTCCGGGCCGCCGTGCAGGGAGACCACCAGGTGGTCGGCCCGCCGCCAGTCGCCGTAGACGACCGCCTCGATGGGCCCGTCGGGGCCGGGGAACCGGTGGACCTCGGCGTCGGCCCATTCGCCGTCCTCGCCGTCGGCGGCCAGCTCCCAGCGGCCGGTGGCCGGGTCGACGGTGGCGACGCCTCCTGGCTGGGCGGGCGCGGAGAACGGGAAGCGCAGGCCGTCCGGGCCCCAGGCGGCGATGGTATGGATGATGCCGGGGGGCGTGGCCACGGTGCGGATCCGCTCCTCCCCCGGCGTGTAGACGACCAGGTGGGAGCGGGCGCCCAGGTCCACGCGGAGCGCCACGTCCTGGCCGGCGGCGGCCATCGGGGCGACCGTGCCCTCGATCGCCTCCAGGGTGTCGGGGAAGACCGGCGCCTCGCCGGGGAGGGCGTGGCCGAGCCGGAGCCGTCCGTCCACCAGGCCCGCCAGGAGCAGGCGGTCCCCGGCGGCCAGCAGGTGCTGGCCGGGCCCGGTGCCGGGGATGGGGCGACAGGAGCCGGTGGCCAGGTCCAGGGTGATCGGCCGCGGGGCGTCGCCGTGGTGGGTGAGGCCGAGTAGTTGGGGGCCGAGCGGGTGCCCGCCAGTGACGATGCCGGGCAGTTCGGTTATCTTCTCCAGCCCGGTGTCCAGGACCCGGTAGATCGCGGTGCCCTCCCCCGGGGTGCGGCTGAACGCCAGCGCCAGCTCCTCCTCGCCGGGGGTGGCGGCCAGCCGTACGGCGGGGCTGGGCACCGTGGCCAGCGGACGCTCCCCGGACGGGGTGACCAGCACCAGGCGGTGGAAACCAGCGCCCGGCCGGGTGAGCACGACCCGGCCGTCCCGGCGGCAGAGCAACTGGGTCCAGGTGCTCTCGCCCTGCCCGGTGGGCAGCACCCGGCGCTCGGCCCCGTACGGGGTGAAGCGCCAGGACTCCACCTCAAGCCGGCCGTCGGCGGCGCCGGTCAGGCAGGCGGCGTGGCTGCCGTCCTGCGCGAAGGCGAAGCTGATCCGGGAGGGCACGGTACGGACCGTGGCGGGGGCGCTCATCACGCCACCCCCGCGGGCACGCGGGCCAGCAGGTCGTCCAGCATCCACCCGCGGGGGCCGCCCTCGCGGAGCCGGAGCAGGAAGGCCAGCGCGCCGCCGAGCCCGGTGTTGTAGCCGGGGGTGACGTCCACGCCGGACTCGTCCGGCAGCACCAGCAGGCCGTCGCGGAGGGTGTTCCTGGCGTACATCGCGGTGGCCAGTTCGGCGGCCCGTTCGCGGTGGCGCGGCTCGCCGGTGAAGTCGGCCAGGTCGAGCAGGAAGTCGCCGTCCCCGGCCAGGCCGTGGCAGGCGCTCATGCCGCTGTACCACCGGCCCTGCCACACCGCGGCCCCGGCCGCCTCGGCCAGGTCGCGGAAGCGCTGCTCGCCGGTGGCCGCCCACAGGCGGATCAGGAAGGTGCCGACCCCGGAGGAGCCGCTGCACCAGTGGCGCATCCGGGTCCTGGACCCGTCCTTCTCCTCGCCGGTACGCCACCAGGCGGCACCGCCCTCGACGTCGGCCTCGGCCACCAGGGTGTCGGCGGCGCGCAGGGCGGCGGCCCGGTAGTCGGCGCGGCCGGTGGCCAGCCAGGCGTACAGCAGGAAGGTGCCCGCCCCGGCCACGCCGTGCGCGAAGCCGAGGTGGGTCAGACCGGCCAGGTCGGAGGCGAAGGTCTCGGGGATCGGCCAGACGAGGTGGCCGTCCGCGCGTTCCCGCGCGGAGCCCAGCACGCTGTCGGCGGCGGTGGCGAACCGGTCCTTCCATTCGGGGTCGCCGGTGGCCAGCCACAGATGCGCCTGGAGCATGCCGGCGCCGGTCGCGCCGTGGCAGATGTCATGGTTGGGCCACACCACCGGGACCTTTCTGGCCATCTCGGTGGCGCGGGCGGCCAGCTCGTCGTCGCCGAGGAACCTTGCGGCGTCGTACAGGGCCCAGGCCGTGCCGGAGCGGCCGAAGTACAGGCCGGGCAGCACGATCGGGGTGTCGAAGAGGCGCCGCTGGACCCAGCCGGCCACGGCCGCGACGCCCTCCCTTAGACGGTCGCCGCCGAGGGTGCGCGCGCTCTGGGTGAGCACCTGGAGGACCCCGCCCGCGCCGTGCTGCACGTTCAGCGGGTCGGCCTTGGCGCCGAACTCCCCGGCGGGCCAGAGCCGGTGGGCGTCCAGGTTCATGGTGCGCAGGATGTGCTCGAGCCCATCGGTGATCAGCCGCTCCTGCTCCACCGGCGCCGCCGGCCGCCGGAGTGCCTGTTCCTGGGGGTCGTCGAGGAACGCGCGGGCCCGGTCCAGGCTCCACCGGTCGTCGGGGTCGTCCCGCATCAGACCGAGTACCAGCGGGGCGAGCCGCCGCAGGGCCGGCATGTCGGCGGCGAGAAGGCCGACGAACTCGGCCACCCGGTCCTGCGCCGACCGCACGGCGGGCTGGTCGGCGGGGAACAGCGGGTCCACTCCGGTGATCAGGTGCAGCAGCGTGGCGCCGAGGCCGTAGAGGTCGGCCTCACGCGAGGGCCCGGAGCCGAAGCGGGGCGCGGCCTCCTGCTCGGGTGCGCCGAACCCCGGCGTGTACGCCTTGCAGGCCAGCGCCCTTTCCGGCAGCGCGAGCTCCAGGTCGATCAGCCGGATCGCGCCGTCCGGGGTGACCATCAGGTTGTTCGGATTGAAGTCCCGCAGCACCAGGCCCTGCCCGTGCACGGCGGCCATGATCTCCACCAGCTGCCCGGCCATGCGCACGGCCTCCGCCAGTGGCGCACCCGCGCCGCCGCGCACCCCGGCCTGCTCGGCCGTCCAACTGCGGAGCGTGTCGCCCGGCACCAGCTCCTGGGCCAGGAACACGTTCTCCTGGTAGGTCAGCAGGGCCACCTTCGCGGGGGTGAACCCCAGCGGGGCCAGCCGGTCCAGCAGGTCGGCCTCGTGGCGGAGCGTGTCGCGGGCGTCGTCGCCGGTGAACAGGCCCATCACGTACGGCCTGGCCTGCTTGAGTATGACGTCGGCGCCGGTGGCCTGGTCGACGGCCCGGTAGACACCGCCCCGGTAGGAGTGCCGGATGGCCTCGCGTACCACGAAACGGTCGGCGATCATGACCGACGAGGGCCGGGCGCCGGTCACGGGCTCGGGCTCCGGCAGCGGGGACTCGGCCCACGGCGGCGGGTTGTACCAGGCCTGGCGCTCGTCCTTGTGGTGGGTGCCGTCCGGAGCCACCACCACCGACTCGTACGTGCCGTCGTTGGTGAGCACCGAGGAGGCGTGGAACACCCCGAAGCGGTAGTGCACCAAGCTGTCGGCCCGCAGCCGCCGATCGGAGAGGATCACCGGCCCCGGCAGCCCCTGGGTGGCCTGGTCCAGTTCCTCCGCCAGCAAGCGGAACTGCTCGTCATCGGCCGGGTACGCGGTGAGGAACTTGCCACCGCTCCCCCGATCCACGTTGCTGGACAGCAGGTCGGCGAGCTGGTCGAGCCCCTTGGCGAACTTGAACGCGCAGCCGCGCCTGACCAGCACCTCGGCGGCCCTGGCCAGCACGATCGGCGCCGACAACTGGGTAGCCGACAGATGCAGCTTCCAGCCCTGCTCCCGCTTGACGTCACCCGGCGGCGTGAGCATGCACCAGAAGTCGCCCGGCTCGACCTGCCACGCCTCGGCCGCCTCCCGGCCCAGCACCGCCCGGGCCACATCCATCAGGAGCCGCGAGTCGGCTCCGCCTCCCTCATCGCCACGCACGTGATCGTCCTCTCGTCCCCCCAGCCGAAGCTTTTCTTCGGTTGCGCCCCATAGGGCGTTCCATGCCGTTCCATGGCGGGGCACGGGGATGTTCCACGTGGGTGAAGCCGGGAGGGTTGCCGCCCTCCCGGCTGTTCGGGGTTAGGGACTGGTGCAGGTGACCGAGGTTGGAATCGCGTTGGTGCTGTTGTTCCAGCTGCCGAGGAAGCCGAACGTGGTGGTGGTGTTCGCGGGGACGGTGCCGTTGTAGGAGACGTTCCGGACCGTGATGTTGGAGCCGGAGGTGGTCGCGGTGCCGCTCCAGATCTGGGTGATGGTCTGGCCGTTGGCGAAGGCCCATCTGACGGTCCATGCGCTGATGGCGGCGTTGCCGGCGCGTACCGCCACCTCAGCCTGGAAACCGCCTGGCCATTGGCTCAGGATGCTATACGTGGCGCTGCATGCCCCGCTCGGACTTGGGCTGGGACTCGGGCTTGGACTGGGACTCGGGCTCGGGCTTGGGCTTGGGCTTGGGTTGTTGGGAAGTCTGAACGAGTAGAACCTGGTGCTTGCGGTGCCGCCTCGGGAGTAGCCGTTGCCCCAGAAGAGGCGGCCGCCGACGATGGCGGGGCCCGCGTTCGAGGAGCCCGCGCCCTGGTACTCCCAGAGGACCTGGCCGGTGCTGGCGTTCAGGGCGTACATCCAGTTGTTCATGGAGCCGACGTAGACCACGCCGTTGGCGTACGTGACGGGGCCGATAGAACGGGCGCCGCGGGGTTCTGGGACCTGCCAGAGCACGCGCCCGGTGGCCGCGTCCAGGGCGCCGAACGAGCTGTAGGTGATGGTCTGGCCGTTGGGCAGCCGATGGGAGAGGTTGCCCGCGTTGCTTGAGGTGAAGAAGACGCGGCTGCCGTCGGTGGCGGTCCCCCACTGGATGCCGCCCTGGGTCGAGCCGGGACCGACCGCGGCGCTCCAGATGATGGCCCCGGTGGCCGCGTCCAGCATCCAGAACTCGCCGCTCTTCTGGCCCGCGCCGACCGCCCGGCGGGTCGTCCCGTTCGGCCCGGGGATGTCGTAGAGGTGGGTGCCGTCGCTGGTGTCGTGGTCCGGACCCGGATTGGGGCAGTTGTTCGGCGGGGAGCCCTGGAGGCAGGCGAAGTTCCACTCGTCGAAGCGGGGCGGGCCGGTGTTCCACTTGATGGCGCCCGTGGTGAGGTCCAGGGCCAGGATGGAGTCCTTGGCGTTCCACGACGGTAGGCACTGCTGCGGGGTGCCGCCGTTGTTCTGGCACTGCGTCGCGGACTGCGGAACCGAGTAGTTCTGCCCGGTGCCGATGAAGATCGTGTTGCTCGCGGGGTCGATGCTGGGCGTGGTGCCCCACACGGACGCGCCGCTGAAGATGTCACCGCCCTGGCCCTGGTCAGGCAGCGTGTACGACTTCCACCGCTGCGCGCCGGTGGCCGCGTCGAGGGCCACCAGGCTGCCGCGGAACGTGCAGCAGTCGTAGGAGGTGTTGGTGGCCAGCGAGAACTCGTCGGAGGAGACGCCCTGGTACAGCACGCCGTTGTAGTAGACGGCCCCGCCGGTGAGCACGGCCCGCGGGTGCGGGTCGGCCGCCACGTTCCACCGCAGGTTGCCGTTGGCGGTGTCGATGGCCAGCACCCTGGCCCCCGTCTGGGTGCCGATGTAGACGGTGGTGCCGACCACCACCGGGCTGGTACGGGAGACCACGGTGCCGGTGCCGCCCACGTACGAGGCGACCGAGCGGGACCAGATCACCGCGCCCGTGTTGGCGTCGACCTTGTGGAAGTATCCGCCCCAGTCCGGGAAGTAGACGGCGCCGTCCACCACGGCGGGGGTCGCCGAGACGTCGCCCCTGGTGGTGTAGGACCAGTTGAGCTGGAGGAGGCCCACCGTCGTGGGACTGAGAATGGTTTCCGTCGGATTGGACCGGGTGTTGCTGATGTTCTGCCCGCCCATTGACCATTGCGGATCGTCCGCGGCGCCCGCGGGCGTGCTGATGACGACCGCGAACGTGGCCGCCGCACACACTACGGCGACCGCGGACGCGGTCATCACTCGTCCAATTACTCTCACACCGCCTCCTGAACCGATAGTTGACGGATATAAATGTAACTGGAAATGCATTAGCCTTTTTGAAACTTTCAGCACTTCCGCAGGTCACAGCCGAAATTGCCGCTGAATGCAGAGGATCGGACGCAATGGCAACCGACGGCGGATCGGGTTTTTGAAATTTTCACCACGCCGATCTTATATTCTGAAAACACTGTCACCATATAGTTTATTCTCAAAACTAAAGAATATGCTCGCGGGAAAACTCACAATCGAATGAGCCGGCCTGTGACAATCGGGCCGTACCAGAGCAGCAATATCTATTGCCGTATGCGTACAGCTCTCCCTGCAGGGCGCCGCGGTCGCATTCGGTGACGTTCGGCGTCGCGGCGTACGCGGACCGCACCCGCCGCCCGACGCCACCCGGCGCGTACCAGTGGCCCTCGACCGGCGCCATCACTGTCCGGTACAGACCCCCTCCCCCCATTCGACATTCCCGCGCCCCCGGCAAATCCGAAATCCATAATTCCAGCCGGAGTGAACGATCACACAATGCGACGGTGAGGAACCAGAGCGCACACCCCCCACACCCCAAAGATCCACATATCCGGAAAAAACGGATACATTCCGACACGGCATGTCACGGTCCACGAAATCAATTCCCGTCGAGTACTGACATTTCAACATTTCAGCTATACGATCGCCCTTCGTGACTGAAGGTGATCTTTCCGCCGAACACTGGTGGACGGTCCCCGCCTCGTCATGCTCGGCGCGATAACCGGGCGAATGCGAGTCCCGCCGGTTGTCGCCGTTGCCAACCGCCTCTCCCCTCCACATTCGCGGAGTTCCGGATGTCCCTCACACAGTCAAAACCCAGCGCCGTTTCCGCCGCGCTGGCAGGCGACCGGCTAGGTGTGCCATCGGTCGTGTTCTTCGTCGTCTCCGCGGCGGCGCCGCTGATGGTCGTCGCGGGCTCGGTGCCCACGGTGTACACGGTGACGGGGGTGATCGGCGTACCGTTCGCGTTCCTCCTGCTGGGCGGCATCTTCGCGCTGTTCGCCGTCGGATACGTGACGATGGCCCGGCACGTGGTGAACGCCGGCGCCTTCTACGCCTACGCCGCGCAGGGTCTCGGCCGGACTCCGGGGGTGGCCGTCGCCTGGGTGGCGCTGCTCGCCTACAACGCGCTGCAACTCGGCCTTTACGGCATCATCGGGTCGGCGGTGGAGCCGCTGCTGCTCGACTGGTTCGGCAGCTCCCCCGCCTGGTGGGTGATCGCCCTGGTCACCTGGGCGCTCACCGGCCTGCTCGGCCTGATGCGGGTGGACATCAACGGCCGCATCCTCTCCGTGCTGCTGATCCTGGAGATCGCCGTCGTGCTCGTGTTCGACCTCGGCGACCTGGCCAACGCCGCGCCGAGCGGCATCAGCTTCGCCGGCTTCAACCCGGGTGAGCTGTTCGTGCCCGGAGTGGGCGCCGCCCTGGCCACCGTGGTCGCCGGGTTCGCCGGCATCGAGTCGTCGGTCGTCTTCGCCGAGGAGTCCAAGGACCGCAACCGCACGGTGCCGATCGCCACCTACACCGGCATCGCCATCATCGCCATCCTGTACGCGATCTCCGCCTGGGCACAGACCCTGCCGACCGGCCCGGACGGCATCGTCAAGGCCGCCACCGATCTCGGTCCCGGCCTGATCTTCGAGTACGCCGGCCAGCACTTCGGCGGCACCGTCTCCACCATCGGCTCGGTGCTCTTCGTGACCAGCAGCCTCGCCTGCATGATCGCCTTCCACAACACCACGGCCCGCTACATCTTCGCCCTCGGCCGGGAGAACGTGCTGCCCTCGCTGTTCGGCCGCACCTCGGCCCGGACCAGCGCCCCCGTGGCGGGCTCGCTGCTGCAGACCGTGCTCGGCCTGATCGTGATCCTGCTGTACGCGGTGCTCGGCCTGGACCCGGTCACCAAGCTCTTCTTCACCTTCGGCACGTTCGGCGGCCTCGGCCTGCTGCTCATGCTCACCATCACCTCGGTCTCGGTGATCGCGTACTTCGCCCGGCGGCCCACCGAGGAGACCGCGTGGCGGACCAAGTTCGCCCCCGCGCTGTCCATCGTGGCGCTGTCGGTGATCATCGGGCTGACCCTGATCAACTTCGACACGGTGCTGGGCGTGGCGCCGGACGCGCCGATCCGGTGGGTGCTGCCGGGCATCTTCCTGGTGGCCATCATCTTCGGCCTGGTCTGGGGCGAGATGCTGAAGAAGATTCGGCCCGACGTGTACGCCAACATCGGGCTCGGCCCCCAGGCCGTCATCGGGGCCCCCAAGTGACCGCCGAGATCACCCGGATCACCGACGCGGACGCGGCCGGCGAGCTCATCGCCGGCACGTTCTCCCGGGACTCCATCTCCGCCTGGCTGATCCCGCCACAGGAGCGGCGCCTGCCCATCCAGCGCGAGTTCTTCACCATGTACGCCAGGCACGCGCTGGACCACGGCACCATCTACGGCGCGTACGAGGACGGGGGGCTCTCCGGGGTGGCGGTGTGGTTCACCGCGCCATATCCGGACGTGCCCGACCTGGAGGAGCGGCTCACCGACGTCGCCGGGGAGTTCGCCCCCCGGTACGGAATCCTCGGCGAGCTGATGGACAAGCTCCACCCCCACGAGCCCCACCATCACCTGGCCTTCATCGCCCTGCGTCCCGGCCTCACCGGCCGCGGCCTGGGCACCCGGCTGCTCGACGAGCACCACCGCCTCCTGGACGCACAGGGCACTCCCGCCTACCTGGAGGCCAGCAGCGAGGCCAGCCGCCGTCTCTACCTCCGCCACGGCTACGTGGACATGCCGGAAATCCTGCAGTTGCCGGACGGTCCCGTCATGTACCCGATGTGGCGAGATCCCCGGCCCTGACGCCCGGACCGAACCGACGGGCGCCGTACGCACCTCCGCCTACATGTACGGAATCCTCCCGGCCGTCGTGGCCACGGACCTGAAGCGCCTGCTCGG
>NZ_JAHCST010000013.1:168485-222648 GCF_018476525.1 Acrocarpospora catenulata
CCGCCGTACGCACCTCCGCGTACGGCGGCCGTCGCCTTTACAACGTAGATCACGTATGCCAGCTTTTCCGGACATGTAACAGAGTGTCAATTGATCTTCCAAAACACGCTATATAACGTCACATACTATGAAACGCCCCCTCAGGTTGCTCGTGGCAGCCGTGGCAGCAATCCTGCCTCTTTCGTTACTACCGGTTACCCCCGTCTCCGCCGAGCCCGCTCCCGACCCGGAGTACCCCTGGCGGTACGACCACTGGCCACAGACCCAGCCGTGGCAGCAGGACGAGGGCGCCGGGGCCGCGCAGCTCCGCACGCTCGGTGCCCGGCCTGGCCAGCCCGGCCAGTCGGGCCTGCCGGGCCCGATCGACCCGCAGAACTGGAAGAACCCGGACCACATGACGTGGTCCGACTACAAGAAGCCGCCGGGCACCAGCTGGAACGACCCCGCCGTCAAGGGTTCGGCGCGCACCTTCAAGGGCGCGCTGGTGCTGCTGGACTACCCGAACCAGCCGTTCGTGGTGACCCAGCCGAAGGGTTCCACGGTCTTCAAGAACCCCACCGCCGAGGCCCACGACATCCCCCGTGACCAGGTCGCCAAGTTCTACCAGGACTTCCTGAACACCCCGAACGCCCTCAACCGCGGCCACACCATCCACGAGTACTGGATGGAGGACTCCGGCGGCCGGTACGGCGTGGACCTCACCGGCTTCGGGCCCTACACCATGCCCGGCAAGGACCACGAGTACGCCATGGAGTACCAGCGCAACTCCTGCCCGGCCGGGGACAACTGCAACAGGAACCTGCGCACCGACGGCAACGCCGCCTGGCTGGCCGCGGTCGGCCCCGAGACGACCGCCCAGTTCGACTTCGTCTTCTACGTGAGCGCCGGCCAGGACGAGTCGTCGACCTGGCAGGAGTTCGGCATGATGAAGTTCCCCACCAAGGAGGACGTGACCGACGAGTGGGGCCCGGAGAGCGACCCGAACCTGCCCAACTGGTCACCCACCCGGTACGTGGAGTGGACCTCCTGGCAGGCGGGCTCCACCTTCTGGCCGAACGCCCGGTTCGGGGTGGACTCGGTCCAGGCGGAGAGCTCCGGCATGGGCGTGTACGCCCACGAGCTCAGCCACATCATGGGCATCGCCGACAACTACAACAACCCGTACGGGGTGCCGCTGCGCCGCGCGTACACCGGCATCTGGGAGATGCTCAGCCGGGGCAGCTTCAACGGCCCGGGCGGCCCGCACAGCCGGTGGCTGATCCCGCCCACCTCGGGCGGCTCCATGGGCGCCCAGCACATGCTCCGTAACAAGATCAAGCTGGGCATGGTGGACGAGGCCAACGTGCTCCGGCTCGACCGCGACCAGCTGGGCGCCTCCGGCCTGGTCATCGCGGAGGTGACGGCACGCGCCGTACAGCCCGGCCCGGACGGCCTGATGGGCGTGAACATCGCGATGCCCACCGGCGACAAGACCCCCGCCTGCAGCATCGCCACCAACGTGCTCTGTGACGGCGGCGGCTACAACAACTACACGATCGAGGTCGTGGACCGCATGGGCGCCGACTCCTTCACGCCCGACTCCGGAGTCCTGCTCGCCAAGACCAAGGACCGGGACAGCGCGCCGTTCGAGTGGGTCGTCGACGCCAACCCGCAGGACATCGGCATGACCGACTACGTCCTGCCGGACGGCACCGCCGTGCCCATCACCATGGGCGACTACCGCCAGCTCTCCGACGCCCTCTTCCACGCCGGCGCCGACTCCGGCAGCGAGTACGAGTTCGTCGACGAGCCCAACCGCCTGCACTTCTACGTCCTCGACCTGAAGCGCTCGGCCAAGGGTGAGCTCTCCTACAAGGTCGCGGTCCGCTCCCTGGACGGCTCCGGCCCCCAGCTGCGCGGTGTCAAGCTCATCCCCACCGCCGACGTCACGGCCGGGGACACCCCGGCCACCTGCGAGTTCCAGCTCAGGAACACCGGCAAGGCGGCGGCCACCACCGCCACCCACCCCGAGGACGTCTCCGCCTACCTGAACGGCGACGTCTACCGCCTCACCGCCGAAGTGAACGGCCAGGGCTGGACCATCTCCCTGCCCAACCACCTGGCCACCGCCGACTTCGGCAAGAACACCACCGTCCCGGTCCACGCCCTCCGCGACCAGGGCGGCACCCGAACCGCCAAGATCAAGCTAACCGCCACCTCGGTAAGCGACCCCACCAAGACCGACACCGCAACCTGCGTCGCCGTCGGCCTCGGCCGCTAACCCCCCGGAGGGGCACGGCATCCACCGTGCCCCTCCATCCCGGCCCGCCTGGTCACAACCGCCAGACGTGGAAGGCCGGGCCGTCTGACGGCAGGACGTGGGTGCCGTCCTGGGCGGGGAGCAGGTCTGCCGAGCCGTACAGCGGGGTGCCGGCTGAGCCGAGGCGTAGGCGGACCGGGTCGTGGGGGGCGCGGGCGGCCAGTACGAGCAGGCGCTCGCCCGCGTGTTCGCGGAGGAAGACCAGGGCGTCTTCGGAGGCGTGGAGCCAGCGGAGGCCGCCGTGGCGGAGGACGTGTTCGTTGCGGCGGAGGGATACCAGGTCGCGGTAGGTGGTGAGGGTGCGGGTGTCCCAGGTGTGCTGGTGGTGCCAGGGCATGGTGCGGCGGGCGTCCTCGCCCCAGGCGCCTTCCAGGCCGAGCTCGTCGCCTGCGAAGATCATCGGGGTGCCGGGGAGGGTGAACAGCAGGCCGGCCGCGACCTCCACCAGAGCGGGGTCGCCGCCGCAGACCGTACGGATCCTGGCGGTGTCGTGGGAGCTGAGCAGCGACCACGAGTGGGTGAGGGAGCGCCAGGAGGTGCGCGCCGAGAAGGAGCGCATGGTGGCGAGGAGGGCGTCGCCGCCCAGGCGGGGGATGGGGGCGGGCACGCCCAGGAAGGGCAGCCGGACCTCGGGGCCGCGTAGCCAACTCCAGACGGGGCGGGTGAATCCGGCGTAGTTCATGGTGCCGTGCCAGCCGTCGGCGTCCAGGTCGCCCGAGGCGTCGTGGGCGTGCTCGGCGACCAGGAGCGTGTCGGGGTTCTCCGCGACCATCGCCCGCCTGAGCCGCGCGGCCACCTCGCGAGTGAGGTCGTCCCCGCGCAGCCGGGCGGTCATGTTCGCGACGTCGACGCGCCAGCCGTCCAGGCCGAAGCGGATCCAGCGGCGGACCGCCGAGTCGTCCGCCTCGATCATCCGGCGGCGGACCAGTTCGCTGGTCCAGTCGAGCTTCGGCAGGGAGGCGACGCCCATCCACGCCTCGTAGCCGAGCCCCTCGTCGCCGAAGACGAACATCTCTCGCTCGGGCGCCCCCTTGTCGGCCCGCGCGGCCTGGAACCACGGATGGGTGTCCCCGCAGTGGTTGGTGGTGATGTCCCCGAGGATCCGCATGCCCCGCGCGTGCGCCTCGTCCACCAGCCGGCGGTAGGCGGCGTCGCCGCCGAGCAGGGGGTCGATCTCGGCGAACGACGCGGCGTCGTACCGGTGGTTGGACGCCGCGGGGAACACGGGCGTCAGGTAGAGGGTGTTCGCGCCGAGCGCGGCGATGTGCCCGAGCCGCTCGCGCACGCCGTCCAGATCGCCGCCGAAGATCTGGAGAGGCGTGGCGGGGCCGCTGCCCGCGACCGGATCGTCCCACTCGCGTTCCTCCGCCCACGCGGGCAGCGCCCGCCGCGCGCCGGAACGGGCGAACCGGTCGGGGAAGATCTCGTAGACCACGGCGTCGTGCGCCCACTCCGGCGGGGCCGCGTACGTGACCAGCCGGAAGTCGTCGGCGTCCGGCACGTCGTTGCCGTGCAGGCCGGCGCCGTTCAGCCAGCGGTAGCCGGGCGAACCCGGCGATCCAGCGAGCAGAAAGCGGTAGCGGGTGACCGGGTTGCGGGCCACCACGTCGGCCCGCCACCAGATCTCGTGCTCGGTCTCCCGGTCGACGACGGCCTCGGTGAAATGCGGCTCACCGTCGGGCGTGGAGCGGACGTGCACGCCGCTGCGGTGCTCCTTCGGCGTGCGGAGGAACACCGTGACGGTCTCCCCCGGCTCGGGCGCCAGCGTGCTGACGTGGTCGGCAGACCCGTCGTGGTGGAATCCCCGATCAAGCATTGTCATTTTCCTTCACGTCATCCCTTCACCGCGCCCGCGGTCAGCCCGTGGACGATGTATCTCTGCAGGAACTGGAAGACGAGCACCGTAGGGATCGCGGTCAGCAGGGTCCCGACGGCGAACATGCCGAAGTTGGCGTTGCGCTGGTCGGCGAGCAGGCCGAACAGCCCGACCGCGAGCGTGCGGGCGTCGTCACCGGTGAGGAAGACGCTCGCGATGAGGAACTCGTTGATGGTGGCGATGAACACCAGCAGCCCGCTGATCGCCAGCACCGGCGCCGCCAGCGGCAGGACCACCCGCAGGAACGCCTGGGTGTGGGTGCAGCCGTCGATCCGCATGGCGTCGTCGAGCTCCCTGGGGATCGAGTCGAAGAAGCCCTTGATCAGCCAGGTGTTCACCCCGACCTGCCCGCCGATGTAGAGCAGCACCACGCCCCAGACGCTGTTCAGCCCGAAGGCCGGCCAGTTGTCGCTGATCGCGCTGAAGATCACGTACAGCGGGACGATGGCCAGGAACTGCGGGAACGCCTGGATGACCAGCAGGCTCACCAGCCCGGCCCGGCGGCCGGGGAAGCGGAACCTGCTGAACGCGTACGCCGACAGCGCGGAGACGGCGACGGCCAGGGCCGCGGTCAGCCCCGACACGACGATCGAGTTGCGGTACCACGTCCAGAAATGGGTCTCCTCGACCAGCCGGGACAGGTTCCCGAACCCGGCGCCGCGCGGCACCAGGTTGGTCGAGCTGAGCGTGCCGATCGGGTTGAGCGCGGCCGACACCACGAACACGATGGGCAGCACGGCGAACGCCGTGATGAGGACCGCGGCGGCGTGCCGCCAGGCGAGCGCGCGCATCAGGTCACCTCCTTGAAGGCCCGGGTGCGCCGGAAGCCGATGATCGAGATCACCGCGACGATCAGATAGACGTAGATCGACATCGCGGCGGCCAGGCCGTACTCCGCGCCCTGCTGGCCGAAGGCCAGCCGGAAGGTGTAGGTGATCAGCAGGTCGGTGGCGCCGACGGTGGGGTTGTCCGACGGGAAGGGCCCGCCCGAGGTCACCAGGAAGACGCCGTTGAAGTTGTTGAAGTTGAACGCGAACGAGGACACCAGCAGCGGCGCGAGGGCGAGCAGCAGCAACGGCAGGGTGACCTGCCGGAACCGCTGCCAGGGCGAGGCGCCGTCGACCTCGGCCGCCTCCAGGTACTCGTCCGGGATCGTCTGGAGCGCGCCGGTGGCGACCAGGAACATGTACGGGAAGCCCAGCCAGAGCTGGACCAGCAGCACCGACAGTCGCGCGGTGAGCGGCGTGCCCAGCCAGTCGGTGTGCAGGCCGAGCAGCCGGTTGATCAGTCCGAAGTCGGTGTTGAACATGTCCCGCCAGACCAGCAGCATCGCGAACGCGGGCATCGCGTACGGCAGCACGATCAGGGTCCTGTACGCGCGGACCCCGCGCATCCGCCGGTGGTGCAGCACGAGGGCGGCGGCCACCCCCAGCGCGGCGGTGAGTACGACGACGCCGACCGCGTAGACCAGGTTCCAGGCGAAGACACCCGCGAAGTGCGCGTTGATCTTCGGGTTGGTCAGCGCCGCCGTCAGATTGGCCAGGCCGACCCCGACCTGCCACCCCTGCGGCAGCGCGTGACCGTCGGCGGCGACGAACCTGCCCTGCGTCTCATCGGATCGCCAGATCCTGCCCTCACCTGTCACGCAGTCGCAGCCCGCGTCATAGGCCAGCACAGCTTTGCCCTGGTACGCACGGGTCAGCCCCTGGCTCCGGATGGCGCCGCCGTCCACCGGCACGGTCAGCGCGGTGATCTCCGCGCTCCGCGCGGCGGCCTGGGCCCCGGTCAGCACGGTGTACCCGTCGGCGGCGGCGATCCTGCCGCCGGGGCCGGGCACCGCGCCGTCGAGCGGGCGCAGCCCGTCCGGAGTCCCGGCGTACGTGGCGCGGGTGGCGGGGTCGGCCAGCAGGAACACCAGGGCCCCGTCCCGTTCGGCCACGGTGAGCCGGAACTCGGCCGACCCCGCCTCACGCCGGACCGAGGAGGTCTCGATGGCGGTGATCGCCTCCTGCTTGCTGCCCAGGTGCCCGTCGCCGATGTTGGTGAGCGCCAGCGACATCGTGTAGAGCACCGGGAACACCTGGAAGGCCACCAGCAGGAAGGTGGTGGGCAGCAGGTACTTGGCGGGCAGCCGGCGCGGGCTGAGGTAGGCGTACAGGGCGATCCCGGTCGCGACCGCGGTGATCGCCACCCCGGTCCAGGCTCCGGAGGAGACGAGCGGGACGGCGGCCCAAACGGCGATGCCGAGGATCAGGCCCAGGGCGAGGACCCGGCCGGCCACCCCCGAGGCCGAGCCGGGCCAGTTCCGGGTGCGCGGGGGCGGCGCGCCGGTCCCCGCCCGGCGCCGCCGGGCGGGGGTTTGGAGCATCGTCATCCCGTCTGTCCGAGCTGTTCGGCGATGGCCTTGCCGGCGGCCTTCACCGCGGGGGCGACGGGCTCGCCCTTGACCACGGCGTGGATCAGCGTGTTGAACGGTCCCCAGACGGCGACCATCTGCGGGATCGCGGGCAGCGGCACGCCGTCGGCCGCCGCGGCCTCGAACTTGGCGACGTCGGGGTCCTTGCCCGCGGCGTACGCAAGGGCGGTCTTCAGCGCGGGCATCCGCGGCTCGGCGTCGAACAGCGCCTGGGCCACCTCGGGCGTGGCCAGGGTGTTGGTGACGAACTCCTGGGCCAGGGCCTTGTTCTGGCCCTTGCTCGCCACGAAGAACGCCTGCACGCCGACGAAGCTGCGGGCGGGGTCGCCGCCCTTGAAGGGAGGCACGGGCGTGACGTCGTACTTGACGCCCGCGGTGCGCACGTCGGCCAGCCGCCAGGGCCCGGCCACCAGGAACGCGGTCTTGCCGTCGGCGAAGAGCGCGGCGGAGTTGTCCGAGGTGAAGGAGCGCTTGAGCGCGCCCGCGCCCTTCTCGCCGAGCGCGGCCACCTTCTCGAAGGCGGCGATCGACTCGGGCGTGCCGACGCCGAGGTCGGCCGGGTCGGGGTCGCCGTTGGGCTTGGTCCCGAACAGGTAGCCGCCGCCGGAGGTGTAGAGCGGGTACATGTGGTAGGTGTCGCCGGACTGGCCGTCCTGCTGGCTGATCGTGTAGCCCAGGATCTCCTCGACCCGGCCGGCCTCCTTGAGCTTCTTGCCGGTCTCGACGAGTTCGTCGAAGGTCTGCGGCGCCTTCGGCGCGAGGTCGGTGTTGCGGAACAGCGCCAGGTTCTCCACCGCGTACGGGATGCCGTACACCTGCCCGTCGTAGGTGACGGCCTTGCGCGCCACGTCCACGTACCCGGAGAGCTGGTCCTCGGTCAGCTGGATGGGGTCGATCAGGCCGTTCTGGACCAGGTTGCCGATCCAGTCGTGCGCGCCGACCAGGACGTCGGGGCCCTTGCCCGCCTGGGAGGCGGTGACGAAGGTCTGCTGCTGGTTCTGGGCGACGGCGACCACCTCGGCCTTGATGCCGTTCTCCTTGGCGAAGGCCTCGGCGAACGGCTTGAGGGTCTCGGACCGCTTCTGGTCGGCCCAGATGGTCAGCGTGGCGGTCGCCGCGTCCTCGGCGGGCGCCGTGGTGGGCGCCTGCGCGGCCGGGGTGTCGGCCGGGGTGCCGCCACCGCAGGCGGTCAGCGCCAGGCACGCGGCCAGGCCGAGTGCCGGTGCTCGGAAAATCGTGCGCACAGCATCGCTCCAGGTGATGAGGGAGGAAGGGCGAAGGCCCAGGGGGGTGACCGCGCGGTGTGACGAGAAATTAACAGTCCATTTCGATACCCGAAAGATGTTGCAGAGAATTGCTGCCGTGTTTCAGGATTCCTTGCGACGTTCCACCAAGAAGATCAGGAATCCCCACGGATGGCAGAACGAGCGGCAGCGCGACTCGACGACATCGCCCGGCACGCGGGCGTCAGCAAGGCGACCGTCTCCCGGGTGCTCAACGAGCGGCCGGGAGTGAGCGCGAAGGCGCGCCGGGCGGTGATCACCGCGCTCGACGTGCTCGGCTACGAGCGGCCGAGCGCGTTACGGCCGCGCAGCTCCGGCCTGGTCGGCCTGATCGTCGCCGAGTTGCAGAACCCGGTCTTCCCGCTGTTCGCCCAGGTCATCGAGGGCAGTCTGGCAAGGCACGGCTACACCGCCGTGCTCGGCACGATGACCCCGGAGGGCGCCGGCGAGGACGAGTACGTCGGCATGCTGCTGGACCGGGGCGTGTCCGGCATCATCTTCGTCTCCGGACTGCACGCCGACACCACGATCGACCGCTCCCGCTACGAGGACCTCAAGCGCCAGCGCATGCCCATCGTGTTCGTCAACGGGGACCTGCCCGGCCTGGCCATCCCCACCCTGTCCTGCGACGACGCCATCGCGGGGCGGATCGCGGTCCGGCACCTGATCGAGCTCGGCCACCGGCGGATCGGCTTCCTGAGCGGCCCGGCCAACTACTCCCCCGTCCGGCGGCGGCTGGCCGGCTTCCGCCAGGCCATGCGGGAGGCCTTCGGCCCCGGCGCGGGCGAGCTCGTCGAGCTCACCACCTTCGACGTCAACGGCGGGCAGTCGGCCGCCAACCTGCTGCTCGAGCAGGGGGTGACCGCGCTGGTCTGCGGCAGCGACCTGATGGCCCTCGGGGCGATCCGGGCGGCCCGGCGCCGCGGCCTGCGGGTTCCCGCGGACGTGTCGGTGATCGGGGCCGACGACTCGCTGCTGATGTCGTTCACCGATCCGCCGCTCACCACGGTCCGCCAGCCGGTCCTGGCCATCGGGGTGGCCGCCGTGCGCGCGCTCATCGACGAGATCAGGGGGAAGGGCGCCAAACCGGCGGAGCACCTGTTCGAGCCGGAGCTCGTGCTACGGGCCTCCACCGGGGCGCACACCATGCGGTGAAATTCAGTGAAAGAGTTTCGTCAAGTCTTTCAACGGCCGGTACCGGCCTGCTGGGTTACTCGTAGACGCGGTGGTCGGCCTTGAGCGGGGCGCCCAGCCGGATGGTGATGAACTCGTTGTTGTCCGGCTTGCCGGGCGTGCGGCCGTTGGAGAACGGGAAGTTGTTGTCGTCCAGGACGCCGAGGGTGCGGTCGTCGAGGATCACGACGTCCTCGATGGTCTGGAAGGGGAAGCGGAAGGTGGCAGGGAAGCCGCCGATGCCGCGCGGGTTGGCGATGTCGAGCAGGTCGGCGACGAGCTCCTTGCGGGTGGTCCCGTTGCCGATCAGGGTGACCTCGAAGATCTTCTTGAACGCGGCGGCGTCGCCCTGACCGCCGTCACGCTCGATCACCAGGAAGCGGCGGTTGTCCACGGCGATGAAGTCGCCGATGGCGTTCGAAGGGCTGTCCATCTGGTACGCCCAGCGCTTGCCGGTGTAGGCGCGGCGGCGCAGGTCGAACTCGTTGATCCGCAGCGTCCCGGCCGGGTCGCCCGCGACCGTGCCCTCCAGCATCGGGTAGAGCGTCTTCCCGTTCACCGACCGGGCCATGCCCTCGAAGCCCTTGCTGCTGCCGAGGTTGGGGGTACCGCCGTTCAGGTACGGGTTCTCCGGGGCCCGCACGCCGGGCAGCGCGATGGGCGCCTCAAGCAGCTTGCCGGTGGCCGAGAAGTGCAGCAGCCACGGGCCGAACTCGTCACCGATCCAGTACGTGCCGTCGCTGGTACGCAGGATGGACTCAACGTCGAAGTCGGAACCGGTGAGCGTGCGGTCGGCGCGGGTGAGCGCGAAGGGCACCTTGCGGTCCGGGTCGCTCAGGTAGAAGCCGCCGAGCACCTTGACCGAGCCGTCCTTGAACGAGGGCTTGATGTGGTGCACCCGGAGCAGGAAGTCGCCGCTGTTGGCCTTGTTCCCGTAGCCGTTGTCGGAGAGCACGTGGAAGGTGCCGTCCCCGTTGCCGACGATGCCGCTGAAGCCCTGGACGGGCTGGCCGGCGAAGGGCGGGGTGATCCCGTTGCTGGGCGTGGTGCCCAGCGCCGCGCCCGAGGGCTCGCTGCCGGGCACGAAGGTCTCGGCGGGCAGCGAGGCGAAGCCGGTCAGGGTGGCCCTGCCGTACCCGGAACCGTTGGTGGCCTGGGCGGGCACGGCTGCCGCGAGGCTCAGAGCCGCGGCGCCAAGGATGATCAAAGTTTTCCTCATGCCCGGCACGTTAGGGACCCAGTGTGACGCGCGTCCGAATTCGAGATGGATGTTTCCCGTGGGACGGTTGTCAACCGGCCTTGTGCAGGGCGCGGACGACGAGCTGGGCGAAGCGGTCGATCGTCGTGTATCCGGAGCGCGGGCCGGAGTAGTAGAGCTGGGCCGTGACGTTGGCGGTGCGGAGGATCATTTGGGTCTGGTGGTAGGAACCGGCGTCGCGGGTCCAGGTGATGGCCGCGTCCCCGGCCTTCGCGCCGGGCCTGAGCTGGGTCCCTGGCTGGCGCTGGGGTTCCTCCTCGGCGGTCGTCCTGCTCATGTCGTAGGTGAGGCGGGCGGTCTCCTCGCTGGGGTACTGGTACTTCTGGATCTGCACGTACGCGCCGCCGGGGCCGTTCCACTGGCAGGCGTCGGCGGTCATGAACATCTGCTCCGCCTGGCCGCCGACCAGGACCCGCGCCTGCGCGGGGGTGAGCAGCGAGCACGCTTTCGGATTGCTGGTGAGCAGGGCGCGACCCGTCGGGGCGCTCGAACCGGCACTTGGTGTGGCGGAAGACTCGGGCGGAGAGCTACTCATGCTGACGCCACTGGAGGCCGGTCCCGACCAGCCGTTCCAGACGACCACCCCGGCCGTGGCCAGCAGCGCCACCGCCAGGACGCCTCCGACGACGACCGGCGCCCGGTTGGCGCTCCGCGGCGCGGCTGCCTGGGTCGGGCCCGTCATCGGTTGGTGGTACGCCGGGGGCTGCGCGCCGTACTGCGGGGGCGGCGGCGGGGTCGGGGTCGCCTGGCCGCCCGCGACGGCCTGGAGCTGGGCGAGCGCCCAGTCGGCCGGGCAGCGCCTGGCGGGGTCCTTCTCCAGCATCGCGCCCAGCACCGGCGCCAGCGGCCCGGCCAGCCGCATCGGGTGCGGCGGCTGCATGAGCACGGCGGCCATCACCGCCGCCGAGTTGTCCCGGTGGAACGCCCCGGTGCCCTCCACCGCCGTGTACAGCGTGGCCCCCAGCGACCACAGGTCGGACAGCGGCCCGTCCTTCTCGCCGCGCAGCCGCTCGGGCGCCATGTACCCGGGCGAGCCGGACAGCACGCCGGTCTGGGTGAGCGCCACGTCGTCGGCCACGCTGGCGATGCCGAAGTCGGTGAGCAGCACCCGCCCCTGGTCGGTGATCAGCACGTTGCCGGGTTTGACGTCCCGGTGCAGGATGCCCATGCCGTGCGCGGCGGTGAGCGCGTCCAGCACGGTCGCGCCGATCGCGGCCACGCGCGGCGGCGGCAACGGCCCCCGGGACTGCACGAGCGCCTGCAGCGACTGGCCCCGGACCAGTTCCATGACGATCCACGGCCGCCCGTCCTCCAGCACCACGTCGTGCACGGTCACGATGGACGGGTGGGAGCGCAGCCTGGCCGCGGCGCGGGCCTCACGCAGGGTGCGCTCGCGCAGCTCGGTCAGCTTGGCCTGGTCGAGTTCCGGCGGGAGGAGCACCTCCTTGACGGCGACCTCCTGGCGGAGCAGGTCGTCGACGGCGTGCCAGACCGCGCCCATGCCGCCCTGGCCGATGCGCGAGTGCAGGCGGTAGCGCCCGGCGAGCAGCGTCACAGCACTTTTCTCCCTGTGTACTCCGGGTGTTTCCAGGCTGGGGCTCCGGGCAGCGTGGAGCGCACAAACCGTACTTCATCTCAGGGCGTTTTCTCAGCTCGTCCCATAGATCAAATGAATAGATCACGACGGGTTTGCCCAAAATGATGCGAGTCCGTTATCCCAGCCGCAACAATGGCCCCCGGAAAGCAGGATCGGTCCACACGACGCGACCCGGCGAGCACGTTCGCCCGGAGGTCTGACCCATGGTTCATGCGTTCTCGTTCCGCCGCCCGAGGGTTTGGCTGGCTCTCACCGGAGCCCTGGTCACCGGCGCGGTCACCGTCACCGTGCTGAGCACCCGGGACAGCCCCGAGGTGGTCCCGGCCGCCGCCGTACGGCGGGTCTCCGCCCCGGAGTTGAAGGAGGCCAGCCTCTGGAACCCGGCCGTGGCCGTCACCCCCCGGCGGTACGCCGACCGCGCGCCACTCGAACTCGGCACCCGGTTCACCGTGGCCAGGGACGGCCAGGTGGCCGGACTGCGGTTCTTCAAGGCCCCGGGCGAGCGCGGGCGGCACATCGGCAGCCTCTGGGACTCGCGGGGCGAGCGGCTGGCCCGGGTCACCTTCGCCGGGGAGACCCGGTCGGGGTGGCAGGAGGCGAGCTTCGCCCGTCCTGTCACGGTACGGGCGGGGCGTACGTACACGATCTCCTTCCACAGCGAGAACGGCACCTACGTGGCGAGCCGCGAGGCGGTCGCGCCCAGCGGGCCGGTGAGCGCCGACCTGTCCCGTACCGGCGTGTACCGGTACGGCAAGAGCCGCTTCCCCAACAGGTGGAACCCCAAGAACTACAGCTACTTCGTGGACCCGGTCTTCCAGTGGTGGGAGACCGTCCCGGCACCGGGAAGCTCCCCCGACCCGGAAACCCCCGCCGTCACGCCCACGCCCAGCCCGTCGCCGACGCCGAGCCCCACCCCGACGGTGATCGCCACGGTGACGGCGTCCACAACGCCGAGCCCGATCCCGCCGTCCCCCAGCCCCTCCCCCAGCCCATCGCCTTCACCGAAGCCCAGCCCGAGCCCCACGCCGACCCCGACGCCCAGCTCGACTCCGACTAAAACGACAACCCCGGCCCCCACCGGTGGTTTCCCGAACGCGAGCAACACCGGCGTGACCCCCGGCACCCAGCTCACCGTCGTCAACGGCGACCAGACCTTCGCCACCGACAACCAGGTGATCAGCGGCAAGGAGTTCCGGGGCTTCGTCAAGGTCACCGGCTCCAACATCACCTTCAAGGACTGCGTGTTCCGCGGCGGCGTCACCGACCGCAACATCGCGCTGGTGGACACCAACCGCGGCCGCAACATCGTGATCATGGACTCGGAGTTCGCCCCCGCCCACCCGAGCCCCGGCATCGACGGCCTCTGGTCGCGCAACACCACGGTGCTCCGCAGCGAGTTCCGCGGCAGCACCGACGGCGCCAAGGCCGGCACCGGCACGGTCATCCAGGACTCCTACATCCACGACCTGACCTGGTTCGCCTCCGACCCCAACCAGAACGGCGGGCCCACCCACAACGACGGCGTGCAGTCCATGGCCGGGGAGTCGAACGTGGTGCTCCGCCACAACACCATCGACATGACCACCACCAAGAGCGCCAACGCCGCCCTGCAGTCCTCCGCCCCGGACACCCTCGTGGTGGACAACTTCCTCGACGGCGGCGCCTGCACCCTCAACTTCAACCACAACGTGCTGAACGGACCGCTGACCGGCCTGCGGGTGGTCGGCAACCGGTTCGGCTCGCACTCCTTCTACGACTGCCCGATCCTGCTGAGCACCCAGTCCATCCTCACCGAACTCTCCGGAAACGTCTGGCACGACAACGGCCGCCCGATCCCGGCCCCGGAACGACACGACTGAAAATCCCGATTTGCCGCCGGTCCGTTGTCACGGGCCGGCGGCCCTCTATTTCCATGGTCATTTACGGCTCGATCTGCCGTCTTGACGCCGGTGAGCCGATGACCGGTCCCGGATAACAGCGGCAATGCCGTCATTTGACGGGATATTCGGCCAGGTCTCGCTGCTACAACAACTCCACCTGCCAAGTCGCTGTGGAGGTGACCATGGACCGGGCCGCGAAAATCGAGGCCATCCGCGCCCGCCGGGCGGAACGCGCAACCGAGACCGAGGCGCTGGGCGACCACCTGGCCGACGTCGAGGCCGCGCTGCTCACCCTCGACCGGGTACGGGCGGATCTGCTGTCCCGGGTGGTGGGCGACGAGCGGGGCGAACAGCTGGCGACGCTCGGCCCGGTGCTGCGCGAGCTGTCCGACAAGGTCGCGCTGGAACGTGCCGCGATCAACCGGGCGCTGGCCAGGCTCCGCCGGATGACGTTGAACATCGGGGTGGTGGGCCGGGCCAGGCAGGGCAAGAGTCGCCTGCTGCAGAGCCTGACCGGCCTCACCAAACGGGAGATCCCGGACGGCTCCGGCGGCTTCTGCACCGGCGTGCCCAGCGCCATCAAACACTTCGACGGCCCCACCCACGCCGACGTCTACCACCACTCCGAGCGTTCCTTCGTGGACGAGGTGATCGGCCCCTACTACGACCTGTACGGCCTGGGCGCCCGCCCGGTCTCCCCGCGCGCGTTCGGCGCCCACCGGTTGCCGGAGCTGCCCCCCGACCGCGCCGACGACCCCAGGGCCGCCAGCGCGTACGGCCACCTGCGCGCCTACCACCAGGCGTTCCCCGCGTACGCCGAGCTGATCGGGCGGCCCTCCCCCGAGCGTGTGGGTCCCGACCAGATCCGCAGGTACGTGGCCCAGGACGACCTGGACGGCACTCCGCAGCACACCTTCCGCGCGGTCCGCCGGGTGGAGATCGCCACCACCTTCGCGCAGAGCGACCTGACCGGGGTGGCGGTCATCGACCTGCCAGGGCTCGGCGACACCAACCTCGGGGACTCCCGGGTGCTGCTGTCCGCCCTGCAGGACGACGTGGACCTGGTGCTGTTCGTACGCCGCCCCAACCCCGAGGGGGACGGGATCCACGACGTCGACGTCGAGCTCTACGGGACCGCGCAGAGCGCGCTGCCGGAGATCCCGATGGAGAAACGCTCCTTCGTCATCCTCAACCACCGCAAGAGCCTGGACCAGGACAACCTGGCCAGCGCCCAGGCCCTCCAGTCCGAACTCGCCAAGTCCCCGATCCGGGTGGCGGGAACCCACATCGCCGACTGTTCGGCGACCGACGAGGTGATCGCCGCCTTCGACCCGATCGTGGACTACCTGGTGGCCAACATCGCCTCCCTGGACGAGACGATCATCAGCGAGCGAGCGCGCCGGACCGCCGAGATCGACCAGGAGATCCGGCTGCTGCTGGCGCAGTCGAGCATCCTGACCTCCTTCTCCCGGCCGGGCGACCTGTCGCACCTGACCTTCCAGGAGCTGTTCCGGGAGACCTACGAGAACCTGGCGGGCGCCCTGGAGAACCTGGTCCTGGGGTTCCGGAAGGAGCGGGAGGCCCCGGACAACAAGCTGAGCCAGGCCACGGCGGAGGTGATCCGGCTGGCCAGGGAGCACGACGGCCTGCCCACCCACGACCAGATCGAGCGGCGGCGGGCGGTGCTCGGCTCCTACACCGCCGCCTACAGCGCGCTCATGGAGGAGAGCAGGGCGCACCTGTCCCGGCACTTCCTGGAGCTGGACGACGCGCTCGGCGAGACCGTGGGCCACATGTGGGAGCAACTGGCCACCGCGCTGGGCGAGGCCGGCGAACTCCGCCACCTCAGCGACCGCAAGGGCCGGGACTTCCTGGCCGAGCTGGCCGAGAGCATCGGCCCGGTCCGCCGCGACGGCACCAGCGAGATCAGGTACGCGCTGGACATCGTGGTCGGCTTCGGCCTCTCCTACCGGGGTTTCTTCCAGCACCGCATCCGGCCCTGCCTGGACGCCATGTCCGTGGACCACCCCGAGTTGCTCGGCCTGGACGGCAACCCCACCCCGGGGTCGGTACGGGAGCTGCTCGACATCGCCTACCAGGAGGCCCTGTACCGATGCGAGACGGCCCTGTCCGGGCTGCTCTCCGAACCCAACAGCGCGGTGTTCGCCATCGTCGAGGAGTTCCGCGACCGGGTGCTGCGCTCGCGCCGCACCCCCGCCGAGTGGGAGGCCCTCTACTGGCGGTACCGGTCGGAGATCTGGTCGGCCCAGTTCGACGCGCTGGCCGCCGACACCGTGCACCTCCAGCAGTGGAACGAGGCCATCGAGCGACTGAAGGCGATGCTATGAGAAGTGAGGATTTCCGCCGTGCCTTTCTCGGGGCCCGCGGCGAGGAGGCCATCTTCGACGTGACCATGCTGGGCGCGGTCGGGGTGGGCAAGACCACGCTGCTGGCCTCGATGTACGAGCGGTTCCGCTGGGTGATCGGCAATGTGGATCTGTCGGTGATGCCGGACGACCACGGCACCTCGGTGGTGCTCCAGGCGTACATCAACGACCTGCAACGGATCACCAACTCGGTGCGCGCCACCGACGGGCTGGCCGGGACCGCGGACATGCGGGAGTACCTGTTCCAGGTGGGCAGGAAGGCCCGGCCGCCGCTGTTCGGCCTGCGCTTCACCGACTATCCGGGCAAGTACCTGATCAGCCCGGACGCGGACGGCGGCGGCAAGTTCGACCGGGCCATGCGCCGGGCGGACGTGATCGTGGTGGCCATCGACACCCCGGCCCTGATGGAACGGGACGGCCGCTACCACGAGTTCGTGAACGCCCCCGGCGTCGTCATCGACACCATCATCCGGATGACCGAGGTGGCCACGCCCCGGCTGATCCTGCTCGCGCCGCTGCGCTGCGAGCGCTGGATGGGCTCGGCGTCGGACGCCCGCGAGCTGGCCGACCGGGTCACCCGGGCCTACCGGCCGCTGCTCGGCCAGATCGGCGCCGGGGACGCGCGGATCCGCACGGCCTGCGTGCTGACCCCGGTGCAGACCGTCGGCTCGGTGGTGTTCACCCGCCTGGAGGAGGACTCGACCGGCCACCCGATCTTCCACTTCAAGCTCAGGAAGGCCGGGTTGAAGTACGCGCCGCAGGACACCGACCAGTTGCTCCGGTACACGCTGCGGTTCCTCGTCAACAAGTACCGCCGGGTCGGGCGGGGGGCCTTCCGCACCATCCTGGAGCAGGTGATCGGCACCGACCAGGCGCTGACCAGCGCCATCCAGGAGTTCTCCCGGGACTGCAAGACCTCCGACGGGTTCGCCGTGCTCCAGGACCATCCGCTGCTGCTGGCCGGGCACCCGTCATGAGCGTGTCCTGGCAGGTGCGCTCGCGCGGGCGGCGCGCGGACGAGGACTACGAGTGGGCGCCGCTGGGCGGGCCGCCGCTCGACGTGATCTCCGTCCTGGAGGCGGGGTTCCAGGGCACGCCGTTCCGGAAGATCGTCGATGACGAGAAGCCGGGCCTGCTGCTCATGGACGGCCCGGGCGAGCGGACCGTGCTGCTGGTCACCGGGTTGGTCCCGGCCGGGAACCCCACCGACTCCCGAAGGCGCCCGATCCGGGCGATCCTGGTCGGCGTCGGCGGGCCCGGGGACCGTGCCGAGCTGGTCGCCGTCGCCACGCGCGCCCTGCGCGGCACACTCGACGCCACCCTGCCCCTGGCGTACGGACCGATCAGCACGGGCGGGTTCACCCCCGACCCGGCCGCGTGGCGCGCGTACCTGGACGGGCCGCGCGAGCAGGCGCCCGGTGGCGGCACCGTCGAAGAGGGCCGGCGGCTGGACCCCGACACCGTGGCGTACCGGGAGCGGGTCGCCGGGGACCTGCTCCGCCTGGACGCGGCGAACGGGTGGCCGCGGCTGCGGGGGCGGCTCATCGTGCTGCGGACCACGCTGCTCGGCAAGCCCGAGATCCACAAGCTCAACATCTGGCGCTGCCTGTCCGACGTCACCGACACCAGCCTCCATCCCGCGGACCCTAACCCCGCCGCCGCCCTCGCCGACACGCTGACCAGGACCGTCGGCGACGCCGCGGCAACGGCCGCCCGCCGTCTGGGCCTGAGCCGCTTCCTGATCGCGGGCGCGGCTCTGGTGGCGATCGTCGCCGTCCCCATCGTCATCAACGCGACCAGCGGACCTGAGGAGACGCCGTCCCCGGGCACACCGCCCGCCACCCGGCCGCCGGCGAGCCCGCCCTCGAACTGGGCGAGGCCGGGCACCTGGGCCTACACCCCGCCGGTCGTCGTCCCGCGCAGCCCACGACCCGGACAGCCGGTCACCGCGACCTGGCTGGTCATCAACACCGGCACCACCCCGTGGCGGGATGTCGTACTGCGCGCGGAGCCGGCCGGGGGCCAGGACGCGCCCCCGATCTGCGACACCCTGAAGCCCACGATCTCCGTCCCCGACCTGGCCCCCGGTGAGATGCATCCGGTCTCCTTCCCCTTCACCGCGCTACCGGACGCGAAGAAGAAGTGCACGACAATCTGGCAGCTGGTGCGCTCGGACGGCGCGCCGCTGCCCGCCTACAGCGCGGATCCGGGCGGCGTTCCCGGGCCCCGTCTCGCGATGAGCGTGACCACCGAGGGCTGAGCTGCCCATCCTGTGGCGTACGCGGGCGCCGATGGTGCAGCATGGGCACCCGTGAGCATGACGGACACGGGGGTGCGGCGCTGGCTGCTGAAGGGCCTGCGCCGGGACGGTCCCGGGGCGCACGAAGAGGCGCCCGAGCGGCAGCATCCCTGGTGGCAGGTGATGTGCCTGACCGGCGTGGACTACTTCTCCACGCTGGGCTACCAGCCGGGCATCGCGGCGCTGGCGGCGGGGGCGCTGAGCCCGGTGGCGACAATGCTGCTGGTGGCGCTGACGCTGTTCGGGGCGCTGCCGACGTACCGGGCGGTGGCCGGGGAGAGCCCGCACGGGCTGGGGTCGCTGTCCATGCTGGAACGGCTGCTGCCGGGGTGGCCGGGCAAGCTCCTGGTGCTCTTCCTGCTCGGCTTCGTGGCCACCGCGTTCATCGTCACCATCACGCTGTCGGCGGCCGACGCGACCGCGCACATCCTGCACAACCCGTTCGTGCCCGGCTTCTTCGCGGGGTGGGGGGTGCCGGTCACGCTGGTGCTGATCGCCGCGCTCGGCGCGGTGTTCCTGGCCGGGTTCAGCGAGGCCATCTCGATCGCGGTGGTGCTGGTGGCGGTCTACCTGGCGGTCAACGTGGTGGTGATCGCCACGGCCGTGCAGCACGTGCTGGCCCACCCCGAGCTGGTCACCGGCTGGCGGAACGTGCTGTCCACCGACTACTCCAGTCCCGTCGCCATGATCGCCGTCGCGCTGTACGTGATGCCCAAGCTCGCCCTCGGTCTGTCCGGGTTCGAGACGGGCGTGGCGGTGATGCCGCTGGTCAAGGGGGATCTGGCGGAGCGGGTGAAGGGCGCCAGGCGGCTGCTCACCACCGCCGCGCTGATCATGAGCGGGTTCCTGATCACGTCCAGCTTCGCGACCACCGTGCTGATCCCGCCGGAGGCGTTCGCCGAGGGCGGGGCCGCCAACGGGCGGGCCCTGGCCTACCTGGCCCACGCCTACCTGGGCGACTGGTTCGGCACCGCCTACGACCTGAGCACCATCGCGATCCTCTGGTTCGCCGGAGCCTCCGCCATGGCGGGCCTGCTCAACATCGTCCCCCGCTACCTCCCCCGGTACGGCATGGCCCCCGACTGGACCCGCGCCGCCCGGCCGATGGTGCTGGTCTTCACCGCCATCTCCGGCCTGATCACCCTGGTCTTCGACGCCGACGTGGAATCCCAGGGCGGCGCGTACGCCACCGGGGTGCTGGCGCTCATCCTCTCCGCGGCGGTCGCGGTCACCCTCTCGGCCTGGTCGGCCGGGCGCACCCGGGCCGCGGTGTTCTTCGGCGCGGTCTCGCTGATCCTCGGCTACGCGGCGGTGGCCAACATCATCGAACGCCCGGACGGCCTGGTGATCGCGCTGCTCTTCGTGCTGGCCATCGTGATCACCTCGCTGATCTCCCGGGCCACCCGCTCCACCGAGCTCCGGGTCACCAGCATCAGCCTGGACGACCTGGCCCGCCGCTTCGTCAACGAGTCCGGCGAGATCCGCCTGATCGCCAACGAGCCGAACGCGCGCGACCGCAAGGAGTACGTGGACAAGGCCCGCGAGGCGTGGGAGCTGCACCGCCTGCGGACCAGCGAAGGGTTCCTGTTCCTGGAGGTCACCGTCCCCGACGCCTCCGAGTTCGCCGGGGAGATCCGGGTCACCGGCGAGGAACGGCACGGCTTCCGCATCCTGCGCACGAGCAGCCCCGCCATCCCCAACACCATCGCCGCCCTCCTCCTCTACCTGCGGGACCAGACCGGCAAGACCCCGCACGTCTACTTCCACTGGGCCGCCGAGGGCAACCCGATCGGCGCGCTACTGCGCTACCTGGTCTTCGGCGGCGGCGACATCCCGCCCCTCACCCGCGAGGTCCTCCGCCAGGCCGAGCCGGACGCGGAGCGCCGCCCGATCGTGCACGTGGGCTGATCGGGCGGGGCCGAGCGAGGCGGCGGGAGGGGGAGCCGCCTCGTGCGTGCGCCTGAGGTCAGAAGGAGCGGTGGATCGTGTTGGAACGGGTGACCTTGGTGCGCTGGCTGGCGGAGTAGGTGGTGACCTTGGCGAAGACCTCGTCCTCGCCCAGGCATAGGCTGGCCGCATGGTCCACGTCCACGATCCGTCCTGCGCGGTGGCCCACGGCGAACCCGACGCCACCGCCGAGCCCGCGCCCGTCCGGACGCTCGTCGCCGTCTTCGCCACCCCGCTGGCGGAGTACCTGCTCCGTTACGGCGCCGACCTCGGCTACCGTCCCGTCCTGTACGAACCGGATGCCGCCCGGGCCCTGGACGGCGTCCCGGCCACGGCCTCCCCGGCCTTCGACGAACTCACCGACGTCGTGCTCACCGACCACCACCGGGACGAGATCGGCCCCGTGCTCCGTGACATCCTGGCCGTCCCCACCCGCTGGATCGGCATCATGGGCAGCCCTCGCCACGCGGGCCCGCACGTGCAGGCCCTCACCGACCTCGGCGTACCTCCCGCCCAGATCGCCCGCGTGCACCGCCCGATCGGCCTGGACATCGGCTCCCGCACCCCACCCGAGATCGCCATCGCCACGCTGGCCGGCCTCCTCGCCGACCGCAACGACCGCCCCGGCGGTTTCGCCTTCGCCCGCTAGGCTCTCCCGGGTGAGGAACTCCCACTGCTCCTTCTGCGGCACGGCGTACGCCGACGGCCTCCCCTGGCCCCGCACCTGCGCGTCCTGCGGGAACACCAGCTACCTCAACCCGCTCCCCGTGGCGGTCATCGTCCTGCCGGTCGACGACGGTGTCCTCGTCCTGCGCCGCGACATCGAACCCCGCCGGGGCGAACTGGCCCTGCCCGGCGGCTTCATCGAGCTGGGCGAGTCCTGGCAGGAGGCAGCGGTCCGCGAACTCCGCGAGGAGACGGGAATCGAGATATCCTCGGCCGACGTGCGCCTCTTCGACGTACTGAGCGCCCCCGACGGCACCGTACTGATCTTCGCACTCGGCCCCCAGACGGCGTCGTCGGCACTACCCGCCATAACCGCCACCGCCGAGGCGACCGAGTGGCTGGTACTGGACAAGGCGGCCGAACTCGCCTTCCCGCTGCACACCCAGGCGGTGGAGCGGTACTTCGGCGGCTGACCGAGGGGTTTACGCACCGGCCGGGCGTGCCGGGCCACCGAGCACATCGATCAGGGCACCCACCACAACGCGGTCGGCTTCGGGCTCCGCCCGGTCGGCGCCTTCGGCGGGCCAGCCGATCGCGCACCGCTCATGACGCTCGGTTCGCTCGACACACTCACCGGGAACGCGGGGACCGCCGTCGAGTCTTACGACTTCCCGCGAGGCGATGACCTCCTTTCCGCCCAGATACGGGATCTAGACCCCGGCCGGGGCGAGCGTCTTCATCGCCCCGGCCGGTTTCCGTTGCAGAAGGGTCACGCTCCGCATATTCGGGGAGTGGGGTGGTCGGTGGCGTGCGATCTTGCCGTACATGATCGGTTACGCCGTTCTGGACCTGGAGACGACGGGGCTGCGGACCTCGTGGGGCGATCGGGTGATCGAGGTGGGGGTGGTGCACCTCGATCCGGGCGGGGAGGTCACCGGGGAGTGGAGCACGCTCGTCAATCCGGAGCGTGATCTGGGGCCGCAGCATGTGCACGGGATCACGGCGGCCGACATCCGGCACGCACCGACATTTCTGGAAATAGCGGGAGAACTGACGGGGCTACTCGAGGGGCGGGTGCCGGTGGCGCACAACCTGCGCTTCGACCTCAATTTTCTCCAGTACGAGTACGACCGCATCGGGATCCCAACCCTGCCGACCAGGCATCTCGGCATCTGCACGATGACCGAGGCGGCCACCTATCTGCCGTACGCGCCCCGGAACCTGGCCGGATGTTGCGCGGTGGCGGACATCCCTTTGAACGGGCACCATGACGCGCTGATCGACGCTCGGGCCGCCGCCGGCCTGCTCAAGCATTACCTCGCCAAGGCGGGATCCGCCTGGCACCCCGCCCTGCGCGACGCCGCCGCCCTCCGCTGGCCGGCGCCGCCGATGAGGGACGCCGCCTGGGTACGGCGGGGCGTGTCCGCCGAGCGGGACGGCCACTTCCTGGCCCGGCTGCTCGACCGTCTCCCCCGGGCTCCCGAACCCGCCCAGGCCGACGCGTACCTCGCCTTACTCGACCAGGTGCTGCTGGACCACCACATCTCGGCCACCGAAGCGGACGCCCTGGTCGAGCTGGCCAACGATCTCGGCCTGGGGCGGGCCGATGTGGAACGGCTGCACCACGACTACCTGGCCGCGCTCGGTGCGGCCGCCCGGGCCGACGGGGTCGTCACCGAGCGGGAACGGCGCGAGATCAGCCTGGTGGCCGAGCTGCTCGGCCTGCCACCCGGTACCGCCGCCGAGGCGCTCGCCGCGTCCGCCGGGGCGGTGGCTCGGCGGCCCCGGTTCGAGTTGAACCCCGGTGACCTGGTCGTCTTCACCGGCGAGATGGACGGGGGACGGGAGAGCTGGGAGGAACGCGCGCGGCATGCCTCGTACGTGCCGCATCCGTACGTCACCAAGAAAGTGCGGCTGGTGATCGCCGCCGACCCCGACACGCTCTCCGGCAAAGCCAGGAAAGCCCGCACCTATGGAATTCCCATCATTACTCCTACCGCTTTCGCCGGAATGCTCGACCGCGCGCGATAGTCTCGGCATCCCCAGCCCTCCCAGTCCCAGGAATCCCAGAGTCCCCAGGGCCGGCCGGCCTGTCAGTCCAGCGGGTCCACCGTGCCGCCGATTCGCCAGTACACGTTGTTCTCCCGGGTCAGGAAACCACCATCGATCAGATAGCGGCGCAGGGCCGCGTAGTCGTCGTAGAAGGTCAGCAGGATCTCGTTGACCTCCTTCTCCGGGTAGCGCACGCCCGGCTCGAAGGCTCCGGCGATGCGATCGAGCACCATCTGCCGTTTCGCCTGTTTGGCAGGCATCGTGATCAGCCGTCCGCGTACCAGGAACCGGTCGAGGAGCTCCGATGAATCGTCCGTGGTCATTTCGTCAGCCTACTTTTCCGCCTCGGTTGACTTTGCGTTCCCGGCAAGGACGATGGGGCTCGGAAGGCGGATTCATGCGCATGTTCGGGATGCGGGTCCTGCGGGCAGGCGCCCTGGTAGGGGTGCTGGCCGGGCTGCTCACCGTCCCGGCCCCGGCGGCGGCCCAGGTCACGGCGGGGGCACCACAGCCGACGCTGGTCGCCATCCGGGCGGCCCACCATCCGGGGATGGATCGGCTGGTGTTCGAGTTCCGTGGTCCCCTGCCGGCCTGGCGTAGCGCGCAGTGGGTGAAGGGGCTGGTGGCCGATCCGTCCGGATTGCAGGTGCCGGTGGTCGGCAGCGCGGTGCTCAAGGTCCGGTTCGCCGGGGCCACCGGGCATGACCGCGGGGTGCTCACGTATGGCGCGACCAGGAGGACGTTCGCGTTACCCGGGGTGATCCAGGTGGTGAACACCGGGGATTTCGAGTCGGTGCTGTCGTTCGGGGTCGGGGTGGCCAAGAAGTCGTCCTTCCGGATGCACACCCTGCGCGATCCGAGCCGGGTCATCATCGACATCAAGACGCCCTATCGCACGGTCAACGTGCGGACCCATTTCCTGAACAGCGCCAATTTCAACATCGGGCGCACCCCGTACGGGAAGGCGGTGCAACGACCGGTGATCGCGTCGCGGACCGCGTTCGGTGCCTTGCAGCGCCTGTTCGCCGGGTTGACCCAGGCGGAACGGGACGCCGGACTGTATTTCGTGACCTCGAAGGCGACGGGATTCAGCAAGGTGACCGTAAAAGGCAAAGTGGCGCGGGTTTACCTGACGGGCGGTTGCGCGAGCGACGGATCCACGTTCACCATCGCCGACGAGATCATGCCCACCCTCAAACAGTTCCCGTCCATTCGTTGGGTGAAGATCTACGACCCGACCGGGAAAACCCAGCAGCCGGAGGGACGGTCTGATTCCATTCCCACCTGCCTGGAGCCGTAGCCGACCGCACCGGGGCACATTTGATGCCAAATCGCTCCAGACGGGTCGATTTCTTGGGAACTCCATATCATGATCAAGGAGGGACCATCATAAATCGGAGATAGAGGGGCATCGGTGACACAGGAATCCTTGCCAAGGGGCTGGAGTCGGGATGTTCCGCGCCGGGAGCTCAGGCCAGGCGAACGCCCGCCTCGGTCGGACACGGTTCGCACGGTCTACGCGGTGGCACTCTGGCTGGCCACGCTGGGCGTACCGTTCGTGGTCGGTGTCCGTTTCGCCCGCGCGGACCCCACGGGTAACGAGGTGGCGTCCGCGGTGCTCGGGCTCCTCATGGCGCTGGTGCCGCATTTGATCGTCGGTCTCCTGGTGGCGGAGCGGGTTTCGCTCAGCAGGCGGGACATATTCCGCGGGCACAGCTGGGCTCGACGGGCCGCATTTCTCCCCTACCGGGACTGGCCTCCGTTGCCGAGTGAGGTCGATCGGCTGGAGCGGATAGTGGTGGAAGGTGACAAACGTCGCGTCTTCCGCTTTAGGGAGGAAGGCGGAGAAAGCCGGGTGGAATGAGGGCTCGGAGCGTCTTGTTTACCTTAGAGGAGCGGAGTCTGTGGGGGCATTGTGGCCTGTGTCCATGGTGAGGGTCCTGGGGCGACTCCTGAAGTGGTGTACGCCGTCAGGCATGGGCAGAGTACGGCCAACGCCGCGTTTCTCGACCCGAAGGCCGTGGTTCCGGCCGACGACGGGGCGATCAGCCTGACCGAGTTGGGTGGACGGCAGGCTGGAGCCGTGGGTCTTTGGCTGGCCGGGTTGCCGGATGCGGAAATGCCGGACATGGTGTGGTGCTCGCCGTATCTGCGGGCCGTACAGACCTGGGAGGTGGCGTCCAGGGAACTCGGACCACGACCGGCACCGTGCTACCGGATCGACTCCCGGCTCCGGGACCGCTACCGGGGACAACTGAGCCATCTGCGCCCCGCCGAGGTGCGGGAGCGTTTCCCGGAGGAGTACGCCAAGGAGGCCGCCGACAGCCTCGGATACCGCCCGCCTGACGGGGAATCGTTCCTGGACGTGGCCGAACGCCTGCGAGACGTGGTGACCGACATCGAAGCCGACCGGCACCGCCGGGTGCTGATCGTGGCCCACGACGCGGTGGTGCTCTTCCTCCGGATGATCCTGGAGAAACTGACCCACGCCGAAGTGCTGACCATCGCCGACGGCGGCCTCGCCGGAAACGCCTCCGTCACCAGCTGGCACCGGAGCGAGGGCGCCTACCGCCTGGTCACCTACGACGACCGCACCCACCTGAAGGGAACCTCCTGACGAAGAGAGGGCAGGAATCATGACCGGCCCAAAGAGACCCGAAAGCTTCAGAGACCGCCTCTGGGCGGAGATCTCCCCCACCATGGAACGCCCGAAGAGCCCCCTCAACCTCCGGATCGCCCTGGCCGCCTTCGGCCTGATCGTCACCGCGACCCTGGCCGCCCTCGCCGCCCTGGCCGACTGGGCCCTCGCCGCCGCCATCCTCTCGGTGATAGCCGCCTTCTCCATCGGCAACCTCGCCACCCTCATCTACATCCGCTCCAAGCGCGGCGGCAGCCACTCCCTCTTCGAGTAGAAGGCGCGGTCCTTCCGGTGTTGTTGTCACCATGATCACCTCAGTACTCTCGGCCGGTGGTGAGTGATCTCGGATTCACGTGTTCATGCTGTGGGCAGCGGCACGACGGTCTGCCCTTGGGCTTTTCGACGGAGGCTCCCGTCTACTGGATGCCCGAGATGGCCGATGACCCGGACTGCGGGCTGAGCTCCGACCAGTGCGTGATCCAGCGGCAGGCGTTCTTCGTGCGCGGGTTGATCGAGATCCCCGTGACCGACCTCGGCGAGGTGTTCAGCTGGGGCGTCTGGGTCTCGCTCAGCCCCGAGAAGTTCGCTCGCGCCACAGAACTCTGGGAGATCCCCGGCAGGGAGAGCGAACCCCCCTACTTCGGCTGGCTGTCCACAGACCTGCCCATCTACTCGTCAACGATCAACCTCAAGACCAACCTGCACACCCGCCCAGTCGGGCAACGCCCGCTCATCGAACTGGAGCCCACCGACCACCCACTGGCCGTCGAACAGCGAAATGGGATCACCACGGCCCGGCTCCAGCAGATCACCGAGACCCTCCTCCACCCAGACCAGTAGACCGCACGGGCAACTCCTGCGCCGTTCTCGCCGCCCATGGAGCAGTCGTTCTTGATCGCTGGTCAGGCGATGGTGAAGGAGATCCACACCTCCGGGGGAACGTCGGGCCGGTTCGGCACGGGCCGGCGTTCCTCCGTCCACGCATCGCCGGCGATCTCGGTGGCGACGCGCCGCCAGAACGCGACGGCCGCCGTGTTCGAGTCCTGGAAGGCGACCTTCCACGGGCCGGGGTGCCGGGAGATCACCTCCCGCCAGAAGCAACATCCGGCCGGAAAGGTAAATCCAGCGGCTTTGGACCTCCGCTGAGGCAGCTCTCGCCGCCGCCCGGTGCCCGGTCGGGTTGGGGAACGACTTGGGGAGTTGAGTTGGGTGCTTGACAAGGTATAGGGGTGGCTTCAGGCTGTTGCGTATGGTGCGGGTGGTTTCGTTAGGCGGAACTGGGGTGGTGTGGTGGGGAGTTTGATTTCTACGCTTCCTGGGCGCTACTACGCGGATGCGGAGATCTTTGAGATCGAGCAGCGGGCCGTGTTTGAGGCGATGTGGTTCTGTGTGGTTCGGGGGTCGGATCTGCCGAAGGTGGGGGCGTTCCGGACGGTTCAGGTGGGGAGGGAGAGCATTCTCGTCACCCGGGCCAAGGATGGGGTGCGGGCGTTTTACAACGTGTGCCGGCATCGGGGGGCGACGTTGTGCGCGGCGGAGTCCGGGGAGGTTCGGCGGGCGTTTTCGTGTGCGTATCACGCGTGGAGTTATGACCTGGACGGGAAGCTCATCGCGGCGCCGAACATGTCGGATATGCCAGATCTGGACAGAGTGGCGTACGGGCTGGTCAAGGTGCATGTGCGGGAATGGCTGGGATACGTGTGGGTGTGCCTGGCCGAGGAACCGCCGTCGTTCGAGGAGACCGTGCTCGGCGCGGTGACCGAACGACTGGGAGCGCTGGACCTGATCGACAACTACGAACCCACCACACTCGACCTGGGCCGCAGAATCACCTACGACGTGAAGGCCAACTGGAAGCTGATCGTCGAGAACTTCATGGAGTGCTACCACTGCGGCACGATCCACCCGGAACTCGTCGAGGTGCTCCCGGAGTTCGCCGACGGCTACGCCGCACAGTACTACGTAGGCCACGGCGCCCTGTTCGGCGAGAACATCCAGGGTTTCACCGTGGACGGCTCCCCCGGCGTAGACCGAATCCCGTCACTCGCCGACGAACAGGACCGCCGCTACTACGCGATCACCATCAAGCCCCAGGTCTTCATCAACCTGGTCCCCGACCACGTGATCATCCACCGCATGTTCCCCCTCGCCGTCGACCGCACGATCGTCGAATGCGACTGGCTCTTCCTCCCAGAGGTCGTCGCAAGCGGCAAAGATCTGGATAAATCAGTAGAACTCTTCCACCGCGTCAACGAACAGGACTTCGAAGCCTGCGAGCGCTGCCAGCCAAGGATGTCCTCCCGCGTCTACGCGGACGGCGGCGTACTAGTCCCCAGCGAACACCACATCGGCATCTTCCACGACTGGGTCAAGGACCAGATCGCGCGTGCCCCAGCCGCGCGCTGATCTCCTCGGCCCCCGCCACCAGTGTCGGCGCCATCGCGTGCACCCGCTCCTCGGTCAGCCGGTAGGCGGGCCCGGACGCGCTGACCGCCGCCACCACCTCCCCATGAAAGGAGCGCACCGGCGCGGCAACCGCGTTGAGCCCATCCTCCAGTTCCTCCAGAGTCACCGCATACCCCCGCCCCCGAGCCAGCGCGAGCTCCTTCTCCAGCTTCCGCGCCGAAGTGATGGTCCGCCCGGTGAAGCGTTCCAGCGTGATCCGCCCGAGCAACTCGGGATCGGCATGAGCGAGCAGCATCTTCCCACTGGAGGTGGCGTGCAACGGCGTGAGCTGCCCGATCCAGTTGTACGCGGTAACCGCCGACGGCCCCCGCACCTGGTCCAGATTGACCGCGTACACCGCCCGCAACACCGCGATGTTGACGGTCTCCCCCAGCTCCTCCGCCAGCCGCTGACACACCGGCCGCGCCCGCCGCACGATGTCCAACTGCGTGTCGACCCCGGCCGCCAGCCGTACCAGACCGAACCCCAGCCGGTACTTCCCCCGCTCCTCGCTCTGCTCCACCAGCCCACGCGCCTCCAGGGCGCCGAGCAGCCGGAACGCGGTCGACTTGTGCACATCGATCTCGGCGGCGATCTCGCTGACCCCCGCCTCCCCCTTGCGCGCCAGGATCTCCATCACCGAGATGGCCCGGTCGACCGACTGGACACCCCCACTCTCGTTGCGCATGACGCAACTCTACCCGCCACTCGGAAAAGATTAAATCTCTGTTGCTAGTAGTGAAACGTGGTGCGCATGGCGCTACGATTCGGCAAAAGCGGAGGGGTCATGACATATGACTTCATCATCGTCGGCGGTGGCTCGGCCGGCTGCGCGCTGGCCAACCGGCTGTCGGCCGACCCGGGCACCCGCGTGCTGGTCCTGGAGGCCGGCCGCCCGGACTATCCGTGGGACGTGTTCATCCACATGCCGGCCGCCCTCGCCTTCCCCATCGGCAGCCGCTTCTACGACTGGAAGTACGAGTCCGAGCCAGAACCGCACATGGGCGGCCGCCGGATCTACCACGCCCGGGGCAAGGTGCTCGGCGGGTCGAGCAGCATCAATGGGATGATCTTCCAGCGCGGCAACCCGCTCGACTACGAGCGCTGGGCCGCCGACCCCGGCATGCGGACCTGGGACTACGCGCACTGCCTGCCGTACTTCAGGAAGATGGAGAACTGCCTGGCCGACCCCGGGACCGAGTTCCGGGGTCATGACGGACCGCTGGCCCTGGAGCGCGGCCCCGCCACCAGCCCGCTCTTCCCGGCGTTCTTCGAGGCCGTGCAGGAGGCCGGCCACCCGCTGACCGACGACGTGAACGGCTTCCGCCAGGAGGGCTTCGCGGCCTTCGACCGCAACATCCGCAACGGCCGCCGCCTCTCGGCGGCCCGCGCCTACCTCCATCCGGTACGCCACCGGCCCAACCTCACCGTGAAGACCCGGACCCTGGTCACCAGAATCCGCTTCGAGGGGACAAAAGCGGTCGGCGTCGAGTGCGACGGCAGGCGTTACGACGGCAAGGAGATCATCCTCTGCGGGGGTGCCATCAACTCACCCCAACTGCTGCAACTCTCCGGCGTGGGCAACGCGGACGAACTACGAAATATCGGGATAAAGCCGGTCCATCATCTCCCCGGGGTGGGTGAGAACCTTCAGGACCATCTGGAGGTCTACATCCAGCACGGATGCAGCCAGCCGGTGTCCATGCAGCCGTACCTGAAGTGGCGGAACCGCCCGTGGGTGGGCGCGCGGTGGCTGTTCGGGCGGAGCGGACCCGGCGCGACCAACCACTTCGAGGCGGGCGGCTTCGTCCGGAGCAACGATGAGGTGCCCTACCCGAACCTGATGTTCCACTTCCTCCCGATCGCCATCCGGTACGACGGCTCGGCCCCGGCGGGCGGGCACGGCTACCAGGTGCACGTGGGGCCGATGTACTCCGACGCCCGCGGCTCAGTGAAAATCACCTCACCGGATGCCCGGAAACATCCGGCGCTGCGGTTCAACTACCTGTCCACCGCGCAGGACCGCCGCGAATGGGTGGAAGCCGTACAGGTCTCCCGGCACATTCTCGGACAACCGGCGCTCAAGCCGTACAGCACCGGGGAGATCTCGCCCGGGCCCGGGGTGGAGACCGACGAGGAGATCCTCGACTGGGTGGCCAGGGACGGTGAGACCGCACTCCACCCGTCGTGCACCAACCGCATGGGGGTGGATGAGATGTCGGTGCTGGATCCGCTGACCATGCGGGTGCACGGGCTGGACGGCCTCCGGGTGGTGGACGCCAGCGCCATGCCGTACGTGACCAACGGGAACATCTACGCCCCGGTGATGATGCTGGCCGAGAAAGCGGCCGATCTGATCCTCGGCAACACCCCCCTACCGCCACAGAAGACCGCCTTCTATCGCAAACCCTGACCCGTTAGGCCTAAACGAAGATGACAGATGACCCCCTCCTGCGTGTACGCGGACTCTGGAAGATCTTCGGCCCGAAGGCCGAGCGCTGGGTCGGCAGCCCGCTGTCCCGCCGCGAGCTGAAGGAGCAGACCGGGTGCGTGGCCGCGGTCCGGGACGTCGGCTTCGCGGTACGGCCCGGTGAGGTCTTCGTGGTGATGGGGCTGTCCGGATCCGGCAAGTCCACCCTGGTGCGCTGCCTGACCCGGCTGATCGAGCCCACCGCCGGGGAGATCGTCTTCGACGGCGAGGACGTCCGCCGAGCCGACGAGAAACGGCTCAGGGAGCTGCGCCGCCACCGCCTGGCCATGGTCTTCCAGCACTTCGGCCTGCTGCCGCACCGCCGGGTGCTGGACAACGTGGCCTTCGGCCTGGAGATCCGGGGCAGCGGAAAGCAGGAGCGGTACCGGCGGGCGGCGGAGGTGCTGGAACTGGTCGGCCTGGCCGGATTCGAGAACTCCTACCCCGACCAGCTCTCCGGCGGCATGCAGCAGCGGGTGGGCCTGGCCAGGGCGCTGGCCGTGGACCCCGACCTGCTCCTGTTCGACGAACCGTTCTCCGCGCTGGACCCGCTGATCCGGCGCGAGATGCAGAACGAGGTCATCCGGCTGCACCGCGAGGTGGGCAAGACCATGGTGTTCATCACCCACGACCTGGCCGAGGCGCTGAAGCTGGGCGACCGGGTGCTGATCATGCGGGACGGCGAGCTGGTGCAGACCGGGACGCCGGACGAGGTGGTGGGCGCCCCCGCCGACGACTACGTGCGGGACTTCGTCAGCGATGTGCCGCGCTCGCACGTGCTGACGCTGCGCTGGGTGATGCGCGACCCGCTGCCCGGCGAGCCGCTGGACGGGCCCGAACTGGGCCCGGACGAGATCATCCGGAACGCCGTGCGCACGGTGCTGTCGGCCGACCGCCCGGTCCGGGTGGTGGACAAGGACGATCTGCTCGGCGTGGTGACCAGCGCGGAGATCCTCGAAATGATCGCCCGATGACCGCGCTCACGGCGGTCGCCGCCCGGCTGCCCGCCCGCCGCTACTTACTCGGCGCGGTGCTGGCCGCCTGGGTGCTCGGTGCCGTGCTGCTGTCCGGGCGGGACACCCTGGCCCTCGGCGGGGCCGAGCTGACCCCGCTGCACGGCCGGGTCAACGAGGTCTGGGACACCGTCGACGACAATCGGAACAGCAACCCGTTCTTCCTGTACTTCGTGAACTACATCCGGCTGGTCCTGGACGAGTCGGTCACCTTCGTGCAGGCGCTGCTCAGCCAGCCCTCCTTCGGACGGCCGGTGCCGGTGCTGGGCTGGCTGGGCGTGGTGGCGGTGGCCGGGGCGGTCACCTACCTGTTCGGGAACCTGCGGGCCGCCCTGCTGACCGTGGCCGGTTTCGTGTCCTTCGGGCTGCTCGGGCTCTGGCAGGAGAGCATGGACACGCTGGCGCTGACCCTCACCGCCGTGGCGTACTCGCTGGCGGTCGGCGTCCCGCTGGGGATCTGGGCGGGGCTCAGCGACCGGTTCCTGCGGCTGGTCACCCCGGTGCTGGACTTCATGCAGACCATGCCGACCTTCGTGTACCTGGCGCCGCTCACCCTGTTCTTCCTGATCGGCCCGGCCAGCGCGACCATCGCGACGATGATCTACGCGATTCCCCCGGCGATCCGGATCACCGCGTACGGCATCCGCGAGGTCTCCCCCGTCGCCGTGGAGGCCGGGACCTCACTGGGGGCGACCCCCCGGCAGATCCTCCGGCGGGTACGGCTGCCGCTGGCCAAGCGCACCATCGTGGTCGGGGTCAACCAGACGATCATGGCGGCGCTGGCCATGGCCACCATCGCGGCGCTGATCGACGCGCCCGGCCTGGGCAAGACCGTGCTGAAGGCGCTCCAGACGCTGGACATCGGGTCGGCCTTCAACGCCGGTCTGGCCATCGTGATCATGGCGGTGGTGCTGGACCGGGCGACCACGGCCGCCGGTCAACGGGTGGCCGGTCACGCGCGGCGGCGCATCGAGATCGCGGCCCTCCTGGGGGCGGCGGGCGTGGCGGTGTACCTGGCCTACACCTACGTCTGGGCGGCGGTGTTCCCACCCGAGGCCGATCTCGGGCCGTACGTGCGGCAGGCGGCGGACTCGGCCAGCGTCTGGGTCCAGGACAGCCTCACCGGGTTCACCGACGCGCTCAAGAACGCGGTCACCTACGGCCTGCTCAACCCGCTGGAATCGCTGCTGGCCGGGTCCCCGTGGTGGCTGGTGGCGCTCGCGGGCGTGGCGGTGGCCGCCCTGCTCGGCGGAACGCGGGCCGCCGCGGTGACCGTGCTCGGCATGGCCGCGCTGGTCGGCCTGGGACTCTGGCAGGACAGCATGGTGACGCTGGCCGCCACGCTGGTGGCCACGGCGCTGGTGCTGGCGCTTGGGGTGGTCGTCGGGGTCTGGATCGGGCGCAGCGACCGCGCCGACGCGGTGCTCCGGCCGGTGCTGGACGCGGGCCAGACCATGCCCGCCTTCGTCTACCTGGTCCCGATTCTCGGCCTGTTCGGCCCTACCAGGTTCACCGCGATCATCGCGGCTGTGGTGTTCGCCGCGCCGGTGGCCGTCAAGCTGGTCGCCGAGGGCATCCGGGGGGTTCCCGCGACCACGGTGGAGGCCGCCAGGTCGGCCGGTTCCAGCCCCTGGCAGGTGATCACCAAGGTGCAGCTGCCGATGGCGCGCGGCGCGGTGGCGCTGGCCGCCAACCAGGGCCTGATCTACGTGCTCTCCATGGTCGTGGTGGGCGGGCTGGTCGGGGCCGGGGCGCTCGGCTACGACGTGGTGGCCGGGTTCTCCCAGCATCAACTGCGCGGCAAGGGCCTGGCGGCCGGGCTGGCCATCGTCGTGCTGGGCATCGTGCTGGACCGCGTGACACGGGCGGCCCAGGCCAGATCGGGGTCAACCAAGGAGGATGTATGGCGCGTCGAAAGATAGCTCTGGCCGCTGGGGCCGTACTGGTGCTGGCCGGGTGTGGCGGGGCCAAGGTGGGCGAGACACCCCCAGCCGCGGGCACCGCCGGGTCCGGGTCGGCCCCCGCCGCCGCCTGCGGCACGGTCAACCTGGCCATCAACCCCTGGGTCGGGTACGAGGCCAACGCGGCGGTGATCGCGCACGTCGCGGAGAGCAAACTCGGCTGCACAGTGGTCAAGAAGGACCTCAAGGAGGAGGTGGCCTGGCAGGGCTTCGCCACCGGTGAAGTGGACGCCGTGGTCGAGAACTGGGGCCACGACGACCTGAAGAAGAAGTACATCGAGGACCAGAAGGTCGCCGTGGACGCGGGCCTGACCGGCAACAAGGGCGTGATCGGCTGGTACGTCGCCCCTTGGATGGCCGCCAAGTACCCCGACATCACCGACTGGCAGAACCTCAACAAGTACGCCGATCTATTCAAAACCTCCGAGTCCGGCGGCAAGGGCCAGTTACTGGACGGCGACCCGTCGTTCGTAACCAACGACGAGGCCCTGGTGAAGAACCTCAAACTCGACTACAAGGTCGTGTACGCAGGCAGCGAGGCAGCCCTCATCACCGCCTTCCGACAGTCCGAGAAGGACCAGAAGCCGATCATCGGCTACTTCTACGAGCCCCAGTGGTTCCTGTCCGAACTGAAACTCGTCAAGGTCAACCTCCCCACCTACACAGCCGGCTGTGACGCGGACCCAGAAAAGATCGCCTGCGACTACCCCTTGTACGAACTGGACAAGATCGTAAGCAAGAAGTTCGCCGACTCCGGCAGCCCCGCCTACGAACTGGTCAAGAACTTCACCTGGACCAACGACGACCAGAACCTAGTCGCCAAGTACATCTCCGAAGACAAGATGACCCCCGCCGACGCAGCGGCCAAGTGGGTCAGCGAGAACGAGACCAAGGTCGCGGCCTGGCTGGGCTGATCCGGCGGCGGCCAGGTCGTCCGATCCGGACGGCCTGGCCGCGCCCGGCGGCTCCGCGGAATCAGATAATCTGATCAGATGAAGGTGATGACTGCCACTGAAGCGTCTCGAAGCTTCGCGACCGTTCTGGATGAGGCCGAGCGCGGCGAGACGATCGTGGTCACCCGTGGCGGTAAGCAAATCGCCGTGATCGGTCCCGCACCCACGGCCCCAGGCCGTATGGTCAAGGCGTTCCTGGCGAGAAGCGCGGGGACGCTGGACGCGGACTTCGAGACCGACGTGGCGGCGGCCCGCGAGGTGGTCGACGACGAGATGAGGGGTACGTGGCCCGACGCCTGATCCTGGACACCGGCGTGCTCATTGCCGCCGAGCGCGGCAAGGCGTCCGTGGACACGGTGATCGGGGACACGGATGATGTGGCGATCGCGGCGATCACCGTGGCCGAGTTGCTCGTCGGCGTGGAGATGGCCGATGCGGCCCGACGGCCCAACCGGCAGGCCTTCGTCGACGAAGTCCTCGCGTTGATCCCCGTCGAGGAGTACACCACGGACGTCGCCAGAGTCCATGCACGCCTCATGGTCCATGTCCGGCGGGAAGGCAAGATACGAGGAGCGTACGATCTCCTGATCGCAGCGACAGCTGCGGCTACCGCGAGAACCGTGATCACGATGGACGCGTCGGCCGCATTCGACGATCTTCCCGGCGTGCGTGCGCAGATCGTCTCCCGCTGATTCCGAGGGCAATGGAGGTAGCGTTGCGTATCACGCGGAGTTGCGTGCTCGGCCTGACGGTGGTTGTGGCGGCGGCCGCGTGTTCACGTGGCCCATCCCTGCAGGAGATCGGCTCTCGGCTTGCCGAGGACGGCAGGGCTGTCATGGCTTGGGACGACTGGGTGGACGAACGCACCACCAACCCGGCCACCATTGACGTCCGATGCGGCAGCGGCGGGTCCAAACGTATGTTCACCGCCACCGGCCAATTGCCCACGCTTAACCCGGATCCGGACAAGAAGCTCGATACAGCATCAACGCAGATCGAAGCCAGATTCGAAGAACGAGGATACCTGCCCGACCTCACCGTGCCAGACCAGTCGGACGTCATCGACTCGCGCACCATCGGCATGGTCAAGAAGGAGCCCAGGCTACGGTTCTCCGTCACCATGACGCTGCCGTCGGAGACAAGGATCGCTGTAGAGATCAGCGGAGAGACCGAGTGCCAGTAGTCGGCCGCTGCGGTGGTCGAGCCGAGAGGGCGCTGGTCATGGCTGCTCTTCGTATCCTTTCGCGGTCACCGCGGACCTGCCGCTGGTTACTGCGTCGGCCCCTTGGTCGGCCTTCTTATCAAAGGTCGCGCCATCACCGTGCTTGTCAGTGGAATCAGACCATCTCTCGAACGCCTCGGATTTCGCGCTGTCCTTGACTAGATCATCCACCGGAAGTGGCCTGCCGTCCTTCATCAGGGCGGGCGGCCATGGTGGGTCAGCGGGAAACCCTCCTTCCCACAGGCTGGTGGCGACCTCGTAGTGCTGGGCGAGGACCCATCGGTCGTACTCACTGACAGTCCTGCCCGCCCGGCTGGTCGCCTCGTCTCCCTCCGCCCAGGCGTCCAGTTTCTCGCCGATGATGAACATGGCCCCCTCCCAGAGGAATTCACCTACCTTCTCCGCACCAGGCACCCTGTCCAACACGACCGACGCGGCATCGGTGATCATTCCGCGCATGTCCTCGTCGAAGGCGTCCATGTCGCCGCGGACTTTCAGCGCAGCCGCATACTCCAGACCCGCCATGTTGCCGATCGCACCGGCCGTTTCCTCGAAAAATCCGGGATCCTTGGGTGGATTTCCCCGAATCGCTTCGCCGTCGATGCGTGCGGATTCCACCAGGACATCACGACGAAGCCCGGCCATCGCCTGATCGAACATACGTGTGTTCTGCTCGTCGGCGACGAAGGTCTTCAGGAAGCCGTAGGTGTCCTTCGGGCTCAGATAGAAGGCCGGCGTCAGCCCGGGAACCATCGAGAAGCCGGGTGGTGCGGCCATGCCGGAGCCGCGATAGGCGCCGTCGCGGATGCGTGCCCCGGTCAGTAGTTCGTGCCGATATGAGGCGGCCAGTTTGGCCATCGTCTCCTGGAGGGCAGGCGGCATGTTCTGGCCGATGGAGGCGGCTCCGGTGATCGTGCTGAAAGCGAAGCGGGCTGCGTCGGAACTGTGCGCGCCCGGCTGCTCGTCAAGACCCGCCCCTGCCACCAGCACCTTGCGGAGCGCATCCGGCGTGTGATCTCCCTCTTGCCTGGCATGCTGGAACAGCGCGCTCATTCGCTGCGTACCGGTCACCCCGTCGGCCGGAGTGCCCGTCTCGGCGAACACCGACCGGATCGCCACCGGATCATCGGCGATCACCTGCAACGCCAGCGCGACCGCATCGTCCGGCATGCCGTACGCACGGCTTTCCACCATTCCCGCGCCCCGCCAGTCCTGCGGCGAGCATCGCCACGAACGCCGCCGACGCCTCCGCGTCACCGGCCAGGTTCTCCAGGTCGCGAATGTGCGCATGCACCATCTCGCCCTTGAGTTCCGCGGTGAAGTCGTTGTTGGCGATAATGCCCGCGCCGAACATCTTGGCCAGGCCTTCGCCGTACGCATAGGCCTCGGCCAGCGACATCCGCACCTCGGGTATCGGCACCAACGCGTCCCCGAACCCGGCCCCGCCCAGCCGGTTGGTGGCCATCGCCAGGTCGTGGCGGCGGCGCATCGCCGGTAGCTGGCCCTGCGCCCAGGCGCCGATCTGGTCCAGCTCGGTCAGTGCCGAGGTGTCCACCCCGAGCCGCGCGAACTCGCCCCGGAACCGCTGCACGAACGTCCGCAACGTCGTCGCGTCCTCGTCCATCGATTTGATCATTGCCAGCAGTCGGTCCGGGTCGACCCCTCGGAACTCTGAGCTGTAGGGCAGCGGCATCACAACCGTCCGGTCCGCTGCCGCCGGTAGGCATCCGCCGTCGACTCCGACACCTGGGCCGGCTGTCCGGCCAGTGCTTCCTCAATCGCCGTCACCAGCCGATTCGAAGCTCGCCGCACCTGCATCCGGCGCTGCCCGAGGTCATCCCGCCAGCTACGCGCGTCCGGGCCGAGCCATACCAGCCCGCTACCCATGTCCTGGTCGGTCTTCGCCAGCGCCCGCTCGACCATGTCCGCGTCGGCGAGGATCTGGCGCCGCAGCTCCATCAGCGCCGCGTGTATCGGATTCGTCACCTCAGCCATCCGGTGCCCCGCACTCCCGTGCCACCAGCGCAGCAAGCGAATGCGAGGGCCAGCGTCTCAGCCGCCACGCTATGTGACGCTGTCACACCATGCAGTGGGCGGCAATCCGCCATACCGAACCGCTATACCACTGACCCGGTGAATCACGGCGAACGTATCTGATCTTCTGATCGGACGGAGATCAGCCCCGCTCCCCCAATCGATCTTGATCCGATACGGGAATCTTGACACTGTTTGTGCGGCACGGGACGCTTGTTGCGGTTAGCGCGGATGGTTGCGCGTGTTGCAACGGCGGAGGTGGGTATGCCGGGCGTTGTCATCATTGGCGCGGGGGTGGTGGGGGCCGCGCTTGCCGATGAGTTGTCGGTGCGGGGTTGGACCGATGTGACCGTGGTCGATCAGGGGGATGTGCCGGCGACCGGGGGGTCCTCGTCGCATGCGCCTGGGCTGGTGTTTCAGACCAATTCCTCTAAGGCGATGGCTGAGATGGCCAGGTACACCGTGGAGAAGTTGGTCGGGCTGGGGTGTTTCCAGCAGGTGGGTGGGCTGGAGGTGGCGACCGGGCCGGAGCGGCTGCGGGAGTTGCATCGGCGGTATGGGTGGGCGACCGCGTGGGGGCTTGAGGCGGAGTTGCTCGGGCCGGAGGAGTGTGTGGCGCGGCATCCGCTGCTGGATCCCGGCAAGGTTCTGGGTGGGTTGTTCCTGGCGAGCGACGGGCTGGCGTTGGCGGTGCCGGCGGTGGCGGCGCAGTTGGAGCGGGCTCGGGCGCGAGGAGTGCGGGTGCTTCCCCGGCATGAGGTGGTGGAGATTTCCGTCGATGGCGGGCGGGTCACCGGGGTCGTCACGGACAAGGGCGAAATTTCGGCTGATGTGGTGGTTTGTTGTGCGGGGATCTGGGGGCCCAAGGTCGCGCGCATGGTGGGTATGGAACTGCCGCTGACGCCGTTGGCGCATCAGTTGGCCTGGACGGAACCCCTGCCGGAGCTGGAAGGGGAGCGTGAGACGCAGATTCTCCGGCATCAGGATGCCGACCTGTATTTCCGGAGCCGGGAAGGCAGGCTGGGGGTCGGGTACTACGGGCACCGGCCGATGCCGATCGCGCCGGACGACATCCTCGGGGTGGACGTGGCCGAGGTGATGCCGTCCGTGATGGCCTTCACTCCGGACGACTTCGCCGACGCCTGGGACGAGACGCGGACGCTGATGCCCGCCACCCGGGCGGCGAAGATCGAGGAAGGCATCAACGGGCTCTTCTCGTTCACCACCGACAACATGCCGCTGCTCGGGGAGTCCCGGGAGGTGCGCGGGTTCTGGGTGGCCGAGGCGGTCTGGGTGACCCACTCCGCTGGCGTGGCGCGGGCGGTGGCCGAGTGGCTCGTTGACGGTCATTCCTCGGTTGACCTGCACGAATGTGACGTCAACCGGTTCGAGCGGCACCAGTTGGCGCCCGACTACGTGCTGGCCAGGGGCTGCCAGAACTACGTGGAGGTGTACGACATCATCCACCCGCTCCAGCCGATGGAGGACCCCCGGCCGCTGCGCACCAGCCCGTTCCATGTCCGGCAGCGGGAGCTCGGCGCGTACTTCCTGGAGGCGTCCGGCTGGGAGCGCCCGCACTGGTACGAGGCCAACGCGACCCTGCCCGCTCCCGAGCACGTCCCCAACGACTGGGCGGCGCGGTACTGGTCGCCGATCGTCGGCGCGGAGGCCGTGGCCACCCGGCAGAGCGTCGCGATATACGACATGTCCGCATTGAAGCGGTTGGAGGTGGCCGGGCCGGGAGCGACGGCTTTCCTGCAACGTATGACCACTGGAGACGTGGACAAGTCCATCGGTTCGGTGACGTACTGCCTGCTGCTGGATGTGGATGGGGGCATCCGCAGCGACATCACGGTGGCCCGGCTCGGCGAGGACCGCTACCAGGTCGGGGCCAACGGGGAACTGGACCTCGACTGGCTGGAGCGGCACCGGCCGCCCGAGGTTTTCCTGCGCGACATCACCGCGGGGACCTGCTGCCTGGGGGTGTGGGGACCGCGAGCCAGGGAGCTGGTGCAGCCGCTGACCTCGATCGATCTGACCGCGCTGCGGTACTTCCGGGGGGCGAGCGGGTTCCTGGGCAACGTTCCGGTGACCATGCTCCGGCTCTCGTACGTCGGGGAGCTCGGCTGGGAGATCTACACCACGGCCGACATGGGGCTCAAGCTGTGGGACACGCTGGCCGGGGCCGGGGTGATCGCGGCGGGCCGGGGGGCGTTCGCGAGCCTGCGGCTGGAGAAGGGCTACCGGTCGTTCGGGGTGGACATGACCTTCGAGCACGATCCGTACGAGGCGGGGCTGGGCTTCGCGGTCCGGCTCGGGAAGGGGGACTTCGTCGGGCGGGAGGCGGTGCTGCGCCGGAAGGAGGAGGTCCGGCGGCGGTTGTGCTGCCTGCTGCTGGACGAGGTGGTGATGGGCAAGGAGCCCGTGTACCACCAAGGACGCTGTGTCGGATATGTCACCAGCGCCGGATACGGCTACACGATCGGGCGGGGGATCGCGTACGCGTGGTTGCCCGCCGAGTTGGCCGAGCCGGGGACGGCCGTGGAGATCGGGTACTTCGAGCGGCGGCTGGCGGCGCAGGTGGCGGCGGAGCCGCTCTTCGATCCGGCGATGGAACGGCTGCGGGGGTAGGGCGTGCATCCGGATCGGTTGTGGGAGTCGGCGGAGCCGAAGCGGTCGTACGAGGTGGTGATCGTGGGCGCCGGCGGGCACGGCCTGGCCACGGCGTACTATCTCGCGAAAAATCATGGAATTTCGGATGTGGCCGTTCTGGAGCGGGGGTGGCTGGCCGGGGGCAACATGGCCAGGAACACCACGATCATCCGGTCCAACTACCTCTGGGATGAGAGCGCGGGGATCTACGAGCACGCGCTGAAACTCTGGGAGGGCCTGGAGGCCGAACTCGACTATCCGCTGCTGTTCAGCCAGCGCGGGGTGCTCAACCTGGCGCACAGCTTCCAGGATGTCCGGGACGGGGTCCGGCGAGTGGAGGCCAACCGGGTCAACGGCGTGGACGCGGAGTGGCTGGACCCCGAACAGGTCCGCGAGGTCTGCCCGATCGTGAACATCAGCCCACATGTCCGATATCCGGTACTAGGGGCGACATTTCAGCCTCGGGGGGGAATCGCGAAGCACGATCATGTGGCCTGGGGGCTGGCCCGGAGGGCGTACCAGCTGGGGGTCGACCTGGTCGAGCACTGCGAGGTCGAGTCCGTCGAGGTGGTGGACGGGCGGGCGGTGGCCGTACAAACCAGCCGGGGACGGATCACGGCGAACAAGATCGTGCTGTGCGCGGCGGGCAGGACCTCACCGCTGGCCGAGTCGGCCGGGATCCGGCTGCCGCTCCAGAGCCACACCCTGCAGGCCCTGGTCTCGGAGCTGCTGGAACCCGTGCACCCCACCGTGGTCATGTCCAACGCGGTACACGTCTACGTGAGCCAGGCGCACAAGGGCGAACTGGTGATGGGTGCCGGAATCGACGCCCCCAACTCCTACCGGCAGCGCGGGAACTTCGCCGTCATCGAACGGCAGATGGCCGCCGCGCTCGAACTGTTCCCGGTGTTCGCACGGGCGCACGTGCTCCGCACCTGGGGCGGGGTGGTGGACGTCTCCCCCGACGCCTCGCCGATCGTCGGCCTGTCCCCGGTCGAGTCGCTCTACCTGAACTGCGGCTGGGGCACCGGCGGCTTCAAGGCCACCCCCGGCGTCGGCTGGTGCCTCGCGCACACCATCGCCCACGACGAACCCCACCCGCTCAACGCGCCTTTCAGTCTCGACCGGTTCACCACCGGCGCGCTGGTCGACGAGCACGGCGCCGCCGCCGTGGCCCACTGACGGAGACCCCCATGCTGCTCATCCCCTGCCCCTGGTGCGGGCCCCGCGACGAGGCCGAGTTCCACTACGGCGGGCAGGCGCACGTCGCCTACCCAGCCGACCCCGCCGCGCTCTCGGACGAGGAGTGGGGACGGTACCTGTTCTTCCGCGACAACCCGGCCGGGCCCTTCGCCGAACGGTGGAGCCATTCGGCAGGGTGCCGCCGCTGGTTCAACGTGGTCCGGGACACCTCGACCAACCGCATCGTCCCCCAGGAGGCCAACCGGTGAACCGGCACCCGAAGTTGGGGTCCGTCGACCGTGGCCGGGTGGTGCGGTTCGTCTTCGACGGGCGGGAGTACACCGGCCATCCCGGGGACACGCTCGCCTCGGCGTTGCTCGCCAACGGCGTACGGCGGGTGGGCACGAGCGTCACGCACGGCCGTCCCCGGGGGATCTTCGCGGCCGGGGCCGAGGAGCCCAACGCCGTCGTGCAGATCGAGGAGCCGTTCCCCGAGCCGATGGTCCCGGCGACCATGGTCGAGCTCTACGACGGGCTGGTGGCCAGCGGTCTCGCCGGTCGCGGCCGGCTCGCCGACCGGCCCGATCCTGCCAGGTACGACGGGATGTACGCGCACTGCGAGGTGCTGGTGGTCGGCGGCGGACCGGCCGGACTGGCCGCCGCCGAGGAGGCCGCGCGTTCCGGCGTCCGGGTGATCCTCGCGGACGAGCGCACCCCGGCCGCTCCCCCTGGCGTGCGGCTTCTCCCCCGTACCACCGTCATCGGGTACTACGACGACAACTACCTGATCGCGGTCGAACGCCGTTCCGAGGCGGGGACGGCCAGGGAACGCCTCTGGCGCATCCGGGCCGGGCACGTCGTCCTAGCGACCGGCGCTCACGAACGCTCGATCGCCTTCGCCGGGAACGACCTGCCCGGGGTGATGCTGGCGGGAGCGGCCCGGACCTACCTCACCCGGTACGGCGTGCTCCCCGGCCGCCGCGCGGTCGTCTTCACCACCAACGACAGCGCCTACCTCGCGGCTGAAGACCTGGCCCGGGCCGGTGTCGAGATCGCGGCAATCGTGGACGTGCGTCCGACGCCCGCCCCAACCGACATCGAAGTCATATCCGGAAATTTCGTGACCGAGGCGCGGGGTGACGGGGAGGTCTCCTCAGTCCTGGTGGGGTCGCGGGAACTGGAGGCCGACCTGCTCCTGGTCTCCGGCGGCTGGAACCCCGTCGTCCACCTGTTCGGCCAGTCCGGCGGCACCCTGCGCTACGACGACGACCTGGCCGCGCTCGTCCCCGGCGAATCACCCCAGGCCGTCACGGTGGCCGGGGCCGCCCGCGGGGTCTTCGGCCACGCGGACTGCGTACAGGACGGAATCCGCGCGGCCCGCGCGGCACTCGGGCAGACCGCACCCGAACCTCCGCCGACCTCCCGGCAGCACGCCTGCTGGCTGGTCCCCGCGACGGACTACACGCGGCATTTCGTGGACCTCCAGCGCGATGTCACCGTGGCCGACATCCACCGCGCCACGGGCGCCGGGCTCCGCTCGGTCGAGCACGTCAAGCGGTACACCACCGCCGGAACCGCCCACGACCAGGGCAAGACCTCCGGCCTGCTGACCACCGCCGTGATGGCCCGCACGCTGGGCGTCTCCCCCGCCGACCTGGGCAGCACGACGTTCCGCGCCCCGTACACGCCGGTCTCCTTCGCGGCGCTGGCCGGACGGGACCGGGGAGACCTGCACGACCCGGTCCGAGTGACCGCGCTGCACGACTGGCACGCCGCGCACGGCGCGCTCTTCGAGAATGTCGGCCAGTGGAAGCGCCCCTGGTACTACCCCGGTGACGGCGAGGACATGGACACCGCCGTGCTCCGCGAGTGCAGAGCGGCCCGGGAGGGCGTGGCCGCCATGGACGCCTCCACCCTCGGCAAGATAGACATCCGAGGCCCGGACGCCGCCGAGTTCCTCGACCGCCTCTACACGAACCTGATGAGCACCCTGAAGGTCGGCTCGATCCGGTACGGCGTGCTGTGCCGTCTGGACGGCATGGTCTTCGACGACGGCACCGCCATCCGCCTGGCCGAGGACCACTACCTGGTCACCACCACCACCGGAAACGCGGCGGCCGTGCTCGACTGGATGGAGGAGTGGCTCCAGACCGAGTGGCCGGACCTGCGCGTGCACTGCACCTCGGTCACCGAACAGTGGGCCACGGTGGCCCTGGTCGGCCCGGGATCCCGCGCGGTGCTCGCCGAACTCGCGCCGGACCTGGCGGTGGACTCGGCGAGTTTCCCGTTCATGACCTGGCGGGAGGCCGACGTGGCGGGCATCCCGGCCCGGATCTGCCGGATCAGCTTCTCCGGCGAACTCGCCTACGAGATCAACGTCAGCTGGTGGTACGGCCTGGCCCTCTGGGAGGCGGTGATGTCCCGCGACGTCACCCCGTACGGCACGGAGACCATGCACGTCCTGCGCGCCGAGAAGGGCTACCCCATCATCGGCCAGGACACCGACGGCACCGTCACCCCCCACGACCTCGGCCTGTCCTGGCTGGTCTCCAAGAAGAAGGCCGACTTCCTCGGCAAGCGCTCCTTCACCCGCCAGGACACCGCCCGCTCCGACCGCAAACGCCTGGTCGGCCTGCTCCCCGCCACCCGCCTCCGCGAGGGCTCCGCCCTGCTGGCCGACGGGCGCATGGTCGGCCACGTGACCTCCAGCTACCTCAGCGCCGCCCTGGGCCGCCCGTTCGCGCTGGCCCTGGTGGCGGGCGAGCACACCACGCTGACCACCCTCGACGGCACCCCCGCCGAGGTGACCTCCCCCGTCTTCTACGACCCGGAAGGACGCCGCCGCGATGGCTGAACGCCGCAGCCCGCTCTCCGGCCTCGATGTCGAGCTCCCCGGCGTGACCGTGACGGAGGTTCCGTACCTGACCCAGCTCAACGTCCGCACCGCCACTCCCCTGACCCCGCCCAACACCACCCGCCGGGACGGCGACGTGACCACGGTCTGGCTGGGCCCCGACGAGTACCTGCTCATCGGCCCCGGTGAGATCGCCACGCCCGGCGTGGACGTCTCCGCCCACCGCACCACCATCCGCCTGACCGGGCCCCGCGCCCGCGACCTGCTGGCCCACGGCTGCGCGCTCGACCTGCATCCGTCGGTCTTTCCCCCGGGCCGCTGCGCCCAGACCCTGTTCGCCCGCACCCCGATCATCCTCATCGCCACCGAGGACGGCTACCTGATCCTGGTCCGTTCCTCCTTCGCCCGCCACCTGGCCGACTGGCTGCTGGACGCGGGCTCGGAGGGCACGGTCCGCTACGGACGGAAGCCGTTTGCGTCACCAAAAGGCCACGACTTCTGACGGTCATTGACCCGTCAACACGGCCCGGTTAACGCTCTCGGTGAACGTGATCCAGAAGGAGGAAGCCGTCATGACCTCAAGGGTTTCCCGATGGTCCGCCCGCGTTCATTCGCACGTCACTGTGCGAAGGGACGACTTGTCTAACTTCTTCAACCAAGTTCTACTACAACGTTCCATCTGGGGATCCACTGTGACGTCATCGCGCGTACGACTCGCCGGCCTGTCGGCCGTTCTTCTTATCGGGGCCGCGGCGTGTGGCTCCGCCCCGGGGACCTCCGACTCGGGAGCCTCGGCCGCGCCCGGCGGCGTGGACGCCAAGACCGCCACCTCGGCCGCCGACTTCGGCGGCTTCGACAAGCTGGTCGAGGCCGCGAAGAAGGAGGGCAAGCTGCACGTCATCGCCCTCCCGCACGACTGGGCCAACTACGGCGAGATCATCTCGGCCTTCAAGGCCAAGTACCCCGAGATCACCATCGAGGAGGAGACCCCGGACGCCTCCTCGGCCGACGAGATCAACGCGGTGAAGACCCGCAAGGGCCAGGACCGCGCCCCCGACGTGCTCGACATCGGCCAGCCGTTCGCCAACAGCGGCAACGCCGAAGGGCTGTTCGCGCCGTACAAGGTGCAGACCTGGGACAAGATCCCTGACGGGCAGAAGGAGCCGTCCGGCACCTGGGTCAACGACTACGGCGGCTACGTCTCCATCGGCTGCGACGCCAAGAAGATCAGCCCCTGCCCGCAGACCTTCGCCGACCTGCTCAAGCCCGAGTACAAGGGCAAGGTCGCGATGAACGGCAACCCGACCAAGGCCGGTTCGGCGTTCGCCGGCGTGTTCGCCGCGGCGCTGGCCAACGGCGGCTCCCTCGACGACATCCAGCCGGGCATCGACTTCTTCAAGAAGCTGAAGGACGCCGGGAACTTCAACCCGGTGGAGACCACCCCGGCCACCATCGAGAAGGGCGAGACCCAGATCAGCATCGACTGGGACTACAACAACGCCGCCTACGCCCCGATCATGACCCCCAAGGGCCTCGACTGGCAGACGGTCATCCCGACCGACGGCAAGTACTTCCAGCTGTACGCGCAGGCGATCAACAAGGACGCCCCGCACCCGGCGGCCGCCCGCCTCTGGCAGGAGTTCCTGTACAGCCCCGAGGGCCAGAACCTCTTCCTGAAGGGCTTCGCCCGCCCGGTGCTGCTGCCCGCGATGATCGCCGACGGGACGGTCGACCAGGCCGCCTCCGCCGCGCTGCCGGCCGTCGAAGGCACGCCCACCTTCCCGACCGAGGCGCAGACCAAGAAGGCCCAGGAGACGCTGGCGGCCGGCTGGGGCGCCGCGGTCGCCGGATGACCAGCGCCAGATTCACCCGGGTGAAGGGGTGGGCGCCCGCGTCCCCCCTTCTCCTGGTCGTCGCGGTCGCCTTCGGCATCCCGGCGGTGATGCTCGCCCTCGGCGCGTTCACCGTGCCGGGCGCGCCCGGCGAACCGGGCACGTACGGCCTGGACAACGTGGCCGCCAGCCTGCGGGAGCCGTACCTGACCAAGCTGCTGACCAGCATCGAGCTGTCGGCGGTGGTCGCGGTGGCCGGGGCGCTGACCGGCACCCTGCTCGCGCACGCCGTGCTCACCTCCAGGAGCGCGGCGCTGCGCGAGTCGGTGCTGAGCGCGTCGGGGGTGCTGGCCAACTTCGGCGGGGTGCCGCTGGCGTTCATCTGGATCGCCACCCTCGGCAACTCGGGTCTGGTCACCACCAGCTTCGGGCTCGGCCCGGGGCTGCTCTACAACTTCTGGGGCCTGGCCCTGGTCTACCTCTACTTCTCGATCCCGCTGATGGTGCTGGTGATCGCCCCGGCGCTGGAGGGGCTGCGCCCGCAGTGGCGGGAGGCGGCGCAGGGCAGCGGCGCGAGCGTCTGGCAGTTCTGGCGGCACGTCGGCCTGCCGGTGCTGACCCCCGCCCTGCTCGGCGGCGTGGTCCTGCTGTTCGGCGGCTCGTTCGCCGCCTACGCCACGGCGGCCGCCATGGTCGGCGCGTCGGTGCCGCTGGTGACCATGCAGATCGCGGACGCGCTCACCGGCAACGTGCTGGTCGGCTTCGAGAACGTGGCGCTGGCGCTCAGCCTGGACATGATCGTGGTGGCCATGCTGGTGATGGCCGTCTACCTGCCGTTGCAGCGGAGGAGTTCACGATGGTTGCGGTGACCCCGCAGAGTTCGGCGCGGGCGGTCGCCGTCGGGGGCTCCGGCTGGGGGCGGCGGGCCGTGCTCGTGGTGGCCGCCGCGTACTTCCTGGTCCCGCTGGTGATCGCCATCTCGTTCACGGTCTACAACGAGGTGCAGGGGTTCTCGCTCGGCGCGTACGGGCGGATCGTGACCTCGCCCGGCTTCGCCACCAGCTTCCTCACCTCGCTGGCGCTGGCCGCGGTCACCATCGTGCTGGTGCTCGTGCTGCTGCTGCCCGCGATGATCGCGGTACGGCTCGGGGCGCCCGGGCTGCGGCCGGTGCTGGAGACGATCACGACGCTGCCGCTGATCGTGCCGCCCATCACCTACGTGGTGGGCATCAGCTCCGCGCTGCGGGAGGGCGCGGACGCGCTGGCGGCCACGCCGTTCTGGGCGACCATCATCGCCATCCAGGACGACAGGTTCCCCGTCGTGCTGGTGCTGGCGTACGTGATCCTCGCGCTGCCGTTCGCGTACCGGTCGCTGGACGCGGGGTTGCGCGCGATCGACGTGGTCACCCTGGTGGAGGCGGCGCGGAACCTGGGCGCGTCCTGGCCGCACCTGCTGCTCCGGGTGATCATGCCCAATCTGCGGTCCGCCCTGGCGGGGGCCGCGTTCCTGACCCTCGCGCTGGTGCTCGGCGAGTACACCATCGCCGCCCTGCTCGGTTACCAGACGTTCCCGGTCTGGATCGTCACGATCTCCGGCAACGACGGGCAGCTCTCGGTGGCGCTGTCGATCCTCAGCCTGGTCCTCATCTGGCTGCTGCTGATCACGCTCTCCCGGGCCTCCGGAAGGAAGAAACCATGACCGTGGAGTTTCGCGCGCTGCGCCGTACGTACGGGGCGACGACCGCGCTGGACGGCCTGGACCTGACGGTGGCGCAGGGCGAGCTGATCGCCCTGCTCGGGCCGTCGGGGTGCGGCAAGACGACCGCGCTGCGCTGCGTGGCCGGGTTCGAGACGCCGGACTCCGGCGCGGTGCTCATCGACGGCAAGGACGTCACCCGGGTGCCGGCCAACCGCAGGGACGCCGGGATGGTGTTCCAGTCGTACTCGCTGTTCCCCAACCTGAACGCCCGCGACAACGTGGCGTTCGGCCTGCGGGTGCGCCGTCGCCCCACCGCCGAGCGGCACGCCAGGGCGGCCGAGCTGCTGGCCCTGGTCGGCCTGCCCGACCACGGCGACCGGTTCCCGCACCAGCTGTCCGGCGGCCAGCAGCAGCGGGTCGCGCTGGCCCGCGCGCTCGCGCTCCAGCCCCGGGTGCTGCTGCTGGACGAGCCGCTCTCGGCGCTGGACGCCAAGGTGCGGGTGACGCTCCGGGAGGAGATCCGGCGGCTCCAGCTGGAGCTGGGCATCACCACCGTGTTCGTCACCCACGACCAGGAGGAGGCGCTCTCGGTCGCCGACCGGGTGGCGGTGCTGAGGGCAGGTCGGCTGGAGCAGGTGGGCGCGCCCGCCGAGATCTACGACCGCCCGGCGACGCCGTTCGTGGCCGAGTTCGTGGGCACCATGAACCACGTGCCCGGCCGGGTCACCGGGGACCGGGTGGAGGTGTTCGGCCGTTCCCTGCCGGTGGACGGGACCGCGCCGGGCGAGCTGGTGGACGTGCTGATCCGCCCGGAGGCGGTGCTGGTCACCCCGGCCGAGGACGGCGGCGCGCTCATCCTGGCCTCCTCCTTCCGCGGCTCCACCGCCCGGCTGCGCGTGCAGCTCGCCGACCAGAGCGAGGTCCTCGCCGACGTGCCCGGCCATGACGCGGTACGGCTGGCGCCCGGCCTGCGGGTGGAGGTCGGCGTGGTGGAACGCCCGGTGCTGGTGACCGCGCGGACCAGCGGCGACCAGGAGCCCGCCGTCGCGTAGCGGGCTCAGTCGTCCTCGGCGAGTTCGTCGGTGGCGGCGCGGCCCGCGTGCGTGGCTCGGCGGAGGAAGGCGGCGATGAGGTCGAGTTCGGCCTCGGGGTAGTCGTCGCAGAGGTGGTCCACGGCGGCGTTCAGTCCCGCGTACAGGTGGAGGAGTTCGGGGTCGCGCTCGCGGAGGGCGCGGACGGCGACGGCGCGGCGGTCGGTGGTCTCGGGGGTGCGTTCGCGGATCACCCAGCCGTCGCGTTGCAGTCGGTCGATGATGCCGGTGACGGTGGCGGGGTGCAGGCCGGCCCTGCGGGCCAGGGCGCTCGGGCTGAGCGGGCCGTGCCGGGAGATCAGGTCGAGGCAGTCCAGGTCCACGTCCTTGAGGCCCGCGTGCAGGGCGACGTGATGGTTGAGCAGCGACAGCTGGTTGCCGAGTTCCTGTAACGACTCCCGGATCTCCCCGGTCAGCCGCTCACGCTGCCGGGTTTCAGATGATACGGAGTCCATACTTTACGATCCTCGTGTTGTATGACACACGAAGGAAAGGGTAGCGCCCGGCGCCGCCGCAGGCCATGCCGATCTCGATCTTTACTCCCCGCTTTTCACCAGCCTTAAGCACATCTTTCGGGTTTTGGCCAGGACCACTTACGGGGAGAATTAAGTGTTTTGTGGATTTTGACGGCGGAGCCGGGTGAACGACAGGCTATTTATCGTTACCCGCCGCGCCCCTCCCGGCACCTGGTCGGTCAGTCCGCTGACCGGCCTGTTCGTGTCATGACGTCTTCATCTCGGAATGGGAGAGACAACGGCGCCTGCCGCGGGCATCACGCGTTATTCGATGACTCAGTGTGTCAAGTCTGCCTCGGACCGAGCGCAGCCCTGCCGCACTTCTGCCGGAAAGGTACCCTTGTGAACATTCACCACCCCCAGAATCCCGGACCGGGCGGGGGACCGCAGTATCCGCAGCAGGGCCAGCAGTATCCCGGGACGCAGCCGCCGGCGGGCTACCCGGCGCCGCCGGCCGGGCCGGTCAAGACGCCGGTGGCGCTGCTGATCGCGATGGCCGCCACCGCGCTGGTCACCCTGAGCACGCTGCTGTCGGCCGTCATCACCCTCGTCCAGGGCGAGGAGTTGGTCCGCGAGTACGCCCGGGAACTGGCCGGGATCACCGAGGGCTCGGAACTGGCCGGGCTGCTGGACGCCGCGCTGGCGGAGGCCAACTCCATCCTCCAGTCGCACGCCTACATCTGGATCTTCTTCGGCGTGGTCTTCGCCGCGCTGCTGGCGCTGGGCCTGCGCACCGGCGCGACCTGGGCGCGTATCGTCTTCACGGTGCTGGCCCCGATCGCGGCGCTGCTTGGCCTGCGCGACATGGCCGACGGGATCGCCGACATCCTGGTGCTCTTCGGCCTGCTGATCGCGGTGGACAGCCTCATCGCCCTGGTCGCCTTCTGGCTCCCCGGCGTCGGCCGGTACGCCAAGGCGCGCAAGGCGGCCTGACCCTCCGGCCGGCCCGTGAAAGGTTCACAGCGGGCGTCCCCCGGGCGCCCGCGTACCCGCCTGACCAGCCGCTCCGCCACCCCCGGCGGGCGGCCCTAGATCACCTCTTCCAGCGGGTCGCGACTTCCCCTAACCTGCGCGGGAGCGCTCCCACAGACCCTCCCACGCGATCCTGGAAGGACCGTCGTGACCCGACCTCCCGTGGTGATCCGACCCTTTGGACGGCGGCCGCGCGCGTTCGTCGCGAGCTGCGCCGCCGCGTTACTGACCTTCGCCGGCCTCACGGCCACCTTGCCCACCTCCGCCCAGGCCGAGGTGGTCGAGCACATCGCCAACGGCGACTTCGACAGCTCCACCAGCCCCTGGTGGTCCACCGGGAACGTGCTGATCTCGGCCACCGGCGGCGAGCTCTGCGCCGAGGTGCCCGCAGGCACCGCCAACCCCTGGGACGCCGCCCTCGGGCACAACGAGATCCCGCTGGCCGACGGCGTGCCGTACACGCTGACCTTCAAGGCGCACGCCAGCACGGCGGCGACCGTCCGGGCCAACGTGCAGCTGAACGAGGCGCCTTACACCACCGCGACCTCCCGCGAGGTGGCGCTGACGCCCACGCCGCAGACCTTCACCTACGAGTTCGACGGCAACCTGGACTCCGCCAACGGCACCCTCACCTTCCAGGTGGGCGGCGGCGGGGCGTTCACCTTCTGCCTGGACGAGGTCTCACTGACCAGCGACTCCGAGGGCGGTCCCGGAGGTCCCGGCCAAGCCGAGCAGCTGGAGAACGGCGACTTCTCCGGCGGGCTGAACGGCTGGTTCACCTACGGCACCAACGCCACCAGCACCGCCGACGGGCGGCTGTGCACCACGGTCCCGGCCGGTCTGGCCAACCCGTGGGACGCCGGGATCGGCCAGAACGACGTGACGCTGATCGCCGGCGAGAGCTACACGTTCTCCTTCGAGGCGTCGGCTTCGCCGGGTTCCTCGGTCAACGCCAACGTGCAGCTCGGCGACGCGCCGTTCACCTCCTTCTTCGGCCGTACGGTGCCGCTCACCCCCACCACGGAACGCCTGGAGTACACCTTCACCGCGAGCGCGGACACCGAGCGGGCCCAGGTGGTCTTCCACGTGGGCGCCAACACGGCCGAGTACCGGCTCTGCCTGGACAACGTCTCGCTGCTCGGCGGCGAGGAGGAGCCCCCGTACGCGCCGGACACCGGCCCCCGGGTGCGCGTCAACCAGGTCGGCTACCTGCCGTACGGCCCGAAGAACGCCACCATCGTGACCGACTCGACCACGGCCCTGCCCTGGCAGCTGAAGAACAGCGGCGGCACCGTGGTGGCCGACGGCACCACCGCCCCGCGCGGCGTGGACGTGTCCTCCGGCCAGAACGTCCACACCGTCGACTTCGGCTCCTTCACCGGCTCGGGCACCGGATTCACCCTGGTGGCCGACGGCGAGACCAGCTACCCGTTCGACATCGAGACCGGTATCTATAACCAGCTCCGCTCCGACGCGCTCCAGTTCTTCGCCATCCAGCGCAGCGGCATCGCCATCGACGGCGCCCTGTTCGGCGCCGCGTACGCCCGCCCGGCCGGCCACCTCGGCGTCGCCCCCAACCAGGGCGACACCGACGTGCCCTGCCAGCCGGGGGTCTGCGACTACCGGCTGGACGTGCGCGGCGGCTGGTACGACGCGGGCGACCACGGCAAGTACGTGGTCAACGGCGGCATCGCCACCTACCAGCTGCTCAGCACCTTCGAGCGCACCAAGAACGCGATCACCGGCTTCGGCGGCGCCGAGCTCGGGGACAGCAAGCTCCGGGTGCCCGAGCGGGGCAACGGCGTGCCGGACGTCCTGGACGAGGCCCGCTGGGAGCTCGACTTCCTGATGCGGATGCAGGTGCCGGTGGGCAAGCCGCTGGCCGGAATGGCCCACCACAAGATCCACGACCAGAACTGGACCGGCCTGCCGCTCCAGCCGGAGGACGACCCACAGCTCCGCGAGCTGCACCCGGTCTCCACCGCGGCCACCCTCAACCTGGCCGCCACGGCCGCCCAGTGCGCCCGCCTGTTCGCCCCGTACGACGCCGCCTTCGCGGCCAAGTGCCTCACCTCGGCCAAGCGGGCCTACACCGCCGCCAAGGCCAACCCGAACCGGCTGGCCAGCCCCAACGACGGCAACGGCGGCGGCGCCTACAGCGACGACGACGTGAGCGACGAGTTCTACTGGGCGGCGGCCGAGCTCTACCTGACCACGGGCGAGGCCGGGTACCTGACCGAGCTGCGCGCCTCGCCGCACCACACGGGCAACGTGTTCACCGCGACCGGCTTCGCCTGGCCGGCCACGGCGGCGCTCGGGCGGCTGGACCTGGCCACCGTGCCCAGCGGCCTGCCGGCCGCCGAACGGCAGACCATCCGCCAGTCGGTGGTGGCCGCCGCCGACACCTACCTCACCACGCTGGCGGGTCAGGCGTACGGGCTGCCGATGCCCGGGGGCCCGGGGAGCTACTTCTGGGGGTCCAACAGCAACGTCATCAACAACGTGATCGTGCTGGCCACCGCGTACGACCTGACCGGGGACCGCAAGTACCAGGCCGGGGCGTTGCAGGGCATGGACTACATCTTCGGGCGGAACGCGCTCAACCACTCGTACGTCACCGGGTGGGGCGAGAAGAACTCGCAGAACCAGCACACGCGGATCTTCGCCCACCAGTTGGACGAGTCGCTGCCCAACCCCCCGGCGGGCTCGCTGGCGGGCGGCGCCAACGCCAACCTGGAGGACCCGTACGCGGCCGCGCTGCTGGCCGGGTGCAAGCCGCAGTTCTGCTACGTGGACCACATCGACTCGTACGCGACCAACGAGGTGGCCATCAACTGGAACTCGGCGCTGGCCTGGATCGCCTCGGCGCTGGCCGACCAAGGTGACGGGCGGGCTCCCGCTTCGGGGGCCTGCCAGGTCGACTACGTCAAGCACGGCGACTGGGCCGGTGGGTTCAACTCGCAGATCACCATCACCAACACGGGGAGCACGCCGATCGACGGCTGGACCCTGCGGTGGGCCTGGACGGGTGACCAGAAGGTCAGCCAGCAGAACTGGGTGGCCGACATCAGTCAGTCCGGGGCTTCGGTGACCGCGAAGAACCTGAGCTACAACAGCAAGATCATGCCAGGCCAGACGACGACCTTCGGCTTCATCGGCGAAACCGCCGGGGGCGCCAACCCGAACCCCGGCCTGTTCACCCTGAACGGCAAGGCCTGCGCATAACCCCTGAACCGGGCTCCTGAAACCGGGCCCCTCAACCAGGCACCTCAACCGTGCCCCTCAACCAGGCCCCTCAACCAGGCCCCTCAACCAGGCCCCTCAACCAGGGCCCTCAACCAGGCCCCTCAACCAGGGCCTCATACCGGAGCCCGGAACTGGGGGCCTCTGAGACCGGGCCCCGGAAAGTGGGGCCCTGGGGCCTGCGGGCCTGCGGGCCTGCGGGCCTGGGGGCCTGGGGGCCTGCGGGCTTGCGGGCTTGCGGGCCTGGGGGCCTG
>NZ_JAHCST010000130.1 GCF_018476525.1 Acrocarpospora catenulata
CGGCGCTTCTCCTCGGCGATCCTGCCGCCGTGGGCGCGTAAAACCCCGAAGATCAGCGAGGTGCTGCCGCTGCTCTACCTGCACGGCCTGTCCAGCGGGGACTTCGTACCAGCCCTGGGCCACTTCCTCGGCTCCACCGCGGGCTTGTCCGCGCCGGTCATCACCAAGCTGACCGAGCAGTGGAAGGCCGAGCAGCGCGCCTTCGCCGCCCGCGACCTGTCCGGTGTCGACTACGTCTACCTGTGGGCCGACGGCATCCACGTCAACATCCGGCTGGAGGAACACAAACTCTGCCTGCTGGTGATGATCGGAGTCCGCGCCGACGGCCGCAAGGAGCTCATCGCCCTGACCGACGGCTACCGCGAGTCCACCGAGTCCTGGGCCGACCTGCTGCGCGACTGCAAGCGGCGCGGCATGAACGCGCCCGTGCTGGCCGTCGGTGATGGCGCGCTCGGCTTCTGGGGTGCGCTGCGGGAGGTGTTCCCGCAGGCCAGAGAGCAGAGGTGCTGGTTTCACAAAATCGCAAACGTGCTGGGGGCGCTACCGAAGTCGGCGCATCCCGGCGCGAAGAAGGCCCTGGCCGAGATCTGGAACGCCGAGGACAAGGATCACGCCCGGGCCGCGGTGAAGGAGTTCCGGGCCGCCTACGGCGCCAAGTATCCCAAGGCTGCGGCCAAGGTGATCGACGACCTGGACGAACTGCTCGCCTTCTACGACTTCCCGGCCGAGCACTGGGTGCATCTGCGCACGACCAACCCGATCGAGTCGACGTTCGCCACGGTCCGGCACCGGACCAAGGTCACCAAGGGGCCGGGCTCGCGGGCCGCCGGGCTGGCCATGGCCTTCAAGCTGATCGAGTCGGCCCAGGCCCGCTGGCGCGCGGTCAACGCACCCCACCTGGTCGCCCTGGTCCGGGCCGGAGCGACCTTCGTCAACGGCAAACTCGTTGAACGGCCCGAGGATCAGGCTTCATCCGCCGCCGCTTAGAAGAACCTGATCCACAGATCTTGACGATTGCTCTTCGCCAGCAGTCCGCGCTTGCTTCCTCGCAGCCACCGTGTCGCCATCGGGTCGCCGGTCAGGACGCCGGCTTCCTGCCCGTCGGCGGTGTAGGCGGTGTTCAACCAGGCCATGCCGTGCAGCAGCGTCAGAGAGTCGGCGCCCGTGATCCGGCGGCCACGAAAGTCGTCCACCCGCTGCAACATCTGGTCTGAGGTCGCCATCGTCGGCAAGCCGATGAAGTAGCCCGGCATGCCCGCCGCCTCCCCCATCAACCGTCCGGCATGCAGTGCCGCTTCGGTCTTGCCCTCGCCCATCGGGGCCGTGATCAGCAACAGGCCGGGTTCCACGCTGATCAGATCGGGCAGGCGCTGGCTCACTGATCGCTGAAGGTCGTTCGGCTCGAAAGGGAAATCATCACGGAACCCACCACCCGCGAACCTCAGCCGTCCCAGTCCTGCCTCTCGGAGCAGCGACGGAGCTGTGACCCTGCTCCGCTCCAGATGTGCCTTGAGGCAGTTCACATCGCCGTCCTCCGGCACACCGGCCTGGAGTTGGGCAAGCAGGAACCCTTCCTGGCTCGCCAGCCAGTCCGCCAGGATCACCAAACCGCAGGCCAGCGCTCCACCCGCGGCCGATATCGCAGCGGGTGGTTGCGGTCTGCCGGTCAACTTATGCATCAGGGACGCGATGGCCTGCCGTTGCTCCTCCCACTTTCCCCGCCCCAGAGCGGGCAGCGAACCCAGCGGATTGGAGAACTCCCGGCTCTTGAATGGGGCGAACACACCATGGTGACCGCCCAGCACCTGGGCGATCCGGAAGGCAGGAGAATCCTTCCTAGACATTTTGTAACCTGCGGCCAGGAACATCTGACCCAACCAAACATGAGCAGCAAAATCATGTCCTACCGGAGGCGTCGCCACCATTTCATAACCAGATAGCCGATCAAATCCAATTTTGGCTTGGCTTTGAAAGCCAGCCGCACACTTACCGATATCATGCAGAGCCGCCCAGTACGACAGAAGGCACCGGGCCTCGTCTTCGTCAGACTTCAGTTCCGCCGAAATCGACGCCCGAAGCCCAGCCGACAGGTACTCATCCCACAACGCCTCTGCAGCAGCTGCGGTATCCAGCAGATGGCAGACCAGCGGATAGGGCGTCGGCAGCCCTCGCGACTTTCCCCACAAGGCCAGGTCGACATCCGACCCACTCATCTGAACCCCCAATCCTGAACGTCATCAATCAGCAAGCACAGTTGATCACTCCATGCTCCACGAATGCCCACTATAGAGCCAGCCGCCGACAATCCGTCAGAGATTTACAGAACATGAGAATTCTTCTCATAGAAAATGCCACCATAAGCCCATAAAACACCACAACTCATGCTTCGAACCGCCGCTGTGTTCCGCCACAAGCGCTACTACAACCCTCTCAACACTTTTTCTCGATCACCGACAATTTCCGACATTCACGTCACTGCAGGTCAGGTGTATTCTCCCTGGTAGGGAAGTCTGCTCCCCACGCCCGTGGGGGTGAACCGGGCTACTCGATCGGCATCAAGGACGCCCAGGTCTGCTCCCCACGCCCGTGGGGGTGAACCGGGCTGCTGCCGAATCCTCCCGCCGCCGAGCAGCTGCTCCCCACGCCCGTGGGGGTGAACCGGTAGCGAGACATCATCAGGTCCAAGCTCAAAGCTGCTCCCCACGCCCGTGGGGGTGAACCGAGTCCTGGGTCACCTGCACCCCGCCCGACCAGCTGCTCCCCACGCCCGTGGGGGTGAACCGACCCGCGCGGCATCCTGCGCGGCGAGCGGTGCTGCTCCCCACGCCCGTGGGGGTGAACCGATCGATCAATACCTGAATGGTTCTTCCTGGACTGCTCCCCACGCCCGTGGGGGTGAACCGCTGTACGACCCTCCGGCGGATGGGGCCACCCTCTGCTCCCCACGCCCGTGGGGGTGAACCGCATGGGACGGGGCGCTCGACGCTGAGCATCCGCTGCTCCCCACGCCCGTGGGGGTGAACCGTAGCCGCCGTTCTTCCACCGGTCCAGGGACCGCTGCTCCCCACGCCCGTGGCGGTGAACCGTTGTCAGGTAGGGATTCGGCGGGGCCGCTCAGCTGCTCCCCACGCCCGTGGGGGTGAACCGCCCACATCCTCAACGACCTCGTCGCCCGGATCCTGCTCCCCACGCCCGTGGGGGTGAACCGTACGGGTCACCGTCGACGGGCAGGCGGTGGGTCTGCTCCCCACGCCCGTGGGGGTGAACCGTCGCGGCTTCACGCTGCCCGTCGTGACGGCCACTGCTCCCCACGCCCGTGGGGGTGAACCGTCGCGGCTTCACGCTGCCCGTCGTGACGGCCACTGCTCCCCACGCCCGTGGGGGTGAACCGCTCTTTGATGAGGAGAGTCATGTCCTGCTCAGCTGCTCCCCACGCCCGTGGGGGTGAACCGCCTCTATGTCGGAGGCTGAGAGGGCAATTGCCCTGCTCCCCACGCCCGTGGGGGTGAACCGACTCCATGAGCCCCGGTGTCGGGTGTGCGATGCTGCTCCCCACGCCCGTGGGGGTGAACCGCAGTTGTAGGCGACTTTCAGCAACTCCGCCGACTGCTCCCCACGCCCGTGGGGGTGAACCGCCGGTGGACGGGGGCGACCGTGGCTGAGATCACTGCTCCCCACGCCCGTGGGGGTGAACCGGCGGCAGGGCTGCGCCCGCATGCCGCCTATGGCTGCTCCCCACGCCCGTGGGGGTGAACCGCTCCCGGAGAGGAAGGCCCTCCTTGGCTGCGACTGCTCCCCACGCCCGTGGGGGTGAACCGGGCGAGGTCAGGACCGTCTTCGCCACCTTCAACTGCTCCCCATGCCCGTGGGGGTGAACCGCGGGAACGGAACCCTGACCCGTACTGGGCTGCCTGCTCCCCACGCCCGTGGGGGTGAACCGGGCGCCGACCTCTCCGAGGCCGACCGCAAGGGCTGCTCCCCACGCCCGTGGGGGTGAACCGACCGGCATGAGCGGCGGCGACCGCCCCTACCCCTGCTCCCCACGCCCGTGGGGGTGAACCGGCAGTTTCGATCAGGAATTGCCAATCCGTGGCCTGCTCCCCACGCCCGTGGGGGTGAACCGAGAGCGCCGACTTTGGGACCCTCGCGTCGGCCCTGCTCCCCACGCCCGTGGGGGTGACCGCACATGCTGGGCTCGACCGCGGTCCCGTCGCACTGCTCTCCACGCCCGTGTGTCAATGGCCGGGTGGTCCTGGCTCTGGCACAAATTCCGGATGCTGTTGGTGATCTTTGTAGTGTCTGGCGTTCTTGTTGAGTCCATGGTTGTCTGAGGGTGATTTCACCGCGCCGTTCTGTAGCCGTTCTGCGGAGGTGGACGGG
>NZ_JAHCST010000131.1 GCF_018476525.1 Acrocarpospora catenulata
CCGGGCGCACGGACGCCCGCCGGGGCAGCAGCGCCGCCACCGCGGCCGCGGTGGCCAGCAGCACCACCACGCTCACCAGCACCGTCGACTGCAGCGCGCTGACGAAGGCGGGCCGGGCCGCGCCCAGCAGGGCGGCGCCGGTCGGGCCGCCGACCTCGTTGGCCACGTGCGCGGCGGCGGCCAGCGACTCCCTGGCGTTCGCCTGGAGTTCGGGGGGCAGATCGGGTACGTCGGGCAGGGCGGGCGCGTAGGCCAGGGTGGTGATGGTGCCGAGGACCGCGATGCCCAGCCCGGCCCCCAGCTCGTACGCGGTCTCCTCGATGGCGGCGGCACCCCCGGCCCTGGACTCGGGGGCGGAGGCCATGATCGTGTCGGAGGCGGCCAGCAGGGCCACCTCGACTCCGAAGCCGATCCCGGCGAAGCAGAGCACCAGCGTCGGAGCGTGGTCCTCGGTGCCCCAGCCGAGCACGGGGAGCAGGGCCAGCGCGGTGAGCGCCAGGCCGCCGCTCATGGTGGCGCGCAGGCCGATGCGGTCCAGCAGCCGGGCGGCCAGCAGCCCGCCCGCGATGGCGGCGGCCATCAGCGGCGCCATGCGGATCGCCGCACCCAGCGGGGACAGGCCCAGCACCAGTTGCAGGTACTGGGCGAGCATCAACTGCAGCCCGACCAGGGCGAAGATCGCGAAGAGCACGCAGGCCACCCCGGTGGCGAAGGCACGCCTGGCGAACAGGCCGAGGTCGAGCAGCGGGGTCTCCAGGGCGCGCTGCCGCCGGGTGAACCAGACCAGCAGCAGCACACCGGCGGCGAAGATGACCAGGGCGAGCGGGCGGCCGACCGTGTGGCCGTACCCGGCCTCCTTCAGGCCGAAGGCCAGGGCGAGCAGGCCGGCCACCGAGAGCACGGCGCTGAGCGCGTCCCAGGAGCGCCGGCTCGGGCGGTCGGCGGGCAGCAGCCGTACGGCCAGGGGCAGCGCCACCAGCAGGACCGGCACGTTGATCAGGAAGACCGCGCCCCACCAGAAGTGCTCGACCAGCACACCGCCGATCATCGGCCCCGCGGCGGCGCCCCCGGCGGCCACCGCGCCCCAGACGCCGAGCGCGACCGCCCGTTCCCTGCGGTCGGTGAAGACCTGGCGGATGATGGACAGGGTGGCCGGCATGATCATGGCGCCGCCCACGCCGAGCAGGCCCCGGGCCACGATCAGCGCGATCGGGGTGGCGGCGAACGCGGCGGCCACCGAGGCCACCCCGAAGACCAGGTAGCCGCCGAGCACGAAGCGGCGTCTGCCGTACCGGTCGCCGAGGGTGCCGAAGGTGACCAGCAGGGGCGCGACCAGCAGCGAGTAGCTGTCGATGATCCAGAGCAGCTCTACGGCGGTCGGCTCGAGCGCGGCGGTGAGCGCGGGCACCGCGATGTGCAGCACGGTGGCGTCGACGGCGATCAGCAGCAGGCTGAGGCAGAGCAGCGCGAGCACCGCCCACCGGTTGGCGGGCGCCGGGGTGACCCGTGCGGGGGGCACCTGGCGCTCACATGGTCCGGGCGGGGGCGAACATGCGAGGCAGCTTAGGGTGACGGACGCCCGGTCGTCCGGCGGTTCGGAAAATCCGTCAACTCCCCATTTATGTGACGAGACGGGCAACCCCGAGAACCTCTCTAGAGAGATATACGTATATGTCCGACACCTAGGCAACGGAAGGTGGGACGCGGATCATGCCTTGGGTGGGGAGCGATGCCGAGGGGTCACCCGCGCGTGCCCGGCGCGATTTAGGTTCCGAGGCGTCGCCCCAGGGCGACCCGCGCGCCTGGAGCGGGCTGGCGGCCGAGTTACTCGGCCGCGGCCGGCCCGAGGCCGCGCTCAAGGCCGCTCGCCAGGCGGTTGAACGGGAACCGCACGGCGAATGGGGGCACCGCCTGGCGAGCCTCGCCCTGGAACGTCTGGACCGCGCTCCGGAGGCCGTCGAGGCTGCCCAGGAGGCGGTCAGGCTGGCGCCCGGCTCCTGGGCAGCCCGGCTCCGGCTGGCGGGCGCGCTGCGCCTGCGGCCCGGGCGGTGGCGGGACGCCTGGGCCGAGGCCCAGAAAGCCGTCAAGTACGCCCCCGAGGAGCCGGGGCCGCACGCGCTGTCCGGTGATCTCGCGCTGGCCAGAGGGGACCGTTCCCGGGCGGCCACGCACTACCGGGCGGCGCTCCAGCTCGATCCCGAGCACACCGGGGCCCGGATCAACCTGGGGCTGACCCTGCTCGGCTGGCCCGCGCCCCGGGACGAGGACCCGGACGGGCAGGCCGCGCGGCAGGTGCTGCTGGCCTGGTCCCGGCAGGTGCGGATACTGCTGGCGGTGGCGCTTGTCGCGGTGACGGTGGCCGCGCTCGGCTTCGACCTGCACCTGGAGGCGCAGATCGGTGGCGCGGCCGTGCTGGCCCCCGTGCTCGCCGTCACCGTACGGCAGGCCGGGCGGTTGCCGTCCTGGGCGCGGCTGGCCGCGGTGCTCGGACGGGACCTCTGGCTGAGCCTGTCGGTGGCGGCGGCGCCGGCCGTGGTCGCCGGGTACGTGGCGGGGCTGGCCACCCTGCCCGTGCACCGGGTGGTTCCGGCCGCCTTCGCCGGGGCCGCCGGGCTGGTGCTCTTCAATCAGGCGGCCATCCTGGTGCTGCGGCTGCTGGTGGAGGCGTGGCAGGGGCGGCCGTTGGCGGCGCTGGCCGAGTTCGGGGCCGCCGCCGGGGAGCGGGTGGCGCGGCGGAACATGGACGTGGCGCTCTGGATCGTGGCCGGGCGGAGCTGGTGGGGGTTGCTGCTCGTCTCGGTGGTGGCGCCTGCGGGGGCGTCCTGGGCGGCGTTCGCCGGGCTGGGGGTTCCGGTGGTGATGGTGCTGATCGGGCGGCGGGCCAATCTGCGTGGGGTGGTCCGGCGGGATCGGTGGCTGGTGGCCGCGCTCGCCTTCCTGGTGGCCTCTTCTATCTGTCTCGCGGTGGCCGGGGTCATGCCGGATATGCGCAGGGCCTGGCAAGGGGCGTGGCTGGCGTTGCTGGCCGTGCTGGCGGCGTTCGGGGCCCGTGCCGTGCGGGCCAGGTGGCGTGGCTCCCCCGGCCCGTGGCGAGCCGCCCTGATCCCTTTCCCCATCGAAACCGGCGACACCACCCCCTCCTCCGACCTCACCGACGAGGTCCGCCACGCGGTGACCTTCTCCCGGAGCGTCGTCCTCTCCTACGCCGGCCCGCACGGCCCCCGCTCGATGGCGGTGAGCGCGGTCACCTCGGTCAGCCGCTCCGGCGAACTCCGCGTCATCGCCGGCGAGGAATCCTGGGAAGCCGTCCAGCACGACCCCCGCGTGGCCATCTTCGTCGGCGACCCCCGCTTCTGGGCCGAGGTCCGCGGCATCGCCATCGCCGACAACGACGTCCTCCGCATCACCCCCCGCGAGGTGACCGTCCGCGAATACCCAGGCCGCCGCCAGGCCCGAACCCAGTGAGCTCGCCGCCCGCGTTCGTCCCCCATCGCATACCCGCGTTCATCCCATCGCACATAGCTTGGGACTCCCACCCAAATAGTCGCCTACGCCCACGCCGACCTGTACCCCGACGCCCGCTACGGGTGATCGGTTTCCGCGTTGACACGAAGAATTCGGTTGCCGTAGTCCTCCCGCCCACCCGCCCCCTCCATTGCCGGTAGGCCCCG
>NZ_JAHCST010000132.1 GCF_018476525.1 Acrocarpospora catenulata
CGCGGGCCCGTGGATCCCCGTCAACCCGGCACGACAGCCGGGCCACAACACTGACCCGATCACGCAATCAACGCTCAGCCGGACCATTCAACCGACCACGGGAAGATCACGAAAGATCCAGGCTAAGCAGTCGGAGCGTGATTTCGCACCGATGAATGCCCCGACCTGGTGGTGGGACTGCCCCTGCCATCAGGTGAATCATTGCTAGGCGATCATGTCGGATTTGATGCGTGATTTGCTCCCGAACTTGGGGTGCTGGTTCGGGGGTGCATCACTGATCATCTTCCACTGGAAAGGAAGTATTGATGAGAGTCTGATTGTAGTTTGTTATTAACTAGCATGCCTCTGCCTGGTACGTGCCGAAAAACGTCAGCTGCTCTGAGTATGGACAGCACCTTCGTAGCATCCTTGACAAGGATGTTGTATTCGTTGGCGAGATCAATGGCAGTCGGGGCGGGTTCACCGTGCCGTAGACGGCCTGACTGTACCTTCTGCTCGATCGCGCTCACGATTTCCGAGTGTTTGAATCCCTTCAAGCCCAGCGCGTAGAGAGTCAAGTAGATCGTATTCCGAGAGAGCCCGGTCTTCCGACTGATATCTCGGATGTTTCGGTTGCCCTCCTTGAATAGCTCCACCACGAGCCTCTTCATCTCGTCGGGTGTGGCGTCCCCGCTTGCGCGCCGTAGCTCTGCGAATGTGGCGATCTTGTCTTTCGAGGGCTCTGAAGTGCACCCTGGCCGGGGGTCTTGCGGGTGAATGGGTCCCTCTGCGTGGGCGATGCTATTATAGCAGCGCAGTAGGATAGTGCTCAGATGTGGAGTGATATCACGGCACTCCGAAAGCGGAAAACTCTCATCTATAGCCGATGTCAGGATATAGCTGTGGGCCGCCAAAGCGGCGTCTCCTGACGAGTATATATAGGTGGCTGGCGCGCTTTCGAAATCAGAGAAATCTTCTACTTCCCAAAAGTGTAAGAATTCTACCTTGATCTCTGGGATCTCTTTGGTTGGTGGTGGCCCGGAGGAGTTGGTTGATCTAACGAGAGCTGGCACTTCTTTGGTCCCGATATTTTGATCACGTCTTGTGCTGTATTTCCGGATGGCAATGGTCCGCCCTTTGTTGGAGAACGCCAACTCCTGGACGTTCATGTGCTCTGCCATGATCAATCCCGAAATCAGATCTTCTGGAAAGCTCGCACGGTTACATGCCAGGTTGATCCGAGTTCGTAGAAACTGTCCGACGGCGAACGGCCATGCGCGCGATGGAGTGCGAAGTTCGGATGGGTGGACGGATGGATCGGATTGATTCATGGCACAAAACCTCTTTTGTCCGATATGTTGCGAGTCGCATGTCTACCACTAGACATGTGTAGCGCTAGACATGTCTAAGGTGCAGATGAGGTGCGGTTGCACTCAGTGATATTTCCGCTCGGGAGGCGTTTTCCTCATGCGGTGTAGAAGGTTCGTTCGACCACCGACCTTCCCTCCTGTCAAGCAGATCGCCAATGTCAGGCTAGGGTTCCCCCACACCACTAGTGGAAGGGAGGTAACTGGAATGGTCGCTTCGGGCAGGGATGGGTGGTCGGTATCCCTAATACGAGAGATGGGGCGAACCATCCGATATGCGTTGGACCGCTGGCATCGGATGGCCGCCCTCATCACACTCTTGATCGTCCTCGCGGCAATCGTATTGCTGCTCGGCAGAGTGCATAGCTGAGCTTAGCTCAGCCTTTGACCTCGCTAGAGATCATCTGACCTCTGGTGGGGTTGGCTGATTTGCTATGTGGGCGGAAGGCTGTGTCACCCGAGATGGGAATAGTGTCACAGCCTTCCGTGAACGAGTATGAGGTGGAGAGGGGCTCTATCAAGATCGCGGGATTCCTCGGCGATCGATTGAGTGTGGGTGGAACTTGACGGTGCAGGCCCCCTGTACGTACATTGTCCGTACGACTCGGTGGTTGCCTGTGCTGTCAGGCGATCCTGTTGGGATGCGAGACCGGCCTCCTGACTTGGTGCAGGGCTTCCACTGACACTCTCGTCGAGGAGCGACCGACGATGTCCTACGCCATGCCAGCGGATTCGACCCCGGCCAGGGATGCGAAAAGCCGCCTCGAAGTACGTATCACGTCGCAAGATAAGAACCTGATCGAACAGGCCGCTCGGGCCCGTCGTGAGACTGTGACCGGTTTTGTCCTGCACGCCGTCCTTGATGCGGCCGAGGACGTTCTTCGCCGAGAGCAGATCACCATGGTGCCTCCCGATTTCTTTGAGGCGATCATCGATTCTCTCGATGCTCCGCCTCAACGAAATGAGGCGCTGACCCGTGCGGCTCAGGAGAACAGCGACATCCTGAGAAGGAAATAGCGTGTACGATCGCGAGCCCCTCGACCAGGAACACCGTCTCGATGTGTTCGACTGCGGCAAGGAGGTGTTGAACGACTGGCTGAAAATGTGGGCCCTCCACGCGCAGAAGAACCGGACCGCGCGGACGTTCGTCTGGACCTCGGCAGGTAGCGTGGTCGCCTACTACTCTCTCGCCGGCCATCTTCTGCAGAAGGACGAATTACCTGCGAGGGTGGGCCGAGGCGGTCCCCGCCAGATTCCCGCCATCATTCTGGCGAGACTGGCACTCGACAGCTCCCTGCACGGCCAAGGGCGGGGCGCGCGTCTCCTGGTCGACGCTCTCAGCACCGCCGTGGAATCGTCTCACCGCGTGGCCGCCCGTCTCGTTGTGGTCGACGCACTGGATGACGAGGCAGTCGCCTTCTACGAGAAATTCGGGTTCATCCGCATCCCTGGCGACATGCGCCTGATCCGGAAAATGAGCGATATTGAGGCTGACCTCAAGGGCTGATCTCTGGCTCGGCCCGGTGCACGAGTCCGAGCCAGAGATCAGATTTTGATCGCGCCGAGTCTAATGTAGTGACCATCGCTGTCTCGGGCGACTCTTAACTACTCAACCGCCTTGGCGTCTGAGATCGTGTAGCTGCCCGGAGTCGAGCAGCGCTATCTTGGTGTCGACCTCTCTGGTCCACGCGGTCGTGCTGGGATTCAGCTGCCTCGATTAGCTCGCGGAGGTTGTCGCCCTCCATTTGGCGCCGAAGCGCCGCCGTGATGTACGCCGAGAAGCCATCCTTCCCAACGCGGGACTGTACGGCCTCGGCGAGAGCTTCCGGAATGGTGACGCTGTACCTCCGTGTACTCATGCCACCAAACGTAGTATTAAACGCCTGATTGGTGGGGAGCTGAGATGGCACCCACCCAGCCCATAGTTGACCTTCGGTGGGACCCGGCTCCGCCGGGAAGGTCGGCTGCGGCTGCCGTCTCGGCGCACGAAGGATTGGTTGCCGTAGTAATCCCCTGGCGCCCACCCATATTGGCCTTCGGTCGAATCCGGCTTCGCCGGGAGAGCAGCTTGCACGCCCATGCCTGGGGCATTTCGACCGTTTGTTCCAACGAGATGATGAAATCCCCACCGCAATCGAAGGCCCACACCAATCCATCGCGCCCGGCGGAGCCGGATCCGACCGAAGGTCAGCACAGGGTGGGTGGGTGGGGCCTAACGGCAATGGAGGGGGCTGGTGGGCGGGAGGACTACGGCAACCGGATCCCACGAGATCGGA
>NZ_JAHCST010000133.1 GCF_018476525.1 Acrocarpospora catenulata
GAGGGCGGTGGCCGTCCCGGTCGGGATCGTCGGCGCGGTGTCGACGGTGGCACCCCGGTGTGAGGGCGGTGGCCGTCCCGGTCGGGATCGTCGGCGCGGTGTCGACGGTGGCACCCCGGTGTGAGGGCGGTGGCCGTCCCGGTCGGGATCGTCGGCGCGGTGTCGACGGTGGCACCCCGGTGTGAGGGTGGTGGCCCCAGTGTGGGGGTTTGGGGACTACACCGGGGGCCTTCTTATACCGAGGTAACCTCGACGTTCGACGGGGTGAGGAGGAAGACCTTGTCCGCGATGCGTTCGATCCGGCCCTCGCAGCCGTATGCGAGGCCGGCGGCGAAATCCACCATTCGAGTGGCCTCGGTGGTGGACATGGTGGCGACGTCCATCACCACGCTGTGGCCGTCGCGGAAGTGGCGGCCCACCGTGAGAGCGTCGTCGTATTTTCGTGGGCGTACCATCACGATGCGGGACGGTTCACCCTCGGTGTGCCAGCGCCGGGCCGCTCGCTCCGAAGCCGGAACCCAGTCGTCCTCATACTGCTCCTCGTGGTAAGGCTCCTCATATTGCTCGGCGCCGCCCAGACCAAGATAGCTCGCCACCTTGCGTACTGCCCCCATCGGCTTCGTCCTTTCCGGGTTTGTCCCGACACTTGGGACGCTAACCGACGATTTTCTGTTGCCGACCCGACACGCCACAACCTAGATTTATCTTTGTAGGGTGCTGAACATGCGACTCTTCACCGTGGATTCATTCACCGACCGGCCTTTCAAGGGTAACCCGGCAGCCGTCTGCCTGCTGGAAGCACCGGTAACCGAGTCGTGGATGCAAGAAGTAGCTGCCGAAATGCGGCATTCGGAAACAGCTTTTCTGCTGGGATGGGAGGGGGAGCAGCCGTATTCTCTCCGTTGGTTCACCCCCGCTACCGAGGTGGCCCTGTGTGGCCATGCCACCTTGGCCGTGGCTCATATCCTCTATTCGATCGGCCTCGAAACCGGGCCTATCGCGTTCTCCACCCAAAGCGGCATCCTGTCGGTTGATCGTGACCCGAAAGGGTCTATTACGATGAACTTCCCCGCCAAACCCGCGGTCCCCTGTTCCCCTCCTGATGGTTTGGTGTCCGCGCTCGGGGTTGAGCCGATTTGGGTGGGCCGTAGTGAATTCGATCTCCTGGTGGAGGTTGAATCAGCTGAGGCGGTTCGGGAACTGAATCCCGATATCCAGGCTCTCGCCACCGTGGAAGCTCGCGGCATTATCGTCACCGCGGCCTCACCGGATTCCGACGCCGACTATGTCTCCCGCTTCTTCGCCCCCCGCGTAGGTGTACCCGAAGACCCCGTCACCGGCTCTGCCCACTGCGTCCTGGCCCCCTACTGGTCCGGGCGACTGGGCGTGGCCACACTGACCGCCCACCAACTGTCCCCCCGTGGCGGACAACTCCGAACCACCCTCCTGGGCGACCGGGTCGAGCTGGCCGGCCAGGCGGTAACCATCTGGTCCGGCACCCTGCTGACCTGAAACCTCCTGGGGTTGGTCAGCCACTTGAAGGTCGTTAAGGCAAGTAGGCTGACCCACACGCCCGCGACGGTGAAGGAGCCCCCTGATGACCGCCGACCCAACGATGAGCCGGATCGGCCAGGGGGTGGAGTTGCATCACCACCAAGGTCAGCGTGAAGCCGCTCGCGACTTGTTCGCGCAGATCTGGGACGACATCGGCGGCGAGCAAGGCGACCCGCTGCATGTTTGCGTCCTTGCACACTCGATGGCCGATGTGCAAGACGACGTGCACCAGGAGCTGATGTGGGATCTGCGAGCACTTGCTGCTGCCGATCTGGTCACTGATGAGCGGGTGGCGCAGGCTGGGATGACGCTTTCGGTGGCCGGCTTGTATCCGTCGTTGCACCTCAACTTGAGCGAGTGCTATCGCAAGCTGGGTGATCTGAGTCGCGCCCGCGAGCACCTCCGACAGGCGCAGGCCGAGATCGGCGCGCTTGGCGACGACGGTTATGGGCGGCTCATCAGGGGCGGCCTGGAGCGGCTGGCCAAACAGTTGGGTGACGCTATTTGACTGCGCACCGGCGAATTCACCGCACTAGCTGTTGATCTTCTTCGTGGCCGCTTTGAGCCGGGTACCCCCAGGCGACCCAAGATTTCGGGCACCTCCCCGGCTGTCGGATGCCGCTCGGGGTCGGCTTCTTCAAGGGCCATGACCCGCTTGGCGCTGATCGGAGTCGGTTTCCTGAAGGGCCATGACCCGCTTGGCGCTGATCGGAGTCGGTTTCCTGAAGGCCCATGACCCGCTTGGCGCTGATCGGAGTCAGTTTCCTCAAGGCCCATGACCCGCTTGGCGCTGATCGGAGTCAGTTTCCTCAAGGCCCATGACCCCCTTGGCGCTGGTGCCGGCCCGGCGGGCGAACTCCCGGACGCTGATGCGTCGGAAGGTGTTTCGGCCGAAACAGCCGGATACCGCCGAGGAGTCGAGGACTTGCGGGATACTCTGTTGCTTCGATGAAGACGGCGCTGACAAGGTCTTCGTCATGTCTACCTTTTCCGCATATGACGGGACCAAGCTCGCCTACCACGTGTCTGGGGAAGGTCTTCCTTTAGTCTGTCTGCCGGGTGGTCCGATGCAGGACTCGGATTACCTGGGGGAACTCGGTGGGTTGTCGGCGCATCGGCAGCTGGTCCTGGTGGATCCTCGCGGGACCGGCCTGTCGGCGATACCGCAGGACACTTCCTCCTACCGGTGTGACCGGCTTGTCGACGATGTCGAGGCGCTGCGTGAACATCTTGGCCTTGACCGGCTGGATCTCCTCGCCCACTCCGCCGGCACCAACCTCGCGGTGTTGTACGCGTCCCGTCATCCCGAACGCGTCCGCAGGCTGGCCCTGATCACTCCAAGCACCAGGGCTGTAGGCATGGAGGTAACCGGGGAATCCCGGCTAGAGACGGCGCGGCTCCGGAAGAACGAGCCCTGGTACGGTCCAGCCTTCGAAACCCTCGAAGCAATGGTGGCCGGCAACGCCACCGAGGCCACGCGGGAGGCCATCAACCCCTTCTTCTACGGCCGATGGGACGCGAAGGCACAAACTCACCAGGCGGCCCAGGACGGCCGTCGTAACGATGACGCAGCCGCTCTCTTCGGCGCTGAGAGCGTATTCAACCCGGACACCACCCGTACGGCCCTGGCCACGTTCACCGCGCCGGTCCTCGTCCTCGCCGGAGAGTTCGACCTGAACACACCTCCCTCCGCCGCCGCCGAACTCGCCACCCTCTTCCCGAACGCCACGTTCGTCATCCAGCCAGAATCCGGCCACTTCCCCTGGATCGACGCTGCCGGCCCATTCGTGGCGACAACCGCGACATTCCTGGACTGACAACACCTGAACGAGGAAGCGGCATCTACCGCAGGCCCTGGCCGACGAGGGGTGGCATCTCCTTCAGTCCCTGGCCAACGAGGGGTGGCATCTTCCTCAGTCCCTGGCCACGATCGTTCGACGATCTGGCCATGACCGGGCCTGGGAACTGGTCCTCCGTCCCACTCCTACCGGACCTCGAGGACTGCTTCCACGTGGTGGCTGATGTCCGTAGCGGGTGGGCGGG
>NZ_JAHCST010000134.1 GCF_018476525.1 Acrocarpospora catenulata
GCACTCGGAAAGTGCCTTTCGAGTTGGTGCGGACAGGACCCTCAGCAAGTCCAATCCTTCCAGCTCAAGGCACTTTTCACGTTTAACGATCGGTTCCGGCCGCTTCCCAGGCGAAAGCCCCAGGCTAAGCCTCAACTCCCGTTGGTTTACGCGTCGCACCCTGCTTGCGAAGCAGGCGCTTCACGCTGCTCAGGCTGATGCCGTACTCCTGGGCAAGCACGTGCTTCGGAGTTCCGGCATGGAAGCTCTCCACGAGCTTACGAACCTCCTCGTCCGTCAGCCGGTCAGTGATCTTCTGGACAACGCGGGGTCGGCTGGATGGCGAAGCTAGTTGATCGTCGTGATCGTCGTGGGGGATCTTGGCTCGCTCAAGCGCCTCTAGCAGACGTTCTTGCAGGTCGGAGCGTTTCGAGTAACGTCCCAGAAGCTCCACTCGGAGACGGGGACCCATGGTCGCGAGCTGGCGCTCGCTCCCATAGGTCCCCTCGTCGTTGTACGGGGGGACGACCCCCCGAGCCCCCCGATGTGGGGGCGCCGCCCCCCACGCCCCCAGGTCGTTATGGGGGTTGCCGTGGTTGAGTGAGCGGGTATTGGCTCTGCTCGCGATGGGGGCCCGTGATGGATATCACCGGGCCCTCGAATCAGTCGATCGCCTTGAGGTTCATCAGCCATGACGTGGTTGAGTCGGCGTTTCTTCCGTAAACGAGGTCGTTGGTCCACTTCACGGTGTCGGGCACCTGGATGAGGTCGTCCAGGGTGATCAGCTGATTCCGTTCCGGGTTGAAGAATCGGTGGTGCGTGTCCGCGATCAGAGAGCCACCGTGCACCAGCCAGGCGAAGCCGGTTAGTGGGGGTTTCTGGAATCCGCTGCCGTCAGGACGCTGGATGAGAATTTCGATATTGAGCAGAGGTTTCGGAAGCGCTTCCGTCGGCATCCCCCGCGGGACGGTATCGAATGTCACGTACATTTCGTCCGTCGCGGGGTCGCCCGGGCCGGCTACCGGCGTGGTGCTCGCGTAGTGGCCCCAAGGGTGTGCCGGGTCCGTCTCCGTCCCCGTGCACCATTTCGGGCCGCACTCGAAGAGTTCGACGCCGTCTGCCGGGATGATCGGCACTGTCTCCCCGGTGAACAGGTCGGTCAGTGTTCCGGCCTTCCCGGAGGTGGGATCAAGGAGCATCATCCACGGCCACACAGTCGGATTTCTGCCCTGGCTCATGGCACTGCCGAGTTGCTCAAGGGTGCCGCCGTCGACGGGGACGGCCAGGATGGAAGGGAACAGCCCCGGCCCCAGCCAGATCACCTGCCCGTCGCGGATGACCATGCTGTTGGGAGCGTCGTCGGAGTAGTCGAAGCGCAGCAAGCGTCGCGCGGGCCCACCGGACAGACGTGCCTGCCACATTTCCTTGTGCCCGTCCACGTCGCCCGACCAGACGACGTACCGGCCGTCGGACGCCAGGATGCTCGGCACCGCGACGGCAGGGTCGAGGTTGGTGACCGTCGTAATGGCGCCCGACAGTGTGTCGAGCAGGTCCATCCGGGTGGCGTCCGCGCCTTCCGGGCCGGTGAGCAGCAGAACGCGGGTCGCGTCGACAGCCAGCGCGGGCCGGTGCGTCAAGCCGTCGGCGGACCGGGTGGGGAAGCGCGAGATCGCGCCTGGCCGCGCCTGCTGGGCCGACACCACCGTCGGTGACGTGCTGGGAGTCGGCGAGGGCCGGGTGACCGGCCCGTCGGCGCGCAGCCGGTCGACCGCCAGGGAGCTTCCCGCGACCACGGCGATCACCGCCGCCGCCGCGAACACCGCCTGCGCGTGTCTGCGGGTCCGCTCACGCCTCCTGCGCTGTACGGCCGGTACGAGGTCGCCGGGAGGGTCGGTGACGAGTTCGCCCGCGGCCTTGAGCGTACGAGCGAGGCGGGATTCCACGGTCTCGGGCATCAGACGCTCCACAGGTCGGGAATGGGCAGGCCGGATTCGGCACGCAATCTGGCCAGGCCCCTGGCGGCCAGGCTGCGCACCGTGTTGCGGGAGACGCCGACCCGGGCGGCGATGTCCTCATCGGCGAGATCCTCGTAGTAGCGCAGAACCAGAACAGTCCGCTGGCGCGGCGAGAGCGTGGCCAGCAGACGCCATATGTCCGCGTCACCCGACAACCGCTCGATGTCGGCGTCACGGTAGGAGGCCTCGGGCACCTGGGCGACCAGGCGCCGACGTAATCGGCGCCACCTGCTGATGTGCAGCCGGACCATGGTGACCCGGACGAACCCCTCCGGGTCGTCCTTGGCCCGTACCCGAGGCCACGCGTCGCTGAGCCGCAGGAGCGCCTCCTGGACGAGGTCGGCGCCGTCGTCCAGATTTCCGGTCAGCACGAAGCCGTAGCGGAGCAACGCGGTGCCCCGTACATGCACGAATTCCTCGAAGCTGGCGGGCCGCCCTGGCTCGTCGTCCACGTCGCACCTCCCCGTTCACCCCAGGGACGCATGATCGGGGCGATCTGTTGCGGCTTGATTCCCCAATGCAGAAAGGTCTGACCCACTCAGTAGGTCAGACCACTTCCGCGTTGGGGGACTTGAGCCCACGACCTCCTCCTGCGAGCCCTGCCGCCAGGCGCTGACCGCCGCCGGGCATCGCGCCGTGGTCAAACCCGCGCCGTCACGCCCGGCCGTGCCTGGCGGGTTTGACCGATGGTGGCGGCGGCTCAGTTGAAGGGGTTGTCGTGGACGAGGCTGCTCTTGGTGCGCGTCATGTACTGGCCGTTGTTCCTGCTGCTGAACCAGCCGGCGGTCACGTCGAAGCGGACGTTGTAGACGGCGCTGCCGAGGATGACCTCGGCGCTGTACAGGGAGACCCGCTGGCACCCGGTGGCCGAGGAGTAACCGGTCCAGACCGGGTAGTTGACGGTCGAGCCGTTGACCACGATGAGGAAGGACGGCTCGGGGTAGGCGCCGCTCTGCCAGCACACGCTCAGCGAGTAGCGGTACTTCGTGTTGGAGTCATCGAACGCGACGGTTCCTTCCAGGCGGGCCAACTGCATCCCGGAGCCGTCGTTGGCGGTGACCTGCACCAAGACCTGCTGGTCCGGGCCGTACGCGGCATGGGCGGGGGTGACCTGCAGGAAGGTGGCGGCCAAGGCCATGATGGCGAGTGCGATCGACGTCGTCAGGCGACGTCCCCACGAGCGTCCGGTCAATTCACACCTCATCGATTCAGGAGTGAGGGAACGCCCGGAGGCTATATACGAGATCTTGAGCCGTCCAGTATGGCGATTTTTGGCCTAATCCCAAAAGCGTCCTCAAGTATCATTGCTCACGCCGTTCTTGTAGCGACCAGGGAATAGAAGGAGATGTGGTCCGCGGAAATCCACTGAAAATTTCACCCTCATTAGCCTCGATGTTTCACGATCTTCGTCTGGTCGGCTGAGCGGTTCGGCTGGGAGTTGATTTCGCCGTCGTGGTCAGTCTGGTGGCCCGGCTGTCGCGCCGGGTGGGCGGGGTTCCACGGGCCCGCAG
>NZ_JAHCST010000135.1 GCF_018476525.1 Acrocarpospora catenulata
CGCGGCGCAGGTCGGCCCAGGGCAGGTGGGAGGACAGGCGGCCGCGGCGGCCGTCGGGGCGGCGGACGGTGGCGTCCTTGCAGTCGACGTGGTAGATGCGGTCGGCGAAGTCCAGGATGAAGTTGGCCGCATCCAGGCCTTGCCAGACCATGTGGGAGGGGTCCCAGTTCAGGCCGAAGGAGGCGCGGTGGCCGATGGCCTCCAGCGTTTTCACCGTGGTGTAGTAGTCGTAGGCGATCTCGCTGGGGTGCACCTCGTGGGCGAAGCGCACACCGACCTCTTCGAACACGTCCAGGATGGGGTGCCAGCGGTCGGCGAAGTCCTGATAGCCCGCCTCGATCATCGAAGCCGGCGCGGGCGGGAACATCGCAACCGTGTGCCAGATCGATGAACCGGTGAAGCCGACCACGGTGGAGACGCCGAGTTTGGCCGCGGCACGCGCGGTGTCCTTGATCTCCTCGGCGGCCCGCTGCCGGACGCCTTCGGGTTCGCCGTCGCCCCAGATGCGGGCGGGCAGGATGCCTTTGTGGCGTTCGTCGATGGGGTTGTCGCAGACGGCCTGGCCGACCAGGTGGTTGGAGATCGTCCACACCTTCAGGTTGTGCTTCTCCAGGGTCTCCAGTTTGCGGGGGACGTAGGAGTCGTCGGCGAGGGCTTTGTCGACCTCGAAGTGGTCGCCCCAGCAGGCGATTTCCAGGCCGTCGTAGCCCCATTCGGAAGCGAGCCGACACACCTCCTCGAAGGGCAGATCGGCCCACTGGCCGGTGAACAGAGTGATCGGTCGCGTCATCCCACTACTCCACTTCTGTTGTTAAGGATTGCCCTGCCGCCCGGGCGGGTCGGGTGGCACCCGCCCGGTTCCCCGCTTCGGCGCAACGTGGAACCGGGCGCCCTGACCTGGACGCGTACCGGGCGGCAGGCGGGTGGGCCCCCCGAGGTCATATCGCGGTCCATCGGCTCTCGTCGGCGGCGCTCTGTTCCACCGCGGCGAGTACCCGTTGAACCTGCAGACCATCCTCGAAGGAGGGCGACGGGTCGAACCCGCCACCGATGGCCTCCAGAAAATCCTTGATCTCGTGCGTGAAGGTGTTCTCGTAGCCGAGCCCGTGACCGGGCGGCCACCAGGCCCCCGCGTACGGGTGTCCCGGCTCGGTCACCAGCACGCGCCGGAAACCCCCCTCCTCGGCCGCCAGCGTGTGGTCGTGGAACCACAGCTCGTTGAGGGCCTCGAAGTCGAAGGAGAGGCTGCCGAGCGAGCCGTTGATCTCGATCCGCAGCGCGTTCTTCCGGCCGGTGGCGAACCGGGTGGCCTCGAAGGAGGCCACTGCCCCGCCCGCGAACCGCCCGGTGAACAGCGCGGCGTCGTCCACCGTGACCTGGCCGCGGTCGACGCCGCCCTCGGCGGAGAGCCCGGCCGACTCGTCGGCCAGCGGGCGCTCCTTGATGAAGGTCTCGGTCAGCGCGGAGACGCCGGTGAGCCGGTCGCCCAGGATGAACTGGGCGGTGTCCACGATGTGCGCGCCGATGTCGCCCAGCGCGCCGGACCCGGCCTTGTCCTTCTGCAGGCGCCAGACCAGCGGGAACTCCGGATCGATGATCCAGTCCTGCAGGTACTGGGCCCGAACGTGCCGGATGACGCCCAGCCGGCCTTCGGCCACCAGCTGGCGGGCCAGCGCGATGGCCGGGACCCGGCGGTAGTTGAAGGCGACCATGCTGCGCACGCCCCGGGCCGCCGCGGCGCGGGCCGCGGCCGCCATCGCCTCGGCCTCGGCCACGGTGTTGGCCAGCGGCTTCTCGCAGATGACGTGCTTGCCGGCCTCCAGCGCCGCGATGGCGATCTCGGCGTGCGAGTCGCCCGGCGTGCAGATGTCCACGATCTGCACATCGTCGCGCTTGACCAGCTCCTTCCAGTCCGTCTCGACGGCCGCCCAGCCGAGCTGGGCGGCGGCTTCGGCGGTTCGCCCGGCGGACCGGCCGGACAGTACCGCCATCGACGGCGAGAGGGGCAGGTCGAAGAAGGCTCCGACGCTGCGCCAGGCCTGGGAGTGCACGCGCCCCATGAACGCGTACCCCACCATGCCGACCCCGATTTGCTGCTTCACGACTCGAAGCCCAGCGGCAGGTACTGGTCCACGTTCTCCTTGGTGATGGTCTCCGAAGCCAGCGTGATCGACTGCGGCACCTGCTTCTCCAGCAGATCGCTCATCCCCTTGCCCTGCGCGATCAGACGGGCCAGCTTGATCGCCGAGGAGGCCATCGTCGGGCTGTAGGTGACCGTGGCCTCCAGCACGCTGGAACCGGCCTGGATGTCGCGCATCGCGTTGGCCGAGCCGGCGCCGCCGACCATGAAGAACTCGTTGCGGCCGGCCTCCTTGATGGCGGCCAGCACACCGATGCCCTGGTCGTCGTCGTGGTTCCAGATCGCGTCGATCTTCTTGTGCGCCTGCAGCAGGTTGCTGGCCACCTCGGTGCCGGACTCCACGGTGAACTGGGCGTCCTGCTTGGCGGTCACGCTGAAGCCGTAGGACTTCAGCGCGTCCTCGAAGCCCTTGCTGCGGTCCTGGGTCAGCGGCAGGGTGGCGATGCCCTGGATCTCCAGGATGACCGGGTTGCTGACACCCTTGTCCTTCAGCTTCTTACCGATGTAGTGGCCGGCGGCCACGCCCATGCCGTAGTTGTCGCCGCCGATCCAGGTCCGGTAGGACAGCTTGTCGGGGAAGATGCGGTCCAGGTTGACCACCGGGATGCCGGCGTCGCTGGCCTGGCGGGCCACCTGGTTGAGCTGCTGGCCGTCGTTGGGCAGCATCACGATGACGTTGACCTTCTGCTGGATCAGCGACTCGACCGCGGAGATCTGCTGGTTGATGTCGTTGGTCGGCTCGACCGGCTTGAACTCCACATCGCTGTACTGCTTGGCCGCGGCCTCGGCGTTCTTGGCGATGGCCGCGATCCAGCCGTGGTCGGCGGCGGGAGCGGAGAAGCCGATCACGACCTTCTCGCCCGGCGCGTCGTTACCACCGGTGGCGGCCGCGGCCGGAGCCGCGCTGGTGGGGGCTGAGTTGGCGGCGGGAGCCGGCTCGTTGCTGGTACAGGCGGCGGCGAGGGCGCCGACACCGAGAACGGCTCCGCCGACGAGGAATCCGCGGCGACCCGGGTTCTGGGCCATGGTTTTCTCCCTTTGATGGTGGATCAGGCAGTAAGGAAGCAGGGCCGGAGGGGGGGATCCTTGGCCCGTTGAGGGTGATGGGGGCTAAGTGGCTGCTTGTAGGCTGCGCCGCTGCAGGAGTACGGCGGCGACGATGATCAGGCCCTTGGCGATCAGCTGGTCGCTGGTGTTCAGGCCGTTCAGGATGAACAGGTTGGTGATCACCGTGAAGATCAGCAGGCCCAGGATGGAGCCGATGATCGTGCCGC
>NZ_JAHCST010000136.1 GCF_018476525.1 Acrocarpospora catenulata
AGTGGGGGCAGTGGGGGCCTGCAGGCCTGGGCGCCTGGGCGCCTGGGGCCTCTGAAATCGGGGCCGCGCCGCACCTGAGAGCGGCGCGGCCCCGAAATCTTTCTAACCGGCATCGGGCCGACTTTCGCGCTGCTACGCTCGCCGACGTTAGAAACGGCTAGGTCCGGAGTCGGCATGTCTGACGAAAGTTTTCGGCGATGAGTAGCGCGTTGCTCCCTCCGTCTGCGATCCGATCGGGAGCGGCTGTGATCTCCCGTCAGATCCCCGAGCTGGCCGGGCACCCGGCGATCACCGTGGCCTTCCAGGCGCAGGGCGAGCCCGCGACCGGGCCGCTGACCTGGGCCCAGCAGCACATGCTCGCACTGATGGCGGACCTGGAGCCGGACAGCAGGAGCGTCAACCTGCGCTTCACCTGCGCGCTGCGGTCCGGGTTGACCGTGGCCGAGGTGACCGAGGGGCTGCGCGACCTGATGACGCACTTCGACGCCCTCCGCACGGTTTACGTGCCTCCGCCCTCCGGGCCGGCGCAGCGCGTACTGACTGACGGCGAGCTGGTGGTGCCTGTAGTGGAGGCCGCCAAGGGCACGGCGGCGGCCACGGCCGGACGGCTCGCGGCGGACATGTGGGCGCTGGCCTTCGACGTGTCCGGAGAATGGCCGTTACGGGCCGCCCTGGTGACCACGGACGGCGAACCCCGGCAACTGGTGTTCGTCGGCTCGCACCTGGTACTCGACCAGACCGGCACCCAGTGGCTCCAGTACCACCTGCGCGGTCTCCTGGCCAGGCCGCCCGCCCCCGTACGCGGCCCAGAACTCGTGCACCGCCCCCTAGACGAGGCCGAATGGGAGAAATCCGACACCGGCCAGCGACACAGCGAACGCGCCCTGGCCCACCACGAGGCCACCCTACGCGCGATGCCCCAGACCATGCTCCCCCGCACCACCGCGCTCCGGGAGGCGGTGGCCGCACTCCCCCACGCCACCGCGCTCCCCGCCACCGTGCTCCCCCACGCCACCGCGCTCCCCGCCACGGCGCTCCCCCACGCCACCGCGCTCCCCGCCACGGCGCTCCCCCGCACCACCGCACTCCCCGCCACCGCACTCCCCGCCACCGCACTCCCCGCCACCGCACTCCCCGCCATCACGCTCCCCCACGCCACTGCCGAGTTGGAGCGCCCACGCTTCCGCTACCTGCGCTTCGACTCCCCCGCTCTGGCGGCGGCCGTGACGGTTCTGGCCGCGCGGCACCAGGTCAGCCCAGCGAGCGTCCTGTTCGCGGGGATCAACGCGGTGGCCGCACACGTCAGCTCCCTGGACCGATCCTTCCTCCAGCTCACCGTGGGCAACCGGATCGCCCCCCGGACCCGCTACGCGGTCGGCATGCACACCCAGGACGTCCCCGTCTGCGTACCCGTCTCAGACTTGGCGCTATCCGAGCTGATCGTCCGCTCCGGCGCCGAACTCACCCGCGCCGCCCGCTTCGGCCAGCATCCCCCCAGCGAACTGGCCGCCCGACGCCGCGAGATCGAACTCGAACGCGGCATCCGCTTCGACCTGTCCTGCTGGCTCAACTACCGCCGCCTCGGCACCGCCCGCCCTCCCCGCGTCACCCCCGCCGACCTGGACAAGACCGTCTGGCGATGGGAGGAAGGCGTGGACAGCAGCACCAGCACCTACTTCATCTTCGCCGACGACGCCGGCGACCTGATCCGACTGACACTCCTGCTGGACACGGCCATCCTGCCCCCCGAAGAGGCCCTGGCCTGGCTACGCGCCCTCGAATCCCTGCTCTGCACAGCCTGCACAACCGAAATCGGCACCTCCGAGATCGGCGCCCACACGGGCCTTTCCACCACGCCCCGGGACCTCGACTGGGTGTGCACCCCGGGCGGCTGGGCCCACCTGCCGAGCGTGACCGACCTGGTCCGGCGATGCGCCGGATCCCCCCGGGCCCAAGTGGTCGCCGAGGGCGGGTCGCTGGTCGCGTACCTGGACGAGAAACAGGACCTCACCGACCTGCACGAGCGGATCGTGGCGGCCCTCGACCGGGTGACCGTCGCGCCACACCGATACGTGCTGTGCGCCGACGCCCCCGGTCCAGGCGTTCCCGTCCTGGCCGAGGGCACCGGGCGCCCCTGACCTCCTAGACGAACTGGCCTGGCCGGCGGCCCTCTCCGGCGGGACCCCGGTAGGCCTGGGCGATGTCCATCCAGTGGTCGGCCGCCGCGCCGGTGGCGGCCAGGTCGAGGTCATCACGGTGCCGACGCCGGGTCACCAGCAGACAGAAGTCCACGGCGTCACCCGTCACCCGGTTCTCGGCACCCTCCGGCCCGAACGCCCACAGCGCCCCCGAAGGCGCGGTCAACTCGAACCGGAACTCGGTGTCCGGCTGCGCCTCCCCCCGCGCCAGGTAGCCGAAGTTCCACGTCCGCACCGCGAACGCGACAATCAGCTGAATCCGATCCGTCCGCGCCGGCTTCACCCCGAGCGCATCCGCGATGTCCTGCCCGTGCCCGAACAGCTCCATCATCCCCGCCATCCCGAGCACCGCCGGAGGCAGCGGATTCACCAGCCACGGCACCATCTGATCGGCGGGCGCGGCGGCCAACGCCCCGATCGCCCGATCCCGCTCCTCCCGCCACTTGCCGAGCAACACCTCCGTCGGCGCGGCCAGATACCCGGCCATGGCGTTCCGAACATTCGCATCGAAGTCAGGCGACAACGTGGCCGCCAGCGCCCCGAACGCCTTGGCGTCCGACGCGGCCAGCCCCGCCATCCGGAAGGTCGCCGACAGGTGCGCGATCTGGTGCTTGATCGTCCACCCCGGCGACGGCGTGGGCAACTCCCACTTGGCAGCGTCGAGCTCGGCCACCAGCCGGTCGACGTCCTCGGCATCCGCGGTAAGCGCGGTAATCACAAGCTTCAGGTCGGGAATCACGGCGGTGGTCCTCTCGCCAGCACGGCCCTCACGGCCAGGAAGGCCGTCCCCTTCATGCTCACGAGAGGCGAATCTCCCCGCACCTTCTGTATTGCGCCGACGGCCCACACCCCCGCATTGCGCAATTTCAAAGAGACGAGGCCAGAACGAAGAAGGCGTGGACAGACACGGGGACCAAACAGACCGGACCAGATAGACGAGGCCAGACAGCCAGGGTCGGACACACGAGGCCGGACGACAGAGCCGGACGACAGAGCTGAGCGGTAGAGCTGAGCGGTAGAGCTGAGCGGTAGAGCGGGACAGCCGGGGTCGGACAGACGCCAGGGTCGGACAGACGGGGCCCGAGGCGGAACACCGGACAAAGGGTGGGTGGGTGG
>NZ_JAHCST010000137.1 GCF_018476525.1 Acrocarpospora catenulata
TGGGGCCTAACGGTAATGGAGGGGGCGGGTGGGTGGGAGAACCGCGGTAACCAGAATCCCCGGGTGCCGGCTCCATACATAGGAAGTTGGTTGCCGTGGAACTCCAGCCCACCCACCCGTCTGACCCTTCGGGTCCGGACCCGGCTCCGCCGGGAGGGTCGGGTTTCGCTCCGGGGTGCGAAGGATTGGTTGCCGTGGGCATTCTGCGGAGCCGGGCGCGCTCGATGAGCGCGCCCGGCCCTGCTACACGAACGGGATCCAGGCCCGGTCGGTCAGGGTGGTGGAGTCGCTGGCCTTCAGGCCGAGGTCGGAGACGGTCCAGATGGTGTCGCCGATTATCAGGCAGCGGCGGATGCCCGGGTTGACCGGGGCGAACTCGTTCTGCTGGGAGACCTTGGGGTGGGTGATTTCGCCGGCCTTGGTCATGGTGGTGTCGGTGATCTTGAGGACGAGGGCCTTGCTGCCGTCGGCCCAGTTGTCGCCCCAGCTCATCAGGGGGATCATGGCGAGGCCGTCCTCGGGCCAGTAGAGGAAGGCGTGCGGATCCCATTCCGCCTCGGTTCCCGACATTTCCTGCAGGTAGCGGGAGAGGATCCGAGGGTTGGCGGGGTCGTTGACGTCGAACAGGGAGACCTGGGTGCCGACAGTGCGGCCTTCGGTGGTGGCCTCCTGGCCGACGCCGATCAGGCGGCCGGGGCCGCCGGGGTGCAGGTACGCGGAGTAGCCGGTGATCTTGAGTTCGCCGGTGATCCGGGGCGCGGCGGGGTCGCGCAGGTCCAGGGCGTAGAGCGGGTCCACCTGGCGGAAGGTGACCACGTAGCCGAGGTCGCCGATGAACCGGACGGAGTAGATGCGCTCGCCCTTGCCGAGCCCGGTCACCGACCCGACCTGAGCGAGGGTGTCGGCGTTCAGCACGTACACGCCGCTCTCGCTGGTGCCCTCCGTGGCCCCGAAGACCTGCGCGTCGGAGGTGGTGGCCACCCGCAGGTGCCCGTTGTGCTCGGAGAGCGAGTACTGGTTGAGCAGGCGGCCGGGCACGGCGCCGGAGCCCACGTACCGCGGCGAACCGGGGCTGGTGATGTCGAACCGGTGGATCTCGGTGCGCTCCGGCGGGCGGGACGGCTCGGGCACGGCCGACTCCACGGCCGAGGGCGACGGGACCGCTTCGGGGGTGGCGGTGATGGGCTGGTCGGCGTCCGGGTGGCTGGGCTCGACCTTGGGCGCGTCCGGGATCAGGGTGGGCATCTCCGGATCCGGGCTGGGCGCGACCGACCCGGACGCGGTGTCCGCGGGGGCCACGTCCACCGGCATCACGAAGAACCAGGACGGGTTGCTGGTGACGTAGAGGCTGTCCTTGGTGCTGTAGACGGTGTCCCCGTCGGCGGCCACGCTGATCGGCTCCACGGCGCCGAAGGCCGCGTTCAGGTCGAGGGTGTGCACGGTCAGCATCGAGGTGCCGCTGAAGTCGGCGGGGTGGCTGACGTTCTCGCACTTGACGGCCCCCGGGGTGGTGGCGCCGCCGGACTCGATCTCGAACTTGGGCAGCCACGACTCGATCGGGGCCTTCCGCACCGCCTGGACGTTGGCCGCGATCCGCTCTTTGTCCTTGGCGTCCGGCTTCGACTCGGGGAAGGTGATGTCGGGGACCGACCGGGTGACGATCCGGACGGTGCTCCCCACCATGCGGGCGTCCACGTGACTGCCGGCGATCGACAGCGAGCCCAGTTCGGCCGGCTTCTCGCCGGCCAGATCCACCAGCACGTACTTGGGGCCGATCGGGCCGGGGCGCATCTTGGCGACCGCGCCGAACGGCAGGGCGCCGCCCTGGGTCATCAGCACCAGCGCGCGGTCACCCGAGACGAGCAGATCGGCCGGGACCCAGCTCTGGTCCTTCGGGACCAGCCGGAGCTCACCGGTGATCTTCCGGGTCTCGGCGTCAACCACCCGGAGCACCCCCTGGGTGACCACGATGACCCGTTTCCCGTCGGTTTTCACCAGGTCAGGCTCGTCCACACCGGCTTCGTGCACGTTCGTGGTGGAGTAGGAGGCGCTCGCTCCCGTCCCGGTCGCGGCCGTCGCCTTCGCGTCCGCCGCCTCCAGCAGCATCGGCCCGTTGAAACCCCACGGACCGACGCTCTTCTCGGTCGCGGCGCGTAAACCGGCCAGCATCTCGTCACAACTGGTGTACGCGACCAGGCTGATCCGGCCGGTCAGGTCCACCTTGCCGGGCGTGGCCGCGGGGCCGTCCGCGGCGCCGCCCGAGGTGCACGCGGTCGCGAGAAGCGCCGCGGTCACCGCACCCGCCGCCCGTATCGAAATCCTCATGACCCCTACACGGATGGCGCAGAGGCCCGGTTCAACCGTTACCCGTCCGTGAGAAGTACGGCACGACACTGTTCTTGGTGTCGCTGCTCTCCAGGAGTTTCCGTACGGCGACCCCGGTCAGGTCCACCACGTTCACCTCGTCGACGCCGTTCTGGGGCGAGGTCCAGCAGTAGAGGTGCTGATCGTCCCACCAGCCGAGCACGTTGGTGCAGTCGGAGGAGAACCGGGTGGACGCGGTGCCGTCGGCGGTGTTCCAGACGCAGGTGCCGGAGGTCTGGCCCGCGCAGGCGGTGACGAACCGATCGCCGGACGGGGAGAAGAGCCCGCCTGAGGTGTTGGCGGGCTCGCCCACGTCGGGGATGGTCCGCACGACCTCGCCCTGGAAGTTGTAGTACCGCAGGCCCTTGCTGTCCCCGTCCTCGTAGGAGACGACCAACGCCGCCTGGTCGGGGCTCCAGTAGAACCGGCCGTTCTTGATCGCCGGGTCGTTGATCTGGCGGGTCGTGGCCCGTCCCGCCGCGATGTCGACCACCACGAATCCCTTGGTCGTCCAGACCTCCCCGCTCGGGTTGACCAGGGAGAGGAGCAGGAGGTTGCCGCTGCGGGACCACTCGGCGTAGTCGTAGGTGAGCGGCTGCTTGGCGATCTTGATGGACTTCCTGGCCCCCGTCGCCCGGGTGATGACATCCAGCGCGTGGTAGTTGTCGGTGGTGTAGTTCCGGTTCCGCCCGGCCGCGATGGTGCCGTCGGGGGAGATGTACTGCATCCAGTACTTGGTGCTCCGGGTGAACTCGCCGTTCCTGCCGTCTCTCGGGTAGTTGACCCAGGTGTCCTTGGACTTGTCGGTCACGTCGTAGTAGGTCAGCGCGATCGGGTCGGTCGCGGCCTCGAAGATCTCGGCGTCCACGCCGGGCAGCTTGGTGGTGACGATCGGCGCGGTGGGGGTGGGGCTGGGGGTTGGGGTGGGGG
>NZ_JAHCST010000138.1 GCF_018476525.1 Acrocarpospora catenulata
CCTCCCCCTGACCATCAGCGGCAAGATCGACCGCAAGTCCCTCCCCGACCCCGTCCCCGACCGCGCCACCCCCACCTCCGATAGGCTTATCCCAGACCCCGCTCCCGTAGCTCAGGGGATAGAGCACAGGTTTCCTAAACCTGGTGTCGTAGGTTCGATTCCTACCGGGGGCACCCACCAAAAGCGCCTGTGACCTGCACGAACGAAGGTCACAGGCGCTTCTTCATGTCCGGCGATCAACGGCTGTCAGCCGCTGTTTGCGGTTGATCCATCCCAATGCTTGCCCAAACGATCACTCGTCTGACAACGCCGCTGAGATTCGTCGCCGTGCAGCCTCGTCCTGTCCGACGATGCACTTGGCATAGATCTTCAGGAGCACATCGACGCTGTGACCGGCCCAGGCCGCCACCTGCGTGGCTGGAACCCCAGCGTTGAGCCAGGTGGAGACGCAGGCGTGGCGCAGGTCGTACGGACGCTTGGCGAGGGAAGTCTGTGCCTCCTCCTCCGTGAACGTTTTGCGGCGGGCCGCGATCCACGCCCGCCGATAAGTGATGTTGGGAAGGTCTCCCCCACGGACGCCGTAGAAGAGACGCCCATCATCACCCTTAGTGAATTCTGTGAGGTGTACCCGAAGAATTGCCGTCAGCGGTGGCGGACACGGGATGGTTCGCGTCTGACCCTCCGCCCGATGCTTAAGGGCTCGCAGCTCACGGCTGGATCCGTCGTCGGTCCACTCCTTCCCTGCGAACGGTGCCGCCTTGCCGATGTGTATTTCGCCCCACACTTCCTCGTCTCCCTCGTCCAAGGGCGGAAGCGTGATGTTGCAGACACGCAGGTTGACTGCCTCTTCTGGCCGAAGGGCGGCGTAATACATCACAGCGAAGAAGGCGATGAGGCGTTTGCCGCTTGGCTTTTGCAGGCCCACGGCCTTCAGCAGGTCACGCGCCTGTACGTGATTAATAACGCTCACGCGATCAACTTCGTGTGTGCACTTGGGCGGTGTCCATTTCAGCGACTTGAGTGGATTCTCTGCAAGCAGGTCCAGCTCAACTGCGTAGTCCAGGGCGTTGGACAGCACCAGGCGATGTTTCTTCGCCGTGGTCGCGGCCGCACGCTTTCCCTCGACGGTTGAGGTGGCCGCATCGAGAACTTCGCGGATCGTTCCAGGTTCAGCCAGCGCGGAGACTGGTTTGGTGTTCTCGCTCAGCCAGCGGAGCGCCTCGGCTGCATCTCCCTGGGCTGCTTCACGCTGCCGCGTGTTGAAGGCGCGACGGTGCATGGCAGACCGCAGGTTCACGTCTGTGGGCTTACCTCGCTTCCGGGCGTACATGGCGGGGGTCGCCGCAGTCAGGGCCCGTGCAATGACCTGGCGGTAGTTCGCGGAAGCACTCTTCCATTTCATGTCTACGTACTTGCATGCGAATTCATACCAGGTCATTTCAGGCGCGGCGGTGCGACTCCAAGCCACGGGTTCGCCGGTAACCAGGCTGAATGCTTCTCCAGCCCGCGCAGCCGTTACCAGAGAACACCTTGGGAAATAGGAACACGGGCTCTTCTTCATGTCGTATCCACGGGGAACGCTCGGCGTGCGCCTGAGCGATCCTGCGTCCTAAGAGTTCGTCCTGGCCAACGATGCACCCGCTCGTCACACGTGATCGCTCAGGTCAGTCAGTGCGGCGGGCATTGGACGCTCTGCGGCTGCATTCGGCCGGCTAGTTACCGCGAACGGAAACGCATTTTCAACCCACAGCAGCCCGGCCAACTCCGGTGGCATGTCCCACTTAGGCGACGGGGAGTTTACACGCCCGATGTGGGTGTCCCCGGCCTTGAATTGGAAGGTGATGACCGACTGACCGTGGAGCAGGTCATCAAGTTCCTCTAGTCCCAGGCCGGTGAACGGGTGGGCACCTACGGCCACCACCAGTGGCAGGTCGTGGGAGTTGACGAGCTGGCGGTACTTATTGATCTTTGTCCTGATAGGTCCGATGATCTGCTCCGCGCTGACCTGCCCGGCAATGGAGCTGGGCGGTTCGAAGCAGGCGAACAGACCAAAGGGCGAAGGGAGCGGGTAACCATATCGGCTCGCCTGGACGAGAAAGGTATGGCCGGTGCTGGTGGGTATGCGCGATGGGCATCCGGGGCTGCTCAGGGCTTGATGTACCTCGCTCGCCGCCTTCTTCGCTGTCTTCGCAGTTGGTGCTGGGATGGGCTGTCCAGTTGGTTCCAACATCAGCACAACACCGACCGGGATCTTCTTGATCTGTTGAGTGAGCTGGTGCCAGGCACGCATGTTGCCGTAGGTCTCCCTGGGAGGAGAGGCGGTATGCACCTCGACCAGACAGACGGGCTTTCCATCGTCGGTGAGTACCGTCCAGTCAGGTGTCTGCCCATCCCAGGAACGGTCATAGACCAATTGGAGCCCAGCGCGCCGTAATGCAGCTCCGGTGGCCATCTCAAAGTGGACAGGCCAATAGTGTTCGTCCAGCCAGACATTCCGGGCGAGCCGGTCGGCCTGCTTCGCGGGTAGTCGTCCGAGTTGCTCGTCGAGCCACGCCCGACGTGGCGCGAACTCCTCATCAACGGCGTTGTCATAAGTGAGAGAGCGACCTTGAGGAGTCTTGGCACCATGACGACGCTGGTACTCCTCGACGAACTCCTGGTCGAATCGCCTCGGCGGGGGCGCGTCGCTGTTCATGCAGGGCCCCGGCGTATCGATGATCTGAGCTGATCTGAGGGATTTGCTCATAGCGAGAACAGCACCAGCATTCGGTGTGGGACGTAGGCGTGGCGGCGACGGGCATGAGCGATGTTGGCGATGCCTTT
>NZ_JAHCST010000139.1 GCF_018476525.1 Acrocarpospora catenulata
GTTCGATGCGGTGGCCGCGGAGTTTGATTTGGTTGTCGGTGCGGCCGATGAATTCGAGGGTGCCGTTGGGGTGGCGGCGGGCTTGGTCGCCGGTGCGGTACATGCGGGCGCCGGGGTGGTGGGGGTGAGGGATGAACCGTTGGGCGGTGAGGGTCGGCCGGTTGAGGTAACCACGCCCGACGCCGGGCCCGGCGATGTACAGCTCACCCGGAGTGTGCGGGGGAACGGGTAGCAGGTTCTCGTCCAGCAACAGCACTTCCATGTTGACCAGCGGCCTGCCGATCAGCGGGATCTCGCCGTCGCGCACCCGGTAGCCGGTGCTGTCGTTGGTGCACTCGGTCTGGCCGTAGTAGTTGTAGCTGTCGGTGGCCGGGGCCTCGCGCATCGCCCGCCACAGGCCGGGGGAGACCGCCTCGCCGCCCACCATCAGCGAGATGGGGTGGTGGCGCCCCGGCGCGAACAGCCCGGCGGCGACGAGCTGCTCCATGAACACCGGCGTGAGGTCGACGAAGCCGATGCGGTGCCGGTCGATGTAGTCGACCAGGTCCTCGGGGGTGCGCCGGGTCACGTCGTCGAGCACGTGCAGCTCGTGCCCGTCGATCATCCACAGCATCGAGTCCCACGAGGTGTCGAAGGTCAGCGGCACCACGAACCCGATGCGGAACCGCTCGCCGCGTGCCGTGGTGAACAGCCCGTTCTGGTGGGCCAGGAACAGGTTGGCCAGGCCGCCGTGTTCCAGCACCACGCCCTTGGGGCGGCCGGTGGAGCCGCTGGTGTAGATGACGTAGGCGGCGTGCCGGGGGAGCGGCGGGGTGCCCGGGTTGTGGTCGGGGCCGTGGAGCAGGTCGGCGAGGTTGACGGCGCCCGGGAGGCGGTTTTCCTCCTCGGTGAGGACGAGCAGCGGCTTGGCGTCCTGGAGGGTGAAGGCGATGCGGTCGTCGGGGTGTTCTAGGTCGAGGGGCAGGTAGGCGGCTCCGGCCTTGTGCACGCCGAGGATGGCGGCGATCATGCGCACCGAGCGGGGCAGGGCGAGCGCGATGAGGGTCTCGGGACCGGCGCCGCGCGCCCTGAGCTGGTGGGCGATCTGGTTGGCCAGCCGGTTCAGCTCGGCGAACGTCAGCGACTCCTCGCCGGACACGACCGCGGTCTGGTCGGGGGTCCTGGCCGCCTGCCGCTCGAAGAGGGTCGGCAGGGTCTCGGGCGGCAGCTCCACGTACGGGCCGAAGGAGTGGCGCCTTTCCAGCTCCAGCTCCTCCGGCGTGAGCGCGGGCAGGTACCCGATGGGGATGTCCGGTTCGGCGATGGCCGCGCCGAGCAGCCGCACCAGCCGCGCGGTCAGCGACTCCACCGTCGAGCGGTCGAACAGGTCCACCGCGTACTCCAGGTAGCCGTCCATCCCGTCGGGCCGGCCGCACGGGCCGTAGCGCTCGATCACGTCCAGGGTCAGGTCGTAGTCGGCGGTGCCGTGCCGTACCGGCTCGTGGGCGGCGTCCAGCCCGGCGAAGCCCAGCTCGGCCGTGGCGTTGTTCTGGAACACCAGCAGGACCTGGAAGAGCGGGAAGCGGGCCAGCGAGCGGGTCGGGTTGACGGCCTCGACCACGCGCTCGAAGGGCACCTCCTGGTGCTCGTAGGCGGCCAGGTTGGTCTCGCGTACGCGGTCGAGCAGTTCCAGGAAGCTCGGGTTGCCCGAGGTGTCGGTGCGCAGCACCAACGTGTTGATGAAGCAGCCCACCAGGTCGTCGAGGGCCTCGTCGGTACGGCCGGCCACCGCGGTGCCGATGGGGATGTCGGACCCGGCGCCCAGCCTGGTCAGCAGCATGGACAGGGCGGCCTGCATGACCATGAAGAGGCTGGTGTTGCGCGACTGGGCCAGCAGCAGCATGCGCTCGTGCAACTCGGGCGGCACCGTGAAGGCGACGGTGTCGCCGCGGTAGCTGGCGATGGCCGGGCGCGGCCGGTCGGTGGGCAGCTCCAGCTGGTCGGGGACGCCGGCCAGGGTCGTGCGCCAGAAGTCGAGCTGGTCGTCGCCGGGCGGCTGCCAGAGGGTGTAGTCGGCGTACTGCACGGGCAGCGGGGCCCAGGCCGGCGGGACGCCGTCGAGCCGGGCCTGGTAGGCCTGCGCCAGATCGCGCGAGAGCGGGGCCATCGACCAGCCGTCACAGGCGATGTGGTGCACCACCAGGAGCAGGACGTGCTCGTCGGGGGCGGTACGGAACAGCCGGGCGCGCAGCGGCGTCTCCACGGTCAGGTCGAAACCGTGCGAGGCGACGGCGGTGAGCGCGTCGGGCAGCCGCTCCTCGGTGATGTCCTCGGGGGTCAGGTCGACCGGCGCGGACGCCAGCACGTGCTGGTAGGGGCCGGTCGCGTCCTCGGGGAAGACCGTGCGCAGCGTCTCGTGCCTGGCCACGACGTCGGTCAGCGCGGCCGACAGCACGGCGACCTGGAGCGGCCCGCGCAGCCGCAGGCCGAAGAGGGTGTTCTGGGCGTGGTCGCCGGCCTCTTCGAGCCGGTTGAGGAACCACAGGCGGCGCTGGGTGAACGACAGCGGCAGCCGCTCAGGCCTGGTCACCGGCCGCAGCACGGGGGTGGTGTCGGCGCGCATGATCTCCGACAGGCCCGCCACGGTCGGGTGGTCGAACAGGTCGCGGATGGTGAGGGTGGCGCCGAGGGTGGTGCGGATGCGGCTGATGAGGCGGGTGGCGAGGATGCTGTGGCCGCCGTTGGCGAAGAAGTTGTCGTCGATGCCGAGGTGGGGGGTGCC
>NZ_JAHCST010000014.1:0-141608 GCF_018476525.1 Acrocarpospora catenulata
CGACGGCGAGGCGGTGCGCCGCGCCGTCGCCGCCCTCGGGGACGCGCACGGCCGCCTGGACGCGGTGGTCAACTGCGCCGTGAACTTCCTGGCCCGCGGCCTGACGGTGACCCAGGCCGACTGGGACCGGGTGCTCCGGGTCAACGTGCAGGGCATCGGCAACGTGGTGCAGGCCGCGCACCCGCTGCTGGCCCGCACCCAGGGGGCCGCGGTGGTCAACACCGCGAGCATCTCCGCGCACGTCGCCCAGCCCGCGCGGTGGACCTACAACGCCACCAAGGGCGCCATCCTGACGCTGACCAAGTGCATGGCGATGGACCTCGCCCCGGACGGCATCCGGGTGAACGCGGTCAGCCCGGGCTGGATCTGGACCCCGGAGGTCAGCCGGGCCGCCGGCGGCGACCGCGCCGCCTGGGAACCGGTCTGGGGCCGCTTCCACCTGCTGCGCCGCCTCGGCGAGCCGGACGAGGTGGCGAGCGCCATCGCCTTCCTCTGCTCCAGCGACGCCAGCTTCATCACCGGAGTCGAGCTGCCCGTGGACGGCGGCTACCTGGCCATGGGCCCCGAGGGCCTGGGCGAGGACTCCAGCTTCGCCGGGTCCGCCCCGGCCACCGACAGCGATTCGAGGAACCAGCGTTGAACACGCACATCGTCATCACCGACACCAACCTCGGGGACGGCTCCATCGAGCGCGGCGTCCTGGTTCCCGCCTTCGAGGTGAGCCATCACGACGCCAGAACCGAGGAGGAGGTGCTCAGGGTCGGCGCCGACGCCGACGGCCTGCTCGTGCAGTGGGCCCCGCTGACCGAGCGGGTCCTGTCCGGCCTGCCCCGGCTGCGGGCCGTCGTCCGGTACGGCATCGGCCTGGACAACATCGACCTGGCCGCCGCCGCCCGGCTCGGCGTCGAGGTCCGCAACGTGGACGACTACTGCCTGGCCGAGGTGGCCGACCACGCCGTCGCGTCGGTGTACTCCCACAACCGCAGGCTCACCGCGGCGAGCCGGTCCTACGACACCCGGGGCTGGACCACCGAGGGCATCGCCGCGCCGCTGCCCCCCGGCGAGGATCCGGTCGGCGTCGCCGGGTTCGGGCGGATCGGGCGCGAGGTCGCCCGCCGCGCCGCCGCGCTCGGCTTCCCGGTGCACGTGTGGGATCCGTACGTCACCGACCTGCCCCCCGGCGTCACCGGCCACCCGACCCTGGCCGGGCTGGCCGAGGCCGTCAACCACCTCACCCTGCACATCCCCTCGACCGAGGCGACCCGGGGCATCGTCGACCGTACGGTGCTGGACGCACTCGGCCCGGCCGGGCACCTGGTCAACACCGCCAGGGGCGCCCTGGTGGCGGAGGAGGAACTGCTCGCCGCGCTGACCGCGGGCACCCTGGGCTTCGCCTCGCTGGACGTGCTGGCGGCCGAGCCACCGTCCGGGATCTCGGCGGAGCTGGCCGCGCACGAGCGGGTGCTGGTCACCCCGCACATCGCCTACCTGTCGACGCGGTCGCTGCCGATGCTCCAGCGGCGGGCCGCCGAGATCATGCGCGACCTGCTGACGGCGGGCTGAGCCGATGCGCGCTCTCGTCTTCACCCGGCCGAGCACCGTCGAACTGCTCGAGGTCGCCGACCCCCGGCCCGCCGACGGCGAGGTCCTGGTCAAGGTCCGCGCGGTCGGCATCTGCGGCAGCGAACTGCACGGCATCCGCGACAGCGGCTTCCGCCGCCCGCCCCTGGTGATGGGCCACGAGTTCGCCGGGACCACCCCCGACGGCCGCCGCGTCACCGCCAATCCGCTGCTCAGCTGCGGGGTGTGCGACCAGTGCCGGATCGGCCGCGACCATCTCTGCCGGGAGCGCGCCATCCTGGGCATCCACCGCCCCGGCGCGTTCGCCGAGTACGTCGCGGTGCCGGAACGTGCCCTGCACCCGCTGCCGCCGGCCATGTCGTTCGAGACGGCGGCGCTGATCGAGCCGCTGGCCAACGGCGTACACGCGCTGAATCTGGCCCGTCCGGCGCCCGGCGCCCGGATCGCCGTGCTGGGCGCCGGCACCATCGGCCTGGTCTGCCTGCTGGTGGCCCGGCAGCTCACCGACCAGGTCGTGGTCTGCGACCTGTCGGCGGAGCGGCTGGCGGTGGCCGAACGCCTGGGCGCCACCGCCGTCACCACCGAACTGCACGGCGAGTTCGACGTCGTGGTGGACGCGGTCGGCGCGGCGGCCACCCACCGCATGTCGGTGCAGCACCTGCGCCCCGGCGGCACGGCCGTCTGGGTGGGGCTGCTCAGCACCGACGCCGCCTTCGACGGGCAGCAGATCGTCCGCGAGGAGAAGCACGTCGTCGGCTCGTACTGCTACACGGCGGCCGAGTTCGCGCAGGCTGTGACCCTGGCCGGGGAGGTGGCGCTGGACTGGTCGACCACCTTCGACCTGGCCGACGGCGCGACCATTTTCGGCGAGCTGATGGCCGGCCGCCAGGATGTCGTCAAGGCGCTGCTGCGCCCCTGGGGAGAGGAGTGACATGTACGGCGTACGCCTGCTGCATCTGGGCGACGGAGACGTGCCGGGGCCCGAGGTGTACTGGATGTCGGACTGGGACCAGTGGTACCGGCTGGCCTTCCAGGCCGTGCTGATCCAGGGCCCCGGCGTCACCGCGCTCATCGGCACCGGACCGGCCGAGGATCTCGGGCCGATGAACGAGCGGTGGGCCGGATTCCTAGGCGAGCGCGCGGCGATGCGGCGTGAGCCCGGCCAGTGGCTGCCCGACCAGCTGGCCACGCTCGGCATCGCGCCGGAGGAGGTGACGCACGTGCTGCTCACGCCGTTGCAGCTCTACACCACCTCCAACGTCCCGCACTTCCCGAACGCGAGGTTCTGCCTGACCGAGCGCGGCTGGACCCACTTCCACCGCACCAAGAAGCATCCGCACGACGACCGCTGGACCTCCCTGCCGCCGGAGGTGCTGAGCTACCTCACCCACGACGCCTGGGACCGGGTCGACCTGCTCGCCGACGAGGACGAGGTGGCGCCCGGCATCCGCACCTGGTGGACCGGCTCGCACCACCGGGCCTCGATGGCCGTCGAGATCGACAGCACGGCGGGCGTGGTCACCGTGACCGACGCCTACTTCACCCGCCGCAACCTCGACACCGACCAGCCCATCGGCATCTGCGAGAACATCTACGAGGCGCTGGCCGCCCACGAGCGGGTACGCGGGGTGGCCGACGTGCCGCTCACCATCTACGACCCCGACCAGCTCACCCGCTACCCGGACGGCGTCGTCGCGGCGCTCCCGTGACACGGCCGGTCGGCCCAACAGGCCTGGCCTACGCCCCGGCCTCGGATGTGATCATTTCCATCGTCGGGGCCGGGCGCCCCGCCGGCGTCGAAGCCGCCGTCCGGGGCGCCCGGCTCGTCCTGACCGAAGCGGAGCTGCGGTCGCTGGACGATCAAGGCTGGTAGTCCACCACCTTCTGCTCCTGCCGGCCGAGCCCGTCGATCTCCATGCTGACCACGTCACCGGCCTTCAGGTAGGGGAAACGGCCGGAGAGCGCCACCCCCTCGGGGGTGCCGGTGTTGATGACGTCGCCCGGCAGCAGCAGCATGTGGTGGCTGAGGTGCACGATGAGCTCCGGCACCGAGAAGACCATGTCGGCGGTGCTGGAGTCCTGCCGCGGCTCGCCGTTGACCCAGGAGCGCAGCCGCAGCCGGTCGGGCCGGATCTCGGCGGCGGGCCGCAGCACCGGGCCGAGCGGGTTGAAGGTCTCGGCGCACTTGCCCTTCGACCACTGCCCGCCGGACACCTCGAGCTGGAAGCGCCGCTCCGAGACGTCGTTGGAGAGCGCGTAACCCGCCACGTAGTCGAGGGCCTCGGCGGGGTCGCTGAGGTAGCGCGGCGTGCGCTTCATCACCACGGCCAGCTCGACCTCCCAGTCGGTCTTGACCGAGCCGGGCGGCAGGATCACCTCGTCGTCCGGGCCGACCACACAGCCCGGGTGCTTCAGGAAGACCACGGGGTACTCGGGCGGCGCCGCGCCGGACTCGGCCGCGTGGGCCGCGTAGTTCATGCCGATGCACACCACGGCCGCGGGGCGCGCGATCGGCGAGCCGATGCGCTGCCCGGCCGTGTCGGCCTCGGGCAGCTCACCCGCGGCCAGCGCGGCGGCCACCCGCTCGATGCCGTCGGCCGCGAAGAAGGCGCCGTCCAGGTCGGGGGTGAGCGGGGTCAGGTCGTGTTCGCGACCGTCGTGCCGTACGGCGGGGCGTTCCGCCCCTGGGGGGCCGTACCGGAAGAGTTCCATGTGAGTCCTTGTGCGGGTGCGTCCTGGTAACCCATGCGCAGCGAGAGCTGGTGGGCGGTCGAGCGGACGTTGTCGATGGTGGTGGCGATGAGCGCCGGGGTCTTGCGCATCTCCGGGATGGAGACGCTGAGCGCGGCACGGCTGCCGCCCCGGTGGCCGCTGACGGGCGCGGCGATGCAGAACACGCCCGGGGTGTACTCGGAGTTGTCGGTCGCGTAACCGCTCTCCCGCACCTCGCGCACGACGGCCAGCAGCTGCGGCAGCGAGGTGATGGTCTGCGGCGTGAACGGCACGAAGGGCACCTCGGCGAACCGTTCCCTGATCTCCTCGTCGCTGAGCTGGCTGAGCAGCGCCTTGCCGATCCCGGTGGCGTACGCCGGCAGCCGGACGCCGACCCTGGACGCCAGCCGGAGCTGGTGGTCGGGGTCGACCTTGGCGATGTAGACGTTGTCGGTGCCGTCCAGCGTGGCCAGCTGCACGGTCTCGTTCAGGGTGTCGCGCAGCGCCTCCATGTACGGCATCGCCGCCTTCTCCAGGTCGGAGACCGCGACGTAACTCTGCCCCGCCTGCCACAGCCGGATGCCGACCCGGAAGCGCCGGCTCTCGGTGTCCTGCTCCAGGAACCCCCGGGTGGTCATGGTGACCAGCAGCGTGTACGTGCTGCTCTTCGGGATCTCCAACCGGCGCTGGATCTCGGTCAGGGTCAGGCCGTCGCGATGCTCGGTCAGCAGGTCCAGAATGGCGAGGGTGCGGTCGGCCGACTTGACAAGTGAGTTCATGACGATGGATGGCCGTTCATGTAGGTAAACCGGCATTCGGCTAGTGGTACCTTACCCGGTTCGCTGACGCGCGAGGATCCCTCCCGCAAAGGGGGACCACGCCCCTGACCGGCGGGTTCATCCGCCATTGGCCCGGGCCTTCAATGTCACTTTGCGAATCTTGCCGGACGACGTCTTGGGCAGCTCGCCCAGCTCGATCCGGTCCGGCGCTTTGAACGCGGCGAGCCGGGCGCGCACGTGCGCCCGCAGTTCCTCCGTGGTGGCCTGCGCGCCGGGGCGCAGCGTGACGAAGGCCATCGGCCGCTCTCCCCAGCGCTCGTCGGCGACGCCCACCACCGCGGCCTCCAGCACCGCCGGATGGCTGGCCAGGGCCGCCTCGACCTCGATCGAGGAGATGTTCTCCCCGCCGGAGATGATGATGTCCTTGGCCCGGTCGCGCAGCTCCAGGTAGCCGTCCGGATGCAGCACGCCCAGGTCGCCGGTGCGCAGCCAGCCGTCGGGCGCGGCGGCCCTGGTGGCCGCCGGGTCCCGGTAGTAGCCGAGCATCACCGTGTTGCCGCGCAGCGCCACCTCGCCGATCGTCTGTCCGTCCCGCGGCACGTCCCTGCCCTTGGCGTCCAGCACCCGCATCGCGCAGGACACCAGGTTGGAGACGCCCTGCCTGGCCCGCAGCCGCGACTGCTCCTCCTCCGGCAGCGCCGACCACTCCGGCCGCCAGTCGCAGATGGCCGCCGGGCCGAACGTCTCGGTCAGGCCGTACAGGTGGGTGACGTCGAAGCCGATCCGCGCGCAGTCCCGCAGCAGGGTGGGGGAGGGCGGCGCGCCGCCGACCGCGACGGTCACCCTGCCGCCGTCGAGCGCGGCGGGCGCGGCGGCGACCAGGGAGATCAGCACCGTGGGCGCGGCGCAGAGCATGGTGACCCGCTCGGCGACGATCAGCGGCCACACCTGGGCCGGCTCGACCCTGCGCAGGCAGACGTGCGTGCCGCCGACGGCCGTGACCGCCCAGGGGAAGGCCCAGCCGTTGCAGTGGAACATCGGCAGCGTCCAGAGGTAGACGACCTCCGGGGTGAGGCGGAAGTGGCCGACCATGGCCAGCGCCTGGAGGTAGGCGCCTCGATGGTGGTACATGACCCCTTTGGGGTGGCCGGTGGTGCCGCTGGTGTAGTTCAGCGCCATCAACGCCCGCTCGTCCGCCACCGGCACCCGGTACGGCGCCGCCTCGGCGCGCAGCCGCTCGTATTCTTCCGGGCCCACGATCCGCACGCCGTCCAGCGCTTCGGTGGCGGCTTCTGCCAGCTCGGCGAACTCGGGGTCGAACAGCAGCAGCCGGGCTCCCGAGTGCTCGACGATGTGCCGCAGCTCCTCGGCCGACAGCCGGATGTTGAGGGTGACCAGCACCGCTCCCGCGTAGAGCACCCCGAAATGCGACTCCAGCAGCAGCGGGCTGTTGGCGGCGAGCACGGCGACCCGGTCGCCCTGCGCCACCCCCAGCCCGGCCAGCGCCCCCGCCTGGCGCAGGCACCTGTCGTGCAGCTCGCGGTAGGTCAGCCGGAGCGGCCCATCGATCACCGCCGTGCGATCGGCATGCACCGCCGCCGCCCGATCGAGGAATCCCGTCGGAGTGAGCGCCTCGAAGCTCAGCCCGGCGAGGTCCGCCCCGGACGCCTGGTCGACCACAACTCCACCTCTCCTCACCGGAGCCTCATTCTCGTCACTGTTCCGTATACTGTCAATCGGTTCACATATGTGAACCACCCTGCTCTGAATGTTGCAGGGGGAGCGAGTGTCCCGAAACTTTCGGCGATCATGAGCCTGGCGAACGTCTCAGCTCGATGTACTGCGTGCCGGACGGTGGATGTCTTCCCTTGTCATTTCGGCGGAATTCCCCGATGACGGTTTCGGAATGACCGAAAGTTTCTGGAATTGACCGTCATCCAGGAAGGTGGCTGGATTCGCGGTGGACGAATGTCGCATCCGTCGGAAGGGACATCCATGTTCGCTGGGAAACTAGTGCGGCGGGCCCTGGCGCTCGCTTCGGTGCTGGTCACAACCGGCGCGGCGATCGCCGCCATCCAGCAGCCGGCCGCCGCCGTCAACGTCACCCTGCAGGCCACGGTTGACTGCACCGCATCCAACTACTCCGGGAACACCAGCGACTGGTACCCCAACACCTTGGCGGTCGTCACCTCACCGCCCACCACGTCCACGCCGGTCCCCGGCGGCAGCCTGGTCGCGAACCCGGCCAACCACTCCTACCAGTTCTCCCAGGCGCTGCCGAGCGGAGCCACCTCCGTGACGATCAACGCCAAGTGCAGCAGCGGCCACCAGTACGACCTCTACGGCGTGTCGAACGGCAGCGCCGGCATCCCCGCCGGCTACACGACCGTCACCGCCAGCTGGGCCTGCGCCACCGCGCAGGTCTACCCCGGACCGTACGTCACCAACTGCAGCCTGCAGTCGGTCTCGTACAGCTGACCACTCCGGCACGGCGCCGGCCTGTCCCGGCGCCGTGCTTCTCTCCTGCCGGTGAGACTGTCGGTGGAAGTCTCTAGCATCGAGCCCATGACCACTCAGCCAGCAGACTGCGACCTGCCGCCCGCCATCGGCAAACCGGCGACCCGTGCACTACTCGGGGCCGGCCTGACCACTCTCGCGCAGGTCGCCACCCGCACGGAGAAGGAACTGCTCGCCCTGCACGGAGTTGGCCCGCGGGCCGTGCGGATCCTGTCCGAGTCACTGACCCAGAAGGGCATGTCGCTGCGCTGACGCCGAGGCGCTGTGCGCGGCCAGCCGAGGGATGACGTACTCGCCGACCCGGTAGGCCTCCTCCAGGTGGGGCCAGCCGGAGAGGATGAACTCGTCCACGCCCAGGGCGGCGTACTCGCGCAGCAGGGTGGCGACCTCGTCGTAAGAGCCGACCAGGGCGGTTCCGGCGCCCTCCCTGACCAGGCCGACACCGGCCCAGAGGCCCGGGTGGATCTCCAGGTCACGGGCTTGTCCCCGGTGGAGGTCGACCATGCGCCGCTGGCCGACGGAGTCGTAGCGGGCGAAGCGTCGCTGGGCTTCGGCGATGCGGTCCTGGCTCATGCCCGCGAGCAGCCGCTCGGCCTCGGCCCAGGCCGCCTCGGCGGTGTCGCGGGCGATGACGTGCACGCGCAGGCCGTACCGGAGTTCGCGGCCGGCCGCGGCGGCCGACGTGCGGAGCCGGGCGATCCGCGCCGCGATGGCCGCCGGGGGCTCGCCCCACATCAGCGCCACGTCGGCGTGCCGGGCGGCGACCTGCTCGGCGGCGGGGGAGGCGCCGCCGAAGTAGACGTCGGGGATGTGGCCGAGCGGCTCGGCCAGCCCGCCCGCCTCGATGCGGTAGTGCGCGCCGTGGTGGTCGAAGGGCCCGCCCGCCCAGGCGCGGCGGAGCACCTGAAGGAACTCGTCGGTTCTGGCGTAGCGGGCGTCGTGGTCGAGGAAGTCGCCGTACGCGCGCTGCTCGACCGGGTCGCCGCCGGTGACGACGTTCAGCAGCAGCCGCCCGCCGGAGACCTCCTGGAAGGCCTGGGCCTGCTGGGCCAGCAGGGTGGGCAGGGTGTAACCGGTGCGGAAGGCGACCAGGGTGCGCAGGCGCTCGGTGTGCTGGGTCAGCGCGGCGCACACGATCCACGGGTCGGGGCAGCCCGCGCCGACGGGGGTGAGGGCGGCCTCGAAGCCGGCCTGCTCGGCGGCCCTCGCCACCTGGGTCAGGTACGCCAGCGTGGCCGGACGACCGGCCGGGCGGAAACTGTCGGTGGTGGTGATGGCGGAACGGACCTCGTGGCCGTCGCCGGTGGTCGGCAGGAACCAGTGGAAACGCATCAGGTCACCTCGTCGTCTTATCCGGAGTCGTCTGATCCGGAGGCGTCTTGTCCGGAGTCGTCTTGTCCGGGGTCGTCGGATGCGGACCGGCGCACGGCCGTCGCGATGGTCTCGCGCAGCGCGGGGTACCCGGGATGGGTGTGCGGGTCGGGGGCGAACGGCAGTTCGGAGGGCTGGTCCAGGACGATCCGGCCGGGCCGGCGGCTGAGCACGATCACCCGGGTGCCCAGGTAGACGGCCTCGTCCACGCTGTGCGTGACGAACAGGACCGTCTTGCCGGTGGCCTGCCAGATCCGGCGGAGCTCCTCCTGGAGCCGTTCCCTGGTGAGCGCGTCCAGCGCCGCGAAGGGCTCGTCCATCAGCAGGATCGCGGGGTCGGGCGCCAGCGCGCGGGCGATGGCGGCGCGCTGCTGCATGCCGCCGGACAGCTCGTACGGCCGCTGCCCGGCGACGTCGGCGAGCCCGACCAGGCCGAGCAGTTCCATGGCCCGCTCGCGGCGCCGCGCGGCCGGCAGACCGGCCATGCGCAGCCCGAACTCGACGTTGCGCCGGACACTGAGCCAGGGGAACAGCCGGGGCTGCTGGAACACCACGCCCCGGTCCGGCCCCGGCCCGGTCACCGGCGCCCCCGAGACGGCGATCTCCCCGGTGGTCGGGGGAGCGAAACCGGCGATCAGCCGGAGCAGGGTGCTCTTGCCGCACCCGGACGGCCCCACGATCACCAGGAACGCCCCGGCGCCGATCTCCAGGTCGATGTCGCGCAGCGCCGCGACCCGCGTGCCCCGTGGCCGGAGCAGACCGCCGCGGGCGCCGTACGTCAGGGAGACGCCGGTGAGCCGGACCGCGGCGGTCCGCACCGCGAGCACCTCATCCGGGGAAGGCATCGTGCAGGTCCTTGGCGGCCAGCCCCTGCTGGAACACCGACAGCTCGGGGACGGCGGGCAGCTTGTTCTGCGCGTTCAGGAACTCGGCCGCGCTGCGCAGGTTCTCGGCCAGCGCGCCCGGCTGCTCCGGCGTGCCCAGGTAGTCGGCGCCGAGCTGCTCCTTGCCGTCCAGCAGCACGAGCTCGTCGATCTGGCGCCCCGCCTCGGCCGGGTCGAGGTTGAGCTGGCGGCCCACCGCGGCGGCGGCCGCCTGCTTGTCGGAGCGTACGAGCTTGACCGCGCGGTCCTGCTGGACCAGCCAGGTGCGCAGGGCCTCGGGGTAGGCGGTGGCGAACTCGGTCCTGACGACCGCCAGGTCGGCGGTGAGCTTGCCCTGTGCGGCCAGCTCCTTGCTGGTGATCAGCACGGTGCCGGTCTTGCGGAGCTCGCCGAGCACGGGGGTCCACACGTAGGCGGCGTCGATGTCGCCGCGCGTCCAGGCGGCCTGGATGTCCGGCGGCTCCAGGTCGACGACGGTCACGTCGGACTCCGCGAGACCGGCCCCCTGAAGGGCGGCGAGCAGGCTGTAGTGGGAGGTCGAGGAGAAGGGCGTGGCGATCTTCTTCCCCTTCAGGTCGGCGATCGAGGTGGCCTGCCTGGCCACCAGCGCCTCGTTCTCCCCGATCACGTCGAAGATCCAGGCGACCTTGTAGGGGATGTTCAACGGCGCGGACAGGCCCCTGGTGACGGGGGAGCTGCCGGCCAGCCCGATGTCGATGCTGCCCGCCACCATCGCGGTGTTGACGTCGCCGCCGGAGTCGAACTTGGTCCAGGTGATCGTGGTGTTCGGCAGCGCGGTCTCCAGCCACTTCTGGTCCTTGACGATGAGGTCGCCGTTGGGGATGAGCTGGTACCCGATCCGGATCTCCTTGGGCGCGCCGCCGGCCTCCTGGGCGGGACCGGTGTCCGAGCCGCAGGCGGTGAGGCTCAGGGCGAGCGCCAGCGCGGGGATGAGACGGTATTTCACTGTGCTGCCTTTCGTCAGGCTCTGCCGCGCCAGGGCACGAGCAGGCGCTCGATGAACTGGAGGAAGGTGTCGATGAGCAGCCCGGAGGCCCCGATGACGAGCAGCCCGAGGATCACCACGTCGGTCTGGTTGTAGCGCTGGGCGTCGCGGATCATGCCGCCGATGCCCGGCACGCCGTTGACGGTCTCGGCGGCCACCACGGTCGTGTAGGCCACCCCGACGGCCACCCGGATGCCGGTGATCACCTCGGGCAGGGCGGAGGGCAGCACGATCCGGTACGGCAGCTGCCACCGCCTGGCCCCGAGCGAGCGGGCCGCGTTCAGGTAGTCCTCGTGCACGCCGCGCACCGCCTCCGCGGTCGCCACTGCGACCGGGGGCATCGCGGCGATGAACAGCAGCCAGATCTTCGGCGGCTCGTCGATGCCGAACCAGATGATCAGGAGGCTGAAGTACGCCAGCGGCGGGAGCGTCCGTACGAAGGTGACCAGCGGTCCGAGCAGCGTCCGTACCGTCGGCACCAGCCCGATCAGCAGTCCCGCGGCGATGCCGCCGATCACGCCGTAGAGGCTGCCGAGACCGATGCGCCCCAGGCTGACCAGCAGGTGCTCGTGGAGCAGGTAGCCGCTGTACCCGCGCCTGCCCTCATGGACCGAGGAGGTGAGCCACAACTGCTCCCACACCGCGCCGGGCGCGGGCACGAACACCTCCGGCCAGATGTGCGCCGCGGCGACCGCCCACCAGATCGCCAGCAGCAGGAGCACCGCCCCCGCTCGAAGCCCGACAGCACGTATCACCTGGTTGTTCCAATTCCTGCTAACCAGACTTGTTTAGTAGGAAATGTAGAGCCTGGCGACCTCCGGCGCAACCGAGCTCCTCGCCCGCGCACGGTCTTCGCGGGCGAGGAGCGCGTTCCCTCAGCTCTCCCCGGCGCCGACCTCGATGGTGATGGGTGCGCCGCCGCGGACGAGCGTGTTGTAGATCGGGCAGCGGGCGGTGAAGTCGTCGACGTAGCGCCAGGACTGCTCCTCGGTGACGTCGGCGAACCGGAAGACGAGTTCGATCCGCTCGAAGCGGGTGCTGTCGTTCTCGTCGACGAGGTACGACCCGGTCACCTCCAGCCGCGGGTACGGCAACTCCCACTCCACCGAACGGGTCGCGATGATGTTCAGCGCGCATCCGGCGAGGCTCGCCAGAAAGTACTCCGCCGTGCCCGGGTGTTCGGCCGTCGCCAGGAGCTTGGCGTTGTCGACCGTGAATGTCACCGGGTCGCCGTCCGCGACGAAGCGCCCGGCCACCTCGGTGGTCCGCAGCGTCAGCGCGTAGGGCTTCCTGTCCGTGGCGGAACCGCTCATGCTTCGCCACCGCCTGCCGCCAGCCGGTTCGGCGCGCTCTTGAGGCCGAGGTGCTCGCGCAGCGTCGAGGTCGTGTACTCGGTACGGAAGACGCCGCGCCGCTGGAGCTCCGGGACCACCAGGTCGACGAACGCCGCCGCCGGTCCTGGCCAGTAGGGCTGGCAGACCGCGACGCCGTCGAACGCGCGCTCGTGGAAGTTGGTCTCGACGAAGTCGGCGAGCTGTTTGGCGTCCCCCACGATCGCGGGCTGCGAGATGGGGTTGTTGCCCATGTAGTGGGTCAGGTCTTCGAGGGTGATGTCCTCGTCGTCGAAGCTCGCGATCGCGTTGTCGATGATCCAGGCCTTCTCCGGGATGAGCGTGCGGTCGATCGCCGCCAGCACCCGGTCCGCGCCGGTACGCCCGGCCAGGTCGAGCCCGAGCTGACCGGAGAGCACCTCCGGCACGAAGACGTTGGTGTTCAGATCCTGCACCTCACGGAACTTCGCGTGCGCGTCGCGGGCGTTCTCGGCGACGTAGGGCGTGATTCCCGAGATGAGCAGGTGGTCGTCCTCGTCCCGCCCGTGGCGCAGGACCCGGGACTTGATGTCGGCGTAGTACGCCTTGTTCCACTCGGCGTTCCGCCAGTGGATGAACCGCATGTCGGCGTACTTGGCGCCGTACTCGAGCGAGCGGTCGGAGTATCCGGGGTGCAGGAAGGGGATGTGCCCCTGCGGCGGCCGGGGGAAGTTCAGGGGCCCGCGGATCGAGAAGAACTTGCCGGTGTGGTCGACTCGCCGGGCCTTGCCGACGTCGTGGTAGATCCCCGTCTCCTTGTCCGCGACCAGCCAGCCGTCCTCCCAGCTGTCCCACAGGTCCCAGAGCACCTCGGTGAACTCCTCGGCGCGGTGGTACTTGTCCTCGTTCTCCAGGTGTTGTTCCTTGCCGAAGTTGAGGGCGGCGGAGGTGTCGGAACCCGTGACGATGTTCAGGCCGAGCCGGCCGCGGGAGAGGTGGTCGAGGCTGGCGGTGATGCGCGCGATGTGGAAGGGATCGTTGTACGTCGTGTTGAAGGTCACCACCAGGCCGACCTTCTCGCTGAAGGCCGCGGCGTACGCCATGGTCGTGAAGCCCTCGATCGCGAAGAGGTGATCGTGGGAGACCTGGACGTTCTTGCCGGTGTAGGAGAAGTTCCCGCGGTGCGCGGAACTGGTCAGCGAGTTGCCGACGAAGAAGAAGTCCAGCTTTCCGCGCTCGGCGATCCTGACCCCTTCGGAGACCAGGACCGGATCCGTGTATCCGTCCGCCTGGGCCTCCGGCAGCCGCCAGGCGCTCGAATGGCGTCCGACCCCGCTGTAGATGAGCCCGAGTTTCACATGCTGATGGACCATTTCGTTTCCTTCGAGTTCTCGGCGGGTCAGCGCCGGGGGTTCGGGATGGATCGCCCGGCTGTCGCCTCCGGGCGCGGCTTCCTGCGCAGGGCGCCCTGCTGCTCGACCCCCAGGTACGACAGGAGTTCGGCCCGGTAGGCGAGCAGCTCCGCGCCGGGAACCGAGCCGTCGTCGGCTCGCTCCACCTGGAGTTCGTGCGCGATCCGTCCGTCACGGAGCACCAGAACCCGGTCCGCCAGCACCACCGCCTCGTCGACGTCGTGGGTCACCAGCACCACGGTCGTCGCGTGCCGCTCCCAGATCCTGACGACGAGTTGGTGCATGGAGATCCGGGTGAGGGCGTCGAGCGCGCCGAACGGCTCGTCGAACAGCATGAGCCGGGGTTCCCGGACGAGGGCCCGGGCGAGGGCGACCCGCTGTGCCTCGCCGCCCGACAGGGTCAGCGGCCAGGCGCGCCTCTTGTCCGCGAGCCCGACCTCGGCGAGCGCGTCGAGCGCGGCCGGGGCCGACGTGCGCGGCAGCCCGATGGTCACGTTGTCGAGCACGCTGAGCCAGGGGAACAGCCGCGCCTCCTGGAAGACGACCGCGACCCCGTCCGGCACCTCGACGCGGCCCGCGTCAGGCTCGTCCAGCCCGGCGAGCAGGCGCAGGAGCGTGGACTTCCCCGAACCGGACCGGCCGAGCAGGGCGACGACCTCGCCCTCGCCGACCGTCAGGTCAAGGTCGTCGAGCACCAGTTGCTCGCCGAACCGGCGGGAGACCCGGCCGGCCAGTTCGAGCACCCTAGCCAAGGGTGGTCACGTCCACGAAGTTCTTGGTGAGGTCGGGAACGCGGTCGCGGAAGCCGAAGCGCACGGTCTGCTCGCCGACCTCCTTGATCTGCGACAGGATCTCGCCGTTGATCGGAACCACCTGGACGGGGTCGAAGCCGAGGACGAGGTCGACCAGGTTGGCCGGCTGCCCGTCGGCCAGTCGCGCCTTCCGCTCGATCTCCCGGTCGGCCTGGATCTCCTTCGCCTGGGCGGCCAGCCCGTCGAACACGGCCTTGACGGCGGCGGGGTGCGCGTCGAGGAAGCTCCGGGTGACCACGAACAGGCTCCAGTTGCGCGCCTTCGTCTCGGCGTTGGTGGTCAGCACCGCGGTGTCCTTGATCAACTGCGCGGAGGCGAAGAAGTTGTCCCAGGTCGCCAGGGCCTTGACGTCGCCGCTGGCCAGCGCGGAGACGCCGTCGGCCGGGTTTGCGATGTAGACGATCTCGACATCGCCCGCCTTCAGGCCGGCCGACTCCAGCGCGGAGAGCAGCACGTACTCGCCGGTCGAACCGGGCGTGCTCACGGCCACCCGCTTGCCCGCGAGATCGGCGACGGTGGCGATGCCGGCGTCCTTGCGGACGACGATGCCCTGGTTGTTGCCGTTGTTGAGGCTGAGGGCGAAGGCCACCAGCGGTGACGCGGTGTCGGCCTCGTTGAAGAAGGTGGCCACCGAGTTCGAGGTGAAGTCGATCCGGCCTGCCTTGGCCGCTTCGGAGGCCTCCACCGGCGCGAGCGGTCCGCTCCACTCGACGGATCCTCCGCCGGTCTTGAGGGTGTTCGCGATCGCGTTGCTGTCCTCCGCGAGCGTCCACAGGCTGGTGCCGCCGAAGTATCCGATCCGGGCGACGACCGGGTCACTCTTCGCCGTTTCCGCTGTTTCCGCCGTTTTCGCTGGAGCGGCCGAGGGGGCCGGGTCGCCGCCGCAGGCGCTTAAGACCAGTGCCGCTGCGAGGGTGAGGCCGCTGAATATCCGACTGCGATTGCGGAGTTGGGGCGAGGTGTTCATCTGGGACTTTCCTTACTTTTTGAACAACCGGACTCGAGCCGTCCGGTGGGGGCTAACTGCCGCTGTGGGCCTGCCGCCAGCGGAAGATCCTGCGCTCCAGCAGGGCGACCAGCGCGTCGGTCACGAGGCCCAGCACCGCGTACAGGACGACGCAGAGGATGACGATCTCGCTCTGGCCGTACTGGCGGGCGTTGGTGAGGAGGAACCCGATGCCGGTTGTCGCGTTGAGGCTTTCGGCGAGTACGAGCACCGCCCAGGTGATGCCGAGGGCGTACCGGATGCCGATGAACACCGAAGGCAGCGCGCCGCGCAGGAGCACCCGGGTGGCGAGCTGGTACGCGGTGAGGCCGTACACCTTGCCCGCTTCGACCAGTCGCCGGTCCACGTTGCGGATGCCGCCGAAGGTGTTGAAGTAGACGGGGATCGCCGTGGCCAGGATCACCAGGAGCACCTTGGTCTCCTCGCCGATGCCCACCCAGAGAATGAGCAGGGGAAGCTTGGCCGTGAACGGGACCGCGCGGAGTATCTGGACCGGCTTGTCGAACACGAACTCGGCCCAGCGCGAGAATCCCGCGAGCACGCCGAGCAGGATCCCCGCCGCGATGCCGATCGCCGCCCCGATCAGCCCACGGGCGACCGTCACTCCGAGGGACGACCACAGCGTGCCCGCCTCGGCGAGCTCCGCCGCGGAGCCGACGACCTGGGCCGGGGACGGCAGGAACTGGGCCGGCACAGAACCGGTCGCCGTGGTGACGGCCCAGATCACGACGATCGCGAACACACTCAGCCAAGGCGCGAGACGCACCCCCAGCCGCGGCCACGCGAACCCTGGGCGAGCGGCGACGGAACTCATCACAATCCCTCAATTTCATGCAATCCATACCGGATATAAGGGGATATTACCCACACGCCTCCCTTGACCGAAACCCCGGGGTCTCCTGATTCACCCGCCATCGCTACCGGCGGTAGCCCCGGGCAAAGTCAGCGGTTGGACGGCCGTCACCGGCTCGCTGGTGATCGGGCCAGGTGGTCGTGGAGTTCGGCGTGGCGGAACTGGTAGATCGGGCCCACGGTGCGCAGCAGACCCAGCCGGTGGGCGTCGTCCAAGGCCATGAGCCGCCAGGGCAGCCGCCCGGCAGATGCCAGCCGGGCGGTCGCGATCACGAAGACGAGCCAGGCGTGATGTTCTCCGAACACCAGCGCGGCCACGAGTCCTGATACGAGCCCGATCAAGCCGTGTCCAAGTAGCGCGCTAGGGGTGGAGGTGGCGGGTGGTCAGGCCCAGAGGACCCAGGTCGGGGAGTTGGGGCCGAAGTACTGGTAGGCGCACCTGAAGGTGGTCCACCAGCCGGCCTGGATGCCGAAGTTGCCTCCGTAGTAGCAGTCGGACTGGTACCAGTAGACGTAACGGATGCTTTCGGCCTGGGCGGCGGGGGCCGTGGTGACGGACAGCGTCAGGGTGGCGGCCAGGGCGGTCGAGATGGCCAGGGCTCGGGCTTTGCGCATCGATCCTCCTGTAGGTGAACGGCATATTTCCGTACAAAACACATGGATGGTTCGATTCGGGGCGGGCGACATCGGAAGCATGACATCGGCGGCCGGGCGAGGACAGCTCACCTTTGCCGCCGCGACCACTGCTGCCATGCGACCTGGGCGGAGATCGCCAGGGGAGGGGCGACCGTGAAACATTCAAGGACAGCCTCCTCCGCCCAGGGCCTCAGGAAGGATCCCCGCGCAGGTAGTCCAGGAGTCGCCGGTCCGTGGAGGTGAAGCGTTCGATTTCCTCGCCGCCGTCGCAGCGGCAGAGGGCGATGGTGGCGGAGCCGTCGTGGTGGGCGATGACGCGCCAGGTGGCGCCCGCGTTCTCCCAGCGTTGGAGCATGGCCAGGTCGTCAGCCATGGGTGGGCCCGGGCGGGGTCGCGACGGTCAGGAGGACGGCGGCGTCTTCCAGGGCGGCCAGGGCGTGGCGTTCTGGCGGGATTGTGAGGTGGTCGCCGCGGGTCGCCTCCCAGGCTTCGGTGCTGGTGGTCAGGCGGACGTGGCCGTGCAGGACGTGGAGGGTGGCCTCGCCGGGGCTGTCGTGTTCGGCCAGGTGGTGACCGGCGAGGAGGGCGAGGACGGTCTGGCGGAGAGTGTGGTCGTGGCCGCCGTGGATGGTGAGTGCCGCCCGGCCGCTGCGGGACCGGCGGGCGAGGGCGAGCTGTTCGTCGGCGACCGCGGTCAGGGAAGTGACTTCCATTGGTGCCTCCCGGTTAGGTGGTCAGCAGCAGGATGCCGCCGGTGAGCAGGGCTGTTACCTTGATCACTTCGAGGGCGACGTAGGCGTGGTGGGCGCGGGAGCGGGGGACGTCCTCACCCGCCAGGACCGCGTTGGAGCGGCGGGTCAGTCCGGGGCGTACGAACAGGAACTGGGCGGCGAGTGTCACGATGGCGACCGCGGGAGCGGCGATGACGCCGATCGGTGGCGTGGCCACCAGCAGGGCGATCAGGACCACGACCGCCAGGACGGCTTCCGCGGTGTTGAGAGCGCGGAACACCAGACGGCCGATCCCCAGCCCGACCCGCAGGGTGACGCCGGGGGCCCGGAACTTCAGCGGGGCCTCCAGGAACGAGATCGCCAGCACCAGGCCCAGCCAGACGAAGGTCGCCGCGACCGCGACCGAAGAACCCGCGCTCATGACGCGCCTCCAGCAGGGGCGAGGCTGACCAGGCAGAGATCCGGCTCGGCGAAGGCTTCGAGCCGCTCAACTGTCAGCGGGGCCTCCCACGCCTCCATGGCGCCCCGCATGAGCCCCAGATGAATCGGGCAGACGACCTGCTCCCGGGTTGCGGCAAGTTCGAGGAACGGGCAGTGACGCAGGCCGATCTGCCCGTCGGTGTCCCGGTATTCGGGGGCGAAGTCCAGATCATCGAGGAGCGCCATCAACCGCTCGACCGGCTGGCCGGCGCGCGCGTCACGGGCGGCGTTCCGGTGGCCCCAGGCGCGGCCGGTCTCGATCGCCTGAGTGACCGGATCGGAGCTGGTGGCGAGGCTTGCCGTGAGGATTTCGGCAAGCACCTGGTAGTGGCGGGGACCGGCTGGATCCATCCCGCCAACCGCCTGGAAGAGAAGCGGCGGGCGGCCGGGCCGGGACCGGCCGGGGCGGACCTGTTCGGCCTGGCCGCGGTGGACGAGGGTGTCCAGGTGGAATCGGACGGTGTTCGGGTGCACGCCGAGCCGATCGGCGATGGCGGCGATGCTCAGGGGTTCGGCCGCGGCCTTGAGGGTTCGCAGCACGTCGAGCCGACGGCCGGTGGCGGGCACGTCCACCGGCTGCTGACTGATCGAATTCGTCACATCCCCGAGTTTATACAAGAGTCACTTGTAAAAACGCGAGCGCTTTGGCCGCAGCGGGGGCCATACCCCGTGTCACTGCTGGGCCGACCGCGGGCTCCGGGCCGCGTCGAGGTGTGTTCGAGAGAGGAGGGGTTCGACCTCACCGAGGCCGACGACGCCTACCCCGAGGGCACCCCTACGCCGACCCCCAGTGACGGTCCGCCCTTGGTTCGAGGGCTGTCACTCAAGAAGTCGACAGGCATGCCACCCACTGGCCGGACGTGGAAATCTACGCTGTAAAGGGGGCGGCTCCGGCGCTGGAGTGGTCACGAGGGAGGAGGCGGGTGGATCGGCGTTCGGCTGGGAGATGGGCTGGGTCGGTCGTACAGCGTTGGTGTAAAGGTGGGCGACCAGGTGGGGCGTCGGGTTCGAGTGGGCGTGGAGGCGGGAAGGATCCATAGCCTGGGAGGACGAAGCGGGATAAATGGTGACAAACATGTTAAGTTGGCAAAAAAGGTGATATTTCTTCAGCCTCGTTCGGCCTGACGTACAACAGGGCGTCGCGCTGAGCTTCCTGCCGTGCTCGACAGCACCAAAGGGGTGATGAGGATGCCTCTCTTCTCCATCAGGGACGTGATCGCGGTCGGCGCCGCGGTGTTGGGTCCGCTCATCGTCGCGGCGGTGATAGTGCCGTTCCGGGGAGCGATCACGAACACGAACCTGGCACTCGTCCTGGTCGTCGTCGTGGTGGCCGTCGCCGCCATGGGAAACCGCTTCGCCGGAGCGGTCGCGGCGCTCTCGTCCGCCGTCTGGTTCGCCTTTCTCTACACCCAGCCGTACGAGCAGTTCACCATCTTCAAAGGTGTCGACCTTGAGACCACGGTCCTGCTGATCATTGTTGGGCTGGTGACCTCCCAGCTGGCGATCAAAGCCCGCCGGGTCAAGGTGCTGGCCGTCACCGACGCCGACTATCTCACCCGCGTCCACGACGTCACCGCGCTGGTCCAGTCCGCCGCCCCGCCGACTGTGGTGATCGACCAGGTCCAGAATCACATCACCGAGATCCTGTTCCTGCACGGCTGCCGTTTCGAGAGCGGACCCGCGTCCGGCAATCTTCCCCGCCTGGAACAGGACGGGACCATCATGATGAGCCACTGGCACTGGGATGTGGAGCGATACGGCTTCCCCGAGCGTGAGATCGAGTTGCGTGTTTTCGGGGACGGCAGCTGCCAGGGCCGCTTCCTTCTCGCCCCCACCCCTGGCACCAGCCCGTCCCGTCAGGCCCGCCTGACCGCGGTGACCCTGGCCGGCCAGGCCGGTCAGGTCCTCGCCGCCGCGTCCGCCCACCAGACGGGGTGATCAGGTCGCCGGGGCTGTCCCCTCCGAGCGCGGGCGGAGATCGTGTTCCGCGGTGGGTACGGCCCGGCCGGGAATGCGCAGGACGAAGCGTGCGCCGCGGGGGCTGTCTTCGAGGGTGAGGGTGCCGCCGTGGCCTTCGGCGAGCTGCCGGGCGATCGGCAGGCCGAGTCCGGTGCCGCCCGCGTCCTTTCTCCGGGAGGCCTCCAGGCGGGTGAACCGCTGGAAGATGACCTCTCGCTTGTCGGGAGGGACGCCTTCACCGTCGTCGCACACCGCCAGCACGGCTGTGCCGGAATCGAGGGCCAGGGTGACGTCGATGGCGGACTCGGCGTGGCGTTCGGCGTTGTCCAGCAGGTTGTTCAGCAGCCGGGTCAGCCCGATCCGGTCGCCGTCGACCAGCACGCCGGGGGTGAGGCGGGGGAAGATCGGGACCCTGCGTGGGCGCCGGCCCAGTTCACCCGCCACCAGGCCGGTCAGGTCGATCGTCTCGCGGTGGCCGGTGGCGCCGGCGTCCAGCCGGGCGATCTGCAGCAGGTCGGTGACGAGGGCTTGCAGGCGTTCCACGCTGTCCAGCAGCTTCTCCGCCGTCAGCGCCCAGTCGGCCTCCCGGGGGTCCATGAGAGCCTCTTCGATCTGGGTGCGCATCGCGGTCAGGGGGTTGCGCAGGTCGTGGGAGGCGTCGGAGGCGAAGCGGAGTTGCCGCACGACGGCCGACTCTGCCCGGTCCAGGGTGCGGTTGGCGGTCTCGGCCAGCTCCCGCAGTTCGTCCTGGTATTTCGGCACCGGCACTCGATGGCTGAGGTCGCTTGAGGTGATCTGGGCGAGCTTGCCGCTGATGGCGCTCACCGGGGCGAGGGTCTGGCCTACGGTCCGGAAGACGCCCGCCGCGGTTGTGCCGACCAGCAGCAGCCAGCCGGCGGCCAGTGGGATCAGCAGTTGCGGGCCCACGTACCAGGGGACGTCGGGTACGGCCATGTCGACCTGCCACACGCCGTCGGGGCGGTGGAAGGGGTTGACGACTATGATCTTGCATTTGCCGGGGATCGCGGGCACGTGGCATGACCTGGTGGTGGCGTACGCGTCGACGTCCGACCGCAGGGTGGTCATCGGTGGTTTGCCCGCTATGTCCGGCGAAGTGGCGACTACGGCGCCGGTCGAGTTGAACACCTGGAATGACCCGTGTGTCGGGATCTCCACCAACAGGGGGGACATCCCGCCGCGCATCTGCCTGGCCGCGTTCACCGCTTCGGCGACGAGGTCTCCAGTGCGGTAGTCGATGGCGGCCTGGCGTCCCGCCATCAGGATGAATACCGCGGCGACGGTGCAGATCAGTGCCATGACGGCGGTGGCCACCGCGGTCAGACGGGTCCGGATCGACAAGCGATGCCACGCGCTCACGCTGACCACCCCCCTCGTGATCAGACTCAGCCTCGAGAACCGGCTTACCGAATCCCTTACCAGTCGGGGGGAGACTCACCGCCAAATGTCGGCAAACGTCAGCACCTATAGCAGGGGCAGGGCCTGCCGGCCGAGGGAGGAGGGTGTTGCCGCGGCCAGGGCCGTACCGGCGATCCTGGCCGCGGCTCCACGCGCGGGTCAGCTGCCCGGGGGCGGGAACGCTTCGGGGTTCTTCTCGGGGTCGCCGATGTCGCCCCACCCGGGGTTGTCGGTGAGTACGCACTCGCCGACCGGCCCGTTCGCGAGCTGGAAGGAGAACGACCAGAGGACCTGCGGTTTCGCGGGGCCCGAGGTCTGGCCGGAGGCCTCTATGAACTCCATGACCGCCGTCTGTCCCTGCTTGATGCGGTCGGGGAAGATGCGGACGCCTCCTTTCGGCTCCATAGTGAACGCCTGCCTGGAGGGGGAGTTGGCAAGCTTCTGTCGTGCCGCGGCCAGGACCTCCGGGTCTGGGCTGTTGAGCTCTTCCAAGGCGACGTCCGGATCGGCGCTGGTGAAGTTTCTTGAGCACATTTTGCCGGGAGGGGTGAACCAGATCTGGGCCTTGACTCCGAGTTCGGCCAGGTCCCGCTCCAGTGATTCCGGATCGCGGAACTCGTTGATCTTGACGTGGATGGACCCGTCCGGTTGCCTGGTCACGGCGTAGGCCGGGTTCTCCGCCCCGGTGGCCAGCGGGATGATGATCAGCGCCGCCGCGGCGGTCCCGGTGACCGCGGCGCCCGCCAGCAGGCGTCGCCGCAGCGGGGAACGACCGCGCTGCGGCTGCGTCGCCACGATCTCCTCAAGCAGGTCGTGGACTCCCCGGCTCACCGCGGGCTCGGCGGATCCGGCGGCCGGATCGATGGCGGACACCATGCGGTCGATCTTGCTCATCGGTGCTCTCCGCTCAGTACGGTCATCACGGGGAGTTCGTCTGTCGTGTCGAGCAGCCGGGCCAGGCGCTTCCTGGCCCGATGCAGGCGTAGCCGGGCGGCGGTACTGCTGCAGCCGAGCACCGTGGCGATCTGCGGTCCGGTCAGTTCCTCCCAGCAGGCCAGGGCGAGGACCTCCCGGTCGGCGGGGGGCAGGGTGGCGAAGGCGGCGCGGACGGCGTCGGTCCGGGGATCGGCGGGCGCCGTCTCCTGGCCGGCGGCCAGTTCGTCGCGGAGCCGTGAGGCCAGTGCGGTGCGGCGTGTTTGCCCGCGCCGGTGGTTGGCCAGGACGCGGCGTGCCGTGCCGTAGAGCCAGAGCACGGTGGCGTCCCCGTCGGGGACGTCGTCCAGTCGCCGCCAGGCGGTGAGGAAGGTTTCGGCGATCACGTCTGCGACGTCGTCGACCGAGTCGGTACGGCGTAACGCGTAGCGATGGACGGCCGGATAGCAGGCGAGGTAGAGCGCCTCGAAACGGTCGCGCGCGCCGGGGGGCACGCGTGGATCCTGCACGTTGTCTCCTAACCAAGAAGGTGCCAGAACACCTCAGTAGATGTCCGGCACCTCAGGAGGTGTTTCCTCCCTTGATCAGGTGAGCCGGGTGTCAAGGGGCCCCCGTAGCAATCGCGGAAAATCCAAGGAGCCTACCTCTGACCTGCTATTACTTGCCGCCGCCGCGGTGGTCATGCATCTGGTCAAGCTTGTGGTTTTCGGCGCGGCCGCAGTCTTGACCGCCACCAGTGCGTTGACCGGCGTGGCGCTCGCCCCGGCCTCAGCCATGGGAGCCTGGGCAGGGAAGAAGATCGTCGACCGGCTGCCGGTCGGTGTGTTCGTCGTTCTGATCGAGGTGGGCCTGGTCATATCAGGGCTTCTCCTTGTTGTGGGCGGATGAGCGCCGCTCCCCAACGATCGCGTGAGGATGTCTCGGCGGGGGTGGTGTGCGCCCCGCGGTGACCGGAGGCGGCGGCCTCATCACAGCCCGCGAGCACCGCGCCGCCGCTGTCGAGGCCGCCGAGGAGCTCGGCGACCCCGACCTCACCGCGCGGGTGATCGGCGCCTACGACGTCCCGGCGAACTGGACCCGCTCCGACGACCCGGAGCAGGCTGGCCGGGTGGTGGCGGCCGCTCAAGCCCTGTGGCTGGCGCCCGACCCTCCGCATGACCTGCTCGCCGAGGCCTTGTGGGCGCTCCTGGCCCAGGCCGCGCTGGTGCTGTCGGACCGCCCCACGCTGGAGCGGGCACGGGCGGCTCTGCTCCCGGCCGGCGACGAGCTGGCGGGCGCGGCGAGCGGCCTGATCAGCCTTGGCCCGGTGACGGACATCCTCGCCGCTCTGCCAGCCGCGCCCGCCTTCTGAAGAGCGACCGGCCTCCTTCGCGCGGCCCAAACAGCCGGGCAGGCCCGCAATCGTCAGCCGTCCCGGAACTCAAATAACAGCAGTTCAGAGGTAGGTTCGTTGGGTTTTCCGCGATTGCTGCGGGGACCCCGTCAAAGGGAGAAAGCTCCCGTGAGCCCTTGACGTTCTTGTCTCAAGTATACAGAATTCAAAGCGCACGCCGGGAAAGGAACACTATGTCTACTGAGACCGTGCCGGCCGCCGGGACCTACCCCAGCCCAAGGGACGCCCGTTGTCCCTATGAGCCGCCGAAGGCTTACACCGGCGGGCCCGAACAGCAGCCCGTACGGAAAATGCGGCTGTGGAACGGCGACGAGGCGTGGGTGGTGGCCGGATACGAGGAGGGGCGCATGCTGCTCGGGGATCCCCGGGTGAGCGCGCGGCCCGACCTGCCTGGGTATCCGCACGTCAGCCCGGCTCTGGCCGGGTACCGCAAGAGCGGCCTGCAGACGTTCAACAACAAGGACAACCCAGAGCACAACGTCGAGCGACGCATGTTCACCAAGTGGTTCACGGTGAAGCGGATGGAACGGCTGCGCCCGCGCATCCAGGACCTGGTGGACCAGGCGGTCGACCGGTTGGTGGCCATGGGCTCACCGGTGGACCTCGTCGAGCACTTCGCGCTGCCCATCCCCTCTCAGGTGATCTTCGAGCTGCTCAACGCGCCGTACCGGGACCACGAGATCGTCGAGCACGAGACGCACACGATGTTGTCGTGGCGCTCCTCGGCCGAGGAGTCACGGGCCGCCTCGCAGCGTCTTCTCGACTACTGCTACGGCCTCATCCGGGAACGCGCGGAGAACCCGCGGGCCGACGACGTGCTGTCGCTGGCCATCTCCGAGCACGTCACGACCGGTCTGTGCACCATGGAGCAGCTGGCGGAGGGCACCCGCCTGCTGTTCCTGGCGGGTCACGAGACGACGGCGAACTCGATCGCGATGTCGGTCCTGGCGCTCATCGACCACCCCGCCCAGCTCGCGGCGTTCCGCGACGCGCAGGACCCCAGGCAGGTCGCGCTGGCCGTCGACGAGCTGCTCCGCTTCGCGACGATCGCCCAGGCCGGCCGGTGCCGGGTCGCCCTCGACGACATCGAGGTCGGCGGCACGACGATCCGGGCGGGGGAGGGCATCGTGGTCTCCAGCGAGGCCGCCAACTGGGACCCCCGGGTCTTCGAGCGACCGGCCGAACTCCGCCTTGACCGGCCCAATGCCAGGGATCACGCCGGCTTCGGCCACGGCACCCACCGGTGCATCGGGGAGACCCTGGCGGAGATCGAGCTGCAGATCGTCCTCACCACCCTGTTCAGCCGGCTGCCTGACCTGCGCGTGGCCGTCCCGCGCGACCAACTGCGCTACAAGACCGACCACACGATCTTCGGCCTGTACGAGCTGCCGGTGACCTGGGGTGATCCGAAGTGAGGTTCCAGCTCGGCACCGCCGGGGAGCTGACCGTCGACCGGTCCCTGTGCATCGGCAGCGGCCTGTGCGTCCTCACCGCCGGCGACGTCTTCGGCCAGGACGACGATGACGGCCTGGTGGAGGTGGCCGTCTCCGTGATCGATCCCGCGACCGCCGACGACGTGATCAAGGCAGCGGACGGTTGCCCGTCCCAGGCCCTGCGGTTCCTGGCGTCCTGACGATGAGACGTACGATCTTCGGCACCGACCACGACGACTTCCGCGACATGGTCCGCTCCTTCGTCGCCACGTCCGTCGCCCCCCGGGTCGACGAGTTCGTCCAGGCCGGTGCCATCGCCCGCGAGGTGTGGCTGCGGGCGGGTGAGCTCGGGCTGCTCGGCCTGCACGTTCCCGAGCGGTACGGCGGGTCCGACGCGCCGGACTACCGGTTCATGGCCGTGGTCCTGGAAGAACTGTCCCGCGTGACGGTGGCCCTGGGTTCGGCGTACTCGATCCACGCCGACATCGTGGCCCCCTACCTGCTGCACCTGACCACGCAGGAGCAGCGGGAGCGATGGCTGCCGGGTTTCTGCTCGGGCGAGATCCTGACCGCCATCGGGATGACCGAGCCGTCCGGCGGCTCCGACCTCGCGGCCCTGCGCACGCGTGCGGTCCGGGACGGGGACGGCTGGCGGCTCAACGGCTCGAAGACGTTCATCACGAACGGGACGACCGCCGACCTGGTCGTGATCGCGGCCAGGACCAACCCGGCCGAGCGCAGCCGGGGCATCACGCTCTTCGGGGTCGAGGCCGCCACTCCCGGCTTCACCCGGGGCCGGAAGCTGGACAAGGTCGGGCAGTCCGAGGCGGACACGGCCGAGCTCTACCTTCAGGACGCCTGGGTGCCGGACGGCAACGTGATCGGCGCCGTCGACTCCGGCTTCCAGAGCATGATGGCCTGGCTGCCGCAGGAGCGGTTGTCGGCGGCGGTCGCCAACGTCGCCCATGCCGCGCAGCTGTTGGAGGAGACGATCGCCTATGTCAAGAACCGCCGGGCCTTCGGCCAGAGCGTCGGGTCCTTCCAGCACAACAAGTTCCTGATCGCCGACCTGGTCACCCGGGTCGAGGCCACCCAGGCGTTCGTGGACCAGGCGATCATGGCCCACGTCCACGGCGAGCTGACGGCGGTGGCCGCGGCGAAGGTCAAATGGTGGTCGGCCCAGGTGCAGAACGAGGTACTCGACCATTGCCTCCAGCTGCACGGCGGGTACGGGTTCATGAACGAGTACCGCGTGGGACGCGCCTGGCGCGACGCGCGGGTGACCAAGATCTGGGCGGGCTCGAACGAGATCATGAAGGAAATCATCGGGCGAGACCTGGGTCTCTGAGCGCCGTCCTTCACACACATGGTCTGTATTCAAGATACAAGGCTTCGGAGGGAGTTGAAGTGGTGACAAGCGTCCTGAGGGGCGTCCGCGTGGTCGTCGGCTCGATCGGCGACGACATCCACGTCGTGGGCATCACGCTGCTGGGGCACGCCCTGCGCAACGCGGGCGCCGAGGTGATCCAGATGGGGATCCAGACCTCTCCCGAGGAGTTCGTCGCGGCCGCCGTGACCGAGGACGCCGACGCCGTGTTCGTCTCCTCCAGCAACGGGCACGCGGGAATCTTCTGCCCCGAACTGGTGGCAGGACTCCGCCAGGCGCAGGCCGACCCGATCCTGTACGTCGGCGGCAACCTGTCGGTCAGCGCCGCCACGCCCTGGCACGAGGTGCGCCAACGCTTCGAGGAGATGGGCTTCGACCGGGTCTATCCGCCACGCACGCTCCCCGACCAGGCCGTCCAGGATCTGGCGGCCGACCTGCGGGCACGCGGGAACGCCGGCCTGCCGGAGCCGGGGAGCCAGGATGCCTGACCAGCCCTCCAACGACATGCTCGACCTGGAGGAGTTCCAGGCGCAGCGCGCGTCCCTGTTCCGCCGCCAGCTCGGCCGCGAGCCGTACGACCTGGCGGAGGCCTGGGAGTTCGCGCGGCCCAACGCCGAGCGCCGCGGCATGGCCGCGACCCTCGCCCGGGCCAAGTCCGCGGGGGAGACGGTGGTCATCCCCCGCGCGGGTGTCGCCCACTGGGACGCCCAGCTTGAGCTGATGCGCACGCTGTCGGCGGCGGGCGCGGGCGTCGTCCCGATCACGGTCGACAGCCTGACCCGCTCCCTGAGGTTCGAGGACGCGGCCAAGGCCCTGGCCCAGAGCACGCCCGACCGCTCCGTCCTCAACGGATATCCGCTCGTGGCCCACGGAGTCGAACGGACGCGGGAGCTGATCTCCGCCGTCGATCGGCCGGTCATCGTACGCGCCAACGCCATCGACCTGCGGATCGTGGCCGAGACCGCGTTCGCCTCGGGGGCGACGGGATTCGTGTCCGGCCCGATGTACGCGACCCTGGAGTACTCCAAGCTGGGCTCCCTCGCGGAGTCCATCCCGAACTGGCAGTTCATCTTCCGGCTGATGGGCGAGTACGCCGCCCACGGCGTCCCCATCGTCGAGGACGCGATCGGTTTCGCGCAGAGCGGGACCTGCTCGGTGCCCGCCCTGATGCACGTCGGAGTCGTCCTGGACGCGCTGATCATGGCCGGGCAGGGCGTGAAGCACATCGTCCCGTACCAGATGCTCCAGGGCCATGTGGCCCAGGACGTGGCCGGCTGCATCGCGGTGGGCACGCTGACCGACGAGTACCTGGCGAAGCTGGGCTTCGGGGACGTGCGGACCTACGTGGCCAGCAGCGACTGGAACGGTGCCTTCCCCGCCCGCGAGCCCGACGCCTACGGCCTGCTCGCGGCCAACGTGTTCGCCTGCGCGATCGCCCGCACGCCCGTCAACTACGTGAAGACGATCGAGGAGGGCATCGGCGTGCCGACCGCGGCGGCCAACGCCGCCAGCATCCGGTTCACCCGTTACCTGTCCCACCTGATCTCCCGGCAGGCCGCCTCGCTGATCTCCCCTGAGGTCGAGTTCGAGCTCGAACTGAATCTGATGGAGGCGCGCGCGATCCTGGACGCGGTCCTGGACATGGGGGACGGCGACCCGGTCCGCGGGTCGATCTCCGCCCTGGCGGCCGGCGTGCTGGACATTCCGTTCTCGCCGAACGTGCACGTGCGCGGGAACGTCCTGCCCGTCCGCGACGCCGACGGCGCGGTGCGTTTCCTCGATCGCGGCGCGCTCCCGCTGCCCGCCGCCGCGCTGCGGCTGGAAGCCGAGCGGCTCGCCTCCCGCCGCGCGCGCAGCGGCTCCGGCGAGCTGTCCTACCAAGACGTGATCGACGACCTGTCCTTCCTCGAATTCGAGGAGCCGACCCTGCCAGAAGGCGGTGACCCCCATTCCTGACCTGAGTTCCTGGTCGACCTCGATCACCGACGTCGAGAACAGTTCGATTCGCTACCGCGGTGTCCCCATCGAGGAACTGATCGACGACGGTGACCTGGCGGCCACACTGTGGCTGGTGCTGTTCGGGGGAACGCCCGACACCGGCTCCGCCGACGCGCTCCGCCGCGCCCTCATCGCGGCCCTGGACCACGGGGTCTCGGCCCCGTCCACGCTGGTCGCGCGGGTGACCGCCTCGACCAGGTCGGCGGTGCCTTTCGCGGTGGCCGGCGGCCTGATGGCCTTCGGCGGTCCTGCGCACGGCGGCGCGGCCGAAGGGGCGGCCAACCTGTTCGCCGAGATCGCGGCCTTGGACGACCACGAGGCCGGCGCCCGCGGTGTGGTGCGGCGGCTGCTGGAGCGCGGGGAGCGCTTTCCCGGGTACGGGCACCCCTACCACTCGCGGGACCCGCGGGTTCCCGGCCTGCTGGGCGGCGTGACCGAGGACCGGACCCACCGGCGGATCGCCCGGCTCTGCGAGACGGCGCTGCGCGAGCAGTCGGGGCGTGACCTGCGGATGAACGCCGACGCGGCGGTGGCCGCGCTGCTGCTGGACGCCGGGCTCGGCACCGCCGACATCACCCTGGTCACCGGGCTGGGCCGGGCCTTCGGGCTGGCCGCGCACGCCCGGGAGGAGCTGATGGGGGAGAAGCCCTTCCGCGCCCCGTCCCTGGACACGGTCCGTTTCGTGTCACCCGCCAAGCAAGAGGAAGCGTAGCGATGACGAAGTTGCTCGAATACCAGGTGAAGGAGATCCTCCGCGAGGAAGGGATCGCGACGCCACCCGGGCTGTTGTGCCGTTCGGCGGCCGAGGCCCGGGAGGCGGCGGCGCAGCTGGGCGGCCGGGTGTTCGTGAAGGCGCAGGTCGCGGCCGGGGACCGGGCGGCGGCGGGCGGGGTGCGGTCGGGCGCGGACCCGGCGCAGGCCGAGGCGATCGCCGCCGAGCTGCTGGCGGCCACCATCCAGGGGATGCCGGTCGAGGCCGTGCTGGTGGAGGCCGGCATCCAGGCCGAGTGGGAGGGGTACGCGAGCGTCTCGATCGTGGAGGGCCCTGCGCGCCGGGTGCTGCGCTTCTCCCGCTCGGGCGGGACCGGGTTCGACCCGGCGCGGGCGGCCTTCCAGCTGGAGTTCGACGCGCATCTCGAACCTCATGTGATCCGGCGGGAGCTGCGGCGTACCGGCCTGGCCTCGCAGGAGCTGCTGGAGGTGACGCGGACGCTGTCGGCGATGGTCCGGTGCGTGGCGCGCTGGTCGGCCTATGTCCTGGAGCTGAACCCGATCGCGCTGACCGCGCAGGGCCTGGTGGCGCTGGACGGCAAGGCCGACATCGACGACTACTCCAAGGCGCTGATCCCGGACGCGGCCTACCTGGAGGCGGTGGAGACCGACCCGCGCGAGCGCCTGGCCCGGGAGTTCCAGTCCCGTGACCACCGGGGCAGCTTCCGCTACGTACAGTTGCTACCCGAAGGGGCGACGGCCGCGGGTCGGCCCCGGGTCGGCTCGCATTCGGTCGGCGGGGGCGAGTCGATGGTCGTTCTGGACGCCCTGGCCGCGGTGGAGCTCGCGCCCACCAACTACTGCGACACCTCGGGATCCCCGTCCGCCGAGAAGGTCGCGGCGGCGGCCGAGCTGGTGGCGGGCCAGCCGCACATCGAGGGCGTGCTGTTCTCGACCTGCATCGCCAACCAGCCGCTGGCGACGACGGCGCACGGGCTGGTCGACGGCTGGGAACGCGCCGGTTGGCGAGGGCCCAGCGTGGTGCGCTTCGCGGGCAACCAGTCGGAACAGGCGCGGGAGATCGTCGCGCGGTGGGGCGAGGGCCGCGTGGACCGGCTCCGCGTCGTCGGTGAGGAAACCGACGAATGGACGGCGGCGCGGATGCTGCGTGACCTGATCGAAAGCGAGGAGCAGGGCCGATGAGTTTCTTGGTGGACCGGGGCACGCGTGTTCTCATCCAGGGGGTAACCGGCCAGCTCGGCGGCTACGTCCTGGAGTTGATGGCGCGGGCCGGCTACCGGGCGGTGGCCGGGGTCACGCCCGGCCGAGGTGGCACCTCGGTCGGCGGGGTCCCGGTGTTCGACACCGTCGCCGAGGCGGCCGACCAGACGGGGTGCACCGCGTCCCTGGTGCTGGTTCCCCCGGCCGGGCTGCGGGACGCGGCGCTTGAGGCGATCCACGAGCGGATGGACCCCATCGTGCTCATGGTCGACGGGGTCCCGCTCAACCTGTCGATCGAACTGCTGAGCCGGGCGCGCGAGAGCGCGGTGACGCTGATCGGACCCAACAGCCCGGGAATCATCAGCCCGGGCCAGTGTCTGCTCGGGGCCCTTGATCCCAGCAGGTTCGCCCCGGGTGAGGTCGCCGTCATCTCGCGCAGCGGCGGGATGATGTCGACGATCGCCGACAACCTGGCGCGTTCCGGCATCGGCACCTCCACCTGCATCGGCATCGGCGGCGACAGCGTGATCGGCATCGACATGCCCACGGCGGTCACCCTGGCGGAGAAGGACCCGGACACCCGGGCGATCGTGATCTTCGGCGAGATCGGGACCACCCAGGAGGAACGGCTCGCCGAGCTGATCCGCAAGGGCCAGGTCGGCAAGCCGGTCGTCGCCTACATCGCGGGCGCGGCGGCCCCGGCGGGCATCCGCTACAGCCATGCCGGCGCGCAGGCCGACGGACAGGCGGGAACCGCCGTGGCCAAGATGGCGACGCTCGCCGAGGCGGGGGCCCACGTGGTCGAGCGGTACGTCAGCATGGGGCAGCTGACCAGGGAATTGTTGAAGTGACGCACGGGCGGTGAGGTCCCGCCCATCGGCCGCATCGGCCTCACGGGTCTCCGAACGGGCAAGTGAAACCCTCGGTCCGTGACTATTGTATTCAAGATACTGAATCCGTATATTCCTGATTGGCTGACTACGGTCACTCCACATCCCGGGCAGGACGAGGAAAGGGGTGGGCATGGATCTCCTCATGCAACACCTGTTCAACGGCGTGGTCGCCAGCTCCGTATACATGCTCATCGCGGTCGGCATCACGCTGGTGTTCGGGCTGACGCGGCTGATCAACTTCGCGCACGGTCAGTTCCTCGTCATCGCCGTCTTCGTGGCACTCGACCTGATCACCGCCGGAGTGCCGTTCGTCTTCGCCGCCGCGGCCGCCGTGGTGGCCGCCGGTGTGATCGGCTGGCTCAGTGAACGGCTGCTGTTCCGCTTCACGATGGACAACCCCTACAACGGACTGATCATCGGCCTGGGGCTGCTGCTGGTGCTGGAGTCGGCGGCCTTCAAGATCTGGGGCGGCTTCCAGGTCGGCGTCCCCGCCGCGGTCACCGGCGGCGCCGGCCTCGGCGACACCTACTTCGCCTGGAACCGGGTGCTGGTGCTCGTCGTGGCGGGCCTGGTCACGGCAGGCCTGTTCCTGCTGCTGGCCAGGACCAGGCTCGGCGCGCAGCTGCGGGCCGCGCACGAGAACCCGGTCGCGGCCGCACACGTCGGCGTGAACGTCGGGCGCATGGTCACCGTCGCCTTCGTGGCCGGCTCCGCGCTGGCCGGGCTGGGCGGGGTGTTCTACGGGACGCTCCAGCCCGTGGGCGCCTTCGACGGCGCGCACCTGATCCTCAAGGGATTCGCGGTCGCCCTGCTGGGCGGGCTGGGGAACGTGTCGGGGCTGGCCAAGGCCAGCGTGCTCTACGGCATCGGCGAGACGCTGGTCGCGGGTTACGGCCGCGCCGAATACGTCCCGTTCTTCACCTACGGAGTGATCATCATCGTGCTGCTCGTGCGGCCCGGTGGTCTCTTCGAGAAGCACCCGCCCAGCGACTCCACCTTCGCCCGCTCCTCCCGGGGCGTGGCCAGGGCCGAGCGGCACAGCCGGGTGGAGCGGCTGCTGGGCGGCGCGGCCTTCGTGCTGCTGCCGATCGTGGTCTTCGAGGCGGTGGGCACCTCCAGGCTCCAGTCACTCGTCCTGCTCAGCGTCCTGTACGCCATCCAGGTCTACGCGCTGGCGTACGTGTACGAGACCACCGGCGTGCTGTCGATCGCGCAGGGCGGCCTGATGGCCGTGGGGGCCTACTCGGCCGGGGTCATCGCCGTCCACCTGGGGCTCGGCTTCTGGTGGGCGCTGCTGGTCGCGGTGCCGCTGACGGTGGCGGCCGGCGCGCTCCTCGGGCTGGTCGTCTCCCGATGTACCGGCCACTATCTGCTGCTGGTCACGCTGGCCTTCTCCGCGCTCGTCACCCAGCTGACGCTGACCGCCATCGACCTGACCAACGGCGACAACGGGCTGATCCTGCCGGAGAAACTGCCCGAGATCGGCCCCCTCACCTTCACCGACCTCCGGTCGCAGTTCTACCTGGTGTTCCTGGTGGCGCTGCTGGCCGCCTTCGGCCTGCGCCGGTTCAAGTCGACCCGGTTCGGCCTGCAGCTGTCGGGCGTCCGGGAGAACGAGAGCCTGGCCCGCTCCATCGGCCTGCGGGTGGGCAGGGCCAAGGTCGGCGCCTTCGCGCTGAGCGGAGCCGTGTCGGCCGTGGGGGGCGTGCTCTACCTCTACACGCAGACCGTGATCGTCCCCACCTCGTTCGACGCCGTCTTCAGCATCAAGATCGTCATCATCCTGGTCCTGGGCGGGGTCGCACTGGCCGGCCCGCTGGTCGCCTCGATGGTCTTCGTGCTGCTGCCCGAGCTCCTCCAGCTCGATCCGGTGGACCAGCAGTTCCTGTTCGGGGTGCTGCTCATCATGATCATTCTGCTGCTGCCGCGCGGCCTGGTCCCGGCGCTGATCACCGGCTACTCGGCGCTCCGGTCCCGGCTGCTTCCCGCCCGCCACCCGGCCACGGCCACCGGCCGGCCCGAAACCGGCGGCGACGCTGTCCGGTCCCCGTCCGAGCTGGTGCGAGAGGAGATCTCATGACGACCCTGCTGCGCGGCGCCGGGGTGACCGTCCGGTTCGGGGCGCTGGTCGCCTGCGACGCGGTGGACATCGACATCGTGGCCGGGGAGATCCTCGGCATCATCGGCCCCAACGGCTCGGGGAAGAGCACCCTGCTGCGCGCGCTCTCCTCGGTCCACCCGCCCACCCAGGGCAGCGTCTTCTGGCACGGCCGGGAGGTCACCGGCTGGAAGGTCGACAAGCTGGCCCGGCACGGGCTGGTCATGGCCTCGCAGAACCAGATGGTCTTCGGCGGGGTCACCGTGCGGGAGGCGCTCGCCATCGCGCACAGCTGCCGCCCGAAGGGCAAGCGGATCGACGAGGCGCTCGCCGGGGACAGACTCGTCGCGCTCGTGGGCCTGGAGGCGGTCCTGGACGCGCTCGCCTCCGATCTTCCCCTGGGCTACCTGCGCCGGCTCGGGATCGGCATCGCGCTGGCGGCGCAGCCGGAACTGCTGCTGCTCGACGAGCCGGGGGCCGGGCTCAACGACTTCGAGACCCGCGAGCTCAAGTCCCTGCTGCTGACGCTGCGGGACCTGGGCGTCACCGTCGGCATCGTCGACCACGACATGACCCTGATGGTGTCCATGTGCGACCGGGTGGTGGTCCTGGACGCAGGAAAGAAGCTGGTCGAGGGCCCTCCGCAGGAGGTCATGAAGGATCCGCGGGTCATCGAGGCCTACCTCGGCACCCCGATGGAGATCGCGATGGAGGACAGGTCGTGAGCACCGCCGAACTGGAGATCTCGGGACTCACCGCGGGGTACGGCGGCGTCGTCGCCGTCAAGGACGTCAGCCTGTCGGTACCCGCGGGCACGACCGTCGCCCTGCTCGGAGCCAACGGCGCGGGCAAGAGCACCATCCTGCGCAGCGTCTCCGGCCAGGTGAAACCGCGCTCCGGCGACATCCGGCTCAACGGGGAGTCGCTGGTGGGGCTGCGCCCCGACCAGACCCTCGCCCGCGGGGTGGCCCACGTGCTCGAAGGCCGGCAGGTGTTCGCGCAGATGACGGTGGTGGAGAACCTCCGTCTTGGTTCCGTCCGGCGCGGGCGCGACACCCACGAGGAGACCATCGCGCTGCTGCTGGACCACTTCCCGGTGCTCGCGGAGAAGGCCAGGCAGCCGGCGGGCCAGCTGTCCGGCGGACAGCAGCAGATGCTCGCCATCTCGCGCGCGCTCATGTCGCGCCCGCGGATGCTGCTGCTCGACGAGCCGTCGCTGGGCCTGGCGCCGGTGATGCTCCCGACGATCGTGGAGCTGATCCGCTGGGCGCAGACCACGTTCGGGGCCGCGGTCCTGATCGTGGAACAGTACAGCGCGCTGGCCCTGCAGGTCTCGACCTGGGGTTACGTGCTGCGCAACGGGCGGCTCGTCGCCTCCGCGCCCAGTGCGGAACTGGCGGAGGGCGACGCCATCAATACCGCCTACTTCGGTGTCGACCCCTGACCGCGGCGCTCGAATCGATCTTTCGGGGAAAGGCACGGGCTCGGACGCCCACGTCCGGGAGAACCAAAGGAGAGTCATGCGTAGGAAGTTCGCGGTTGTGGCCGCCGTCCTCTCAGTGTCGACGGCCGCCGCCTGTGGCTCGGACGGGGGAACGAGCGCCGGCGACGATCATGTGATCGAAATCGGGGCGGTGCTGTCCCTGACCGGCCCCTTCGCCGCCCAGGGCGAGGCCCACCTGGGCAGCATCAAGCTGGGGATCGACCAGGTGACCAAGGCCGGTGGCATCACCGTCAACGGCCAGAAGTACACCTTCACCGTGACGGCCAAGGACTCGGCCAGCGACCCCGCCAAGGCGACCGCGGGCGTCCTGGGCATGATCCGCGACGAGGGCGTCAAGTTCCTGATCGGCCCGGCCGACACCCCGTCGGTGGTCGCGGCGGAGTCCGTGGTCACCAAGCAGAACGTGCTGTGGCTGGCCGGGTCCACCTTCATCTCCGGCCGGCTGGAGGAGAAGGCCGGGGACCCGGCCTTCGCCAAGGTCTTCGGTACGAACCCGAGCGCGGCCACGGTGTTCCCGGCGGCCGTGAACGGGGCGATGCAGTACCAGCCCGACACCAAGACGGCCGCGATCGTGTGGCCGTCCGGGGCCGCCTCCGACCCCTACGTCGAGCTGATCGAGAAGGCCTTCACCGCCAAGGGGGTGCAGGTGGTGGAGAAGCTGCGGTTCGACATCGCCAGCACCGACTTCTCCGGCATCCTCACCAAGCTCAAGTCGTCCAAGCCGGACATCGTGTTCACCGGCACCACCAGCGGGGCCGTCCAGGCCTTCGCCTCCCAGGCCGTGCAGCTCGGCAGCCCGTTCGGGAGCATGATCGTCCTGGGGGCGACCGCCGGGACCGGGCTGACCGGCGACAACGGCAAACCGCTGCCCTTCCCGTACATGTACATCATGAACCGCGGCCTGGACCCGTACACCGGCAACCCGGACGTCGCCCAGCTGTTCCAGCAGTACGAGCAGGTCAACGGCAAGCAGCCGGCCCTGGACGCGCAGCTGTACGCGACGGAGTTCACCTCCTCGATCAACGCGCTGGCCAAGGCCATCGAGCAGGCGGGGACCGTCGACGACCCCGACGCGGTGGCCAAGGCGCTCAAGACGGTCAGCGTCAACGCCGGAAACGGCGAGGTCTCCTTCGCCCAGAACGGGGTCCTGCAGGCGCCCATCGCGGTCTGCGAACTCCGCGCCGGCAACGGGACCTGCAAGCTGGTCACGCCCGGACAATGAATCGGCAGGAGCGGAGATGAGGTTCGAGCCCAAGGTGGACGGCGTCGCGATCGTGACCGGCGCGGGGTCCAGCGGACCGGGCTTCGGCACCGGCAAGGCCAGCGCGGTGCTGCTGGCCAGGTCCGGGTGCGGTGTGGTCGTGCTGGACAGTGTGGCGGAGCGGGCCAGGGAGACGGTCGAGCTCATCGAGTCTGAGGGCGGTCGCGCGGTCGGCTGTGTGGGCGATGTCCGCGACCCGGCCCTCGCCCAGCGTGCCGTCGACGCCGCGGTGGACACGTTCGGGAAGCTCACGACCCTGGTCAACAACGTCGGCGTCTTCCGTTCCGGCACGCTCGCGGCCATGACCGACGAGGACCTGGAGCTTCAGCTGGGCGTCAACCTCAAGGGGATGCTCTTCCTGACCCGGGCCGCGGTGCCGGCCATGGCCGCCGCGGGCGGCGGCTCGGTGGTGAACATCAGCTCGATCGCCGCCCATCGCGGGGTCTCGAGTTCGGGCACCGTCGCCTACACCGCCTCCAAGGGCGCCATCGAGGCGGTGGCCACCGTCCTGGCCGCCGAGCTCGGGCCCCAGGGCATCCGGGTCAACACCGTGGTGCCGGGTACGCTCAACACTCCGCTGCTGCAGCTGACCCTCACCCCGGAGCAGATCGCCGATCGCCAGCGCACCGCCCCGCTGGGGCCGGGCGGCGACGCCTGGGACGTGGCCAGGGCCGTGGTCTTCCTCGCCAGCCCGTGGGCCCGCTGGGTCTCGGGCGCGGTCATCCCGGTGGACGGCGGATTCCTGACGACCTCACCGGCGATGTTCACCGGCGCGGTCGACACGAATTGAGCCCCTTGACGAAGAAAGGCTTCGAGATGAAGTTCGCATTGTTCCAATCGCCGCACACGCCGCCCGAGCGCACGCCCCGCGAGGTGTACGACTGGGTCGTCGGCCAGGCCATCGTGGCCGACCAGGCCGGCCTCACCGAGTACTGGGTGGGTGAACACGCGACGGTGGCCTGGGAGCCGGTGCCGAACCCGGAGATCGTCCTGGCCGCCGCCGCGGCGCAGACCGAGCGCATCAAGCTCTGCCCGGGAGCCCACCTGCTGCCCTACCACCACCCCGCGTCCCTGGCCGTGCAGGTGGCGTGGCTGACGCACCTGGCCGAGGGCCGCTACATCCTCGGGGTCGGCGCCGGCGCCTACCCGTCGGACGCCGCGCTGCGCGGCATCACCGACATGCGGGGCAACCACGAGATGGTGGTGGAGGCTCTGGAGATCATGGAAAAGGTGTGGGCGTCCGAGCCGTTCCACCACGAGGGCAGGTTCTGGAAGGCGGGCTATCCGGAGACCAAGGAGGGACAGCTCCCGCTCCGCGACGTCCGGCCGTACGGCGGCAAGGTCGAGATCGCGATGGCCGGCACGAGCTCGCCGTCCAAGTCCCTGGCGTTCGCGGGCTCGCGCGGCTACATCCCGCTGTCGGTCTTCTCCGGCAACGAGCGGGTCGCGCAGCACTGGGCCACCTTCTCCGAGGCCGCCGAGGCGGCCGGTCACCCGGTCGACCGGTCCATGCTGCGGGTGCAGCGCGACGTCTTCGTGGCCGAGACGGACAAGGAGGCGCGCAAGTGGGCCATCGAGGGCGGCCTGGGCTACGCGTGGAGCCAGATCCTCCTTCCGCACTTCAAGCGGCTGGGGCTGCTGGAGGGCCTGGTGCCGGGCGTGGCCGACCCCCTCAGCGTGGACCTGGACTACCTCGCCGACCACGTCTGGATCGTCGGATCCCCCGACACCGTGGCCGAGAAGCTGGCCGCCTGCCTGGAGGAGAGCGGCGGGTGGGGCACCACCCTCGTCCCCGGGCACAACTACGCCGCCAACCCGGAGCCCTGGAACGAGTCGCTCCGGCTGATGGCCGCGGAGGTGGCCCCGAGGCTGAAGAAGCTCGCCCCGGCCGCCGACTGATCGTCCGTTCCCACCACCGTCAGAGGAGTTCATATGACCCAAGAGGAACTGTTGGCCGTGGCCGACGCGTACGTGGAGTGCTACAACTCCGACGACCTCGTCACGATGAAGACGCTGATGAGCGAGGACGTCGAGGTCACCCACCACAACCGGGGGGTGCACCGGATCGGCAGGGACATCGTCTTCGCCGGCAAGGCGGGCGCCGCGGCCGTCATCCCCGACAAGCACTTCCGCGATCGCCGGCGCATCGTCGCCTTCGACGACGTGGTCCTCATCGAACACACCTGGGCGGCCACCGCCAAGGCTGACATGCCCGGCTTCGCCAAGGCGGGCGAGTCGATCGAGCTCGAACTCTGCACCGTCATGACCATCCGGGACGGCAAGATCGTCAAGTACGACGACTACGGGTGAGCACCACGAGGTCCCCGGTGACTCCCGATGAGCACGTGACGTCACTCTCCGTTGCGGTGACGTCACGTGCGCGAAAGCGTGGTCAGTGAGGAGAGGTGCAACGATGACCATCGATGGTCCCGCATACCGGCGGGCGCTGGGGCGGCACCCGACCGGAGTGGCCCTGGTGACGGCCCTGGACGCCGCCGGAGACCCGGTCGGCATGATCGTCGGGACGTTCTCGTCGGTCTCCCTGGATCCGCCGCTGGTGAGCTTCATGCCCGACCGCTCGTCCACCAGCTTCCCGAAGATCAGGGAGGCGGCGCGTTTCGCGGTCAACGTGCTGAGCTCCGAGCAGGCCGAGGTGTGCCGCTCCTTCGCGGCCCGGCACCCGGACCGCTGGGATCGCATCGCCTGGCGGCCCACGCCGGGCGGCGCCCCGTCGCTTCCCGACGCGCTGCTCTGGGTCGAGTGCGAGCCGCACGCGATCCACGAGGCGGGGGACCACTACATCGTGATCGGCCGGGTCACGGCGCTGGGCGAGGGCATCGACGCTCCGCCCCTGGTGTTCTTCCGCGGCGGCTACGGGCAGTTCACCCCGGCCTCCCTCGTGCTCGCCCCCGAGATCGACCTGCTGCCCCAGATTCGGCTCGCCGACCTGGCCAGGGCGGAGATGGAACAGATCGCGCAGCGCACGGGCCTGGAGTGTGTCGCGCAGGCGCTGCTGGGCGACGAGCTTGTCTTCATCGCCAGCGCGGGCGTCAGCCCGCACGGCCACGCGCCCACCCGGGTGGGGTTGCGCATCCCGCTGATCCCGCCGCGAGGAGGTCTGTTCGCCGCCTGGCAACCTCCGGAGCACGTGCGGTGGAGTCGCAGGTTCCGGCACGTGGGCGAGACACCGGCAGGCTGGTCCCGCATGCTCCACCGCATCAGGGAGCGCGGCTGGTCGATCTGGCTGGCCGACGACTCGGCCGAGCTCGACCGGCTGTTCGACGCGGCCTCCGGCGGCGAGATCACGACCGATCTGGTGGAGCGGGTGTCCCAGGCGATCGACAAGCTCGCGGCGTCCGTCGAACCGGCCGACCTCGACCCCGGGGAACGGTGCGCGGTGCGCTTCCTCGGCGCCCCGGTCTTCGGGACCGACGGCAGGGTCCAGCTCGCCCTCCGGCTCCTGGGTCTGCCGCCCGAGATGTCCTGGGCGCACATGCGGGACCTGGCCGCGCAGCTGGTGGCGGGCGCCGATCGTGTCACGCGGCTGCTGGGCGTCGATCCGGATGCCTGCCGTGCGCGCGACGCCGTCTCGGCCTGACCGATGCGGCGCGCCTGCGGGGTCGCCGTCCTCGTCGTCGCCGCGATCGCCGTCGACATCGCGACGGTCCTGCTGGTCGCGCTGCTGGGGGTCGTCGGGCATGAGCTGGGCTGGCTGGTCGGCGTGGCCGTGGCCGTGTACTTCCTGGGCGGGAGTCTCGCCGCGGCCGTGCTGGGCAGGCGGCTGGAGGCCCTCGGGCCGCGCCGGGTCGCGTCGGCGGCCGCCACCGGCAGCGCGGTGGCACTGCTCGCCGTCGCGCTGGCCGGCCAGTGGCCGCCCGTCCTGCTGCTGGCCAGCGGCTTTTCGGGAGCCGCCTTCGGGCTCACGCTCCCCTCGACCAACGCGGTCCTGGACGGGGTGGTCGCCCCCCGGCGGCTGGTGGTGGTGCTCTGCGTCAAGCAGGCCGCCATCCCGATCGGGCTCATGACCTCGGCCTATCTGGGCACCGCCGCGAGCGGAATCAGCTGGCGGGTCCCTTTCGCCGTCGCCGCGGCGGGGGCACTGGCCGCCGTCGCAGGCTTCCGCGCCGCGCTCCGGCGACCGGTGCCACATTCCCACACGGCCGGGGCCGGGCCGCCGGCCGGGCCCTTGCGACCCGGCCTGGCCACGCTCGGCTGGCTGACGCTGCTGGCGTCGTTCCTGCCCGGAGCGCTGACCGGGTACGCCTTCGCCGCGCTCGTGGCCGCCGGCTTCGCGGCCCAGCACGCGGCACACCTGCTCATCGCGGCCAACCTTCTCGGCATCGCCTCGCGGATCGTCTCCGGGCTCTTGGCGCAGACGCGCCCGGAGCGTACGGACCTGGTGATGGCCGGCATGATCCTGACCGGGGGAGGGGGCGCCTTGCTCCTGGCCGTGGGGCAGGCGGCCACCTCGGCGCTGGGGATCCTGGTCGCCTTCACCTTCGGCTGGGGATGGTCGGGGCTGATGTTCGCCGGCGCGATCCGCAGAGGACTCGGGCGTCCGGCCCGGGCGGGCGCGGTCGTCCAGTCCGGCGGGATGCTCGGCTCCGCCGCCGGGCCGCTGGTGATGGCCGCCGCCGGCAGTGTCGACGAGCCGCGGCTCGGGTGGCTGCTGGTCGGCGGCCTGGCCGTCGCCGCCGGAGGCGTGCTCTGCTGGAGCCTGCGTGCCCGGTGACGGTCAGGACGCCTTGGTGTCCTCAAGCAGGTCGATTCCCCTGAGGATGGAGTCGAGGGACGCGTTGATCATTTTTCGGGTCAGTTTCAGGACATGCTCGGTGTCGCGGTCCCGGATGGCGGCGAGCAACTGTTCGTGGTTGGCGAGGGAGTTGGTGAGATGCGCGGCGTTCTGTACGGCGATGTACCTGAAGCGAAGGGTGCGCCGCCAGAGGCCTTCCACGAGTTCGACCAGCACCTTGTTGGGGCAGGCCCGGTCGATGACGCCGCGGAACTCGCCCACCAGTTGCAGGTAGGCGTAGGTGTCCGCCTCGGCGGCCGCGGCCCGCATCTGCCGGAGGACCTCCGCCAGCCGGAGGGTGTCGGCCTCGGTGATCTGCGGCATGGCCAGCCTGACGCACTCGATCTGGACGAGTTCCCGGCAGGCGTACAGGGCGGCCGCGTCCGTTTTGCTGGGCGGGGCGACCGCGGCCCCTCGGCGGGGCTCGATGTGCAGCAGCCCGTCGGCCGCGAGTTTCCGGATCGCCTCACGGAGCGGGGACCGGCTGACGCCCAGCCGTTCGCAGAGTTCGATCTCGTACAGGCGTTGCCCGGGCCGCAGCTCGCCTCGCACGATCATTTCGACCAGCCGGTCCATCACGGCGGCGTGCAGCAGCGGAACGTTGAGCGCGTTCGCTCCCATGGGTCGCTCTCCTGTCGAACATCGACGCGTATATGCTTTGATTATTGTATACTGAGTTCAAGATAGTGGCGGGACGATGGATCGAATTCCCGATGGCCAGAGCGAAGCGACCGAGCTACGGCTGCGTGCCTACCCGAGGGACACTCTCCATGAGGAAGACTTCGAGTTCCATCGTGCGCCGGTGCCTCGCTCCCTGGAAGCCGGGGAACTCCTGCTGGCCAACTCATGGCTGTCCCTCGACGCGTCGGCTCGCCTTCGCATGCGCGAGTCGGACTCGCCGTACATGCCGAGGATCACACTGGGCGCGCCGATCAGTGGTTTCGCCCTGGGGCGCGTCCTGTCGTCGCGCCGCCCGGGCTTCGCCGAGGGCGATCTGGTGCTGCACAGCTCCGGATGGCGCACGCACGCGGTGATCCGGGCCGACGAGACCGGCTGGCGGGGCCCGCACCGGATCGCCGAGGAGCCGGGCCTGCCCGAGGCCGCCTACCTCACCGCTCTGGGTCCCGCCGGGCTGACGGCGTACGTCGGGATGGTCAAACTCCTGGATCCGCGCCCCGGCGAGGTCGTCTACGTCTCCGCCGCCGGAGGCGGTATCGGCAGCCTCGCGGTGCAACTCGCGAAGTTCGCGGGCGCGCGGGTGGTGGCCAGCGCGGGCAGCGCCGAGAAGCGGGACTTCGTCCTGGGGCTGGGGGCGGACGTGGCACTCGACAGACGCGCTCCCGACCTGTCCGCGGCGCTCAAGGCCGCGGCTCCCGACGGCATCCACGGATACTTCGACTGCGTGGGAGGACCGGAACTCGAAGCGGCGATCGACAACGCCCGGCCCCGCGCCCGCATCGTCATGTGCGGAACGGTGTCGAACTACGACACCCAGTCGGCTTCGGCCCCGCGCAACCTGTTCGACATCGTCGCCAAGGAACTGTCCGTGCAGGGTTACCTGACCAGGTCCTACGCCGAACTCCTGCCCACCGTCCAGGCGGAGATGGCCAAACTGGTCCGCGACGGACGCCTGCGGGATCGGGTCACCATCCTGATGGGCATCGACAGTGTGCCTCGCGCCTTCGTGAGCCTGTTCCGGGGGGAACACATCGGGAAGCTGTTGATCCAAGTCTGAACCAGTCCTTACCCCGGTGCGGGCTGTCGCGACCGGTTGCTCGCGACAGCCCGTTCACCTCAGGAGCCGGGCAGCGTCGCCGGGCCGTAACGGGCGGCCGATGCGCCGGTGACGCAGGCCCAGTAGCGGTCGCCGTACGACCAGTGCCACCACTCGGTGGGGTAGTTGACCAGGTCCACCGCGATCAGGGCCGCGCTGAGGATGCGGCGTCGCGCGGCGGCCTCGGCGGAGATCTCGGTGCTGGCGGTGTGGCAGGCCTCGGTGTCGGTGTCGTTGACCTCGGTGCCCAGCCACAGCTCGGTCCCGTCCGCATCGCACAGGGTCAGGTCGACGGCGGCTCCGGCGACGTGCGGGGCGACCTCGGGCGGCGAGATGTAGCGGCTGGCGCGTCGGTGGTACCAGTCGTGGTCCTGGCCCGGGTGAGTGACGCGGAGCCGGTCGACGTGGGCGTCGAAGTACCGCGCCTGCAGTTCGATCGGCCGGAAGCCTTCGACGATCAGGAAATGCAGTCCCGGCGGCAGCAGGGACTGCGCGGTGACCAGACGATCCACGACGCTGACGCGGAGGTGGGCGTAGGCGGTTCCGGTGTCGGCCATTCGCGAATCCACGCGTAGCGCCTGAACGGTGCGGAGATCAATCAGTACTTCGCCGGACTCCTCGATCGGCATCCGACTGATCGCGGGATCGGAGAGCAGGATCATGCTTGTCCTTTCGGTGGTCGCGCCTGGATAGCCCGGTAGGCCGCCCGGTCAAAGATCGGACGGCCTACCGAGCTGGTTGGGGGGTGAAGATCATTCACTCCACGAGTGGGAGGAGATGCGCCGGCTAGATGGTCTTGGTGCGGATGTGCTCCCAGGTGCCGGGTCCGGAGTCCCAGACCATGCCGGGGGTGTTGAAGCCGCCGCTGGTTTTGGCGGTCCAGGTGAACAGTCCGGTGCGGGCGCCGGGGTAGTCGTAGAAGGCGGCGATGTCGGTCAGGCCGTCGCGGTTGAAGTCGCCGGTGGCGAGTTTGGTGCGGGGCTGTTCCCAGGTGCCGGTGCCGGAGTCCCAGACCATGCCGGGGGCGTTGAAGCCGCCACCCGACTTGCCGGACCAGATGAACAGGCCGGTGCGGCCGTTGGAGTAGTCGTAGAAGGCGCCGACGTCGCCGTAGCCGTCGCCGTTGAAGTCGCCGCTGACGGCCTTGAGACGGGCCTGTTCCCAGGCACCCGGTCCGGAGTCCCAGACCATGGTCGGGGCATTGAACCCGCCGCTGGTCTTGGCGGTCCAGGTGAACAGTCCGGTGCGGGCGCCCGGGTAGTCGTAGAAGGCGGCGATGTCGGTCAGGCCGTCGCGGTTGAAGTCGCCGGTGGCCATCTTGGTGCGGGGCTGTTCCCAGGTGCCGGTGCCGGAGTCCCAGACCATGCCGGGGGCGTTGAAGCCGCCACCCGACTTGCCGGACCAGATGAACAGGCCGGTGCGGCCGTTGGAGTAGTCGTAGAAGGCGCCGACGTCGCCGTAGCCGTCGCCGTTGAAGTCGCCGCTGACGGCCTTGAGGCGGGCCTGTTCCCAGGCGCCGGGGCCGGAGTCCCAGACCATGGTCGGGGCGTTGAACCCGCCGCCCGTCTTGGCGGTCCAGGTGAACAGTGCGGTGCGGGCGCCGGGATAGTCGTAGAAGGCGCCGATGTCGGTCAGGCCGTCACCGTTGAAATCGCCACTGACCGGCTTGGTGCGTGAATGCTCCCAGGTGCCGGGTCCGGAGTCCCAGAGCATGCTCGGCCAGTTGAACCCGCCACCGGCCTTGGCCGACCAGACGAACAGGGCGGTACGGCCCCCGCCGTAGTCGTAGAACGCGGCCACATCGTCAAAGCCGTCGCCGTTGTAGTCGGCTGGTATCCCCGTGCCGTCCGTAGGCGGAGACGACGGTGCGACCGTGTCGTCGACGATGTTCTTGTAGCGGATCGGCCGGTAGTTCTGCATGCTCGACCATGACTCGTCGCCCTTTTGGCCATGAGAGTTCGCGTTGGGACCCTTGGCCCAGTCGTCCTGCCAGCCGTCGCCGTCGGGGTCGGGCCCGCCGTTGAGGGAGTAGGTCCACGCGCCCTGGGTGTGGTCGCTGGAGTTCTTCCACCCGGCGAACAGCTCGATGTGGCCGGACTTGAGGATCGCGTCCCCGGGCAGCAGATCGTGCAGACTGGCCAGGTACGTCTTCCCGGACCAGCCCTCGAAGTCGGTGGTGCTGTTGCCGCCCTTGCCGGCGTTGGCGGTGATGTGCCAGGCCATGGAGACCAGCCCGGAACAGTCGGGACCGTATTTGTTGTCGCCTTCGACGTCGGTGTAAAGCGTGTTCGAGGCCCGCGTGAGGTTGTATCGTACCCCGCGGTCGACCCAGTTCTGGGCCCGGGCGAGCACCTCGGAGCGGGTGATCGTGCCGTCGGGCGAGGAGGCGGCGTGCGCCGGTATGGCGAGCGCGACCGTGGTCACCGTGACGCCCGCGAAGCCGAGGGTGGCGGCGAGCATGGAGCCGAGGGCGCCGGAGATCAGGCGGTTCAGTTTCATCCGTACCTTCCGGTGTGGAGAGTGTTGCTTCGTGCTGACACCGGAAGGTTCGAACGGGGTGCTGAAACTTCGTTGAAAATCCGTGGAGGGCGGCTTTCAGCGGATGGCCAAGGGCTTTCAGAGCGTGGCCGCACCCCTGGTGAGCTCGCCGTATTCGCGGGCGCCGTACAGGTGGAAGACCTTGACCGCCCGCTCCCTGAGCACCGCCGCCGTCTCGGCGTCGCCCCGCGCCTCGTGCAGCAGCGCCAGGTCGCGTTCGGTGCGGGCCCGCCAGAGCGGGGCGTCCATGCCCTCCCACACCTCCATCGCCGCGGTCAGGCAGGCGGCCGCGTCCCTCAGGTGGCCGTCGGCCAGATGAAGTTCGCCGAGGGTGCGCAGGGTGACCCCCAGCCCCCAGCGGTCACCCATGGCCTGGCAGATCGCCACCACCCCCTCCAGCGGGCCGAGGGCCACGTCGGTCCGGCCCTGGCGCAGGTGGGCCTTGGCCCAGGCACGGACCGAATAGGCCTCCAGCAGCTTGTCGCCGAGCTGGGCGAAGACGGCCCTTGCGGCTTCCGCGGTTTCGATGGCGGGGCCGTACTGGCCGTTGGCGCGGTGGAACAGGCTCATGGTGCGCAGGGTCACCGCCTCGCCGCGGCGGCTGCCGGTGCGGCGGTAGCCGGCCAGGCACTCCTCCAGGGCGGACCAGGCGGCCGGGTAGTCGCCGCGCTCCAGCCGTACCGAGGCGGCCAGCCGCTGCGGGTATCCGACGTCCGCGCCGAGCTCCCTGAGCAGCGCACTGGCCTGGTCCAGGAAGTGCAGCGCCTCGACCAGGCGGCCCGCCTCGCGGCAGATCACGCCCAGTCCGGACAGCACCACCGCCTGGCCATGCGGGTCGCCGAGTCCGCGGAAGGCGCCGAGCGCCTCGTCCAGGACCCGGCGCGCCTCGGGGAAGCGGTCCTGGTCGTAGCGGAGCTGCCCCAGTTCGGCCAGCATGGTCGCCTCGCCGTGCCGGTCACCGGCGCGGCGGGCCGCGGCCAGCGCGGCCTGGGTGATCCGCTCCCGGGACTCGAACCTGTTGACGCCCAGGAACGACGGCCCCAGCCGGGCCGAGGCGAACTGGCAGACCAGCTCGTGCAGGCCCAGCGCGGCGGCCCGCTCCAGGCCGACCACCAGCGCGGGCTGCTCGATGTCGAACCAGTCGTGCGGGGCCGCCAGCACCCGCGCGATCAGCTCGCCCGAGACCGGGGACGCCGCCGTGGCGGGGCGCGGCCAGCCGATCTCGTCGGACGGAGCGTCGGCGGTCATCTGGTCCGCCAGGGTCAGCCAGCCGCCGAGCACCCGGCCCACGCCCGCCGCCAGCGCCTCGGCCGGTTCCTCCGCCTCGGCCCGCTCCCGCCCGTAGATGCGTACCAGGTCGTGGACGCGGTAGCGGGGAGTGCCCAGTTCGTCGACCCGGCTGAAGTCCACCACCTGTGCGTCGACCAGCCGCTCCACCGTGTCTTCCGCCTGCGACTCGGGCATGCCGGTCAGCCAGGCGACGATCCACGGGGCGAATTCCGGAACCCCCAGATGGCCCAGCCGCCGCAGCGCCTGGCTCGCGTCGGCGTCCAGCCCTCGGTAGCTGAGCTCGAAACCGGCCCGCACCTCCAGGTCGGCGATGGCCAGCTCGTCCAGCCGGCGGCGTTCGTCGGTCAGCCGGTCGGCCAGCAGCCGCAGCGGCCAGCGCTGGCGGGTGGCCAGCCGGGCCCCGGCGATCCGGATCGCCAGCGGCAGCCGGCCGCACAGTTCGACGATCTCCCGGGCCACGGGTTCCTCCGCGGCCACCCGGTCGGCCCCGACGATCCGTACCAGCAGCTCGACCGCCTCGTCGGGCTCCAGCACGTCCAGGTCGGTACGGCGGACGCCGGCCAGCCCGCCGAGCCGGTTGCGCGAGGTGATCAGCACGGCGCAGCCGCCACCGCCCAGCAGCAGCGGGCGCACCTGTCGCTCGTCGGCGGCGTCGTCCAGCAACACCAGCACCCGGCGCCCGGCCAGCAGACGGCGGTAGAGCTCGGCCCGCTCCGCGGTGGCGGCCGGGATGGCGGACGCCTCAACGCCGAGCGCCTGGAGGAACCGTCCCAGCACCTCACCGGCGTCGGCGGGGGTCTCGCTCATCCCACGCAGCTCCGCGTACAGCTGCCCGTCGGGAAAGGCCGCCGCGGCCTGGTGGGCGACGTGCGCGGCCAGCGCGGACTTGCCGCTGCCGCCGCGCCCCGCGATGACCTGGATGGTCGAGGCGGGTCCCGCCGTCAGCGCCGTGACCAGGGCGGAGGTCTGGAGAGCGCGGCCGGTGAAGTCCGCGGGCACCAGCGGAAGCTGGGCCGGTACGGCGACCTGGGGCGTCCGGTCCGACGACTGCGCCAGCAGGGTCTGGTCACCCCGGAGGATCGCCTGATAGAGCGAGGTCAGCTCGGGTCCCGGGTCCACCCCGAGCTCCTCGACCAGCACCTGGCGTCCTTCCCGGAAGCTGGCCAGGGCGTCGGACTGGCGGCCGAGCCGGTAGAGCGCGGTCATGTACTGGCCGCGCAGCCGCTCGTTGGCGGGATGGTGGCCGACCAGCGCGGCCAGTTCGGCCACCAGCTGGCCGTGCCTGCCCAGCGCCAGGTCGGCGGCCACGCGCTCCTCGGTGGCGGTCAGCCGCAGCTGCTCCAGCCTGGCGGCCTCCCCGGCCAGCAGGGAGCCGTGCAGTCCTCCCAGGGCCGGCCCCCGCCACAGCGCCAGCGCGCCGCTGAGTAACTCGGAGGTCTCCTGGGGCGTGGCCGCCCGGCGGGCCATGGTCAGCAGTTGGTCGAAGAGGTCCACATCCAGCGACCCGGCAGGGAGCTGCGCCAGATATCCGGGCGCGCGGGTCTGGATCACATCCGCGACGCCGTGCCGGGCCAGCGTCTGCCGCAACGTCTTGACGTACGTCTGGATCGCCGCCTTGGCGGTTTCCGGAGGATCGTCCGGCCAGATGATGTCGATCAGCCGGGCGATCGGCACGATGTGCCCGTGCTCCAGCAGCAGCGCCGCCAGCAACGTCTGAGGCTTGGTCCCGCCCAACGGGACCGCCACCCCTCCGGCCATCACCTCAACCGGCCCGAGCAGCCGAAACTCCACCGCCACTCCCTGTCACATCAGCTGGACGACGGCCCAGCCAGATCCGGCCGCCGTCGGGTCAGTGGTGCAGTTGGTACAGCTGATCATCCCGCACCCCGCTATAGGCGCGGTATATGCCCTGGAAGAAGCCCCTTTGCGGCTGCGGTGTCCGCTGTCGCTCACAGCTGGTCAATAGAGCTGCTCCGCCCCGATTCGGCGCCCGCCGACGACGAAGAAACGGATATAACGGACACGCCTGACATGCCGGCCGCGTTGGATCAGGAGCGTGCGCCGCCGGGAAGGTCTGTCCCGGCTCTACCCGGAATCGATCGGCGCGGCCGCGTACGGCGACCACGGGACCGCCATCCACCCAGTTCAAACTGGATTCGGCAGGCACGATCCACCAGGCCGCACGCGATATCAACATCCACGCCGCGAGCTACGAAGAGCCTCCCCAGCCGATCCCGTTCACCGAGGAGGAACTCGCCCGCCTCGATCCCGGCTACATCGTCGAAACCGAGACCTTGCCGGCCCTCGTCCAGGCCCTCGCACCCGGCCGGGTCCTGACCCTGGTCGGTTCGTCCGGCACCGGCCGGACCACGCTGGCTGGTGCCGCGCTGGCCCGTTTCCACCATGAGCGGCGAGCGCGGATAGCCGTGTTCCCCAGAGGAATCGATCCGCGCCGGTTGCGGCGGACGGACCTCACCGACCGTTCGGGATACCTCATCGACGCCGGGGACGCCGACTGGACGCGCACGGTGAACGAACCCGTGTTCCGGTATCTGCGTCATCTGGCCGCACGGTCCAGATGCGCCTTCATCGTGCTCATGAACGAACGGGCCCACCTCACCGAGGTCCAGCGGACGTCGAACGTCTTCACCCATGTTCCGCCGCCCGCGATCCAGGTATCCGAGCGATGCCTGGCATTCGGTCTCCGCGATCAAGGAAGCGAGACAGCCGACAAGGATGCCGGTCGGCTCGCCCAGCATGAGCGGATCCGTGAGGAACTGGCCAATGGCACCCGCCCCGCGGAAGCACACGCGCTGGCCGCGTCGATTCTCTGGCGTCACCGGCAGGGCGGGGCGCTGGACGAGGTCGTCACCGAGGTCTGCGACGAGCGGCCGGAACGGCTGCGTGAACGCGCTCGTGAACTGCTGGCCCGCCGCGACGAGCCGGACGGGAGGGACAGGACGCACCGGCAGGGGAAGGAACCGTGGATCGAGGACAAGGCAGCCAGGGAGTCGCTGCACCGCCGGAGTTTCCTGCTGGCCCTCGCGGTCCTGGACGGAAAGCCGATGGTCACCGTCACCTCGGCGGCCCTGAAACTCGTCGAAGAGGTCGACGCCGTCCGCGATGATTCGACCACCCCGGAATCAACGTGGTCGGCCTTCGACGAATCCCTGGCAGGCTGGCTCACGTACGCGCAGGCGGAGGACGAGAACCACGGCGACACCCCCGGGACCTGCCCGGAGACCACGCTGATGGAGGCGATCGAGAGATGCCGGCCGCGATTCCAGCGAGTGATCGAGGACAAGGTCCGGGAGGTGGCCAGGGACTTCGAGCCCCAGCACGCCAGGCACGCGGAGACCGAAGCCAACAGGCAGGTCCAGAGCGTCCGGGTCGTCCAGGACGACGTCCAGTTGGAGTGCGCGGCCGTGGTCCTCGTCGCCCGCGAACAGCCTGTCGTGCGGCGTCGTCCGCGCTTCATCCCCAGAATCACCGTCTCCCGCAGGACGGTGGCGCTCGTTACCGGTACCCTCCTGGTGGCGGTGACGGGGCTGGGCCTCCGCGGAGCCCCGGACGCGCCGGATTCGCGGGAGATCCGTGCCCAGGCAGAAGCCGTCGGCCAAGTACTGGGCGCCGACCAGGCGAACATGGCCGGTCGCGAGACGGCGCTCGGCGAGGAGCTATGGAACCCGATCGCGTCCGCCTACGGGTTGCGGCTCAGGGATTGAGCAATCCGACCGCATTCCCCACTGCGCCAAGGGGACAGTAATCATGGCAATGCTCGCATGGCGAAGGCGTGGCCATCGTGTCCTACACGCGCTTCCAATCGCGACGGAGGATCCGTCGCTTCCCTTCGCCAGTTGCCGTGCCTGGCGCCGCCGGCGCGGCGTGCCTCAGAAGAGGATGGTTGGTGGCACCTCGTCGGCCAGGAAGTAACCTCCCGCGACTCCTGCCTTCCAGTCGCGGGAGTTGTGGTTCGCGACAGTGCGCGCATTGCGCCAGTGCCGGTCGAAGCCCAGCGTCCGGCTGGTGATGGAGCCGCCGGCGACGTCGAAGATCAGCTCACTGGCTCGGAGCGCGGACTCGATCGCTATGACGCCGGCCTGGGCGATGAGAATCGCGGACTCCGCACCCGCGGTGTGGGCCTCTGCTCCGGCAAGGCGCCACGACGCCTCCCAGTTCTCCGCAGCCAGCAGGACGACCGAGCGGGCCGCGAACGCGCGCGCGCCGATCTCGCCGACCGTGCGGCGGACGTAGTGATCGTCGATGCTCTTGTCCGCGGTGCTGTGCCTGATCGGACGAGCCTTCTCGCGAACGTACCAGACCGCGTCGTCGAACACACGTGCGGCGATACCGGCCTCCACGGCGGTCAGGTAGAGCTGTGCGCCGGAACCGTCCCGCCAGGGGTTGTCCTGAGCTGTCGTGTCGGTACTGGTGAGCTCTTCCTCGAAGACGCGGACGTTGGTGAGCCGGGTGGTGCCGCTTGCCGTGAGCCGTTGCCCGATGCCGTCGAAGTCGTCGATCCGTTCCACGCCCTCCCGGTCGACGGGAACGCGGAAGTACACGACATTGCCGTGCTCGTCCCTGGCGGTTCCACCGAACCAGGTCGCGTACAGCGCACCGGTGGAGTAGTACTTCTCACCGTTGAGCAGGTAGCTGTCCCCGTCTCGTCGCAGCGTGGTGTTGATCGTGCCGGTCGGTCCTCCGGTGCGTTCGTTGTTGGTTCCGGAGAACAGGTGGCCGGCGCGAACCTGCTCCAGCAGTTCGGCTCGACCCGGGAAGTCGGTCCTGGCCGACAGCCGGCTGCCGGCCAGGAAGCTGCCCCTGAGCGCCTGCGCCAGGGCGGAGTCGGCGCGCGCGAGGTCGATGACGAAGTCGAAGAGGTCGCGTTGCGACCCGCCGGCTCCGCCGTCGGCGGCGGGAACCGCCAGGAGGAGGATGCCGGTGTCGATGAGCCGCCGCACCTCGTCGAACGCGAAGTCGTGGCTCTCCTCGCGCTCGCGGGCAGTCGCACCGAGCCGGGCCAGCACGGGAGCGGCGGCGGCGCGGAGGCCGCTGACGGTCGGCACTCCGGTCAGTCTCGATTCGGCCGGGCGCGAACCATTGACGGCAGGGGGATCTACGGACTCGGTGGTCATCGGCTTCCTTCTGCGGATTTGGAACATTTTCTCGATCGACCGTGCCGGGGCGGCGCGCCGACAGTCACTGACCTCGGCGCGCCTCCCGGGCTACGTCCCGGCCGTGAATCCCGCCGCGCCAATCCGCCGCCAAGCCTCCGCCTGGATGTCCTGCGGCAGCGGCCCGCGCCGCACGGCTCGCGCGTTCGAACGGATGTGGTCGGGATTCGCGGATCCCGCGATCACCGAGCTGATGTGCGTGTTCCCCAGCAGGAGACGGAGCAGGAAGCCCGGAACGGTGTCCCCGTCGGACAGATCCTCCAGCGGGACCGAGGAGGGGGCGACTTCGGCTCCAGCGGCCGTCGGCTTGGGCCGGCTCAACCCCTGAGCTACTCCCCCACGAACAATCACTCCCGCGGAACGCTCCCCGGCAATGCCGAGGTACGGCTCGAGCGCCCGCTCGAACGGAGAATACGGAAGCTGGTAGGCCTGGAACTCCTTGATCTTGAGATGCGCGGGAAAGTGCGGAAGGACCGACGAGATGCCAATGGCCCGGACCTTCCCTTCGTCTCGCAACCGAATCAGTGCGTCCAACGTCCCCTGCGACTCCAGGATCTCCGGCGAGGGGCTGGCATGAAGCTGCAGGAGGTCCAGATGATCGGTCCTCAGCCGGGTAAGACTCTGCTCCACTCCCCGGCGGATGTGCTCCGGGCTGAAGTCGTGAGGGAGGAGCCCCGGCGGGGCGGTGGGCTGGTGCTCCAGCGGGCATCCCGCTTTCGTGGCCAGCAGAAATTCATCCCGCCGACCGGAGATCGCCTCGCCGATGATCTCCTCGGAGAGCCCGTAGTCGATGGAGGTGTCGATGAAGGTGATCCCTTCATCGAGCACCGTGTTGAGTACTTCATGCGCGACCTCCCGGGAAAGCGGGCGGGGGCGCCGGTGCACATCGGCGCCACCACGCAACTCCATCGCGCCATAGCCGAGAAAGGTGACCAACGGTCCTGCCGCCCAAAGAGGGCGCAGCGGCAGCGTGTCACTCGATGCGTTCACAAACTTCTCCGTCTCACCGACAACGACGACGTGGCCGTCAGGGCCACCATCGCCCAGTTGGAGTGGCGGCGATCACTGGGGTTGGATCGCCGTTTGAATAATCCGGTGCCCGCGGGCCTGGCTCTCGTACTGATGTGAAGGTTCGTGAGCGGCTCCTGGACGTGGCCGAGGAGTTGTCCGCTCAAACAAGGGTCTGGGACCGGCCACCGCGCGGATCACGGTCGAGCGGGATCAGGTCATCGGCGTGGAAGGTCACTGCGGCCAGCGTGACCACCCATGCGTGGCTGGTCTCCGCATCGTCAGCGGCCGGCTGCCAGCTGACGCCCTGGCGGTGGGTCGGGATCGCGATCAGCCCGCCAATATCTGGGTCCCAGGCGAGGACAGTGGTATAGAAGCCGGGAAAGTGGCCGACCTCGATCTCGCCGTGGGCACGTCGCAGCGGCTGCTCCGGACCGGGAGCCGCGCCGTCACCCCAGCTCCACGCTCGGACGCCGGAAGCGAAGGTCACCAGATCGCCACGGCCGATGTCCCCGAGCACAGCGTTTCTGGCACGGCCCGGCTCAAGGGTCGGCAGGAACTCCACTGCCGTGACGTGCTCGCGGAGCACGGCCGCGAGTTCGGAGTCAAGGGCCTCCAGGGACGTCAGCAATCGGCTACCGGCCCCGGGCGACCCGCCTGCCACGGCTCCAGCACGAAGCGTCACCAGGTGGTCGAGTGCCTCACGAAGCCGTGCTATCCGTATTCCGTCGGGCCCCTCAGCCGTAGTACCGACAGGGAGAGAGGGGTCGTCGAGAATCTCGCGTAGTGCCGCGACCGACTTCTCGTCGAGGGCGGCGGTGGACGCGACATCCGGGATTCCAGTCATGGTCTCAATTCCGGTGATGCGGGTAGGCGCGCGATTCGCGGGGCGGAATCCCGGCCGTCGCGCGGTGCGTGACATCGAAGAACGCGTTGATGCCGTTGCGCCGGCGGGCCCCGACCGAGTGGTGATAGCCCGTGCCGTCCGCGGCGTTCATGGTCGCGCGTGTGTTGTTGAAGTCGCGGAGTTCGCGCTGCAACGAGACGAAGTGCGTGCCCGGCTTGCCGTCCTCGACCGTGGCGAAGTCACGGCGATTGATCACCGGCACGTTGTCGACCCTCGCCCGGGCGGCCGCTTGCGCGTGCCCCACGATCCCGTGCTCGCGGACCGTCCGCTCGTACGACTCGTAGTCGCTCGGAGCGTCGTCGGAGAATCCATCCGCTTCGGCCGCCGTCACTGTCGGTGCGTAGAGGAGCGCCGCCTGCTCGTCACGGTCCTTGGCGTGCCATCGGTCCACATCGAGTTCGATCCGGCTGACGTGTTGCGTGGTGCCTCCGGCCAGCGGACCAGACAAGATCGTGATCGACTCTTCGGTGGCCTGATTACCGCGGAGCACGGAATGGAAACCGAGCAGGAGTGGCGCTGTCTTCGGCACGTTGAGATGGGGCAATGCCTCGCTCGCGAGCCCCGCGCCGACGAAGCCGGTGCGGAACTCGCGGACCTTCAGGTGCTCGCCCACGCCGTCATTCCCGAAGAGGATCTCGGTGGCCGACTCGATCACGTCCTGGTGGTCACTGGCGAGGTGGAAGATCGCGTGGGGTGTCTCCAGGACGGGGTCCTCCCAACGTGACATCTTGGACGGGACGGCGATCAGGCCGACGTGGTCCGTGCGCTCGTCCCACCAGGCCGGGCCCCAGCCGAGGGTGGTCAGCAGACCGTCCGGACCATAGGCGTAGCGCTCCTCAAGCGAACCCAGCCGCGACTCCAGCAGTCGCGCGGCGTCCTCGTCGGGGCTCTCGACCAGGTCGAGGAGGATCAGGCGGTGATGACGAGGCGGCACCGGGCGTCCCAGCTCGTCGCGTCCGAACGTCGCCTCCCACTCGTGCTGGCCTGCGGGCAGGTTGCTCATCCCGCCACCAACTCCCGGGCGAACTGCGCCTCGAAGTCGGGCACGAGCTTCGCGAACTGGCCGGCGATGTCGCTGCTCTCGGCGCCGGGGATGCTGAGGTTGTAGACCGCCGCGGTGCGCCCGATCGACACCTCGGGACTCTCGATGGCGGCCAGCGCGGCACGGGCCAGCGACTCGGTGCTGACCAGCCCGTCGGCATACTGATCCTGGGTCAGCCGGATCTGGTACGACGGATCATGGATCGCGGAGAGCCACGTGGCGCGAAGGATGGTCCAGGGATTGCGCCCGGCGCGAAGATGCGCCTCCAGTGCGCGCAGCGCGAGTGCGTGGACCCGGTAGTTGCGGTGGTTGACACCGTGGCCGGTGAGGAAGTGCGACAGCAACACGACATGAACGTCGGGCCGGTCGGTGCTGAGCCGGTCCAGCACCCGGTGGCCGATCGTGCGTCCAGCGGTGGGCCCGTCCTCGGGCTGCGCCATCACTCCCGAGCCACCGTTCAGCGAAGGAGAGAGGATCAGCGCGTTCGCTCCGGCAAGGAGGCGGTCCAGTTCGGCCTCGGTCACACCGCCGTCGGCGGGACGGGTGTAGCGGTGCCCGCGATCGCGCGCCAGCCGTTCGGCGATCTCGCGCGCGCCCCAGCCGCCGGCACGGTTGATCAGATGGAACTCGGTGGTGGTGGCCTCGGCGTACACCGGGCCCAGTTCGACGATGTTGACCATTGATACCGACTTTCTCGCTGGATGGCCCATCTTGGGGTAGTTTATCTATATATTTCCTACTTGAATACCATAGATTGAAACCCGCGTCCGATCGTCCCATGGGGGAAATCCGTGTCCAGCACCAGTAGCGCCGTCGACACCAGCGACGTCGTCATCACCGCCGAGCAGCTGCGAGATCAGCTGCACTCCGGGCGACCCGTGGTGATCCTGGAGGTGCGCCGCGAACCGTCCGACGAGGAGGAGTCGTCCGAGAGTCGCCTGCCAGGAGCACAGCTGGTGACGCTGACGACCGAACTGGTGGGGCCGAGAACGGCAGACTCGGGCGATTTCCCGCTGCCGACCGAGGACCAGATCCAGGACGCGGTGCGCCGCTGGGGTATCGACGACGACACCCTCGTGGTGGTCTACAGCCGCGAGGCTCCGGCGCTGGCCTCGCGAGCATGGTGGACACTGCGCTGGGCGGGCGTCCCTGACGTACGCTACCTCGACGGCGGCCTCCCTGCCTGGATCGCCATCGGTGGCGAGGTGAGCAGCGAAGTTCCCGCCATCCGGAAGGGCTCCTTCACGGTCGCTCCCGGGTCGCTCCCCGTCCTCAGCACCGAGGCGGCTGGCGCGCTGGCACGGTCGGGCGTGCTGCTCGACGCGCGTGACGACGCGAGGTACTCCGGCCATCCCGAGGGAGGCCACATCCCGGGTGCGCGGAGTCTTCCCGCTTCGCGCAATCTCGGCGCCGACGGTCTGCTCAAGAGCGAGGAAGAGCTGCGAACGGCGTACGAGGCGGCGGGGCTGAACGAACAGGCGCAATGGGGTGCCTACTGCGGCGGCGGCACGGCGGCGACGCTCAATGTGCTCGCGCTGGCAAGGCTCGGCATCACGGCCGCGCTCTATCCGGGCTCGTTCTCGGCGTGGAGTTCCGACCCGTCACGTCCGGTGGCGAAAGGAAACGAACCAGGCTGACACCGCGCCGACGGGGCCCGCGATGCCCCGGTTGGCGACATGAGCCACGCGGTTCCGAGTTGGTCGAAAGAGATGAGTTGTCTTGCCGTGGATCGAAACACCGCTGCCGATGAGCACGCCGTACGCGTGCTGCGTCATTTCGGTCCGGACCCAGCCAACTGGGTCCGCCCGAGCGAGGCAGATCACGACGTCGTGGTGGTCGGCGCAGGACAATCCGGCCTTGGGATCGGCTTCGCTCTCCGCCGCGCCGGCATCGGCCGAGTCTCCGTCATCGACGCCGCCCCACCTGGCCAGACCGGGGTGTGGACCACGACCGCCCGAATGGCGAGTCTGCGCACTCCGAAGAACTGGCCGGAGCCGGAGTTCGGCTTTCCGGAGCTCAGCTTCCAGGCCTGGTACGAGCTGACCCACGGGGAGCGTGCCTACCAGGACCTGACGCGCATTCCCCGGCTCGACTGGGCGCGGTACATCGACTGGATCGAGCGCCACATCGGCGTCCCGGTCCGCCACCACACCCGTCTGACCGGCATCAGGCCCGTCACGGACCGCCTGGAGTTGTCCCTTGCCATCCGGCATTCGGACGGCACCGAGACAACGGTCGCCGAGACCGCCAGAAAGCTGGTGCTGGCCAACGGCGTTGAGGGGACCGGCGGCCCCTACCTGCCCCCCGAACTCGACGGTCTGCCCCAGCGGCTGCTCGCCCACACCGGCCATCACATCGACTTCACGGCCCTCGTGGGGAAGACGATCGGTGTGCTGGGCGCCGCCGCGTCGGCCATGGACGCCGCGGGAACGGCCCTGGAGGCCGGCGCCAGGGAAGTGCATCTGTTCACCCGCCGCCCCGACCTGCTCATCCAGAAGGAAGCCGCCTCGCCGTTCGCCGACGCCGGGGCCCGGGACAACTACCATCGCCGTGGCGACGCCGCGCGTTGGCGGGATCGGGTGCTCGCCAGTCGGCGCGGCCGAAGCGCCCCGCTGGAGTCGGTCATCCGCGCGGCCGCCTTCCCGGGATTGCGCGTACACCTGAGCGCACCCTGGCTTTCTGCGCGGGCAGAGGGCGACGGGGTACGCGTCGAGGCGGCCGACGGCTCGCACCGGTTCGACTTCGTGATAGCCGGGACGGGCTACCGGTACGACCCGGCCACCCGCGAGGAACTGCGCGGGATCGCGGGCGAGATCGCGCTGTGGGCCGATCGCCATCAGCCGCCGGCCGACCTCCACGACGAGGCACTGGCGCGGACGCCGTACCTCAGCGACGGCTTCCACCTCGTGGAGAAAACGCCAGGCACGGCGCCGTGGATCAGCCGGATCCACGTGTTCTCGGCAGCCGCGCACCTGAGCTTCGGCTACCCGATCGGTGACGTGCAGAGCCTCGCGCCCGGCATCCCCCGCCTGGTCGACGCTCTCGGTCGCGACCTGTTCTTCGAAGACCAGCGGTCCCCCGCGGCGCCGGCGCCGGCCCAGAAGCCGGAGTCACTCAGGGATCACTACGCGCACGCGATCTGGTCGCCTGAGCCCAGCGGGCACTGACCCGGCGCCCCTCCTGACTTCCCTGGCGAAATTAAAGATCCGGAACGAGAAGGCCAGTCCGCACGGTCGGCCAGTTGCGGGATCGACGGACAACCAAAGGAGACGATCATGAACGCCAGCCCCGGCTGGTTCCGCTCGCTCGGCCGTACCGGCGTCAAAGTCAGCCCGCTGACCTTGGGCGCCATGAACTTCGGAGCTATCTACAATCCCGATCGCGACGAGGCCGCGCGGGTCATCGCGGCCGCCCTCGACGCGGGGATCAACATCATCGACACCGCCGATGTCTACTCCGAGGGCGAGTCGGAGGAGATCGTCGGCAAGGCCCTGCGGGGAAAGCGCGACAATGTCGTGCTCGCGTCCAAGTTCCATGGCCAGATCGGGACCGAGGTCAACCAGCGCGGCAACTCGCGCCGGTGGATCCTCCGGGCCGTCGAGGACAGCCTGCGCCGGCTCGGTACCGACTACCTCGACCTCTACCAGGTCCACCGGCCGGACCCCGACACCGACCTCGACGACACTCTCGGTGCGCTCTCGGACCTGGTACGCCAAGGCAAGATCCGCTACTACGGGACCACCACCTTCGAGCCGCACCAGGTGTTGGAGGCCCAGTACCTGGCGCGTGCGCGTGGCTACGCCCGGCCCGCCACCGAGCAGCCGCCGTATTCCATCCTGGCGCGCGGGATCGAGCGCGCGCTGCTGCCGGTGGCCGAGCAGTTCGGGCTGGGCACGCTGACGTGGAGCCCGCTGGCGGGCGGCTGGCTGTCGGGTCGCTGGAAGCGCGGTGAGCAGGTGGAGACATCGGCACGCGCCGTCCGCAACGCCCCCAGGCACGACCCGGAACTGCCCGTGAACAGGGTGAAGCGGGAAGCGGCCGAGAAGCTGCTCGATCTCGCCGACGCCTCGGGCGTGACTCTGGCCGGCCTGTCGGTCGCGTGGGTGCTCCGCCACCCCGCGGTGACCTCCGTGATCATCGGTCCGCGCACCCTCGCCCAGCTGACCCCGCTGCTCGACGCGCCGTCGCTCGTGCTCGACGACGACCTGCTCGACGCCATCGATGCGATCGTGCCGCCGGGCGTGACCCTGAACCCCGCGGATGAGGGCTATGCGCCGCCTTCTCTCACCGACAAGGCCAGGCGACGCCTGGTGGTGCCGGCCGGCACGCCGACGGTCGGGGCCGGTGTCGCCCCGGCCGACGCCGATCGACAGGACGTGTCGCGGTGAGCGTCGGGCAGGTGGCGGCGGCCGACCCTACCGAGCACCCGGCCTACCGGGAGTTCACCCGGCTCGTCGAGGAGGTCATCGCCCCACGGGCGGTTGAGGTCGACGCCACCGAGGTGCCTCGCTCGCACATTGAGGCGCTGCGCGAGGTGGGCTACTTCTCGTGGACCGTCCCGAGGGAGTACGGCGGCGCGCCCATCCCGCCGACGGTGAAGAATGCCGTCGACGACGTGCTGTTCGGCGCGGACCCCTCGACGGCGCTCGCGGTGGTCCATCACGGGGGCCAGGTCGCCCAGGCGCTGAGCGCCAGGACGCCCCCGGCCCTGGCCCTGTTGCCGAAGCTGGCCACGGGCGAACGGATCGGTGGCGCCGGCATGTCCCAGATCCGCGCCTGGCCGAAGCGGCCCAGCCTCTTGGCCACCAGGACACCCGGCGGCTACCACTTCGACGGCGCGGTGCGGTGGATCTCCGGCTGGGGCTTGGTCGACACCGCCTGGATCGGCGCGGTCGACGAGCAGAGCTCGACGTACGTCTTCGGCATCGCGGACCTGACCAGGCCCGGGATAACCGCCACTCGACTGCGCCTGGCCGCCGTGCACGGCTCGCGCACCGCCTCGCTCAAGCTGGACCGCTACTTCGTCCCCGACGAGTTCATCACCCAGGTGGTGGACATCACCGAGTGGAACAAGACAGACGGGCAGATGTGGCCGAGCACGCGCCAGGCACTCGCCGCCGAGGGCCCCGCGCTGCCGACGGCCGGTCCGATCGGACTGGGCCGGGCCGCGCTGGCCGACGCGCTCGCGGCCTACCCCGGCCAGCCATCGCTGCTGCGGCTGTCGGAGGAGCTTGAGCGAGCCGCCGTCACGCCCATCGCGGAGCCACACTGGCGTGTCCAGCTCGACGCGCTCGCCGTGCGCGGCACGGCGGCCGGCCTCATCGCCAGCGGAGGCGAAGGGCTGCTCACAGACAACATCGCCCAGGTCCGCGCCCGTGCGGCGCTGTTCCTCCAGGTCCGCGCCCTCTCCGAGCGCGTCCGCCCCGCCCGCCTCGAGCAGTTCGCCAACTGAGGTCGATCACCATGTCCAAGCGCACCCTTCACCTGAACGTCAACGTGATCTCCGCTGGCGCCCACCCGGCCGCTTGGCGGATTCCCGAGGCCAACCCTCGGGCCTTCTTCGATCCGGCCCACTACGCCGACGTCGCCAAGATCGCCGAGGCCGGGCTCTTCGACACGGCCTTCATGGCCGACAACTCCTTCCTGCATCCCGAGGGTTACCCCAACTCCGGGCTCGATCCGATCGTGACCCTGTCGGCGATGGCCGCCGCGACATCCAAGATCGGCCTGGTCGGCTCGTACTCGACCACCTTCCATCACCCGTACGGCATTGCGCGCTCCTTCGCCTCACTGGACCACCTCTCCGGCGGACGAGTGGGCTGGAACGTCGTGACCAGCCGCAACAAGCCGGAGGGCTTGAACTACGGCTTCACCGACCTGCCGGACCGCCAGACCCGGTACGCGCGAGCCGCCGAGGCCGTCGAGGTGGTCACCGCGCTCTGGGACAGCTGGAAGCCGGGTGCGCTCGTGCTCGACACCAAGTCCGGGGTCGCGGTCGACCGGAGCCTGATAAAGCCGATCGACCATGCCGGGGAGCACTACTCCGTCGCCGGGCCGCTGCAGCTCCCTCCCTCACCTCAGGGCCGTCCCCTGATCACGCAGGCCGGTGGTTCGGCGAGCGGCATCGAACTGGCCGCGCGGTTCGCCGACGCCGTCTTCACCTCCGCGCTCTTCATCGAGCCGGCCCGGGACTCCTACCGGAAGCTCAAGCAGGCCGCCGCCCGCTACGGGCGTCCGCCGGAGAGCATCGCGGTCCTGCCGGGGATCAACCCCGTCGTCGGCTCGACCGAGGAAGAGGCACGACGCCGCATCGCCGAGCACAACGAGATCGCCGGGCAGCCGGGCGATCCGATCGAGAGGTTCGCCAAGTGGGTCGGAGTGGACCCCGATGGGCTGGACCCGGACAAGCCGTTCCCGCTGGAACTGCTGAAGTCCACCGGAGACACCTACAGCTCGGTGGGCTTCGACACCGCGACACGGCTCTACCTGGAGCGCAACCAGCACCGCACCGTACGGGAGCTGGCCGCCGACGGAAGGCAGGGGCACCGCAATCTGGTGGGCAGCGCGGAACAGATCGCCAACGACCTTGAGGAATGGTTCCTGACGGGCGCGGCCGATGGCTTCGTCATCCAGTTCGACACGCTACCGGGTGGCCTGGAACTCTTCATCGAGCACGTCGTGCCGCTGCTGCAGAAGAAGGGGATCTTCCGGCGGGAGTACGGTGAGAACACGCTGCGCGAGCGGTTCGGGGCACCGTACCCCCGAGGGTGACGCGGGCCCGGGAGGTCCGCGTTCGCGGGCCTCCCGGTGCTAGCCGCCGTTCGTCCGCCCTGCGCCGAGAAGTGGCAGGAGCTGCGTCCCCTGGCGCTCGATTTCCGGCAGGTAGGGCGTGTCCGAGAGCACGAAATGAGTGATCCCCAGGTCGGCGTACCTGCGCAGCGATCGCGCGACATCCTGGGCAGAGCCGACCAGCCAGGTCGTGCCTGCCCCACCGCCGCCGTACTTGCCCGGGGCGGTGTAGAGGTTCTCATCGAGAACTTCGCCGCGCGCCTGAAGATCGAGCAACCGCTGCTGACCAACCGCGACCGTTCGACTGCGGTCCCGGGGTAGTGTGCCCTGGCGCGCGGCCAGCTCAGCCACCTTGGCCTCGGCGTCGGCCCACGCCCGCGCCGTCGTTTCCCGGACGAAGGTCGTGATCCTCAACCCGAACTCCAGCGGGGGATGCTCACGTCCCAGCTTGTCGCTCAGCGCTTTGAGTCGCTCGATACGCTCCCGGATACCTTCCAACGGCTCACCCCAGAAGAGCTGGACGTCCGCCTCGGTGGCGGACACCCGCTCCGCCGCCTCCGACGCTCCGCCGAAGTAGATCTTGGGGTGCCTCCGGCCGTCACGGGGCGCGATCCTCGGAACGACCGTGGACCCGGTGACCTGGAAGTACTCCCCGGTGAAAGTCACGTTCTCCTCGGTCCACAACTTGCGAACCAGCCGCATGAACTCCTTGGTACGCCCATATCGCGCCGCTTGGTTCTCCTCGCTGTCGCCGTACGCTTCGAGGTGGTCCTGGCCCGACACGATGTTGACGCGGACCCGCCCACCGGAGAGGTGATCGAGCGTGGCAGCCGCGGAGGCGAAGTTCGCTGGTCTCCAATAACCCGGCCGGATGGCGATGAGCGGCTCGAACCTCGTGGTCCGCGCCGCCAGCGCCGTCGCGACCGTGAAGGTGTCGGGCCGGCCCCAGCTGGTCCCCAGGAGCGCGCCCTTCCAGCCGTGCTTCTCCAGCGCGAGCGCATGCGTGGCCAGCGTGCTGAGACTGTTGTGGCCGTCGGTGGCGTTGTCGCCACGGTGACCAGGGTTGGTTTCGTTTGGGATGTACCAGAGGAACTCGGGCGTGGTCACCCGCAACCACCTACTCCATATCGTGGGGACGCTCGTTCGGTCAGACCGTCAGGTGGGAGCCGGGAACCGAGTCGATCAGCAGCTTGGTGTATTCCTCCTGCGGGTTTCCGAGGACACTCGCGGTATCCCCGGACTCCACCACGGACCCGGCCCGAAGTACCGACACCGCGTCGGCGAACAGCTTCACAACACCGAGGTCATGGGTGATGAACAGGTAGGTGAGGGAGTACGCGGCCTGAAGGTCCGCCAGGAGCTGGAGAATCTCGGCCTGAACGGAGACGTCCAGTGCCGACACCGCCTCGTCGAGGATGACGATCTCCGGGTTGAGGGAGAGCGCCCGCGCGATCGCGACCCGCTGAGCCTGCCCACCCGACAGTTCGCCCGCCCTGTGCTTGGCGTACTTGTGCGGCAGTTGCACTCCGTCGAGCAGCTCCAAGGCGATCTCGTGCCGGTCCCGCCGGCCGATGTCCCCGCGGTGCACCCGGATCGGCTCGGTGACCAGGTCCGCGACAGAGAACCGCGGGTCCAACGACGAGTACGGGTTCTGGTAGACGAACTGAAGGCTCCGGCTCAGCCGCTTGCGGCTCCACCGCTCGGCCTGCCCGAGTAGTCGCACCTCCCCGCTGTCGGCCGCCGTCAGTCCAGCCACGATTCGGGCGATGGTCGACTTGCCGGCGCCGGATTCACCGACCAGAGCGTGGGTGGCCCCTGATTTGACCTTGAAGGAGACTTCGTCGGCGGCCTTGACCGAGTGCTCGACGCCACCCCGGCGAGTGGTGAACGTCTTGGAGACGTCCGTGACCTCGATGGCGTGCTCGGACGTGCCCCGCTCGTGCTCACCGGCCGCGACCCGCGCGAGCTTGAGCGAGCTGAGGTCGATCGAGCGTGGCGTGAGCCGACCGGTGTGCAGCCCCGGTGCCGCCTCCAGCAGCCGGCGAGTGTAGCCGTCGCGTGCGCCGTGCAGAATCTCGCTGCTGGTGCCCTCCTCGACGACGCGACCATGACGCATCACGACGATGCGGTCCGCCCGATCCAGGGCCACCCCGAGATCGTGGGTCACGAGCAGGATCCCGATGCCGAGTTCCTCGCGGAGCACGTCGAGGTGGTCGAGGATCTGCTTCTGCACCGTGACGTCGAGCGCGCTGGTCGGCTCGTCGGCGATGAGCAGTTTCGGCTCTCCGGAAAGGGCGATCGCGATCAGCACCCGCTGCTTCATCCCGCCGGAGAGTTCGTGCGGGTACTTGGCGTAGATCGCCTCGGGCGCCGGAAGACCGGCCAGCTCCAAGAACCGGAACGCCTCCCGTCGTATGTGCTGGCGGTGGGCCCCGTTCCCGAACGGCAGGAGCCGGCCCCCGCGCAGCCTGTTGCGCAACGCGTCTTCGAGCTGACGACCGATCGGCTTGACCGGATTCAGCGCGACACCGGGGTCCTGCGGGATGAAGCCGACATATGTCCCCCGATAGCGGGCGAACCTGTTGTGTGACCAACCAGCGACGCTGGCATTGTCGAGACGAATCTCTCCGCCGATCCGGCTGTTGACGGGCAGCAGCCCGATCGCCGAGCGGATCAACGTGGACTTGCCGGACCCCGACTCACCGACGATGGTCACCAGTTCGCCTGGCTCAACCGCCAGCGACACTCCGGCGACCGCCTGACTGGGCTGCTCACCTCGGCGGGTGTACCAGATGTTGACGTCGGTGAAGGAGAGCAGCGACATCAAAGCCCCCTTACTGGCTGCAACGCACGGCTGATCCGGTTGCTGGCGAGCACCACCGACAGAATGACCGCGCCGGGGAAGAGCGAGATCCATGGCGCGATCGCGAGCACGTCACGGCCCTCCGCCACCAGCAGGCCCCACTCCGGCTGCGGCGGCGGAGCTCCGAACCCGAGGAATCCCAGCGCCGCGATCGCGAGGATCGACGAGCCGAACTGCAGGGGGATCAGCGCGAGGACGGAGCTCATCGAGTTCGGCAGCACGTGACGCAGGAGAATGGCGACCCTGTGGGTGCCGATGCTGGCGGCGGCCTCGACGAAGTCCGCCTGTGTCACCTTGAGAACCTCCGCACGCATCACCCGCGCGAAGTTCGCCACCGACGAGATGCCGACCGCGATCGCGACATTGGTCGTGCCGTAGCCAAGCGCCGAGACGATCACCATCGTCAGCAGCAAGCCGGGAACCGAGAGCAGGACATCGACGACGCGCATGAGGACGAGGTCGACGATGCCCCGGACGAAGCCCGCTACCAGACCCAGCGCCGTTCCGATGAAGAACGCGATCGACACCGCGAGCAGAGTGGCGGTCAGGGTGATAACCGCGCCATACACCGTACGGGTGTAGACATCGCGGCCAAGCCGGTCGGTTCCGAATGGCTGGGTGGCGCTGGGTCCCGCCAGGATCGCGCTCGTGTCGGGGACGTAGGGGTTCATCCAGGTGAAGGCCGCCGGGATGACGCAGAACGCCACGGCCAGCAGAACCACCAGGACGGCGACCGCGAGGCCGGGCTGGGTGACAATCGGATGGAACACGCCGAACCGCCGCCGGGGCGGAGCGGAAGGCGTCGCGGCGTCAAGGGTGGGGTCCGCACCGGAGGCCGTCGACGGCGGATCGGCTGCGGACGGCTGGTCGAGGCGAATGGTCACGCGGTCACACCCTTAGGTATGGCTTTGAGCCGCGGGTCGACAAGCGGGTAGGAGACGTCGACGATGAAGTTCACCGTCACGAAGCAGACGGCCACGAGCATGACGATCCCTTGGACGACCGGCACGTCCTGCGCCCGGACCGCCTCCTCGGTGAGCCGGCCGATCCCCGCGCGGGAGAAGATCGTCTCCGTGATCACGGCGCCGGCGAGCAACTCTCCGACGATGATGCCGCCCTGGGTCAGCGCCGGCAGACTCGCGTTGCGCAGCACCTCGGTGTTGAGCACCTGCCCTTTACGCAGGCCCTTGCTGTAGGACGTCAGGACATACGGCGAGGAGTATTCGGTCTGGAAGTTGCGGAGCAACAACTGGGCGATCGGACCCGAGACCGGGATCGCCAGCGCCGCTGCGGGCAGCACCAGCCCGCGCAGCCCGTCACCGCTGATGGGCGGGAACCAGCCGAGCTGGAAGGAGAAAATCTTGATGATGATCAGTCCGAGCAGAAAGCTGGGGAACGACACCAGCAGGGGCGGAACGCTGGAGATGAGATTGCGCAGCCACGCCGACTCCAGATAGGTCGCCACCCAGGCGACGGAGAGCGCGAAGAGCGACGCCAGCACCAGCGCGGCCGCCGCGAGGATCACCGTGTTGGGCAACGCTTCGCCGATCGCCTCGATCACCGGCTTACCCGTGCCCACCGATGTCCCGAAGTCGCCGTGGAGGCCGGCCAGGAGACGGTCGAGGTACTGCTCCCAGGTGGGACGGTCGAACCCGTAGGCGCGCTCCATCTCCTTGAACGCCTGCGGATCGATGCTGGCGCGCTCGTTCGGCGGGAAGAGGAGCTCGATCGGGCTGGCCGGCATCAGATAGAGGAGGATGAAGGAGGCGGTGAAGGCCCCCCACACCACAATCAGCGCACGGCCGAGCTTCAGCAGGGCGTAGGTCAACACAGGTTACGTTCCGCTCACCCAGGTGTCGAGGAAGATCAGCCGGTCAGCGGCGTCGAGGTAGATGTTGTGGACGCCCTTGGCGGCGGCGACCTGCGAGGTCTGGAACTGCGGATCGACGAGCACAAGCTCCTCGTGGATGAGGTCCTGCACGGCCTTGGCCAGGGGAGCCTGCGCGGCTCCGATGGCTGTGTCCAAGGCGTCGAAGGTCTTCACGATCCGCGCCCGGTCCGGGAAGTCGGCCGGGATGACCGCGCCGTTGCCCCGGTCGGGGTTGAGTTGCGTGTTGAGTACGGCCACGTCGTTGCGGCCGCGGTTGATGTTGGCCAGGTGGTACTCCGCGGTGAGCTGTTCCGCCGGGATGTTTCTGGGGTCGAACACGATCTCGACGTCCACCCCGATCGACTTCAGTGCCGCCTGGGTGGCCTCGTAGGTGACTCGGGCGTCCGGCACCAGGATGTTGCCGGTGCCCTTGAGCTTGAGCTTGACGCCGTCCTTCTCCCGGATCCCGTCGGCGCCGGGCTGCCAGCCCGCGTCGTCGAGCAGCTTCTTGGCCAGGTCGAGGTCGTACTTCAGCGCGCCCTGGCTGTAGTCGACGAACCCCGGCACGCCGTCGGTGAGCACGGAGCGCGCCTCGCCCTCGGAGTCCGACAGGAGGGTCTTCTTGAACCCGGGGCGGTCCGTGGCCGCCACGATCGCGCGCCGGACGTTGATGTCGTTGGTCGGGGCAAGGCTGAGGTTGAACTGCCAGCCGAGGGTGAATCCCGGATTGATCCTGGCGGTCAGCTCGAAGCCCTGGGCGGTCAGGACCTTCTCGTCGGTGGGCAGGATGTCGAAGGCGGCCGGCACGTCACCGGACTGGAGCGCACCGACGCGCACGCTCGCCTCGGGGATGGTGATGAACTCGATCTTGTCGAGGTACGCCGGTCCCTCGTGGCCCAGCGCGGCCGGTGCCCATTTGTAGTCGTCGCGGCGGACGATGACGGTGCGCACCTTCGGCTCGTACTCGGTGACGGTGAACGGCCCGGTGCCGATCACGTTCTCCGGCTTCAGCCGGTCCTCGGCCGAGGACTTCAGGGTCTTGTCCGCAAGGAAGCTGATGTTGCCGGTGCCGCTGTGGGCGCTCAACTGCAGGAAGCTCGCGTTGGGGGCGGTGAAGCGCACCTTGACGACGTAGTCGCCGACGACCTCGGTCTCCTTGTAGGGGCCGAGGTAACTCTTGCCGTTGGGCAGGATGCCGAGTGCCTCGTCGCCGTGGAAGAACTGGTCGAGGTTGTTCTTGACCGAGGTCGCGTTGAACTTGGTTCCGTCGCTGAAGGTCACATCCTCGCGAAGCGTGAAGGTGTACTCGGTTAGGTCGTCGTTGTGCTCCCACTTGGTGGCCAGCCAGGGACTGAACTCGCCGCTGTCACGGTCCTGGAAGAGGAGCCGGTCCACGATGTTGTTGGAGAAGTTGGCGCCGGCGAAGCTGCTGTTGATCTGCGGGTCGAGGGACTCTGGGGCACCCAGCCAAGCGAACTTGAGGGTCCCGCCCTTGACGGGAGCGCCCCCGCTCCCTGCGCCGACCGCGGGCTCGCCGTCCGGGCCGCAACCGATCAGCAGCAGGCTGGCGGTGGCTCCGGCAAGGGCCAGGAAGCCGCGGCGGCTGGGAGCGGAGGAGAGGAGGGCCCCGGCCCTCGCTGAGGTCACTGTCAAATCCGTGCTCATGGCGGAACTATATCTAGGTATTTCCTACTTGAAAAGTATGATTTGCTCTCAACCGGAATCCCCTGCCTCGCCCGTTGCCCCCCGGGCCCGGCCACGGCACCGGCATGCCGACCGGAGCGGCGTCGGGGGTGGATGTCGTCGACGTCGACCAGAAGGCGAACGGGCACGGCTTCGACGCATTCGCCCGAGCCCGCCGTGCCGGTCACGTTCGGGCGCGGTGGCCGGGACCTACCACACCGGCCGGTTCGTGAAGGTTGCGCGCTGGCGAAACTGCTGCGCGAAGTGAAGGCCCACGCCCCACACTGCCGCGTCATCCTCACCGTCTACGAGATGAAGCGCCTGGGCCGCGACGCCGCCGAGCTCACCGCGCTCGCCGACCACCTCACCGCCCACGGCCTGGTCCTGGAGATGCTCGCCGGACCCCTGGCCGGGACCTACGACCCGTCCGGGCCGGGCCGGATGCTGTTCGCGTTCTTCGCCGCCATGGCCGAGACCGAACGCGAGAACACCCGCGAGGCCACCGCTACGAAGGGCCGTTCTCTCAGTGGTAGTAGCCCTCGACGGGTGTGCGCGCCTCGTCGAAGAGGGCCGGGCCTTCGGCGGGGGCGTCGCAGAAGCCACTGCCAGCCGGTTTGAGGGTGGCGAGCTGTTCGTTGGACAGGGCGTAGACGACGCGGCCCAGGCCTGAGCGCGCGATGGCGCCGACGCACATGCCGCAGGGCTGGCAGCTGGTGTACAGGGTGGTGGCGGCTGCCGTGGCGGGATCGAGTTCGCGGGCCGCCCACCGCGCCAGTTTCAGTTCCGGGTGGGCGGTGATGTCGCGGTCGGTGAGGGAGGTGTTGTGCTCTTCGGCCAGGACGGTGCCGTCCGGGTCGGCAAGCAGCGAGCCGAACGGCGGGTTGCCGAAGGCGCGCGCCGTCGCGGCCAGTTCGACGGCACGCCGCAGGAGTTTCTCGTCGTCGTGTGTCATGGTTGCTCCTTCGGGGTACGGTCGCTGGTCAGATTCTCGCGTGCGGCCACGGTCGCCAGCGCCCGCCAAGCCTGCTGCGGGCGGCAAGTCTCGGCAGGATCGCCGCTGAACGGGTCGAGCACGACGGTGTCGGAGCCGAGCGCGCGCAGTTCCCGCAGGTCGTCGTGGATCTGGTCGGCCGTGCCCTCGCCGGCGAGTCGTCCCGGGCCGGTGATCGGCGTGTCGGTGAGCCGCAGGGCGATACGGGGCGCCAGAGCCGGCACCGGCCGCCGCTGCTCATACGCGAAGTCCTTCATGCGTTTCAGCGCCCCACGCAGCCACGGCAGGGTGAAGCGCAGTGGATGATACGCCTGGCCCAGGCGTACGGCCCGGCGCAGGGCGGCATCGCTGTTGCCGCCGACCCAGATCGGGATGTGCCCGGCACGGTAGTCCTGCTCGTCGTCCCAGGCGGCGCGCACCGCGCGCAGGTACTCATCGGTCAGCGCGCCGCGCCGTTCGAACGGCACTCCCAGGGCGGCGAACTCCTGCCGCGCCCAGCCAACGCCCACGCCCAGGACCAGCCGCCCTCCGCTGAGCCGGTTGAGATTGGCGGCCATGCGGGCGATGAGCAGGGGGTGGCGATACGGGACGATGAGCACTGAGGTACCCAGTCGGATCCGGTGGGTGAGGCCCGCCAGCCACGCGAGGGTGGTGAAGGGCTCGTAGAACGGTGCCGGGTACTGCTCGGCGACATCCGGCGTCACCGCGACGTGGTCGGAGATCATAAGCAGGTCGAAGCCGAGTCCCTCCACCGTCTGCGCCCACTGCCGCAGCGCGCCGGAGCCGGTGCCGGGACCGAAGTTGGGGACGTTCACGCCTATCCGCACCGGTTCAGGCTATCCACAGTCCCCGGAGGGCTTGAATGGATTCTTCCTGGTGTATAGCCGGTTTGGCCGGTAATTCGCCGGTATATTCGGCAGATGACCGTGACTCTCGATCCGACCGACTGGTTGATCCTGGCCGAGCTGCAGCGCGACGGCCGTGTCCCGTTCACCGAGTTGGGTCGCCGGGTGAGCCTGAGCGCCTCGGCGGTAACCGAGCGGGTCAGGCGGCTGGAGGCCGAGGGAGTCATCACCGGCTATCGGGCTGACGTGGACCTGGCGAAGGCCGGTTTCGCGGTACTCGCCGTGGTACGCCTTAAGTACCCCGGTAGCCGGCACGAGCCGCTGCACCGGCTGCTGGGAGAACGCTCGGAGATCCTGGAGTGCCTGCGCACCACCGGTGACGACTGTTACACACTGAAGGTGGCCGCGACGTCCATGCCGCACCTGGAACGGCTCGTCGACGAGCTGGCCGGCTTCGGCAGTACCACGACCAGCATCGTCTACAGCCAGACGCTGCCCTATCGCGGCCCCGGACTCCGTAACGCGACCCCGTCATAGCTGCGTCGGGACTCGGCCCGACCAGGCGCTTCAGCTCCTCACCGACCAGCCCACAGTGCTTGATCAGCTCGTCTTCATCGACGGCCGCCTCTTCCAGCTGCTCCAGCAGGTCCCCGGCGCCGTAGGCGGCATCGCCGTACACGGTGGCCTTCCCGCCGTCCACCTGGCCGGGTTCTGAGCTGCAAACGCCGTCGGCAGCATTGGCGGGAGGGGCGGCACTGTCATCATCTGCAGGTTCGGCCAGCAGATCCTCCAGCAGGCCGGCAGCGGCCTGCGCATCACCACAGTTGCCCGCAGTCACCGTCGTCGCGGTGATGATCTCCGAGTCAGGGTCCTCGGCCAGGTGCCCCTTGTACCCGTCGAACCCACGGGATGCGGTCTTGTGCCCGTGCCGGGCCTCGGGATCCACGGTCGAGATCACCCGGTCCTTGGCCCAGCCTTGCCGGCCACCTCCACCGTGGTCTCAAAGATCCGGTCCGGGCGCTCCGAGGCGGCCAACCGGGCCCCTCGCGCGTAAGTTCGTCCAACGCTCGACGGATCGTCTCGATGGCTACACCATTAATGCTTGGCCAACTGCCGCCGAGCCGGTAGTCGCTCGCCCACCTTGAGGCGGCCTGCCGTCACCTCCTGACGCAGATCGTCCGCAATCTGAAGGTAGGCCGCCCGAGGATCGCTGAAATCAGGCACTGACAGGACATCCAGGCTAGATCCTCCAGCTGTATCAGGTAAGCAGGTCGGGGCGACGGCTTTCGATGGTGATCGTGCGGTACGGTAGGCGGTCGCGTCCTCCCGGATACGCGTCGCGAGTGCGCAGGCGCGCCCGGTACCGGCGCATCCAGATCGCACAGCGTGGCGACGGTGATGTCGATGGCGGCACCGGATGTCCGATCCCGGCATTCCGACAACGGAGTTCTCCATCGCCGGCGTCGCGCCGGCGTGCGGGCGACCTGAGGCCAGTGCCGTGCCGCCCGTGTCCTTTCACGGTGATGGTTGTCACCGTCGTGCGTGGAAGGGGGCAGGAACTGGGCTGTTGTCATGACCGATTGTGGTTTGACTGATATTTTCATGTATAACCTACCTGTGATACGGGTTAATGCGCTGCGAAAGGTGTACGGATCCAGGGTCCTCGCCCTGGACGGGGTCGACCTGCACGTGCGCGAAGGCGAGATCTTCGGTGTCCTCGGGCAGAGCGGCGCGGGCAAGAGCACCCTTCTCCGCTGCGTCAACCTCCTAGAACGCCCGACGAGCGGCACCGTTCAGGTCGGCGGGCGCGACCTCACCGCCCTGCCCGAAGGAGAACTGCGCCGGCAGCGGCAGCGGATCGGCATGATCCACCAGCACTTCGCGCTGCTGTCGTCCCGCACCGTCGCCGACAACATTGCCTTCCCGCTCGAGATTGCCGGGATGTCGCGCGCCCAGCGACGGGCCCGGGTCGCCGAGCTCCTCGACCTGGTCGGCCTTGCCGACAAGGCCGGCGCTCGCCCGGCGCAGTTGTCCGGCGGACAGAAGCAGCGCGTCGGCATCGCACGGGCGTTGGCCGCCCGGCCGAAAGTCCTGCTATCGGACGAGGCGACCAGCGCGCTGGACCCGGCCACCACCCAGTCGATCCTCGCGCTGCTCCGCCGCCTCAACGCCGAGCTCGGACTCACGATCTTGCTGATCACCCATGAGATGCAGGTCATCAAGAGCGTGTGCGATTCGGCCGCGACCTTGCGCGAGGGCAGGGTGGTGGAGGCCGGGGGCGTGTATGACCTGATCGCCACGCCCGGCTCGCTGCTGACGCGCGAACTGTTCCCGCTGCCCGACCCGCCCCCTGCCGGGAGCCTCACCCTGACTCTTCCCATCGGTCGCGCTGACGAGCCCATCGTCTCGAGCCTGGTCCGCACCTACGGCGTCGACGTGGACATCATCGGCGGCACCGTCGAGGACCTGCGCGGTCGCTCAGCCGGTCGATTGCGGGTGCGGATCGGCGGCGAGCGCGCGGCCGAGGCGCTGGAAAGCCTGCGCGGCCGCGGCGTCCTGGTGGAGGCGGCATGAACCTCAGCGAACTGCCCTCGGTGCTGTGGCAGGGCACCGTGGAGACCGCTCAGATGGTGGTCTGGTCGGCCCTGCTCACCGCGCTGCTCGGACTACCGATAGGCGTGCTGCTCGTGGTCACCGACCGGGGCGGCCTGCGCCCGCTGCCCATGATCAAAGCGATGTTGGGGGCCGTGGTGAACGTCGGCAGGTCGCTGCCCTTCATCGTGCTGATGGTGGCGATCTTGCCGTTCACCCGGCTCGTCACCGGCACCACGATCGGCACCGTGGCCGCCATCGTGCCGCTCACTCTCGGCGCCGTACCGTTCTATGCCCGCCTGGTCGAAACCGCGCTGCGCGGCGTCGGCCGGGAGGTCGTGGAGGCGGCGCAGGCCATGGGGGCCCGGCGGCTCACGATCGTCGTCAAGGTGCTGCTGCCTGAGGCGGTGCCGCAGCTGGTGGCGGGCCTGACCGTCACCGTCGTAGCCCTCATCGGCTATTCGGCGATGGCCGGAGCCATCGGCGGCGGAGGCCTGGGCGACCTCGCCGTCCGCTACGGCTACCAACGGTTCGACACCGGCGTCATGGTCGTCACCGTCGTGCTGCTCGTCATCATCGTCCAGCTCGTCCAGTTCCTCGGCGACGCCGTCGCCCGGAAACTCTCACATCAATAAGGGAAATTGAGATGCGCAAGTTGTTCGGAGCCATGGCCGGGGCCGTTTTGGCGTTGGTCCTGACCGCGTGCGGCTCTGGCTCGACCGAGTCCGCCGCGCCGACACCCGCCGCCGCCGCGCCACTGAAGGTGGGTGTCAGCCCGGTCCCACACGCGGAAATCCTGAAGTACGTCAGCGACAGCCTGGCCGCCGGGGTGGGCCTGAAGCTGGAGATCGTCGAGTTCACCGACTACGTGCAGCCGAACGTGCAGCTGCAGGAGGGCCAGTTGGACGCCAACTACTTCCAGCACCGCCCCTACCTTGCGGACTTCCTGGCCTCGAAGGGCGGCGAGAAGCTCACCTACGTTCAGGACGTGCACGTCGAGCCGCTCGGCCTGTACTCCAGGAAGATCAAGAGTGTGAGCGAGCTGTCCGAAGGTGCGACCGTGGCCGTGCCGAACGACGCCACCAACCTGGGTCGCGCGCTGACGCTGCTGCAGGACAACGGGGTCATCACCCTCAAGGAGGGTGTCGGCACCGCCGCCACCGAGCGAGACGTGACCGGCAACCCGAAGAAGCTCAAGTTCGAGCCGCTGGAGGCGGCGCAGCTCCCTCGCTCTCTTGACGATGTGGACGCGGCCGTCATCAACGGCAATTACGCGCTGGAGGCGGGACTCACCCCCGCCACCGACGCGCTGGTGCTGGAGAAGTCCGCGGGGAACCCCTACGCGAACGGACTGGTGGTCAGGGCGGGCAACGAGAACGACCCGCGAGTGAAGAAGCTGGCCCAGCTGCTGGCCGGGCCCGAGGTGAAGAAGTTCATTCAGGACAAGTACAAGGGCTCGGTCATCTCCGCCACGGGCCAGGCCTCCTGATCATCTCCTGGGGCGGGCTTGACGCGCCGGCGTCGGGCCCGCCTTCATTTTGGCCCCCGCAGCCGGGTGTTCCTGCCCTCCGGCATGGCAGAGAACGGGGTTGTGGCTGATGGACCGTCCGCCGGAGCGCCCTGAGACCCCCAACGGCGGGGGCGGCTGGATCAACTCCCACTCCGCATCCGTCACATCACCACATGTCACACACCTGTGCTACCAGCCCGCCAGACGCGCGACACCGTCGACTGCGACAGGCCCACCTGCTTGGCCATGGATCGCGTCGACCAGTGCGTGGCGTTGGCGGGCTTGGTCTCCAAAGTGCGCGCGATCAGTTCCGCCACCTGCTCATCGCTCACCGTCCGCGGCCGGCCCGGACGCGGCTCGTCGGCCAGACCCATCAGCCGGTCGGCCAGGAAGCGCCGACGCCACTTCGAAACCGTCTCGCGCGATACCCCGATCTCCTCGGCGACCACCTTGGTGGATACGGGTAGGCCGTGAACAATAGGCGAATTACTGACTCAGGACACTAGCGTTCTCCCTTGCCGTGATTCTGTCGCACCCGTCTGAAAGGATCTCGAACCCCGCACACATGGAGGTTCAAGACGTGGGCGTCCACGCCGCGATCAGCTCCTCCGGCTCTCACTCCCGCCGCACCCGAACCCACCCTCCACCCGACCGTCTCCGACACGAACACGATCAAGCAGAGGCCCCGCCCAACCAGCCACATTCGCCGCTCCGAAGCGATCACGAACCGCAACCGTGATCTCTCACCCCGCTACCTGGCGGCTGGTGACATGTTCGGAAGCGGAGGGCCGGGTTCGGCAAGACCCTGATCATCCCCGGCGGGTCACCGGAGCCAAGGCCGGCCGGGATCGGCTGAGCGGTTGATTCGACGGACGTTCGAGTCCACTCGGGCGCGCACACGAAAGTCCCGGCCACAGGGATCATCCCAGCGGCCGTCGCCGGTACGCCGACGCGGGATGGTCGGGATGTGTGCGGGTGACTCCGGGGCCGTAGAAACTCTCGCGCAGGGTTCCGCCCGGGTAGTCATTCCAGACGAGCCCGCGCCGGCGAAGTTCCGGGACGGCCAAGTCGACGAAATCGCGGAAGGTGACCGGCGGCACCGGGTCGGCGATGTTGAAGCCGTCCAGGTCGGCCTCGTCAAGCCAGCGTTCCAGTTCGTCGGCAACCGTCGCCGGGGAACCGGTGATGACGGGGCCGCCGCCGCCCACGCCGACGAACTCGGCGATCGCGCGGGGGGTCCAGCGCGTGGTGGGGTCGAGAGTGGTGAACAGCTCGACCATGCCGCGGATACCGTCCGTGTCGACGTACTCGAGCGGGGTGTCGTGGTCGAGGCCGGACAGGTCGATGTGCATGAGCGCGCTCCAGCGGGCGAGGCTGCCCTCGACGCTCGCGTACCGCTGGTAGTCGCGGAGTTTGGCGTGCGCTTCCTCGTCGGTGGCCGCCACGATCACGGTGGCGATGGCGAAGAACTTCAGTGATCGGGGGTCGCGCCCGCCTTGCCGGGCGCGCTCCCGGACGTCGTCGACGAGTGTGCGGGCCATGTCGGGGCGGTAGGTGCTGAGGAAGACGCCCTCAGCGTGACGGGCGGCGAAGGCGCGTCCGGCGGGTGAGGTGCCGGCCTGGTACAGCACGGGGGTCCGCTGGACGGACGGCTCGAACAGGGCGATGTCCGGCACGCGGTAGTGCTTGCCGTGGTGGCGGACGGGATGGACCTTCGCCGGGTCGACGAAGACGCCGGTCTCGGCGTCGCGCACCACGGCGTCGTCCTCCCAGCTGCCTTCCCAGAGTTTGTAGACGACTTCCATGAACTCCTCGGCGACGGTGTACCGCTCGTCGTGGGGAAGCTGGGTGTCCCGGCCGAGGTTGCGGGCGGCGCTGTCCAGGGAGGAGGTGACGATGTTCCAGCCGATGCGCCCGCCGGTCAGGTGGTCCAGGGTCGCCATCTTCCTGGCGAACGTGTAGGGCTGTTCGTAGGTGGTGGACACCGTGACGGCGTAGCCGAGGTGGCGGGTGGCGGCGGCCATGGCGCTGATGCCCAGCAGCGGGTCGTCGGTGGGGGTCTGGATGCCGTCCCGCAGGGCCGCGTCGACGCTGCCCCGGTAGACGTCGAGCGGGCCGAGCGCGTCGGCGATGAACAGTGCGTCGAATCCACCCCGCTCCAGGATCCGCGCGGTCTCCACCCAGTAGTCCAGTTCGCGGTAGCGGTGGGCCTGGCTGTCGGGATGGCGCCAGAGCCCGATCGCGGTGTGGCCGACCGTCGACTGCCGCAGGCCGTGCAGCCTGATCCGTTTGGCCATGGGGTGGTCCCTCAATCCGTGAAAATCGTCAGGTCCGCGCGGGAACGGACGTCGTCGCGCGTGTAGTAGCGCTCCTCCTGGGCCGCCCAGCGGGTCCAGTGCGGGATGTAACTGTCGCCGTCCCGGGCCAGCGCCCGGGACCTGCGGATCTCGTCGGCGGCCTCCAGCCAGATCAGGCCGCTCAGGTACGGCGCCGCCGGGCGCGCGCCGGCGCCGACGCCCTCGACGATGAGGGTGTCCGTGGCCCGCACGTCGTGCCATTCGGCGTACTCGCCCCGGTGCCAGTCGTATCGTCGCCATCGGGCGGGCTGTCCCGCGCCGAGGCGGCGGAGCACCCATTCGACCAGCGCGTCGATCCCGGCCGACAGGCCGTCCCAGCCAGGGTAGAGATCGTCCATCCGTACCACGGGTGCGCCCAGTTTGTTGGCGCAGGCCGCCGCGAGGGTGGATTTGCCCGATCCGGAGCGTCCTTCGACGGCGAGGATGCGGGTGCGCCCGGCCTGCGGGGGGCGGTCCCGCAGCCACGCCGTGATCTCGTCGGCCTGTCTCATAGCTGGTAGCGGACCCGGTCGGGGGTGATCCGGATGACCACGCGGTCCCGTTCCTCGTCGGGGTCGCCCAGCGTGTGTTCCCGGCCGGTGTAGCTCCTGGCCAGCCTGTCGACGAGGGCGCGGGCGTCCTCGTCGGTGATCTTCGCGGTGCCTCTGATCTCGACGTACCGGGTGGGCTTGGCGCGGGAGTAGACCAGGATGCTGGCGTTGGGGTCGCGCTGGAGGTTGCGCACCTTGCGGCGGCCGCGTTTCGTCGCCATCATCAGGTCGTCGCCGTCGCGCCCCACCCACATCACCGACAGTTGGGCGCGGCCGTCGGGCTCGGTGGTGGCCAGGACGGCGAATTCGGGGGCGTCGAGGAATGCCCGGACGTCGTCGGGGAGGATGGTCACCGTTGTTCTCCTACGGTCAGGGGCAGCGCCGGGTCGGCGGCCCATTCCTCCAGGGAGCCGTCGTAGACAGCCACGTCGTCCCGGCCCAGCAGGGTCAGGGCGAGCGCGAGGCTGGCGGCTGAGATCCCTCCGCCGCAGTACACCCAGATCGGGCCGTCGCCGAGGTCCGTGGTCGCCGTCCGCAGTTCCGCAATCGGAAGGTATCTGCCGTCCGGGCCGGTCAGGCCGCGCGCGGGCACGTTGGCGCTGCCGGGGATGTGGCCGCGCCGGGCGTACCGTGACGGCACTTCGCCGCGGAACGCCTCGGGAGACAGCGCGCACACGACCGTCGCCGCCACGGTGCCCTCCGACCAGGAGACCAGATCATCCTTACCGACCCAGTACCCGTCTCGCGGGCGCGGCGTCAGCGATCCGGGCGTCGTGGTCGTCGTGGTCGCGAGCCCCGCCTCGGTGGGCAGCCCGGCGTCACGCCAAGCCCGCAGGCCGCCGTCGAGAACGTGGACGTCGACCCCTATCCAGCGGAGTAGCCACCACAGCCGCGCCGCCCACAGCCCCCCGGCCGTGTCGTACACCACCACGGTGGTCCCGTCGGTGACGCCGAGCCCGCCCAGGCGTTCGGCCAGGACGGCGGGAGCCGGCCGGGCGAAATGGACTGGCGAGCCTGGGTCGCTGAGATCGTGGAGCAGGTCGGCGTGGACCGAGCCGGGAATGTGCTCCCGCGCCCACCCGTCCCGCCCCGAGGAGGACCGGTGATCCCCGTCATGGCGGGGAGCCGCGAGCGCCACGGTGGCGTCCAGCACGACCAGACCGGGACGGGTGGCCCGTTCGGCGAGCCAGGCCGGATCGACGAGCGGTCGCGCCATGCGGGCGGGACGTCCCACACCCTGGCCGTGACGATGATCAGGTCGTAGTGGCCCGGTCACCGGGAGGCCGCCGAATCAGGCAGGAGATCGGTCCTGACGGCCTCCGCCCAGCCGTCGGCCGTGGGCAGCACGCCGTTGACGGCCAGCCATTGGGCGTAGGACCGCATGAGCTCGTCCCGGATCTCGCCCCATCGGCCGCCGTGCGTCCAGGTGGGCGCGATGAGTTCGAGCGAGCGGGACAGCAGCTTCCGGGGGAAGTACGGGATCACCCGGTCCAGGATCGCCAGGGCCTGGCCCGGGTCCTCAATGGCCGTGCGGTACCCCCGCTCGGTGACCGCCAGGAAGTCCCGGATCAGGTCCGGTTCGTCCCGCAGCGCGGGCCCGACGCCCAGCAGGTAGCTGTGGTACGGCGGCACGCCGATCTCGTCGACCAGCCACATCACCCTCCGGTCCCCCGGCAGGTCGCCCATCAGGGCGTCCCACGCCCAGTATCCGCCGAACGTGGCGTCGGCCTCGCCCGCCGCGATGTCGTCGACGCTGAGCTCGCGGGAACCGCTGTTCACCAGGACGAGGGCGTCGGGGTCGCCGCCGTCCGCGGCCACGAGATGGCGGACCATGGCCACGCCGCGGGGGGTCGGGTTGAGCGCGAGCCGCTTCCCGGCCAGGTCGCGCGGGCGCTCGATGCCGAGGCCGGTGACGGTCTGGATGGTCTCCATGCCGCGATGGTTGATCGCCGCGACGGCCTTCAGGTCCTCGCCGGCGGCGTGCCGTACGAGCAGGCGGTTGGTCGGGAAGACGCCGAAGTGCGTCTCGCCGCGGGACAGGTGGGCCAGCGTGTCGCCGCGCAGCGGGTCGTGTACGGCGATCTCGACGTCGAAGCCGGCCTCGCGGTACCACCCCGCGCTACTGGCGACGTAGAAACCGGCCGCGTTGGTCCATGGGTGGAAATATTCCAGCATTACGCGCAGGTGGGTCATCTTGCTTGCCTTGGATCGTGTTTGAGCAGGTGGGTCAGCCGGCGCTTCAGCCGGACGAACTCGGGGTCGTCGACCACCTCGTCGGGGCGGGGACGGGCGAAGGGCACCTCGACCCGTTCCAGTACGGTGGCCGGTCGCCCGGTGAACACGTACACGGTGGAGGAGAGCAGCAAGGCCTCCTCGACGTTGTGGGTAATGAACAGGATGGAGCGGCGGTTCTCCTCCCAGATGTCCAGGAGCCAGCGGTGCATGTCGACGCGGAGGATGGCGTCCAGCGCGCTGAACGGCTCGTCCAGCAGGAGCAGTTCGTGGTCGCTGAGCAGCGCGCGCAGGAACGCGACCCGCTGCTGCATGCCGCCGGAGAGGGTGTGCGGGTAGGCCGACGCGAAGCCGTCCAGGCCGGCCTTGGCCAGCCATTCGCGGGCGAGCGCCCTGGACCTGCGGCGGGGCTCCCCGGTGATCTCCCTGGCCAGCACCACGTTGTTCTCGATGGTGCGCCAGGGAAGGAGCGCGGGCTGCTGGGGCATGTAGCCGATCAGCCCGCGGCGGCCGGCGACGTCCTGCCCGCCGACGCGTACGGTCCCCCGGTCGGCCGCCAGCAGGCCGCCGACGATGTGGAACAAGGTGCTCTTCCCGCCGCCCGACGGTCCCACGATCGACACGAACTCCCCGTTCTCCACGCGGAGGGAGATGTCGACCAGGACCGGGAGCGTCTCCTGCCCGCGGCGGAAGGACTTGTGGACGCCGTCCACCTCCAGGGCGACCGCCGGCTCGCTACTCATGGGCGTCACGCCTGGGTCGGCCACGGACCAGAATCCTTTCCAGCAGCACGACCGTACCGAAGATCAGTAGGCTGATCAGCACGACGATCGCGATCGAGACGAACATCCGGTCGGCGCGGAAGGCCGACTTCTGAATGATCATGTAACGGCCGATGCCCTGCTCGCTGCCGAGCCACTCGGAGATGATCGCCCCGAACACGCTGTACGTCGCCGCGATCTTGAGGCCGGAGAACACGGCAGGAAGCGCGTTCGGGAACTCCAGCTTGGCGAAGAGCTGCCGCCGGTTCGCCCCGCTCATCCGGAGATAGTTCGTCGTCACCGGATCGGTCCTGGCCAGGCCGTCCAGCGTGGCCACGGCCACCGGGAAGAAGCAGACCAGGACGATCACGATCACCTTGGGCAGCACCCCGAAACCCAGCCAGACCACCAGCAGCGGGGCGAGCGCGATCGTGGGGATGTTCTGGCTGACCACCAGCAGCGGGTAGACCGCCGCGCGCAGCACCGGCACGACGTGCAGCACCACCGCGACGAGCAGGCCGATGGCCACGCCCGCCGAGAAGCCGAGCAGCGTCAGCCGTACCGTGGCGAGCGTGTGGCCGGCCAGCGACTCGCGGTCGGCCCCGCCCGCCGCCACGATGTCGGCCGGGCTCGGCAGCAACCACCTGTCGATCCCCGACAGGACGGTGAACAGTTGCCAGGCCGCCAGGATCAGCACGATCGCGACGAGGGGCGGAACCCAGCGCCGCGCCCGGGGGCCCGGCGACGTTTCAGCCATTGGCCGGCAGGAAGTCGTTCGTGAACGCCTTGGCCGGGTCCACCTCGACGTCGAGCACCTTCTGCTGGAACAGCCAGGCCGAGAAGTCCGACCAGATCTGCGGGTTCTGCTGGCCCCAGCGCGGCGCGTCGTCCCGGTAGCGCGGGCTGAGCCACTCCTGGCTCTTCTTCACCAGTTCGGCGTCGAGATCCGGTGCGGCGGCCAGCAGGATGTCGGCGGACTCGGCGACGTTGGCGGCGGCGTAGGCGTAGCCCTCCGAGGTGGCGGCGAGGAAGTCCTTGACGAGGGCGGGGTCCTTCCTGATCCGCGTCTCGTTGGTGATCAGGATCGGCGTGTAGAAGTCGAGTGCCTTGTCGTAGTCCTTGACGTACTGGATGTTGACCGATTCGCCGCGCAGTTCGGCTTCGATGCCCGTCCAGGCGTAGAAGATCCAGACCAGGTCGATGCCCTTCTTGGTGGCGGCGAAGAAGTCGGCGTTGCCCACGTTGACCGTCTTGATCGTGGCCGGGTCGCCGCCGTCGGCCTTGACGATCGTCTTGAGCAGGGGTTCCTCGATGGGGCCGCCGAAGGAGCCGTAGGTCTTGCCGGCGTACTCGGCGGGGCGGGTGAGCGGGCGGTCCTTGGGCGAGGCGAAGCCGGAGGTGTTGTGTTGGATGATCGCGGCAATGGAGACCAGCGGGGCGCCCTGCGAGCGCGCCTGGGTGAGCGCCTCCTGGTAGCCGACCGCGAAGGGGATCTTGTCCGCGGCGACCAGGGCGGAGGGGTCGGCGTCGCCCGGCTGGATGATCTCGACGTCGAGCCCGTGCTTGGCGTAGAAGTTCTTGGCCTTGGCCACGTACAGCCCGGTGTGGTTGGTGTTCGGCGTCCAGTCGAGGGAGACCTGGATCTTGCGGAGCGGCGCGGCGGAACCCTCGGCGGTGCTCCGGGGGCTCGGGTCACCGCCGCAGGAGACCAGCCCGGCGACGAGAAGAGAGGTGGTGGTGAGGGTCGCGAGGGCGCGGTGCAGTTTCATCGGGGGTCTCCGTGTGCGGGGTGCCGGCCGAGCCGGCTAAACAGGTATTTCATGTCGGGATTGTAGGTAAATCTCCCCTCAAGATACCAGGTCCCGCTGGCCTGGGGCTTTGGCGGTCACGGCAAGAGTCCCGCTTCCTCTTCAACATCATGAACGACCGGCAATCCGAACTGCTCGCCGTCGCCGCCATCCGTGCCATCAACCCGATCCCCGCCGGCCTGCGCATCGAAAGGACCTGACCGGCGGACATGACCGAGACCTTCGATCCGTAGGAGAGGGCATGGTCAGTGCCCTGGGTGCGTCGATGGCCGGGATCATCGAGTTGGCCGTCCAGGGTCAGTGCAAGGCGTTGGAGAACCTGACCGGGGGTCTCGCCGGTCGCGGTGGCGCACCAGCGGAGCAGGAGTTGCGTGATGAGAGCGTGAACGAGAGCTTCCCTGCCCCACAGTTCGTGCTGTGCGCGGGCGGTTTGTTCAAGGTCGTGGCGTTCTCCGGGGAGCAGCGGGGAGTGGGTAACGCGTCCAGGTCAGAGCGGGCTTTCCGCCCATCGACCGGTGATCGCGGTGATCAACTCCTGCGCCTTCTCGATCGTTAGCAGGGCGGCCGCAGAGTGGTCCGAACAGACAAAGTGTCCAAAGGATTCAAGCACCACCCGAGCTGCATCTGAGCTGCCTCCGACATGTGTGGTGCTCTGAGGCGTTGGTCAGAAGGGGTGGGTTCCAGGGCGCGGGCCGTCTGGATCTACGGCGCGCAACACCCGGGCGCCGATCTCGCGCAGTTGTTTCCGCTGCGCCTTGGTCATCGGGTCGAAGACCAAGCGGCGAACCTCTGCGACGTGGCCGGGCGCGGTCGCGACGATCTTGTCCCAGCCGTCGTCGGTGAGGATCGCGAGCGTGTAACGTCCGTCGGTCGGGTCCGGTGTGCGGCGCACCCAGCCGCGCTGGCCGAAGGGCGAGAGGCGCCCAGAGTGGACGACCAGATATGCGCGGCGGCGGTGTGGAACGCGGCCCGGCACGGGCTCGACGGGCCCGGCTTCGACGTGGTCGAGGCGCGCGCCGTGCCCGCCGCGCGGCTTCTCGACCGGCTCCTGCTATGAATGATGGGCGCGGACGTGATCGGAACGTGGTGAGCGCCCGCTGCGTGTATGGCAACGTCCAGCAAACCGGCTCCACCAGGCCCTACGCGGGTCTGTGGCCTGGTCGCCAGGGATCCGTCGTGGTCGATGTGCGGACTACCGCAGCCTTGTCCGCCACGACTGAAGGGACCATCCCCACGCTCCATTCGGCTCATTCGGCCAGCGCGACGGTGACATCGCCTTCCTGCAGCCGCTGCAGTTGTTCGGCGGTGGCGTTGTAGGTGCCGATATGGATCACCTGATCTGAGTAGCCGACGCCAGCGGTGTTGTAGTAGAAGCCGAGGTTGCCCCAGGGGACGAAGTAGATGAGATCGCCGTCTTCAGGGTCTGACCCCGGCGAGCCGGTGGTGTTCAGCTTGCGGGGGAGGTAGCCGATCTTCTCTCGGCCGTTGAATTCCTCGAAGGAGATGGCGAGGGGGCATCGCGAGAAAGTCCCGAGTTGTGGCGTTTTCGGCCCCCATGATGACGTCGACAGAGGTATCGCCGGCGGTGAAGCGCACGATGCTGCCCTTCGACCTGACGCGCTGCGGAGGAAGCCTCTGTCGACGTGGTGTTGGGGGTGCCCGCCGAGGTAGAGGGTCGAGGCGCCCGGATGGGCCCGAGGTTGTCGGAGATCGTTGCCGGGGCGCGCATCCTCTGGGGGCGGGATATCGGTCAGGGGAGCAGGAGAGCCTTGATCGCGCGGCGTTCGTCCATGGCTTTGTACCCCTCGGCCGCCTGCTCCAGCGGCAGGGTAAGGTCGAAGACCTTGCCGGGGTCGATCTCGCGGTTGCAGATCAGGTCGATCAGCTCCGGCAGGTACTGACGCACCGGCGCCGGGCCGCCGTGCAGATGCACCAGGGAGAAGAACAGCTCGTCGCCGGGCAACGCGGCGTCGTGGGCGACACCGACGAAGCCGACGTGGCTGCCGGGGCGGGTGGAGTGGATGGCCTGCATCATCGACTCTTGAGTGCCGACCGCCTCAATGACGCTGTGGGCGCCGAACCCGCCCGTCAGCTCCTTGACCCTGGCCACGCCCTCGTCCCCGCGCTCGGTGACGATCTCGCTGGCACCGGACTGGCGGGCGAGCTCCTGCCGCGGCGCGTGCCGGCTCATCGCGATGATCCGCTCGGCCCCCAGCTGCTTGGCGGCCAGGACCCCCGCACAGGCCGACCGCGCCGTCACCGACGACGGCGACGGTCTTACCCGGCCCTGCCTCGGCGGCGACGGCGCCGAACCAGCCGGTGCCCAGGACGTCGGAGGCGGCCAGCAGGCTCGGGACCAGGTCCGCATCCGGCATGTCGGGGATCGCGACGAGCGTGCCGTCGGCGAGCGGCACCCGCGCCAGCTGGGCCTGGGTGCCCAGTGTGCCCATGAGCCCGCGGTGGACGCACGCGCTCTGGTAGCCCGCCCGGCAGATCGCGCAGGTGTTGTCGGAGGCCCAGAACGAGCCGACCACGAACCGGCCCGGCCTGATGGTCGTGACCTGGCTGCCGACCTCCTCCACGATGCTCCAGCTCACGGGCGGGAGGTCGCGCTTATCGGGGGGACAACCTCTATCCCCTTCCGCCCTGCGGGCCGCTCCCTACAGTGAAGACTGCACGACAACCGAGACGAGATCCGCGACTTCCTCACCAGCCGGCGCGCGAGAATCAGCCCGCAGCAGGCCGGGCCGGCACCTGGGGCGCCGCCGGGTGCCGGGCCTGCGCCGCGAGGAAGTCGCCGTCCTGGCCGGCGTGAGCACCGACTGGTACACCCGTCTCGAAAAAGGCCATATCACCGGCGTCTCAGACGACGTCCTGAACGCCGTCGCCCGCGCCCTGCAGCTTGACGACGCCGAACGGGCCCATCTGTTCGACCTGGCCCGTGCGGCTGGCGCCGGGCACCGTCCCCGCCGCCCCGCCCACAAGGTCCGGCCCGGGCTGCAGCGGATGCTGGACGCGACCGATGCCCCCGCGATCATCCGCAACGGCCGCATGGACATCATGGCCGCCAACCGCCTCGGCCGCGCCATGTACTGGCCCGTCTTCCAGACCTCGTACCCCGGCCAGAGCCCGACGCGCCCCCGACCGGCCAACATCGCGCGCTTTCAGTTCCTCGATCCGGCCGGGCCCGACTTCTTCCCTGACTGGGACCTCTCCGCCGACATCACCGTCGCCCTGCTGCGCACCGAAGCCAGCCGCGACCCTTACAGCAAGGACCTCACCGATCTGATCGGCGAGTTGTCCACCCACAGCGCCGACTTCCGCACCCGCTGGGCCCAGCACAACGTCCGCCTCCACCACACCGGACACCAAGACCTTCCACCACCCCACGGTCGGCGACCTCACCCTCGACTACGACGGCCAGGCCCAGTAGGAACGGCCCCGTTGACTGCGGGGATCAGGTCGTTCAGCCGCAGGCCGGACAGCTCCCGTAAGGACGACGTGGTCACGCAGCGGAGCAAGCGTTGGTCACCGTCCTGGCGACGCTGCTGACCGACGGCCGTCGCCGATACGCTCTTGCCCGCGCCCGGCTCGCCGATCACCACCAGCTGGCGGTGCTCCAGCCCGCGAAACCGCTGCACGATGTGGTCGGTGTCGCCCGCCAGCGGCCGCTCACTCCAACTGGCGCCGGGCTCGCCGGTCACCACCTGGCGGTCCCGGCCACCTGAACGGTGCCGGTCGCCAGATTGCCCACCAGCCCGATCGCGACCCCTACCAGCAACGACGCCGCAACGACCTGCTTGGCCCACCGGCCACCATCCTCGCCCACGCCGCTCATGCCCCCAGGATCACGGGCCATCTCCACCGGCGACAACACCAACGGCACAGCCCATCACAATCCATGACCAACCGGCCGATCCGTGCGCACAGACCGGCAACGGCAGAGCTCAGGGCGTGGACCTCGATGATGCAGACCGGCCTCCCAGGCCCCCGGAATGAAGTGGCTGGACATAGCTAAGTAATGATCTTCTGCTGGCCCGATCGGCTGTGGGGATCCCGATCCGGGTTAGCTCAAACGCTTGTACCTGGCTTGGGTCGGACCGGGCCCTGCCGTGATTGCTCACGGTGGGTTTCCCCGGCCTGCCCGCCGCACCCGGCGTGCGCGTCTCCGCGCACCGGGCGCTCCACGTGCCTTGCCCTGGAGGAGCTCGGCCGGGCGGTCGAGTTCGGGTACGCCCGGCACGCTGATCGTCAACCTTTCCGTTTCCCGTGGGGCCTTAGCAGACTGGCCGGATCACTGCTCGGGCGTCTCGCAATCGCCGGCGGCGAAGTATCTTCACGGCTCGACGAATGCGAGCACTACGGTTCCGGCTTGTCTGTCCCGCAGCGATCATGCCGGCGCACCTTGGCCGTCTCATTGTCCGCATTCTTCGGGGTCGATTTCTTCTCGGTGGGCGGTTTGCGCCACCCGCTCCAGCAGCATCCGCAGCTGCTGTTGCTCGGCGGGATCCAGATCGGCCAGCAGCTGTGCCTCCGCCGCGCTCAGGCGCTCGCGGGCCGCGTTCAGAGCCTGGGTGCCCTTTTCCGTGATGAGCACTCGACGCGCTCGGCGGTCGACTGGGTCCGGCTGACGGGTGAGCAAGCCGGCGGCCTCCAGGTCGTCGAGCAGGTACGTCATCACAGTCTTGTTCAGCGCCGCCTGCTGGGCGAGAGCGAGTTGGGAGCGGGGTGGTCCCGACACGACTGCCATCAGCACCAGGTAGCCCCGGGGGCCGCCGGGCAGGGCGGCGACGGAGCTGGTGGCGGTCCTGCGAAACGCGCCGGACACCATGCGGATCGCCCATCCCAGGTCGCTGTCCAGGCCGATGGGTTCGGTTTCGGGGTCATCGGCCGGGGGCTTGCGCGCGGTTGCTCTGGGCGTCATCACTCGATGGTAGGTCCTCGCCGAGATGACATGCAAGGTAGACGAGCTACTTAGTGGATAGTCTTGTAAGTAGACTATCCACTATGGATACTGATCGTATGAATTCACTCGATCACCCTTGGTTGCCTGCCGGGTTCCGGACGCGCCTCGTGGACACCAACGGCACTCGTCTGGCGGTCACTGTTGGGGGTGATGGCCCGCCGCTGGTGCTGATGCACGGATGGCCGCAGACTTCACGCATCTGGCGACACGTCATGCCGGCCCTGGCCGAGCGCTTCACCGTGGTAGCGCCGGATCTGCGGGGAACCGGTGCCAGCGACCTTGCCGAGGACGGCTACCGCAAGCTCGACCAGGTCGAAGACATGCGTGGTCTGCTCACGACCCTGAATCTCGCGGGACCGGCCGTCGTGGCCGGGCACGACATCGGCGCCACGGTCGCCTTCGCCTGGGCGCTGGCGCATCCGGCCGATCTCTCGGCTGTGGTGCTGCTCGACCCCTTGCTGCCAGGGCTCGGATTGGAAGAGGCCATGAACGTCGCCGAGGGTGGCATGTGGCATTTCGGGTTCTTCATGGCCCCACACCTGCCGGAGATGCTGTTCGACGGCCATGAGCTGGAGTTCTTCACCGCCACGTTCACTGCCATGAGCAATGCCGGCACGTTTGACCAGGCCGATCTCGAGACCTACGCCGATGCTTACCGGGGACGTGCTCGGCTGCGTGGCGGCTTCGAGCACTACCGAACCATGCTGCGCGATGGCGCGGACACCCGGCGCCTGCTCGAGCAGCAGTCCGTGGCGGTGCCCGTACTGGTCATGCGCGCGGGAGCTCACGAACCGGTGGGGCCCGACGTTCTGGCGCAGCACGTCAAGAACCTCACCGTGGTGTCCGCGCCGACCGGGCACTTCATCGCGGAAGAAGCTCCGGACTGGTTCGTGGCCACACTGAACGACTTCCTGGCCTGAGCACACCACCAAACGACATCCGACCATTGAGGAGCACACCCATGTCCAACCGCGTCTGGGAACCGGTCACCCTCGGCCGGCTCACTCTCCGGCACCGTTTCGCGCTTTCACCGATGACGCGTAGCCGCGCGCTTCCCGACGGCACCCCCGGACCCTCCGCGGCCCGGTACTACGCCCAGCGCGCCGACCTCGGATTGGTCATCAGCGAAGGAACCCAGCCCTCCGAGGACGGCCAGGGCTATCCCCTCACGCCGGGAATCTACACCGACGATCACGTCGCGGGCTGGCGAAAGATCGCCGATGCCGTCCACGAAGCCGGCGGTCACCTGTTCATCCAGCTCATGCACGCCGGCCGGATGGCGCACCCGGACAACACTCCACACCATCGCCAGCCGGTGGGTGTCTCGGCTGTGGCGCCCGCTGCTCCCATCTTCACCGCTGCCGGGCTGCAGCAGCCGCCGACCCCTCGTGAACTGGCGGAGGCCGAGATTCCCGGCGTGATCGCCGAGTTCCGCCACGCCGCGCGCAAGGCCGTCGAAGCGGGCGCGGACGGAGTCGAACTGCACGGCGCGGGCGGCTATCTGATCCACTCCTTCCTGGGCGTCAACTCCAACATCCGAACCGACGCGTATGGCGGTTCCGTGGCCGGGCGGGCGCGGTTCGTCCTGGAGTTGGTGTCGGCGGTCGCCGACGAGATCGGCGCGGACCGCACCGCGATCAGGCTCTCGCCCTACAACACCCACGGCGACGTCGACGAGGGCGCTGACGGCCTCGAGCTATACCGGTATCTCGCTCGTAGCCTCGATTCCCTGGGCTTGGCCTACCTGCACATCTACGACTTCGGACGGGAGGACGTGCTCACCGCGATCCGCACCGCGTGGACCGGCCCCCTGCTGGTGGTCCGTGACGGGCGCACGCGAGACGACCTGGTGCGTGATCTGGACTCCGGTCTCGCCGACGTCGTGCCGATCGGCAGGCTTGCCCTGGCCAATCCGGACTTCGTCGAGCGGTTCCGTCAGGACGCGCCGATGACAGACGTGGACCTGGCCACCATGTTCGGCGGCGGTGACGAAGGCTACATCGACTATCCGACGTTGGCCGAAGCCGGGACAATTGCCGGCGCATCGATGACAGAAAGCGAGTCAGCTCCCATGAACACCGAGATGACGTTGCACGGGACCACCGCTCTGGTGACGGGCGCGACGGCGGGTATCGGCCGTGCCGTAGCGCTGGCGCTCGCCGGCCACGGGGCCGAGGTCGTCGCGCACGGGCGGCACTCCGAGCGGGGTGCCGAGCTGGTCGAGGAGATCACCGGGCAGGGCGGCAAAGCCCGCTTCATCGCCGCCGACCTGACCGACGCCGACGACGTCCTGCGGCTGGCCGCCGACGCCGGTGACCTCGACATTCTGGTAAACAACGCGGGCATCTACGAACTCGCCGGCACGCCCGGCACCGACGTCGCGGGCTTCGACCGGCAGTTCGCGGTGAACACCCGGGCACCGTTCCTGCTCGTCGGGGCTCTGGCGCCGGCCATGGCCAAGCGTGGCCGCGGGTTCATCGTGAACATCAACTCCCGTGCGTCCACTTTCGCTGCCCCGGTCGGCGCGGCCTATGGTGCGTCCAAGGCGGCCGTCGACGTGCTGACCCGGTATTGGGCGACCGAGTTCGGCGCGAACGGTGTCCGGGTGAATGGCATTTCGCCCGGCATGATCCGCACCGCAGGTACCACGGCGATGTTCGGGGACGGCCTCGACGCTCTCGGAGGGGCCAATCTCCGAGGCCGGATCGGTGAGCCGGAGGAGATCGCGCAGATCGTGCTGTTTTTGGTCAGCGAAGCCAGCAGCTACATCAACGGCACGGTCATCGCCGCCGACGGCGGCGAACTGAGCACTGTTCCTTCGTGAACCCCCGGGCATCAGTTCGCGGCCTGGGGCGGTCCGCCTAGGCGGGTCCCCGGCTGGGGAGCCGGGGAGTCATCCCGCTGCCGGGCGACCTCGACAGCGGACGCGCCGAAGTCGTCGCGGCCGGCGCTGGGAAAGGGCACCACGGGCGCGCTCTACCACGCTGTCGCCGGTGAGACGCCCGACCGCCGGATCGCGGAAGCCATCGTCGCCGGCCTGGGGTGCGGTACCCACAGCCAGACCGGGGTGGAAGCGGCGGAGGCCAGATTGAATTCGGTGCGTTGGTCATGTTGTCCGCGTCCAGTTGTGGCATGGCACCGCAGATCAGGGACCAAGCGTGCTGTCCGAGGATGCAGTAGTCCCGGGTTGAAGCGCTGCGAATAGGTGAAGTCCTCCGGTTACGAAGGGGGCCATTCTTGAAACGGCTGGACTGAAGTTGACGGGATCCCGTCTGATCATCGTGATCAGGCGGGATCTTGTCGTTTTAGGGGTTTCCGAACCGGGTTCGTCCTGGTTTGGGGGCTGCGGAGCAGATGTCCGGGAAGGCCCGGGTGGTGTCAGGCCGCTGGTGGAGGTCGGAGCTCGCGTCGCTGGGCATGCCGATGCCGGCTCCGGGCCGCCGATGCCAGTCCTGCCAGCTCAGGACGAATTCTTCTGCTCTGCCGTCGACTGTCATGCCTCCTCCTCGATCGTCTTCTTGGCCGATGTCAGCGGTCCGACCGTCTCCCTTACCGGTACGCGGCGAGAGCCTCACGCCCGTGCGGGGACTCCCAGTCACCGGCGTACGGCTCGACCAGGACACGCCAGGGCGCCTCGCGGGGGGACGCCGGTGAGGTCTGGGCCATCCTGGCGATCGCGGCGAAGTCGGTGGTGTCGCGGAACGGCGGGAGTTGGTAGAGGTCCCTGGCGTAGGCCCACAGCTGTGGCAAGTCGACCAGCCGTAGCTTGCTGATCTTGATTAGGGGGTTGTAGCCGAGGTCGTACCGGACGAGCAGTGTCCAGAGCCGCAGATCGGGCATGGTGATCCGCGGGCCAAGCAGGAATCTGCGATGCCTCAGCCGTTCGTCCAGCTCGTTGAAGACAGCGAGCAGCCGCTTGCGTTCTGTGGTGTACTCCTCGCCGGTCGCCGCGAGGGCGACACGAAGGATGGTCCCCTCAACGTACTCTTCGAAGACGTTGTCGAGCTCCAGGAGTTCGCGCCGTAGCCGGTGGGGGGAGAGGTCGGGCTGCCCTTCGCCGAGATGGATCAGCTCCCGTACGATGGCGACCCGCTGCTCCACCGCATCGGCGTCGATGGCGGCCAGGCGCGAATCGATGTCGATGAGGGCGTGCTCAGCCGCCCGGTCGGCGAACCTCTTGTGGTTGATGATGGTCTTGGACATGGTGCTCCCTCGTCAGTTCGGTCAGGTGATCAGTGAGCGAGAGAGGGAGACACCTGGCGGAATGCGAGCGGCACAAGTCGATCTCCAGCCGGGCCACCAGGAGCGGCGACCGGCCGACGACGGCACCGGCGGCGATCAAGTCCGGGCCCGGCCGATGGGAGTGCCACCGAACAAGACTCATACAACAAAGCTAGGCACATCGATCGAAAAGTCAATAATTCCTACCTGATTTACATGAATTTTCGGAGCCGTCGACAAGGTGGTGGCCAAGATCATCACCGATGTCACGCGAAGACGGCGCCCTGCAAGATCGGCGGCGAGAAGCGCAGGCAGTCGACCGGCGCAAAAAACCTACTAAACAAGTAGGACTTGACGGGAACTTCGAGCGGTGCTGAGGTTTGGGGTGTGAGCGAACCTTGGAAAGAGCGGCGTCCCGGTGGCCGCGGACCCGGGCCGTCCCCGCCAGGCCAGAGGACGGCGGTCACCGAAGCCCGGACCGAGCCACCGCCGAAACAGCCCGGCGGGGCTGCGCCGAAGGTCGTCCCGACCCGGCGTCCGCTGCGCTGGCTGGCGACCTTCGTCGTGTTCGTGCTGCTGGCCATGGTGGCCAACGCCCTGGTCACCAATCCGGCCTGGGAGTGGGAGGTCGTCGGGGCGTATCTGTTCGCGCCTTCGGTGGTGCGGTCGGTGCTGCTCACCATGGAGCTGACCGCGCTCGGCATCGTGCTCGGGTTCGCGCTCGGGACCGTGCTCGCCCTCATGCGCCTGTCGTCCAACCGGCTGCTGTCCTCGGTCGCCTGGGGCTACGTCTGGCTGTTCCGGTCGGTGCCGCTCATCCTGCAGCTGCTGTTCTGGTACAACCTGGCGCTGCTCTACCCGCGCCTGTCCTTCGGCGTCCCCTTCGGTCCGGGCTTCTTCGACGTGGGCACGATGGACCTGATCAGCCCGCTCGCCGCCGCGGCGCTCGGGCTCGCCCTGCACCAGGCCGCGTACGCGGCAGAGATCGTCCGGGGCGGTCTGCTGTCCGTGGATCCCGGCCAGCGCGAAGCCGCCGCGGCGCTCGGCATTCCCCGGGCGCGGCGGCTGCTGCGGATCATCCTGCCGCAGGCCATGCGGACCATCGTCCCGAACGCGGGCAACGAGATCATCGGCCTGGTCAAGGGCACCTCGGTGGTCTACATCATGGCCCTGCCCGAACTGTTCTACCAGGTCCAGGTGATCTACAACCGGAACGGCCGGGTGATGGCCCTGCTCCTGGTGGCGGCCATCTGGTACCTGATCCTGACCACTCTCCTGTCCATCGGCCAGTACTACGTCGAGCGCTACTACGGCAGGGGGCGCTCGTGACAGTCATGGTGGAGCTGACCGACGTGCACAAAAGCTTCGGCTCCCTGGAGGTGCTGCGCGGCGTCAGTCTCCGCGTACGGCAGGGCGAGGTGGCCGTCATCCTTGGCCCGTCCGGTTCCGGCAAGTCCACGCTGCTACGCACGATCAACCACCTAGAGAAGATCCAGACCGGCACGGTCGAGGTGGACGGGGAACTGCTCGGCTATCGCCGCTCCGGCGACCGGCTCCACGAGCTGCCCGAGCGGGAGGTCCTCCGGCAGCGCACCAGCATCGGTTTCGTCTTCCAGAACTTCAACCTGTTCCCGCACCTCACCGTCCGGGAGAACGTCTCGGAGGCGCCCCGGTCGGCGCAGCGGCGTCCGCGTGCCGAGGTGGACGCGCTCGTTGACCGGCTGCTCGACCGGGTGGGCCTGGCCGACAAGGCCGACGCCTACCCGCGCACGCTCTCCGGCGGCCAGCAGCAGCGGGTGGCCATCGCCCGCGCGCTCGCCCTGGAGCCCAAGGTGGTGCTGTTCGACGAGCCCACCTCCGCCCTCGACCCGGAACTCGTCGGCGAGGTACTGGAGGTGATGAAGGGCCTGGCCCGCAGCGGCACGACCATGCTCGTGGTCACCCATGAGATCGGCTTCGCCCGTGAGGTGGCCGACACCGTCGTGTTCATGGACGCCGGCCTGATCGTCGAGCAGGGCCCGCCGTCTCAGGTCATCGACCATCCCCGGCACGAACGCACCCGCGCTTTCATCGGCAAAGTCCTCTGAGCGACAAGGAACCCTGATGCGCCTTACCTTACGGCGGGCCGCCGCCGTACCCGCCTTCTCGCTGCTGCTCCTCGCCGCCGCGTGCGGCGAGGAGCCCACGCTCGCGCCCGCCACCGCGCCCAGCTCGGCCGCGCCGGCCGTGGGCGGTCAGACGATCAACACCGGCCCGGACCAGAACCGGGTGCGCGCCGAGAAGGTGGACGCCCTCGCCGCCCAGGTGCCCGCCGCCATCGCCGAGGACGGCAAGCTGACGGTCGGCTTCAGCGGGGAGGGCTCGCCGCCGCTGGTCTTCCCGGCCACCGACGACACCACCCTGATCGGGGTGGAGACCGACCTCGCCCAGCTGGTGGCGGACGTGCTCGGCCTGGAGGTCGCGCCGGAGAACAGCTCGTGGGAGAACCTGTTCCTGGGCACCAAGTCCGGCAAGTACGAGGCCGTCTTCAACAACGTCACCGTCACCGAGGAGCGCAAGGACACCTACGACTTCGCCACCTACCGGATCGACCAGCTCGGCTGGCAGGTGATCGACTCCAGCCCGATCAAGGAGATCGGCAAGCCGGCCGACATCGCGGGCCTGCGTGTCTCGGTGGACTCCGGCACCAACCAGGAGAAGATCCTGCTCGACTGGGACGAGCAGAACAAGCAGGCCGGCCTGAAGCCGGCGGAGATCTCGTACTACCACAAGTACGGCGATGCGCTGCTGGCCCTGAAGTCGGGCCGCATTCAGGCCTACTTCGGCCCCAACCCGGCCATCGCCTACAACATCGCGGTCAGCGGCGGCTCCCGCATCGTCGGCACCGCTTCCGGCGCCGGGCCGGATCTCCAGGGCCTCATCGCCGCCATGACGAAGAAGGACAACGGCCTGGTCAAACCGCTCAACGAGGCGCTCAACACGTTGATCGGCAACGGCAAGTACGCGGAGGTGCTGGCTCGCTGGGGGCTGAGCAACGAAGCGATCCCGCAGTCCCAGATAAACCCACCCGGTCTCCCCAGGCAGGGGGCCTGAAATGCGCAAGAGAGCTGAACAATCAGGAATGGGGGAAGTTTGATGGCGAGAGCCTACGTCTATCGCGAGCACGGCGGCCCTGAGGTGGAGGGCCTGGCCGACCTGCCCCGGCCGGTCCCGGGTCCGGGACAGGTGCTGGTCGAGGTCAGGGCCGCCGGAGTCAACCCGGTCGACTGGAAGCGCAGGACCGGATACACCCCGCCGGGCGCGCCCCCGGAGGCGTTGCCCGCCGTCTTCGGCAGCGAGGTCTCCGGCCGGGTGGCCGAGGTTGGTCCGGGCGTCACGGACTTCGCGCCGGGCGACGCGGTCTTCGGCAACCCGATCACTGGCGGCTATGCCGAGTACACCCTGCTTCCCGTCCAACTGAGCGCGCGCAAGCCGTCCGACGTCTCGTTCCAGGACGCGGCCACGCTGCCGGTCGCAGCGGCCACCGCGTACGACGCCCTCCAGCAGCTCGGCCTGCCGCCCGGGTCGACGTTGCTGATCACCGGTGTGGGCGGCGGGGTCGGCGTGGCGGCCGCGCAGATCGCCCGCCACGCCGGCCTGCGTGTGGTCGGTACCGCGAGCGCCGCGAAGAAGGATCTCGTGGGCTCGCTGGGCGTCATTCACGTGGAGCCGGGGCCTGGGACGGCCGGCCGGGTACGCGCCGCCGCGCCCGGCGGCATCGACGCGATCGTCGACCTGGTCGGCGGCACCGCCTTGGAAGAGGTGGCCGAGGTGCTCGGGGACCGCGCCAAGCTGGTCACGGCGGCGGATCGGGCGACGGTGGCGACGCTCGGCGGCGTTTGGGTGGCGCGGGCGCGCAACCGCGAGGTGCTGGACGCGGTGGCCCGGCTGGTCACCGAGGGCGTGCTGGATCCGCACGTGACGCAGACCTTCCCGCTGGCCGAGGCCGGGCGGGCGTTGCGCGTGGTGGAGGAGGGTCACGCCCAGGGCAAGATCGTGATCGAAGTGCCTGGGTGAGCGAGGTTCTGGACAATCCCGCGTGGGCTTCCCTGACAGGGGCCCACGCGCACCTGGCGGAGCGGCACGGGGGAGTGTTGCGGTATCCGCTGGACGTCTCCCCGTTCCTGGCCTTGCCGAACGAGCCGTCCCTGTCCGACTGGGACGACGTGGCCGCGCCTTCAAAAGGGAGGAACGCGGGCGAAAGTCAGGACGAGGCCCGGGAAGTGAGGATGGTCCGGGCACCGCGCACAGCGGTGGTCTCCACGACAGTCATCAACTCACCTCCTTCGTCTCCATAAGCGAACAGATTGTCGCTGCTGCAACTACTTACCGCCCGCCGTGAACATCGGCGCCGCTCAGGCGGCACGTTGGAGACGTAGACCGGGCAGACGCGGTTCCGCTCGCGGAGAGCGTCCAGCCTTCTTGGACCTTGCGCATGCCGGTGCGGTGCAGGCGCCTCCACTCCAGATGCACCTAGCGGAAGCCGCACCGGGGCAGCCAGTACGCCAGGGCCGGACCGGCGATACTGGCATCGGAGATCAGAATGCTCGTGCTCTTCGTGTCGCGCTCCTCAGGTCATCGATCACCCGAGGCTCGTGCGACGACGCTGACCGGCCGCATACCGAGGGCTGACCGTCCCGGCGGGATTACAGTTCGCAGCTGATTTCCACGTCGACGCCCGACCCGCCGGTGCAGTCGTCGGCGAAGCCGAGGCCGCCGTTCAGGGTGTCGTTGCCCGAGCCGCCCCACAGGGTGTCGTTGCCCAGGCGGCCCTCGAGCATGTCGTTGCCCAGGCCGCCTTTCAACGTGTCGTTGCCCGGGCCGCCGATCAATGTGTCGTCTCCGACTCCGCCGGTCAGCGTGTCGGCGCCGGCGCCTCCGAGCAGGGTGTCGTTGCCGGATTTGCCGGTGATATTGTCGTCGCCACCTCCGCCGTTCAGGGTGTTGGCGAGGGAGTTGCCGGTCAGGGTGTCGGACGCGGAGCCGCCGGTGACGTTCTCGATGCCGGTCAGGGTGTCGGATTCGCCTGCCTCACCGCAGGGGCAGGCGGCTAGGTCGACGGTGACCGGGGCGACGCGGCCAATGTAGCTGACGGTGTCGTTGCCGGTGCCGCCGACGATCTGGTGCCGGCCGGGGCCGGAGTGGATGAGGTCGTCGCCCGGGCCGCCGTCGATCAGGGAGCCGATGCTGCCGGGGTAGCCGTAGACGATGTCGTCGCCCGAGCCCAGGCCGATCAGGGCGTGGTTGGGGCCCGTCGGGTTGACGATGTCGTCAAGGTCGCCGACCTCGACGATGAGCTGGCCGCCGAAGCCGGACCTGGCCGTGCACTGGACCAGCGTGAGGTCCCTGGCGTCGGGGTGGAGGCAGCCTTCGAGCGGGGTGATGGCGACGATGTCGTCGACGAGGTAGGTGTTGGGATCGGTGCGGGTGAACACCACGTGGTTGACCTGGCCGGGCGCGGCCGTGTAGTTGAGCTCGCCGCCCTGCACCCACGCGCTGGTGACGACCGCGTAGGCGGGGGTCACCGCGATCGTGGTGGAAAGAGTGAGGATCGCCGCGATAACCGCGGTTGACCGTAATGCTGACACGCGCTTCTCCTGTCGGGTGAGAATGCCTGCCCGCAGGGTCCGCCCACGCCGTTGAGAGCCGCTTGCCGGCCGCTTGCACGCGCGTCAGCCGTGATTCCCGGCTTGGCCGGGCGTTCCTTCCAGGCTGGGGGAGTCGGTCCTACTGCGATACCCGGGTGAAGACGATGCGCTCGGGTGTCTGCTTGTCGTACGGGCTGGTCGACTCCAGTTCGGCCTGGTTACCGTCCGCGCTGACGGTGACGGTCGTCGCGTTGGCCCACTCGTATCGGCAGTTGTGGCCGTTCTGTCCGTGGACCCAGCGAATTTCGCCGGTGTAGTTGGGGTGGCTCCCGAAGATGTGGAGGACGACTTCGCCGGCGGGGAACGGGCAGCCGGAATGCGGTTCGACGACTTGGGTGATCCGGAAGCCCTCCCAGCCGGCGCTGGTCTTACGTAGGTCGATGTTCCCGTCTCCCTCCCGCCATACCCCGCTCAGGTCTCTGGCCGTCACCTGGAGGGAGGCGCCGGCGCGGCGGTCCTGAGTGCGGCCGGTAGCGGCGATGCCGACGGCACCAGGGGTGGCGGGCGCGGTCGCCTCAAGGGACGCCTCGCCACCTTTGCGGTGACTTTGCCGAGCTGGGAGTCATCGAGGGTGAAGGTGACCTCCTCGCCGTCGTCGAACCCGCGCGCGGAGACGGTGAACTTCTCCCCGGCGGCGACGCTGGACGCCGACAGCGAGAGGGTGATCTCGGCCTTGGTGACCGTGACGGTTCTGCTTGCCGACCGGTTGGAGGTGAGTCCCTTCGCGCTGATCGTGTACTGCCCGGGAGTGGTTCCCGGGGTGATGTCGATCTTCGTCGCGCCCTTGGTGTCGGCGGTGGTGGTCACGGGTTGCCCGGAACCCGCGGGGCTCGACCACTGGAACTCCACCGTCTCCCCAGGGGTGAAACCGGTGGCCCGCGCGGTCACCGGTTGGCCGGCCGGGGCTGAGGCCGGTGAGAGCGTCATCTGGGCGACCGGCGGCTGAACGGGTGGACTTGGACTGGGGCTGGGGCTGTGCGGACGCGGACTCGGGGGAGGCGCGTCAGCGCCCGATGCGGTCCGCCGGCTGTGGCCGCACTACATCCGGCGCGTCCGCGACTGGCTCACCGCAGGGCAGCACGCCGCCACCGGGCAGCGGGCCGATCAGCTCGCTGTCGCGCACGCCCGTCTGCACACCGTCCTCATTTTCGCAGGAGCCCGCCGATGACCGCCGCCCCGACCTCCGGCTTCACCGCCTTCGCCCTGGAGCCCTTCCCCGAACTCCAGCCCGGCGACGACCTGGCAGGCACCATCATCGACGTGCCACCCGCACCAGCACCGTACTGGAGAACGGGGACATCCTCGTCGTCGCCAGCAAGGTGGTGTCCATCGCCGAGAAGCGGTACGTCGACCTGGCCGACGTCACCCCCGGCACCGAGGCCCTGGACATCTCCGCCCGCACCGGTAAGCCCGCCGAGATCGTGCAGCTCATCCTGGACAACTCCACCGACCACTTCCTGCCCACCTCGCGGGGCCCGATCATCGCCCGGCACACGCTCGGCTACCAACTCACCTCAGCGGGGATCGACCGCGCCGGAGCCGAAGGCGCCTGGCTGCTGCCGGTGGACCCCGACGCCTCCGCCGGGTAAGCACCTTCAGCATGACCGTGTTGTCCAGGTTGTCGCGGACAAGCCGCTGCCCGAGCAGCCGCACGAGCGGCTCGGTGCTGTGCACCATCTCGGCGATGCGCTCTGCGCGGTCCGGTGCGTCGGGGGTGCGCGTCCAGGTGGCGTAGATGCTTGCGGACGCCCGCGTAGACACGGGCGCGGTTGCGGTGCAGCAGCGGTTGGCCGAACCAGGCGAACACGACGCCGCGCGCCAGGTCGCAGACCACGGGGAAGCGGACCTGGGTCGCCGCCACCAACCGCTCCAGCGCGAGACCGGTGAGCTCGCGCAGTGTCTGGTCCGGCGGCGGCTCCCGCAGCCACGCGCGCAGCAACGCCGCGACGGCTTTGGCGTCGGCGGCCGTGCGCTGCTGGGCGAGAAAGATCCGAAACACAGCGGCCTCGAGATCGGGGGAGGGCGTGAGTTCGGTGACACCGTAGTGGCTGAGCGCCTTGGCGAGCTTGGTCTGGAAGGCTTCCGGCAGGCCGGCCCGCTCGACGTCCAGGCTCTGCAGGTAGGCGTGGAAGTACTCGCGGGCGCTGTGCACGTGGCCGTCACCGCCGCCTCCTCTCCCGCCGACCGCTTACGGCTCAGCTCAGCGAGGTCGGCGAACACGTCGAGGAGTTTGAGCTCCCCGGCCAGCGGCTGGTGGCCGTCCTCGGGGGCCGTCGCGCGCGCGGCGAGGTAGTCATCGAGCACCCGGCGTTCGTCGTGCGGGTCGACGTCGAAGCCCAGCAGCAGGCTGCGCAGGTCCTCCTGGCCGCGCGTGATGCGCGCGTGCAACGGGATCTCCCCCAGCGCTGATGCCGCTCCCGCCGATCCTCGGCATACCGAGGCCCTCATCGACAACCTCCTAGCTAGCACCATGCTGCACAAGCTCATGGAAGAGCGCGTAGTAGGCCGTTGAGGTGGCACGCCTCAGATAGGCGGTCCGAGGACGACCACGTCCTGCGGTACGGCCCGCGAGGGTGTCGGCAAGGTGAAGGTAGTCGTCCGCCTTGAAGTCACGCCTGACTCTCAGTCCCGCTGATCCCGGGTCAGGGCTTGGTCAATGACACCCGTGCTGTTGCCTTCCACCGGCCCTTCGGCGTCTTCCCGACTCTCGTACTCTTCCTGAGTGAACAGTGTGACGTAAACGTGCTCATCGAGGTGACGTTCGGCAGCAAGCCTGTTCACCTGCTTTCGCAGCGCGTGAGTAAAGTCGGCCGTCGGGTGCGTCCACAATGATCAGAGCCTTTAGTGCCGCCTCACCCTCCGCGTCCACGTACGGCTCGACAAAGGCCTGTCGGATGGTTGGCGCGTCTGGAATCCGCACGTTCTCGATCGCCTCGGCCAGGTCCTTCAAGGCTTCGTCCTGCCGTTTCAAGCTCATGACGACCACCTTCGCACTTCCCAAGTTCGATCGGAGGGCAGGCAAGTGTTGCGCCCGCGGGCATCCCGTGCCCACCGGGTGCCTCCAGCGTGGCCAAAGCGACGCCCAGCGTAGCCATTCCTCCGGCTTGATGACTGCTGAACAGCAGGTCCGACCTCCGTTCAGCCTCACTCCCGGTCGCGCTCATGTTGCGGACTGTAGGGAAGAGGTGTGGACGTCACGCCGGCGGACAGCAGGTCGAGGATCGTCTGCTCGGAGTAGCTCAGTTCGGTGAGGATTTCGCGGGAGTGGGTGCCTGCGGGCATGGGCGGGCGGTTCGGCAGGAGTGGGTCCGTGCCGAGCATGAAGCCGAGTAGTGGTATGCCCAGCGGGCCGTCGATTCCGGGGATCTGCGTCGGGGCGAAGGCGCCGCGTTCGGCGTACTGGGCGTCGTTCAGAGAGTCGGCGAGGGTCTCGCGGACTCGGGCGGCGGGGACGTGGTGCTCCTGGAGGAAGTCCTCCCACTCCTGTGCGGTGCGGGTGAGCATGATCGCGGACAGGACGGCGTGCTCACGGTCGAAGTCGGCGACGGGGGAGTTGAACGGGTCCTGTTTGATCAGGTCGGGGCGTTCCAGGAGCGTCCAGAGCCGTTGCATCTGGGCGGTGTTGCAGGCGCCGAGCATGATCGACCCCTCCTTGGTGGCGTACATCGAGGTGGTGGCGAGGGCCATGGTGTTGCCGGTCGGCACGGGTTCGAAGCCGTCGCGTAGGTGCGAGGTGACGTGGCAGGCCATCAGGGCCGCCGCGACGTCGATCATGCCGACGTCGATCGACATGCCCTCGCCGGTGCGCAGCAGGTGGACCAGGCCGCCGGCGATGGCGAACGCGGCGGTCAGCCCGGTGGCGTAGTCGATGGCCGGGGAACCCTGCCGCAGCGGATACAGTTGACGGTCCCCGTTGGCGGACATGTAACCCGAGGTCGCCTGGACGACGTTCTCGTACCCGGTGTACTCGCGCTTGGGCCCGCGGGCGCCGAACGCCGAGACGGCGCAGTGGACCAGCCGGGGATTGATGGCCGCCAGATCCCGGTAGCCGAGGCCGAGCCGTTCGAAGGCGCCGGGGCGCGCGTTGGTCAGGAACACGTCGCTCTCCCGCACGAGGTCCTTGAGCACGGTACGCCCGCGTTCGTCCTTGAGGTCGAGGGTGAGGAAGCGCTTGCCGGCGTTCTGCGTCAGGAACTGGGTCCCCATGCTCCGGTCGTTCAGGGCGGGATCGGTGCCGACCTGGCGGACGAAGTCGGGCGCGGAGGGGTTCTCGACCTTGATGACATCGGCGCCCAGCAGGGCCAACTGGTACGCGGCGTACGGCGCGGCGAGCACCTGGGAGGTGTCGATCACACGGATGCCGGCGAAGGGGCGGGGGATGGCCATGGACTGCACCTCGATGGGTTTCGCGATGTGAAATGTCACGCTCCGTCCTCGGCACCGTGGTTGCCAGGAGGCCGGGTCCTCCATATTATTCGATTAAGTGAACGTCGGGGGAGGAGACCGCACAAAAGCGGCAAGGAGGCAACGGTGCACCAGAAGTTGGGTTCGGCCATCGCGGGCGTCACAGTGGGCGCGCTCGCGCTTGCGCTCGCCGCGTGCGGGTCCGGTTCCACCGGCACAGGTTCCGGCGGAGACTCCGGCGAGGTGAAGATTCTCAGCTGGCGTCTCGCCGACCCAGGGGCGCTGGGCAAGCTCCACCAGAGCTGGATCGACGCCTTCAACAAGAGCCAGAACAAGATCACCGTCAAGGGCGAGCCGGTTCCGTTCGCCGACAAGGGCACCAAGCTGGTGAACACCGCGCTGAGCGGCTCGGCCCCGGACATCGTGGCCATCACCACCTCGGAGATCGCCGACTACGCGAAGTACCTGCAGCCGGTGGACAAGTACTGGGAGGCCGAAGGGTCCGCCTTCTCGGGGGCGTTCACCGACTCGGCCAAAGCCCTGGCCACCTGGGACGGCCACCTGTGGGGCATCCCCATCGAGGACGGCACCAGCGACGCCGTCTACTACAACAAGAAGGTCCTGGCCAAGGCCGGCGTCGACGTCGAGAACGCCGTGAGCTCGTGGGACAACTTCCGGGCGGCGCTGAAGGCCGTCAAGGCCAGCGGCGGCACCCCGATGGTCTTCCAGGGCAAGGACGCGTCGAGCTTCGAGCGGCACTGGGCCTGGTACGTGGCCGGAGGCGTCAATCTGAACGATCCGAACCAGTACGTCAAGGAGATGTGCGGCCCGGCGGCGGAGAAGACCTTCAGCTGGCTGACCGGGCTCTACAGCGACGGCGGCTTGGTCCCCAACCCGTCGGGCATCGGCTACGACGAGCTGACCCGCCAGTTCGCCGCGGGCGACGTCGGCTTCGTCACCGACGGCCCATGGGGCAAGGGCATCTTCGAAGGCAACAACGCCGCCATCAAGGACGACCTGGGCGTGACCCACATGCCGCCCATGACCGAGGGCGGCGTCACCGGAGCCAACGAGGACGCGCTGATCTTCGTCGTGCCCAAGGAGGCCAAGAACCCTGACGGCGCGTGGGAGTTCATCAAGTACATGAGCACCGACGCCGCGCAGCAGGGCAGCGCCGAAGCGGGCGGCTTCGTCCCCACCAGGACCGCCGTGTTCGACTCGCCCGCCGTCACCGGCAACGAGTTGCTCTCGACGTACAGCACTCTGATCAAGAAGAGCGGGTTCACCCGGCCGCGCGGCCCGAAGATGGCCGAGATGCGGCAGATCCTGATCACCGCCTACCAGGCCGCGGCCACCGGGCAGCAGCCTGCCGCCGAGGCGTTCCAGTCCGCCTGCGGGCAGCTCAAGGGACTGTGAGGGCGCGGCCGCGTCCGCGGCGTACGGGACCTTCAGGGAGATGACCAGAATGGACAGCACCACCGTGGCGGCGTCGCGCCCGACGCCGGTCGAACCGGAGGGCCCGCGCCCGCGTGGCAAGCGGCCCGGCGGGCGCGACGGCGCCCGCCGCCGCGCGCTCAAAGACCGGATGATCTTCTTCGGCCCGCTGCTCGCGGTGCTGGTGGGACTGCTCGGCTTCCCCATCGTGTTCGCGCTGTACGCGAGCTTCGCCGACGTCGACGACATGTTCTCGATGGCGTTCGCCGGGCTGCGCAACTACGAGTCGCTGCTGTCCCAGCCCGAGACGCTGGTGCGGCCGTTCCTCAACACGATGCGGTTCGCGCTGGCCTCGGTGGCGATCTCGCTCACCATCGGCTTCGCCGCCGCGCTGCTGCTCAACAGCAGGCTGCGGGGACGCCGCGTCTTCCGCAGCGCGCTGATGTTCCCGTGGGTCATCCCGACCGTGCTCACCGCGCTGATGTGGCGCTGGGTCATGGACTCCAACGCCGGCGCGTTCAACGGGCTGCTGCTCCAGCTCGGGCTGATCGACGAGCCGGTGAGCTGGCTCGGCGACCCGAACCTCGCGCCGTGGATCATCATCCTGGCCCAGGTCTGGCGTGGTTTCCCGTTCATCACGGTGATGCTGCTGGCCGCGCTCCAGGCCATCCCCGAGGAACTGCACGAGGCCGCCGCGGTCGACGGAGCGGGCTGGCTGCGGCGGCTGCGTTCGATCATCTGGCCGGGCGTGCGGCCGATCTTCATCCTGGTCGGCACCCTGGAGGGCCTGTACGCCTTCCGCGAGTTCGCGATGATCGACGTCCTGACCGGCGGCGGCCCCGCCGGAGCCACCGAGGTCCTCGCCACGCAGGTGTACCGGCTGTTCTTCCAGTACCAGCGCTTCGGCGACGCCATGGCGCTGGCGGCGCTCATGTTCGTGCTGGCCCTGGTCGCCACGGTGCTCCTGATGCGCCTGTCGGCACGCGACGAAGAGGACTGACATGGCCAAGAACCTCCACCACGTCTCCCGTACGGCGGGCGCCGCCGGCCGGTACGCGCTGATCGTGGCCCTGCTGCTGTTCGCGCTGCTGCCGTTCGCCTGGATGCTCTCCACGTCGCTCAAACCGGCCAACGAGATCTACACCACGCCGGTGACCTGGTGGCCGTCGGCCCCGACCCTCGACAACTTCATCGCGGTCGTCACCCGCGCCGACTTCGGGGTGATCATGGGCAACACGCTCGTGGTCGCCGGGGTGTCGGCCACGGTGAGCACGCTGGTCGCGCTGTTCGCCGCGTACGGGCTGTCGCGGCTGGCCGGGCGGCGCGGGGAGACCCTCGTGCTGGTCCTGCTCTTCGCGCAGATGATCCCGACCATCCTGTTCGTGATCCCGTACTTCCTCATCTTCCGCACGCTCGGCCTGCTCGACACCCTGACCGCGCTCGTCGTCACGAACATCTCGCTGACCGTCCCGATCGCGACCTGGCTGCTGCGGCGCTTCATCGCGAAGGTGCCGCGGGCGCTCGACGAGGCCGCGCTCATCGACGGGTGCGGGCGGGTGGGCGCGTTGCTGCGGGTGGTCGCTCCGGCGGCGCGGGCGGGCGTGGGCGCCGTCTTCTTCTACGCGTTCCTGGTCTCCTGGCACGAGTACCTGTTCGCGCTGTCGCTGACGTCGTCGCCGTCGAACCGGGTCATCACGCTGGGGATCACCTCGCTGGTGGGCCAGTACCAGGTGTCGTGGGGCGAGCTGATGGCGCTGGGCCTGCTGGCCGTGGTGCCGCTCATCGTGGTTTTCCTGCTGGTGGAGCGCAACCTGGTCGAAGGGCTGGCCGGGGGAGTTAAGGGCTGACCGGGCGGACGCCCGGCGAGAAGAAAGAGCAACGGAACATGGGCAAGTTGGACGGACGGGTGGCAATCATCACCGGAGGCCAGCGGGGACTCGGCGAGGGCGTCGTGCGGCGCTTCGCGGCGGAGGGCGCGACGGTCGTCGTCGCCGACCTCACACCGGCCGAGTCGCTGCTGGACGAGCTCGGCGGCGCACATCGAGCGGTCGCCGTGGACGTGCGCTCGGCCGAGCAGATGGACGGCCTCGTCCAGGACACCCTCACCCGGTACGGCCGGCTGGACATCGTCGTCAACAACGCGGGCGTCATGGACTCCGGGGCGGAGGTGGCCGACCTGACCGACGCCGAGTACGACCTGGTGCTCGGCGTCAACGTCCGCGGCGTCTTCAACGGGTGCCGCGCCGCCGCCCGCGTCTTCCGCGGCCAGCCGCGCGGGCGGATCATCAACACCGCCTCCTACATCGGCAAGAAGGCGATCGCCGGGCACGCGCTGTACTCCGCGTCCAAGGCCGCCGTCATCTCGCTCACCCAGGCGCTGGCGCTGGAACTCGGCCGGTACGGGACCACCGTCAACAGCATCTGTCCCGGAACGATGTACACGCCCATGTGGGTGGAGAAGCTGGGGACGTTCGTCGGGGAGGAGAACCCCGACGTGGAGCAGTGGCGGCACCGGGCGGCGGAGGGCATCCCCGTCGGCCGGATGGGCACCGGCGACGACGTCGGCGCGATGGCGGCCTGGCTGGCCAGTGACGACGCCGACTTCGTCACGGGCGCGGCGCTCAACCTGACCGGCGGCGAGGCGGTGTTCTTCTGAGCGAGGTCAGGGCGGTCACCCCGCCTGTCGACATCCTGGGGGAGTCCCCGGTCTGGCTCGGCGACGACGGGCTGGTCTGGGTGGACAGCCTGCGCGGCCGGGTGAGCACGCTCTCCGGCACCGCGTTCGACCTCGGAGAGAAGGTGGGCTCGGTGGCGCCGCGCGAAGGCGGCGGCTTCGTGGCGGCGCTGGAACACCGGGTCGTCGCCACGGACGGCCAGGGGAGGATCACCGCGGAACTGGCCGCCCTCGACCTGCCCGCACACCATCGGCTCAACGACGGCGCCGTCGACCCGTACGGCCGGTTCGTGTTCGGCGGCATGAACGAGCACCGCGACGTCGCCGACGCCGCGCTCTACCGGCTGGCCGGGAATGGGCTGGAGGTGCTGCGTACGGACCTGACCCTCAGCAACGGCATCGACTGGTCGCCGGACGGGCGGACGATCTACTTCACCGACTCCGTGGCCAAGCGCGTCTTCGCCGCCGACTACACCGAGCACGGCCCCCTCACAAACGAGCGGATCTTCGCCGAATGGACCGGACCCGGCATGCCCGACGGCCTGGCCGTCGACGCCGAGGGCCGGGTCTGGTCGGCCATCTGGGACGGCGCCTGCCTGGTCAGGTACGCGCCGAACGGCGACGTGGCGGCCCGCCTCGACCTCCCGGTGCCCCGCCCGACCAGCCTGGCCTTCGGCGGGCCGCGGCTGGACACGCTGTACGTCACGTCGGCGCGGGTGGGCCTGGACGCGCCGACCCTGACGCGCTTCCCCTGTTCCGGCGCCGTGCTGGTGCTGCACCCCGGCGTGACCGGACTGATCACCAGACGGGTCCACCCCGGCGGAGAGGAAAGTTGATGTCCCCCTTGGACGGCAAGATCGCAGTGGTCACGGGGGCCCGGCAGGGCCTCGGCGAGGCCACCGCACGCCGACTCGCCCGCGACGGCGCCACCGTGGTCGTGACCGACGTGCAGGACCCGCGCGGGCTGGCGGCGGAACTCGGGCAACTGACCGGGCGTCCGCATCACGCCGAGTTCCTCGACGTGACCGACGGGGACCGCTTCGCCGCCCTGCTCGGCGAGGTGGCCGAACGTCACGGCGCGCTCGACGTACTCGTGAACAACGCCGGGGTGAGCCAGCCGCAGCTCCCGCTGACCGAGACCACCGATGCCACCTTCGAGCACGTCATGGCGGTCAACGTACGGGGCGTGTTCAACGGCGTACGCGCGGCCGGGCGGATCATGTCCGCCGCGGGCGGCGGCCGGATCGTCAACATCGCGTCCTACCTCGGCAAGCGGGGGCTGGCCACGTTCGGCGTCTACAGCGCCAGCAAGGGCGCGGTCATCTCCCTCACCCAGGTCGCCGCGGAGGAACTCGGCCCGTCCGGGGTGACCGTCAACGCCGTCTGCCCCGGAACCATGGTCACCCAGCTCATGCTGGACACACTCCCCGCGACGACCGGCCAGGAGAACCCCGACGCCGAGGCCTGGATGCGCCAGTACGCGCAGGACCGCGTCCCCGTCCGGCGGATGGGCAGGCCAGGCGACGTCGCGGCGCTGGTGAGCTGGCTGGCCAGTGACGACAGCGCCTTCATGACCGGCGCAGCTCTCAACCTCACGGGAGGCGAAGCCCTGTACTTTTGATCTACTGTTCCGTCATCCAGGGATTTGAGGGGCACCAGGGTGAGTAATGGAGCGTCGAAGCGGGTCACGCAGCGAGATGTGGCCCGTGCGGTCGGGGTCACTCCCGCGACGGTCTCCTACGCCCTGAACGGCCTGCCCGGGGTCAGTGACGAGCTGCGCGAGCGGATCAAGGCCGTGGCGGATGAGATGGGGTTCCGGCCCAGCCGGCTGGCGGTCGGCCTGCGCCTGGGACGGACGAACACGCTCGGGCTGCTGCTGCCGGACGTGGCCAACCCGTTCTACCCCGAGTTGGCCTCCGGCGTCATCGAGGGCGCGTCCGCCGAGGGCATGCAGGTCTTCGTGGCGCAGGTCGGGCTGGACGGCCGCGACCACGCGCCCGCCGTGTCGGCCCTGGTCGACAGCCACTGCGAGGGGCTGCTGTTCACGGCCGTCCTGCCGCACGACATCCCCATGCTGGCCGACCTGCGGGCCAGGGGCGTGCCGTTCGGCTTCATCAACCGCCGGATCGAGGGGTTCGACGCCGACTGGGTCGGCATCGACGACTTCGCCGCCGCGAAGGAACTCACCTCGCTGGTGCTGGAGGGCCGCCAGAGGGTGGCGGTCTTCGGCGGCCCCGAGCGCTCCTCGGTGAGCGCCGGGCGGGCCGCCGGAGCGCGGGCCGCCCTCGCCGCCGCCGGCCGGACGCCGCTGCCGGACGGCATGGTCGGCGATCTGACCAGGGAGAGCGGGGTGGAGCGCGCCCGCGCCCTGTTCGACGCCCGCGGCCCGGTCGATCTGGTCGTCTGCGGCAACGACGTCATCGCGCTCGGCGTCATGGACGTCTGCCACGAGCGCGGTTTCGCCGTGCCGGACGACGTGGCGGTCACCGGCTTCGACGACATGAGCTTCGCCAGCGCGGGTCCGCTGCGGCTCACCACGGTCGAGGTCCCCCGCCAGGAGATGGGCCGCCAGGCCGTGGCCAGCCTGCGCCGCCGGATGCTCGGCTTCACCGGCGAACCGCAGGTCGTGGAGTTGCCCTACACGGTCCGCCGGCGAAACACGGCGTAGCGGCGTCAGTCCGGGATACGGTGCGTCCGGGCCAGCTCGGCGTACCAGAGGGCGCTGTCCTTCTTCGTCCGGGCGAAGGTCTCGTAGTCCACGTGGACGACCCCGAAGCGCTTGTCGTACCCGTACGCCCACTCGAAGTTGTCCAGCAGCGACCAGACGAAGTAGCCGCGCAGATCCACCCCCGACTCCAGCAGCCGGTGCACGGCGGTGAGGTGCCGGCGCAGGTAGTCCACCCGCTCGACGTCGTGCACCCGCCCGTCGGCGACCACGTCGTCGAAGGCCGCGCCGTTCTCGGTGATCATCAGCGGCAGCCCGGGGTACGCGGCCGCCACCGAGCCGACCAGCTCGACCAGCCCGGCCGGCTCGATGTTCCACCCCATGGACGTGTACGGCCCCGGCTGCGGAAGGAACTCCACGTCACCGGCGCCCGGCCAGGCGTCGCCGTCCACGATCGCGTTGCCGCTGGTGACCCGCTCGCCGGACGCCGGGTCGCGCAGCCGGACCAGCTTGGTGGAGTAGTAGTTGACGCCGAGCACGTCCAGTGGCTGGTGGATCGCCGCCAGGTCGCCCGGCTGGACGAAGGACCAGTCGGTGATGCCGGCGGTGTCGGCGATCAGGTCCTCGGGGTAGGCGCCGCTCAGCATGGGCCCGGTCCAGATCCGGTTCCCGACGGCGTCGATCTTCCGTACCGCCTCGGCGCCGGTGGGCCCGGACGGCCGCAGCGCGTGCAGGTTGAGCGTCACCGAGAAGTCCGGGTCGTTGCGTACGACCTCGCGGAGCGCCGAGACGGCGAGCCCGTGCGCGAGGTTCAGATGGTGGGCGGCGCGCAGCACCGCCGCCGGATCCTGCCGCCCGGGGGCGTGGACCCCCGCCCCGTAGCCGAGATGGGAGGCGCACCACGGCTCGTTCAGCGTCGTCCACGTCGCGACGCGGTCGCCGTAGCGCTCGCCCATCAGCCGGGCGTACTCGGCGAACGCCAGCGCGGTTTCGCGGACAGGCCAGCCGCCCCTGTCCTCCAGCGCCTGCGGGAGATCCCAGTGGTAGAGGGTCAGCGTCGGGGTGATGCCGCGCGCCAGCAGCCCGTCGATGACCCGGTCGTAGAAGTCGAGGCCGGCCTTGTTCGGCGCGCCGGTGCCGTCCGGGATGACACGCGACCAGGAGATCGAGAAGCGGTACGACTCCAGGTTCAGCGACGCCATCAGGTCGAGGTCGGCGTCAAGGCGGTGGTAGTGGTCGCAGGCGTCGTCACCGGTGTCGCCGTTGGCGACCTTGCCGGGGACGCGGCTGAAGGTGTCCCAGATGGAGGGCCCGCGCCCGTCCTCCCGGGCCGCGCCTTCGATCTGGTAGGCCGCCGTCGCCGACCCGAAGACGAACTCGGGCGGGAACTCCAGGCCGCTGTCGCGGAAATCGGGTGATCCCTTGACCATGGTTGTCACTCCTCCTCGATCTGGAAGACGCGCCGGGCGTTGTCGGCGAAGAGCTTCCGCTTGACGTCGTCGTCGAGCTTCGCGTTGGCGACCAGCGGGATGTCGAGCGTCGTCTCGTAGTACGGGTTGCTGCTGGCCCACAGGACACGGTCGGCGCCGAGCCGCTCGACCGCGTGCTCGATCGGGTAGAGCTGGGTGTGCGAGACCGCCGTGTCGAAGACGATGTTGGGGTGCCGCTCGCCCAGGTCGAGGCTGGCGGCCTCGTGGGTGGTGTCCATGAACGGGTGCGCGTTGAGGAAGGTTACCGTGGGGAAGGCCTCGGCGAGCCGGCCCAGCTGGAACGGTGCCTCAAGGACCGAGTGCTGCGCCGTGTGCACCTGCGCGACGGCGTTCGGATAAACGGCCAGCCGCTCGACGATGGCGAACATCGAGGGGTGGTCCAGCGGCAGGCCGTTGAAGTCGTTGTGGAACATCAGGCCGGACAGGCCCAGCTCGTCCATCACCCGGTCGACCTCGTCGAGCGCCGCCGCGCCGTGCCGCGGTTCCACCACTCCCAGGCCGCGGACCAGCACGCCGGGGTGATCCCGCAGGGCGGCCGCGATGCCGTCGTTCTGCGCCCGCGAGTCGGCGACGCCGTTCGGGTCCTCGTATCCCGGGATGGGGGAGATGACGGACTGGTGAATGCCGTTCAGCTCCATCTTGCGGATGATCTCGCTGGTCGAGCCGGCCACTGACAGCACCGAGCTGATGCCCAGGTGGACGTGGACATCAATCTTATAGAAGTCGGTCACTTCCCCTTCTTCCCTGTGGCCGGGCGGATCTGCCCAAATGCCTGGTCAGGCCCACTGAGTCGCGTTACTTATTCGATTAATGTAGCATGGTCGCATCTCCGGCCGGCCAGGGCCGGCGGCACACACGAAAGGTTGCGCAGACGATGTCGGTGTCGACGCGGACAGATCCGGTGACGGGGGAGCCCCTCGCGTACCAGGGTGAGCAGCCGCACGGGAAGCTGGACGACCTCGTGATCACCGGCGCGCTCGACCTGGACTGTGACGAGCGCCTGTGGGTGCCGCAGTCCGAGTCGGTGTCGTTCCGGCCGCTGCTGCTCTCCGTCAGCCAGGGGTACTTCGTGAACATCCTGCGGGTGCGCAAGACCGGCATCCTGTCCCGGCACCGGCACGCGGGCCCGGTCCACGCGCTCACCCTCCGCGGCCGCTGGCACTACCTCGAACACGACTGGTGGGCCGAACAGGGCGCCTACAGCTTCGAGCCGCCCGGCGACATCCACACCCTGGAGGTCCCGGACGACGTGCCGGAGATGATGACCCTGTTCCACGTCACGGGGGCCTACATCTACGTGGATCCGGACGGCACGCCCAACGGGGTGGAGGACGTCTTCACCAAGCTCGACAACGCCCGCCGGCACTACGCCGCGAACGGGATCGGGCTGGCCTACCTCGACTCCCTCGTGCGTTGACCATGGAAACGCCTGCCATGCCGGCCCTGGTCAAGCTCAGCCACAGCCCGCGGGACGTGGCCGTCGTCGAACGGAGCCGTCCCGTACCGGCCGCCGGAGAGCTGCTCGTCCGCACCGAGGCGAACGGACTGTGCGGCAGCGACGTCCACGCCTGGAAACAGGACGCCGGATACGAGTGGCTGCCGGACTCCGTCGTGCTCGGCCATGAGGCGGTCGGCGTCGTCGACGGGCTCGGCGACGGCGTCGAGGAGTCCTGGCTCGGCCGCCGCATTGTGCCGATCTCCATCGACGGTTGCGGCGAGTGCGCCGTCTGCCGGACCGCCCCCCACCTCTGCCCCCGGCGCGACGTCATGGGCCTGTCGTTCGACGGCGCGGCCGCCGGGTGGTTCACCATCGACGCCGACCGGGTCATCGCCGTCCCCGATGACGTGCCGGTGCAGGCACTCGTCCTCACCGAGCCGCTCGCGATCGCCGCGCACGCGGTCGGCCAGCTGCGCATGCCCGCCGACGGGAGGCCCTGCGACATCGTGGTCACCGGGCCAGGGCCCATCGGCATCATGGCGGCGATGCTCCTGCACGGCCAGGGACATCGCGTCACCCTGGTGGGCATCGCCCGCGACCAGCCGGTCCGGCTGGCCACCGCGTCGGAGCTGGGCCTGCGCACCTCCCTGGGGGAGGACCTGCCGGACAGCCCGCCCTGCTGGCTGGAGACCTCCGGCGCGGAGGAGGCGCTCGCCCTGGCGGTGGGCAGGGTCGCGATGGCCGGAACGATCGTCGTGCTCGCGATGTTCTCCCGGCCTCCGGTGGTCGACGTCAACATCGTGACGCGCCGCGAGCTGACCGTCCTGGGCAGCTACGGCGCCACCAGGAAGGACTACGAGCTGGCGGTGGACACCCTGCGGCAGGACCCCGGCCGCTGGGCGCGGCTGGCGACGCCGTTCGCGTTGGACCAGGCGGTCGAGGCGCTCCGCGCCGTGGAGGAGGGCGCCGTCGTCAAGGCGGTGCTCGTTCCGTAGTCGTACGCACACAGGAAGAAGAGGTTGATCGCGGTGCGAGCGATCGAGATCGTCCACTACGGCGGCCCCGAGGCGCTGGTGTGGAACGAGGTGCCCGACCCGGTGCCGGGTCCCGGCGAGGTCCTGGTGGAGGTGACCGCGACGGCCGTCAACCGGGCCGACGTGCTCCAGCGCCAGGGCTCCTACGACCCGCCCCCCGGAGCGCCGGTGTATCCGGGGCTGGAGTGCTCGGGCCATGTCGTCGCCCTCGGCCCGGAGACGTCGGGCTGGGCGGTGGGCCAGCCGGTGTGCGCGCTGCTCGCGGGTGGCGGCTACGCCGAGCGCGTCGCCGTTCCCGTGGGGCAGCTGCTGCCCGTTCCCGCGGGCGTCGACCTGCGGACCGCGGCGGCCCTGCCCGAGGTGGCCTGCACCGTCGAGTCCAACCTGTTCCAGGTTGCCAGGCTGGGCCAGGGTGAGACCCTGCTCGTGCACGGAGGGGCGTCAGGCATCGGCACCTTCGCGATCCAGCGGGCGGTCGCCGCGGGCGTACGGGTGATCGTCACCGCCGGCAGTCCGGAGAAGCTCAAGCGCTGCCAGGAGCTCGGCGCCGACGTGGCGATCTCCTACCGCACCGAGGACTTCGCCGCCCGGGTCCTGGCGGAGACCGGTGGCCGGGGAGCCGACGTCGTGCTGGACATGATCGGCGGTGCCTATCTGGGCCGCAATCTCGAGGTGCTGGCGATCGGGGGCCGCCTCGTGATCATCGGCCTGCAGGGGGGCAGCCGGGCTGAGCTCGATCTCGGGCTGCTGCAGCGCAAGCGGGCCACCGTCACCGCGACGACCCTGCGGGCCCGCCCGCTCGCGGAGAAGGCCGAGATCGTCGCCCGGGTCCGTGCGCAGGTCTGGCCGTTGATCGAGTCCGGCCGGATCCGGCCGGTGGTGGACCGGGTGCTACCCATCACCGAGGCGGCGGCGGCGCACCACGCCCTTGAGGCCGGCGACCACGTCGGAAAGATCATCCTTACGGTGCGGTAGGTCGGTACCGCACGTTCACGACCGCCGTGGGGCCGCCAACGCCTTCGCCGAGCCGGTGGAGGCGGACCGAAACGGCCCAAGCGTCATGGAACGCCTGGCCGCACAGGCCGAGGCCAGGTTCGCCGACGACCAGGCCATGTCGCAGTACTACAACACCGCCCTGGCCGGAGGTAAGTGGAAGAACTGGCAGCTACAACCCCACATCGGGTACGGCGACATCGCCCGGTACGGCCCGAACGCGCCCTGGCAGCAGCCCGAGCTGAACAACGTCGCCCTGCCCGACGAGATCTTCCCGGCGGTCAGACGCATCACGCTGCCGGCCGTCGCCGAGATGGGCGTCGCGATCGACGGCTCGGACGCGTGGTGGCCGAACTCGGCCGCGGCCGCGGTGCTGCCGGAGTTCAGCCCGTACCAGAGCCAGCCGGAGCAGTACATCGAGGTGTTCAACCGGGGCGGCGTGGCCTTCGACTACCAGATCAAGCCGTCGGTGCCGTGGCTGCGGGCCGATCCAGCCAAGGGCCGCCTCGACAAGCAGGTCCGCAGCACACTGCGGGTCGACTGGTCGCGCGCGCCCAAGGGGACCACGAGCGTGCCCATCACGGTGACCGGCCCCGGCGGGGCCGGCGTCGTGGTGCAGGCGGTCGTGCGGAAACCCGACGGCCCGGTGAAGGGCTTCGTCGAGGCCAACGGGTACGTCTCCATCGACGACGGCCCCCCGCAGGTGGTGGACGTCATCGCCGCCACCGGCTCCGACGACACCCGGATGAACCGCCAGTGGGAGCGCAACACCTCCGACAACGTCAACCGGACCGTCACCACGCACACCATCACGACCCCCGGCGCGCACACCCTCAAGTTCTGGATGGTCGACCCCACAGTGATCGTCCAGAAACTGGTGGTGGACACCGGCGGCGTCCTGCCCAGCTACCTGGGTCCACCCCAGAGCAAGCAGGTCTGACCGCTCCGAGCTTCAGCGCGGTAGCGAACAGGCGATGGGCGTGCGGGATCGCCGCCGCCCATCGCCTGTGTGCCCCTAGCGTTTTTCCAGTAGGCCGAGTGCGACGAGGTCGGTTACGGGCTCGTCGATGCTGCACGTGCCGAAGGAGACGAAGTGCGGACGGGCGGCGGCGAGCGCCGTGGGCGTACACCAGTTGACGACGGTCTCCGCCTCCCGGCAGGCCAGTATGTCGGTGATCGCCGCCTTGTCGGCGCCCTGCTGGGCGGCGGCGGTCGCGGCGAGCACGTTGAGGAATCCGTGATGCTCGAACCCGGTGCCGTGGCCGGTGTGGCGGATCGCGTGGTGCAGGCCCGCCGTGAGCTTGAACGGGACGCCGTGACGGACGGCGCACGCCAGGGCCGCGGCGAGTGCCGGTTCGTCGGGGAAGTCCTGCGCCCGGGTGCCGCCGGTGCGGAACTTCAGGCGCAGGCCGGTCCCGGTCAGCGCGGGGACCTCCGCAAGCGCGTCCGGGGTGAGAGGCACCTCGGCGTACACGGTCACGTCCTCGGGCACGGCCATGTTCGGGAGGGCGCGCAGTTCTCCGTGGGCCGGTAGTTCCACGGCACGCAGCCGTACGCGCGGGTGCGCCGTGGCCTCGCAGACCCCGGCGGCGAGCGCCGCCGGGCCCTCCGCGATGATCACGGCCACCTCCAGCCGGGGGCCGTGGCCCGCGAGCAGATCGTGGAGCTCGGCCAGCCGGTGACGAGGGCAGACGAACGGCCCCACCGTGTCCTGGTACCAGGTGGAGCGGTGCTCCCAGTGGCGGGGCACCGCCAGCGCCATCGGCGCGTTGCCGGGAGGGAACAGGGCGGCGTCATCGAAGAACCCGGTGAAGTGGGCCATCGTCGATTCCTTCCGTCGGCGCTAGAGGTTCCCCACCCGGTCACGGGGAAGGGGGTCGGTGGAGTCGTTGTAGGAAACCAGACCGACCAGCCGCTTCAGCTCCTCGAAGCCGAGTTCGGCCAGGAGCTCCTGACGGGTCTGCTCGATGCTCACGGTGGCCCTCCAGAGGATTGGGGTGTGCGAACTTCCCGGTATGTCACTGCATCGAGGATTGGCCGCGCAACCTGCCAAATGATTGGCTGATCAATATGTCAATCGAGTAGGGCCAATTCAAGGATCGGCTGTACAACCTGCCCGGTGATTGGGTGTCATCGGCGCGCCCGATAGCGGCTATCGGTGCCAGGACTTGGACGCCGACCGGCCGCCTGCCTACCGTGAGCTCGTGGGCTTGCCCGCATGCCAGGCCCGGTGAAGGAGGCAGGCGTGGAGCGGATCCGGCACGTCATCGACGGCGGGCTCAAGGACTCCGCGACCGGGGCCACCTTCATGACCACCAACCCGTACACCCGTGAACCATGGGCGGAAGTGGCGCTCGGCGGCGAGCGTGAGGTGCGCGCCGCGATCGACGCGGCACGCCGCGCCTTCGACGAGGGTCCCTGGGGGCGCATGCCGGTCGCCGAGCGGGTGACCCTCCTGCACAGGTTCGCCGACCTGCTGGAGCGCGACGCGCCGGAACTGTCCCGGATGGACACCCTCGACATGGGCAAGCCGTACGGCGACGGCTCCGGCGCAGACGTCGCGGGCAACGCCAGCCACCTGCGTGAGCACGCCGAGCACGCCCGGCTGGCCACCGCGCCGACGTTCCCCGGCAACGGCCGCCACCACATCTTCAGCCAGTACGAAGCCGCCGGAGTGGTCGCCGCGATCACGCCCTGGAACCTGCCCGTCCTGATGGCGGTCTCGAAACTCGGCCCGGCGCTGGCCTGGGGAAACACGGTCGTGCTCAAACCGGCCGAGCAGAGCCCCGCCGCCGCGACCCGGCTTGCCCTGCTCGCCCTGGAGGCGGGCGTTCCGCCCGGCGTCGTCAACGTGGTGCACGGCTTCGGCCCCGGCGCGGCCGGGGAAGCGCTCGCGTCCTCGCCGGGAATCGATCGTCTGACGTTCACCGGATCGACCGCGGCAGGCGCGGCCATCGGCATGCTCGCCGCCCGCCACCTGGTGCCGGTGCTCCTGGAATGCGGTGGCAAGGGACCGAGCATCATCTTCGCCGACGCCGATCCCGAGCTGGCGATCCCGATGTCGGCCATGGCGGCCTTCGCCAACTCTGGGCAGCTCTGCGTGGCCGGATCCCGGGTCTACGCGCAGCGACCGGTCTACGAGGAGGTGGTCCGCGGACTGGTCGAGCAGGCGCGGGCATGGGTGGTCGGGGACCCGATGGACCCCGCCACCCGGCTCGGGCCGCTGGCGACCGGCGAGCAGTTCGCGCGGGTCCAGGGCTTCCTGGAGGAGATCCCGGCGGCGGGTGGCACGATCCTGACCGGCGGCGCGATACCCGGCGGCTGGCTGGTCCGCCCGACCGTGGTGACCGGGCTCGCGCCGGGCGCGCGGGCCTGCCGGGAGGAGATCTTCGGCCCGGTCGTGGTGGTGACGCCGTTCGACACCGATGACGAGGTGGTGGCGCTCGCCAACGACACCGAGTTCGGGCTCTCCGCGTCGTGCTTCACCCGTGATCGGGGGCGGGCGCACGAGATGGCCGACCGGCTGCGCGCGGGGATCGTGTGGGTCAACACGTTCGGGGTGCGCGACTGGCGGGCGCCTTTCGGCGGATACCGGCGCTCCGGGGTCGGCAGGGAGGGCGCCGAGCACAGCCGCGCCTTCTACACCGAGGCCAAAACGGTAGTGCTCGGCTACTGAACGCGCGCTATTTCGGCCCGTTTTCGCGAATGTGACAAATACGGTGCTGAGCGCATTTCTGTATTTCCACATCGGCCAGACCGATGGATCGCATCGGAAATGCGCGTTGGACTGCGGAAATTCCAGTTCCTACCGTCGAGACAACAAGCCGGCCGGGCCGGGCAGTCTCACGGAGGTCTACACGTCGTGATCCGCACTGGGAAGCAGTACATCGAGGGACTACGGGCGCCGCGCGAGGTGTACGTCGGCGGCGAGCGAGTCGTGGACGTGACGACATATCCGGCGTTCCGCGAGCCGATCCAGAGCTACGCCCGGCTGTACGACATGAAGCACGACAGCCGTTACCAGGACATTCTCACCTACACCGAGGAGCCGGGCGGGGAGCGCTACGACATCAGCTACCTCGTCCCGAAGAGCAAGGAGGAGCTGAAGGCGAAGGGCAGGGCGTACCAGACGTACGCGCGGGCGTCCTACGGATGCCTGGGCCGCGGCCCGGAGTTCATGGCGGCGTTGATCGCCGGGATGTGGGAGAGCACGGACTGGTTCGAGCAGTGGGGCGAGGGCGGCGCCCAGAAGGTCGCCGACTACGTCCGCTACGTCCGCGACAACGATCTCTTCCTCACCCATGCGCTCGGCAACCCGCAGTCAGACCGGTCCAAGCCCTCCCACCAGCAGGCGAACCCCTACATCCACCTGCGGGTCAAGGAGGAGACTCCGGAGGGCCTGATCATCAGGGGCGCCAAGCAACTGGCCACCGCCGCACCGGTGACCGACGAGATCCTGGTGTTCCCCAACGGACGCCAGTTCGGGCCGGGCGACGACGCGTACGCCCTGTGCTTCGCGGTTCCGACGACCACCCCGGGTGTAAAGATCATCTGCCGGGAGCCGCTGGTCCCCGAGAGCCGCAACGTGTACGACCACCCGCTCAGCTCCCGGTTCGAGGAGATGGACGCGCTGATCGTCTTCGACGACGTGCTGGTTCCCTGGGACCGGGTGTTCTTCTACAACAGCCTCACCGCGGCCAACAACATGCGTTTCATGACCGGTGTGGCGGCCTTCTCCGGCCACCTGTCCATCCACCGGGCCACGGTCCGCGCGGCCCTGACGGTGGCCACCGCGATGAAGCTGTGCAACTCCGTGAAGACCGACGTGTTCCCCAACGTCGGGGAACTCCTCGGCCGCCTGGCCGCGATGTACAAAGCCCAGGAAGCCCTGCTGTTCCGGTGCGAGGAGGAGCCGAGAATCAGCGAAACCGGTACGTACTGGGTCAACGGGGACGCGCTCAGCGCCTCCGGCCTGCTCTTCCCGGACTTCTACACGACCATGCTGGACGTGATCAAGCGGACCGGCGCCGCCGGGCTCATGCTCACCCCCACCCTGGGCGAGTTCACCGGCGAGGTCGCCGACCTGGCCAACACCTACTTCGCCGGCGCCGACGACATGCCGGGCGTGGACCGGGTGCAGATCGCCAAGCTGGCCTGGGATCTGGCCGGGGACTCGGTCGGCCAGCGGCTCTCGCACTACGAGCGCTTCTACATCGGCGAGCCCATGTTCGTCGCCTCGTTCTTCGCCCGTTCGGCTGACATGGACCTCGGCCGGGAACTGCTGGAGAACATCCTCGCCGAAGGCCGGGCGCTGCGTGAGGCGGCCCTGGAGTCCCGGCCGGGCAGCTAGCGGAGCCCGGCGATGTCCCCCGATCGCGCCTACCGCGCCACCATGGGCCTGTTCGCCACCGGAGTGACCGTCATCACCGTCGGTCACCAGGGCGTCAGGCACGGTATGACGGCCAGTGCCGTGATGTCGGTGTCACTGCGGCCGCGGTTGCTCGCGGTCGCGGTGGATAACCGGTCCTACACCAACGAGATGGTTCAGCGGGCCGGCCACTTCACGGTGAACATCCTGGCCGAGGGGCAGGCGGAGGTGGCGCGGCGGTTCGCCCGGCCGATGGCCAGGGAGGCCGAGCTCTTCGGCGCGACGCCGACCGCGTCAGGCCCCACCGGCGACCCCGTGCTGCCGGCGACACTGGCCCACCTGTCCTGCGAAGTCGCCTCCGTACACGAGGAGGGAGACCACACGCTCTATGTCGGACGGGTCACCGCGCTGTGGCGCACGCCTGAGGCCACCGCGCCGCTGATCTTCTACGCCGGCCGGTTCTGCTCCACCAGCTGCCGCGTCTGCATCGCCCGCGTCGACCCGACCGAAGCCCTGTACGCCCTGCACGGGGGCTGAGCAGCCCGTCCGCACGGCGGAGGAAGAAAGGCACATTCATGGCACAGTTAGTTCTCGGGCTCGGGGTCTCACATACCCCCCAGATGAGCATGCCCAGCGACCTGTGGGCCTCGTACGCCAGGCACGACCGGAAGAACCCCAACCTGATCTACCGCCGCAAGAAATGGGCCTACGAGGACCTGGTCGCGGCCAGGGCCGGGGACGGCATCGCCGAGCGCGTCAACGAGCAGAGCTTCTCGGCCCTGCACGCGCGGGCCCAGGCCGCGGTGGGCTCGCTGGCCGCCGGCCTCGCCGAAGCCGCGCCCGACGTCGTGGTGGTCGTCGGCGACGACCACCACGAGATCTTCGCCGCGGACAGCATGCCCACGTTCGCCGTCTACTGGGGCGAAACCGTGCGGGCGATCCCGCCGGAGAAGTTCTGGTTCCCCGAAGTGGCGACGGCGGCCTGGGCGCTGTACGGCGAGCAGCCTGAGACCTACCCCTGCCACGCCCCGCTCGGCGAGCATTTGATCCGCAGCCTCAACAGATCCGGTTTCGACGTGGCGCAGGTGCGCGCGCAGCCGGAGGGCCAGTCCATCGGGCACACGGTGGTGCTGGTCCGCAATCGGCTCATGGACCGGGAGTCCGAACCGCTGCCGATGGTGCCGGTGCTGCTCAACACCTACTTCGAGCCGAACCGGCCGACCCCGGCGCGCTGCTGGGAGCTGGGCAAGGGCCTGGCCGCGGCGATCGAGGCCTACCCGGAGGAGCTGCGGGTGGCGGTGATCGCCTCCGGCGGGCTGAGCCACTTCGTGGTGGACGAGGAACTCGACCGCGCGGTGCTGAGCGCGATGCAGAACCGCGACGAGGAGGCAATCGCCGGGTTCTCCGGCGAGGACTTCGTCTCCGGCACCAGCGAGTCCATGGGCTGGCTGGCCGTCGGCGGCGCCTGCGCGAAGCTGGACATGGAGATCGTGGACTACATCCCGGCCTACCGCACCGAAGCGGGCACCGGCTGCGGGATGGCTATGGTGCGGTGGTCGTGATGGCGCCCAGCCAATCGATGCTGGTGGTCAGCGCGCACGCCGCCGACTTCGTCTGGCGGGCGGCCGGCGCCATCGCCCTGCACACCGCTGCGGGCGGCACCGCGACGGTGGTCTGTCTCTCCTACGGCGAGCGGGGCGAGTCCGGCGACCTGTGGCGGGAGCCCGGCCAGACGGTGGCGGCGGTGAAGGCGCGCAGGCACGCCGAGGGGGAGCAGGCCGCGGCCGAGGTGGGCGCCGACTACGTCCCGCTGGACCTGGGCGACTACCCCCTGGCGGTGCCGGAGTCCGCCATGCGGCGGCTGGTCGAGGTCTACCTGCGGACCCGCCCGGACGTGCTGCTCGTGCACGCACCGGCCGACCCGTTCAATCCCGACCATCCGGTCGCCTCGGCGGCGGCGGTCAAGGCCAGGCTGCTGGCCATGGGCGCGGGCGGGGTCCCGGCCGCGTTCCCGACGATCCCGCCGCCGGGCATGTTCGCCTTCGAACCGCATCAGCCCGACCAGTGCGGGTTCACGCCCGACACCTACCTGGATGTCACGGCGGTGTTCGACCGCAAGCTGGCGGCGATGGGGGCGATGGCCTCGCAGGCGTACCTGGCCGACCACTACCGGCAGCGAGCAGAACAGCGCGCCTACCAGTCCCGCTATCTCGGTGCGGGAGCCGAGGTGCGCTATGTGGAGGCGTTCCAGCGGATGGCCCCCGAGTTGCGGGACCGGCTGTGAACGGGTTCGCCCAGCTGGGCGTGTCCACCGTGTACGAGGCGTCCGGCCGGGCCGGTCTGGTGGACGGGACGCTGATCCGGGTGGTGCCGGGCAGCCGGGCCGCCGGTCCGGCCCGTACGGTGCGCTGCGGTCAGGACGACAACCTCGGCATCCACCAGGCGCTCGATCGCGTCGAGCCGGGGGAGGTGCTGGTGGCGGTGATGCCGCGGCCCGCCCCCGTGGCTCTGGTCGGGGAGCTGCTGGCCGTGCAGGCCAAGGCGCGCGGGGCGGCGGCGCTGCTCCTCGACGCGGCCGTGCGCGACGTCGACGAGCTGGCCGGGGTGGGCCTGCCGGTGTGGGCGCGCTGGGTCTGCCCGCGCGGCGCGGGCAAGGAGGTCGCCGGAGAGCTGGATGTGCCGGTCGAGGTCGGCGGCATCGTGATCGCGCCGGGCGACACGGTCGTGCTCGACGGCGACGGCGCCGTCGTGGTGCCCGCGGCCGAGGCGCGGGTGACGCTGGCGGCCTCCAGGCACCGGGCGTCGGTGGAGCGGGAACTGCTGCCCCGGCTGGCCGCGGGCGAGGCCACCCTCGACCTCCTCGACTTGAGAACCAGGATCGGAACGGCATGATGACACAGACACAGAGTGACCAGGTGGGCTACCGGGTGGCCGTGGACATCGGCGGGACCTTCACCGACGCGGTCTGCCTGAGCCCCGAGGGAACGGTACGGCCCGCCAAGGCGCTGTCGATCCCCGGCATGCAGGATTCCAGCGTCCTGGAGGCGGTCGAGCGCATCGGCGTCGGCCTCGCCGAGGTCGGCGATTTCATCCACGGGACGACCACCGCGCTCAACGCCCTGCTGGAGCGTTCCGGCGCCCGCCTGGCCATGGTGGTGACCCGCGGCTTCCGGGACGTCTACGAGATCGGCCGCGCCAGCCGCCCGGAGATGTACAACATCCACTACCACCGGCCGCCGATGTTGCTGCGCCGTCGCGACGTGTTCGAGGTGGCCGAGCGGGTGGGGGCCGACGGCGAGGTGGTGCTCCCGCTGGACGAGGCCGCGGTGACCGCGCTGGCCGCGCGGCTGGCGGCGGACTACGAGGCGGTCGCGGTGTGCTTCCTGCACGCCCACCGGTTCACCGGCCACGAACGGCGTGCCAAGGAGCTCATCAGCGCGGCGGCGCCGGGGCTGGCGGTGGTGGCCTCCCACGAGGTGGCCCCGCAGTGGCGGGAGTACGAGCGCTTCTCCACCACCCTGGTCTCCGCGTACGTCACCCCGAAGATCGGCGACTACCTCAGCCGGCTGGAGACCCGGCTGGCCGTCGGCGGGCTGCCCGTGCCCCTGCACGTCATGCAGTCCAACGGCGGGGTGATGACCGCGCAGATGGGCGTGCGCCGGGCCGTGCAGACGCTGTTCTCCGGCCCGGTGGGCGGCACCGTGGCCGGTGTGGCCATCGGCGCCCAGCTTGGCGTGGACCGGTTGATCTGCGTGGACATGGGTGGCACGTCGTTCGACGTCTCACTGGTGGTGAACGGCGCCGCCGACATCGACGCGGAGCTGGAGATCGAGGGCCATCCCGTGCTCACCCCGTCGGTGATCATGCATTCGCTGGGCGCGGGCGGGGGGTCGATCATCCACGTGGAGTCGGGCGGCCTGCGGGTGGGCCCGGAGTCGGCCGGAGCCAGCCCCGGCCCGGCCTGCTACGCGCGGGGCGGCGAGCGGCCCACCATAACCGACGCGAACCTCCTGCTCGGCAGGATCCCGGAGGACACCCGGATGGCGGGCACGGTAGCGCTGGACCGTGCCGCCGCCGAGCGGGCCATGGCGCGGGCCGCCACCGAGCTCGGCCTGGACGTCACCCGGCTGGCGGCCGGGGCGGTGGCCGTGGCCGACGCGGCCATGGCGGACGCGATCCGGGAGCTGACCGTGGCCCGCGGCATCGATCCGCGCGAGTTCGACCTGCTCGCCTTCGGCGGGGCCGGGCCGCTGCACGCCGTGGCGCTCGCCGAGGAACTGGCCATCCCGCGGGTGATCGTGCCCTCGGCTCCCGGCACGCTGTCGGCCTGGGGGATGCTGCAGGCCGACGTCCGGCACGATCTGGTGCGGGCCTTCTTCGCGGTCGCCGCACGGGTACCCGCCGGACGCGTGGCCGAGGAACTGCGTGCCCTGCGGGTCGAGGCGCGGGGGTTGCTGGCGGCCGAGAACGTGTCCCCCGCCCAGATGGTGCTCCAGAGTTCGGCCGACCTGCGTTACGCGGGCCAGGAGTACACGCTGACCGTGCCCCTCCCCGAGCGCGTCGACGGCGCCGCGCTCGGGGAGGTTACCGAGCTCTTCCACGCCGCCTACCAGGAGCGTTACGGGCACAGCAACCCGGCGGAGGACGTGGAGATCGTCAATCTGCGGGTGGCCGCGATCGGCGTCCGGCCGCGGCCCGCCATGCCGCCTCTCCAAGCCCGGCCGTTGCCCGCGCCCACCCGGTGGGCCAGGACGGTGTTCAGCGGCGAGGCGCACGACACCGCCGTGCACGACCGCACGGAGCTGGGCGCGGGCAGCCGGGTGATCGGCCCGTGCATCGTCCTCGAAACCGGGTGCACCACCCTGGTCCCGCCAGGCTGGCAGGCCACCCTGACCGAACATGGCCACCTGATCCTGGAGAGGCTGACATGACCACGATCTCGCCGTCCGCGAACCTGCCCTCGCTGGTCGATCCGGTCACCGTGGAGGTCATCCGCAACGCGCTGTCGTCGATCGCCCGCCAGATGAACAACAACCTGGCCCGTTCGGCGTACACGCCGATCATCTACGAGATGAAGGACTGTTCGGTCGGCGTCTTCGACCGGCGCGGCCGGCTGCTCGGCCAGTCGCCGGGGCTGCCGATGTTCCTCGGCAACCTCGAGACGGGCATCAAGGTCACCACCGAGAAGCTCGGCGGGCCGGAGCACTACCGGCCGGGCGACGTGTTCATGGTCAACGATCCCTATCTGGTCGGCAGCCACACCTACGACGTGACGATCTTCTCGCCGATATTCCACGGCGAGCGGCTGATCGGGTTCGGCGCCACGAAGGCGCACTGGCTCGACATCGGGGCGAAGGAGGCCGGCCGCCCGGTCGACACGACCGAGATCTACCAGGAGGGCTACCGGTTCGGCCCGACGTATGTGTACCGGGCGGGCGAGCCGCAGACGCAGGTGCTGGACTACCTCACCCGCAACAGCCGGTTGCCCCGCTCGGTCTGGGGCGACCTGCACGCGCAGATCTCGGCCTGCCGGACCGGGGAGCGGCGGCTGGTCGCGCTCTACGAGCGGTTCGGCGCGGACGTGGTCGAGGCGGCGGCGGAGGAGATATACGCCCAGTGCGAGCGGCTGGACCGGGAGGCCGTCTCGCGCATACCGGACGGCGTGTACCGGGCGGAGGGCGCGATGGACTCGGGCGGTCCGGGGCAGCCTCCGGTGCCGGTCAAGGTCGCGGTGACCGTGTCCGGCGATCGGATGAGCATCGACCTGACCGGCTCCAGCGGTCCCACCGCGGGCTCGGTGAACTCCCCGCTGCCCGGCACGGTGGCCGGTGCCCGCCTGGCGTACAAGTGCCTGATCAACCCGAACGTCCCGGTCACCGATGGCACGTTCAGGAACCTGACGATCGTGGCGCCCCCGGACACGGTCTTCAACGTCGCCGAGCCGCACGCCACGATCTACTACTACCCGCCGCTCGGGTTGATGATCGACCTCGTGATCCGGGCGCTGGCCGACGCCCTGCCGGACGACGTGGTGGCCGGTCAGCCGGCCGACCCGATGAACGTGACGTTCGTGGGTGTGCGCGCCGACGGCAGCCGCTACGTCACCGGGGAGGCGACCGCGGTGGGGTGGGGGGCGTCCTCGGCCGCCGACGGCGCCAACGGAATGATCAACTATGGTGCGGGGGACCTGAAGAACTACCCGGTCGAGGTGCTGGAGACGCGCTATCCGATCCGCGTCCACCGCTACGGGCTGCGGGAGGGCTCCGGGGGCCCGGGCAGGTTCCGCGGCGGTCTCGGCATCATCCGGGAGTACGAGACCCTGGCCGAACAGACCTGGCTGTCGCTGTGGCTGGAGCGGTCGGCCCTGCCTGGATGGGGCCTGCACGGCGGGGGCGACGGTGCGCCCACCCAAGGCGAGATCGAGTCGGACGGCGTGACCGAGGCGGTGCTCAAGGTGGGCGCGCGGCCCCTGCGCAAGGGCACCCGGATCAGGGTGATGACCGGCGGGGGAGGCGGTTACGGGCCGCCTGAGCAGCGTGACCCGGCGAAACAGGACGCCGATCACGCCGATGGATATGTCCAGGATTCTTACGAAATGCCAGATATGCGGGGCATAGTAGGCTTCGCCGCCCCGGACGCGTACAGGAGTTAATGTCATGCGGAATCGCACTTTGATCACCGCAGTGGCCGCTGTGCTCACCCTGGTGGGATGCACCCAGGTCACGCCCCCCACTGTCCGGGAAAGCCGCACCGTGTCAGCGGTCTTCTCCAACATCGCCGAGACCAAGTCCCTCGACCCCCACCTGGCCTTCTCCTCCGAGTCGGTCCTTTTCGTCCGGCAGACCTACGACAGCCTGCTCGAATACCAGCCGGGCGGCACACAGACCCGCCCCGCGCTGGCCACCAAGTGGGAGTCGTCGGCGGACGCCAAGACCCACACGATCACGCTCCGCTCCGGCGTGCGGTTCCACGACGGCTCCACCCTGGACTCCGCGGTCGTCAAGGCCAGCGTGGACCGCCTCCGCGAGATCAACCAGGGCCCGGCCACCCTGTTCGGCAACCTCGACACCGTGGAGACGCCCACGGCCGACACCGTCGTCTTCAAGCTCAAGAACGCCGACGCGTTCTTCCCCGGCATGCTGCCCAAGCTGCCGATCGTCTCCAAGAAGGCGATCGACGAGCACAAGACCGCCGACGACCCGTGGGCCAAGGACTGGTTCGCCGGCAACGAGGCGGGCAGCGGGCCGTACACGCTGGGCAGCTGGGAGCGCGGCAAGGCCATCACCCTCAACGCCTTCGACGGCTACTGGCAGAAGTTCCAGGACGGCACCCCCACGAAGGTCACCCTGCGCACCGACCCGGACGTCACCACCGCCGTGCAGCTCATGTGCCAGGGCCAGGTGGACATGATCGGCGGCATCGGCACCGACCAGACCGACCAGGCGGCGGCCTGCGCCGACGTCAAGGCGGTCGAGCAGCCCAAGCTCGGCGTGAACACGGTCTTCTTCAACCTGAAGGCCAAGGGCCCGGTCAGCGACGTGCGCGTGCGCAAGGCCATCGCGCTGGCGGTGGACTACAAGGCGTACCTGGAGTATTTCAAGGGGCGCGCGCAGGAGGCGCGTGGCCCGCTGCCGCCCGGCGCGGTGGAGTTCGAGCCGCCGTTCCCCGCCTTCGCCCAGAACCTCGAGGAGGCCAGGCGGCTGCTCGCCGACGCGGGCTACCCGGACGGTGGCTTCACCCTCAGCTACCTCGGGCTCAAGGGCCTGGCCTGGGAGGAGTTCTTCGGCACCCTGCTGGAGGAGAACCTCAAGCCGCTCGGGATCAAGGTGAAGCAGACCCTGGTGGCCTGGCCGCAGATGGTCTCCGTGCAGGGCAACCCGGAGACGGCGCACGACCTGTCCTTCCTGGTACTGAACATGGTCACGCCCGACCCGACCTCGATTCTGCGCAACTACACGACCGCGGCCGCCGCCGACAAAGGCGGGATGAACTGGGGCTACTACGCTAACGGCGACCTGGACCAACGGCTGGGGCAGATCAGCGGCATCCTGGACGAGACCCAGCGGCTGACCGTGCTCCGCGAAGCCCAGCAGTCGATCATCGATGACCAGGTGGCGATCTGGTTGCCCTCGTCCAACATCTACCAGCCCGTCGGCAAGAAGTGGGAGGTCAGCTACGAGCCGATCGACTTCGTGGTGATGGTCCGCTTCTTCTACGCCCGCGAGAGCTGATCGGAGGACGGAGGTGACGGACAGGAGAGAACGAACCGGATCACGGCTGCTCAGGCTGCTCACCAGCTTGGCATGGATCCTGCTGGTGGTGTGGGTCGCGGTGTCCGTCACCTTCGTCCTCAGCCGGATCGTGCCCGCCGACCCCGCCCGGCTGGCGGCCGGGCTGGACGCGGGCCCCGAGCAGGTGGCCGAGGTCCGGGCCGAGATGGGGCTGGACCAGCCGCTGGCCGTGCAGTACGGGAGATATCTGGGCGATCTCCTCACCGGTGATCTCGGAAGGTCACTGCAGACCCGCCAGCCGGTCATCGACGACCTGCTCACCGCGCTGCCCGCGTCACTGGAGCTGATCCTCGCCTCGTACCTGATCTACGCCGTGATCGGCATCCTGGCCGGCATCGCCTGGGCCTACTGGCCACGTGGGCCGCACACGCTGCTCCTCCGCTTCGGCGCGGTGATCGGCGTGGCCGTGCCGGTGTTCTGGGTGGGGCTGGTGCTGCAGGTGGTCTTCGCCGGCAAGCTGCAGTGGTTCCCGGTGGCGGGCAACTTCGACTACGAGGGCACCGGCGTGCCGAAAGTGACCGGTATGGGGCTGGTGGACACCGCGCTGACCGGGCAGCTCCCGCTCATCGGGGAGGCGCTGCGCACCCTCACGCTGCCGGTCGCCACGCTGGTGGTCACCCACCTGGCGGTGACGATGACGCTGATGCGCTCCTCGCTGGAGGAACAGCTCAAACGGCCGTACGTGCGCACGGCCAGGGCCCGCGGCGTCAAGGAGCGGCGGATCGTGTTCGTCGACGCGCTGCGCAACTCGCTCAATCCCGTCGTGACCATGCTGGGGCTACAGCTCGGCTGGAGCCTGGGCGGAGTGGTGATCGTCGAGGTGATCTTCTCCTGGCCGGGCTTCGGCCGGTACGCCTACCAGGCGTTCAGCGCCTTCGACTACAACGCGATCATGGCGATCACGCTGCTGTCCACGGTGGTCTTCGTGACGGTCAACGCACTCGTCGGAATGATCTATCCGATGCTCGACCCGCGCCTGAAGGAGGCCCGATGACCAGGGCCCACACCGCCGCGCCTGGCGGGGACACGCGCCGGTCACGCGCGCCACGCCGCCCCACCTGGTCGCAGCTCTGGGCCGGGGCCACCGTGCTGGCGATCGCCGCCCTGCTTCTGGTGCCGGGCTGGCTGGCGCCCTCGGACCCCTACCACCTGGACGTCTCGCAACGCTTCCAGCCGCCGACCGCGGCACACCTGTTCGGCACCGACGACGCCGGCCGGGACATCTTCAGCCGGGTCGTCCACGGCGCCCGCTACTCGATCGGCACCAGCGTGGTCGTGGTCACCGCCGCCGCGCTCTTCGGAACCGTGTACGGCGCGGCGGCGGCGTGGTTCGGCGGCGCGCTCGACCGGGTGCTGATGCGGGTCGTGGACGTGTTCCTCGCCTTCCCGTACCTCGTCTTCGCGATGGCCATCTCCGCGTCCCTGGGCCGCGGGCTCACCTCGGCGCTGATCGCACTGGTCGCGCTCTGGTGGCCCAGTTACGCGCGCATGGTGCGCGGCCAGGTGCTCTCCCTGATCAAGGACTACCATGTGCGGGCCGCCCGCACGCTGGGCGCCTCGGGCCCACAGATCCTGCGCTGGCACGTGCTGCCGCACACCTACGACCAGGTGCTCGTCCGCTACACGCTGGATCTGGGGCAGGCGCTGATCGCCCTCACCGGCCTGTCCTTCCTGGGCCTGGGCGCCCAGCCGCCGACTCCGGAGTGGGGCCTGCTCATCGCCGACGCCAAGCAGTACGCGCTCACCGCCTGGTGGGCCGCGGTCCTGCCCGGCTGCGTCGTGTTCCTGGTCACGCTCAACTTCATGTCCCTGGGGGACAGGCTGCGCCGGCGAGGAGGTCCGCGGTGAGCCCGATCCTGTCCGTACGCGGCCTGACCGTGTGCTACCCCAACGCCGACCAGCCCGCCGTGGACGATGTCGGCTTCGACCTGGCGCCGGGCGCCACGATCGCGGTGGTCGGCGAGTCGGGCAGCGGGAAGTCCACGGTGGCGCTGGCGCTGAGCCGCCTGCTGAATCCGGCCGTGTCGATCCGCGCGGACGCGCTCACCTTCGAGGGCCACGACCTGCTCGGCCTGCCGCGCGAGGCGCTGCGCCGGTTGCGTGCCCGCCGCATCGCCATGATCTTCCAGTCTCCGTTCGGCTCCTGGAACCCGTCCAGAACCATCGGCGCGCAACTGGTGGACGGACTGCGCGCGGCGGGCCTGTGGCCGGAGCGCAGGCAGCGGCTGCTGGAACTGCTCAAGCGGGTCGGCATCGACGACCCGGAGCGGCGACTGGGCGACTACCCACACCGGTTCAGCGGCGGCATGCTCCAGCGCGCGATGATCGCCGGAGCGCTGGTCACCGAGCCCAGCCTGCTCATCGCGGACGAGCCGACCAGCGCACTGGACGCCACGGTGCAGGCGGAGATCCTGGAGATTCTCGACGAACTCCGCAAGGAGCAGAACCTCGCGCTGATGCTGATCAGTCACGACCTCGGCGTGGTCGCCCGGGTCGCCCAGCACACGCTCGTGCTCTACCGCGGGCGGGTGGTCGAATCCGGCCCGACGGCGGCGCTCTACCGGCACGCCGGACATCCGTACACGCAAGGGCTGCTGGCGGCCGTGCCCCGGCTGGAAGGGCCGCGCAAGACACCGCTTCCCGCGATGCCCCAGGGGACCGCCACCATCGGCGGCTGCGTCTTCGCGTCCCGGTGCCCGCGCGCCGAGGAGCTCTGCCGGACCTCGGCACCGCCCGCGCGGCGCCTGAACGGGACCGACGTGGCGTGCCACTTCGCCGAGGACGTACGAAGGGAACCGATATGGCGGTGACGAGCCCGCTGCTGGAGCTGCGTAACCTCAGGAAGACCTTCACCGCCGGCCCCCACGCGGTGGCGGCGGTCCGGGACGTGTCACTGACCATCCACCCCGGGGAGATCGTCGGCCTGGTCGGCGAATCCGGCTCAGGCAAGTCAACCGTGGCCAACCTCGTCCTCGGGCTGGAACGGCCGGACGCCGGTGAGATCCGCTACCAGGGGCGCCCGCTCGCCGAACTGCTGACCGGATCCGGCCGGGCCTACCGCTCGGCGGTACAGGCGGTCTTCCAGGATCCGGTACAGGCGATGGACAGCAGGAAAACCGTCGGCTGGTCGATCGCCGAGCCACTGCTGATCCATCGGGCCGCGCGCGGGGCCGCGCTCCGCTCCCGGGTCGCCGAACTGCTCGGCGCGGTGCACCTGGACCCGTCGCTGGCCGACCGCTACCCGCACCAGATCTCCGGCGGTCAGGCGCAGCGTGCCAACATCGCGCGGGCGCTGGCCCTGGAGCCGTCGCTGCTGGTCTGCGACGAGGCCGTCTCCGCGCTGGACGTCTCGGTACAGGCGCAGATCATGAACCTGTTCCTGGAGATCCAGCAGCGGCTCTCGACCGCGATGTTGTTCATCAGCCACGCGCTGCCCGTGGTGCGCCACCTGGCCGACAGCATGGTGGTGATGTACGCGGGCGCCGTCGTCGAACAGGGCCCCACGGAGGCGGTGTGCGAGGCGCCACGCCATCCCTACACCCGGCTCCTGATCGGCTCCTCGCTGCCGCCCGACCCCGAGCGGCAGCCGGTCCGCCCGCCGTCGGCGCGCAGGGAGGCCCTGCCCACGGCCGGTTGCCGGTTCGCGCCCCGCTGCGTCCTGGCCACCGACCGCTGCCGTTCCGACGACCCCGTCCTGAGCGAGGTGGGCAGCGAGGTCGGCTCGGCCCACGCCGCGGCCTGCTGGCGCACCGACGTGCCCGCCCTGGCCGAGCCGGTGCGGAGGCGATGATGGCGGAGGTCGCGCAACCGCTCGTCGACGCCATGGTCGCCGGTGGGGTACGGGTGGTGTTCTTCGCCTCGGGCTCCGACGTGATGGTGTTCCAGGAGGAGATCGCCCGGCGCCGGGCACACGGCCTGCCCGCACCGCGCCTGGTCCCCGTGCTGCACGAAACCGTGGGTCTCAACGCGGCCATGGGGTTCGCGATGGCCGGCGGGGGAGTGGCCGCGGTCGCCGCGCACGTGGACGTGGGCACCCTCAACATGGGCGCCGCCTGGCACACCCTGCGCCGCTGCGGCGAACCCGTGCTGATCCTCGCCGGTTCGCCGCCCACCTCGGAACCCGGTGTGCGGCGCGGCGGACGTGATCATCCGGTGTACTGGCTGCAGGAGCCGGTCGACCAGCGGACGTTGTTCCGGCCCTACCTGAAGTGGGACTGGCGGCTGTCCTCCTTTGACAATCCCGGGCTGGTGGTCAGCCGGGCGCTGCAGATCGCGCGCAGCGAACCCTGCGGAGCCGCCATGGTGACCCTGCCCCGCGACGTGGTGATGGCGCAGGCGCCCGATCTTCCCTACCCGGACGCCGGGCGGCTCGGCCTGCCCGCGCCCACCCATCCGGATCCGGAGGCCATCGCCGGGCTCGCCCGCCTGATCGCGGGCGCCGACTGCCCGATGATCGTCACCGGCGCCGGCGGCCGGGACCCGCGGACCGTGCCGTTGCTCACCGAACTGGCCGAGCTGGCGGGTGCCTGGGTCACGGAAAGCGGCTGGCGCGAGCGGCTCAACATCTCCTCACGCCACCCGATGCTGGCCACCGGACCGGCGCTCCACGCGGCCGACGTGGTCCTGGTCGTCGACCGCCACATTCCGTGGGTGCCCGACGGCGGCCAGGACGCGCCCCCCGAGAGCGCCACGGTCGCCTGGCTGGGCCGTGATGTCCTCGTCGCCGACATCCCGATCGTCGAGCATCCCGCCGATCTCCGCATCCCGTGCACCACCCGGAACGGGCTCGCCGCACTGGTCGCCGCGCTCCGCGACGCGCACACCCCGCTCACCCGCCGCCGCGCCCAGGCCCGGCTGGCCGAGGGCCGACGCCGCCGCGCCGAACTCGACACGCGGCAGGACGCCGAGGCCATCGCGGCGCCGGGAAACCCGGTGGACCCCCGCCGGGTCGCCTACGAGCTGGGCCTGCTCCTCGGCGACGACGCCATCCTGCTCGACGAGGCGGTCTCCAACGCCCCGCACGTACGCGCCTACCATCGCGGCGGCAGGCCGGGATCGTTCTTCGCGCAGAGCGGCAGCGCGGGCGGATGGGGATCCGGCGCGGCGCTGGGCGCCAAGCTGGCGGCACCGGAACGGGACGTCGTGCTCGCCTCCGGCGACGGCTTCTACTGGTTCGGTTCGCCGGGCGCCGCCCTCTGGACCGCCCGCCACGTGGGCGCACCTTATCTGGCGGTGGTGTTCGTCAACGGCCGCTACAGCACCGGCACCATCCAGGTCGGCCACTTCTATCCAGGCGGGTACGCCGAAGCCGCCGGTTTCCCCGGAGGCGTCTTCGACCCGCCGCCCGACTACGCCGCCGAAGCCGCCGCGGCCGGTGGCTGGGGGCGATACGTCGACGACGCCGGCCAGGTCGCGCCGGCGCTCCGCGAAGGGCTCGCGCGGACCCGTGAAGGAGTGCCGGCCGTCGTGGCCGTAGGAGTGCGCTGAGCGCGCTCCCCCTAGGAAGGACGTGAACTTGCGGATCATCGACGCGCGCAGCAGGCCGCCGATAGCGGCGTTTCTCCCGGATCGCACGTACCTGAACCTGGACCGCACCCTGCGCAACGTGCGGGCCAGAGGCTGGCGGCCGACGCCCAGCATGGAGAAACCCGAGCTCGACGGCTACCTCGCCGAATGCGCCGAGGCGGGCATCGTGCGTGCCGGTGTGCCCGCGCGGGTGCCCAACCGGTGGTGGGGCGGGCAGGGCAACGAGCCGGTGCTGGACGCCTGCGCGCAGCGGCCGGAGTTCTTCTTCCCGTACCTGGCGGTGGACCCGTTCACCGCCGCCGAATCGGTGGCCGGGCTCTATGAGCGCGGCGCCCGCGCGATCGTCATAGAACCCGGCATCGCCGACGAACCCGCCTACGTTGACGACCCCAGGATCGACCCGGTGTATGAGGCGTGCCAGGCTCTCGGCCTGCCGGTGCTCCTGATGGGCGGCGGGGAGACCGGGCCCGACCTGTCGTTCAGCGACCCGCTGCGCTTCGAGCGGGTGGCGATCCGCTTCCCCGAACTGCCGCTGGTGAACGTCCACGGCGGATGGCCGCTGACCCAGGCCGCGCTGGGCGTGGCGTTCCGCCGTCCCAACGTGTGGCTGCTGCCGGACGTGTACTTTCCCGGCCTGCCCGGCGAACACGACTACGTGCTGGCGATGCGCACCTACCTCGCGGACCGCTTCCTGTTCGCCACCGGCTACCCGTTCTGCCCGGTTCAGGCAACGGTGGACCGCTATCTGTCGTTCGGCCTGCCCGACGAGGTCCTGGAGAACGTGCTGTACCGCAACGCGGCCCGGCTCTTCGGGCTGGATCCCCGATGACCGAGTTCCGTGGGGCGGTCGCGGTGGTCACCGGAGCGGGCAGCGGCATCGGCCACGGGGTGGCCACGGCCCTGGCCGCGCGCGGCGCCCGCGTCGTGGCGGTCGACCTCGACCCTCCCGCCGAGCCTGGCATCCACACCGTGACGGCCGATGTGACCAGCGCGGACGACGTCCGGCGGGTCTTCGCCGCGGCCGACGATCTGGGCGGTCCTGACCTGCTGGTCAACGCGGCTGGAATCGCGGTGGCGAGCCCCCTGCTTGAGCACACCGAGGACGACTGGGATCGGGTGCTCGCCGTGAACCTCAAGGGCAGCTTCCTGTGCCTGCGCGAGGCCGCCCGCACCATGACGGCCCGGAGGAAGGGCTGCGTCGTGAACGTGTCCTCGATCGTGTCCATCATCGCCTCCCCGACACCCGAGATCGCCTACGACGCGAGCAAGGGCGGGGTCTCCCAGCTGACGCGCTCCGCCGCCGCCGAACTCGGCCCGCACGGCGTGCGCGTCAACGCCGTCGCCCCGGGACCGGTGCCCACCGCGCTGTACGGCACGCCCACCGGCGCCGTCCCCGGCAACATCCCGCTCGGACGGCTCGGCACGGTCGAGGACATCGTCGCCCCCATCCTCTTCCTCTGCTCCTCGGCCGCGGCCTGGATCACCGGGCACGTGCTGGTGGTCGACGGCGGGCGGGTGCTCCGATGAGGGGACTGCGCGGCCGGGTGGCCGTGGTGACCGGCGGCGGCCGGGGGATCGGCGCGGCGGTGTGCCGCCGGCTGGCTGAGGAGGGCGCGGCCGTGGCCGTACTCGACCTGGACGCCAAGCCCGCCGAGCAGGTCGCCGGGACACTGCCCGAAGCCGGCGCGTACGCCGCGGACGTCGGCGACCCGGCCCAGGTGGAGGATGTGGTGCGGCGCGTGCTGGCCAGGCACGGGCGCATCGACATCCTCGTGCCGTGCGCGGGCGTCATGCGCGGCGCACCCGTCACCGAGATGACCGACCGGGCCTGGACCGAGGTCCTGACCAGCCACCTCACGGGATCGTTCACCGCCGTGCGGGCCGTCACCCCCGCCATGATCGCCCAAAGGCATGGCCGGATCGTGCTCATCTCCTCGATCGCGGCACGCGGCATCGCCGACCACGTCAACTACGGCACGGCCAAAGCCGGAATCGCCGGAATGACCCGATCACTTGCCCTGGAGCTCGGCCCGCGCGGCATAACGGTCAACGCGGTGGCGCCCGGCTTCATCGCGACCAGAATGACCCGCGAGGGAGCCGAACGTCGGGGGCGCACCTGGGAAGAGCACGCCGAACGGGCCGCCGAGGGCACCGCGCTGCGCCGGATCGGCACCCCGGAGGACGTCGCGGCCGTGGTCGCGTTCCTGGCGAGCGCCGACGCCGGGTACGTGACGGGCCAGGTGATCCACGTCAGCGGCGATCCCTGAGCTGTTCCGCGACCACCGCTGCGGCGCCGGCGTGCATCTGGGGCGGCCAGCTGCCCGGCTCGGGCAGATGCTCCCTGGCCAGCCGGAGCAGCTTCTCGATCGTCTTGCGCCGTGGCGTGTCCGAACGGTAGAGGGCGGTCAGCACCCGGCGCGGCTTGTACGCCTCGTCGATCTCCACCACATGCACATTGCTGCTCGGCAGCAGCGTCACCGCCCGGGGCACCACGGTCACCCCCATGCCGACCTCGACGAACCTGATCGCCATCTCCATCCAGCCGGTCTCGATCGCCGGGGAGACCGACACCCCCGCCTTCGCGAAGAAGTCGTCCAGCACGGTGCGCAGCGTGTACTGCTTGGGGAAGAGCACCAGCTGCTCGTCACGCAGGGCCGCCAAGGGCACCGAGCCGTCGGCGATGAACGGATGACCGTCCGGCACCATGATCACCCAGTCGTCCTCGAACAAGGAGTGCACCTCGATGCCGACGCCCGGCGCCACGGCCAGCCCGTCGTCGCCGAGGCTCGCGATACCCAGGTCCAGCTGCCCGATGCTGACCTTCAGAAAGATCTCAGCGGTGATGATGTCCTCGATACGGATGTCGAGCCGTTCGTGCGACTGGCTCAGGTTCGCCAGCACCTCCGGCAGCCAGACGAGCAGCGGACCCATGGTGACCCCCAGCCGCAACGGCTGGCCGCGGTGCCGCTGCCGGGACCTCGCCGACTGCTCCAGCTCGTTGGCGACGCTGAGCAGCAGCATCGCCTGGTCGAACAGGGCCTCGCCGTGCACCGTCAGCCGCGCCCCGTGCCGCCCCCGGTCGAAGAGCCTGCACCCCAGATGCCGCTCCAGCAGCAGAATCTGCTCGCTCAGCGCCGACTGGGTCACATGCAGCGCCGCCGACGCCGCCGTGAAACTACCCCGCTGGGCGATCTCCACGAAGTATCGGTAGTGCCTGAGCTCCGCCATCCACGCAGCGTACGCCATACCATCGGCGGACCCGATGGTTCGCATCGGCACTCTGCGTTGGACCCCTCCACCGGCCGAAACCTACGGTCGAAGTCATGCAGATCATTGACGTGCACGGGCACATCAGCGCCCCGCTGGCACTGTACGCCTACCAGGCGCAGCTGATCGCGAGCAAGGGCTTCCACGGCAAGGGCCGCCCCGCCTGCTCCGACGAGGAGGTCGTCGACGCGGCCAAGCCCCATGTCGAACTGCTGCGCAAGCTCAACGTGGACACCCAGTTCATCTCCCCCCGGCCGTTCGCGATGATGCACTCGCAGAAACCCGAGCGGATCGTGCACTGGTACACCGAACACGTCAACGACATGATCCACAAGCAGGTGACCGCCTACCCGGACGTCTTCGCCGGCGTGGCCGGCCTGCCGCAGTCCGCCGGGGTGAGCCCGGCCAACGCCGTCGCCGAACTGGAGCGCTGCGTCACCGAACTGGGCTTCGTCGGCTGCGTGCTCAATCCGGACCCGGGGGAGGGGGACTACGCGAGCCCGCCGCTGGGCGACGAGTGGTGGTATCCGCTCTACGAGAAGATGGTGGAGCTGGATGTTCCCGCGCTCATCCACACCGCGGCCTGCGCCAACCCCCGGGAGTCGTACTCCAACCACTTCATCACCGAGGAGAGCATCGCGATTCTCTCCCTCGTGGAGTCGCGGGTCTTCACCGACTTCCCCGGCCTGAAGCTGATCGTGGCGCACGGCGGCGGCTCCATCCCGTACCAGATCGGGCGCTGGCGGGCCCAGCGGCTGCAGAAGAACGCCGAGCGTTTCGACGACAGCCTGCGCCGCCTCTACTTCGACACCGTTCTGTACAGCCCCGAGGCGCTGGAACTGTTGCTGAAGGTGGCGGGCCCGGACCGCTGCCTGTTCGCCACCGAGGCGCCCGGGATCGGTTCCGGCTACGACCCGGAGGTGGGCCGTACGCTCGACGACCTCAAACCGGTGGTCGAAGGCATCGGCTGGCTTACCGCCGAACAGCGCGAAGCGGTCTTCCACGGCAACGCGCGCACGGTGTTCAGCCGCTGGAAGGCGGCTCGGTGACGATGTCGATGGACCACGCGGGCCGTCGCGCCCGCTTCTCCGAGGCCCTCACGGCGGCGGGCATCGACCTCGCCTTCTGCCCACCCTCAGGAGACCTGGAGTATCTGACCGGGTTTCCCCGCCGGATGGCGTCGTTCGGCAACAACGAGTACGCCAACCAGTGGGTCGCGGGTGCGCTCTTCCGCCCCGGCGCCGAACCCGTCTACGTGATCCCCCAGGGGTACGCCGCGTTCAACCTGCCCGGTGGCATCGACGGCGAGGTCGTCGCGGTCGCCAACACCGACGACGCGGCGGCCGTGTTCGCCGGGCTCCTGCGCGAGCACGGCGGGCCCCGCACCGTCGCCGTGTCCGCGCGGACCTTCGGCGCGACCGCCGTACGCATCCTGGAAACCCTTCCGGAGGTGCACCTGGTCGATCTCGACACCGTGCTCAACCCGCTGCGCCGGGTGAAGTCCGCGGCGGAACTCGACGCGCTGGAGCGTGCGAGCCTGATCTGCGACACGGTGATGGCCGAGATCACACCCCGGGTCGCGGTGGGCGTGACCGAACTGGAGATCGCCGCCGAGGTCGACTACCTGATGCGCAAACACGGCGGCCGCACGTCCTCCTTCGACACCGGCGTGTTCGCGATGGGCCCGGGCGACGGCCGGGACGCCTCCGCCCGCGTCAGCGCCAACGCCCTCGTGCCCGGCCTCGGAGTCTCCTTCGATTTCGGCACGGTCGTGGACGGCTACTGCTCCGACTTCGGCCGCACGGTGCACCTCGGTGAGCCCGGCGAAGAGTACCGCCGGGTCTACGACCTCGTCATCGCCGCCCAAGCCGCCGGCATGGCCGCGGCCGTCCCCGGCGCCACAGCCGCCGAGGTGCACCGGGTCACCCGCCAGGTGATCGTCGACGCCGGTTACGGCGACTGGTTCCGCCACCGCACCGGTCACTGCATCGGCCTGGACACCCACGAGCGCCCCTTCATCTCCGAGGAGGACCACACGGTGCTGGCAGAAGGCATGACCTTCACCATCGAGCCGTCGATCTTCTGGCCGGGCCGCGTCGGCGCCCGCGTCGAAGACCTCTTCGTCTGCACCCCCAACGGCGCCCGCAGCCTCAACCGCTACCACCGCGAAATGGTGGTGGTCTGAGATGACCAAACGCCGCCAGGTCATCGACGTGCCCGGCGTACGCCACGGCACCGCCCCCATCCCGATGGGCATCCGCATCGACAACATGGTCTATTCCAGCGGCATCCACGGCATGGACCCCGAATCCGGGCAGGTGCCCCCGGACCCGGCCCGCCAGGTGGAGCTCGTCTTCCAGCACATGCGCACCATCGTGGAGAACGCGGGCGGCACCACGGCCGACATCGCGATGGTGATCTTCAACATCACCGACGACGCTCATCGGCCACTCGTGCACGCCGAGTGGCTCAAGATGTTCCCCCATGACGACGACCGCCCGGCGCGGAACACCCACATCATGCCCCTGGGCATGGGCATGATCATCCACGTTCTGATGACCGCCGTCCTGGAGTGACACGTGAGGTCCGGGCTTCCCGCGTAGACGCCGTAAGCCGGCCAGGTCGCCATCGACCTGGGTGTGATCAGGACTTGGCAGGATGGCCGTGTGGATTCTGTCCTGTGCGGCCTGGCCGCCAATCCGGCCTTGCCGCCGGAGCTGGTGGACCGTCTGATCACGGCTCTCGACGAGGAGTGCGTCGGGAAACTGGCCGAGTGTGCCGACCTGACCCGTGCGCAGGCGGTCGCGCTGGCCTCGCGCCACGAATTCAGCGTGGTACGGCTGGTGGAACGGGGCCTGCTGACGGCCGACGACGTCGACCCCGTGACGCAGCCGGCCGCCGCGCTCGGCCTGCTCGCGGAGGGCGCCGGTCGTCCCGCCTGGGCACGTCTGTTCGCGGCGCATCCGGACACCGAACGCCGGGAGAGCTTGGCCGCCTGCCCTGACCTTCCGTCCGATGTGCTGGAGACCCTCGCCGCCGACCCGAACCCAAGTGTCGTCGCGGAACTCGCGTTGTGGGCGGCACCCGAGCTGACCGCCCGGCTCGCGGAGCACCCGCACGCCGGAGTCCGCAGCGCGGTGGCCCTCAACGAGAGCACACCGCCGACGGTATTGGCCGCACTGCTCACCGGCGAAGGGCTGCCCCCGGCGCAGATCTGCCGAGTCTGCGACCCGGCGGAAGCCCCGATCCCTTACGACCCGTGGCGGTCTGACTCCTGCGACGGCTCCCACGAGTCCACCGTCGACGAGATGCGCCTACGCGCGCTGGGGAACCGGGCCACGCCCCCTGCGGCCGTCGTCGGCTTCGCCGACCATCCGTTCAAGTTGTTCCGCCACTTCCTGGCCATCCGTCCGGACCTGCCTTCGGCGACCTATGAACGCCTCGCCAACAGCCCGGAACCAGGCGTCCGCGCCGCTCTCGCCGAGAACCCCGCGATCGACGAGGCCCTGATGCGCGTGCTGGCCACTGACCTCGACGGTGACGTACTGCGCAACCTTGCCTGCAATCCGGCCCTGCCGCTGGACCTGCTCACCCACTTGGCAGGCACCGTAAGGATCGGCTCCACCCTGCTTCCCCGCGTCGCCTCCGCCTCGCCCGTCGAGGTCGAGGAACTCGCCGCCTCGCCGAATCCGGCGGTGCGGATGCTGCTGGCCGAGCGGCGTGACCTGCCACCCGAGATCCGCGACACGCTGGCCGCCGACCCCGACGCCAAGGTGGTCAAGGCCATCGCACCGCACCCGGGCCTCTCGGTTGCCCGGCTCCGTGCCATGGTGGACCGGCACGGCGTACGCGTCATCGCCCAGGTGGCGAAGAACCCGGACGCCTCACCGGCGTTGCTGGAGGACCTGACCCGGCACGAGCCACCGGCGCGTAAGGCGTTCCCCGAGATCGCCCGGCGCCCCGACGCGACGGTCCCCGCGCTGCTGGCCTGCCTGTCGGACCGGAAGGCCAGGCGCGTCGCCGCCGGCCACCCGGCCCTGCCGCCGCCGGTCATCGCCGAGCTGCTCGCCGATGACGACTGGCAGGTGGTGGCCGCGGCCGCTGCCAATCCGTCACTGCCGCTCGCGGTCATGGTGGAGCTCGCGCCGCCTATGTGACGGCAGATCGTCGCGGAAAGCCACTGACCACCACTGCGCCGAGCAGTACCACGACGGTCGCCGTGAAGCCCGCCTCGGGAAGCGGCCCCGACACCAGGGAGAACGGCAGCAGGCACAGCGCGCCCACGGCGAAGCCGACCATCGCGTCGCCCGCTCCGATCATCCGGTGCCTGGTATCGGCTCATGCTGCCTCCTCGTTGTTCCACCATCATTGCAAACGATTGAATCGTGTGCCAGCATGAGCAGCGCAGTGCACCAAGGCACCTGAAAGCGATCGAATCGAGGACATATATGCACGGTTCGGGCGTGGGTGGTGCGGAGCCGGACACCATCCCCGCACGCTTCGCGGCGGTCGTCGCTGAGGACCCCGACCGCACCGCGATCCACTACTTCGGGCACGATGTCAGCCTGCGGGCCCTGGACCGGTGGGCCGACGCCGTCGCCACCGGGCTTCACGAGGCCGGGCTGCGGCCGGGTGACCGGCTTGCGATCATGCTGCAGAACGTTCCCGAGTACGTCGCCGCGGTGCTCGCGGCCTGGCGGCTCGGCGCGGTCGTCGTACCGCTGAACCCGATGTACACCGCACGCGAACTGACGACCGTCATCGGCGACTGCGGGGCGCGGGTGCTGGTCTGCCACCCGGCCACGGCCGGGGCCGGACTCGGTCACCTGGCCCTCGATCTGATCGTCGTGACCGACGGCTGGACGCTGGCCCGGCGCCGGGAACCCCGGCTGAGCCGGCCCGGCCCGGCATCCGAACCGTACGCGGGGCCCGCGCGGCTGGTCGCCTTCGAGGAGCTGGCGGCGACGGATCCGGCGGGCCACCGGTTCCAGGTCCGCCCCGGCGACCTGGCCATCCTGCCGTACACCTCGGGCACGACCGGCCCGCCGAAGGGGGCCCGGGTCACCCACGGCAACGCCTTCCATCAGGCGTGCCTGTTCCGCGACTGGTTCGGCCTCGGCGGGCGCGACGCGCTGCTGGCTGTCTCGCCGCTCAGCCACATCACCGGGCTCATCGCCCACCTGGGCGTCTGCCTGGTCACGCCGATGCCGCTGGTGCTGGCCTACCGGTTCCACCCGGAGGTGATGGCCGAACTCTGCGCGGAGCGGTCGTGCACCGTCGCCGTGGGCGCGATCACGATCTTCACCGCCTTCCTGGGCACGGCCGCCGTGCGCCCGGAGAGCCTGCGGTCGCTGCGTCACGTGGTCTCGGGCGGCGCGCCGGTGCCCCGGGCGGTGGTCGAGGCGTTCCGGGAGCGGTTCGGGATCTCCATCGTGCCGACGTACGGGCTGACCGAGACCACCTCGTCCAGCCACCTGGTACCCGTCGGCGTCGAGCCGGCCGTCGACCCCGCCTCGGGGGCGCCGGCCGTGGGCGTGCCGGTGACCGGGGCCAGGACGCGGATCGTCGACCCGGCCGGGCGGGTGCTCGGCCCCGGCGAGGCGGGGGAGATCGAGCTCTCCGGCCCCGGGGTGGTCGACGGCTACTGGGCCAGACCCGAGGAGTCGGCCGCCGTGATCCGCGACGGCTGGTTGCGGACCGGCGACGTGGGCTTCCAGGACGCGGACGGCTGGCTGTTCGTGGTCGACCGGCTCAAGGACATGATCATCGCCTCCGGCTTCAAGATCTGGCCGCGCGAGGTCGAGGACGTCCTCTATGAACACCCCACCGTCCGCGAGTGCGCCGTGATCGGCGTGCCCGACGACTACCGGGGCGAGACCGTGGCGGCGTTCGTGAGCCTCAGGGAGGGCGCGCGGGCCACCCCGGAGGAGCTGATCGAGCACTGCCGCGCCCGAATGGCCGCCTACAAGTACCCACGGGTCATCCACCTGCTGGACGGCTTGCCCAAGACCACCTCGGGAAAGGTGCTCCGGCGCGAGCTGCGGGCTTTGGCGACACGCGACACATCACTAGGAGAGACATGACCCGCGAAGACATCGAGTTCGACAGTTGTGGGGAGCGGCTGCGCGGCTGGTTCTACCCCGCGACCGGCGCGCGGGGGCCCGCGCCGACGGTGATCCTGGCCGGGGGCTGGTGTTACGTGCGTGAGCTCGTCATGCCGTACTACGCCGAGGCGTTCGCCGCCGCGGGCGTCAACGCCCTGGTCTTCGACTACCGGAACCTGGGCGCCTCCGGCGGCGGGGACCGCCAGCACCTGGACCCCTGGGCGCAGATCCGCGACTACCAGAGCGCGCTCGACTACGCGCAGACCCGCGCCGACGTGGACGACGACCGGCTGGGCGTCTGGGGCATCTCCTATTCGGGCGGGCACGCGCTGATCCTGGGGGCCGTCGACCCCCGGGTGAAGACGATCGTCAGCCAGATCCCGGTGGTCGACGG
>NZ_JAHCST010000014.1:141618-204947 GCF_018476525.1 Acrocarpospora catenulata
CTACCGGGGCGGCCTGTTGGACGAGATCCTCAACATGTTACCAGCCAGATCCCGGTGGTCGACGGCTACCGCAACATGCGGCGGGTGCACGGCACGATGGGTTTCCGCAGGCTGCTCGCCCTGGTCGAGGAGGACCGCAGGCTGCGCGCCGGCGGCTCGGGCAAACGGCTCTACCTGCCGCACGCCGCCGCGGTGCCCCACGAGGAGATCTCCGCCTGGCCGTTCCCCGAGACGTACGAGACCTTCGCCGCGCTCAAGGCCAGCGAGGCGCCCGCGTACGAGAACCGCAGCACCGTCGAGTCGGTGGCCCTGCTCATGGAGTACCACGTCGGGCCGTTCCTGGGCCGCCTGCTCCAGAACCCGGTGCTCATGATCGTGGCCGAGGGTGACGACCTGACCCTGTGGGACCTGGAGATCGAGGCGTTCAACGCCATCCCCTCCCCCGTCAAGCGCCTGGAGATCCTCCCGCACACGACCCACATGACCCTCTACAGCGACCGCGCGAAGCTGGAGAAGGCCGCCGCCCACGCGACCGACTGGTTCGTGACCCACCTGGCCGCCGGCCAGTCGACATGACGGGGGCGGCGGCCAGGTTCCGGGCGATGGTGCGGATCCGCCTGTTCGAGGACCACGCGGCCCGGCTCTACCGGGACGGGCTCATCCCCGGCTTCGTGCACCTGTCGACCGGGCAGGAGGCCGTCGCGGTCGGCGTCTGCCACGCGCTGGAGCCCGGCGACGTGATCACCTCCACCCACCGGGGCCACGGCCACGCGATCGCCAAGGGGGCCGACGTCGCGGCGATGTTCGCCGAGCTGATGGGCCGGGCCACCGGCACCTGCGGCGGCATGGGCGGCTCCATGCACATCGCCGACCCCCGGCTCGGCGTCTTCGGCGCCAACGGCATCGTCGGCGCGGGGGTGCCGATCGCGGGCGGCGCCGCCCTGGCCATGAAGCTGCGGGGCCAGCGGCGGGTGGCGGTGGCGTTCTTCGGCGACGGGGCCGTGGCCACCGGGGCCTTCCACGAGGCGGCCAACCTCGCGGCCTGCCTGTCGCTCCCGCTGCTGCTGGTCTGCGAGGACAACGGCTACTCGGAGTTCTCCCCGACCGGCGCGCAGCACCCGGTGCCGCTGGCGGAGCGGGCCCGCGCCTACGGCCTGCCGGTCGAGGTGGTCGACGGCAACGACGTGGAGGCCGTGCACACGATTGCCGCCCGGATGGCGGGCGAGGTCAGGGCCGGTGCGGGTCCGGCCCTGCTGGTCGCCCGCACCCTGCGCCTGCGCGGCCACTACGAGGGCGACCCGCAGCGCTACCGCTCGGCCGAGGCCGACGCCGCCTTCGCCGACCCGCTCGACCTGGCCAGGCGGGCCCTGGCCGACGGGGGAGTGCCGGTCGCCGACGTCGAACGCTGGGAGCGGGAGGAACACGCCTCGGTTGAGGAGGCGCTGGCCGCCGCCGCGCGGGCCCCCTGGCCCGACCCTGATCAGGTGGTCTCGCCGCTGGCGGGCGTCTACCCGCAACCGGAGAAGGAACCGCCCGCCCCGGGAGCCGCCACCCGGGTGAGCCGGCTGCTGCGCAAGGCGATGGGCGACGCGCTCGCCGACGACCCGGCCGTCTTCCTGGCCGGCATCGACGTCGGGGCGGGCGGCAACGTGTTCGGGCTGACCCGCGAGCTCGCGGCCCGCTTCCCCGGCCGGGTGATCGACACGCCGATCTCCGAGTCGGCCATCGTCGGCGCCGCCGTCGGCGCGGCCATGGACGGACTGTCGCCCGTTGTCGAGATCATGTACCTCGACTTCGTCGGCGTCTGCCTCGACCAGCTGCTGAACCAGGCGGCGAAGCTGCGCTTCATGACCGGCGGCGCGGCCCGCGTCGGCCTCACCGTGCGCACCCAGTACGGCGTCGGCCGCTCCTCGGCCGCCCAACACTCGCAGAGCCTGGAGGCGCTGCTCGCCCACATCCCCGGCCTGGTCGTGGTGATGCCCTCGGCCCCCGAGGACCACTACGGCCTGCTGCGTTCGGCGATCGAATCGCCCGACCCCGTCGTCGTGATCGAGAACCGGCTGCTCTACGAGAAGCCGGCCGCCGAGCCGCCGCCCGGTTACCGGGTGCCCCTGGGCCGGGCGCGCATCGCCCGGGAAGGGGAGGACGTCACCGTGGTGAGTGTGTCGCACGGCGTCTGGACCGCGCTCGAGGTCGCCGAGCGGGCCCGCGAGCACGGCATCTCCGTTGAGGTCGTCGACCTGCGGACGGTCAGCCCGTGGGACCGCGAGACCGTGCTCGGCTCGCTGGCCAAGACCTCCCGCATCATCGTCTACAGCGAGGCCGTGCGCGAGTTCGGCATCTCCGCCGAGATCCTCGCCGAGGCCGCCGACGCGGGCTTCTGGAGCCTGGACGCGCCGCCCAGGCGGCTGGCCGGGCGTTTCTCGCCCGTACCCTACTCACCACCGCTGGAGCGGGAGTGGCTGCCGTCGGCGGACGCGCTCCTCGCCGAGATCCGCCACATCTGCCGCGACAAGTAAGGGATGAGCACGTGAGCACAGCATTGGAAGCCCTCGACCTCCTCGCCCCCGACGCGATAGCGGATCCGTACACCTTCCTCGCCGGGACCCGGAGCAGACCGGGCCTTTCCTGGAGTTCCCGGCACAAGGCGTGGGTGGCGACCCGCCACGCCGACGTCACTGCCCTGCTCCGCGACCCCCGCTTCACCGCCAACCGGGTGGGCACCTACCTGGAGAAACACGGCGACAGCCCGGAGGCGCGGGCGGCGGCGACGTTCTACCGCGTCGCCCAGGAGTGGATGAGCCTCAAGGAGGGCCCCGACCACGGCCGCCTCCGGTCGCTGGTGCAGGCGGCGTTCAGCCCCCGGGTGGTCAAGAACATGGGGGGCCTGGTCGTGGAGCTGTCCGACGGGTTCGTCGACACCTTCCCGGTCGGTGAGCCGTTCGACCTGCTGCAGCGTTTCGCCTTCCCGCTGCCCGCCACCGTCATCGCGGGCATGCTCGGCGTGCCGGTCGAGGACCGCGACCAGTTCAAGGAGTGGTCGCAGGGCCTGTCGGCGCTGGTGTTCGCGGCCAGCGACGTCGAGGGCAGGCACGAGTCGGCCGCCCGCGCGACCGAGGAGTTGTCGGCGTACGTCGCCGATCTGATCGCCCAGCGGGAGGTAGACCCGCGCGACGACCTGATCTCCCACCTCATCGAGGCGGGCAGCAGGCAGGACAGGCTGACCCACCTGGAGATCGTGGCCCACGCGATCCTGCTGCTGTTCGCGGGCCACGAGACGACCACCAACCTGATCTGCAACTCGGTCGTGGCGCTGCTGGCCAACCCGGCGGCCGCCGAGGCGCTGCGGTCGGGCGAGGCCGACGCCGGGCGGGCCGTGGAGGAGCTGCTGCGCTACGACAGCCCGGCCAAGACCGTCATCAGGATCGCCCTGGAGGACGTCGAGGTGGCCGGCACCCAGGTCGCCGAGGGGGACAGGGTGCTGCTGCTCCAGTCGGCCGCCAACCGCGACCCCGCCGTGTTCGCCGACCCCGACGTGCTGGACCTCACCCGGGCCAACGCGGGCGCGCACACCGCGTTCGGCTCCGGGCCCCACTACTGCCTGGGCGCGCCGCTGGCCCGCCTGGAGGCCCGGCTCGCGCTGCCCATCCTGCTGCGCCGCACGCGGGGGCTCACCCTGGCCGGCGACCTGGAGTGGCAGCCCAACCTGCTCACCCGTGGCCTCGAACGCCTTGAGGTCACCATCACCGACCTGAAGGAGTCCTCGGATGAGTGACGTGGTGCGGCCGGTCGTCGACCGGGACGTCTGCGTGGGGTCCGCCAACTGCGTGCGCCTGGCCCCCGGGGTGTTCTCCCTCGTCGAGGGCCAGGGCCACGCCGACCCCGGGGGCTCGGCGGACGGCGACCTGATGCGCCAGGCCGCCGACGAGTGCCCGGTCTCGGCGATCGAGTGGTGAGGGTCAGCGCGCGGGCGGGCGCGCGCTGGACTCGCGCACCACGAGCTGGGGAGGGAAGACCAGCGGCTTTTTGGGGGGCGCGCCGCCGTTGATCAGCGACACCGCGAGGGTGCCCGCCTGGGTGCCGACGTCGTGGGCCGGGTAGCGCACGGTCGTCAGCGGCAGGGAGAAGTCCCTGGCCATCGTCGTGTCGTTGTAGCCGACCACCGACAGGTCGCGCGGCACCCGCAGGCCGGCCACCCTGGCCGCCTCGATCAGGCCCAGGGCCATCGGGTCGTTGTGGGCGAAGACCGCGGTGGGCAGCTGGTCGCGGGGCACCGAGAAGAGCCGCTCGCCCAGCCGCCGTCCCTCGGCGGCCGTGGCGTGGGCGGCGGACAGCGTGGGCGCGGGCGTGATGCCCCGCAGCCTGGCCGCCGTCTCGAAGCCGCGCGCGCGGTTGCGGAAGGTGGCCGACTCCGGCGGCCCCATGAGCTGCACCATCCGGGTGTGCCCGAGATCGGCGAGGTGGTTGGCGACCAGCGCGGCTCCCTTCACGTCGTCGCAGCACACCGTGGGGAGCTTGACGGAGTCGAGGGTGCGGATCGCCAGCACCGTCGGGATGGTGCGGGCCAGGCTGGCCATCAGGTCGGCGTCGGCCTCGGTGGCGGCCAGGGAGATGATCGCCTCGACCCGGCGGGCCCGGCACCGCTCCAGCGTGCGGCGGCTGCGTTCGGGGGAGTCGGCCGACTCGGCGATCAGGGCCGTCAGGTCGTTGCGCTCCAGCACCTCGCCGACCGCGCGGAACACGTTGATGATCGCCTCGTTGGCCAGGTCGGGGACAAGCACGCCGACCGTCGAGGAGCGCCGCCTGCGGGTGCTGGCCGCCGCCGGGTCGGGGGTGTAGCCGATCTCCTCGGCCGCGCGCACCACCCGCAGCCGCGTCGCCTCGGCGACCAGGTGGGATTTGTCGGGGTCGAGGGCCCGCGAGACCGTCGCGGGATTCAGACCGAGCGACTCAGCCAGGTGCTTCATCGTGATCTGGGTCATCTGGTGTGCTTCCCCCAACTCTTCGCGATCCGTCTCCGGACATCGCAGTATCATCCTACCGGTCTGTCATTGCAATCGATTGACGTGACGGCTTGCGTGGTCGTACGGTTTCGGCACTCGGTCGATGCCGACCATGCAAGAAAGGACCCCCCATGACTGATCTTCGATGCTCTCGGGGCCTGGACCGGCGACGTTTCCTCCAACTCAGCGGCCTGGCCGTCGGCGGGTCCATCGTTCTGGCGGCCTGTGGCGAGGGGGGCTCCCCGGAGGGTGCGGCGCCCGCGGGCACCACCTCCGAACTCGGCAAGTTCCTGACCATCGACCAGCACGCGGGCAAGGGCGCCACGCTCGACCTGGGGGTGGTCCTGCCGTCGTCCGGGTCCGGCTCGGCGTACGCCTCGGAGATGAAGAACGGCGTCGAACTCGCCGTCGCCCACCTGGCCGGCGCGGGCGCCCTCCAGTGGAAGCCGCAGTACAAGGACAACAAGAGCGGCGACCCGCAGGCGGGCATCGACGCCACCAAGGACCTGGGCCTGTCGGGCACGCCCGCGATGCTCTGCTCGTACATCGCGAACCTGGGCTCGCAGGTGCCGGGCATCGAGCAGTACCAGATGCTCACGCTCGACGGCGCGGGCGGCACGGGCACCTTCGCGCAGGGCAAGCCCTACTTCTACGGCGCGCGCATCATCATCCCCGACGACATCTACCCGGGCACGTTCCAGTGGTTCAAGCAGGCCCATCCCGAGATCACCAAGGTCGGCCACCTGACCTGGGACCTCGGCCCGTCCACCACCGACCTGCTGGAGTCCTCGCGCAAGGCGATCACGGCCGCGGGCTTCAGCCCCGCCGCCCACGTCTCCTCGGCCCCGGCCAACACCGACTACAGCGCGCAGATCCGCGAGATCGAGTCGTCGGGGGCCAACGCGGTCGTCATCTCGGTGCTCGACGACGTCAGCATCGCCGCGTTCCTGAAGCAGTACTCGGTGACCGGGCGCAAGGACGTCGTCTTCGTCAGCACCACCAACTTCACCCCGAAGACCTACCAGACCGTCGCCGGCTCCGACGCCCTGGCCAACTACCACTTCTGCTACGACTACTTCGACGGCACCACCGCGACCAGCGACTTCGGCCGCTACTTCACCGAGTCCTACAAGCAGAAGCACCAGTCGGACCCGACCAGCCTGTCGGCCAACTTCTACGAGGACACCCTCGTGTTGTGGGAGTGCGTGCGCCGGGTCAACGCCAAGGGCGGCGACCCCGCGAAGGGCTCGGAACTGCTGGCCGCGTTCGAGTCCGACCCGGTCTTCCCCAGCGTCTACGGCGGCAGCGGCGCGGAGCCGGGGGTGATCTCCTTCGACACCACCACCCACTCGGTCAGCAAGCGCCCCTCGGGGATCTACACCCAGAAGAACGGCACGGTGGTCGCGGTGGCCACGTTCGACGTGTCGGGCTCCGACTTCAAGCTCCTGGGCTGATCTTATGCGCGACACCGTCGGTGCCTTGCTCGAAGGGGGCGTCTCCGGCCTGGGCTATGCGCTCCTCGGTGCCTCGTTGATCCTCATCGTCGGCACGACCGGCCGCTTCCACTTCGCGATCGGCGTCAACTACCTGCTCGGCGCGTACGCGGCGGTCGTGGTCTCGCTGGTGGCGCCCTGGCCGCTGGCCGTCGCCGCCGGGATCGCCGCCGGGGCCGCCGGCGGGGCGCTGATCGAAGCCGGCCTCTACCGCCGGGTGGAACGGGCCGCCCCCGCCAGCGCCCTGCTCAACATCTTCGTGGTCGCCTTCGCGCTGATGTCGGTGACCGAGGCGGTGCTGCGGCTGGTGTTGTCGTCCGGCGGCGGGGTGCGCCGGGTGGACGGGTTCGCCGACGCGCAGATCTCCCTGTTCGGCGTGACCCTGACGAAGCTGAACCTGTGGCAGGCCGGTTACGTCGGGCTGACGCTCGTGGTGATCCACCTGCTGCTCGTCCTGACCGGCGCGGGCCTGCGCGTCCGGGGGGTGCGCTCGAACCGGGAGCTGGCCACCGTGCACGGCATGGACCCCCGGCGGGTGTACGTGCTGGTCTTCGCCCTCGGCTGCGGAGCCGTCGGCGGCCTGGGCGTCTTCGCCGCGCTGCGCACCGCCGCCACCCCCGACATGGGGCTGGCTCCGGCGTTCTACGGCTTCGTGATCGCCTTCGTGACCGGCCTGGGGCGGCCCTTCCACCACGCGCTCGTGCCGGGACTGGCGGTCGGCGTCACCGAGCGCCTGCTGCTCAACGTCATGAGCCCGGCGCAGACCCAGATCACGATCTTCGGGGTGCTGTTCCTGCTCCTGGTCGTACGGGCGGCGCTGGCCAGCCGGTGGTTCGTCGCCTGGTCGACCAGGCGCGCCGGAGTGGGAGACCTCGCATGAACCCCCAGATCCAGCTCGACATCGTCAACGGCTGCCTCATCGCGGGCATGCTGGCCCTGTCGATCAACCTGCTGCTCGGCTACACCCGCCACATCTCGGTGGCCCACGCGGCGTTCGCCGGGGTGGGCGCGTACGGCGCCACCTGGTTCTCCGTCCAGCAGGGCCTGCCGTTCCCCGTGTGTGTGGCGATCGGCGCGGGGCTGGCGCTGGCCTGCGGGTTCGTCGTCGGGTTGCCGTCGCTCGGGCTGATGGACGAGTTCCTCATCCTGCTCACCCTCTGCATCGGGGCGTTGTTCACCGCCGTCGTCACCAGCGCGCCCGACCTGGGCGGGGCCTACGGGCTGCTCGGCATCGAGCGGGTGAGCGTGGCGGGCCGGACGCTGCTGCGGCCGTCGGACTGGCTGCCGTACCTGGCTTTGGGGTTCTGCGCGGTGGTGGCGGTCTGCTGGTATCTCACCCGCTCGCCGTACGGGCGGCGGTTGCGCGCGGTGGGGGACGAGCCCACGGCGGCCGGCGCGCTCGGGCTGCCGGTCCAGTTGCTGCGGTTGCAGGTGTTCACGCTGGCCGCCGGTCTGGCCGGGGTCGCCGGGGCGACCAGCGCGTACTACAACCAGGTGACCTCGCCCGCGATGTGGAACTTCAACCAGACGCTTCTGATCATCATCATGGTCATCGTCGGCGGCACGGGCACCCTGACCGGCCCGGTCCTCGGGGCCGTCCTGGTGACCGTGCTGCCGCGCGCACTCCAGTTCGCGGGCCTGCCGGCCGACCGCGCGGGCACCTACAGCCAGATCATCTTCGCCGTGCTGCTGGTCGTCATGGTGCTGGCCAGGCCGGGCGGGCTGGTGCGCCGCCGTCCGGGTGGCCGGATCGTCTCCGGCCTGTTCGCCGGGTCGGGCGAGGCCGGGGAGGAGAGCCCCGCCGTCACCAGGGAAGTCACGGTGCGCGCCGAGGGCCTGACCAAACACTTCGGCGGGGTCGTCGCGCTCGACGGGGTCACGATCGCCCTGCCGGAGCGGCAGATCTCCGCCCTGGTGGGGCCCAACGGCGCGGGCAAGACGACGCTGTTCAACGCGCTGACCGGGTTCCTGCCGGTGGAACGGGGCCGGGTGTTCGTCGGCGATGTCGACGTCACCGCGATGTCGCCGGCCCGGCGGGCCCGGCTCGGGCTGGTCCGCTCCTTCCAGGACGTGCGCTCCTTCGCGACCATGTCGCCGCTGGACAGCGTGGCGGCGGCCGTCCCGGCCCGGCACGGCGCCGACCTGACCAGCGCGCTGCTCCACCCGCGTGCCACCCGGCGGGGCGAGCGCACGGCCCGGCGCACGGCCCGCCACTGGCTCGGGTACGTCGGCGTGGACCCCGGCCATGCCGGCCCGGTCGGCGACCTGTCGTTCGCGGAGCAGAAGCTCGTCGCCCTGGCCCGCACGCTCGCCTCCGGCGCGGAGGTGCTGCTGCTGGACGAGCCGCTGAGCGGCGTCGACGAGAGATGGGTTGACTCGATCATGGAACTGCTCGAACGGCTGCGCGACGACGGCCACACGATCTGCATCGTCGAGCACAGCCTGCACGTCGTGAGCCGCCTGGCCACCCACGTCTTCTTCATGGAGTCGGGCGCGCTGACCGCTACCGGTACGGTCGAGGAGTTGCTCGGGCGGCCGGAGTTCGCCGACGTCTACTTCGGGGCGGCGTCATGACCGCCGTGCCGCTCTCCTGCGACCGCGTCTCGGCGGGGTACGGCCGCAAGCGTGTCCTGCACGAGGTGAGCGTGGCGGCCACGGCCGGGCGGGTGCTCGCGGTGCTCGGGCACAACGGCGCGGGCAAGACGACGCTGCTCAGGACCCTGGCCGGGCTGATGAGACCGCAGGCCGGCCAGGTGAGCTGCGCGGGCGGTTCGACCGCCGCGGCGCTCCGGTCGGGCTTCACCACGTACGTCCCGGCCGAGCGGTTCGTCTACCCCGACCTGACCGTCGAGGAGAACCTGCTGCTGGCCACGCCGGCCAGAGCGCGGGCCGAGGCCCCGGAGCGTATGGCGCGGGCCTTCGGCTACTACCCCGTGCTCGCCGAGCGGCGGCGCGTCACGGCCGGGCTGTTCAGCGGCGGCCAGCAGCGCATGCTCAGCATCGGCATGGCGCTGATGCGCGCCCCCTCGGTGCTGCTGCTCGACGAGCCGTCCCTGGGCCTGGCCCCGGCCATCCAGGACCAGCTCTTCGCCTCGGTGCGCCGCCTGGCGGACGAGGAGTCCCTGGCGGTGGTGCTGGTCGAGCAGAACGTGACCAAGGCCCTGGGCGTCGCGGACGAGGCGGTCGTCATCAGGTCGGGCCGGACCGTGCACCGCGGCCCGGCGCGCGACCTGGGCGGGCTCGACCGCACACAGTGGTGGGAACTGTTCTGATACCGGTTAATGCAATCGATTGACTATGGATAGGTCCGAACCTAGGCTCCCGAACAAGGGTCGGACCGAAACGGTGGAAGTGGGAAGTCCTAAGTGACAGATCAGCGTGTAGCCATCGCCGGGGTGGGCCAGACCACCATCTGGCCCCGAGGCCAGTCGGCGCCCCTGACCGAGATCGACCTGACCTGCCAGGCGTTGACGTCGGCCTGCGCCGACGCGGGAATCCCCGTCACCGACGTGGACGGCTTCGCCTTCTACCGGGGCGGCGTCGACGCCGGACTGCTCGCCCAGACCCTGGGCATCAAGGAGATCACCTTCTGCGCGTCCCTGTCGGGCGCGGGCGGCGGTTCGGCGGGCACCCTGGGCCTGGCCGCCGCCGCCATCCGGTCGGGCATGGCCACCGTCGTGGCCTGCCCGATGGCCTTCCAGCAGATCGGCACCCGGTTCGGCGCGGCCTACGCCCGCGACGGCGTCGGCGGCGGTCCCCTCTACAACCACGCCGCCCCCGAGGACGACTTCCTCAGGCCCGCCGACCTGGTGGCCCCCGCCCAGATGTTCGCCCTGATCACCCAGCGCCATATGCACAAGTACGGCACCACCCGCGAGGCGTTCGCCGAGGTGGCGACGACCTTCAGGGACAACGCCCGCAAGACCCCCGGTTCGCTGATGACCAAGCCGATGACCCGCGACGACTACTTCAACGCCCGGATGATCAGCGACCCCATCTGCCTCTACGACTGCTGTGTGGAGTCGGAGGGCGCCGGGGTCGTGCTGGTGACGTCCCTGGAGCGCGCCAGGGACCTGCGGCCGACCCCGGTGGAGGTGCTCGCCTCGGTCCACGGCGGCGAGGGCGACTGGGGCCAGGGCATCATGTGGCTGAACATGCCGGACGAGATCTTCTCCTCCTCCGGCCACCGCGGCGTCGCCCGGCGCATGTACGAGCGGGCGGGCATCACCCCCGCCGACGTCGACGTGGCGATGATCTACGACCACTTCTCGCCGATGGTCCTGCTGCAACTGGAGGACTACGGCTTCTGCGGCGTGGGGGAATCCAACGACTTCGTCCTGGACGGCAACATCCGCATGGACGGCGCCATCCCGGTCAACCCCAACGGCGGCCAGTTGTCCAACGGCTACCTCATCGGCTTCAGCCTGGTCACCGAGGCCGTGCGCCAGGTGCGCGGCGAGGGCGCCAACCAGGTGCCGGGTGCGGAGGTGGCCCTGGTCACCGGCGGCCCCGCCGCGCTGCCGGTGAGCGGCTCTCTGCTCGGGGCGGTGCGCTGACATGAAGACAGCTGACATGGAGACGATGGAGAAGCTCGCCCGGCTCGGGCTCTACCCGACGAAGGACACCCTGCCCTTCTGGGACGCCCTGCTCGCCGGTTCGCTGGTCACCTGCCGGTGCGCCGCGTGCGGCCGGTTCCGCCAGCCGCCGTCCGGGTTCTGCCCGGGATGCCGGCACACCGAGGTCGTCTGGCAGCGCTCGGACGGCGTCGGCACCGTCTACTCCTTCACCTGGGCCCGGCACGCCTTCACGCCTGGCCTTCGCGACCGGGTGCCGTACGTCATCGCGCTCGTCGAACTCGACGACGCGCCGGGCGTGCGCCTCATCGCCAACATTCTGGACGCCGGCGAGGACCAGGTGCGGGTCGGCGCGAGAGTCGTGGCCGACCACCGCAACGCCGCCGAGGCGCGGATCGACTTCGTCCTGCGGGGAGAGGCCGATGACTGACCCGACGCTCGTCACCCTGCTCCGCTCCGCCGACTCGGGCGGCGTCACGTTCGTCGGCGGGGAGACGATCCCCTGGCGGGAGGCGGCCTCCCGGGCCGCGGACACGGCCGGTCGGTTGAGCGGCCTCGGTGTGCGGCCGGGCGACCACGTCGCCGTCATGCTGCCCAACTCCGCCGCGTTCCTCGACGTGTTCTTCGGCGCGGTGGTCCTGGGGGCGGTCGTGCTGCCGGTCAACCTCGACTTCCGGGGGCCGATGCTGGAGCGGGTCCTCAGCGTCGTGGATCCCGCCCTGGTCGTCGTCGACGCGCACGCCGCCGTCCCCGCGGAACTGGCCGGCGTGCGTACGATCACCGCGGCCGAGCTCGGCCGTCTGCCGGTCGCCCCGCTGACTCCGCACGCCGCCAGGCCCGACGACCCCGCCGTGCTGATGCTGACCTCGGGCACGACGACCGGCCGGTCCAAGGTGGTCGTCTACAGCCACCGGGCCGCGCTCCAGTTCGCCGCCGCGACGGTCAGGTGCATGCCCTACGGCCCGGACGACGTGGTCTACACGTGCCTGCCGCTGGTGCACGGCGCGGCCCTGATGTGCGACCTGCTGGGGTCGCTGCTGTCGGGCGCGTCCATCGTGATCGCCGGACGGTTCAGCGCCTCGCGCTACTGGGACGACATCGCCGCCCACGGGGCCACCACGGCCAGCACCCTGGGCACGATCACGCAGATCCTCGTCCAGTCGCCGGTCCGTGCCGCCGAGCGCGCCCACCGGCTGCGCGTGGTGCGCCGCTCGGGGGTCACCGTCGAACTGACCCGCGAGTTCGAGGCCAGGTTCGGGGTCGCCACCACCGAGATGTACGGCCTCACCGACGCCGGCCTGATCACCGGGCTGCTTCCCGGCGAGCACCGGCTGGGCTCCTGCGGGTCGCTGTTCGGCGAGTGGGAGGCCGAGCTGCGCGACCCGCTGGGCCGGGTGGTGCCACCCGGTGAGGCGGGCGAGCTGTTCGTCCGCCCGGCCGGCTCCGGCACGCTGCCCCTCGGTTACCTGGAGGACCCGGCGTTCGCCGCCACCCTGGCCGGCGGCTGGTTCCCCACGGGCGACGTGCTCGCCAGGGACACCGAGGGCTACTACGCCTTCGTGGGCCGCGCCAAGGACGTCATCCGCCGCGCGGGCGAGAACATCGCCCCGGCCGACGTCGAGTACGTGCTGGCCCGCCACCCCTCCGTCGTGGAGGTCGCGGTGTACGCGGTGCCGAGCTCCTACGGCGAGGACGAGGTCATGGCGGCGGTCGTGCTGGACGCGGGCCCGCTCGACGCCGCCGCGCTGCGCGCGTTCTGCGCCGAGCGCCTGCCCTACTTCGCCGTGCCCCGCTACTACCGGGCGCTGCCGGAGCTGCCGCGCACCGCCACCCAGAAGGTGCGGGTCCAGTCGCTCCGGTCGACGGGCGTCTCGCCCGACACGGTCGACACCGGCTCGACCTCCCGATCGGCCGTACGAAAGGTGACGCAGTGAGTGGAAAGACGCCCAGGGTCGCGGCCGTGACCGGGGGAGCCAGCGGCATCGGCCTGGGGATCGTGGAACGGCTGGTCGCCGACGGCTGGAAGGTCGTCGCCGGCGACATCAACCCCGTCACGCTTGAGCAGGCGTTCGCGTCCTTCGACGCCGGGGACGTCGCCGGGGTCGGCTGCGACGTCAGCGTGGAGGACGACGTGGCCCGCCTGGTGGCCACCGCCGTCGAACGGTTCGGCCGCCTCGACTGCATGGTGAACAACGCCGGGATCTCCGGCGCGTTCGGGCCCATCCACGAGCTCGACGTCGCCCACTGGGACTTCACGTTCGCGATCCTGGCCAGGGGCGTCTTCCTGGGCACCAAACACGCCACCCGCCAGTTCCTGGCCCAGGGCGGCGGCGGGTCGATCGTCAACATGTGCTCGATCGCCGCGTGGGACGGCGGCACCGGCCCGCAGGCGTACTCGGCGGCCAAGGCGGCCGTGCAGAACCTCACCTGGAGCACCGCCGCCGAGCTGGCCGCCCACCGCATCCGGGTGAACGCGGTGGCCCCCGGATCGGTGATCACGCCGATGTGGATGAAGGGCCGCGACCAGAGCCACGTCGACCAGGCGCTGGCACTGCAACCGGTCAAGGAGCCGACGACCAGCGCGCATGTGGCCGAGGCGGTGGCCTTCCTCGCCGACCCCGAGCCCGCGATGATCACCGGCACCTGTGTGGCCGTCGACGGGGGCATCTCGGCGGCCGGGACCGATCTGGCCCGCCGTCTGGGCAACAACCCCGGAGCCCTGAGGATCTCGGGGCTCAACATGGGGACCTCGGGGGCCAAGTCCGTCGTCAACGTCCTCGACAGCTAAAGGAAAATCAGGTGAGCAGAGGAATCCGCGTCCACCCCCTGAGCCTCGGCGAACTGACCAACGACCTGGGCCTGCCGCTCTACCTGGGCGGCCTGGCCATGCCGAGCGACCCCGAGCACGCCGCCGCGATGTGCACGCAGAGCATGAGCTCCTACGTCATCGAGCACCCGAAGGCCGGCCCGATCCTGTTCGACACGGGGGTCGCGCCCGAACGTGAGGGGTTGTGGCCCAAGGAGTCGATCGAGCTGGCCTCGCCCTCCCTTTACGAGCCGGAGCACCGCCTGGACAACGCGCTGAACGCGGCCGGGTTCGAGCTGTCGGACATCAAGGCGGTGGTGATCAGCCACCTGCACATGGACCACGGCGGCGGCCTGGAGTTCTTCCGTGGCACCGACGTGCCGGTGTTCGTGCACGAGATCGAGCTCAAGAACGCCTTCTACAACGTGGCGACCGGTGAGGACTTCGGGCCGTACCTGCCGCACTACATCGACCCGACCTTCAACTGGGTGCCCATCCACGGCGAGAAGTGGGACCTGTTCGAGGGCATCACCCTGTACCAGATGTCGGGCCACGCCCACGGGCTGCTGGTGCTGCGCGCGGAGATGCGCAACCACGGCCACTGGATCTTCACCAGCGACCAGTTCCCGCTGCGGCAGAACTACGAGGAGCCCATCCCGCAGGGCTGGATCATGCGGGACCACCCCGGCTGGTGGCGGAGCTGGCGCTTCACCAAGAGCCTGGAACAACGATTCGACGCGCGCATCGTCTTCGGTCACGACAAGGACGACTTCGCCGCCATCGCCGCGCAGCGCGTCTACGACTGAGAAACAGGAGACAGGTCAATGACGAGGTTCGACTTGTTCATACCCCCGGTGACCGAACTCGCCGAGAGCCCGGTCTGGGACGTCGACGAGCAGCGCCTCTACTGGGTGGACAGCACCGGCGGGGCCCTCTACCGGGCCGACGGCGCGGGCGGGAACATCCAGATCTGGAAGATGCCCGGCATGGTCGGCGCGATCAGCCTCAGAGCGGCCGGGGGAGCCCTGGTCACCCTCGACGACGGCGTCTACACCTTCGACTTCGACAGCTCCGAGCTGGTCAAGCTGGTCGACCCGGAGCCGTCGGCGGCCTCCCGGCTGAACGACGGCAAGGTCGACCGGCAGGGCCGGTTCGTCACGGGCACCATGAGCTACGCCCTCATCGACCCGAGCACGAACTGGCTCGTCGGGAAGATCGAGACGGGCTGCTCGCTCTACCGCCTCGACCCCGACCTGTCCGCGGCGGAGATCCACCCGAACATCGGCATCACGAACGGCCCCTGCTTCAGCCCCGACGGGACCACGATGTACTGCTCGGACAGCTGGGCCGAGGAGATCTACGCCTTCGACTACGACACCACGACCGGCGCGCTGAGCAACCAGCGGGTGTTCGCGTCGTACGCCAAGGACAAGGGCGTCACGGGCCTGGCGCAACCCGACGGCGCGACCGTGGACGCCGAGGGTTACCTGTGGAGCGTGGCCGTCTACGCGGGCGAGATCCGCAGGTACGCCCCCGACGGCACCCTCGACCGGCGGATCCAGACACCCACCATGAAGCCGACCAGCGTCACCTTCGGCGGCCCCGACCTCGACGTGCTGTTCGTGACGACGATGGCCAACCCCGACCTGCCGGTGCCCTACCCGAAGGACGGCCCGCTCGCCGGCGGCATCTTCGCGGTACGCGGGCTCGGGGTCACCGGGGTGCCGCAGCGGCGCTTCGCGGGCTGACCACTTCGCGCCGGCCCGGCCAGGGCCGCGCTGATCTAGCGTGGGCCCGCCGGGCCGCCGCCCGTGGCGGGTTCCTGGACGAACTCCACCAGGACGCCGCCGAACGAGCGGGGATGGGCGAACGCGATCCGCGTCCCCATCCCGCCGGGGCGCGGTCGTTCGTCGACGAACCGCACCCCCCGGGCGCGCAGCGCGGCGACCGTCGCGTCGATGTCGTCCACCTCGAACGCGAGATGGTGGAATCCCTCGCCGCGCTTGCGCAGCGAGTCGCGGACCACGCCGTCGCCGGTCGCCTCCAGCGTCTGCACCCAGCAGTCGCCCGCCGGGATCATGCGCTCGACGAACCCGGCGGCCGACTCGGTGTGCCCCACCTCCAGGCCGAGCAGGTCGCACAGGAGCCGCGACCACACGGCACCGGTCTCCTCGGCGAACGCGATGTGGTGAATGCCGCGGACCAGGCTCAAACGGTTCTCCATGATCGTCACAGGGCTCGCCGGTCGAAGGGTTCGGCCAGCGCGGAGGGCACTCGGGCCCGGCCCACCAGCCCGGCGAGCGCGGCCAGGCTGAGAATGTAGGGGAGGGCCAGCCACAGCTGCGCGGGTAGCGACAGGCTGATCCCCAGCACCAGGGGAGCCGCGAACGCCGCCGCCACGACGCCCAGGACCCACCCGGCCCTGGCGCCGCCGCGGCGCAGCCGCAGGACCAGGAACACGACCGCCACCGCGACCGCGGCCAGCCACACCACGGGCGGGATCGTCTCGGCGTTCTGCAGGCGCAGCTGGAGCGCGTCGGCCCCGCCGAACAGCAGGCAGGCCAGCACCATCCCGCGCGGATGCCACTTGCCGAACACCACGGCGGCCAGCGCCAGGAATCCCCGGCCGCCGGTCATGCCCTCGATGAACAGCCCGACCTGGGCGACCGACAGGAACGCGCCGCCCAGTCCGGCCAGCCCTCCGGCGATCAGCACGGCGCCCCAGCGGACCCGGTTGACGTTGATCCCGGCGGTCTCGACCGCTTCGGGAAGCTCGCCGGAGCCCCGCACCGCCAGTCCCCACCTGCGCCGGTAGAGCGCCCAGGCGGTGACCGGGACGATCGCGTAACACAGGTACACCACCGGCGACTGGTCGAACAGGACCGGCCCGACGAGGGGCAGGTCGGCGAGCAGCGGGATCGGCAGCCGGGCCATCCGGTCCACGGTGACCTGTCCCGCGTCGAGGTACAACTGCCGGTTGAGGAAGATGGTGACGCCCGCGGCCAGCAGGTTGATCCCCACCCCCACGACGATCTGGTCGGCGCGCAGCGTGACCGCCAGCAGCGCCATCACCACCGCGAGGGCGGTTCCCGCGGCCACGCCGGCGAGCAGGCCGAGCCAGGTCGAGCCGGTCCGCTCGACCGTGAAGAAGCCGAAGAACGCGCCGAACAGCATCATCCCTTCGAGCCCGACGTTCATGACGCCGCTGCGCTGCGAGACCAGCTCGCCGCCCGCGGCCAGCAGGATGGGCACCGCGAGGACCACGGTCATCGCGAGCCACGCGGTGTCAAGGGGTGCCATCGCCCGGCCTCCTCATCGCGTCGGGTCCGAGGCGGGCGCCTCGGACGGCAGGGGCTGGGACGGGGCCTTGGCGGTCACCCGCCGGGTCCGCCGCCGTTCGAACAGATAACCCGCCCCCGCCACCAGGATGATGACCAGCCCCTGGGTGACCAGGACGAGCCCGGACGGCACACCGGCCCGCGCCTCAAGCAGGCCGCCGCCCTGCTTGAGGGAGGCGAACAGGAACGCGGCGGGGATGCAGCCGAGCGGCGAGTTGCGGGCGAGCAGGGCGACCACGATGCCCTCGAAGCCGTAGTTGGCGGAGAAGTTGTCGGCCATGTTCGCCTGCGGGGTGGCGCCGATGAGCGAGGCCCCGGCCAGCCCGGCGATCCCGCCGGAGGCGACCAGCGCGAGCGCGGAGACCCGCGCGGTCCTGATGCCGGAGTACGCGGCGAAGGCGGGGTTGGCGCCGGTGGCCCGGAGCCTGAACCCGGCCGTGGTGCCGCGCAGGAAGAACGACAGGCCGACCGCCAGCAACGGCACCAGCAGGAGGTCCCAGTGCAGGACCGTGCCGGGGATCAGGACCGGCCACCGCGCGGTGGCCGCGATCGGCTCGGTCTGGCCGAGCGTGTGGGTCGGCTCCTCCAGCGGTCCCGAGACCAGCCAGCTCACCGCCTGCACCATGATCAGGTTGAGCAGCAGGGTGGCGATGATCTCGTTGACGTCGCGCTTGACCCAGAGCCAGGCGGCGATCCCCGCCCACAGGGCGCCGCCCGCGATGCCGCCGAGGACCAGCAGGGGCAGGTGCAGGGCGGCGGGGACGCCGCCGACCAGCAGCCCGATGGTGGCCGCGACCGCGCCCCCGGCCAGGATCTGGCCCTCCAGCCCGACGTTGATCCGCCGGGCCGAGAAGGCCAGCACCCAGCCGAGGGCGGCCAGGGTCAGCGGCACCGCCTTGGCCAGCATCGCCGCGGTCCTGTTCGTGCTGCCGAACGCGCCGTCGAACAGCGCCTGGGCGGCCTCGGCCGGGGAGCTGCCGGCCAGCGCGACCACCACGAGCGAGGCCAGCAGCGCCGTCACCACCGCGCCGATGGAGACCGCCCACGCGATGAGCAGTCCACGAATGCGATCCGACATCATGCCATCGCTTCCGCCGCGCCGGACATCAGATGCCCGACCGTCTCAGGGGTGGCCTCCGCGCCGGACAGGACACCGGCGACGCGGCCCTTCACCATGACCACGACCCGGTCCGACAGGGCCAGGATCTCGTCCATCTCGCTGGACACCAGCAGTGTCGCGCCGCCCTGCTCCCGGTGCCTGTTGACGCACCGGTAGACGAACTCCATCGCGCCGATGTCCAGACCTCGGGTGGGTTGCGCGGCGATGAGCAGCCGGGGAGCACGGTCCAGCTCCCTGGCCACCACCGCCTTCTGCTGGTTGCCGCCCGACAGTTGCCGCATCCGCACGTCGATGCCGGGCACCCGGATGTCGTACTCGCGGACCAGCCTGCGGCAGTGCTCGCGGACGGCCTGCCGCCGCAGGATCCCCCACCGGGCGAACCGGGACTCGCCCAGGTTCTTCACGGTGAGGTTGTCGGCGAGCGACAGGGACAGGGCGACGGCGTCCCGGTGCCGGTCCTCGGGGATCACGGCGGTCCCGGCGGCGGCGGCCTGGCGCGGGTCGAGCCGCTCGATCCGTACGTCGCCGATCCGCACCTCGCCCCGGGTGGGCTGCCGGGCCCCCGCCAGGATGTCGACCAGTTCGGTCTGGCCGTTGCCCTCGACCCCGGCGACGCCGACCACCTCGCCCGACCGGATGGACAGGTTCACGTCCTCCAGCCGGGTCCGGCCGTCGTCGTCGCGCAGGTGCACGCCCCGCACCTCGAGCACGACGGCTCCAGGCTCGGCCGCCGCCCGCGGGACGTTGAGCAGGACCTCCCGGCCCACCATCATCCGCACCAGATCCCGCACGCTCGCCTCGGCGGTGGTCACCGTGCCGACCACCCGGCCGCCGCGCAGCACGGTGCAGCGGTCGGCGATGTCGAACACCTCGCCGAGCTTGTGGGTGATGATGACCACGGACTTGCCGTGCCGGGCCAGCTCGCGCAGCACCGTGGCCAGGTGCTGCCACTCGCCGCCGGTGAGCACGGCGGTCGGCTCGTCCAGGACCAGCAGGTCGGCGTCGCGGTAGAGGAGCTTGACGATCTCCACCCGCTGCCGCTCGCCGACCGACAGGTCGCTGATCCTGGCGTCCGGGTCGACCGCCAGCCCGTGTCGCTCGGCGAGCCGCCTGAGCCGGTCCCTGACCGCGGCCAGGTCCGCTCGCGCGGCCAGTCGTCCCGGCGCCGCGAGGGCGACGTTCTCGGTCACGGTCATGTCGTCCACCAGCATGAAGTGCTGGTGGACCATGCCGATGCCGAGTTGTTGCGCGTCCTTCGGCCGCCGGATCGCGACCTGCCGGCCGCGGATCCAGATGGAGCCCTCGTCCGCCTGCGCGACACCGTCGAGGATCTTCATCAGGGTGCTCTTGCCCGCACCGTTCTCGCCGAGCAGTGCGTGGATCTCCCCGCTGCGCACCTCGAAGGTGACGTCCTCGTTGGCGACGACTCCGGGGTAGCGCTTGGTGATGCCCTGCATCCGCAGGAATCCCCTGCCGGACGACTCGGGTGACTCGGGGGCCTCGGCCTGGCGCATCTTCTATCAGCCACCCTCGGGCATCGTGATCTCACCGGCGTTGATCTTGGCGGTGATCTCGTCCGCCTGGGCCTGCAACTGCGCCGAGTTGGGGCACATCGTCAGCTTCTGGATCTTGGGGTCCTCCAGCGCGTACTTCTTGGTGCCGGCGGGCAGTTTTCCGGCCAGGTAGTCCTGGAGGATCGTGGTCACCAGCTGCTGGTTGTTCTGGTAGTCGTAGCCGATGAGGGCGTCGGACTCCGCGCATCGGTCGGTGGTCGGGTTGAAGACCTTGACGTACTTGCCCGACTCCTCGATCGCCTGCAGCACGCCCGGCAGCCCGGCGTCCACGAACGCGTAGATCACGTCCACCCCGTCGGTGATCTGGGCGGCGGCGGCCTGCTTGGCCTTGGTGGCGTCGCTGAAGCTGCCGACGGTGACCGCCGCGTACCCGATGTCGGGCTTGGTGGCGCGGGCGCCCGCCTTGAAGTCGATGTCGGACTGGCTGGTCGGCGGGATCTGCGCGCCGCCGATGAAGCCGACCTTTCCGGTCTTGGAGGTCCCGGCGGCGAGCACGCCCGCCACGTAGGCGGGCACGCCCTGCAACATCATGTAGGCGTGCAGGTTGCTCACGCCCTCCTTGACCACGCCCGACATCACGAACGTCGTGTCGGGGTTGGCGGCCGCGACGGCGTTCGCCCCGGCGACCAGCGCGCTGCCCCCGCCGATGATGAGGTCGTTGTCGGCGGCCAGGTTGGTCAGCGCGTCGGTGATCTGCTGCGGGTCGGTCAGGTTGTCGACGACCGACACCTTGAGGTTCATCGCCTCGGCGTTCTGGGTGACGCCCTCGAGGTAGGTCTGGTAGAAGGCGTTGTCGTTGCGGGGGCCCGCCAGCGCGACGCCGACCCGGATGGTCTTCTGGCCGTCGCCGCCGCCGGTGGTCTCGTCGGTCGTGGCACCACAGGCGGTGGCCAGGATCAGTGAGCCCGCGGCCACCGCCGCGGTGAAGAGTCGTGAACGCGACATTACGATGAAGCTCCTTTTTCGGGGCCCGAGGGGGGTGGGAGTCAGTAGATGGGCCAGGTGCCGCGGGGCTCGATTCCGATTTCCTTGAGCACGCGGCGGTCGATCCTTTCCACCTCCTCGCGGAGCGCGCCTTCGTCGACCCTCGTGAGCTTCTTGGCGTCCAGCAGGATGTCGCCGCCGACCAGGACGGTGTGCACGGAGTGGCCGGTCGCGCCGTACACCAGGTTGGCGACGGGGTTGTGCAGCGGCCGCCAGTCGAAGTCGTCGGCCTCGTAGACGACGAGGTCGGCCGCCTTGCCCGCCTCGATGCCGCCGACCACGTCGTCCCAGCCGAGCACCCGCGACCCGCCCAGGGTGCCCATCTCCAGCGCCTGCTCGGCGCTGACGGCGTTGGGGTCCTGCCGCGCGTCCCGCGGCAGCAGGGCGGCCAGCGAGATGGCCCGGGTGATGTCCTGGTGGTTGGAGCAGTTCTCGGCGTCGGTGCCCAGGCAGACCGGGACCCCGGCGGCCAGCAGTTCCGGCCACTTGCCGAACTGGGTGGTGCCCTTGGCGAGCTTCAGCGCGGTGCTCGGGTTCTGGGAGATCCGGGCGCCGGAGTCGGCGATCAGGCCGACCTCCCAGTCCACCAGGCTGGTCACGTGGTTCATCATGACCCGCTCGTTGAGCGCGCCGATCTTGTGCATGTGCTCGACCGGCCGGTGTCCGTACATCTTGAGCTCCAGCGCGACCTCGCGCTCGCTGGTGGACTTGTGGATCACCATCAGCGACTCGGCCTCCAGGGCCAGCCTGGCCGCGCCCACGGTCAGCTCGTCGGAGCAGGTGCCGACGCCTTCGATCGTCACCGCGTCCCTGATGCGCGGGTTGCCGAAGGCGCGGACCGTCTCCACGCCCGTTTCGAGCCGCTTGATGGCCGTCTTGGCGTCGAACCGCAGCCAGTCGGGCAGGTCGTCGGGGCCGGCCGAGCCGTTCTGGTCCCAGGTCCACGGCCCGATCCGGCAGCGCATGCCGGAGGTCGCCACCGCCGTCATGACCGCCTCGATGTGGTTGCAGCCGGGTTCCTCGAAACTCGTGGTGCCGAAGCGCACCATCTCGGCGGTGGCGTGCAGGGCGTAGGTGTGCATGTCCTCGGCGGTCAGCCGGGAGAAGGACGGGTAGATGAACCGGCGCAGCGCGTCCAGGGTGGTGCCGCCCTCGGGCATCGCGCCTTTGGCGCAGCAGAGCAGGTGGCGGTGGCCGTTGGAGAGGCCGGGGATGGTCACCTTGTTCCGGCCGTCGATGACGCGCCCGGCCCGGTAGCGGCCGGCCAAATCGGCGCGGCGCCCCACGTCGACGATCACACCGTCCCGGATGGCGATCAGACCGTCCTGGAAGATGCGGCGTTGCGGGTCGAGGCTGAGGACCCAGCCACCGTCGATGACGATGTCGACGTTCACCGCGGGTTGGCCGGTCTGCTCTTCTGACATCTCTTACGCCCTCCATGCATACGATGGCGTGTCAAGTTCCCGCAGTTCGCGGGCTTTTGGAATCTGAGATCTGATATCGTGTGCCCGCAATTTAGCCATGGGTGATGTGGACCGTCAACGGCTGCACCCGGAACTTTGCCGCATTGACGCTAGATCTGAGATCTCAGATCTGATGGAGGATGGCCCTTACGCGGCTTAGTGGGCTCTGCTACATTGCATATCAGATCTTAGATGCCGTGGTTGATGGCCCTTCGGCCCAGCCACGAGCCCGGTGCTCCGCTCGGACGACCCCATCGAACCGTCCGCGGTCAGCGAGGAAAGGACACGGAATGACCACCGAGGTAAGCGACGACGCGGCCTCACGCGCGGTTGGTGCGATCAACTACGAGCGGCTGACGAGCCTCGTGCAGGAGGTCTGCCGGATCCCGAGCATTCTCGGCGACGAGGGCCCGCTGGCGAACTTCCTGTACGAGCAGATGAAGGCATCCGGCTTCGAGGGGGTCGCCCTGCAGAAGGTGCTGCCGGACCGGCCGAACGCGGTCGGCGAGATCACCTTCGGGACCGGGCCGCGGGTGGTCCTCACCGGCCACATGGACACCAAGCCGGTCTCCCAGGGCTGGGCCAAGGCGGAGCCGTTCTCCGGCGACATTGTCGACGGAGCCATCTACGGCCACGGCATCATGGACATGAAAGCGGCCCTGGTCTGCCAGATCGTCGCCATCGAGGCGCTGCGCGACTCCGGTGTCCCGCTCAACGGCTCGGTCGCGATGGCGGCCGTCTCCGACCACATGGGCGACCAGCTCGGCTCGATCGCCTACTTCGAGGAGTACCCGGCCGACCTGTGCGTGCTCGGCGAGCTGTCCGGCAACGAGATCTTCCTCGGCCACCGGGGACGCTACTACTTCGACATCACAGTGCGCGGCAGGTCCGCCCACACCTGCCACAAGCCGCTCGCGGTCAACGCCAACGCGCTGGCCGCGCACGCCCTGATCGAACTCGACGCCTCCCGCCTCACGCCCGAGCTCGACGACTGGGTCGCCGACCTGTTCGGCGAGGAGACCTACATGGCCCCCGGCCGCGTCTACGGCGGCCTGCCGCCCGGCGGTCCCTCGATGATCCCCGACGAGTGCGTGATCCGGGTGGACTGCCGCCCGCAGCCGGGCGTCACCGTGGAGCAGGTGCGGGCCGAGATCGACCGGTGCCTGCGCGCGGCCGAGGCCCGCGACCCGCGCTTCCAGGCCGAGGTACGGCTGGCCGATGTCAAGTCCGGCTACCTCGCCGCCCCGGGTGACGAGGTCGTGGAGCTGATGCGCGACTCGGTGCGGTCGGTCCGCGGCGCCGAGCCGCCGCTGCTGGCGGCCGGCTGGCTCGGCGACACCGCGAGCTTCGGCCGGAAGGTGCCGACGATCATCTTCGGCCCCGGCGGGGAGCCCGTGTACTGCGCCGACGAGCACCTGTCGATCGACGACATCGTCGAGGCGACCAGGGTTTACACCACCTTCGCGGCACTCGCGCTTGGGGACCGGGAGCGCCGATGAGCCGACCGGCCGTCGTCCGCCCGAGGATCGTCCTGGCCAAGCCGGGACTGGACGGCCACGACCGAGGGATCAAGGTCGTCGGGATGGCGCTGCGCGACGCCGGGGCCGAGGTCGTCTACCTCGGTCTCCAGCAGACGGCGCCCCAGATCGTCGGCGCCGCGCTGGCCGAGGACGCGGACGTGATCGGACTGTCGGTGCTCTCCGGCGTGCACCTCGCGGTGGCCGCGCAGCTGCTCACGGCCTGCCGTGAGGCGGGCCTGGACGACGTGCCGGTGGTCGTCGGCGGGACGATCCCGCCCACCGACGTCGACCGGCTCAAGGCGCTCGGCGTCCGCGACGTCTTCCCGGTCGGCACGCCGCTGCCCGACGTGGTGGAACGCATCTTCGACATAGCCCGGCAAGGGGGGAGGTCATCATGAGCGAAGCGCCGCGGGAGGTGGTCACCGACTCGGGCATCCCGCTCCAGCCGGTCTACGTCGCGGACTCGGTCGCGGACGGCCTGGAGGAACGGCTCGGCCTGCCAGGCAAGCCCCCGTTCACCCGGGGGCCGTACCCGACCATGTACCGGGAACGCCTGTGGACCATGCGTCAGTACGCGGGCTACGGATCGGCCGAGGACACCAACGCCCGCTACCGGTTCCTGCTCGCGCAGGGCCAGACCGCGCTGTCGGTGGCCTTCGACCTGCCCACCCAGCTGGGATACGACTCGACCGACCCCGAGGTGGCCTCCGAGGTGGGCAGGGTGGGCGTGGCCATCGACACCGTCGAGGACATGGAGACGGTGTTCGACGGCCTGCCCATCGACCAGCTGTCGGTGAACTTCACCATCAACGCCACCGCGCCCATCATCCTGGCCTTCTACCTGGTCGCCGCCGAGCGCCAGGGCGTGGCCCGCAAGGACGTCGCGGGCACCCTGCAGAACGACATCCTCAAGGAGTTCCTGGCCCGCAAGACGTTCATCTTCCCGCCGGAGGAGTCCATCCGGCTGGTCGCCGACGTGGTGGAGTACGCCTCCGCGGAGCTGCCCAGGTTCAACGGCATCTCGATCACCGGCTACCACGCGCGGGAGGCGGGCTGCGACGCGGTCCAGGAGGTCGGGCTGACCATGGCCTCGGCGATCGCCTACAGCCAGGCGTTCCTCGCCAGGGGCCTCGACTTCGACTTCTTCGCGCCCCGGCTGTCCTTCCACTTCTCCAGCCAGCTGGACCTGTTCGAGGAGGCGGCCAAGGTCCGCGCGGCCCGCCGCATGTGGCACCGGCTGGCCACCGAGCGGTTCGGCGCCAAGAAGGAGAACTCGGCGCGGCTGCGCTTCTTCTCCGGCTGTTCGGGGGCCACGCTGACCGCGCAGCAGCCGCTGAACAACGTGGTCCGCTCCACCCTGCAGTGCCTCGCGGCGGTGCTCGGCGGGGCCCAGTCGATCCACGTCATGGGCTACGACGAGGCACTGGAGATCCCCACCGAGGAGTCGGTACGGCTGGCCCTGCGCACCCAGCAGATCATCGCCCACGAGTCGGGCGTGGCCAAGGTCATCGACCCGCTGGCCGGCTCCTACTACGTGGAGAGCCTCACCGACGAGATCGAGCGGCGCGCCTGGGCACTGGTCGAGAAGGTGGACGCGGGCGGCGGGCTGGTCGAACTGCTCGCCCAGGGCGTCCCGCAACGGTGGGTGGCCGAGTCGGCCTACGCCTACGAGCGGCAGATCCTCAGCGGCGAGCGGGTCAAGGTCGGGGTGAACAAGTACACCGACGGCTCGGACGTGGCTCCGCCATTGTTCGAGATCGACGAGACCGCGGGCGACCGCCAGCGGGAGAAACTGCGCGCCCGGATCGCGGCCCGCGACGCTCAGGCGGTCGGCGAGTCGCTCGCGGACCTCGGCCGTGCGCTGGACGAGGGCGCCAACACCATGCCGTACATCATGCAGTGCGGGCGGGTCGGCGCGACACTCGGCGAGATCGCCGACACGATGCGGTCCAGATTCGGCCGGTACCGGGAGCCGCAGCCATGGTGAGTCGAACAGCGGCGAGTCAGCGGCCCCTCGCGGGCATCCGGGTCGTCGATCTGACCCGGTTCGTCTCCGGGGCGTACGCCTCGATGCTGCTGGCCTCGCTCGGCGCCGATGTGATCAAGGTCGAGGTGGGCGCCGAGGGCGACCCGTACCGGACCCAGGGGACCGCGTTCGTCGGGACGGAGAGCGCGCTGTTCCAGGTGCTCAACACCGGCAAGCGCGGGATCAGGCTGGACCTGAAGTCCGCCGCGGGGCTGCGCGTCATGGAGGCCCTGCTCGGCTCGGCCGACGTGCTGATCGAGAACGGCCGGCCGGGGTCGCTCCGGGGGGTGGGGCTGGACGCCGAGTCGGTGCGGACCCGCCACCCGCGCCTGGTGTACGGCTCCATCTCCGGCTACGGGCAGGTCGGGCCGGACGCCGCGCGGGGCGGGTTCGACCTGATCCTGCAGGCCGAGGGCGGGCTGATGAGCGTCACCGGGGTGGCGGGCGGGGAGCCGGTCAAGGTCGGCGTGCCCGCGCTCGACATCGGCAGCGCCGTCTCGTGCGCACTGGCCGTGACCGCGGCGCTGCTGGGCCGGGAACGTCACGGGGCGGGGTCGCAGGTGTCGGCCTCCTTGCTGGAGTTCGCCACCGCCTGCTTCGCCAGCACGGCCCCCGCGTTCCTGGTGGACGGCGAGGTACCCCGGCAGATGGGCAGCCATTCGCCGACGTTCGCTCCCTACGGGGCGTTCCGGGCCAGGGACGGCTACCTGGTCATGGCCGGAGCAGGGAGCGAGGACCTCTGGCACCGGGTATGCGCCGCCATCGGCGCCCCCCACCTGCTCGCGGACCCCCGTTTCAGCACCAACGCCGACCGGGTGCGCAACCTCGGCCCGCTCATCGGCGAGATCGAGGCTGTCCTGGCCGAACACGACGTGGCGGACTGGCTGTCCCGGCTCGGCGCGGCGGGCATCCCCGCCGCCCAGGTCCGCGACCTCGCCCAGGTGCTCACCTCACCGCAGGCGCAGGCTCTCGGCCTGGTACGCGAGCAACGGACCCGCGCGGGAACCTATCGGTACATCGGCCCGCCGTTCCAGGTCGACGGCCCGCTGCGGTTCGAGCGGGGCGCGCCGGAACTGGGGGAGCACACCGCGGAGATCCTGGCCGAGCTGGGCCTGGACGAAGATCAGGAGGTGACAGGACCATGACCGGATCAGTCACCGAAACGGCGGTCGCCGAGGCGGGCAGGGTCATCGAGCGCACGATCGAGCTGTCGCTGATCCCCGCGCCGCCCCTGCAGGAAGCCGCGCGCGCCGAGCGGGTCGCCGGTTGGTGGCGCGCCGACGGTCTGGCCGAGGTCGCGATCGACCCGACCGGCAACGTGTGGGCGCGGGTCCGCGCGGGCAGCGGGCCAGCCATCCTGGTCGCCGCGCACCTCGACACCGTGTTCGGCCACGACGTACGGCACGGCCTCACCGACGACGGCGCGGGACGGCTGGTCGGTCCCGGCTGCGGCGACGACACGGTGGCCGTCGCCGCCCTGTCCGTCCTGGACCGCCTGCTGCCCGAGCGGACCGGGGGCCAGGTCTGGATCGTGGCCACCGTCGGGGAGGAGGGCCTCGGCAACCTCCGGGGCGTCACCGCCGCCCTGGACCGGCCGCCCGTCCCCCTCGGGGCGCTGATCGCCCTGGAGGGCAACTACCTTGGCCGGGTGAACCTGATCGGGGTCGGCTCGGTACGCAAACGTGTCACGGTGACCGCACCCGGCGGGCACGCCTGGGAGGACCCGCACGTCCCGAGCGCGGTGCACGTGGCGGCGGGGATGATCCATGACCTGGCCCGCCTGCGGCCGGGCGGCGACGCGAAGGCGACCGTCAACATCGGCACCCTGCACGGCGGCGAGTCCATCAACGCCCGCGCCCGGCGATGCGTGTTCGACCTCGACCTGCGCTCGGCGGACGAACCCACCCTGCGTCTGCTCGAGGACGGCGCGCGGGAGATCCTGGAGCGGGTCCCCGCGCAGGTGAACGTGGCGATCGAGGAGATCGGGAACCGCCCGGCGGGCCGGCTGGCCGAGGACCATCCCCTCGTCCTGGCCGCCGAGGCGGCGCTGCGGACGATCGGCGTCGAGCCCCGCCACACCGCCGCGAGCACCGACGCCAACGCCGCCTACAGGATCGGCCTCCCGGCGGTCACCCTCGGCATCACCTACGGGGACGGCACGCACACCGAGGCCGAATGGATCGAGACAGGTCCGGTCCCGCTCGGCCTCCAGGCGCTCGCCGCCACCATCTTGACCTACGGCTCCCAAGGAGAATGACATGCACAGCGGAGTGGCTCTGCAGCCCGTGGACCCGCCGGACGAGTTCGGTTCCATGGTCGCGGAGATCGAGGACCGCGGCTTCGAGGAGCTGTGGCTCACCGACTCCTCCCTGCACGCGCGCAACGTGTACGTGTACCTGACCCTGGCCGCGCTGCGCACCGAGCGGATCCGGCTGGGCACGGCGGTGACCAACCCCATCACCCGGCACCCGGCGGTCACCGCCACCGCGGCCACCACGATCGACGAGGTCTCCGGCGGGCGCGCGGTGCTCGGCATCGGCGCCGGGGACCGCCCGCTGCTCGCGCTCGGCTCCAAGCCGGCGCCGCTGGCCCGGCTGGAGGCGGCCATCGGCGCGATCCGCCGGCTGTGGGCCGGGGAGCACGTGACCCTCCAGGCGCCAGGGTTCACGCTGGACGACGCGCACATGCGCGACCCCGGGCGGCCCGGCCTCCCGGTCTACGTCTCGGCGAGCGGCCCGAAGACGCTGGAGCTGGCCGGCCGGGTCGCCGACGGTGTCATCCTGCTGGCCGGGCTGCACCCCGAGGGGCTGCGCTGGGCCATCGACCACATCGACCGCGGCGCGGACCAGGCGGGCCGTCCGGCCCGTCCGAAGATCACGGTGTTCGCCTACGGCGCCATCGACGAGGACGAGGAGCAGGCCCTGCGGGCCGGGCGGACCATCGCCGCCTGGTTCCCGCAGACCGCCCCCGTGTACTGCGAGATGGCCGGTCTCTCCGCCGACCTGGTCGCCGAGGTCCGCGAGCGGTACGCGGGCGGGGAGTTCCAGGAGGCCGAGCAGGCGGCCAACCTGCTGCCCGAGGACTTCGTGCACCGGATGGCGCTGGCCGGGAACAAGGACCGGGCCAGGGGACACATCGCCAACATGCTCGAGCTCGGGGTGGACTGCGTCAGCGTGTTCCCGCTCGGCGCGGACCGGATGGCGACCGTCCGCGGCTTCAAGGAGGCGTTCGACGACGTGGTGGGAGCTGGTCGCCGGTGATCCCCGACCGCACCCTGGCGACCGTCCTCGACCAGTGCCTGGGGGCCGGGCCGGGGGAGGAGGTGGTCCTGCTCACCGACGCGGGCACCGCGGCGGACGTGGTCGAGGCGCTGGTCACCGGACTGGAGGACCGGGGCTGCGTGCCGGTGGTGGCCAGGCTGCCGCGGTACGAGGTGCCGGGCAGCGAGCCGCCCTCGGCGGTGGCCGGGCTGCTGGCCGGAGCCGCCGCCGCGATCGAGCTGACCTCGACGTTCGTCGGGTCCAGCCAGGCGCGCCGGCGGGCGACGGCCGCCGGGACACGGTATCTGGCCATGCCGGGCGTGATCGCCGACACCTTCCGGCTCGGCGGGCCGTTCGACGTGGACTTCGACGAGTTGCGGACGCTGACCGAGCGGCTCGCCCGCGCCTGGGGCGAGGCGTCGGTCTTCCGGCTCACCACTCCGGCCGGCACCGACCTGTCCGGTTCGGTGGAGGGGCGGCCGGGCCGGGCCCTGTTCGGCGTCGCCCGGGACCGGGGGGCGTACATGGCGCCGCCCGATGTCGAGGCGGGGACCGCGCCGGTCGAGTACAGCGCCAACGGCGTCGTGGTCATCGACGGCGACTTCCTGTTCATGGGCCCGGGGCCGGTCACCCGGCCGGTCGCGCTGCACTTCGCCGCCGGACGACTGGTGTCGGTGGAGGGCGATGAGGGCATTCGGCTGACCGAGATGATGGATCGCTGCCAGGATGCGAGGATGGGCAATCTCGCCGAGGTCTCCATGGGGCTCAACCCCAACGGCCGCGTGTGCGGGGTCGCGATGGAGACCGAGTCCACCCTCGGCAGCGCGCACATCGCGCTCGGCAACTCGATCGCCTACGGCGGCACCGTGGACGCCCCGGCTCACCTGGACTGCGTCATGCGGGAGGCGACCCTGGAACTCGACGGGCGCCCGGTCCTGATCAACGGGATACCCGCCTGATCCTCGTCTTGCGTATCACATCTGATATGCGAAAATACCCAGTGCGCGCTGAGCACTCCCCATGGCACCTCTCTTCGGAGCCCCGCGCGCAGCCTCGACACATCAAACCATCTGGGGGCCCGATGGCAACGGGAGAAGGCCTCGGTCTGGACGAGTTGCCGCACATGCAGCTCAAGGACCGGGTCTACCACCGCCTTCGCCAGAGCATCGTGAACGGCGAATTCGAAATCGGCTTCGCGCTCCGCGAGGTGGACATCGCCACCCGTCTCGGCGTCAGCAAGACGCCCATCCGGGAGGCGTTCGTCCGGCTGCAGAAAGATCGGCTGGTCCAGCTGATCCCCTATCGGGGCGCGGTCGTCGCGGGCTACAGCCGCCAGGACCTCCGTGAGGTCTACGAGGTGCGCGCCCTCATCGAGGGCGCCTGCGCGGCCACGGCCGCCGCCGAGCCGACCGGCCAGGTCCGCGCCGACCTGGAGCGCAACGTGGAGGCGGGCCGCCAGGCCCTGGCCGCCGGTGACGTCGAGGAGGTGATCCGGTTGTTCGAGGAGTTCGACCGGCTCATCTACCGTCAGTCCAGGAACCAGTGGGTCAACGACCTCATCGAGAACCTGGAAGGCCACCAGCGGCGCATCGGGCGGCTCACCGTCGGCATCCCCGGCCGCCTGGAGCAGTCGATCGAGGAGCACTCCCGGATCTGCGACGCCATCGCCAGGGGCGACGCCGAGGACGCCGAGAAACTGATGCGGGCGCACATCACCTCGGTCATGACCGACCAACTGGAGAACCTCCAGGACGGCTAGCAGCCCGGCCGGACCCACGGGTCAGGGGATGAGGGAGACCTCGGGGAAGCGGGTGTCGGGGCCCGCGAACAGGCGGGTCGGCTTGCCTCGCAGGTGCAGGTCGAAGAAGGCCCCGACGTAGGCGCGCTGCGCCGCCACCGAACGGCCGGGATTGATGGTGCCCACGTAGTCCGCGAGCGGCACCGTGGGGAGCTTGGCCGCGATCTGCGGCAGCAGCGGCTGCAGGTCGGTGAACGAGCCGTGGGCCGCGCCCTTGAAACGCAGCTCCCGCTTCCAACCGGTCGAGGCCCGCCAGAACGACTTCCAGCTCGGCTCGCTGTCCCGCGTGTGGGTCTCGGCCGCCAGTTGCAGGAACGGCCTGGTCACACCGCGGGTGGCCACGGGGCCGACATAGGCGCCGTCGAGGTTGACGCCCGCGTCCACGCGGGTGTCGTCGCGGGTCAGCTGCGCGGCGACCGAACCGCCCAGCGACTGTCCCAGCACCCCCACCCGCGAGGCGTCGGGCGCGCCGAGCATCCCCTTGGGCAGCTTGCCGCCGATCGGGCGACCGTGGGCCAGGGCGGTGACCTGGTCCAGCACGTAGCGCATGTCCGCCAGGCGCGCCCGCGAATGCTTGGCCAGCAACTTGGCGATGACCTTCGGCGTCAGCTTCGCGGGCAGCGGCAGGGCGCGCACCAGGCGCCGGCCGGGAAACTCCACCTGGTCGGCCTCGTAGGTGTGGTCGACGGTGACGACCAGGTAGCCGCGCGAGGCCAGGTCCTCGACCAGGGTGGTGCCCAGCGTGCGCGGCCCGCCGTCCCCCGAACCGAACAGCACCACCGGCAGCTTGCCCGCACGCGGCTCGACCGGCGCGCCGACGCGGGCCTGGGTGCGCGTGGCGGCCCAGGCGACGGTGCCCTTGGCGATGCCCAGGGGCGGCGCCGAGTGCCGATCCCAGTCGGCGGCGGCCAGCGGCGCCATGTGCGGCGCGAGCGGCCCGCCGCCGGCCGCCGGATACCACAGGCTGATTATCAGTTCCCGGTACGGCTTGGCCGCCACCAGCGGATCGGGCCGCGAGCGGTCGACCAGCCGCATGGCCACGGTCCCGACCGGATACGGGCCGCCGGGCGCGGGCAGGCTCACGCCGATCGGGCTCCCGGCGTCGGCGGAGGCCGCGGGCAGGGAGCCCGCCAGCACCAGCACGGCCAGCCCCGCGACCTTGCCCGCGGCTTTCGAGACGGCGGACGCCGCCCTTCTGGAGACAGCCGCCCTTCTGGAGACAGTGGACGAACCGGCGGCCGTGGCCCCGAAGGCAAGATCCGCATTTTTCGTGACAAAGGACATGCGAAAGCTCCTCAAACGGAAAGGATGTCCGACGAGGCTGGCAGTCCGGCACGCCCGCGGGCCAGCGGCGGAGGTCGCACCCGCGCATGCGACTTTCGGATGACGGTCATCCCTCGGGAGGAGCGGGAGCGAACCCGCAGCCCAACTAGGGTGAAGCGCATGGAACCAGCCGACCGTCCGGCGGCCCGCCTCATCGCGCTGAGCCGACGGTCGACCGTACCCGCGGACGCGCTGCTGGCCGCCGCGCTGTTCCTGGCCACGCTCGGACCCGGCCAGGTGCTGTCCGGCCCCCCATGGCTGCTCGCGCTGCAGACGGCGCTGGTGGCTCCACTGGCCTGGAGACGGCGCGCTCCGATGACGGTCCTGGGCGCGATCGGCGTCGCCGCCGCCGTCCAGTGGGGGCTGGACGTTCAGCTTCCCGCCGACGCCGCCCTCCTGGTGGCCCTGTACACGGTCGCCGCGCGCCGCCCGTGGCGCGACACCCTGCCGGCGGCGCTCGCGGTGCAGGCCGGGGTGCTGCTGGCCGCCGCCCGCTGGGCTCCGCCCGGCCAGTTCCCCTTCACGGCGGCCGCGCTGAGCGCGATGGCGGCCGCCGCCCTCATGACCGGCCTGTGGATGCGGGCACGACGGGCGTACGTGACCTCCCTGGAGCGCGACCGTGAGCAGCGGGCACGGCTGGCCGTAGCCGAGGAACGCGCGCGGATGACCCGCGACATGCACGACATCGTCACCCACAACCTCTCGGTCATGGTGGCGCTGGCCGACAGCGCCGGCCACGTCCGCCACAGCGCGCCGGACCGGGCCGCGGCGGCGATGGAGCAGATCGCCGCGACTGGACACCAAGCCCTGCAGGACATGCGCCGCTCCCTGAGCACCGGCCGCGCGATCTCGGGCGAGGAGGGCCTCGGCGGGACGTTTCAGCCCGCGCCCGGGATCGCCGAGCTCGGCCCGCTGGCCGAGCGGATGCGCGCGACCGGGCTGGCGACGTGTGTCCGGGTGGCCGGTGACACCGAGGCGGTTCCCGCCGCCGCCCAGCTGACGATCTACCGGCTGGTTCAGGAGGCGCTGACGAACACGCTGCGGCACGCGCCCGGGGCCCGCGCCGAGGTGCGGGTCGACGTATCGTCGCGCCGTGCCGAGGTGGAGGTCACCGACGTTCGCGAGCCACTCGACGCCGAGACCTGGGTGTCCGGGCCCCGCTCCGGGCTCCGGGGCGATGGGCGCGGGATCGCGGGCATGCGGGAACGGGTGGCCGCCTACGGCGGGACCCTGGAGGCCGGGCCGGTGACGGGCGGCGGATGGCGGGTGCTGGCCGTGCTGGACCTGGGAGCGCCACGATGATCCGGCTGCTGATCGCCGACGACGAGTCGCTGCTGCGGATGGCCTTCCGCATGGTCTTCGAGGCCGAGCCGGACATGGAGGTGGCGGGGGAGGCGGATGACGGCGAGCAGGCGGCCCGGCTGGCGCGGCGCCTGCGTCCGGACGTGGTGCTGATGGACGTGCGCATGCCCGGTCTGGACGGCATCGAGGCCACCCGCCGGATCGTGCGCGACAGCCCGCGCTCGCGCGTGCTCATCCTGACCACCTTCGATCTGGACGAGTACGCCTTCGCCGGGCTGAAGGCCGGAGCGGCCGGGTTCCTGCCGAAGAACACCCGGCCGCGGGAACTGCTGAGCGCGATCCGCGATGTCGCGGCCGGAGAGGCGGCGCTGTCGCCGCGCGTCACCCGCCGCGTGCTGGAGAGGTTCGCGCCGCAGATGACTCCAGGGCCCGCCCTGCGGGACGAACGGCTGGCGCAGCTGACCGCGCGCGAGCACGAGGTGCTGGTGCAGGTGGCACGCGGGCTCTCCAACGCCGAGGTCGCCGCGGCGTTGCATCTGGCCGAGGCGACGGTCAAGACACATCTGAGCCGCGTGCTGGTCAAGCTCGGCCTGCGCGACCGCGCCCAGGTGGTGGTCTTCGCCTACGAAAGCGGCCTCATCCGCCCCGCCACCCCCGACCCCTGACCGCCCCTGCCCGGTCAGCGCAGTCCGGCGCGCTTGTCGAGGGCGACGACGGTGAGCCAGAGGAGGGTCGTCAGGGACCCGAGGGCGAGGGTGAGCGAGCCCGCGTGCCCGCCGGACAGTGCCCAGCCCAGGCCGCCCAGGAAGATCACCGCGCTGGCCGCCGAGCCCACCGCGTATCCCGTACGACCGGCCCGGCTGTAATGGCGTCCGAAAATGAAGCACGCCACCACGAGCGCGATGAAGCCGATCGAGGAAACGGCGTTGTGCGCGATGTTGTGCCAGCTCATCGTGGCCGGCACGCCGAGCGGGGTGCCGGTCGGGAAGCCGTCCACCGGGTCCATCGTGAAGATCCCGGCCAGGCAGGTGGTGACGCCGAACACCAGGACCAGACTGGGGGCCCACCTCCCGCCGGGCCGACCGCTCATGGCACGGCGGAGCCCGACCGATCCGGCGACGGCCAGCACGCCCATGAGGAGGAATGTGGTGATCTGGAGCCAGCCGAGGTCGCCGTTGCTCAGCAGGCTGAGCGGGTGGCGGGTCAGGTCGAAGCTCTCTCTGGTGAAGGCCTGGCCGAAGGAGAGGATCCCGTAGACGGGGGCGACCAGCGCGGCGGCGACCAGGAGCGGGCCGGTGCTGGTGGGGGTGCTGGTGTGGGTGGCGGTCATGGCCGATTCCCTTCTGTGGCGGGGCCGGTTCGAACCGGCATCGCTGACGCGTCGATCGGCGACTCCCGGAATCGACCGCCTTGTCTCCCCCTCCCGCTGACCAGCAGTTATCCGGATATATCGGCATTATCTGTCGTAGGTTGATGGTGCATTACCTGTCACATCCCGCCGAATCCCCAGGTCACGCACGATCAGTCGATTCCGGGGCCGCCCGTGCGACGTGTTGACTGACGGAACGGAAACGAGCAAGGAGAAGCACCATGAGGTTCCTGATGACCACCAAGGGCGGCGGGCAGGCTCCGGACGAGGCGATGTACGCGGAGATGGGGAAGTTCGTCGAGGAGATGACCAAAGCGGGCGTGCTGCTGGCGACCGGTGGGCTCGACCCCGTGGGCACCCGCTTCACCTCCTCGGGCGGCGAGGTCACCGTCACCGACGGGCCCTTCACGGAGGCGCGGGAGGCGATCGTCAGCTTCGCGCTGATCGAGGTGCGCTCCAAGGAGGAGGCCATCGAGATCACCCGCCGGTTCTGGAAGATCGCCGGTGACGGGGTGGGTGGCATGCAGCAGGTGTACGGCCCCGAATAAACACGATCATGACGTCGTGGGACGCCCACACCGCCGTTGACGCGGTCTGGAAGCTGGAGTCCGCGAGGATCATCGCGGGCCTGGTCCGGATGGTGGGTGATGTCGGGCTGGCCGAGGAGTTCGCGCAGGACGCGCTCCTGGCCGCGCTGGAGCGATGGCCGGAAGGCGTCCCGGACAATCCGGGTGCCTGGCTGATGGCCATCGCCAAGCGCAGGGCCGTCGACCACCTACGGCGCGCCGAACGGCTGGACCGGGGGCACGAGCGGCTCGCCCACGAGCTCTCGGTCCAGCCGGACCCCGGCGTCGCGGAACCGGACCCGGCAGACGGCCTCGACGACGACGTCCTGCGGCTGATGTTCGTCTCCTGCCATCCCGCCCTGTCCACCCGGGCGCGGGCGGCGCTGACCCTGCGGCTCGTCGGCGGCCTGCGGACCGAGGAGATCGCGCGGGCCTTCCTGGTGTCGGAGACCGCGGTCGCGCAGCGCATCGTCCGGGCCAAGCGCACGCTGGCCGCCCGGCGCATCCCCTTCGAGGTGCCCCCGCAGGGGGAGCGCGCGGCCCGGCTCTCCTCGGTGCTCGAAGTCGTTTACCTGGTGTTCAACGAGGGGTACGCGGCCACGGCGGGCGATGACCTGATGCGGCCCGGGCTGTGCCTGGAAGCGCTGCGGCTCGGCCGGCTGCTGGCCCGGCTGATGCCCGGCGAGGCCGAGGTGCACGGTCTGGTCGCGCTGATGGAACTCCAGGCCTCGCGGGCCGGGGCCCGTACCGGCCCGCAGGGGGAGCCGATCCCGCTGCACGAGCAGAACAGGGGGCGCTGGGACCGGCTGCTCATCCACCGGGGCATGGCGGCGTTGCTCCAGGCCAGGGCCGTCGGCGGGCCGTTCGGCCCGTACGTGCTCCAGGCCGCCATCGCGGTGTGCCACGCGCAGGCCGCCACCGCCGAGGACACCGACTGGGCCCAGATCGCGGCCCTCTACGCTGCCCTGTCCCGGGTGCTGCCCACCCCGGTCGTACGGCTCAACCAGGCGGTCGCGGTCGCGATGGCGGACGGTCCCGAGGCGGGGCTGGCCCTGATCGATCCGCTGCTCGCCGAGCCGGCGATGCGCAACTACCACCTGCTGCCGGGGGTCCGGGGCGACCTGCTGGCCCGGCTCGGGCGGTCCGCCGAGGCGCGGGCCGAGTTCGAGCGGGCCGCCGCGCTCGCCCAGAACGGTCCCGAACGGGCGATCCTCCTGAAACGCGCCGCCGTGTTGCCCGCCCTGCCGGTCACGTTCGGCCCCGCTGTGGCCGCGTTCCTGGACCGGGAGGGCCTGGACCCGGCGACCGTGCGCTCCTACCGCAAGACGCTGACCCGGCTGCTCCGCGAAGTCGGGGCGGATCGGGCCCTCGCGGAGGTCACCGCGGGACAGATCGCCGAGACCTTCGCCGCCGTCTGGGGGCGGGCGGCCGCGGCGACCTGGAACCGGCACCGGGCCGCCGTCCGGTCCTTCGCGGCCTGGGCGGAGGCGGGTGAGCTGGGGGCGCTGCTGGAGCGGCGGCCCGAACCTCGCGGCAGGTCCCGGCCGATGGACCCCGCCGCCGTCGAGACGCTGCTCGCCCGGCCCGGCCTCGCACTCCGCGAACGGGCGTTCTGGACGCTGCTCTACGAGCACGCGGCCAGGGCGGAATGGGCGCTCGCCCTCGACGTCGAGGACGGTGGACGCCTGCCCTGGCCGCCACGGACCGCCGCCCTGCTCGCCCAGCTCATCGGCGACCGCGTCCGGGGGCCGTTATTCCTGGCCGATCGGCGATCGCCGCGGACCACGCGTGACCGCTGCCCCGACACCGGGCGGGGCCGGCTGTCGTACGAGCGGGCGGAATACCTGTTCAAACAGGCCAGCGGGTGCACGTTGCGCCAGCTGAGCCAGGCCGGCACGCCGCCGTCGCCCGCCTGACCGGACGGTTCCGGCCGGGAGGCGTGTGTTGCGCATCACAGACGGTCTACACGACAGACCCAGCAGGTTCACCGTCAGTTCATTTTGGTTTTGGGTTTCGGCCCAGTTCGTTCCCTAATTTCTGTTGCGCGATTAATGAAGCGATTGGGGAGGGACCCAAGGTGAAGTACGCAGGCCGACTGGCCGCCTTCGTCCTTACAGGCGCGCTAGCGCTTGCTGCTTGCGGCACCGACGACAACACCGGTGCGGCGACCGACACTGGTGCGCCCGCGGCCTCCGCGGGTACGGGTGACAACGGCCTGAGCGGCACGATCAACGCGGCGGGCTCCTCCGCCCAGGCGAACGCCATGGACGAGTGGAAGAAGAACTTCCAGCAGGCCAACCCCGGGGTGAGCCTGAACTACCAGCCCAGTGGTTCCGGCGCCGGCATCCAGGCGTTCACCGACGGCACGGTGGCTTTCGCGGGGTCGGACTCCGCGCTCAACCCGGAGAAGGGCGAGCCGGAGAAGGCCGACGCGCGCTGCCAGACCGGCAAGGCGATCAACCTGCCCATGGTGACCGGCCCCGTCGCGGTGGTCTACAACCTGCCCGGCGTGGACGGCCTGCAGCTCAAGCCGAAGACGATCTCCGACATCTTCAACAGCAAGATCACCAAGTGGGACGACCCGGCGATCAAGGCCGACAACCCGGACGCCTCGCTGCCCTCGACCGCGATCCAGGCGGTGCACCGCTCCGACGAGTCGGGCACCAGTGACAACTTCACCAAGTTCCTGGTCGCGACCGGCGAGTGGCCGTACGAGCACGCCAAGGCGTGGCCGGCCGAGGCCAAGGGCGTCGGCGCCAAGGGTTCCGACGGGGTGAGCCAGGCGGTCAAGACGACCGAGGGCGCCATCAGCTACGTCGAGCTCTCCTACGCGGAGAACTCCGCCCTGCAGAAGTCCAAGGTCGCCAACGGCTCCGGCGAGTTCGTCGAGCTGACCCCGGAGAGCGCCGCCAAGACCGTCGAGGCCGCCGAGGTCAAGGGCACCGGCAACGACCTGTCGCTCAGCATCGACTACGCCACCTCGGCCGCCGGCGCGTACCCGATCGTCCTGGTGACCTACGAGATCACCTGCGAGAAGGGCCTCGCCGCCGAGGAGGTCAATCTGGTCAAGGCGTTCCTGACCTACACCGCCAGCGACGAGGGCCAGGCCTCGCTGACGAGCCTGGGCTACGCGCCGCTGCCGACCAGCCTGCTGGCCAAGGTCAGGACCTCGATCAGCGCGATCTCCTAGCATGACCGCTCCGACGAGCACCCGTGCGGGCGGACCGGCGGCCAGCCGGTCCGCCCCCGGGCGTACCCGCGGTGAGGGCGCGTTCCGCTACCTGGCGACCGGCGCCGGGATCCTGGTCCTGGTGATCATGGCCGCGATCGCGGTCTTCCTGGTCGTCGAGGCCGTCCCGGCGCTGCGGGCCAATGAGGGCGACTTCCTCACCGAAGTCATCTGGGATCCCAACGGCAGCCACACCTTCGGCATCGCCGCGCTGGCGTTCGGCACTGTGCTCAGCTCGCTGCTGGCCCTGGTCATGGCGGTGCCGGTCGCGGTCGGGGTGGCGCTGTTCATCTCGCACTACGCGCCGCGCCGGCTCGCCGCCGCGCTGGGCTACGTGATCGACCTGCTGGCCGCGGTGCCCAGCGTCGTGTACGGCCTGTGGGGCATCGTCTTCCTGGTGCCGTTCATCACCGGCCCGGAGGGGTTCCTCAACGAGTACTTCGGCTGGATCCCGCTGTTCGCCGGGGAGAGCGTGGCCGGACGGTCGATGTTCACCGCCTCGGTCATCCTCGCGGTCATGATCCTGCCGATCATCGCGGCGATCTCCAGGGAGGTGTTCCTCCAGGTACCCAAGTCGCACGAGGAGGCCGCGCTGGCGCTCGGCGCCACCCGCTGGGAGATGATCAGGATGGCGGTGCTGCCGTTCGGCAGGCCCGGCGTGATCAGCGCGGCCATGCTGGGCCTGGGCCGGGCGATGGGCGAGACGATCGCGGTCGCGCTGATCCTGCCCGCCACCTTCGGCATCAGCTTCCAGATCCTCACCGCGCAGGGCAACAGCATCGCGGCCAACATCGCCAACGGCTTCGGCGAGGCCACGCCTATCGGCCGCGGCGCGCTGATCGCCTCCGGCCTGGTGCTGTTCGCGATCACGATGGTGATGAACATGGCGGCCCGGTTGGTCGTGGCCCGTCGCAAGGAGTACTCGGGAGCGGGAGCATGACCGCGATCGAAGAGGCGACCCCGATCCAGCACGTCTCGCCCCGGCGGCGGCTGACGGACCTGGTCGTGCGGGTCCTGGTCTACCTGGCCTTCGCGATCGCGGTGGTGCCGCTGGTCGCGGTGCTCTGGATGGTGATCAGCAACGGCCTGGCCCGTTTCGACATCGAATTCCTGACCCACTCGATGCGCAACATCGGCGCCAGGGACGCCGGCGGCGGGGCCTACCACGCCATCCTCGGCACGCTGGAGCAGGTGGCGCTCTCCTCGCTGATCTCCGTCCCCATCGGCCTGCTCACCGCGATCTACCTGGTGGAGTACGGCCGGGGCACCCGCCTGGCCCGCTCGATCAGCTTCTTCGTCGACGTCATGACCGGCGTCCCGTCGGTGGTGGCGGGCCTGTTCATCCTGGCCTTCTGGATCCTCGCGCTCGGCATGCCGTTCTCCGGTTTCGCCGGCGCGCTGGCGCTGTCGATCCTGATGATGCCGACCGTGGTCCGCGCGGCGGAGGAGATGCTCCGCCTGGTCCCCGCCGACCTGCGCGAGGCCGCGTACGCGCTGGGCGTGCCCAAGTGGCGCACCATCCTGAAGGTGGTGCTGCCCACCGCGCTGACCGGCATCGTCACCGGCGTCATGCTGGCCATCGCCCGCGTCGCCGGGGAGACCGCGCCGCTGCTGCTGACGGTGTTCTTCACCGACTCCATCAACGAGGACCCGTTCAACGGCCCGCAGATGGGCCTCCCCCTGTACGTCTTCGACCAGGCGGCACGCCCGACCGACACGGCGATCGACCGGGCGTGGGCGGGCGCGCTCACCCTCATCCTGATCGTCATGCTGCTCAACCTCGCCGCCCGCCTCATCGCCTGGTGGCGCTCGCCCGCCAGATCCCGGTAGCCGAACCAGGAGGAACCACCACCGATGTCCAAACAGATCACGGTCTCCGGCCTGGACGCCTACTACGGCTCGCACAAGGCCATCGAGGACGTCTCCATGACGATCGAGCCCCGCTCGGTCACCGCGTTCATCGGCCCCTCGGGCTGCGGCAAGTCCACCTTCCTGCGCACGCTCAACCGCATGCACGAGGTCATCCCCGGCGCGCGGGTGGAGGGCAAGGTGCTGCTCGACGGCGTCGACCTGTACGGCTCCGGCGTCGAGCCGGTGTCGGTGCGCCGCTCGATCGGCATGGTCTTCCAGCGCCCCAACCCGTTCCCCACCATGTCGATCTACGAGAACGTGGCCGCCGGGCTCCGCCTGAACCGGCGTATGCCCAGGTCACAGACCGACGAGGTGGTGGAGGAGTCGCTCAGGGGCGCTAACCTGTGGAACGAGGTCAAGGACCGGCTGAACAAGCCGGGCGCGGGCCTGTCGGGCGGGCAGCAGCAGCGTCTGTGCATCGCCCGCGCCATCGCGGTCAAGCCGCAGGTGCTGCTGATGGACGAGCCGTGCTCGGCGCTCGACCCGATCTCGACCCTGGCGATCGAGGATCTGATCACCAAGCTCAAGCAGGAGTACACGATCGTCATCGTCACCCACAACATGCAGCAGGCGGCCCGGATCAGCGACCGCACCGCGTTCTTCAACCTCGCGGCGCAGGGTCAGCCCGGCAAGGTGATCGAGATGGATGTCACCACACGCATGTTCACCAGCCCGTCGGAGAAGGCCACCGAGGACTACATCACCGGCCGCTTCGGCTGAGCCGGGGCCTTCACAGGACGCCGAAGGACGAACGGGAGGAAGCAGCGTGATCCAGTCGGCACCCGACGGGCGCGGGGACACCACGCTGCTGGTCGCCGATCCCGACGCCTCCTACCTCGCGGAACTGGCGGTCGCCCTGGAACGCGAGGGGGTGCGCGTGATCGGCGTTGCCGACGGCGCCCAGGCGCTGCTGACGACCGGCGCGGAGGATCCGGACATGCTGCTGGTCAGCGCCGACCTGCCGGTCATCGGCGCCGTGGAGTTCATCCGCACCGTACGGAAGACCAGGGCCGTGCCGGTGCTGCTCGGCATCGGTGAGGGAAACGCCGAGCTCGCCGTACGCGCCCTGGCGGTCGGGGCCACCGCCTGCGTGGCCCGGCCGTACCGGATGCCGGAGCTGATGCCGCTCATCCAGGCGGCTGCCCACGAGGAACACGCGCCCCGGCCGGTGGTCAAGGTGGGCCACATCGAGCTCAACACCACCTCCTACCAGGTGCACGTCTCCGGCGAGCTGGTCCACCTGCCGCTGCGTGAGTTCGAGCTCCTCCACTTCCTGATGCGCAACGTGGACCGCATCGTCACCCGCGAACAGATCACCCGCTACGTCTGGAGCTCCGCCACCCCCGCCGCCACGAACACGATCGCCGTCCACCTCAAACGCCTACGCGCCCGCCTGAACGACCACGACGACCACCTCATCCAGACCGTACGCGGCGTCGGCTACCGCATGGTCTCCCCGCGGCCGCACTGAGCACGAAGCCGCCACCTATGGCGCCAGGTGCGGGGCGGCTTCTCGGAGGCGGTCCAGGAGTTTGTCCAGGGTGTCCAGGTCGCTCTCGCCGAAGTCGGCGAAGACCTCGCGCAGATTGCGGGCGTGTACGGTCGCGGCCCGGTTGAGGACGCCGCGGCCGGTGTCGGTGAGGCACGCGTAGGAGACGCGGCGGTCGGTGGGGCAGGGGCGGCGCTCGACGTACCCGGCCGCCTCCATCCGGTCGATCAGCCGGGTGACGCCGCCGGTGGTGAGCGTGATCTGTTCGGCCAGTGCGCTCATGCTCAACTGCTCGCCTTCGGAGCGGGCCAGCCGGAGCAGCACTTCGAACCAGACGTGCGGCAGCCCGGCCTCGGCTTGCATGGCCGGACCGAGCCGTCGTTCGAGGCGGTTATAGGCCTCGGCCAGGCGGCCGAAAGTGGTGATCAGGCGGTCGTCGATCACGGGCGAGGAGAACATGGCCGAATCCTATCCCGGTGATAGTTGATTCGTCATTAGTTGCATTGTCAACAATCTTCGGGTGTATGGTTGCGCCGTCAGTATCTGATCAGTCGGAGTTCTTGGGGTCAGGCCCGGTCCGACAGATCGAGGAGCAATCATGGAACGTCGTTCGCTACTCAGGGGCGGAGCCGCCGCCTTCGGCGCACTCGCCATCACCGCCGTCGTGAGCGGCACCGACCTGGCAGGAGCCGCGGAGGCGAGCCCGGGCCTCTATCCGGACCCGGCCACCACTCCGGTGCCCAACCCGCCCTTCCCCCGCAATCTGACCGGCGCCGAGCGGCAGCACCTGAAGACCTTCGATGAGCTGGACTTCAACGTCTTCACCCACGCCGACTGGGCTCGCCTGGGCGAAAGCCACTCCAAGAACATCCGCGTGCACTGGCCGGACGGGCACTACACCGACGGCATCGACAAGCACATCCAGGACCTGGCGGCGTTGTTCGTCTGGGCACCGGACACGCGGATCGTTTCGCACCCGCTGCGGGTGGCCAAGAACGAACTGACCGCGGTCACCGGGGTGATGCAGGGCACCTTCACCCGCCCGATGCCCGATGGGAAGGGCGGCTTCATCCAGCCGACCGGCAAGGCGTACTCGATCAATATGGCCACGGTCGGAATCTGGAACCGGCGCGGCACCATGGACGAGGAATTCCTGTTCTGGGACAACCAGACGTTCTACCAGCAGATCGGCCTCGCCTGATCTTTCCGTGCACAGGTCGCCTGACCAGCGCGGCGGAAGCACCGGAGGCGACGGGGACTGAGTTCCTTCGCCCTGTGAAAATGCGTGGGCGATCCCGCTCGGACGCCCTGTGATGGGGCCGGCCTGTGCGACGGGCCGGCCCCGCCACCTCGAAGCATCCGGGGTGGTCAGTGCGGTTTCGGGTGGCGGCGCCGTCTAACTGCGTGGGGCCGGTCCCCTTGCCCCGCTGAGATCGCCGGGTCGCTTAGAGGATGTTCTCGCACGGGTACCCGATGCGCGTACCGTTGACCCAGCCTGAGACGCAGTACTTGCCGACGACGGCAGGGATGCCGGTCCACTCCTGCTTGGCCTCGAACGCACCGTTCTTCCACGTCCGGGTGGCGCCGTGCCGATACAGCCCGAGAGGGCCCACGAGATCGAAGTTTCCGTAGAAGCTGCCGCTCTTGGGGTACGCCTGGACGTACACAGTGCCGTTCTTCGGCGTGGAGAGGTACATGCAGACGTTTCCGTTGCAGCCGAGGGCATCCGCTTGCGCCGAGGAGGCGCCTGCGAAGAGCATCCCAGAGACAAGGGTGGTGGCCATCGCCATTTTTCCGAGTTTCGGGCGCAGTCTGCGCATGTCTGAGCTCCTTTCAATTGGCTCAGGCGGAGCCTCGCCCACGTCGGTATATGCGAGGTATAGGCCCAGCTAGGACATGCGGAGAGCCGGCGTCGGGTGACGGTCGCCGTGGGTCGGAGCGTCTGCGGATGAGGCTCAGGATCGGTCGAGCAGGCGGGCGGGCTCCCGTACCGTCATGGTGGTGAGGGTCTCCGGGGGGATGCCGCGGCGGGCGAGTTCGGGGACCATTCGGCCGAGTGGGTGGGCGAGTCCGCCGCCGCCGTACCGGGTGAGCTGGATCTTGGTCCAGGTGGAGCCGCCGATCACCCACCGAGAGGAAGGGTAGGCGTCGAGGAAGCGGACGAGGAAGTCCAGGCGTTCCCGGTCCGAGGGGTTCTCCACGCGGCCGAGGTGCTGGAATTCGGTGCCGAAGCACATTTCGAGGGTGGCTCCGGCGGCGGAGAGGTCGGCGAGGTACGGGGCGTCGAGGAACTCGTCGCAGTTGGTGAAGAGGACCTTGTCCGCCGCCATTCCCTGCCCGGTGAGCAGGTCGATGACGTCGGTTCCGGATCGGGTGTCCGGGTCGAGCCGGACGGTGACGGCGGCGCCGGTCCGGGCCGCGGCCCGGGCCGCGGCGCGGAGCCGGGCGCGTTCGACGGCGGTGACCGTGCCGGTGGTGCCCATGATGCCGAGCAGGCCCGCGCGGTAGCCGGTGCCCGGGACGTGGTCCTCCAGGGCGCCGGTCAGGTGTTTCTCGAGCGCGGTCTCGTCGAGGGCCGCGGCCCACTCGGGCAGCACCGAGGACAGGTAGATCCCGTACGCGGCCACGACGTGGACCCCGGAGCGGCGGGAAAGCTCCGGCAGGCCGTCGTGCCCGGGTCCCAGGCCGACGCTGGTGGCCTCGACGACGGTGCCGACGCCGGCGTTCCGGGCCAGGACGAGTTCCTCGACCGCGGTGTCCGCGGAGTCCAGCCGGAGGTTGTCGGCCAGGGCGAGCGCGTTCCAGCGCAGGTAGCCGAGCACCTCCGGGCGCACCTCGGAGTGCTCCGGCGTCGGCTCGGCCACCCCGTCCCGGCGCAGGCCGCCGGCGTCCAGGAGCAGATGCTCGTGCATGTCGACGGCGCCGAGCGCCTCGGCGGGGACGGGCCCGAGCACCGTCTCGATCATGCGACGACCAGTTCCTGCGCGTCGTCGTTGGCCGTCGCGGCGATCACGTGCACCCGGTCGGGGTGGGCGCAGCCGAGCCGGACCCGGTTGCCGTCCAGGAGGGTGCCGGCGTCCGTCTGCGGTGGCAGCGAGCACACGACGCGCCCGCCGGTGTCGCTGACGACTTCGAGCCGGAACCGCGAGCCCTGGAAGCTGAGCAGCCGTACCACGCCGGAGACCGACCAGGCGTCGGCCGGTTCGGCTCCGGTCAGGACCCGCAGGTCTTCCGGGCGGATGACGGCGGTGCCGGTGCGGCCGTCGGTGACGCCGTCGGGGAGCAGTTCGCCGCCGCGCGCCGGGAACAGGTTGGCCTCGCCGACGAAACGGGCGACGTACTCGGTGGCCGGTTTGCGGTAGATGTTCTCCGGCGTGTCGATCTGGACGAAACGGCCGTCCCGCATCACGGCCACCCGGTCCGACATGGTCATCGCCTCGGCCTGGTCGTGGGTGACCGAGACCGTGGTGATGCCCACCTGCCGCTGGATGCGAGTGACCTCCACCTGCATCTGCTCGCGGAGCTGCTTGTCGAGCGCGGCCATCGGCTCGTCGAGCAGGAGGATGCCGGGGTTGGCGGCCAGGGCGCGGGCCAGCGCGACGCGCTGCCGCTGGCCGCCAGAGAGCTGGGCGGGCCGTCGGCCGATCATCTCGCCGAGTTGCACCAGTTCGAGCATCTCGCGGGCGACCTTGGCCCGTTCCGCGGCGGGGCGGCGGGCGGCGCGCAGCGGGAAGGCGACGTTCTCGCCGACCGTCATGTGCGGGAAGAGCGCGTAGGACTGGAAGACGACGCCGACGCCGCGCTTGCGTGGCGGGCGCTTCTCGACGTTGGTCCCGTCGAAGGCGACGTGGCCGCGGTCGATGCCCTGCAGGCCGGCGATGACGTTGAGCAGTGTCGACTTGCCGCTGCCGCTCGCGCCGAGCAGCGTGACGAACTCTCCGGGCCGGGCGTCGATGCTGACGCCCTTGAGCACGTGGTTCTGGCCGAGGGTGACGTGAACGTCCTGAACGGAGAGCGCGACGGTCATGCCGATGCCTTTCGCCGGAGCCGTGCGGCGCGGTTGCGCCGGTTGGACGCGAGCTGGGCGCCGCCGAGGACGAGGATCGCCAGCAGCGAGACCATCGTGGAGGCCGCGGTCAGCTCGGGGGAGAACGCCTCCTGCGAGGCCGTGAACATCTTCAGGGGCAGGGTCTGGGTGCCCGGAGGCAGCAGCAGTACGGACAGGACGACCTCGTCGAACACCACGGTGAAGGCGAACAGCGCGCCGCCGAGGATGCTGGGCAGCAGCGGCGGCAGCTCGATCCGCCAGAGGATCATGGGCCAGGACGCGCCGAGCGTGCTCGCCGCCGGTCGCAGCGAGGGGTCGGTGCCCGCGAGCCCGCTGGACACCAGCGCGAAGACGTACGGCACGGCGAGCAGGGTCTCCCCGACCACCAGGCTGACCAGGGTGTCGTCGAGGAACGGCAACCGGCGGTCGACCGACCAGAGCCCGACCGCGTACGCGATGGGGGGCAGCGCGATCGGCGCGATGAACAGGGTGCGCACCCACCGCTGGAGCGCGCGGCTGCGGATCCGGGTGAGGCCGAGCGCGCCGAGGGTGCCGAGCAGCACCGCGGCCACCGTGGAGATCACCGCCACCACGACCGACAGCCAGAACGAGTTCAGCCACTGCCGGTCGGTGAGCACCGTCTCGTACCACTGGAGGGAGAACCCGGTCGGCGGGAAGAGGATGAACGACCCGGACGTCCACGAGGTGGCGACGACCACCAGGAACGGCACGAAGAACAGCAGGCTCGCCAGCAGCCCGATCGCGATGATGGGCGTCCGGTACCAGCCGATGGCGCGGAGCAGCGAACGATCGGTCATCGGGTCAGCCCCACTTCTCGCTGACTTTGAACAGGCGGTCGGCGACCAGGTAGATCGCGATGGTGCCGCCGACCAGCAGGATGCTCATCGCGGCGCCGAGGTCGGGGCGGCCGGCGGTGCGCAGCTGCCCGGAGATGACGCCGGAGACCGTCATGTTGGCCGGGCCGCCGAGCAGCAGCGGGGTGACGTAGAAGCCGAGCGCCATGACGAAGACGAGGACGCCGCCGCTGATCATCGCGGGCGTGATGGCGGGGCGGATGATGGTGCGGAAGGTGAGCAGCGGTCCCGCGCCGAAGACCGCGGCGGCGTTGAGCTGTTCGCGGTCGATGGCGGCGAGGGCGGAGGTGATGGGGAGCACGGCGAACGGCAGCATCACGGCGACCATCGCCGGGTACATGGCGACGGCCGTCTGGTAGATCCCGAGCGGCTCGTCCATCAGCCCGAGGTTGCCGCCGAGCCAGAAGATCGCGCCGCGCGGCAGTTCGAGCAGCATCCAGCCGAAGGTCCTGACCATGATCGAGGTCCACAGGGAGAGCAGCAGGGCCGCGATGAGCAGCATCTTCAGCCAGCCGGGTGAGACGGCGACGGCGGTCGCGTAGGCGGTGCCGAGCAGAACGGTCAGCGCGGTGACGACGGCCGCCATCAGCACGGTCCGGCCCAGCGCGTCCAGGAAGACGGGCATCGTCAGAGCGGCGGTGAAGCTGTTGCCCCCGGTCTCGTTGTCGAGGGCCCGCAGGACCAGGGCGGCCAGCGGCACCCCGAGGGCGACCACGAAGAAGGCCAGCGGCGGCCAGAGCAACCAGCGGGCCTCCGCGCGGTTGCGCCCCGGTTCGTGCCGGTCTGCCGGGGCGGCGTGCTCCGGGGGAGCGGTCGTGGTGCTCACCGCGACCCGCCAGGCGTCGCGTGTGATCGCTTGAGGGGTGGGGCCACGCTTTCTCCTTGGCGAGTCACGATGATTCTGAGGATCCAAAAACGTCGATGTCGGATCCGAAACTACTGGGCGTGCGTATCGGCCGTGTTACAGCTTGGCCTCGTCACACCGCCTCCCGGCTCTCGAAGGTCGGCCACAGCTCGACGGAGTTGCGCCGGGAGAGGCCGGTCACGCCCATGGTGGCACGGGCGGTGATGCCGATCTCGGGGCCGAACACCTCCAGGAACAGATCGGACATCCCCGCCGCGACCAGGTGATGCTCCTCGAACTCCGGTACGGCGGCGACGAACACCTGGACCCGGGGGATGGCGGTCACCTCGTCCAGGGAGCCTATGGCGTACCTGACCATACCGAGGCAGTTGACGGCCGCCTGCCGGGCGGAGGCGTAGCCCTGTTCGACGGTCAGGCCGGCGCCGAGCACGCCCGGGTGGAGGCGTTCGCCGTCCCGGGACTCCGAGGTGATCCCGCCGAGCAGGACCAGGCGCCCGGACCGGTGGAACGCCTTCACTTTGCCGTAGCGCTGTCCGTACGGCGGGTTGGCGTAGTCGGGGATGGCGAGCCCGAGCTCGGCCACCCGCTGCTCTGCGGTCAAGTCGGTCACAGCACTCCTCTGAACGGCGTACGGCCCTATTATTGGATCCCAAGTTGGCGATTGGGAATCCATAATTCGGACTTTTTGGCTGTGACGCCCCCGCGCCACCCCCTTCCCCAGCCAGACCGGAGGTATCGCATGGCTGCGCTCACCAGCGTCAACAGCGTGACGGGACCGATCGCACCCGCCGAACTCGGCGTGACCCTGCCGCACGAGCACGTCTTCATCAACATGCTGCCGACCGCCCCCAGGGACGGCCTGCTCAACGTCTGGGAGGAACAGGAGGCCGAGCTGCGCCGGTACGTCGAGGCCGGCGGAACCACCATCCTCGACGTCACCAACGGCGAGCTGAGCGAACTCGCCGCACCGCTCTTCTGGGGCGAGGAGGTCGGCATGAGCCCCCACCAGGACCCGGTCACCGGCTCACGGTCGCCCGCCAACGTGCTGGCCACCAGGGCGATGGCCGAGACCGTCGGGCTCACCGTGGTGCTCGGCACCGGCCACTACCACGACAGCTACCTGAACAGACAGTGGTTCGAGACCACGCCGACCAACCGGCTGGCGGACTTCCTGATCCGCGACCTGGTCGAGGAGATCCCGGGCACCGGGGTGCGCGCGGGCTTCCTGGGCGAGATCGCGGCCGACCACGCCTACGTCACCACGGCCGAGGAGCGCTCCTTCCGCGCCGCAGGCCGGGCCGCGCGGGAGACCGGCGTCATGATCAGCACCCACGCGCCGACCCATCCCGTCGGCCTGGCCCAGCTCGACATCCTGACCGAGGAGGGCGTGCCGCCGGAGCGGATCGTCGTCGGGCACGCCGACACGGTCAAGCACATCCGCTACTCGCTCGAACTCGCCCGCCGGGGCGTGTTCGTCCAGTACGACTGCCTGATGACCTGCCGGATCGGCGGGCACCTGGTCATGCCGGAGCTGGAACGCCGCATCTCCTACCTGCTCCAGCTGGTGGACGCCGGTTACGCCGACCAGATCCTCCTCTCCCAGGACGTGTGCGCCCGCTCGCACCTGCACCTCAAGGGCGGCCCCGGCTACGCCTTCCTGTTCACCGACTTCTTCCCGCTGGCCGTGGAACGCGGGCTCGACCCCGGCCTGATCCGCAAGTTCACCGTGGACAATCCCCGCCGGGCGCTGTTCGGCGCCTGACCGGCGGGGGCTCAGTCCGGAATGGCGGTCGGCGCGCTGCCGACGAGGCCGAGTGCCTTCTCGATCGCCGCGCCGATCGCCAGGAGCCGTGCGTCGCCGCGCGACGGGCCGACCACCTGGAGGCCCACGGGCAGCCCCGCCTCGGTGAAACCGCCCGGGGTGACGAGGGCGGGGTGGCCGGTCGCCGTGATCCGGTTGGCGACCAGCTGCCAGCGGAAGTACCGGTCGAAGCGCACCCCGTCGATCTCGGGTACCCACTCCAGCTCCGCCGGGGGAGGCGGCACCGGGGTCGCGGGCAGCACCAGCGCGTCCACGTCCGCCAGCAGGCGGGCGGTGTCCCGGAACAGTTCGGTGCGCCACGCGAACGCCTCGGCGAGCGTACGCGCGCTGGTCCCGCGGCCCTGTTCCACGTTGCGCAGGAAGTTCTCGCGGTAGTCCGCGCGCGCGGCCTCGGGCAGCGCGTCCACCCGCTCGTGGCCGTAGGAGAAGAACTCGAACATCTCGATCGTCTCCCAGGCCTGGTCGGCGCGGGAGAAGTCCGGTTCGCGGTCCATGACGGTCGCGCCGGCGGACTCCAGGGCGGCGCGGGCCCGTGCGTGCACGGCGCGGATCTCCGGGTCGATCGGCAGGCCGCCGACGTCGGCGCTCCAGGCGAGGCGGAGCCCGCGCAGGTCGAGTTCGTCCAGGCAGGCCAGCCCGTACGGATCCTCGATCCAGGACAGCGGCCACCGGCGGTCGTGCCCCGCGATCCCGCTCAGCAGCAGGGCCGCGTCGGCCGAGTCGCGGGCCATCGGGCCGAGCACCCCGTGCGGGCTCCAGGCGTTGCCGGGACGGCCGCTCGGCACGGCTCCCGGGGTCGGGCGCAGGCCGACCACGTTGCAGAACGCCGCCGGGTAGCGGATGCTGCCGCCGCTGTCGGAGCCGTCCGCGATCGGCAGCATCCCGCTGGCCAGGGCGGCCGCGGCCCCGCCGCTGCTGCCCCCGGCGTGCCGGGTGAGGTCCCACGGGTTGCGGGTGGTGCCGAAGACGGGGTTGAAGGTCAGGGTGCCGAGGCCCATCTCGGGGGTGTTGGTCTTCCCGATGATGAGCGCCCCGGCGCCGCGGAGGTGTTCGGCCAGGACGCTGTCGTGTGCCGCGGGCGGGGCGTCCGCGTGGACCGCGGAGCCGTGCACCGTCGGCAGGCCGGCGACGTCGACGAGGTCCTTCACCGCGGTGGGCAGCCCGTGCAGTGGGCCCAGCTCGTCCCCACGGGCGACGGCGCGGTCCGCCTCTTCCGCCATCGCCAGCGCCGTCTCCCGTGGCAGGGCGGAGACGATCGCGTTGAGCGAGCCGTTGAGCTGGTCGATGCGGTCGAGGTGGGCACGCATCACCTCGACGGCGGAGACGCGCCGCTCCCTGATGGCCGCCGCGAGGTCACGGGCCGGCCAGCGGTGCAGGGCGTCGGGGGAAGTGGTCATCAGGACTCCCGGAAGACGGTTCGGCCGCCGACCTCGGTACGGAGCACGCGTACCGAACGGAGGTCGTCGGCGGGCAGGGCGGTGGGGTCGCGGTCGACGGCGATCCAGTCGGCCAGGCGCCCGGCGCGCAGGACGCCGCGGTCGGCGCCCGCGAACGCGGCGTCGGCGGCGGAGCGGGTGTATCCGGCCAGCGCCTCCGCGACGGTGATCGCCTCGGTCGGGCCGAGCGGGTCGTCCCTGCGGTCGACGCGCCGGGTCACCGCCGTCCACATCAGCTGCCAGGGGTCGAAAGGGAAGAACGGCCCGTCGGAGCCGAGGGCCACCCTGGCCCCGGCGTCGAGCCAGGACCGGAGTGGGTTGATCGTGTCGGTCCGCGCGCCCAGCTCCTCGGCCAGCCGCGCGCCGTTGAACCAGGTGATGGACGGCTGCGCGCTCGCCACCAGACCGAGCTCCGCGGCCCGGGCGATCGTGGCGGGGGCGACGTCGAGGTAGCCGTGGATGATCTGGAACCGGCCGTCGCGCAGCGAGCGCTCCCCGGCCGCGCGGGCGAGCAGGTCGACCACCTTGGCGACGGCGCCGCCGCCGACCGCGTGCACGCCCATCGACCAGCCGTACTCAATGCAGAAGCGGGCGAACTCGGCGAAGTCCTCGTCCGCGAGGAGCTGCCGTCCCGGCGACCCGGTGGACGGCCACGGCGCGTCCAGCAGCGCCTCGCTCTTCAGACCCTCGCCGTCGAAGTAGACCTTCACCCCGCCGATCCGCAGCACGTCATCGCCGAACCCGGTGTGCAGGCCGAGCCCGCTCAGCCGCCCGATCGCGTCCTCGACGGTGGGCGCCCGCGGCGTGCCCAGCCCGGGGTACGGCATCGCCGTCACCCGCACGGTGAGCTCGCCGCGCCGCCACGACTCCTGGTATCCGCGCAGCTCCGGCTCGGTGACCGCCGGATCGACGACACCGGTGATCCCGAGCCCGTGGAGCAGCGGCTGGACCCGGCGCAGGGCGTCGGCGCGTTCCGCCGGCGACCGGGGGACGTCCCACTCCTCGCCGTGCCAGTCCCTGGCCATGATCTCCAGGAAACCGGGGACGTCGGGTTCGGCCCCGCCCGCGTCGTGCTCGAACTTGAGCGCCGCCCGGGCCAGGTGCAGGTGGGCGTCGATCAGGCCGGGCAGTACGGCGCCCGCGTCCGGCCTCTCGACGGCGGCCTCCGGGTAGGCGGCGCGCACCTCCGCGAGGGATCCGACGGCGGCGATCCGGCCCGCGACCACGGCCATGGCCTCGGCGACCGGCCGCTCGGGATCCATCGTGACCAGGTGCCCGGCCACGATCGTCGTCATCGGTGTCCCCCCTCGATCAGCTCGCCCGCGCCGTCGGCGCGGGGATCGCTCGCGGCGTCCAGCCGGGTCGTCCCGTCGGGCCCCACCCGGCGGCGAGTGAGCTGGACGTGCCCGGCGATGTCCTCAGGGCCGGTGCGTTCGTCGACCGGCAGCCCCATGGACCGCGCCGCGCGGAGCACCGCGTCGAGGCCGGGTTCGGCGACCAGGGTGGTGCGGTCGTGCCCGAGGTCCACGTCGCCGACGACCCAGCGTGGCTCGGCGAGCACCTCCGCGGGATCCTTGCCGGGGTCGGCGAGCAGGACGGGGGCGACCTGCGCCAGGATCCACGGCTGGGCGCGGCCTCCTTGGCAGCCGATCGCGAGCACCCCGTCAGGGGAGTCGACGATCAGCGGGCAGAGCGTGTGCGGCGGCCGGGAGCCGGGGGTCAGCCGGGCCGGGCCGGCCGGGTCGAGACTGAAGGCCGCGCCGCGGTTGTGCAGGACGATGCCGGTCTCGGGTTCGAGCAGGCCCGCGCCGAAGGTCTGGAACACACTCTGGATCAGCACCACCGAGAGCCCCGAGTCGTCGCTCGCGGAAATCGCCACCGTGTCCCCATGGGCGGGCGGCTCCGACCCCGGGGCCGTGGCGAGGGCCAGCGGGTTGAGGGCCAGGATCGCCGGGATGTTCACCGGCGCTGTTCGCGGGTCGCCGAGGTGGGAGGCGCGTACCTGGATGGCCCGCAGGCAGGCGTCGAGCAGGGAGCCGGACGCGGCTGCGCTCGCCACGCCGAGCAGGAGGGGCCCAGCAGTCGGGGGCGGGGCGGCCCACCAGGTGTCCTGGCCGATCCGGGCGGACAGCGCGGGGACGACCTCCGCCTGGTGGGCGGCGAAGTCGGCGGCGGTGTGCAGGCCCCCGGTGGCGCGGAGTCCGGCGACCAGGCGTTCGGCGATCTCGCCGTGGTAGAAGCTCGCCGGGTCGTCGGCCAGGTGCGCGAGAGTGCGGGCGAGCGCGGGCTGGGTGAAGCGTGCGCCGGTGGGCAGCAGGTCGCCGTCGGGCGCGAAGAGGGCGCGCAGGCCGGGATCGGCGAGTACGGCCTCGCCCCGGCTGTCGAGCGCCCGCCGCAGCCCGTCCGTGACGGTGGATCCCCGCTCGGCCAGCCCTTGGGCGTACCGGAGAGAATCGCTCAGGGGGAGCCGGGCGCCCAGGCCCGCCAGTGCCTGCCAGCCTGCGACGACACCGGGGACGGTGACGGTGTGCGGGCCCTGCCGCGGCATGGCGGGGCCAGGGAGCCGGTCAGAGGTGAGGGCGGCGGGCGCGGCTCCGGCCGACACGACGGCCGTCGTCTCCGGGCCGTCCGGTCCGGCTTGGCGGACCAGCGCCACCAGGTCGCCGCCGAGCGCGCACTGGTGCGGGTAGACGACGGTCAGGGCGGTGGCGGCGGCGAGGGCGGCGTCGAGCGCGTTGCCTCTCGCGGACACCGCGTGCCGGCCGGCGTCGATGGCCGCACGATGTGGTGCCGCTAGGGCAACTTTGGATCCGATCGGCGTACTCATGGATTCAGTATGCGGAGAATCACGTCAAAATGGGATGAACATCAGCCAACTGTGTTGATAATCGAGACATGGATACAATCGTCGCGTCTCATAGCTTCCCCGGCGAGAACGCGGATCTCAACTCAGCCGACCGCCGCGGATGAGGCGGGGTGGCGCGCCGCGCTTCTCGACGCCCGCCTTCTGGCTGATCTTCGTTTCGTCCTCGCTCAGCAACGTCGCCTACAGCAGCACGGCGCCCGTGCTGCCACGCTACGTGGTGGAGGTGCTCGGCGGCGGCCCCGCCCTGGTCGGGGCGCTGGTCGGGCTCTCCCCGATCGCGTCGCTCGTGGTCCAGCCGTTCGCCGGCGTACTGGCCGACCGGTACGGCTACCGCGTGGTCTCGGTGGCCAGCGGCCTGCTCGGCTCCGTCGGCGTGCTGTTCCTGGTCCTGTCGGCCACCGTCCCCGGCGTCGCCGCGGGCCGGGTGCTCTTCGGGGCGGGCGGCTCGGCGATCGCGACGGCGCTGATGGCCTGGGTGCTCGCGATCGTCCCCGCCGAGCGGCGCGGGCAGGCGCTGGGGGTGTTCGGCCTCGGCGTGTGGATCGGGCTCGCCCTCGGGCCCGTGGTCGGCGAGAACACCTTCCATCTGGCCGGGTTCGGCGCGGTCTGGCTGGTCTGCGGGGCGCTGCAACTGGGGTCCGTGCTCGCCGCGCTGGTCGTCCGGCACCGGGCCGACGGATTCCCGCCGGAGGAGACCGCGGTCGTGACGGGGGAGAACCTGGCCGGTGGCGCGGCGGGTCCCACCGACGGCGCGCCCAATAGTGCGCCCAGTGCGCCCATCACGCCCGGCTGGCGGGTCGCGGTGCGGTCGGTGACCCTCGCCGGAGTGGTCGCGGGCCTGGTCTGGGCCACCGAGGGTGTGCTGCTCACCTACCTGGTGCTGCACCTGGAGTCCCGGGGGATCCGGCCGGACGGCGTGTTCGGCGGGGCGAGCGTGTTCACCGTCTTCGCGGCCTCGGTGGTGCTGGCCCGGCTGGCGGTCGGAACGCTGCCCGACCGGATCGGCGCCCGGCGGTCGGCCGCGCTGGCGTTGAGCTGCGTGGCCGCCGGGCTGCTGGTGGTCGCGGCGGCGGGGTCGTTCGCGCTGGCCGCCGTCGGCGCGGTGGTGCTCGGGGTGGGGTTCGCCCCGTTGTTCCCGTCCCTCACCATGATCGCCACAGAACGGCTGCCGTCGAGCCTGCGCGCCACCGGGCTCGGCTTCTTCAACGCGTACATCGCGGTCGGGCTGGCCGGGGGTTCGTTCGTCGGCGGTGTGCTGTCCGGCTGGTGGGGGGAGTGGTCGGCGTTCGTGGCCGCCGCCGCCCTGGCCGTGGCCGGGCTCGGCGTGCTCGCCGCCGAGCCTGGACACGGCCTGCGCACCTGGCGCCGCTGACTAAGGGATCGCCACCGGCTCACGGGCGTCGAGCCACGCCGTCACCTCTTCGCTGGTCACCAGCGCGTCCCGCTGGAGGTACTGGACGGCCTCCAGCGCGGCGTCGTGGGCGCGCTGCGAGGAGCCGCCGACGCAGTCGGTCAGCACCTTGACGTGGTAGTCGTGCTGGTGCGCGTCCACCGCCGTGTAGTGGATGCAGACGTCGGTCAGCCCGCCGATCAGCAGCACGGTCTCGGCCCGGTACGCCTTGAGCACGATCTCCAGCTCGGTGCCGAAGAACGCCGAGTAGCGGCGCTTGCGGATCAGGAACTCCTCGGGCCGGGGCCGGATGTGCGGCGCCAGCTCGGTCTCCGGCCAGCCCTCGACGCAGTGCGGGCCCTCCACACCGTCCAGCTCGCGCCCGATGTCGACCAGCGAGGGCTTGTGGACCTCCTGGATGAACACGACGGGGACACCCTTGGCGCGGCAGTCGTCGATCAGCTTCTCGACCCGCGCGACACGTTCGTACCGGCCGCCCATGTGCGGGATCTCGGTCCGGGACTCCGCCTCGGGCACCCCGCCGCCCTGGATGTCGACCACGATGAGGACGGCGTTTCCAATGATCTCCATGCTCAGGCCTCCTTGTAGACGACGTAAACCTTGCGCAGCCGCTCGTGCACGGTCCACTCCCCGGTCCAGCCGATGGGGAAGTAGGCGGTGCTGCCCGCGGCCAGTTCTACCGGCTCCCCGCCGTCGCGCCGCACGGTCATCCGCCCGGCCAGCACGTGGATGATCTCGCCACGGGTGTCGAACTCCCACCGGGAGCGGCCCGGCTCGCTCTCCCAGATGCCGGAGATGACGGTGCGCGCCTCGTTGGTGAAGTCCACCCGGCTGCGCACCAGCACCTCGCCGTCGAGCGGGGTGGCGCTCGGCGGCGCGAGGGGTTTCTCGGCGAGTTCGCCCGCGGCGACCTCCAGCGGCCGATTGGTCAGAGTCACGGTGGCACTCCTCGGGGGGTTAGACGTCAGATCTGGATCCTAAATCATCTTGCTAGGATCCAGAATGGTCACTTGTCTGAGGGGAGCCCGCATGGTCCTGAGCGTCCAGGACGAGTTCATCCGCGCCAACCGGATCCGCGCCCTCGTCACCCCGGAGCTGCTGGCCGAGGCACGCGCCAACCCGCCGCGCGGCAGGCAGTCCGCCGCGCTGGTCGAGGTGCTGGACTTCCTGCGCCGCAACCCCGACCCCGAACTGCCGCGGTACGCCGTGCTGCGGACACCGGACGGCTTCGCGGTCGTCCGCCGCGCCCCGGTCCGCGGCGCGCCACCGACGCCGGACGGTGCCGATCGGTACCCCACCCGCCAGGAGGCCGAGCACGCGGTGCTGCTGCGCAGGCTGCGGGACTACGAGGTGCTTTCGTGAGCGGGCGTCTCGGGGTAATGGGGTACACCGACCGGATCTCCTACCGGCCAGGCGACGACGTGACCTGCTACGTGAGCACCACCGCGGCCGAGTGGACCGCCCGGCTGGTCCGCCTGTTCGCGCTGTCGATCCCGAGCGCGGGTATGCCACGGCGGATCGAGCCGGTGCCAGGGGTCGCTCCGATCACCCGTCCGGGGATCGCGCAGGAGACAGTCGTGGGCTCGTCTGTGCGAGTCGAGGACTTCCCTGTTGTTGGACCCGCCGGGCTGACCGTGGCCGTCGCGGTGATGCCGACCCGGCCGGGTGTGGACGCCCAGTCGGTGCTCGCGCACTGGGACGGGACGGCGGGCTGGACGCTCGGTCTGGCCGCCGACGGGCGGGCGCGGCTCGTGGTGGCAACGGAGGCGGGCGTGGTCGAGCTGGTCGCCGGGGCGCCGCTGGTGTCCGGGTGCTGGTACGAGCTGCGGGCCTCGATCGGCGGCGTCGCAGGGGCGGCCGTCGAGCTGGAGGTCGCCTCGTGTGGCACGTTCGAGTCCGACAGGGTGGTGCTGCCCCGCACCGCCCCGGCTCAGGCCGAGACCCGGCTGCCCGGGGATCCCCTTCTCCCGGAGGGCGTCCCACTGCGCTGGGCGCGGCGGTCGGAGCGCGGTGAGCGGGATGAGCGTTACGACGGGCGGGTCGAGAACCCGGTCATCGTCGGGCGGGCGGGGGCGCCCGGCGACCGGGGAACGCTCGCCGCGCATCCGGACGTCGTCGCCGCCTGGGATCTGGCGGCGGGTATCGGTCCCAGGGGCGTCAGCCGTACCGGGCATGTCGCCGACGCCGGGCCGTACGGGCGGCACGGGACGGCGGTACACCACCCGCAACGCGCAGTGACCGCGTCAGGCTGGACGGGAGACGTCACCGACTTCCGGTTCGCTCCCGATCAATACGCCGCGATCCACTTCCACCGGGACGATATGACCGACTGCGGCTGGCGTGACCAGGCTGTACTCCGCCTGCCGGACGACCTGCCGAGCGGCGTCTACGCGCTGGAGCTGACCGACACCGACGGCGCCGCCGACACGGTGCCGGTGTTCGTCCGCCCGGCCGAGGGGGCGCGCCCCGCGCCGGTGTTGCTCGTCCTGCCCACCAACAGCTACCTCGCCTACGGCAACGACCACGTCGGGGTGGACAGCCCGCGCACCCAGGTGTGGACCCAGCAGGTCCCGGCCCTGGACGACTTCGAGCTGTTCCGGGACGCCCACCGCGAGCTCGGCTACTCCCTGTACGAGGCGCACGCCGACGGCACCGGCGTCTGCTACTCCAGCTGGCGGCGCCCGCTGCTCACCCTGCGCGAGCGCGTCTACGACCACAACGCGCCGGTCTGGCAGTTCACCGGCGACATGCAGCTGGTCGACTGGCTCGACCGGGCCGGCCTCGCGTTCGACGTCGCCACCGACCGGGACCTGCACCGCGAGGGCGTCGGCCTGCTCTCGGAGTACGCCGTGGTCCTCACCGGGACGCATCCGGAATATCCCACCCTGGAGATGCTGACCGCCTACGAGGAGTACGCGGCCACCGGCGGGCGGCTCTGCTACCTCGGCGGCAACGGGATGTACTGGGTGACCGGCGTCGATCCGCAGGACGAGCAGGTGATCGAGATCCGGCGGTGGGGCGGCACCCAGGCCTGGCTGGCCGAGCCCGGCGAGTACCACCTGGGGTTCACCGGCCAGCAGGGCGGCATCTGGCGGTTCCGTGGCCGGGCGCCGCAGAAGACCTTCGGGGTCGGGTTCGTCGCCGCGGGCAACCCGGGCTCGGGGGCCCCGTACCGCCGGATCGCCTACGACCCCGCCACCGACTGGGTGTTCGACGGCGTCCGCGCCCGGGACTTCGGCGCCGACGGCGTGTCGGGCGGCGCGGCCGGGCTGGAGATCGATTCGGCCGGCCCGCTGCTGGGCACCGCGGACGAGGCGATCGTGCTCGCGACCTCGGTCGGACACGACGACGACATGCTGGAGGCCAGGGAGAACTTCAACATGACCAGCCGAGTGCTGGGCGGCGGGCGGAACCCGCGGGTCCACGCGGACCTGGTGCTCGTGCCCCGGGCCGGTGGGGGAGCGGTCTTCTCGGTCGGGTCCATCGCGTTCGCGGGGGCGCTCCGTGAGCTCGACGGGGAGGTCAGCCGGCTGCTCGGCAACGTGGTCCGCAGGTTCGCCTCGGGGGCGCCGGTGCTGGACGAGCCGGGGTGACCGAAATCCGATACCTGTCCTTAACCTACGGATGCATCCTAGGCGCTTAAATGGGATCCAAGACGCCTCAAACTGAATCCACGATCCCCTGAGGTATCTGCGCCACCGCAGCGTCCCGACTTGGAGGCTCGAAGCCTATGTCCGCTCCACGGCCGCTCCGTCCCGCTCTCTCACGTCCTGCCCGCCGCCTGTTCTCCGCGGTGGCGCTCTCCCTTACCGCCGCGCTCGCGCTGAGCGCCTGCGGCGGCGGCACCGAGTCCACCACGAGCGGCGCGCCCGGCACGGCCGCACCGTCCGGCGGGCAGAAGCTGTCCGGAAAGATCATCTGGGCCGACTTCGGCGGCCCCACCAACAAGGCCCGCCAGCAGACCTACTTCGACGGGTTCACCGGCGACACCGGGGTGGAGGTGGTCTCCACCGTCGAGGAGGACGCGCTCGTCGACACCATGCTCAACGGCGGCGCGGGCGACTACGACGCCATGCACGTCGGCCTCGACTTCGCCTACCGGTACAAGGACAACATCCTCTCCCGGCCCGCCGGCGCCACCCTGGACCAGCAGCTGCCGGAGGACATCAGGGACAAGGCCTGGGGCACCTTCCTGGTCGGCCACGCCCAGGGCTACCTGACCAGTACCTTCCCGAACGGCGGCCCGCAGACCTGGGCCGACTTCTGGGACGTCAAGAAGTTCCCCGGCAAGCGGGCCTGGCCCGGCACCCCCGGCAGCTACGACAGCACCTGTGAGGTCGCGCTTCTCGCCGACGGCGTGGCCCCCGACCAGCTCTACCCGCTCGACCTCGACCGGTGCACCAAGAAGCTGAACGAGCTGCGGCCGAACATGGTCTTCTACAACTCCTACCCGGAGATCCAGCAGCTGATCGCCTCCGGGACCGCCGCGGTCGCGCTCGGCCCGAGCGGTCAGTACGCCGCGCTCCGCAACGGCGGCCAGGACGTCACCGTCTCCTGGAACCAGGCGGTCGTCGCGCCGAACGTGATGGTCACCCCGGCCAAGGCGCCGAACGCGGACAACATCTTCGCGCTCGCGGAGTGGATGAGCGACCCGCAGCGGCAGGCCGAGTTCGCCAAGCTGACCGGCTACGGCCCCGGCAACCCCGACGCGTTCCAGCACATGACCAAGGAGACCCTTGACAACGTCGTCACCGCTCCCGCGCACGACAAGATCGTCTGGCAGAACTCCCGTGCGCGTTCGGAGCAGCGGGACGCTCTCCTCGCCTGGTACACGGGCTGGCTTGGCCAGTAGCCCGGATCCGGCCGGCCCGGCGACCGTGGTCGCCGGGCGCATCCGGACCATGGACCCGGCGCGCCCGCTGGCCGAGGCGATGCTCGTGGTCGGCGACCGGATCGCCGCCACGGGCGACCTCGCCGAGGTCCGCGCGCTGGCGGGCGAGCACGTCCCCGTCCACCAGGCGGCGGGGCCCGTGCTCCCCGGGTTCATCGACTCCCACATCCACGTGCTCACCGTCGGTCTGGAACGCCGCCGGCTGACCATCTCGGAGGCGGGGTCGGTGGCCGAGGTGGTCGACCGGATCCGGGACTGGCTCGCGGCCAACCCCGGCCACGACTGGGTCGTGGTCGGGGCCCACTTCCACGAGGAGGACCTCGCCGAGGGCCGGCTGCCCACCGCGGCCGATCTGGACCCCGTTTCCCCGGGCGTGGCCCTCTACCTGGACCGGCGTACCCACGACGCGATCGTGAACAGCGAGGCGATGCGCCGCGCCGGGATCGACCGCGGCACTCCCGACCCGCCCGGCGGGCGCATCGAGCGGACCCCGGACGGCGAGCCGACCGGCGTCCTGATCGAGCGCCCGGCGGCCGACCTGGTCTTCTCGCTGATCCCGCCGCCGTCGGCGGAGGAACTGGACGCCGCCCTGGACGAGGCCCAGCGTCACCTGCACTCGCTGGGCGTCACCGGGGCCAGCGAGCCCGGCCTGTTCCCCCACGAGATGGCCGTCTACCAGGACGCCTGGCGGACCGGACGGCTCACCATGCGGACCATGGGCATGCCGCTGGCCGACACCGACATCCCACCCGAGCAGTTCCTGCGTGGGCTCGGCGGGCTCGGGGTAAGGACAGGGTTCGGCGACGAGCTGTTCAAGCTGGGGCCGCTCAAGGTCTACCTGGACGGCACCGGCGGCTTCGGCACGGCGCTGCTCTCCCGGCCCTGGCCGGGCACCGACGGGTACCACGGCAACCAGACCTGCGGGTCGGAGACCTTCGAGGAACTCGTCCGGTTCTGCGCACGCGAAGGCTGGTCGATGGCGATCCACGCCGTCGGCGACGAGGCGGTCCGGGTCGCCCTGGCCGCGTTCGAGCGCGCGGACGCGGAGTGGCCCATCCGTGACCTGCGGTTCTCGATCATGCACTGCTACCTCTGGCCGTCGGCGGAGAGCATGGCGCTGGCCGAGCGGCTCGGCGTGCTGCTCTCCACCCAGCCGGCCATGCAGTGGCGGGTGGCGTCCGGGATCGCCGCGCGGTTCGGGGAACCGGCCGCCGGGACCGCGCCGCTGCGGGACTGGTTCGACGCCGGGGTGACGGTGGCGGGCGGTTCCGACGGCCCGGACTTCCCGATGTCGCCGCTGTTCGGCATGTGGCAGGCCAGGACCCGGCGGGTCCGCGGCCTGGAAGAACCGCTCGGGCCCGAGCAGGCGATCACCGCCGAGGAGGCGCTCCGCATGTACACCGTGGACGCCGCCAGGTACTGCTTCGCCGACGGGGAACGCGGGTGGCTCGCGCCGGGCGCGCTCGCCGACTGGGTGGAGCTCAGCGCGGACCCGGTGGAGACCGAGGACGAGCGGGTCGCCGACATCCAGGTGCTCCGGACCGTCGTCGGCGGCCAGACCGTGTACGCGGATCGATAGGACACAGCATGCCCATTCACACCGTTCTCGGGCCCATCGACCCCGCCGAGCTGGGGCCCACCTCGATGCACGAGCACCTGCTCAGCGACCTGCGGGTGTGGAGCAGGCCGAGCGCGGAGGAACCGCCGCCAGGGGTGCCGATCGGCCCGGAACTCCTCGGCTACCTGCGGTGGAACGCCCTGTCCATCCCCGAGAACCTGGTGCTGCACGATCCGGACGTCGCGGTGCGGGAGCTGGCGGACGCGCGGGCCGCCGGCGCGAGCGCCGTGGTCGAGCTGACCCTGGAGGGCATGGGACGGCGGCTGGCCGAGCTGCCGGACATCTCCCGCCGCAGCGGCGTGCACATCTGCGTCGGCGGCGGCTTCTACGTGGAGCAGACCCACCCGGATCGGGTACGCGCCGCCGACGTGGACGGCGTCACCGAGATGCTCCTGGACGAGCTGCGGAACGGCATCGGCGGCACCGGCATCCGCCCGGCGCTGCTCGGTGAGATCGGCACCAGCTGGCCGGTCACCGACGGCGAGTGGAAGGTGCTCCGCGCGGCCGGCCGGGCCGGGGCGGAGACCGGCGCCGCCGTCTACGTGCACCTGTCCTTCCGTGGCAAACCCGCCATCCCGGTGCTGGAGGCGCTGGTCGAGGAGGGGATGGACCCCTCGCGAGTGGTCATCGGCCACCTCGACGAGTACTTCGACCCCGGCTACCACCGGGAGGTCGCGCAGTCCGGGGCGATGCTCGCCTACGACACCTTCGGCTCGGACTTCCTGTACGGCGACCCCGCGCAGCGCAACCCCACCGACGCGGAACGCTTCGAGATGGTGGCCTGGCTGCTGTCCGAGGGCTTCGCGGACCGGCTGGTCATCGGGGCCGACGTGTGGGCGCAGGCCAACCTCAAGCACAACGGCGGGTTCGGCTACGACCACCTGTTCCGGCGGATCGGCCCCGGGATCACCCGGCTGGCGGGCGGGGACGGCAAGGTCGTCGAACGGATCCTCGTCGAGAACCCGCGCCGCCTACTGGACCGGCCGTAACCGGGTCCTGAATCGCCATGGTGGGCCAACAACCGACCCCCTGGGCGTAAAGGCGCGATCAAATCGTATTATTGGATCCAAGGGTTGAAAGTTAGGATCCCTTCTGGCCATTGGGGGCACGACGTACATGAGCACCACCGCAGCCGGCACCGGCAGGTTGGTTCCGCTCCGCGACGAGGAGCCGTTCCTCGTCGGCGGGGCGTGGGTTCCCCCGGGCGACCGGGACCGGATCGACGTCCTCGATCCCGCGTCCGGCGCCCTGCTCAGCCGGGTCGCCCAGGCGACCGCCGCCGATGTCGACGACGCCGTCGCCGCGGCGGCCCAGGCGCACGCCGACGCGCGCTGGCGAGGTCTGCCGCC
>NZ_JAHCST010000140.1 GCF_018476525.1 Acrocarpospora catenulata
GTGTCCGTGGCCGTGCAAAAGTAGCCGCAGGTGGCCAGATCGAGGTCACCACTGATGGCCAGTTTTAAGTCCCCACGTCTCGTGCGCTTGCCGGTGTGTCGTGGGAAGGGGCGTGCCCCTGAACGGTGATCGTGACGGTGTCTAGCCAGTCACCAGGTCACCGCTCAGGGAGTCCGCCCGGCCATGAAATCTTCGGGGGAAGTCATGGACATCATCGCCGCCTACCGGGAGGTAGGCACCTATCGCGGGGCCGCGCAGATGTGCGGCACCACGCACAAGACCGCCAAACGCATCATCGAGCGGGCGCTGGCAGGGGACAAGGCGCCGCCCCGCAAGCGGCGTGATCACAACTACGACATGGTCGCCGAGCTGGTACGCGGCAAGGTCACCACGACGCACGGGAAGATCTCTGCCAAGCGGCTGCTGCCGCTGGCCCAGGCCGCCGGTTACGGCGGGTCGGCACGTAACTTCCGACGGCTGGTCGCCGAGGCGAAGAAGGACTGGCGGCGCACCAACCCGCGCGGGCGCCGCCCGGCGGTCTGGACACCCGGCGAGATGCTGGTCATCGACTGGGGCGACGCCGGGGGCGGGCTGCATGTGTTCTGCGCTGTGCTGGCCTGGTCCCGCTTCCGGTTCGTCCGGTTCGCCGGCGACGAGCGGGCCGAGACCACCCTGGCCTTTCTCGCCGAGTGCTTGGAGGTGCTCGGCGCGGTCCCGAAGATGGTGCTGGCCGACCGGATGGGCTGCCTGAAGGGCGGCGTGGTCGCCAACAAGGTCATCCCGACGGCGGACTACGTCCGCTTCGCCACGCACTACGGGTTCCGTCCCGACTGGTGCGAGGCCGGCGATCCCGAATCGAAGGGGATCGTGGAGAACCTGGTCGGCTACGCCAAGCGGGACCTCATCGTCCCTCAGGCGCCGTTCACCGATCTGGCGGTGGCCAACCTGGCCGCCCGGACCTGGTGCGCCGAGGTCAACATGGTGGTCCACTCGGAGATCTGCGCCGTCCCCGCCACGCGCCTGGCCGGCGAACGCGAGGTGATGAGCGCTCTGCCGTCGCTGCGGCCGGCGATCGGTAAACCGCCGATCACACGCAAGGTGGACAAGCTCTCGTGCGTGCGGTTCGGCTCAGCCCGCTACTCGGTGCCCAACCGGCTGATCGGCGTGCGCGTCGCGGTGGCCGAGACCGCAGGACGACTGCTGGTCACCGACCTGGCCACCGGCCAGATCGTCGCCGACCACGCGCCGGTCGCCCCGGGAGAGACCTCGATCCGCGATGAGCATTACGGCGGCCCCAGGCCCGCGCCGCGTCGTGCCGTCCGGCCGCGCACCGAGGCAGAGAAGGCGTTCCTGGCGCTCGGCCCGGCCGCTGAGACGTGGCTGACCGGCTCGGCCGCCTCGGGCAACACCCGGCTGGCCGCCGACCTGGCCGAACTGGTAGCTCTCGGCGCGGCCCACGGGCCCGGCGCGCTGCTGGCCGCGCTGGAACGGGCCGCACAGTTCCGGCGCTGGCGGGCCGAGGACGTGCGCTCGATCCTGGCCGCGGGCGCCGGGACACCACACCCCACGCCCGCCGGGGACGCGCTGGTCCTCAACCTGCCCCAAGTGCCCACCCGGCCGCTGGACGCCTACGCCCTGGACAAGATCGGAGAGGTGTCATGACCACCGCCCCGCCCGCGCTGCCCGCCGACCTGGATGCCGCCCTGCGCCGGCTGAAGCTGTCCACCATGCGCCGCCTGGCTCCCGAACTGCTGCTCACCGCCCGCACCCAGCGGTGGAACCCGGAGGAGTTCCTGCGCACCCTGCTGGCCGCCGAACTGGCTGCGCGGGATGAGTCCAATGTCCGCACCCGGATGAAGGCCGCGGCCTTTCCCGTGGTCAAGACGATCGAGGAGTTCGACGTCGGCTCCTCATCCATCCCCCGGGCGACCTTCGACTATCTCGCCTCGCTGGAGTGGGTCCGGGCGGCGGAGAACTACTGCGCGGTCGGGCCGGCCGGCACCGGCAAGAGCCACAGCCTGATCGCCTTCGGCGTCGCCGCCGTCCAGGCCGGGCACAAAGTCCGCTACTTCACCGCCGCCGAGCTCGTCGAGACGCTCTACCGGGGCCTGGCCGACAACTCCGTCGGCCGCGTCATCGAGAGCCTGCTCCGCAACGACTTGATCCTCATCGACGAAGTCGGGTTCGCCCCGCTGGACGATACCGGCGCTCAGCTGCTGTTCCGGTTCGTGGCCGCCGCCTACGAACGACGCGCGCTCGGTATCGGCTCGCACTGGCCCTTCGATCAGTGGGGCCGCTTCCTGCCCGAGCACACCACCGCGGTCAGCTTGCTGGACCGGCTCCTGCACCACAGCGTGGTCGTGGTCACCGAGGGCGAGTCCTTCCGCATGAAACAGGCACGAACCAGGACAGGTGGACGCCTCACTAAGAAATAGTCAACTTCACCAGGATGGAGACCTTGATCCGGCCACCAGCGGCGACACGCACTTGGCCGTTGACA
>NZ_JAHCST010000141.1 GCF_018476525.1 Acrocarpospora catenulata
GGTACGGCTTACGCTCGGTCACCCGGCCATCCCAGCACAGCAGACCCCACCGGCCGGCGGTAACGCTACAAATCCATGCGATCACATAGCGACATCACAGGCATATGCTCGCGCAACGCACTCTGAGGTTGCAGGAGTGCCAGTCCCGCCGGGCGTGGCCGTACCTGGTCGGCCAGCAGCAGCGCGGTGAGCGCGCCTTCGCTGTGTCCCATCACGAGCAGGGCCCGCCGGTCGGTTTCCGGCTGCCGGAGCAGGAGGGTGTACGCGGCTGCCGCCTGGCGTACGAAAGCCGGGAAGTCGATGGTCTCCGGGTGGCCCGCGTACGCGCCGAGGCCGGTCTGGCCGCTGCCGTACTTGTCGAAGCGCAATGTGATGATCTTGTCGTCGGCCAGCGCGGTCGCCAGCTTCGCCAGGGTACGTGGCGTCAGTGCCGGCGGCTGGTCGCCGTTGCGGTCGGTGGGCCCGCTGCCGGGCAGCAGCAGCGCGGCCGGCATCCGCTGTCCGGCGCGGTGCGCGGGGACGTGCAGGGTGCCGTACGTCCGGGTGCCCTCGACGGTGAACACCACCTCGCGGTCCTGGGCCGCGACGAATCGCGGGCCCGCCTGGGCGGGGAGGGCCGTGACCGTCGTGGCCGCGGTCAGGGACAGGGTGAGCGCGACTCGGCGCAGGAGCATTGGAGATTCCTAACTGTCGGGCGGTCAGGACCGGGCGATGGCGCCCTCGATGAGGGCGACGGCGGCACGGGGGTCGTCCACCTGGATGACAAGGCGGGCGTAACGCTCATCGGCCAGTTGGATCACGATGGCCTTGGTGGGGTTGTGGACGTCCCAGAAAACCCATTCGCCGTCGAGGCGGAAGGAGCCCGCGGTGATCACGCCGGGAAAGTAGGTGCCCGGGGCGCGGATGCCCTTGTACTCCTGGGAAATGCCGGGGTCGATGGTGGCGCCCCTGACGTTGGACAGCTGGATGGTCAAACGGCTCTTCAGCGCCCAGAGCTCCCGATTAGCTGTGGAACTCAGGCCAGATCCTCGCCAAAGCCATCCGTCCAAGGACATCAGACACGCGATACTAGCGCGTCATGTTCATGAGCACCGGTAACACGATGCACACGATGATGCCGAGGAAGATGAGACGTAACACGATCGTGCGCGACACTGCGCGTACCTTGGACTGGGTGGTGTGATTCCACACGGCGCGAGCGCGTAATGTGCCGTTGCGCGGGCTGCCGTGGACCTCTACGTCATCACCGTTGGCCACCGCGCCTGAGAATCGCCAGCCGCGCATCTCTACCGGGACGTTCGGGAGCCGGTTACCTTCGTCATCATGGCGCTCAAGACGAAAATGCCATATTTCTTTGTCTGTGTTCAGTTTGATCAATCGGAGCACCGGCTGTTGCTGCGACTGCTGAAAGCCCCGTACGATGCCGCGCGCGGATGAGGCGGGGGTGCCGACGCTGCTTCGCTGTCGTGCCTCCCTGCCGAAGAGCAGGCGAAGCGACGTCCTGATCGCCGTGGCGTGTACGTGAACCCCCGTAGTGTGGTTCATGAGCATATCCGTGCGCCGTAGGCCGCTGCGCTCGCGGCCGCTGCTGATCTCGACCTCGTCGCCGTCGCTCACCGCACCGGAGAATGACCAGCCCCGCATCTCCACCGGTACGGGCGTCAGCCGGTTGCCATTGTCGTCGTGGCGGTCGATACGGAAGCTCCACACGACGATCTCGAGGCGCATATTCTTCGGCTGCACCGCCGGCGTTTCGCGCCGTTGCTGGAAGCCGCGCACGGTGCCCCTAATGGATGTGCCGTTGAAGCCTTCGAAGCTTGCGAAATCTCCTGGGCGCTTCCCTGTCGCCGACAGCGGCGCTTTGCACTGTCCACAGAAGGCCGATCCGGCCCGGTTGTCCCATCCACACGCTTGGCAACGTACGAGTTGCTCCTCCACCTGTATCCCCTCGGGTCATGGCATGGCAGTGTGTTGACGTACCAGTATTCGTAAGCTTTTGGGAGTTTGTTTCACAGGGGGGCGGCGTGCACGGCGCGGTTTCCACGCACAGTGTCGATTACCTGCAACGCATGGCTGGCTTACCACAGCTTCAGGGGCCGTTCGTCGTACCTATGTCGGAGTCACGGCGGCTGCTGAGAGTCAGCGGGATCGGCCGCGTGACTCGCGGGCAGCCCGCGCGGCCGCGGGTACCGAACCAGCCGTGGCGGGCACGCACAACCGACCTGATCACCGGGCTGTACGGGCACGGGGCGCCGCTGTTGTTCCAGATCACCGGCGGGCCGGGAGGCACCCGGGTGTGGCTGGGCACCTGCGCGCCGCCGCCGGGTTCGCCGCCGGCGGCGGTGGGCCCGGCGGACGACGATC
>NZ_JAHCST010000142.1 GCF_018476525.1 Acrocarpospora catenulata
AGCGGGCGGCCGTTGAGTCGGCATGAGGCGCGGTATCGAGATTGCTCTCAACCCGTCTCCTCATGCCGCTCGCCGAACCCGCCGTGCGCCTTTCAACGCAACGGGCTCTCCACGGTTGCTGCCGTCAGGGGTGGGCAGGAGCCCACGGTGTGGGGATCTTGCTGCCGCGATAGCGGTACCGGTTGATCGGTATGGCCGCGATGCGCTTCAACTCGATCTCACCCGCGTTGATCGGCCTCCACGTCCCGGTGGGAGTGGTGAGCCATCGGCGGATGTCCTTCCATCTCCAGCGATGCCGTGTCCGCAACATGCGAATCACCCGGAACCAGGTGAAGTGGTCCAGGGCGCTGAACACCCGCTGCGCCACGGCGTGCTTGAAATAGATGGCCCATCCGTAAAGAGTCCAGTTGAGTCGCCTCAATATGGACCCGAGCTCCTGTTGTGAGATTCTGGGCGTCAGGGCACGGACCTTCGTCTTCACCGCCCGGATGGCCTGGGGAGAGATGAGGGTGTAGACGTACCACTGGTGGCTTCCTCGCTTGCGACGCCACTGGAGGCGGAATCCGAGGAAGTCGATCGCCTCGCTCAGGTGCACGATCCGGGTTTTGGCCGGTGACAGCCGCAACCCCAACGGGGCCAGCACCTCAGCGATCTGTTCGCGCAGCGCGTGTGCGTCGCCGCGCTGGCCGAAGACGAGCACGACGAAATCGTCGGCGTAGCGGACCAGCCGCCAGTTCGCCTGGGCTTTGCGGCGGCGCTGTGCGCGCTGGACAGGGGTGCTCATGGCTCCGCCGTCTTTCCACGGCCGATGCAGATGCTCATCGAGCACCGACATGACCACGTTGAAGAGCAGCGGAGACAGGATTCCCCCTTGCGGGGTGCCGGTCCGGCTGTCCTTGTGCTGGCCGAGTTCGGTAAGGATCCCGGCCTTGAGGAACGCCTTGACCAGCCGCAGGACGCGTTTGTCCTTCACGCGGAGGCGCACGCGGTCCATCACCGCGGTGTGCGCGACGTTGTCGAAGGCCGCTTCGATGTCGGCATCCAGTACCCAGCGATAGCCCCGGGTGCCGAAATAGTGAATCTCCGCGATCGCGTCCTGAGCGCGCCGCCCTGGTCGGAACCCGTAGGAGACCGGCACGAAGTCGGCCTCGAAAATGGGTTCCAGCACCAGTTTGAGCGCCGCCTGAACGACCCGGTCGGCCACGGTGGGAATGCCCAAGCGGCGCACCTTACCCGCTCCGCCCGGCTTGGGGATTACCCGTTCCCGCACCGGCAGCGGTCGGAAGGTGCCCGCCTTGAGCTGGTCCCGTAAATCGTCCAGGAACCCCGGGACTCCGATGATGCGCTCGACGTGTGCGACGGTCAGCCCGTCGACGCCGGGCGTCCGGGCCCCTTGATTGCCCGCGACCCGGTCGAACGCCATCAGCAGCGTTGCCGGATCGTGCACGAGGTTGAACAGATCCTCGAACCGGCGGCCCGGATCGGCCACCGCCCAACGGTGAAGTTTGGCCTGCATCTCCGATACCCGCCGGCGCGGCCCCATCGGGACCGCCTCCGGCCAGGCGCCCGCATTCACTGGCGCGTCTTTCGGCATTGCAGCATCCTTCCCTTCGCGCAATCGCTGCCGCCCTTGGCCATGTGACCGGCTTTCCCGGCCTCGGACTACTACGGCGGCTCCGCCCCGTCCGGCCACCTCGGCGGTCGGTGCGCCTATCCCGTCAACGGACTGGCTGCCCGCCTGCGGGAGGTGCGACCGGACGGTTCCCGTGTTCACACCGTTTCGCTTGGTGGAGGAGGAGCCCGACTATGTCCCAGCGGCCTCGCCATGGGTACGCCGCAGACCTTCCCCATGGCCTCCCGGCAGGGGTCAAGAAACCCGCCTAAGGAGTTCCCGCCGCCGATCTGCCGGTGACGAGACGCACCGCGCCCGGCCCGTATCTGTCAGGTTTGAGCCGGTCTATATTTGAGGGACGTAATGACGCCGGTTCCTCGCGTACTCCTTTCCACCTCGCTCGCCAGGCCCGCCCCATCTGGCAGTGCTGGCACGTCCTGGCTTTGTCAGGGCTGCTCCCGCCCTTCCCGGCACCACCCGGTTCAGGCTGCCCTCAGCTTCCCCGCCCTGCTGCGACAGTTTGGGGGAGAAGGTCTTTCACCTCCTCGCGAACCGGTGCGCCGCACGGCGCACCTTGACTCATATAAGAACAATTCGGCA
>NZ_JAHCST010000143.1 GCF_018476525.1 Acrocarpospora catenulata
CCGGAAGGGGCGTTTGGCCCGTGTGTGGCCCGTCGTTTACGGGCTCGTTTGCGCTGGTCACAGAGCCGAGCGCAGCGGCATCAAAGGCCGCCTCAATCTTAGCGTTCACGGCGTCCTCATCGGACTCAATCCAGTGCGCGTACACCGCGAACAGGACCTTGACCGTGTGCCCCATGCGCTTAGCCACCTCAAGCGGGTTGACGCCCGCCGACAGCTGCATGGTGGCGTTGGTGTGCCGCAGGTCATACGGCCGACGCGCGACCTGCGAGGCGAACTCAGCAGCGGGGAAGGCCGCCTTGCGAGCCTGCCGCCAGATCTGGCCGTAGACGCCCTTGTCGATCCGTCCCCGTTGCGCGCCGTCCCAGAACAGCCGCCCGTCATCCGCCGTGCCGTGCGTGGTGATGTGCTCGCGGAGGATGGCGACCAGGGCCGGGGGGATGGGCACGATCCGGACCGCCTTACGCCCCCGGTGCTTGAGCCCCCGCTGTTCGTGGCTTTCCCCGGTTCCGGTCCACAGCTCACCGACGTCGGGCGAGGAGCCGCACAGGGTGAGCCGACCCCATCCGGTCTTGGGGAGGTGGCAGTCAGCTTCCCGCAGGGCGATGACCTCAGCGGGACGGCACCCCGCGTAGTACATGACCGCGAAGAAGGCCCGCAGACGCGGACCCCTCAACCGGGCTAGCGGCCCCTTCAGCGACAGGCAGGCATCCAGCAGCCGCGCCACCTGGTCACCGCTGGGGATGACCACGGGGGAGATCTCGTCATCACTGATCTGCCGTTTCTTGCTCTTGATCGCCGGAAGGGGATTGGTGTGCACCAGCTTCTTGGACACCGCCAGCTCGAACGCCCGGTGCAGTGCCGCCCGCCGATGCCGGACCACGGCAGCGGAGGCAGGCTTGCCGTTCTGAAGTCGGGCGATGCCGTCCAGCAGCGCGCGTAAGACCGTGTCGTCGGCCAGGCAGGAGACCGGCCGGGTGTAGGTCGCCAGCCAGGCCAGCGCCGTCGTGATCGAGTCCGGCACCGCTTCCCGCTCGACACGGCCGGGAACGAACGCCCAGTTCATCAGCGCCGCCCGCAGATCCTTGTCACACGGCCGGTTACGCCGCGCCTTGAGAGAGGTCTCCAACATCAACATGGTGATGTCGGTCAGGTCCCGGGCGATGCCGCGCCGGGTGTTGGCCGAGGCTTCATCCCAGCCCCGGGCCGCCAGTTCGGCAGCGTGGTCGAACCACAGCGCTTGAGCACGCCCCCAGGAGACCGGTTCACCCGTCGCAGGGTCCCACTCTTCCCCGATGACCTTTGCGGCAGCGGTGAGCTTGGCCTGATGACCCTGCGCTAGGGCTTTGGTCAGGTATGACCGGCTGTGCTGCCCGGTGCCGACCCGCCAGCGCAGTTCCCAGGGCTTCCTACGGCCTTCCCGCTTGCGAATCTTCCAGAACTGAATGTCGAGTGTGGTTTCCACGTGCCGTCCCCTTTCTAGTCGAGTTCCTGCTCTGCTAACCATTTTACCCATTCTTTGCGGGAAATGCGCCTATCTCCATTGGGAATTCTGATCGATTTCGGACCTTTTCCGACCGCCAGCCACTTATAGAAAGTGGATCTAGGAACCCGCAGGATACGGCAGCAATCAGCCACCGTCAGGAAATCATCGTCCACGCCGCTACGCGCCATTTCCGCCCCCTTTCGGAAATGCGCCCACGGGCCAGTCACGGGCCAGCCACGGGCCACCGGGAATAATCGCCGAATTCACCGGCACCGCCATTACCGCGAAAGGGATCCACCCCGGGCACCGCGTGCAGTGACCGCGCCAGCCCGACCGCCGACGCTGGCACGCGCCCCCCTGCAACCCCCTGTAACCGAACGGTGACCCCGGTTGCGGACTCCCGGACCCGCCCGCCCGCCCAAGGACCAGAACGAAGAGGAGCCTTCGGCACGCCCTGTTGAAGGCGACGCTTACCCGCGACCCGTCGCGCC
>NZ_JAHCST010000144.1 GCF_018476525.1 Acrocarpospora catenulata
GCACTCGGAAAGTGCCTTTCGAGTTGGTGCGGACAGGACCCTCAGCAAGTCCAATCCTTCCAGCTCAAGGCACTTTTCACGTTTAACGATCGGTTCCGGCCGCTTCCCAGGCGAAAGCCCCAGGTTAACTATTGGCTGTGCCGGCCCCGGATCGTGGCCATCCGGTCACCCTCCATCCAGGCGGTCGCCGGTTCGGCGGCCGGGCTCGATCACTGTCTATGCTGGCGTGTCATGACGGCACGGCCTGCGGCGGGCGGGGGTAAATGGGTCACGGTGGGGCCCGATCGCCTCGGCCGGTGGATCACCGGGTTCGGGGAGCGGCACGGCGAACCTGTGGTCGAGGCCGCGGCCGAACTGGTCACCCTGCGCGCCCCGGACGGCGCCACCGCCGAATGCCACGTGCCCTTCCCGCCGCTGACCGTGGCCGATGACCCCGTGCCCGCGCTGGTCGCGCACGCCGTCGCCCGGCGCCGGGTGGGCGTGCTCCTGGTACGCCTCGGGGGGTACGCGGCGGGCGTCTTCGACGGTGACACCCTGGTGGCCTCCAAGGTCGGCGCTCGTCTGGTGCACGGCCGTAGCGCCGCCGGGGGCTGGTCGCAGCAGCGTTTCGCCCGGCGCAGAGAGAAACAGTCCACCGAGGCCCTCCAGGCCGCCGCCGACGTGGCCGCCCGCGTCCTGCTGCCCCAGCTGGCCACCCTGGAGGCCCTCGTGCTCGGCGGCGACCGCCGCGCCATCGACGAACTCCGCACCGACCGCCGCCTCGTCCCACTCTTCGCCCTGGAACGCCCCCCGTTCCTGACCGTCCCTGACCCGAAACTCGCCGTCCTAACCGAAACTCCGTCCCAATTCCGCGCCGTGCGCATTCGCGTCACCGAGCCCTGAACCGGCGGCTCACGCCATTCCGGCGTGAAGTTCAAAGCGGGCGTTAAATGTCGCCGTGGGGCCCAGGTAGCGACATCAACTATGCGGCCACCCTGACGGTCAATAGCAAAACGAGCATTAGTTACCGGGTGACGGAATACACGGTTTCCAGTAGCCTCTAAAGCTGGCCGGAGAACGTCGTAGGCGGCTGGAACGCCTGTCGCGCAGGGGCCCGGAGGCCCGCCCCGCTCGCTATGAGCGCGCGTTGGCAGCTGACGGATGGATGGATGCGCTATGGAATCCAACGCGGGTAGGCGGCTCATCCGGCCGCTTTCTCTGCTTCTCGACGTCCTCATCTGGAGCACCGTGGCGGTGCTTCTGGTGATTTTCGCCGGAAGCGTGGCCGGGTGGGACCTGGAATGGAGCATCCGCGGGTTCGGGAATTCCCGTGTCTGCGTCGAGTCGCCGGCGAACGGAGAATACCGGATCACCGGTCCGGGAGCGCCCGAGCTCGAATCCGGCGCGCAGGCGCGAGCCGGGGAAATCATCGTGTGTAAAGACGATCCCCGCCCGAGGGAGCGCCGGCTGGGCGCGCTCACGGAGATTCCCGGCTTCATCCTGACCGGCGGCCTGCTGATAGGACTCAGAGTCCTGCTGTCCCGAGTACGAAGGAGAGGCCCGTCAGATGTCACCGTCGGACGGTTCGCGGAGCGGCTCGGCGTAGGCCTGACCGTCGGGGCGGTGCTGTGCGCCCTGGTGGCGCACGGGGCACGGATGGTCTTCATCGAGGCAGTGACGGTCTCAGGGGACGCTCTGATCGGCTGGGGCGACGTCGTCGGCACGGTCGACGTCGCGGCGATCACTCTCGGGCTGGCGCTGGTCGTCGCGGGGAGGATCCTGCGCCTGGCCGCGGCCGACCGGGAAGATCAGTCGGTCCCGGAGGTGCACGAGCTGGACACCCAGGTCTAGGACTCCAGACAGCCGGCCGGGCAGCGGCGCGGTAGCAGACCCTTCCGACAGAGCCGGGCCCGGACCCGGGAGGGTCAAAGGGCGGGTGGGTG
>NZ_JAHCST010000145.1 GCF_018476525.1 Acrocarpospora catenulata
GATGCTGTTGGTGATCTTTGTAGTGTCTGGCGTTCTTGTTGAGTCCATGGTTGTCTGAGGGTGATTTCACCGCGCCGTTCTGTAGCCGTTCTGCGGAGGTGGACGGGTGTCGATGGGCGGGGATATCGGACGAGTGATCCCGAGGGAGACGGTCCGGGCGGCCTGGGCGGCCAACCCCTCGGGAACTCCGGCGATGTGGATCCGGGACCGGCTCGCGGGGGTGTTCAGCGAAAAGGACTTCACCGGCTGGTATCCCGCCGACGGGCGGCGAGGGCTATCGCCGGTGACACTGGCCCTGGTAAGCGTGTTGCAGTTCGCGGAGAACCTGACCGACCGGCAGGCCGCTTTGGCGGTGCGGTGCCGCATCGACTGGAAGTACTGCCTCGGACTGGAACTGACCGATCCGGGGTTCGACCACTCGGTGTTATCGGAGTTCCGAGACCGGATGGCCCAAGACGATCGGGCCGACCGGCTGCTGGCGGTGATGGTGCAACGGCTGGTGGAGGCGGGGCTGATCAAGCAGCGAGGCCGGATCCGGACCGACTCCACGCATGTGCTGGCCGCGGTCCGCAAGCTCAACCGCGTCGAGCTGGTCGGGGAGACACTGCGGGTCGCGCTGGAGGAACTCGCCGCCGCTGACGAGGACTGGCTGGCCACTGTGATGACCCCGGAATGGGCGGGCCGGTATGCCCGCCCGGTCCGCTATGACCGGCTGCCGCGCGGCAAGGACGAACTCGCCGTGCACGTGCTGCAGATCGGCCGGGACGGGATGAGGGTCCTGGAGGCGGTACACGCGGTCGGGGTCCGGCAGCGGCTGCGGGACCTACCGGGGGTTCAGGTGCTGCGGCAGGTGTGGGTGCAGCAGTACTGGACCGACCAGCATGGTGATCTGGCCTGGCGGGCTGCCAAATCCAGCCGGGACCGGCAAAGCCGCCACGGCCGGCCGCGCCGCTCCTCCTCCGCGGACGGTGAGGAGCAGGCGGACACGATCGCAGCGCGGGTGCCGTGGTCCGGGGTCGAGATCGTCAGCCCGCACGATCCTGAAGCCCGGTACTGCCGCAAGGAAGGTAAGTCGACCACCAAAGCCGAGTGGGTCGGCTACCGCGACCATCAGAGCGAGACCTGCGAGGAGGGTGTTCCGAACGTCATCGTTCACGTCGTCACCCGCCCGGCACCGGTCCAGGACATCGATGCGGTGGAGGACATCCACGCGGGACTGACCGCTTGCGGTCTGATCCCGGACGAGCATCTGGTTGACACCGGATACCTCACCCCGGACCTCATCCACCACACCGCCCAGCGGTGGGGCATCGCCCTGATCGGACCGGTGCGGGCCGACCCGCGAGGCCGCCCCGGGTTCACCAAAGAAGACTTCCACGTCAACTGGGAAGATCACACGGTCACCTGCCCGCGCGGGGTGACCAGCCCACCCTGGAAGCCCACCCTTGGCGACGGTAAGCCCCGCCTGTCGGTCCTGTTTCCCCGCGCGGCCTGCCGGGCCTGCCCCGACCGCGCCGCCTGCACCGGAGACGCCAACGGCAAGGGCCGGCATCTCACCCTTCTGCCCGAGCCGCTGCAGAAGATCCAGACCCTCAACCGCGCCGACCAGCAGAGCCAGCCGTGGAAGGCCCGCTACGCCCTGCGCGCCGGTTGCGAGGCCACCGTCTCGGAAACCACCCGGGCCCACGGCCTGCGCAACTGCCGCTACAAGGGCCTCGCCAAGACCCATGTCCAGCATGTCCTGACCGCAGCCGGAACCAACATCATCCGCCTCGCCGACTGCTATACCCCGGGCATCGTCCCCGACCGTCCGCCACGCCCGGTCAGCCAGCTTCAGCGACTCTGCCGACGGCTGTCAGCCCAGACCCCACAATGACCTCGAAGATCACCAACAGCATC
>NZ_JAHCST010000146.1 GCF_018476525.1 Acrocarpospora catenulata
TTTGACCCCTCCAGGTCCGGACCCGACCCCGCTGGGAGGGTCAGTCGCCGGTGACCTCCCGCCCACCCACCCATTTGACCCTCCGGGTCCGGGCCCGGCTTCCGCCGGGGCGGTTGGGTGCCGCTCCTGGCACGGGGGAGATTGATTGCCGGGGAACTCCCACCCACCCATTTGACCCCTTCGGGTCCGGATCCGGCTCCGCCGGGAGGGCCGGCTGCCGTCCGGCACGCCAAAGGTTGGTTGCCGGGAACTCCCACCCACCCCTTAGAAGCGCGACGACATCCATGAAGCCTTCATGACCCTCGCCGTCGCCATCATCTGCCGGCGACGCCTCATCCACTGATCGTTCCGATAAAACTTTCTCAAGCAGTCGGGCGCGCGCAGCCTCACAGCCGGGATCTCAGCACGTCGATCTCACAGCCCGGCGCGAACGGGTCGAAGCCGTGCTCGATCAGCCAGCGAACCACCAGCAGACTTCGAAACGACCACCACGCGCGGATCACGTCGAGGTCGACGTCGGTGCCATAGCCGGCGACGACGTCGCCGAGGTGCTCCTCGTGTCCGAGCGTCAAGATGGCGAGGTCGAACAGGGCATCACCTTGACCCGCCTCGGACCAGTCGATGATGCCCGTGATCTCGTCGCCGTCGACGAACACGTGAGCGATCTGCAGGTCGCCGTGCGTGAACACCGGAGCCCACGGCCGGAGCGCGGCCTCGGCGACCTGGCGGTTGCGGGTGACCAGGTCGGCGGGCAGGATGCCGTTCGTCACGAGCCACTCGCACTCGCCGTCGAGTTCCGCCGCCAACTCGTCGATGCCCCGGCCGGCCTGGCCTCGCCGGGGCGGCAGCGGCGCGTCGTGCAACCTCCGGATGGCGGCGCCCGCCGCGGCCCACGCCGCCGGGGACGCGGTCGACGGCTCGCCGAGGCGGCCGAGCGCCGTCCCCGGGACCGCGGCGATCGCGAGCACGGGCGGCTTGTGCCACAGGACCTTCGGGGTCGGGACCGGCGCCAAGGCCATCGCCTCGACCTCGACCTCGATGCGCGCCTGATCGGCGTCCACCTTCAGGAACACGTCGCCGACACGCAGGGTCGCACGCTCGGAATGGGCGACGACCATTTGGACCTCATCCATGGGCGACCAGTATCCCGGGGCTGATCGTCGACGTCGCCAGGTTTATCGCGTGCGATTGCGCGGCTGACTGCGTCCCGCCACCAAGCGCCCTCGTCCGCGACACCGACCGCTGACCAGGTCAAGTCCACCACTTTTGTCAGGAGCCCTTAGACCCCTTCGGGTCCGGACCGGCTCCCCTTCGGGTCCGGACCCGGCTCCGCCGGGGTGGGCCGGTGGCTGTCCGGCACACGGAAGGTTGGTTGCCGGAGGACTTTCCACCCACCTTGTTCGATCTTCGGTCGCAGACCCGGCTCCGCTGGGGCCGTCGGCGTCCACCCCGGCGCGCCAAAGATCGACACGCGACTCCGCCTGCCCGGCGGGGGCGAGTCCGACCGAAGGTCGAAAGCGTGGGCGGGGCGCGAGCACACGGCAACCAGATTTCCGCGTACCGGACCGCCACCGCCCACCCCGGCGGAGCCGAACCCCCGACCGGAGGTCGAACAAGGATGGGTGGGCGCGAGCACACGGCAATCAGACTTCCGCGTGCCGGACCCCCACCCCGGCGCAGCCGAACCCCCGACCGGAGGCCGAACAAGGATGGGTGAGCGCGAGCACACGGCAACCAAGACTTCCACGTGCCGGACCGCCACCGCCCACCCCGGCGGAGCCGAACCCCGACCGGAGGTCGAACAAGGGTGGGTGGGTGG
>NZ_JAHCST010000147.1 GCF_018476525.1 Acrocarpospora catenulata
AGTGAACGCTCGGCCTGATCTGGTAGTAGGTAAGCGATGGGGTGACGCAGGAAGGTAGCCCATCCCGGGCGGTGGTTGTCCCGGGGTAAGCATGTAGGACGGGGCGTAGGCAAATCCGCGCTCTATGTGTCTGAGGTGTGATGCCGAGCCGATTGTGGCGAAGTGGGTGATCCTATGCTGCCGAGAAAAGCCTCTAGTGAGTGGTGTGGCGGCCCGTACCCTAAACCGACTCAGGTGGTCAGGTAGAGAATACTAAGGCGTTCGGGTGAACTGTGGTTAAGGAACTCGGCAAATTGCCCCCGTAACTTCGGGAGAAGGGGGGCCTCTGCTGGTGATGGCACGTGCTGTCTGAGCTGGTGGGGGTCGCAGTGGCCAGGGGGAAGCGACTGTTTACTAAAAACATAGGTCCGTGCGAAGTCGTAAGACGATGTATACGGACTGACGCCTGCCCGGTGCCGGAACGTTAAGGGGACCGGTTAGCCACGTAAGTGGCGAAGCTGAGAACTTAAGCGCCGGTAAACGGCGGTGGTAACTATAACCATCCTAAGGTAGCGAAATTCCTTGTCGGGTAAGTTCCGACCTGCACGAATGGCGTAACGACTTCCCCGCTGTCTCAACCGCAGACCCGGTGAAATTGCACTACGAGTAAAGATGCTCGTTACGCGCAGCAGGACGGAAAGACCCCGGGACCTTCACTACAGCTTGACATTGGTGTTTGGGACGGTTTGTGTAGGATAGGTGGGAGACTGGGAAGCGGTGACGCTAGTTATCGTGGAGTCATTGGTGAAATACCACTCTGATCGTTTTGGATGTCTAACCCGCGCCCGTGGATCCGGGTGGGGGACAGTGTCTGGTGGGTAGTTTAACTGGGGCGGTTGCCTCCTAAAGGGTAACGGAGGCGCCCAAAGGTTCCCTCAGCCTGGTTGGCAATCAGGTGTTGAGTGTAAGTGCACAAGGGGGCTTGACTGTGAGACCGACGGGTCGAGCAGGAGCGAAAGCTGGGACTAGTGATCCGGCATCGGCGTGTGGAAGCGGTGTCGCTCAACGGCTAAAAGGTACCCCGGGGATAACAGGCTGATCTTCCCCAAGAGTCCATATCGACGGGATGGTTTGGCACCTCGATGTCGGCTCGTCGCATCCTGGGGCTGGAGTAGGTCCCAAGGGTTGGGCTGTTCGCCCATTAAAGCGGTACGCGAGCTGGGTTTAGAACGTCGCGAGACAGTTCGGTCCCTATCCGCTGCGCGCGTAGGAGACTTGAGAGAGGCTGTCCCTAGTACGAGAGGACCGGGACGGACGAACCTCTGGTGTGCCAGTTGTTCTGCCAAGGGCATGGCTGGTTGGCTACGTTCGGAAGGGATAACCGCTGAAGGCATCTAAGCGGGAAGCTCGTCTTGAGATGAGGTCTCCCTCCCTGTGAAGGGGTAAGGCCCCCCATAGATGATGGGGTTGATAGGCTGGGTGTGGAAGCGCGGTAACGTGTGGAGCTGACCGGTACTAATCGGCCGAGGACTTGACCATAAAGCAATAGACGCTTTGTGGAGTGTGCTGCGCTTCTTTGAGGCTGCGCTGCTTTGCAGGTGTTGTGCTCGCGTCCACTGTGTGATTCAGAAACAGCAAACACGCACGTCTGTTGTGGACTGTTGTGGTTTGATGGTTTCATAGTGTTTCGGTGGTTATAGCGGTGGGGAAACACCCGGTCTCATTCCGAACCCGGAAGTTAAGCCCTCCAGCGCCGATGGTACTGCACCGGGGACGGTGTGGGAGAGTAGGACGCCGCCGGACAATCTTTCGAA
>NZ_JAHCST010000148.1 GCF_018476525.1 Acrocarpospora catenulata
AGGATGTGGTCACCGGTGCCGTAGAAGTGATCGACCTGCCGTGCGGGAGCTGGCGGGAGAGCTGGTGTCCGCCGTGCGCCAAGCGGGTGCGCGACCTTCGGCGGGCTCAATGCCGGGAAGGCTGGCACCTGGAGCAAGAGCCGGTCTCGGGGGACCTGATGACCCCTGCCGAGTATCGGCGGTACCTGGCTGATCTGCGGGTTCAGGCGGTGGGCTGGCGGGATGAGGCGGCGGCGGCCGGTGAGGACACGGCGGATCTGGATGCGGCGATTGCCGAACTGGACGCGGAGATCGCGGCGGCGCAACCTGTCCGGCGGGACGCGAGTGAGGGCGGGACCTCGGATGGTCAGGCGGCCGGTGAGGGGTCGGCTGATGAGGCGGGGTCGCGTCGGGTGCGGTCCACGCGGCGGCGTCAGGATGTGCCGGACCTGCCTAAGCGTGAGGTACGGGACTCGACGTTGGGGCGCACGTTCGCGGGCCGTGAGGGTCGGACGTTCCGCCCGTCGATGTTCCTCACGCTCACGCTTCCGTCGTACGGCAAGGTCAGGGACGGGGTTCCGGTTGATCCGGATCGTTACGACTACGCGGCGGCAGCTCGGGACGCTCTTCACTTCTCCAAGCTGGTGGATCGCTTCGTTCAGAACCTTCGCCGTGTGGCGGGGTTCGACGTGCAGTACTTCGCCGTAGTCGAACCGCAGAAGCGGCGGGCTCCGCATCTGCACATGGCGATTCGGGGGACGTTGCCGCGTGCTGAGCTGCGGCGGGTGGTGGCGGCCACCTATCACCAGGTGTGGTGGCCTGCGGTGGATACGGTGCGGTTCGACGGGGAGCACGTTCCGGTGTGGCAAGACGGGGCGGGCTATGTGGACCCTGCCACGGGTGAGGTGCTGCCCACCTGGGATGAGGCGTTGGACCGGTTGGCGGCCGGTAGCGAGGCTGAGCCGTTGCATGTGGTGCGGTTCGGTGCCCAGCTCGACATGCAGGGCGTGTTGGGCGGCACTCCGGACGCGGATCAGCGGGTCAAGTACCTGTCCAAGTACCTGTCGAAGTCCCTCGGTGAGGGCTGGGACGCTCCGCCCGGATCGGGGAGCGCGGATCATGTGGCGCGGCTGGTGGATGCGGTGCGGTGGGAGCCCTGTTCACCCGAGTGTGCCAACTGGCTGCGCTACGGGGTCCAGCCGAAGGGCTGTAAGGGGGGCTTGCGTCCGGGGTGGTGCCGGAAGAAGGCGCACAAGCCGGATCACCTGGGTTATGGCGGTCGGCGGGTGCTGGTGTCGCGGAAGTGGTCGGGCAAGACCCTTGCCGGGCATAAGGCCGATCGGAGGGCGTGGGCGCTGGCGGCGCTGGGCCTGGATCCGGACCAGGAGGAGCGGGAGCCGGGCCGGTATGTGTGGCGGCGGGTGAGTGCGTCTGATCCGGCGTTGGAACCGGTGTCGGTTCGGCTGTTGCGGCTGGTTGCCGAACGTATCCGAAGACGGGCGGAGACCGAACAGCATCGAGTGGCGGCGGTGGTGGAGGGGTCGCCGTGAGTGGTCAGAGCAGGAAAGGGCTGTGCCGACGAACTTGGGCTCCGATGCGTGCGCTGGGTACCGCTGTCTGGGCGGGTGGCTGGTCGCTGGCGGGGGTTGCGGGTCGGCGCGACGGGTCGCGGGTAAGCGTCGCCTTCAACAGGGCGTGCCGAAGGCTCCTCTTCGTTCTGGTCCTTGGGCGGGCGGGCGGGTCCGGGAGTCCGCAACCAGGGTCACCGTTCGGTTACG
>NZ_JAHCST010000149.1 GCF_018476525.1 Acrocarpospora catenulata
CCTGGATCTTTCGTGATCTTCCCGTGGTCGGTTGAATGGTCCGGCTGAGCGTTGATTGCGTGATCGGGTCAGTGTTGTGGCCCGGCTGTCGTGCCGGGTTGACGGGGATCCACGGGCCCGCGGTTGTCCTTTCTGATCGCTGGGTCGGCTTGGTGCTGGTCAGGTCGGTGCTGGCAAGGCTTGCAGCCGGGCGATGGCGGTGATGATCTGCTGGGCCCAGGGCCACCGGGCGGCGATGCGCAGCCGTAATCGCCGGCCTCCCCGCGTCAGACGTGCGGCCACGGCGAACAGGCGCAGCCGCAGCCGTTTGGGTTCATAGCAGCGGGCCGGGCTGCCCTCCAGGGCGAGCAGTTGCATCCAGGCCAGCAGGTCGCAGGCCAGAGCGACGATCTCGCACCAGACCTGGTTCTGAGCGAAGCCGTGCAGGGGCAGGTTGCGCAGTCCGGTGTCCTTGGCGGTGCGGATGCGGTCCTCGCAGCGGGCGCGGCGGCGGTGGCGCAGTTCCAGGTCGGCGAGCTGGCCGCGTCCGCCACCCGGGCGGGTGCCGGTGACGAAACAGGTGAACCGGTGGCCGTCGATGTCGGTGAAGCGGAGCTGTGCGCCGGGGTGCGGGCGTTCCCTGCGGGCGATGACCCGCATGCCCTTGGGCCAGGAGGACAGGTCGAGCATCCCGGTCAGCTCGGCGACCCACGCGCCGGGCCGGGGTTGCCTGTCGGCGTCGTAGGCGACCTCCCACATTTCCGCGGGGAGGGCGAGGATGGCCGCCTGGATGTCCTTGGTGAGGGTGAACCCGATGGAGTATTTGAGGCGTCTGCGGGTCACCCAGTCCAGGAACGCGTGGGTGCCGCCGCCGGAGTCGGTCCGGATCAGGACTTGTTTGTGCAGGTGGGCGGGGATCTGGTTGAGGGCGAGCCGCCCGGCGGTGATGTGGTCGTCGGCGGTGTTGGAGCCCGCGTTTCCGGCCCGGAGCAGCAGGGCGGCCGCCTCGCCGGTCCCGCCGGGGCCGTGGTCGACGAACGCGGTCATCGGGTGGTGTCCGAAGGTGTGTTTCCAGGTGGGGGTGGCCTGTTGTTTCTCGGAGTGGGCGATCACGATGGTGGCGTCCAGGTCCACCGGGATCAGGGCGCCGCGGGCGCCGGGAGCGCGGTCACCGGCCAGCCTCCAGGCCCGCGACCTGGCCGCCGCCCGCGCGGCGCGGATCGCCCGCAACGCCTTGGGGCCGGCGTCGGCGAGGGTTTTGACCAGCCGCGACACCGTTGGATCGGAGGCGGCCGAGCCGAACAGCTCGGGCGAGTCCCGCACTATCGAGATGTCGGCCAGGCAGTCGCCGCCGAGCGCGAGCGCCATCGCCAGGTCTGTCACGATCTTTCCGGGATCGTGCACTGCTCGGGGAGGCCGCCACCGTTGCAGTGCCTGTGACATGCCCTGATCCAGGCCCGTGGCTCTCAGTGTCTCGATCAGGAGCAGGCCACCGGCCTGGCAGACCAGTCCCTTGCCGTCCGCAGACGCGACGATCTTGGAGCGGCGAGCGATAGAGTGCACTCGGAAAGTGCCTTTCGAGTTGGTGCGGACAGGACCCTCAGCAAGTCCAATCCTTCCAGCTCAAGGCACTTTTCACGTTTAACGATCGGTTCCGGCCGCTTCCCAGGCGAAAGCCCCAGG
>NZ_JAHCST010000015.1:0-107619 GCF_018476525.1 Acrocarpospora catenulata
AAACAATGCTTGAAGAAATGCTCCTGGCCAACATTCACATGAATGTCAACCAAAGGAATCCGTCAAAAATGACGGGGTTGTGCATCATGCACTGGCTTTTAGCACACTGTTGAGTTCTCAAGAAACGCACACGTACTTCCAGCAGTCGAATCGGAGGATTCTCAACCGGAGGTGTCGGTTACGCTCTGTCACCATCCTGGCAGCTTTCTGATCTTTGTCAAATCACTCCGAAGCGGAGTCCTTGACACCAACCCGATTGCCTTGCCCGGATTCGGACTAGCCCCATCTGGGGCAACCCCTCTAACTTACCCGACTTCCGACCGCTATGCAACACAGCGTCCGAAAGGCCTTGTTTGTAGGGAGTTGTCGGCTCTGACCACTGGCCGCACCGACTGGACAAGACTAACAGCCGCACCGAGCTCTCACGCCCACAACCGCGCACCTCCTGATCAAAAACGGGTAGAACCGGGATCGTGAACGGGTTAGGAGTGCCACGCGCGTTGACCGTCCTGCTGGCCGCGGCAGGGGCGGTGGTCACGCTCGCCGGCATCCAGGCGGTGAACTCGATCCTCGGGCCCGCCATGCTGGCGCTGGTGCTGGTGATCGCGGTGTCGCCGCTGCGCTCCTGGCTGACCCGGCGGAACGCGCCACACTGGACCACCGTCGCGGCGCCGCTGGCCGTGGTGCTGCTGGTGCTGCTGGGCATGATGGCGATCCTGTCCCTGGCGGCGGCCCAGCTGGCGCTGCTGGCGCCCAACTACTCCGGCCAGTTCCAGCGCCTGCTGACCGAGGTGGAGCAGTGGCTGGCCAGCCTCGGGGTGACCGGGGAGCAGATCAACAAGTCGATCCAGTCCTTCGACCCGACCCAGTTCATCGGCGTGGCGCAGGGCCTGCTGGCCGGGGTGCTGGGCGCGCTGTCCAGCCTCTTCCTCATCGTGGTGCTGGTGCTGGCGATGAGCCTGGACGCGCCGGTCTACGCCAAGATCATCGACGCCGCCCGGACCCACCGCCCGGCGATGTACAAGGCGCTCACCACGTTCACCTCCCGGACCCGCCGCTACCTCATCGTCTCGACGGTCTTCGGACTGATCTGCTCGGTGCTGGACGTCATCGCGCTCTACATCCTGGACGTGCCGCTCCCCCTGCTCTGGGGCATCCTCGCGCTGATCACGAACTACATCCCCAACGTGGGATTCGTGCTGGGGCTGCTCCCGCCCGCCCTGCTCGGCCTGCTCAGCGGGGGATTCCGGACGATGCTCCTGGTCATCCTGGCGTACGTCGTGATCAACGTGGTGATCCAGTCGTTCATCCAGCCGAAGTTCCTGGGGGACGCGGTCGGGCTGTCCACCACGGCCACGTTCCTGTCACTGATCATCTGGGCGTTCGTGCTCGGGCCGCTGGGCGCGCTGCTGGCCATCCCGCTCAGCCTGCTGGCCCGGGCGCTGCTGATCGACAGCGACCCTAACGCTTCGATGGCGGCGGCCCTGATTTCCGGCGAGCCGCCTGCCCCGGAGCCGACGGAGACGTAGGGTCGTGGCCATGACCACGCGGCGCTGGGACATCGACGAGCGGCAGACCGGGATCTGCGACGGCTCCGCCATGGACCCGCAGGTCCACAGCCTGTTGGAGGCGATGAAGCGGGACGGCTGGGTGACCGAGGAGCCACACGTCCACCTGCTCCCGCACCTGCGCACCGCCTGCGGCGAGGACTGGACACTGACCGGCGAGCGCCTCCTGGAGGACGGCGTCTACGAGGTCACCCTCACCGCGCACCCCGGCGACCAGAGCGGCACCCAGGGCATCGAGCTGCACCGCGCTGCGATCCGCCTGCTCTCCGCCATCGCCGAGCCCGCCTTCTTCGTACGGCAGAGCGAGCCCGGCGTGTTCGACTGCGTGACCGGCGTGCTGGACGGCGACCCGCCCGGCTTCCGCAGCCACGGTCACCTGGTCAGGCTGATTTTGAACTGACCGGGCTGGCCTCAGCGGGTGCCGGCAGCGCCGGGGCCGCCTCCCTGCGGCTCCACGGGATGGCCGCGATCAGCAGCGGGAAGAGGATCACCGAGCTCATCGCCCACGGCGAGTGCAGTTCGCCCCAGGCCTGCCCGCGGAACTGGGTGAGGATGAGGTAGCCGGTGGCCGCCCAGGCCGAGCAGCCGATGATCACCGGCCAGGCCCACCGGGTCGGCCGGGCCACCAGGAACGGCATGAACCAGAGCAGGTACTGCGCGCCCAGCCGGGGGGTCACGATCATGAAGCCGAGCAGGATGGCGATGGTGACGTCGATCGGGTCGGCCTTGCGCCACCAGTAGAGGCAGAACGCGGCCACGGCGTAGATCAGGTACTGGCCGAGCTTCAGCTTCCAGGTGCTCAGGTCCCAGTTGCCGCCGCTGCTGATCGCGGTCCAGCCCCAGTCGCCGGTGATCGGCCGTACGTCGCTGGGCCGGAGGCTGATCGTCTTGAGCACCTCGGTGAGCTGGTCCCAGCGCACCCAGCCGCCCAGCGGCATGGTGAGCAGGAAGGCCACCGGCGGTACGGCCACCGCGACCATGGCCACGATCCGGGAACGCAGGCCGGGCAGGAACATCAGCATCCCGGGGATGAGGATGGCCGGCCAGCTCTTGGCACAGAGCGCAAGCCCCATGAGCAGGCCCGCGTAGACGGCCCGCCGGGTCGCCGTGACGTCCTCGGGACCGGGCGAGACGAAGCTGCGCCACATGCGGGCGGGCCGGTCCAGCAGGGGTTCGCCTCTGCTCCACTCCCCCGGGCCTCTGGCCACCACGTACGCCGCGACCGCGAAGACCAGCGAGACCGGTTCGACCTGCCCGTGCAGCGAGGCGACCAGGAGGGCCAGCGGGTTGCAGGCGTACTGGAAGGCGCGCAGCCCGGCGTCCCTCCCGCCGGCCAGGCGGCCCACCAGGGGGATGAGGATCAGGTCCGCGACCACGGTGACCAGCCGCCCGGCGATCTCCCAGGGGATGCCGGCCCAGAGCAGCAGGCCGTACACGTACGGGATGGTGGGCAGGAAGTGCCAGCCGCTGTTGACCGGGTTGCCGCCGTTGAGGATGGCCTCGCCGGCCGGGCGGAAGCTGTTGACGTAGTCGATCGGCTGCCAGTGGCTGGCCGCGGCGAAGGCCATGATCAGCACGCGGACGGCCAGGCCGACGCCGAGCGAGACGGCGAGCGAGGGTTGCCACCCCCGGCGCTGGGCGAGGACGGCCAGTACGACACCGGTGACGAGAACGAGGCCCGTGGGGATTGCGTAGTCCATGACGCCGACCAGCCTGCCCGAAGGAGAGGCCGATCAGCCACTCGGCCGACAAAATCAAGGAATGTACGGCTCGCGCCCGTCGTCCCGGCGCGGACGCGAGCCGTACAGCTCAGGACCGGCTAGAAGCCGGCGGTGATGCGGGTGAAGTCCCAGTTGTTCTGGGAGATGCCGGAGCAGTTGGAGACCACGCCGCCACCCGGGCAGGGCCGGTCACGGTTGACCGACCAGTACGCGAAGCGGGTCAGGCCCTTGGACTTGGCCCAGTCCCTGATCGCGGTCCAGGCCGCGGTGGTGGTCAGCTCCTGCTGGTCGGACAGGCCGTTCATGCCGGAGATGCCCATGTGCGCGTACGCCTGGGCGTCGGTCCAGCCCCAGGCGGCCTTGAGCGCGTTCTTCAGGCCCTCGGAGGCGTTGATGGTGTCCTGCTGGATGTTGCCGCTGCCGAAGTCGAACGGCATGATCGTGTAGTTGTCGATCGGCACGTTGAGCGCCTTGGACTGGTTGATCAGGCGGATACCGTGCGAGTTCGGGCCTGTGGTGGTGGTGCCGAAGGTGACCACGACCTTGACGTTCGGGTTGTTCTGCTTGACGATCTTGAGGCCGTTCAGGATGCGGTCCTGCACGGTGTAGTTCTCGAACTCGTCGAAGTTCTCGATGTCAAAGTCCACCACGGCGGGCCCGACGGCGTTGATGACCTGCTGCACCGCGCCCGCGAAGGCGGCCGGGGTCGAGCAGTTCGGGCCGAGCTTGTTGCCCTGCCAGCCGCCGAAGGAGATCTGTACGCTGCCGCCCGCGTTCTTGATGGCCGTGATGGCCGCCGCGTCCGCGCCGCCGGTGAGCGGCCGGTTGCCGTCCCAGGCCGGGTTGCAGCCACCGCTGGACAGGATGAACGCCATGGTGAAGGACTTGACGCCGGTGGCGGCCATCACGGTGGCGGGCGCGGGCGGGTCGCCCCAGCCCATGTACAGGTACGGCGCGCCGGGCATCTTGCCGCCGGTGGGCGGGCAGCCGGTGGTGGAGCCGGTCACCGAGCCGCTGGACGCCGACTCACCGTTGTTGTTGTACGCCCGGACGGTGTAGGTGTGCGTGGTGCACGTGCCGAGGCTGCCCACGGTGGCCGAGGTGCCGGTCACGGTGGCCCGTACGGTGCTGCCCTCGTAGACGCGGTAGCCGGTCACGGTGCCGGTGGAGGCGCCCCAGGAGAGCGAGATCGAGGTGTTGGTGGTCCCGGTCACCGAGGGGGTGCCCGGTGTGCCGGGGGTCCCGGGCGGGGTGCCGCCGGCGCAGGAGGCGCCGTTGAGCGTGCAGTTGCTGACGACCGCGCCGGCCCCGCCGGGGCTGCCGTTGAAGCCGAAGCTCGCGGTGGCGCCCGGGTTGATGGTGCCGTTCCAGCCGACGTTGGTGAAGGTGAAGCGCTGACCGCTACGGGTCATCGCGGCGTCCCAGAAGGAGCCGATGTTGGAGCCCGCGGGCAGGTCGAAGGCGACCGACCAGCCGTTGATGGCGGTGGTGCCGCCGTTGGTGATGACGAACTTGCCCTCCCAGCCGGTGCCCCAGTCCTGGACCTTGGTGAAGACGGCCGTGTTGGGGGCCGCGAGAGCGGGGGTGGCGACGGCGATGCCGCCGGTGAGAGCGAGTGCGAGGGTGGCGAGGGTGGCCCACGCCCGCCGTCCGGTGCCTAACCGTAATTTCATGATTTGTCCCATCAGAGCGCGTTGAGATACGGGCGGTGACTGCGGGAGAACTCGAAAGCGTGGTACTTGTCCCAGTTGATCGACCAGGTCATCAGGCCACGGAGGCCCGAGTAGACCCCGCGCGGCCGGTAGGTTCCGCAGCCGGTCCCCTTGGCCAGGCAGGTGAAGGCCTTCTGGACCTCGGCCACGGTGGTGAAGCCGTTGCCCGCGTACGGCGCGGCGGGCAGCCCGATGGCCACCTGGTCCGGCCGGAGCGCGGGGAAGACGTCGGCCGTGTTTCCCCGGACCGGGAAGCCGGCCAGCAACATGTCGGTCATCGCGACGTGGAAGTCGTGACCGCCCATGGTGTGGTACTGGTTGTCCAGGCCCATGATCGGCCCGGAGTTGTAGTCCTGGACGTGCAGCAGGGTCAGGTCGTTGCGCAGGGCGTGGATGACCGGCAGGTAGGACCCGGAGCGGGGATCGGCCCCTCCGGTGCCCGGGCCGTAGAACTGGTAGCCCAGCTGGACGAAGAACGTCTCCGGCGCCATGGTGAGCACGAAGCGGGAGCCGTACCTGGCCTTGAGGGAGCGGATGGCGGCGATCAGGTTGACCACCACGGGGGTGGTCGGGCTGCGGAAGTTCGTGTCGCCCTGGTTGAGGTAGAGCGAGTGGCCCTCGAAGTCGATGTCGAGGCCGTCCAGGCCGTACTTGTCGATGATCGCGCCGACGGACTGCACGAACTTGTCGCGGGCGGCGGTGGTGGTCAGCTGGACCTGGCCGTTCTGGCCGCCGATGGAGATGAGCACCTTCTTGCCGGCCGCCTGTTTCGCTCGGATGCCGGCGATGAACTGGGCCTCGGTCTCCACGTTGGGGCACTCGGCCACCGGGCACTGGCTGAACCGGATGTCGCCGGAGGTGACCGAGGTGGGCTCGCCGAAGGCGAGGTTGATGAAGTCCCACTCGTTCGGCACGTCCGCCATCCGGATGTATCCGGACCCGTTGGCGAACGAGGCGTGCAGGTAGCCGACCATCAGCCGGTTGCCCGCCGGCGGGGGCGGCGACGGGCTGGGCGAAGGTGACGGCGAGGGTGAAGGTGAGGGGGACGGCGACGGGGAGGGGGAGGGCGGGGGTGTGCCGGGGCCGTCGAAGACGATGTCGTCGGCGTAGTAGGTGCCCTGGCCGTACCAGCCGTTGACGTAGACGGTCACGCTGGTCTGCCCGGCGGCGGTGGTGAAGGACCGGGTCAGCTGGGTCCAGGCAGCCCCGGGCGCGGCCCAGGTCTCGCTGAACCCGACGGCGCCGAGGAACACGTAGTTGCCCCGGACCCAGGCCGACAATGTGTACGCGGTGTTCGGTTGCACGGTGATGGTCTGCTGGCAGCGGGCGAAGTCGTTGCCCGCCGGGGTGGCCGACAGGGCGCGGGTGCCGCCGTGCACGGGACTGGTGACGGTGGTCGCGCCGGCCGCGCAGGTCCAGCCGGTCAGCCCGGACTCGAAGCCCGGGTTGGCCGCGATGTTGGCGGCCTGGGCGGGCTGGGCGACCAGCACCGCCCCGGCCAGGACCAGCGCCGCCGCGACCGCCAGGCGGATACGGATGCGTTTCATCGGGAATTCCTTACGGCAGCGTGTTCAGGTGCGGCTTGACGGTCCGGGAGAAGTTCCAGTTGTTGCTGGCGTCCCAGTTGATCGACCAGGTCATGGCGCCCCGGATGGCCGGGTACGCCCGCGGCGGCACGAAGCTGCCGCAGTTGGTGCGGGTGGCCAGGCAGGTGAGGGCCTGGTTGACCAGCGAGGGGGAGACCACGCCGCCGCCGGCCGCGCCGGGCCCCGCGGGCAGGCCGAGCGCCACCTGGTCGGGCCGCAGGCCGTTCTCCAGCTGGATGCAGGCCAGCGCGGTCATGAAGTTGACGGTGCCCTGCGAGTACGCGAAGGACTGGTCGCAGCCGAGCATGGAGCCGGAGTTGTAGAACTGGGTGTGGACGACGGTGAGGATGTCCTTGATGGCCAGGGCGAGCTTGAAGTACTCCATCCCGGTGGACTGCATGTCGATGGTCTGCGGCGCCATGGTGATGATCAGGTTGGCGCCGGCCTTGGTCCGCAGCTGGCGCAGGGCCTCGCCCATCCACTGCGCGTTGAGGCCGTTCTCCAGGTCGATGTCCACGCCGTCGAAGCCGTAGCTCTGCATGATCGCGTAGACCGAGTTGGCGAACTGGGTGGCCGCGGCGGCGCTGGCCACCTGGACCCGTCCCGCCTCGCCGCCGACCGAGAGGATGACCTTCTTGCCGCGCGAGTGCAGGGTCTGCACGTCGGCCCGGAACTGGGCGTCGGTGTAGCCGCCGAGCGCGCTGGACAGGCCGGGGTCGAGGGCGAAGGTGACCTGGCCGGGGGTGCTGGTGGCCTCGCCGAAGGCGATGGCGATCAGGTCGTACTCGTTGGGCACCGCCGACAGCCGCAGTTCGACGGCCGGGTTGACGAAGTTGTGCCAGTAGCCGGTGAGGAAGTGCTTGGGCAGCGGGCCGATCGGGCAGCCGCTGGTGGAGCCGCTCACCGGGTCGCTGGCGGGCGATTCGCCGACCGAGTTGTAGGCCCGCACGGTGTAGGTGTGCGCGGTGCAGACGCCCAGGCCGCTGTGGGTGGCCGAGGTGCCGGTGACGGTGGCGCGCAGGGTGGTGCCCTCGTAGACGCGGTAACCGGTCACGGTGCCGCTGGAGGCGCCCCAGGAGAGCGAGATCGAGGTGTTGGTGACGCCGGTCACCGTGGGGGTGCCGGGTTTGCCGGGCACGCTGGGGCCGCTCGGGCTGGGTGACGGGGACGGGGACGGGCTTCCGCCGCCGCCGCAGGAGGCGCCGTTGAGGCGGCAGTTGCTGATCACCGCGCCGGCGCCACCGGGGCTGCCGTTGAAGCCGAAGCCGACGGTGCCGCCCGGGTTGATGGTGCCGTTCCAGCCGACGTTGGTGAAGGTGAAGTGCTGGCCGCTGCGGGTCATCGTGGCGTCCCAGAAGGAGCCGATGTTGGACCCGGCGGGCAGGTCGAACTCGACGCGCCAGCCGTTGATGGGGGTGCTGCCGTCGTTCAGGACGACGAACTTGCCCTCCCAGCCGGTGCCCCAGTCCTGGACCTTGGTGAAGGTGGCCGTGGCGGCGCGGGCGGGGGCGGCGGTGAGAAGGACGGCGGCGACGGCGACCATGAGCGCGACGAGCGCTGATGGCAACCGCCAGGCAAACCTGCTCTGCATGTCACAACCTCTGCGGAGATCGGATGGGGAAGGCCATGCGGATCCGTACGGCCGTTGGACGGGGGCCGTACTTGGGGGGCGCGTCTGGTGACGGGACGCAGAGGGAGGGGATGAAGTTGGCTGTTCTTTTAGGAAAGTTTCCTAAAAGTTAGGCCGATGCTAGCTCCGGGTCAAGGGCGCGAGCAAGACCTAATTCAGCTGGTGTTTCAGGCGGATGAACCCCTGTGACCAGGCATGGCGAAAGCTGACGAGGACCGCCCGGCCAGACTCGGCGGTCCTTGTCAAGATCAGTCGATGCCGTTGGCGATCTTGTATTCGCGCCAGCGTTCCAGAAGCTTGGGCATCTCGGCGTCGACGAACATGTAGTAGTCCCGCATGGCGGCCATCCGCCGCCCGCTGACGCTCTCCGCGCCGAGCGCCTTGGCCGAGTCGTCGGCCAGGTCCGCGAGCATCTTGAACAGGGTGGTCTTCAGCACGGTGACCTCGTACCAGGCGTCGGAGGGCAGCCGGTAGGCGTCGCGGCGGGTGCCTGGCACGTGCTCCCTGGCGAGCATGTGGAGCTGGATGAGGTAGCGCACGGCGCCGGAGACGGCGGCAGGGCTGACACCCAGCCGCTCCCCGATGTCGGCTGAGGTCAGGACGTCCTCGTCGGCGGTCATGACGGTCATCAGCACCCGGGCCGCCATCCGCGGGAATCCCCAGTCGGAGAGCATCATGGCTATACGCTCCGCCGACTGGCGGCTCGCCTCGTGATCTCGCATACCCCTCCCACTTCTTGACGGAAACCATACGGGATCCATACGTCCGTACAGCTTTCACAAAATTGTGAAACCAGTGTAGCTTCTGAAACTATGGAAAACGCCATCATGGTGTCCGGCCTCCACAAGAGTTTCGGCAGGACACACGCGCTGAACGGACTGGACCTGACGGTCGGGACCGGGGAGGTGCACGGTTTTCTGGGCCCTAACGGGGCAGGCAAGTCCACCACCATCCGGGTGCTGCTCGGGCTCCTGAAGGCCGACGCCGGGACCGCCCGGCTGCTGGGCGGCGACCCGTGGGCCGACGCCACCACGCTGCACCGCCGCCTGGCGTACGTGCCGGGGGATGTCACGCTCTGGCCGAGCCTGTCCGGCGGCGAGGTCATCGACCTGCTCGGGCGGTTGCGCGGCGGGCTGAACAAGGCGCGCCGCGCCGACCTGCTGGAGCGCTTCGACCTGGACCCGCGGAAGAAGGGCCGCACCTACTCCAAGGGCAACCGGCAGAAGGTCGGCCTGATCGCCGCGCTCGCCTCCGACGTGGAACTGCTCATCCTGGACGAGCCCACCTCGGGCCTGGATCCGCTGATGGAAGAGGTCTTCCGGGACTGCATCCGCGAGGAGAAGCGCAACGGGCGCACCGTGCTGCTGAGCAGCCACATCCTGGCCGAGGTGGAGCAGCTCTGCGACCGGGTGAGCATCATCAGGAACGGGCAGACCGTGGAGACCGGGACGCTGGAGAGCATGCGCCACCTCACCCGGACCTCGATCACGGCCGACCTGGCCACCCCGATCCAGGACCTGCCCGGCGCGCACGGCCTGCGGGTGGAGGGCACCCGGGTGCACTTCGAGGTGGAGCCCGACCTCCTGGACGAGGTGCTCAAGCACCTCACACACGCCGGAGTGCGGGGGCTGGTCAGCCAGCCGCCCACCCTGGAGGAGCTCTTCCGGCGCCACTACCAGGCGGCGTCATGACCGGCACCTGGCCGCTCATCCGGCTCATCCTCCGCCGCGACCGGGTGCTGCTCCCCCTCTGGGTGCTCATCCTCTGCTCCCTGCCGGCCACCTACGCCGCCAGCTTCGAGGGCCTGCTGCCGGACGCGGCCTCCCGGCACCAGTACCTGGTCACCACCGCCGACACGCCCTCCATGGTCTCGCTGCTCGGCCCGGTCTTCGGCGACTCGATCGGCGCCCTCACCGCCCAGCGGGTGGGCATCCTGTACGCCATCGTCGCGCTGATCAGCCTGCTCACCGTGATCCGGCACACCAGGACCGAGGAGGACGCCGGGCGGCGGGAGCTCATCGCCGCCACCGTGGTCGGCCGGTACGCGGCGCTGTCGGCCGCACTGATCGTGACGGTGGCCGCCAACCTGCTGCTGGCGCTGCTGATCGCGGCCACCCTGGCGGGCCGGGGGGCCGGCGGCGCGCTGCTGATCGGGCTGTCCTTCGGGACGGCGGGCATCACGTTCGCCGGGGTCGGCGCGCTGGCCGCGCAGCTCACCGAGGGCGCGGGCGCGGCCAGAGGGCTGGCCATCACCGTGCTGGGCGCCGCCTACCTGGTCCGGGCCGCCGCAGACACCTCCGGGTCCTGGTTCGCCTGGGTGTCGCCGCTGGCCTGGGGACCGCAGACCCGGCCGTTCGCCGAGGAGCGGTGGTGGCCGCTGCTGCTGCCGCTGGCGCTGCTGGCGGTGACCGCCGCCGTGGCGTACCGGATCTCGGTCGGCCGGGACGTCGGCGCCGGGGTGATTCCCGCGCGGCTCGGCCCGGCGGAGGGCAACGGGCTGGCCAGCCCGCTGGCCCTGGCCTGGCGGCTGCAGCGGGGGCTGCTGATCGGCTGGACCGTCGGGCTCGGGGTGGCGGGGCTGGCCCTGGGCGGCACGGTCTCGGCCGTGGACGAGGCGCTCAAGGACAACCCTCAGATGGCCGAGCTCATGGCCCGGCTGGGCGGCACCGCCTCGCTCTCCGACGCGTTCGCCGCCGGGTTGTTCGCCATCATGGCGATCTTCGTCGCCGCGTACGGCATCCAGGCCGCGCTGCGCATGCGCGCTGAGGAGACCGGGCTGCGGGCCGAACCGGTGCTGGCCACCGCCGTCGGACGGCTGCGCTGGGCGGCCGGGCACGTGCTGTTCGCGGTGGCCGGGCCCGCGCTCGCGCTGGTGGTCCTCGGGGTCGCCCTGGGCATCAGCTACGGCGGCGCGCTGAACGACGTCGGCGGCCAGATGCCCCGGATGATGGGGGCCGCCCTGGTCCAGCTCCCCGCGGCGGCGGTCCTGACCGGCCTGGCGGTGGCCCTGTTCGGGCTGCTCCCCCGCCTGTCCGCGGCGGCCTGGGGCGCCCTGGCGGTCTGCCTCCTGCTCGGTCAGGTCGGCGCGATCCTCCAGCTCAACCAGGCCATCCTGGACATCTCCCCGTTCACCCACACGCCGCACCTGCCGGGCGGCGACCTGTCCCCCACCCCCGTCCTGGCCCTGACGGCCGTCGCCGCCGCCCTGATCGCCGCCGGTCTGTACGGCTTCCGCCGCCGCGACATCGGCTAGACCGGCGACCCCGCCTCGGAGGCGACATGCGCCACCGAACGCGGCTGCTCCTGCACGTTGGCGAAGTCGAGATACCGGAGCGCGGCACTCTCCCAGCCCACGCGCAGGAGCTCCCGGTCGGCGGGCACGAAGGCGGTCAGCAGGAACCGCCGCCCGGCGGCCTCGCCGAGCGCGTCCAGCTGGGCGCGGAACTCGGCCAGCAGCGCGGTCAGGTTCTTCGGGTCGTCCTTGCTGACGTGGTTGCCGGCGTGTCCCGGGCCGCCCGGCCACTCCCAGTCCACGTCGATGCCGTCGAACACCCCGCCGCCGACCCCGATGCCGCCGCGCGTGCCGAACAGGGGCAGGTCGCCGCGGAGGTACATGTCCACGCAGGACTTCACGAACCGCTCCCGGCCGGCCTCGGTGCGGGCCACGTCGGAGAAGTACTTGGAGTACGTCCAGCCGCCGATCGAGATCAGCACCTTCAGGCCCGGGTACTTGGCCTTCAGCTTCCGCAGCTGGTTGAAGTTCCCGGCCAGCGGCGCGTCCGCCAGGTCGGCGACCCCGTCCACCGACTCCGCGGCCGAGAAGGCGCGCTGGTAGTCCGCCCAGGCGTCACCCGCGCCGTCGCCCTGCCGGGGGTCGGCCGGATCGGCGCCGGGCGGCATGGTCACCCCGTTCAGGCAGGTCAGCTCCTCGGGGTGGATGTTGGCGTAGCCGTAGTTGAGGTAGGTCAGCCGGGCGGCGGTGCCGTCCAGGTCCAGACCCTTGATCGTGTAGGTGCCCCCGAAGAGGCCCCGCTGCCGCACGTGCGCGATGAGCGGCCCGCGCGGCCGCGGGGTGGCGGTCACGGTGACCGTCACCGCCGGGGTGGGCGTACGCCCGAGGGTGACCCGTTTGCTCGTGGTGGCGCGTTCGACCGCCTGGGCGTACGGAGGGGTGTACCAGGTGAGAAAGAGGGCGGCGACGACCATCGCCAGGACCAGGACGGCGAAAGCGCCTCGCGTGGTGGCTCCCATGAGGGGCTCCGGAAAGGCTGAGGCGTCGAAACAAGATGACGCAGGTGGGACGGGAGTGGTTGAAGTGAGTTGGCGGGAGCGTAGTGGCCGCGTCACACCGCGAACAAGTGCCTGCACGTTAAAGGCGGGTTATCGCTGACTAATGCGGCAGCGGGGCACGTTCCACACCAAAATGTGATCTGCGTCACGATTGATTGTTTCAGGCCGAAGGGCCCGCAGGGCGTGAGCGGCGGCACACGGCGCGAACCGTGTGCCGCCGGGGCGTTACTCGACGGTGAATCCGCTGAACAGCAGGAGTGCCAGGCCCAGGGCCAGGGCGAGGTTGACCACTGTCGCCGCGCCGAAGACGGCGATGGGGCGCCAGCCGGCGGCGCGGATTCCGGCGGGGCGGAACTCCAGGCCGATGCTGACGAAGGCCAGGATGAGGAACCAGACGCGCAGGTCGTTGGCGACGCCGATGGTGGCCTTGCCATCGGCGGCGGCGACCGTGGTGAGGTACCAGGTGGCCGCGATCGAGGCGATGATGAAGCCGAGCACGAACTTGGGGAAACGACGCCACAGCTCGGACAGGCCCGGAGCGGCGGCGTCAGGACGCCGCTCGATGCGGAAGGCGAACCACGCGGTCAGGGCGATGACCACGATGCCGATCAGGGCGTTCTGGGTGACCTTGACGATGGTGGCCACGGCGAGCGCGTCGTCGCCGACGATGGCGCCCGCCGCCGTGACGGCGGCGGTGGTGTCGATGTTGCCGCCGATCCAGGCCCCGGCGACCTCCGGTGAGAGGCCGAACAGGGAGGCCAGCCAGGGCAGGATGAAGATGGACGGCAGGGCGAACACGATCACCAGGCTGGCCGCGTAGGCGAGTTGCTCCCGCTTGGCCTGTACGGCTCCCGCCGCCGCGATGGCCGCGCTGACCCCGCAGATCGACACGGCGGCCGACAGCAGCGCCCGCAGCTTGTCGTCCAGGCCGAGCCTGCCGCTCAGCCACCAGGTGAACAGGAACACCGACAGGATCAGCACGGTGCCCTGGATGATGGCAGGGCCCGCGGCGGTCACGATGACCTTGAGGTTGATGGACGCGCCCAGCAGAACCAGGCCGGTCTTGATGAAGAACTCGGTGCGGAAGCCGCCGGCAAGCCGGTCGCGTACGCCGATCGCGGTGAGGATGGCGTTGCCGACCAGGCCGAGGATGATCGCGTAGACCGGGTACTCGATGGCCGAGGCGAGGTCCCCTTCAAACCATTCGGGGACGTTCTTCTCCAGGAACCGGGTGGCGGCGCCGAGCACCAGCACGACCAGGACGCCACCGGCGGTCCAGGCCCAGCCGTCACGGGGAGCGGTGGTCTCCGCGGGCCGGCTCGCGAGGTTGTCCGTGCTCATCACGGCACCAGCCCGGTCGGGATGACGCCGGTCAGCACGAGGACGAGCAGCAGCAGCCCGACGGCGGTGGCCGCCCAGTCCTCGTTGAACGCGGTCCGGGACTCCTGGCTGGTGGGGGGTTCGGGATCACTCATGGGGAGGTCTCCTTGACTGGGGGAGATTTCATAGTAATCCCATAGGGATTATCGGTAAATAACCCAGCAGCGGAGGCGGCAGATGACGGGATATCGTGACCCTCGCAGCGAATCAGGAGAGTGCACCATGTTCTACGGCATCACCGACATCTGGACCTACGTCATCGGTGCGTTCCTGATCGTGCTGCTCCCCGGGCCCAACTCGCTCTATGTGCTCTCCACCGCCGCCCAGCGGGGCGTGCGCCAGGGTTACCGCGCGGCGGCCGGGGTCTTCGTGGGCGACAGCGTGCTGATGGTGGCCACCGCCGCCGGGGTGGCCTCGCTGCTCAAGTCCAACCCGCTGCTCTTCGCCATCGTCAAGTACGCGGGGGCCGGATACCTGGCCTGGATCGGCATCGCCATGGTCCGGGGCGCCTGGCGGGCCTGGCGCACCCGCAGGGAGAACGCGGCGGAGGCCGGGGAAGCCGCGCTGGAGACCGCCGGCAGGCCGTTCCAGAAGGCGCTGACCATCAGCCTGCTCAACCCCAAGGCGATCCTCTTCTTCGTCTCCTTCTTCATCCAGTTCGTGAACCCGGCGTACGGCGCGCCGGCCATCTCCTTCCTCATCCTGGGCGCGATCCTGCAGGTCTTCAGCGTGCTCTACCTGTCGGCGCTCATCTTCAGCGGCACCTTCCTGGCCGGCCAGTTCCAGCGCCGCCGCGCGCTGTCCGCGGGCCTGACCACCGGAGTCGGTGCGCTTTTTGTCGGATTTGGTGCGAAACTCGCCACGGCGAGCCTGGGCTGACGTTTCACGGGGTAAGAACCCTGTAACTCCAGGCTTGTCCCCTAGGGGAAAGGCTCGGATCCCCCTAAGGGTCGGGTACGGTTACTCGTCAGCCACGCACTGCCCACGCGTTTCGGCATACCTCCTCGGGCAGGCGACTGAAGCCTTAGCGTCGGTTCGCCGCCGCGCCGAAGGAGCTCCATGACGCACTCTCCTATTGCCCTGCCACGGCTTACTGCCATGATCAGGCAAGCAGTGCCCAAGCTGCTCGAAGGTGTTGTCGCCCCACTCGCCGTCTTCTACACGGCACTCACCCTGCTCGGTTTCACCGGCGCCCTGATCGCCACCCTGACCTGGGCCTACGTCGGAGTGGGCTGGCGGCTGTTCCGGCGCCAGCGGGTGCCGGGCACCATGCTGCTGGCCGCCATCGCCATCACCCTGCGGACCGTCATCGGGTTCTGGACCGGCAGTCCGGTGGCGTACTTCATCCAGCCCGAGCTCGGCACCATCCTGCTGAGCATGGTCTTCCTGGCCTCGGTGGGGTTGCGCGCCCCGCTGGTGCAACGGCTGACCCTGGATTACATCCACCTGCCCGCCGTGGTGCTCCGGCACCGGCGGATGCGTCAGTTCTTCGCCCGGATCACGCTGCTCTGGGCGTTCGTGCTGCTGGCTAACTCAACGGTCAGCATCTGGTTGCTGTTGCATCAGTCGATCAATTCGTACCTGCTGGTTCGCACCGCGGTGGTGGCGGTCATCACCGGCGTGGCCTTCGGCGCCTCGATTTGGGCGTTCCGCCGGGTGCTGAACCGCCTGCACGCCGAGGCCCCAGCGAAGTAAAGGTCGCATTTGGCGTAATTCATGTCAGTTTGTCCGCTTTGTTTAGCGGCAATGTTCACGGCATGAGTCCTAAGTCGAAGAAGAACCCGCGCCAGACCGGCACGCCGGAGAACCAGCCTCAGCCGCAGCGCCGGCAGGAGGAAATGCCCGGCCACCCGAACAGCAAACCCGCCTCCCGCGAGCCCGGCTCGCGCGACTCGATGCCACACCGGCGGCAGGGGAGCTGATCGGCCCTACTTTGGGTAACGCGGGCACGGCGCCGGGGTAACCGGCGCCACGGATCCACTCCGGATCCGCCCAGGCAGGGAGCCCGCCGGCCTCGGGTTGCCCGTCATCGCGCGAGACGTGGCAACCCGGCGCTAACCATCCGGGCCTGGGCATATGTCGTACGATCTGGCCATGGACTCCCCCGGCACCGCACTCGTCACCGGCGCCTCCCGCGGCCTCGGCGCGCACATCGCCGAGCGGCTGGCCGCGGACGGCTGGCACGTGGCGCTCAACTACGCGCACGACACGGCCGGGGCCACCGCGGTGGCCGAACGCATCCGGGCCCGCGGGGGCGCGGTCACCGTCCACCGGTTCGACGTCACCGACGAGACGGCGGTGCGCGCGGCGCTGGCCGAGATCGGGCCGGTCGCAGTGGTGGTGAACAACGCCACCGGGCCGCAGCCGCTGATCGAGGTGGACCAGCTGACCTGGGAGGACCACCTCCACCATCTGCGCTTCTTCGTCAAGGCGCCGTTGCTGATCCTTCAGGCCGTGCTGCCCGCCATGAAGGCGGCCGGACGCGGGCGCGTCATCAACGTGGGCAGCGAGGTGACCGACCTCGGCAATCCCGATATGTCGCATTACGTTGCGGCGAAGGCGGCGATGCATGGGCTGACCCGGAGCTGGGCCCGAGCCCTCGGCCCGTACGGGATCACCGTCAACACCGTGGAACCGGGCTGGATCCCGGTCGAGCGCCACGCCGCCAACACCGAGGCGGACTACGCCGCCTACCTGGGGGGCGTCGCGCTCGACCACATGGGCACCCCGGCCGACATCGCCGACGTGATCGCCTTCCTCGCCTCCGACGGCAGCCGGTACGTCACCGGCCAGCGTCTTGCCGTCAACGGCGGCAAGACGATGACCTGATGACGTCGAGTCTCCTCAGAGACAGGTGATGGCGGACGGCCCCGGCGTGGACGACCCGCCGGCCTGGAACCCGAAGGTCGCCGTCGCCCCGGCGGCCAGGTTGGTCTGCCAGGACGGACCCCTGATCGTCCAGGTGCTCCCGCTCGTCGTGATCACCGCGTTCCAGGCGCTGGTGAGCGTGACCCCGGCCGGCGCCGTCCACCGCACGCCCCAGTTGTTCCACGCCGTGGTGCCCGTGTTCCGCACGGTCACATTCGCGTTGAACGCCCCCTGCCAGGAACTGGCGACCTCATAGGTCACCGAACACCGCGCCACCGCACTGGGCGACGGGCTGGGCGAAGGAGACGGAGACGGTGAAGGCGAGGGAGACGGAGACGGCGAGGGAGACGGAGACGGCGAGGGAGACGGAGACGGCGAGGGAGACGGCGACGGGGAAGGCCCGTTCGTCGTGTAGGTGACCGGCGTGTAGGCCGGCCCGCAGTTGGACCCGCAGGACGTGGGCAGGCTGAAGCTGTAGACCCGCCCGTTGTTGATCAGTTGGTCGGACGCGTCCCGCACCCGGATCTGGAACTGCGATCCCCCGGTCGTCGTCCCGCCGATGACGTACGACTGCCCCATGTCGCCGTTCATCTGCGCGGTCTGCCAGCTCCCGTTGGCGAAGTACTCCACCCCGTGGATCCCGTTGGCCAGGTGCGACACCGCGATGGCCGGCCACCAGACCTGCGCCCCCTGCAGGAACCCGATCCTGATGTCCCCGCTGTAGCTGGGCGCGGGCACGAACTTCCAGGTCAGCCGCCGGTTGTTCCAGTGGGCGGGCTCCATGTCCCCCACCGGCGCCCCGTTCTTGACGAACTGGTTCAGCGACGCCTTGGCCAGATCCAGATGGTACGGATCATCCCGGCACCACCCGTTGGGGTCCCCGCAGCTGTCGGCCACGATCATGGTGAGCGTGGCCCCGTTGTAGGCGTCGGTCACCCACGACCCGTTCCGGCAGAACGCCTGCCCGGGTGCCCCGTCGTTGATCCCGGTGCAGTAGTCGGACACGGTCACCTGCACGTACCGCCCGCAGTTGAGCCCGTTGTTCCACATGCCGGCCTTGGCGAGGTTGGCCCCGGTCAGCGGTCGCGGGTAGAAGTTGTAGTCGCCGGGCGTGTTGTACACGTTCAACGCCACGAAGTGCGGCGAGTCCAGCTGCCCCTGCGGCAGCCCGCACCCACCGTACGGCGAGCCGAGCGCGTCGAACCAGGTCCCGTTGCCGGTGACGGGATTGACGGGATCCGGCAGCGCGTGCACCGGTTGTTGCCAGAGCAGAACCGCCAGGCAGAACACCACCAGGGCACCCAGCCGATTCCATTTACGACGGAGCATGTCCCCTCCCGGGAAGCCGTAACCGGCCCCACCGTTCTCCCGGCCGCCCCACCGGTCAAGGCCGCACCCCCCGCACCCGGCCCTGACCTGCCAGGATTCCCCGTTCGACCTGCACGTTTCAGAGCGGCCCCGAGAGGCCTACTCGGGGAATCCAGCTCGATCTCAGGGTGATCCCCGATGGCTCACGGGGTTGCGGAACGGAAGGCTTCGAGTAGCCGCCAAGCCGGGGCGAGGCAGCGGAAATCTCCCGTTTCCTGGCCGGATGCCCGAATGAGGGCTTCCGGCCATCACGCCATGGCTTCATGCGGATGAGAGGGGAGTCGCATGACTGTGCTGGCGGCGGCCGTGGCGCTGGTGGGATCGATGTTCTTCGCGCTCGGCGCGGCGTTTCAGCAGTTCGAGGCGGCCACCGGTAACGAGTCCAGCCTGCGGGTGCTGCTACGCCGCCCGCGCTGGCTGCTCGGCGGGGCCGCCATCACCGTCGGCGCCGGTCTGCACATCTTCGCGCTGAGCCTGGGCCCGCTCACCGTGGTGCAACCGATGGGCGTGGCCAGCCTGCTCTTCGCGCTGCCGATCGCCGCCGCGCTGCACGGCCGCCGCCCGGCCAGGGGCGAGCTGGCCGCCGCCTGCGCGGTGAGCGCCGGATTGATCGCCCTGGTGCTGATGGTCCCCAAGGCCACCGAGCCGCCCCACCTGAGCGGCCCCGCCGGAGCCTTCCTCCTGGCCTCGGCCGCGCTGGCCGCGCTGCTCTGCTGGGGTCTGGCCGCCCGCGCCGCCCCCGCGGCCAGGACCGCGCTGCTGGCGGTCGGCGCCGGGGTGATGTACGGCGCCACCGCCACCCTGGTCCGGGTCCTGGTGGAGGGCGCCCGCTGGGACCTCTGGCTGATCGCCGCGATCCCGCTGCCCGCCCTGGTGGCGCTGATGCTGCTCCAGCGGGCGTACGCGGTGGGGCACTTCGGGGTGGCGTTCGCGGCCCTCCAGGTGAGCGACCCGCTGACCGCGGTCACCTTCGGCGCCCTGCTCCTCGACGAACCCCTGCCGTCCAACGGCCTGGCCGCGCTCGCCGCCGCCACGCTGGCCGGGGCCGGCACGGTCGCCCTGGCCCGCACCACTCCCCTGAAATCCCCCTGATCGGAGCCCGATATGACCATGCCCGCCCCGCAGGCCGAAGCGCTCGCCGTACGGCCGAGGCGGATCCTCATCGCCACCGACACCTACCCGCCCGACGTGAACGGCGCCGCGTACTTCACCTACCGGCTGGCCACGGGACTGGCGGCGCGCGGTGCTGAGGTACACGTGGTCTGCGCCTCCGACGACGGCCCGCCGCGCACCGAGACGGTGGACGGGGTGCGGCTGCACCGGCTGCGCTCGGCCCGGCTGATGGTGCACCCGACCATGCGGGTGACCGTCCCGGCCGGGCTGACCCGCACGGTCTCCCGGCTGATCGAGCGCATCGGGCCGGACGTGGTGCACACCCAGGGCCACTTCGTGGTGGGCCGGGCGGCGGTGGCGGCGGCCAGGGACCGGGTGCCGGTGGTGGCCACCAACCACTTCATGCCGGACAACCTCTTCCAGTTCGCGCACATCCCCGGACGGCTGCGCACCGGGGTGGGGAACCTGGCCTGGCGGGACTTCAGCCGGGTGTTCGCCCGCGCCGACCACATCACCACCCCCACCCCGATCGCCGCCGGGCTGCTCACCGAGAAGGGGTTCCGCCGCAAGGTGGAGGCGGTCTCCTGCGGCATCGACCTGCGCCGCTTCCAGCCGCAGCCCCGGCAGTGGGCCCGGCGGCGGTTCGGCGTGCCGGACCGCCCGACCATCCTGTTCGTCGGCCGGCTGGACGAGGAGAAGCGCCTGGAGGAGCTGGTCCGCGCACTGCCGCTGGTGGTCAACGAGGTGGACGCGCAGGTGGTGCTGGTCGGCGCGGGCAACCGCCGGGAGGCGCTGGAGCGGCTGGCCGCGCGCATCGGGGTGGGCGAGCGGGTGCGCTTCCTCGGCTTCGTGCCGGACGCGGACCTGCCGCAGGTCTACTCGACCGCCGACGTGTTCGCCATGCCCGGGGTGGCCGAGTTGCAGAGCATCGCCACGCTGGAGGCGATGGCCAGCGGGCTCCCGGTGGTCGCGGCGGACGCGATGGCGCTGCCGCACCTGATCGACGGCAACGGCTTCCTGTACCAGCCGGGGGACGTGCACGAGCTGGCCCGGCATCTGGTGACCGTGCTGGCCTCGGAGGAACTGCGGGCCCGGCTGGGGCGGGCCAGCCTGGCGCTGGCCGCACAGCACGACCACGAACGTTCGCTGGCCCGGTTCGAGGAGATCTACACGGAGGTGGCACGCGTATGAGGCGACTGGCGATGGTGGGGCCCGGCCTGGCGCTGGCCGTGATGGGAGTGCTCCACCTGGCCTTCCCCGGGGTGGTGGACCCGCTGAGCGGGCTGCTCAGCGACTACGCGCTGGGGGACCGCACGGGGGCGCTGTTCCTGCTGGGCATGCTGGCGCTGGCCGCCGGGTCCTGCGCCGCCGCGTACACGCTGGCCCAGTGGGACCCGATCAGGTCGGCGGCGGCCCGGGTGCTGCTGCTGGTGGCCTCGGCGGGTCTGGTGCTGTCGGCCCTGTTCCCGACCGACCCCGCCCCGGACGTGAGCTCGCTGTCCGGCGAGATCCACCGCTGGTCCACCGCGCTGGTCTTCACCGCCATCCCCGGCGCCGGCTGGATCCTGGCCAGGCAGTCCCGCCGCCCGCTCCCCCTGGTCCGGGCGCTCAGCCTGGCCAGCGTCATGATCCTGGCGTCGTTCCTGCTCAGCCACCCCGGCTCGCCGGTGGCCGAGCTGCTCGGCGGACCGGCGTTCTACGGGCTGCTGGAACGGGCGCTGGTGGTGGCGGAGATCGCGCTGCTGATTGTGATGGGCGGGACGAACGCCCTGGAACGCCCGACAACAAGTAAAGAACTACCGGATCAGGCCCATTTCGCGAGAAGTGTTGGTTAATGTCCTATCCATGTCCGCTGGACTCAACGACCCCCGCATCCAGACCGTAACGGGCGCCCTGCCCGCCGCTGTGATCGACGGGCAGATCCTGCCACACGAGCACCTGCGCACCGACACCCGCTGGGGGATCGGCGTGGACTCCGACCCCGGGCGCTGGCTGGACGAGGAGAGCTACGTCACCGCCGAGCTGAAGAGGCAGGGCCGGGAGCACGAGCTCACCCTGGTGGTGGACCACACCGGCCTGGGCGCGGCCAGGGACGCCGCGGCGCTGGCCCGCGTGTCGGCCGGCAGCCGGGTGGCCGTGGTGGCCGCCACCGGCTACGCCGCCGAGCCCTTCGCCGGGGACCTGATCCGCCGGTTCGGGGTGGACGACCTCACCGGCGACCTGCTCCACGAGATCGGCGCCGGTCTGGACGGGACCAGCTCCCGCCCCGGCCTGATCGTGGCCGCCGCCTGGCAGGAGACCCCCACCACCGCCGAGGAGCGGGCCACCGTGGCGGCGGCCCGCGCCGCGATCCGCACCGGGCTGCCGCTGGCCGCCCACGGCCCCGGCGGGCTGAGCCTGCTGGAGACGCTGCTGACCAGCGGGGTGCCCGCGGCCAGGGTGAGCGTGCGGACCGGCGACCAGCTGGTACAGCGCAAGATCGCCGAATCCGGCTGCTACGTGAGCGTCACCGCCGCCGACGACGTGCTCGCCCTGCTGGAGGCCGGGCACGCCGCCCGCACGCTGCTGAGCAGCGGGGTCGGCCGCCAGCGCGAGCTGGCCGGGTACGGCGGCGACGGCTACGCCCGGCTGTTCCACCGGGTGCTGCCCGCGCTCACCCGGGCGGGCGTGGATCCGGCCACGCTCCGGCTGATCACCCGGGAGAACCCGCTGCGCTGGCTCGCGGTGCCAGGTACGCGCTGAGGAAGTCCACGGTCGCGTCCACCGCCTGGGTGAGGTACGGCTCGGTGTCGTACAGGTCGATGTGCAGCTTGGCGTCCAGCCAGACCAGGCGTTTCGGCTCGTCCAGACGGGCGTGCACGGCGTGCGCGCCCTCGGGGGAACAGTAGGCGTCCACCACCCCGTGCACCAGCAGCGCCGGTTTCGGGGAGAGGAAGTCGGCGCCCATCAGGTTGTCCATGGTGATGAGCTCGCGCACCGACGCGGTGGTCACCTCGTTGACCCAGGTCGGGGTGGCGCCGCGTTCGGTGCCGTAGTAGGCGAAGGGCTCGTCGCCGGACATCGCGCCGCCCTCGCCCACGGCGGGCTGGTAGTCGACCGTGCCGGTCAGGTCCTGGCGGGCCAGCACCTCGCCGAAGTCGGCCAGCGCGCCCGCGTAGCCGTCCGCGCCGAAGCCCTCGCGCATCGTGTACGGGGAGTTGTAGGCGCCCGCGATGCCCACGAAGACCTTCACCCGGGGGTCGAAGGCGGCGAACTTCAGCGCGTACCCGCCGCCCAGGCAGATGCCCACCGCGCCGATGCGCTCGGCGTCCACCTCGGGGCGGGTGCGCAGGAAGCCCACGGCGGCCCGCAGGTCGTCCAGTTTGCCCTGCGGGTCCTCGTGCCGGCGCGGCTCCCCGCCCGACTCGCCGAAGTTGCGGTGGTCGAAGGCCAGGGTGAGGTAGCCGTGGGCGGTCAGGCGTTCCGCGTACAGGCCGGTGACCTGCTCTTTCACGCCGGTGAATGGGCCGGTGAAGACCAGGGCGGGGTGCGGGCCCGGACCGTCCGGGACCCGCAGCTCGCCGACCAAGGGGATCGTGCCCGCGTTGAACTCGACTCTCATGCCCCCCAGTGTCTCTGCATTAGAAATCCACGTCTGCGCCCTAGGAGTCGAATCCGAGCCCGACGCGGTCCAGGGTGCGCAACCACAGGTTCCGCCGCCCGCCGTTGGCGTCGGCCCGGGCCAGCGACCAGCGGGTGAGCTGGATGACCCCGGACCTGACGGGTTCCGGCGGGAACGGCACCGGCTTCTCCCGGACCATGCGGAGCCGGGTGCGCTCGGTGACCCGGCCGTCCAGCAGGTCCAGCATCACGTTGGCGCCGAACCTGGTGGCGGCCACCCCGAGCCCGGTGTAGCCCACCGCGTACGCCAGGCGGGAGCCGTACCCGGTGCCGAAGAAGGCGGAGAAGCGGCTGCAGGTGTCGATGACGCCGCCCCACTTGTGGGAGAAGCGCACCTCCTCCAGCTGGGGGAAGGTCTCGTAGAAGTGCTCGGCCAGGGTGTGGAAGGTGGTGTCGCGCTGGTCGTAGTGCACGCGCACCCGCCCGCCGTTGTAGTAGACGGCGTCGTAGCCGCCCCACAGGATGCTGTTGTCGTCGGTCAGCCGGTAGTAGTGGAACTGGTTGGCCGAGTCGCCGATGCCCTGCCGGTTCCGCCAGCCGATGGAGTCCAGCTGGGCGGGGGTGAGCGGCTCGGTCATCAGGGCGTAGTCGTAGACGGGGGCCAGGTAGTGGCGCAGCCGCCGCAGCAGCGGGGAGAACGCGCCGGTGCCCAGGGCCACCCTGGCGGCGCGGACCGTGCCGTAGCGGGCGGTCAGCCGCAAAGCCGGGCCGTCCCTGGTGATCTGGCGGATCGGGGAGTGCTCGTAGATGCGCACCCCGAGGGACAGGCAGGCCTGGCGCAGCCCCCAGGCCAGCCGGGCCGGGTCGATCATGGCGCAGTCGCCGCGCTCCCAGACTCCGGCGATGTAGGTGGGCGAGTGGACCTCGGCCTGGACCTGGTCGCGGTCCAGGTACTGGATGTCGGCGCCCAGCTCGCGGCCGATGGTGTGCGCCTCGCGCATGCCGTCCAGCTGCCACTCCTCGGTGGCCACGTTCAGCTCGCCGGTGCGCTCGAAGGAGCAGTCGATGCCGTAGCGCTCGATGGTCTGCTCGATCTCGTTGAAGTTCTCCACGCCCAGCCGGTGCAGCTCGGCGATCTCGTACGGCCAGCGTTCCAGGCCGTTGCCGAGCCCGTGGGTCAGGCTGGCGTGGCAGAACCCGCCGTTGCGCCCGCTGGCCGCCCAGCCCACGCGCTGCCCTTCCAGCAGCACCACGTCCCGGCCGGGGTCGCGCTCCTTGGCCAGCAGGGCCGTCCAGAGTCCGGAGAAGCCGCCGCCCACGATGGCGAGATCGGCCTGGGTATGGCCGAAGATCCGCGGCAGCGGCTCCGGCTCGAAAGGATCCTCATGCAGCCAGTACGGCTTACGCTCCGCATCCGCGAGCGCCTTCAGCGGATCCATACATTTTCACTTCCCTTACGAAGATATCGAGATTTGTACGGGGTCCCCCCGGGTTTGTGCCGATCTCACCTCTCTCAAGAATCCGGAAAACCCCCCTCCCGAACCCGGGAGGGGGGCTGACAGCGAGCTATCTGGCCCGTCGCCTGGCTGACACCGAATTGGCGATCGCGACCAGCGCGCCCAGCGCGAAGATCAGCGTCCCCATCACGTTCACCTGCGCGGGAATGCCCACCTTGACCGACCCGATGATCCAGAGCGGGAAGGTCTGGGTGGAGCCGTTGACGAAACTGGTCACCACGTAGTCGTCGATGGACAGCGCGAAGGCCAGCATCGCGCCCGCCGCCACGCCCGGCATGATCGACGGCAGGGTGACCAGCCGGAAGGTGTCCCAGGTGCTCGCCCCGAGGTCGCGGGCGGCCTCCTCCAGCGACGGATCCAGCACCACCACCCGGGCCCGCACCGTCACCACCACGAAGGCCAGCGAGAAGAGCGTGTGCGCCACGATGATCGTCAGATGCCCGCGCGGCGCGTTGGCCGACACGAACAGGGACAGCAGCGAGGCGCCCATCACCAGCTCGGGGGTGGAGATGGCGGCGAAGATCAGGAAGTTGGTGAACCCCTTGCCCCGGAACCGGTAGCGGCCCACGGCCAGGCCGAGCAGCGTGCCCAGCACGGTGGCCAGAATCGTGCTGGCCACCGCGATCACGATCGAGTTGATCAGGGCCTCGGTGAGCCCGTCGATCTCGAACAGCTGCTGGTACCACTTGAGGGTGAACCCCTGCCAGGACGTGTTCGACTTGCTCTTCTTGTCGTTGAAGCCGAACATGATCATCACGGCGATGGGCGAGGCCAGCCAGAGGATGATCAGCCAGGTGTAGAGGTAGAGCAGGCGGTCGCCGAACCGGGTCCTCATCGCGCCGCCGCCTCCATGACGTTCTCCGTGCCCAGCGCCCGCGCGTAGATGAAGATGCCCACCAGCAGCACCGCCATCAGCGTGAACGACAGCGCCGAGGCGGTCGGGTAGTTGCTGTTCACCAGGTACTCGGTCTGGATGATGTTGCCGATCATCGTGTTCCCCGTGCCGCCGAGCACCGCCGCGTTCACCGGGTCGGCGGAAGCCGGTACGAAGGTCATCAGCACCCCGGCGAACACCCCCGGCAGCGACAGCGGCAGCACCACCCGGCGGAACGCGTCGAACCGGGAGGCGTACAGGTCGTAGGCGGCCTCGATGACCCGCGGGTCCACCCGCTCCAGCGCCACGTAGATGGGCAGGATCATGAACGGCAGGAAGTTGTAGACCAGTCCGCCGATCACCGCCACCGTGGTGGCCAGCACGTGGAAGTCCTCGGGCAGCAGCCCCCAGCCCTTCAGCGTGCCGAACAGGATGCCGTCGTCGGCCAGCAGGAACCCCCAGGAGATGGTCCGCAGCACGAACGACACGAAGAACGGCAGCAACAGCAGGAACAGGAACATCGACTTGCGGTGCCCGCCCTTGAAGGCGATCCAGTACGCCACCGGATAGCCCAGGATCAGCATCAGCAGCGTGGCCACCCCGCCGTACACCAGCGAGCGGACCAGCTGGGTGCTGTACTTGGCGATCGCGTCGGAGTAGTTGGACACGCTGAGCGTCTGCGCGAAGCCGTCGATGAGGTTGCCGGTGGTCAGCGAGACCGAGGCCATCGCCGCGATCGGCACCACCAGGAAGATGGCCAGCCAGAGCCAGCCGGGCAGCGCCAGCCAGTACGGCGCCCTGCTGCGCTTCATGCTCAGCCCTGCGTGATCGACTGGAAGATGCCGTTGAAGACCGTCTCCTCGGCTGCGGTCAGCGTCTTGTAGCTGCGCAGCTTGGCGTAGTCCTCGGCGGACGGGAAGATCAGCGGGCTCTCGGCCAGCGCCTTGGAGTCCTTGTCACCCTTGGCGGCCAGGATCTGCTGCACGGCGGGCACCGGGGTGACGAACTGGACGTACTCCGTCAGCTCGGCGGCGACCTCCGGCTTGTACAGGAAGTCCATCAGCATCAGCGCGTCCACCGGGTTGGCCGCGCCCTTGGGGATGGCCATGTTGTCGATCCAGATGGTGCCGCCCTCGGCGGGCACCACGAAGTCGACCGGCTCGCCGGCCAGCTGCCGCTGGAACACGTCGCCCGACCAGGCCTGGGAGAGCCAGATGTCGCCCTTGGCCACCGCATCGATGTAGGACTGGTCGTAGTACTTGCGGACCACGCCGCTCTCGCGCTGCTCCTTGAGCTTGGCGGCGGCCTTCTCCCACTCGGCCTGGGTGGAGGTGTCGGGGTCCACGCCGACCGCGAACATCGCGAAGTTGGCGATCTCCTGGGCGTCGGCCATCATGCCGACCTTGCCCTCGTACTTCTTGTCGAACAGCGACTGGATGCTGGTGATCTTCTCGTCGACGTACTTGGTGTTGTACGCGATGCCCGTCACGCCCGCCTGGTACGGGATGGTGAACTGGTTGTTCGGGTCGTAGGACGGGTTCTTGTACTTGGCCCCCGCGTTGGCGGCGAAGTTGGGCAGCTGCTTGTGGTCCAGCGCGACGAGGTAGCCCAGCTGGATCATCTTGGCCAGCTGGAGGCCGTTGGTCATCACGATGATGTCGTAACCGAGCGGCTGGCCGGCCCGCAGCTGCGGCTCGGACTTGCCGAAGAAGTCGGCGTTCTCCTGGATGACTTCCTTGTACTCGTAGGAGATGCCGGTGGCCTGCTGGAACTGCTTCAGCGGGCCCTGCTCGGGCGGCATGTACTCGGGCCAGTTGGCGAAGACGACCTTGCCGTGCTTCTGCTGGGTGGACCAGAAGTCGGCGACCTCGCTGGCCTTGGGCGCCTCGGCCTTCTGGCCCTGCACGCCACAGGCCGCCAGGGCCAGCCCGGCGGCGGAGAAGCCGGCCACCCGCAGGGCGTCCCGGCGGGAGTATCGGGACTGCGTCAGACCACGCAGAAGAGGGTTGTTCATGGGGGACTCCGGGGGAGGGGACTAGAGCGCGTAGGAGTGCTGTGGCTGCCAGGACAGCCAGACCGTGTCGCCGCGCTCGGCGGTGACGCTACTGTCGTTGGCGTTCTGCTGGAAAACCATGATCTCCGCGCCGTCGGCCAGGCCGACCGCGTAGCTGTTGTAGGTACCCAGGTATACGACCTCGTTGACGGTGCCCCGTACCACGCTGAGGTCGCCCTCCGGCTGCTCGGTGGAGATCGTGATCTTCTCCGGGCGCACGGTCAGGTCGACGGTCTCCCCCGCCGTCGACGGACCGGACACCAGGATGCGGTCCTCGGCGCCGAGCCGCACCACCGCGCCGGCGCCCTCGACCGAGGCCACGGTTCCGGTGAGCAGGTTGGAGGTGCCGATGAAGCCGGCCACGAACTTGGACGCCGGTTTCTCGTAGATCTCGCGCGGCGTGGCCAGCTGCTCCACCAGGCCGTCGTTCATCACCGCGATGCGGTCGCTCATGGTGAGCGCCTCGCTCTGGTCGTGGGTCACGTAGACGAAGGTGATCCCGACCTCGCGCTGGATGCGCTTCAGCTCGATCTGCATGGCCTGCCGGAGCTTGAGGTCCAGCGCGCCGAGCGGCTCGTCGAGCAGCAGCGCGCGGGGCCGGTTGACCAGAGCCCGGGCCAGCGCGACCCGCTGCTGCTGGCCGCCGGACATCTCGCGCGGGCGGCGCTTCTCCCGGCCGGTCAGGTCGACGATCTCCAGGATCTCGCCCACCCGCTGCTTGACCTCCGCGTCCGGCACCCTGCGGCGGCGGAGTCCGAACGCGACGTTCTCCCAGACGCTCATGTGCGGGAAGAGCGCGTAGGACTGGAACACCATGTTCACGTCGCGCTTGTTCGGCGGCACGTCGGTGACGTCCTGGCCGTGCAGGCGGACGACCCCCTTGGTGGGCTCCTCGAAGCCCGCGACCATGCGCATGGTGGTGGTCTTGCCGCACCCGGACGGGCCGAGGAGGGAGAAGAACTCTCCCTCCCCGATCGCCAGGCTGACACCCTTCACGGCCTGTACGGTCTCGCCATGCGAGAGGTACTCCTTGACGACGCCGTCAAGCTCGATAGCGGGTATTGCCTCGGACATATCACCTCTCGCTATTCACCGATGTAATGCATGACATGCTTGACCCTCGTGTAGTCGTGGAGGCCGAAGACCGACAGGTCCTTGCCGTACCCGGAGTGCTTGAAGCCGCCGTGCGGCATCTCGGACACGAACGGGATGTGCGTGTTGACCCAGACGACGCCGAAGTCGAGCCGCTTGGACATGCGCATCGCCCGGCCGTGGTCGGAGGTCCACACCGAGCCCGACAGGCCGTACTTGACGCCGTTGGCCTTGGCCAGGGCGTCGGCCTCGTCGGTGAAGGTCTGGATGGTGATGACCGGGCCGAAGACCTCGTTCTGCACCATCTCGTCGTCCTGCTGGAGGCCGTCCACCACGGTGGGGGCGAAGAAGTAGCCCTGGTCACCGAGCCGGTGGCCACCGGTGAGCACCTTGGCGTGGTCGGGCCTGCGGTCCAGGAAACCGGCCACCCTGGCCAGCTGGTTCGCGTTGTTGAGCGGCCCGTAGAAGGCGTCGTCGCCGGTGCCGGTGACGGTGGCCTTGGCGGCCTCGGTCAGCGCGGCGGCGAACTCGCCGTGGATGCTCTCGTGCACCAGCACCCGGCAGGCGGCGGTGCAGTCCTGCCCGGCGTTGTAGAGCCCGGCGGCGGCGATCGCCTCGGCGGCGGCCTTGATGTCCTTGATGTCCTCGAACACCACGACCGGGGCCTTGCCGCCCAGCTCCAGGTGCACCCGCTTGAGGTCGTCGGCGGCGGTCTTGGCCACCGACATGCCGGCCCCCACCGAACCGGTGATCGCCACCATCGAGGCGGACGGGTGGCCCACCACCAGGGCGCCGGTCTCCCGGTCGCCGGTGACCACGTTGAACACCCCGGCGGGCAGCACGTCGCCGATGATCTCGGCCAGCTTGATGGTGGAGGCCGGGGTGGTGTCGGACGGCTTGAGCACCACGGTGTTGCCCGCGGCCAGCGCCGGGGCGATCTTCCAGACCGCCATCATCATCGGGTAGTTCCACGGGGTGACCTGGCCGATGACGCCGATCGGCTCGTGCCGGATGACCGAGGTGTGCTCGCCCAGGAACTCACCCGCCGTCGGCCCCGCCAGCGTGCGGGCGGCCCCCGCGAAGAACCGGAAGTGGTCGGCCGCGATCGGCGTCTCGTCCTCCGCCATGCGCGGGCCCGGCTTGCCGGTGTTCCGGCACTCCGCTTCGTTGATCTCGGCTGCCCGGGCGTCGATGGCATCGGCTATCTTCAGGAGCAGGTTGGCCCGCTCACCCGGCGTGGTCTGACCCCAGGTCTCGAAGGCCGCGGTAGCGGCGGCGTAGGCGGCGTCGACGTCCTCCTGGCCGGAGATCGGTGCCTGGGCGTAGACCTCACCGGTGCTGGGATCGATCACGTCGGAGAAGCGTCCGCTCCGGGCGTCGACGAACTTCCCGTCAATGAAGTTCTGCAGTCGGGTGGTCACCGTTGACCTCCTAATGAGGTGGCTGGAGCTTGTCGCGACCTGAGTTGTCGTGACACTGACAGACATATCAGACAGCGACAAGGGATTTCGTGGTGAAGATATCAAATTGCTACGGAATCGCTTGACATGAGCGGCGGAACTGACAGCATGTCGCACCAAGGACGCAACATGTCGGAAACACGAGTCGGGTACGGGTTCGCGAAGGGGACGTCACGGGGATGACCACACCTCCAAAGGTACGTACGACCAGGAATGGGCCGGTAATCCTGGACGACATCTCCAAGCAGATCGTCGAACAGCTCCAGACGGATGGGCGCAAGCCGTACGCGGCGATCGGCAAGGCGGTGGGCCTGTCCGAGGCCGCCGTACGCCAGCGCGTCCAGCGCCTGCTCGACTCCGGCGTCATGCAGATCGTCGCCGTCACCGACCCCCTCACCCTCGGCTTCCCCCGCCAGGCGATGATCGGCATCAAGTGCGAGGGCGACCTGGAGGCCGTGGCCGACGAACTCTCCGCCATCGAGGAGATCGACTACGTCGTCCTCACCGCCGGGTCAGTGGACATCATGGTCGAGGTCGTCTGCGAAGGCGACAGCCATCTCCTGGAAATCCTTGGCAAAATCCGCGCGATCCCCGCAGTCCGCGCCACAGAAACCTTCGTCTACCTCAAACTCCACAAGCAAACCTACTCCTGGGGCACCCACTAACCCCTACGGCGCCAGCCGGTACCGGCGATGCGGCGACCGAGGCGACGCGGTGGCCGCCACCAGTCCTGCCTCTATCAGCCGGTTCAACTGCCTCACCACCGTGACTTGCGAGAGGCCGCTGGCGTCCTGGATCTCCTGTCTGCTCACCGACCGGCCCGGTGGGATGGCAGCCAGCACGATGTCGCCCGCGGTATAGCCCCGCCGCTCGCCCGTGGCGGGCATGTCAGGGGCCTTGCGCAAGGTCACTGTGAACCGGGAGATACGGCTGCGGAACTCCGGCGGCAGTGCGTGGATCTGCCGTAGTTCGCGGACCATCGCGGGGATGCCACTCCCCCGGTTCTCACAGACCGTACGATCGGAGTCTGGCAGCCGGGCATCCTGGAGGATCTTGATAAGCGCCGGGTTCCGCGACGAGGTGACCCCTTCCCGCCCCAGATCGTCCTCGGTCACCGCGCCGTAGAGTCCGCCCGGGTTGGCGATCGTCACCCGGTCTGCGTACATGGTGATCTGTACCGGCGAGCCGTGCGAATAGGGCGAGTAGTCCCGGTGCACGAGGGCATTGACCAACGCCTCCCGTAGCGCCTCCACGGGGTAGTCGTAAACGTCCCTCCGGCCCACGCCCTCGACATAACCTCGGATGGCCATGTTGCGGACCACGCCGGCGAGGGCGTCCTCGACGATGTAGGGGATTGGCCCATCGAAGGCGCGGTTGTCCAGGAATCGCGGCGCGCCCGGCGGTATGTCGCCGGAATTCACCCCGGGGTACACCACCAGCGTGACGTTGAGCTGGGGGAACCAGTGCTGCGGGTAGCGGCCAAAGATGAGCATGCCCGCCAGTGTCGGCACCACCGGCTCCGCTCCGTCGAGGATGTTCAGCCGCCGCAACGCAGTCAGATCATCCAGGCCGGCGAATGAACGAGGCTGACGCTGGCGTACCCGCCTGAGCAGGAAGGCCAGTTCAGAAGAGTCGAGGTCGTCCACCGTCGCCCCGGGGACCGGAGCCAGATCATCCCGTGGCTGTCCGCGGTTGGTGTGCAACAGATGGATCTCGAAATCCGTGAGCCGACGATCACCGTCCCCGCCGCGGATGAAGGAACCTCCATACTCGCCTCGTGCTCTGACATAACAGGGCTTGAAGCGCGGATCCAGTTCCGGAACGTCTGTGACGACCAGCGTGCCACCCTCGAAACCCATAATCTGGACGACGGCACGCACGGGCGGTTCCATCTCATCCGCGCAAACCGCGGCGAGGCTCTCCTGAATACGCTTGGGATCAAAGCCCGGTGCGGGGCGGAACCCAGCGGTCTCGTCAAGGCCCAGGATGAGAGTTCCGCCGTGGCCGTTGCTGAACGCCGAGATCGTCTCCCGGACGCTCTTGGGAAGACCACCGGCTGCCGCCTTGATCTCTACGTCGGACATATCGGAATTACAGGCTCGCGCCAGCTCGACGACCTCGGCCAGCTCGTTCTGGTCCATGTCCATGCCCCCTGACAAAGCTATGATTAAGACTTTATCACTATGAGCAAGATGCCATGTCGATCACTTCGCCACGGCGAGGAGGGTGACCAGGTCGTAGGCGATATGGGAGGCCGCGATGGAGGTTATCTCGGCGTGGTCGTAGGCGGGGGCGACCTCGACGACGTCGGCGCCGATGAGGTGGGACGGGGGGAGGGCGCGGAGGAGTTCGAGGAGTTCGCGGGTGGTCAGGCCGCCGGCTTCCGGGGTGCCGGTGCCGGGGGCGTGGGCGGGGTCCAGGACGTCGATGTCGACGCTGACGTAGAGGGGGCGGTCGCCGACACGGTCGCGGAGGGCGTCGGCGATCTCGTCGACGCCGCGGCGCATGACGTCGGCGCTGGTGATGACGCCGAAGCCGAGGCGGTGGTCCTCGTCGAGGTCGCGGCTGCTGTAGAGGGGGCCGCGGGTGCCGATGTGGGTGAGGGCCGAGGTGTCGAGCAGGCCCTCCTCGACCGCGCGGCGGAACGGGGTGCCGTGGGTGTACTCGGCGCCGAAGTAGGTGTCCCAGGTGTCCAGGTGCGCGTCGAAGTGCAGGAGCGCGACCGGGCCGTGCTCGCGGGCGGCGGCGCGCAGCAGCGGGAGCGCGATGGTGTGGTCGCCGCCGATGGTCACCAGCCGGGTTCCGCCCGCCATCAGCGCGGACGCCGCGTGCTGCACGGTCTCCACGGCCTCCCCGATGTCGAAGGGATTGCAGGCGATGTCGCCCGCGTCGGCCACCTGGGCCAGTTCGAACGGCGCCACCCCGAGCGCCGGATGGTACGGCCGGAGCAACCGGCTGGCCTCCCGCACCGCCGCCGGCCCGAACCGCGCCCCCGGCCGGTAGGACACACCGCTGTCGAAGGGCACCCCCACCACGGCCACGTCCGCCCGCCCGACCTCATCCAGCCTCGGTAGCCGCGCGAAAGTGGCCGGCCCGGCGTAGCGCGGCACCCGGGAGGAGTCGACGGGTCCCCGCGGCTCGCTCATGGCGTCTCCCTTCGTCGGTTTCCCGTCAGGATGGCAGGTGCCACCCATCGCTTGCCAATATTGTGTGCCACACAATATCGTGTCACTATGCATGAGGACGATGAGCTGCTCGCCACGCACCTGCAGGAACTCCGGCGGGGAACCGTGGTGCTCGCCTGCCTGCTCGTCCTGCAAGAGGCGAACTACGGATACGCGCTGCTCGACCTGCTCGAGCGCCGCGGCTTCGCCGTGGACGCCAACACCCTCTACCCCCTGCTCCGCCGCCTGGAGAAGCAGGGCCTGCTGACCAGCGACTGGAACACCGACGAGTCCCGGCCGCGGAAGTTCTACCGGACCAGCGAGCGCGGCGCCGCCTTCGCCGAGTTCCTGGGTCGCGACTGGGCCGAGCTGGACGCCGCATTCCGCACCCTGAAGGGCGAGTCATGACCCTCACCGACCGCTATGTCGCGGCGGCCCTGCGCCGCCTGCCCGAGCGGCAGCGCCCCGACATCGAACGGGAGCTGCGCGCCTCGATCGCGGACGCCGTCGACGACCGGCTGGCCGCCGGGGACGACCCGGCCGAGGCCGAGGTCGCGGTGCTCACCGAGCTGGGCGACCCGGCCCGGCTGGCCGCCGGCTACGCCGACCGGCCGCTCCAACTGATCGGCCCTGCCCTCTACCTGGACTACGTCCGCCTGCTGACCGCACTGCTGGCGACGGTCGTCCCGGCGGTGGCCGCGATCATCGCCCTGGTGCGGACCCTCCAGGGCGACCCCGTGCCCGAGGTCGTCGGCGACGCGCTGAAATCCGCCTTCACCGCGGGGGTGCACCTCGTCTGCTGGACGACGCTGCTCTTCGCGGCCATCGAGCGGGCGCCCGCGCTCCGCCGTACCCGGAAATGGACTCCGGACGCGCTCCCGGAACCCCCGAGCCGCAAGGCCAGGTACGGCGAGCTGATCAGCGGGACCGTGCTCACCGTGCTCTTCTCCACCCTCATCCTGATCTCCCCTGTGGTCAGCCCCGAGCGGGACACGGCCGGAAACCCCATCGGCCCCCTCTCCCCCTGGCTGTGGGAGTCGGGCGTGCTCTACCTGTTCCTCGCCCTGGTGCTGGCCACCCTCGGCGTCACCTTCGCCCGGTACTACACCCGGTGGAGCCTCCCCCTGGCCATCACGGGCGCGCTGGTCGAGATCGCCACCGCGATCACCCTGATCTGGCTGGCCGCCAACGACCGCGTGCTCAACCCGGCCTTCGTGGCGGCGGCCGGCTGGCCAGCGCAGACCCCCGAGTGGATCACCACCGGCCTCATCGCCCTCTCCGTCGTCACCCTCCTGCACACCGTCACCACATCACTGAAAGGAAGCCACGGTGAAAGCCATCGTCTATGACCGGTACGGCCCGCCCGAGGTCCTGCGCTACGCCGACGTCGACCAGCCCCCGGTCGGCCCGGACGAGGTCCGGGTCCGGGTGCACGCCACGTCCATCAACTTCGGCGACCGCGCGGCGATCCGCGGCATCCCCGGCCTCATCCGCCTGGCGTTCGGCCTGCGCCGCCCGAAGCACCCCATCCCGGGCCGCGACATCGCCGGAACCGTGGACGCGGTGGGCGCGAACGTGACCACCCTGCGGCCAGGAGACGAGGTGTTCGGCGAGGTGAACCAGCGCGGCTTCGCCGAGTACGCCGTCGCCCCCGCCGCCCACCTGGCCAGGAAACCCGCCGAAGTGAGCTTCGCGCAGGCCGCCACCCTGCCAGTGGCGGCCACCACCGCCCTGCAGGCGTTGCGACTGGGCAAGGCGGCTCCTGGCCGGACGGTACTGATCAACGGCGCCGCCGGCGGGGTCGGCACCTTCGCCGTGCAGCTGGCCAAGTCGATGGGCGCGACGGTGACGGGCGCCTGCGGACCCGCCACCGTGGACCTGGTCCGCTCCCTCGGGGCCGACCACGTCGTCGACCACACCCGCGAGAGCGTCACCGGACCTTTCGACGTCATCGTGGATCTGGCCGGCAACCACTCGCTGTCCGCGTTCCGGCGCATGCTCACCCCGAAGGGCGTCCTGGTCTGCTCCAACGGCACCGGCGGACGACTGCTCGGCCCCATCCCCCGCCTGCTCGCCGTCGCGCTCATCTCTCCGTTCGTGAGCCAGAAACTCACCTCGCTGGTCAGCAAGCGCGACCTCGACGTCCTCGCCCAGCTGGGCGACCTGGTCGCGACCGGCGCCCTCACCCCGGTGATCGAAGCCACCTATCCGCTCGCCGACACCGCCCAGGCCGTCGGCCGCCACGCACGCGGCAAGATCGTGCTGACCGTGCCCTAGACACCCCAGTGCGCGGGGTACGCCACCGCGGACGGAATCCTGGTCGTCGCGTCGCCCTTGGCCGCCTCCAGCTGTGACTGGACCAGGAAAAGAGCGCCCGTGAGATCGGCGCCCCGCAGGTCGGCGCCCCGGAAATCGGCCCCGATGACATCGGCGGTGCGGAGATCGGCCGAGCGGAGATCCGCGCCGATGAGCAGCGCACCACGCAGATTGGCGCCCCGCAGGTCGGCCCGCCTGAGCGAGGCGCCCACCAGATCGGCCCGGCGGTGGTCCGGCCCGTCCTTCCTGACCAGCTCACTGGTCTGGAGCAACAGGTCGCCCACCCGGTCGCGCAGGGTCAGCAGATCCAGTTTCCGCAACTCGCCCGGCTTGGCGCGGGTGTGCCGTTCCAGTTCCGCCTGCGCCTCCGCGAGGCGGGGGTGGAGCTCCCCGGCGGCCTCCGCCGTCCGGGCCTCGGCCAGGTACCAGAGGAGTTGGTGCAGGACGTACATGATCCCGAACACCTCGAACATCTCCGGCCCGGTCTTCGGCGCCTGCCGCCAGTCCCTGCCCTGGTAGGTGACCTGGGCGACCTGCTGCCCCGCGCCGAAGCAGTCGAAGACCGTACAGCCGGGGAAGCCACGCGGACGCAGCTCGGTGTGGATGCCGCAGCGGAAGCCGGCGCCCAGGTTGGGGCAGGGCTGCCCGGCCGGCTTGTTGATGGCGAAATCCGCCGAGCGGGCGAAGGCCGGGGCCACGCAGCAGAGCGCGAAGCAGCGGGCGCAGTCGGCGCGCAGGTCGTCGGGCACGCGGGAGTTCTCCTATCGATCTCCCTCAAACCCTAGGGCACCTGCGGGACTGCGCCCGCGTGGGTTTTAGAGCTTGGGCTTCTTGGCCGTGTAGAGCCACGCCTTGAAGAACGCGTCCAGGTCCTGGCCCGACATCTCCTCGGCCAGGTCGATGAAGTTGCCCGTGGTGGCGGTGGCGTGGCGGTACTTCTCGGCCCAGGCCGGGAGCAGCTCGAAGAAGGTCTCGTCGCCGATCTTCTTCCGCAACGCGTGCAGGGTCATCGCACCGCGCTCGTAGACGGCCTCCCAGTCGAACATGCCGTTCCGGCCGGGGTTACCGGTCTTCAGCTGCCAGAAGTCGCCCTTGCTCTTGTACAGCCTGGCGAAGGTCTGCTGGGCGGTCGGGCCGTTGTGGGTCTCCTCGTAGAGCCACTCCGCGTAGGTGGCGAAGCCCTCGTTCAGCCAGATGTCCCGCCAGCTGCGCAGGCCGACGCTGTTGCCGAACCACTGGTGCGCGATCTCGTGCACGACCAGCAGGTCGTCGCTGGTGTCGCCGTCGTAGACCGGGCGGCCCTGGGTCTCCAGCGCGTACCCGACGCCCAGCTTGTCGGCGATGCCGCCGGTGGAGGAGAACGGGTAGGGGCCGAAGTGCTTGATGCCCCACTCGGTGGCCTTGGCCGTGGTCTTGTGCAGATGCTGGGACTGCTTGGCCAGGGCCGGGTCGTACGCGGTGATGTTGGTGACGCCGCTTGCCACGCTCTCGCTGACCTTGAACTTGCCGATGGCGATCATGGCCAGGTAGGGGGCCATCGGCTCGCGCATCTCCCACTTGGACGAGGTCCAGCCGTTGCGCACCGGCACGATGCCGACGTTCTTCGGCTCGCCGTTGGCCAGCACGGTCAGCCCCACCGGTACGGAGACCGTGAAGCTGAAGGTGGCCTTGTCCTTCGGGGTGTCGTTGGCGGGGAACCAGGTGCGGGCGCCGTCCGGCTCGGAGACCACGGTGGCGCCGTCCTTGGTGTGGATCCAGCCGGTGACGCCCAGCTCGGGGTCGTTGACCGGTTCCGGCTTTCCGTCGTACGCCACCCGTACGGTGAACTTCTCGCCCTGGGGCAGGCCCTTGGCGGGGATGACGGTGAGCTCCTGGCCCTTCCGGTGGAACTTGGCCGGCTTCCCGTTGACGGCGATCTTCCGTACGGTCAGGCCGGATAAGTCGAGGTTGAAGCGGGACAGGTTCTTGGTGGCGGTCGCGGAGATCGTCGCGGTCGCCTTGAGCAGGTCGGTCTTCGGGTTGAAGCGCAGGCTGAGGTCGTAGTGGGCGACGTCGTAGCCGCCGTTGCCCGCGTGCGGGAAGTACGGGTCGCCGAGGCCCGCGGAGCCTGGCGTGAAGCTGTCGGCGTACGCGGGGGGAGCGAGGAGGGTGAGGCCTGCGGCGATGGCCAGCGCCGCGAGGGGGGTTCGAGACATGGGCCCCATTATTTGGGATCAAGGTTGCCTCGACCGGAAAAATTATCCAACGGATATTCTTTCCGGCACCATGCGCGTATCCGAGCTCTACTTCCGATACCGACGGAATGATCCCTGGGTGCTCACCGAGGTCGCCCTGGATCTCGCCCCGGGCAGCGTGATCGAGGTGGCCGGGCCGAACGGAACCGGCAAATCCACCCTGCTCAGGCTGCTCGCGGGCCTGCTCCAGCCGACCAAGGGGACGATTTCCGGACGGCCCGCCCTGGTCGGGTACGCCCCCGAGCGCTTCCCCGCCGCCCAGCCGTTCACCGTGGCGGGCTACCTGCGGCACATGGCCGCCGTGCGCGGGCTCGCCCCCGAGGTCATCGAGGAGTGGACCGCCCGGCTGCGCATGGACCACCTGCTCGGCCAGCGACTGCCCGACCTGTCCAAGGGCAGCGCGCACAAGGTCGGCTTGGCGCAGGCCCTGTTCTGCTCCCCCGGCCTGCTCATCCTGGACGAACCCTTCGCCGGGCTGGACCAGGCGACCCGGGCCGAGGTGGCCCTCGCCGTGGAACGCCTGGCCGCGGACGGCGGCATCGTGGTCGCCAGCGACCACCAGGGCGATCTGCGCGGGCTGCCCGGCGTCATCCGCTACGAGGTGCGCGAGTCCCGCGTCTGGCGCCGCGAGGTCGAGGAGGCCGCCGAGCCCCTGGTCACCGTGTCGGTACGGCTGCCACTCTCCCGGGCCGGACTACTCACCGCCCGCCTCCGCGCCGAGGGACACGAACCCCTGCTCGACCAAGACCCCGCGCTCAACCAGGACCCCTCGTTCAACCCCTCGTCCGCCCAGGACCACTCGCTCAGCCCGGACCACTCGCTCAGCCGGGAGCCTCTGCTCGGCCAGGAGGCGGAATGATCGCGCTCATCCGGTTCCGGTTCGCCGCCTTCGTGCGTTCGCACCGGGTGTTCCAGCCCGTGCTGGGCGTGTTCGTGGTGCTCGGCCTGCTGTACGCGTCGGGCGTTCCTCTCGGGAACGAGCTGAGCTCCTACGCCGACTCGGCCGCCATCCTGGTCCCGGTCTTCGCCTGGGCCGCACGGGGACTGCTGGACAACGAGCCGGACGAGCAGCGCATGATCGCACGGGCCGCCGTGGGACGGGGCGAGCAGGCCGGTGGCCTGGTGGCGGCCTTCGCCTGCAACCTGCTGCTGGCGGCGTTCGCCCTGGTCTGGCCGCTGCTCACGGGATTCGCCGCCCTGCCGGGAGCGGACGTGCTGCTCATCGGCGCGTTGCTGCACCTGCTCTCCGTCATCGGCGGAACCGTACTCGGCGCGCTCACCAGCCGCCCACTGCTCCCCTCCCCCGCGATCTCCCTGATCGCCCTCTTAGGCGGCTATATCGGGATATTGGTGGTGGGATCGGGGTCGGTCTGGGTGTTCCCGGCGATGTCCTGGATGCGTGCCGCCAACCACGGTGAGCTGACGGCACACCTCCCGGCCATCATCGCCTCAGCCACGCTGTGGAGCCTCGCGGGCCTGGCAGCTTACGGCTGGCTACGCCGGACCCGGCCGTGACATTGACCGCGCCTCCGGCACAGCGGCGCCGTCCGGGCTAGACGTACTCGTCGTGGTACCGCCACCAGGTGTACGGCGGGGTCTGCGGCCAGCCCTCCGGCGAGTCCTCCCAGGTCTCCTGTCGCCCGTACGGCGTGAGATCGAGCAGCTCGAAGTCGGGCCGGACCCGGTCCACCCCCCGGGAGGTGGTGAAGTACGTCCGGAACACCCGATCCCCGTCACGCAGGAAGACGCTCAGCCCGAAGCCCTGGTCCACGGCGGCGCCGCAGTCGGCGTTGAAGTCGGGCCCGCCGTGGGTGGAGTACCACGGAACCCGCCACCCCATCCGATCGCGGAACGCGTTGATCTCGTCGATCGGCGCCCGGCAGACCAGGACGTAGGTGGTGTCCCTGGCGTGCAGGTGGCTGAGGTCGCCGATGTTGTCGGTCATGCTGGAGCAGCCGCGGCACGGCTCGCCGCCCGGCTCCAGCATGAAGTGGTAGACGATCAGCTGACGGCGGCCGTCGAAGAGGCCGAGCAGGTCGGCCTTGCCGTCCTGCCCGTCAAAGGCGTAGTCGGTCCGGAATTCCACCATGGGCAGCCGGCGGCGTTTGGCGGCCAGCCCGTCCAGCAACCGGGTGGCCGCCTTCTCCTCGACCAGGAGCTCGTCCCGGGCGGCTTGCCACTCCTCGGCGGAGACGATCCTAGGAAGACTCATGCGTCCAACGTTAGGGGTCGCCACCGACAGTTTTAAAGCTCCGGCGAGGCCGCCGCGAGCTGCCCGCAGGCGCCGTCGATCTCCCGGCCCCGGGTGTCCCGGACGGTGACCGCCACGCCGTGCCACTCCAGCCGCCGGACGAAGGCGCGCTCGTCCTCCGGGCGGGAGGCCGTCCACTTCGAACCCGGGGTGGGGTTGAGCGGGATCAGGTTGACATGCACCAGCTTGCCCTTGAGCAGCCGCCCGAGCAGGTCCGCCCGCCACTCCTGGTCGTTGATGTCCTTGATCAGCGCGTACTCGATGGAGACCCGCCGTTTGGTCCTGGCCGCGTAAGCCCAGGCGGCGTCGAGCACCTCGGCCACCTTCCACCGGGTGTTGATCGGCACCAGGGTGTCCCGCAGCTCGTCGTCCGGCGCGTGCAGGGAGACCGCCAGCGTCACCGGCAGCCCCTCGGCGCTGAGCTTCTCGATGGCGGGCACCAGGCCCACGGTCGAGACGGTCACCCCGCGCGCCGAGATGCCCAGGCCCTCCGGCGCCGGGTCCACCATCCGCCGGACCGCGCCGATCACGGCCTTGTAGTTGGCCATCGGCTCGCCCATGCCCATGAACACGACGTTGCTGATCCGGCCGGGCCCGCCGGGCACCTCGCCCCTGGCCAGCGACCTGGCCCCCGCCACCACCTGGCCGACGATCTCGGCCGTGGACATGTTCCGGGTCAGCCCCGCCTGCCCGGTCGCGCAGAACGGGCAGTTCATGCCGCACCCGGCCTGCGAGGAGACGCAGATGGTGGCCCGGTCGGGGTAGCGCATCAGCACCGACTCCACCAGCGAGCCGTCGAAGAGCCGCCAGAGCGTCTTGCGGGTGGTGCCGTTGTCGCAGGTGATCTCCCGGACCGAGGTGAGCAGGTCGGGCAGCAACTGCCCCAGCCGCTCCCGTGACGCGGCCGGCAGGTCCGTCATCTCCTCGGCCGACTCGGTTAGCTTGGAGAAGTAGTGCCGGGACAGCTGGTCGGCCCGGAACGGCTTCTCGCCCAGTTCGGCCACGGCCGCCCGGCGCTCGGCCATGCTCAGGTCGGCCAGGTGCCGCTGCGGCTTGGCCCGGCGCGGCGCGACGAAGGTCAGCTCCCCCGCGCGGGGCGCACTGGCGTCGGTCATCTACGGCTCCTGTTATGTGCACTTAACGCCGGGCGGAAGCGGCTCTAGAGTCCTGATCGGGAGGTGACATGTGGCCACCGCCGTGGTGCTCACCAGCACCAGTCCATACGGCAGCAGGAGGCTGACCGTCGAGCGCGACCAGGTGTCCTCCGTAGCTTACCTGCGCGACCAGGCAGGCGCTGTCCACGGAGCCGTCTGGCTGGCCAACCACGTGCCCGCGCCGGTCAGCGTGGACCGGGGCCGGCTGGCCGCCGGGCTGCCCCCGATCATGCCGGGGACGCACACCCGGCACCCTCAGGGCAGCGACCCGTCCGACCCCGCCCGCCTGCGGGTGCTCTGGTTCGAGGAGGGCGACGGCGCCGCCCTGTACGAGGACGGGGAACTGCTGGCCGTCATCCCCGGCTGGGCCGAGGTGGAACGCGGCATGCCCGGCTACGCACGCGACGCGGTCGGCGAATCCCCCTTCGCCTGGTCGCTCACCGACGCCCTGGACGGCCTGGAGCCCCGAATACGGAAGGCCGAGGCGTACTGGCAGTGGCGGGAGTCGGACGGCAACTGGGCTTCCTACCAGCAGTTCGTGATGGGCCACCTGGACAGCAGGATCGGGCCGCCGGGGCGGTACTGGGACGCCAGCGGGGGCGGGCTGCCGCGGATCGAGATCACCGAACGGCCGCCGCTGTTCGGGCGGAACTACACCATCCTGTCCACCGTCGGCATGAGCTGCCAGCGCCTGCCCGGCGCCGAACAGTACGACACCCCCACCCGGATCGAGCTGGCCATCGCCACCAGGGGCGATCCACGGGCGGCGGCGCGGCTGTTTCTCTGGCTCGGGCAGTACCCGTGGCGGTCGGTGACCTGGCTGGGGCACGGGCACACGGCCCGGTGGCGGCATCAGCCTGGCACGTTCCCATTGAACGGGGGACATGAGGGGGTGATCCTGCTGGCGCAGCCTGGCGGGTTGCCGGATCTGTCGGGGTTCGCGTTCGGGGGTGACGAGGTGCGGTGGCTCTGGCTGGTGCCGATCACCGACACCGAGTTGCGGGTGGCGGCGGACCGGGGGCACGAGGTGGTGTCGAGCCGGCTTGCCGTACAGGACCGGATCTAGACTTGCCTAGATGAAGAGGCTCAGCAGGAGCCAGCACGGGACCAGGGTGAACAGCAGCGAGTCCAGGCGGTCCATCATGCCGCCGTGGCCGGGCAGCAGGGTGCCCATGTCCTTGATGCCCAGGTCGCGCTTGATGATCGACTCGATCAGGTCGCCGACGGTGGCGCAGACCACCATCACCGCGCCGAGCACGGCGCCCTGCCAGAGCGCGCCCCCGAGCAGCCAGCAGACCAGCCAGGCGCCGACCGCCACACAGGCCAGCGCCGACCCGGCGAAGCCCTCCCAGGTCTTCTTCGGGCTGATGATCGGCGACATCTTGTGCCGCCCGAACAGGATTCCGGCGACATATCCGCCGATGTCGCTCGCCACGGTGATGGCGACGAATATCACGACCCGGTGGGCGCCGTCGTCCGGCTGGAGCAGCAGGGCGGCGAAGCCCGCCAGTAAGCTCGGGTAGACCGCCACGAACACGCTCGCGGTGGCGTCCCGGACGAAGCCGTCCGCTCCCTGGAAGGTGCGCCAGCCCAGGAGCACCATGACCGTCAGCGCGAACGAGCCGACCAGCGAGACCGGGCCCCCGTAGTACGCCCCCGCCAGCATGGCCACCAGACCGACCAGCTGCACGGGCAGCGGCACCCGGATGTCCCGGGAGGCGAACGCCTTGACCAGCTCGTGCACACCCAGCCCGACCGCGGCCGCGACCACGATCAGGAAGATCGCCTTGAAGGTGTAGAGCGAGCCGATGACCAGCGCGGCAAGCGCGACTCCGACACCGATCGCCGCGGGCAGATTCCGCCCGGTACGTTGGTTGCCCGTAGCGTTCAACCCGTCACAACTCCTAATACGCGTGATCCCCGCCCTTCCGCAAGGGCAGGGATCACGATGGCGCCCGCCGCTAGACCTCCAGCAGCTCGGCTTCCTTGTGCTTCAGCAGATCGTCGATCTTGGCGACGTGCTTCTGGGTGAGATCGTCCAGCTCCTTCACCGCGCGGTGCACCTCGTCCTCACCCGACTCGCCGTCCTTGACCAGCTTGTCGAGCACTTCCTTGGCGTGCCGCCGGATGTTCCTGATCGACACCCTGCTGCTCTCCGCCTTGTTACGGGCGATCTTGATGTACTCCTTGCGGCGCTCCCCCGACAGCTCGGGGAAGACCACCCGGATGATCGCGCCGTCGTTGCCCGGGTTGACCCCGAGGTCGCTGTCCCTGATCGCCTTCTCGATGGCGCCCAGCGACCCCTTGTCGTACGGCTGGATGAGCACCATCCGCGCCTCGGGAACGTGGAACGACGCCAGCTGCTGGATCGGGGTGAGCGATCCGTAGTAGTCCACGTTGATCTTGTTGAACATCGCGGGGGTGACCCTGCCGGTCCGGATGGCCGCGAAGTCCTCCTTGGCGACCGACACCGCCTTGTCCATCTTCTCTTCGGCCTCGAAGAGGGTTTCCTCGATCACTGCGGCTCCCTATTTCCCTGCCGGACTCACCAGCGTGCCGATCTTCTCACCGCGGACCGCCCGCAGGATGTTGCCGTCGCCCAACAACTCGAACACCACGATGGGCAGGCCGTTGTCCTTGCACAGGCTGATCGCGGTAGCGTCCATCACCGCGAGGTCGCGCGCCAGGACCTCGCTGTACTCCAGCCGGTCGAAGCGCACCGCGTCGGGGTTCTTGCGCGGGTCGGCATCGTAGACGCCGTCCACCTGGGTGCCCTTGAGCAGGGCCTCCGCGCCGATCTCCAGAGCGCGCTGGGCGGCGCAGGTGTCGGTGGAGAAGAACGGCGACCCCAGACCCGCGCCGAAGATGACCACCCGGCCCTTCTCCAGGTGCCGGATGGCCCGGCGGGGCAGGAACGGCTCAGCCACCTGCTGCATGGTGATCGCGGTCTGCACCCGGGTGTCGACGCCGCGCTTCTCCAGGAAGTCCTGGAGTGCCAGGCAGTTGATGACGGTGCCGAGCATGCCCATGTAGTCGGCCCTGGCCCGGTCGATGCCGCGCTCGGAGAGCGCCGCGCCCCGGAACATGTTGCCGCCGCCGACCACGACGGCGACCTGCACGCCCTCCCGGACCGCCTCGGCGATCGAGTCGGCCAGCTTGCCGACCGTGACCGGGTCGATGCCCAGCGAGTCACCGCCGGCGAACGCCTCCCCGGACAGCTTCAGCATCACCCGCTTCCAGCGCACCGGCCCGTCGGACGGACGGGACGACGGGGCCGTCGGCGCGGCGGTGTCGGTGTTCTCCTGCACGTCGGCGGCCTCCTCGATGTAGCGGTCTGGCGGTTCGGCTGGCGGTATGGGGTGGCCCGGCGGTTCTGCCGGAATTGTGGGAGAAACCTGGGTTTCTCCCACAAGTGACAGCCCCAGACTATGCCTGGCCGACCTTGAAGCGCGTGAAGGCCAGCACCTTGACGCCCGCCTCGTCGGCGTACTTCTTGATGGTCTTCTTGTTGTCCTTGACGAACGCCTGCTCCAGCAGGGTGAAGTCCTTGTACCAGCCGTTGATCCGGCCCTCGACGATCTTGCTGATCGCGGCCTCCGGCTTGCCCTCCTCGCGGGTCATCTCCTCGAAGAGCGCGCGCTCCTTCTCGATGACCTCGCCGGGCACCGAGGTCGGGTCCAGGTACTTCGGCGCCATCGCGGCGGTGTGCTGCGCGATGTCCTTGGCGACCTCGGCGTTGACCTGGTCCAGCTGGACGAGCACGCCCACGGCCGGGGGCAGCTGCGGGTCGGTCTTGTGCATGTAGACGCCGACGTAGCCGCCGTCCAGGACCGAGAAGCGGCGGATCTCGATCTTCTCGCCCAGGGCCGCGTTGGCCTCGTCCAGGTACTCCTTGACCGCCTTGCCGTCAAGCTGGGACTCCAGCAGGCTCGGCACGTCGGCCGGACGGGTGGCCAGCACGTGCTCCACCACCTGGGCCGCCAGCTCCTGGAAACGCTCGCCCTTGGCGACGAAGTCGGTCTCGCAGTTGAGCTCGAGCAGCGCCGCCGCCGAGTCGCCCTCCTGCTTGACGGCGACCAGGCCGTTGGAGGCCGTGCGGGCCTCGCGCTTGCCCACGTCCTTGGCGCCCTTGAGGCGCAGCAGCTCGACCGCGCGGTCGAAGTCGCCCTCGGACTCCTCCAGCGCCTTCTTGCAGTCCATCATGCCGGCGGCGGTCAACTCACGGAGCCGCTTGACGTCGGCCATGTTCACGGAAGCCATTGTCATTTCCTCATGGGATTGATCACGGGTGTCGTCGGGGAGCGGGTTACCCTCGGGGCTCTGCCGGAGACCGGCCGGCGTGTCGCCACGCCGGCCCGGTCTCACGTGTGTCAGCCGCCGGTCAGGCGTTCTCGTCGCTCTCGGGGGCCTCGGCGGCGGCGGGGGCCTCCGGCGCCTCGGCAGCCGGGGCCTCGGCGGCGGGGGCCTCTGCGGCCGGAGCCTCGGTGGCCGGAGCCTCGGTGGCGGCGGGGGTGCCCTCCAGGAGCTCACGCTCCCACTCGGCCAGCGGCTCGGCGGCGGCCACCCCGGTCGGCTTGTCGTCGCCGCGGGTCGCCCCGGCGCGGGTCATCAGACCGTCCGCCACCGCGTCGGCGATCACGCGGGTGAGCAGGCTGACCGCGCGGATCGCGTCGTCGTTGCCCGGGATCGGGTAGTCCACCTCGTCCGGGTCGCAGTTGGTGTCCAGGATCGCGACCACCGGGATGCCGAGCTTCTTGGCCTCGCTGATCCCGATGTGCTCCTTCTTGGTGTCCACCACCCAGACCGCGCTCGGCACCCGGGCCATGTCCCGGATACCGCCCAGGGTGCGCTCCAGCTTCTCCTTCTCGCGGCGGCGCATCAGGAGCTCCTTCTTGGTGAGCCCGGAGCCTGCCACGTTGTCGAAGTCGAGCTCCTCCAGCTCCTTGAGGCGCTGGAGCCGCTTGTGCACGGTGGAGAAGTTGGTGAGCATGCCACCCAGCCAGCGCTGGTTCACGTACGGCATGCCGACCCGGGCCGCCTGCTCGGCGATGGACTCCTGGGCCTGCTTCTTGGTGCCGATGAACATGATCGTGCCGCCGTGCGCGACGGTCTCCTTGACGAAGTCGTACGCCCGGTCGATGAAGGCGAGGGACTTCTGGAGGTCGATGATGTAGATGCCGTTGCGCTCGGTGAAGATGAAGCGCTTCATCTTCGGGTTCCACCGGCGAGTCTGGTGGCCGAAGTGCACGCCGCTCTCAAGCAGCTGTCGCATGGTGACGACGGGGGTGGCCATGAAATGGTCCTCCATGGTTCTCGGTTGTCCGCGAGCGCCGTACGGCTCTCGCCCTGACGCCCCCGAGCCGTTCCAGCCCTGATGGGACCGAGGGAACGTATCGTGTGTGGGGCGTGCGAATTCGGCCCACATGCCGCAGGCCAGGGAACAGTCTACCCGGATCCGTGCCCCCGGTTGTGCCACGTCCTGACCCTCGCGGCCGACTCGGATCTGACTGCTTTACCGGACTTTCCGGGTCTTTGCGGCACGCGGGAACAGGCGCAGATGGATCTCCACAAGCCTCGCCCCGGTGGGGGCTTCGTCCTTGTCCCGGAAAGCCACCTTGTACGGTTCGATGACCTCTGCGATCTTCGCACCGATCTCACGGAGCTCGTCGGCGTCGGCCAGCAACACCGAATGGTTGAGCATCGCGGCCGCCCGCCACTCCGAGGACTCCCGGCCCGACTGGGCCAGGTAGTCCGACAGGCGCCGCTGCGCCTCCCCGAGCACCGTCTCGATCACGGCCTCCTGCGCCGCCAGCAGATCCTGGGTCAGCTCGCCGTCTTCCGGGTCCTGGAACCCCCACCCCCGCTGCAACGCCCGCCAGACCCGCTCCCGTCCGTCCCCGCGCGGCGGAGCGTCCTCCACGAAGCCGTGCTTGGCCAGGACCCGCAGGTGGTAGCTGCACGCACTCGGCGACAACCCCACCACCTCGGCACACTCCGTCGCCGTAGCCGGGCCCTCCGTCTGCAACCGGGTGAGAATCCCCAGCCGCGCAGGGTGCGCCACGGCCCGCAGGACCCCGGCATCATCGGTGACCAGTCGATACGCCGCGGTCTCCGGCCTCTCTTCGCGATCCCGCGCCGGCCGGCTTCCCTCTCCAGGACCGCTCATCATGCTCGCCACCGTACCGCCCCCCTCCTTCGGAGATATGAAGGGTTGCTTTCACAGTTATGAAGGATTAGCTTCACAATATGCTTGAGACGGTTCCTCTTCGGAGGCAGCGGGACTACCGGTTGTTGTGGGGTGCGCGGGTGGTCAGCGAGGTGGGGGGTGCGGTCACGCGGCTTGCCGTGCCGCTGACCGCGGTGACGATGCTCGGGGCCACCCCGTGGGAGATGGGAGTGCTGACGGCGGCGGCCTCGTTACCCTTCCTGCTGGTCGGGTTACCGGTGGGGGCGCTGGCCGATCGCGTGGCGCGGCGGCGGCCGGTGCTGGTCGGGTGTGAGGTCGTGGCCGGGGTGGCGATCCTGACCGTGCCGCTGGGGTGGGCGGTCGGCCTGCTCTCGATTCCGTGGCTGATCACGGTGGCGTTGGTGGTCGGCACCTGTGCGGTCGTCTTCCGTAACTTCAGCACGCCGTATCTCACCAGCGTGGTGGCCGAGCCCCAGCGCACCGCCGCCATCGCCGGGTTCCAGTCGGTGATCGCGATCGGGCAGCTGGGCGGCCCGGGGGTGGCGGGACTGCTGGTCAGCGTGGTCACGGCACCGGTCGCCCTGGTCGTGGACGCGGTCTCCTACCTCGTCTCCGCGATCTTCCTGCGGTCGATTCGCACGCCGGAACCGGCCCGCTCCGCCTCCCCCGATGAACGGCCGTTACGGGGTTCCATGGCGCGGGAGATCGGTGCCGGGCTGCGCACCCTGGGCGGGCATCGGGTACTGCGGGCGTTGGTGCTGGCCGGGGTGACCGTCAACCTCTGCGGGGCCGCCGAGATGGCGATCTACGTGCTGTTCGCGGTTCACGTGCTCGGGCTGCCGGTGGGGCTGGTCGGGATCTCGGCGGCCGGGTTCGGAGCGGGTGGTGTGCTGGGGGCGATCGTCGCGGCCCGCCTGGAGCGACGTTTCGGCGGGGCTCGGGTGCTGCTCGGCTCGGTGCTGTGCTTCCCTGTGGGATTCGTCGCGCTGGCTGCGGCTTCGGGGCCGATTTGGGTGATCGTCCCGTTGATCGGGTTGTCGGAGGTGATCGTCGGGGTGGCGGTGGTGTGCTTCAGCGTGTGTTCCAACGCGATGATGCTTCGCGAGACCCCTCCGGAATATGTGGGGCGGGTCAACGCCTCGATCAACTTCGCGACTCAGGGCGTACTGGCGGTGGGTGGGGTGGTTGGTGGGCTTCTGGGGGAGTTCGTTGGACTTCGCGGGGGGATGTGGGTGTGTGCGGCGGGAGCCGTACTGACGATTCCGTGTCTGTGGGCGTCTCCGCTCACCAGACGGGCGCGTGCTCACCCGGCCGGGGCGGCGGAGTCGCCCAGTACGGCTCAGCACCCTCGATCGACCCCGGCGGCCGGACGAAGGTGAGCTCTCCGAACGCGCTGTCCATACGGTCCAGCAGATCCTCCGTCTGAGGCTCCTGCCGGTCTTCGGCGGGAGCCGTCTGGCCCAGTTCGTCCAGCCACCAGGCCGTCCGGGCGAGGGACAGGTCCGCGTGCCAGGAACCGCCCTGCTCCGCGCGGTGGGTCAACCCCGCGACCGCCGCGAACGCCGCGAGGTACCCCGTCGCGTGATCGAGCGCCTGGCACGGCAACGGGTGGGGCCTGCCCTCGTGATTCGCGATCCCGCTGACCATCTGCACCAGGCTGTCGAATCCCCGCCTGCCTGCCCACTGCCCGGTCACCCCGTACGCGGAAATATCCACCACGACGATCCCCGGCCGCATCCGGACCAGATCCTCCACCCCGAACCCGAGCGTCTCCAGAGCCCCCGGCCGGTACGCCCTGAGCACGACGTCAGCCGCCCCCACCAGCTCCCGCAACCGCTCCGGCTCCGTCCGCAGATCCACATCGCAGGACCGCTTCCCGAACCCGGTCTCCACCACCAATCCCGGCACTTCTGGCAAATTGGCGCTCCCTACCCGCAGCACCTCCGCCCCGTGCGCTGCCAGCGTCCTGCCTGCCACCGGCCCAGCGATCACCCGGCTCAGGTCAAGAACCCGCACGCCTTTCAGCGGACGCGGCCCCTGTCCGCTCCGTCCCCGGGCCTCGGCCTTCTGCCCATCAGATCGGACTACCGGCCCATGCGGACGCAGCCCCTGTCCACTCCGTCCCTGGGCCTCGGATCGAATCTTCTGCCCATCAGGTCGGACTACCGGCCCGTCTGGCCGGTCCAGCTGAACCTCCTGCCCGCCGGGCTCCCTCCTGGCCGCCTCCCCAACCCGCCTCAGCCCGATCAACGGCAGGCGGCTGACCGCCCTCCCCTGCGGATGCCTGGCCCACTCCTCCCGGGAGCGCATAGCCCCGGCACAACCTCCCGCCGCGATCACCGCCGCCTCGATTTCCTCCTTCGTCCGGCCACGGCACGCGCGGGCAATCTCCTCCCGTACCGCCTGGGCAACCCCCAAAGCCCGCAATGCCGCATCCCGATGGTGATCGAAGTTGCAGTGCAGCCGTACCCATCCGTCCGACGCCTCGTAGTCCCCGGACAGCGGCGCCCACGGATCGATCCCCACCCCATCGATCCGGAAATATCGCTCGCTCCGGAAAGCAACCGCCGCATGCCGCAGATCAACTGAAACCCGCCGCCGCGGCCCGGAGCCCAGTCCCCAGTACGCCGCGACCCCAGCAGTCACCGCCCCGACACTGGCCCCGGCAATCGCCCCAACCCGAAACCTCGACCCAAAATCCTCTTCCGCCCCTTCGACCACCACCTCGGGCAACCTCAGCCCCACACCAGCGCCGATCTTCCCAATGATCTCCGCCACCTCCACCCGGTTCGTCCCTCCCAGCTCCGACTTATCCACAGCTTCATCCACATCCTCTGGTCTTTATCCACAGAACCCCGTTCGGCTCTATGTCCGCCTCCCTGCCACCCCACTCTCTTTCCATGCGCCTGTTCCTCCTGACCTTCCTGGCCCTGCTCCTCCCGGCAACCACCCGTGCCGGTTCACCATGGGCGTGGCCAATCACCAACCCACACGTCCTGCGTGGCTTCGATCCCCCACCCCAACGCTGGCTTCCCGGCCACCGAGGCATAGACCTCGCCGCCCACCCCGCCCAAGCCGTCTACGCCGCTGGCGCCGGAACGGTGACCTTCGCAGCCCCCGTAGGCGGAGTAAGCGCGATAGCCATCACCCACACCAACAACCTGAAGACCACCTACCTCCCGGTCACCCCGTCAGTCCACAACGGTGATCAGGTTTCCAAAGGGGACCTGATCGGCACAATCGCCCCCAGCCCCCTCCCCCACTGCCCCACAACCTGTCTCCACTGGGGCCTCCGTCGAGGCCCCCTCTACCTGAACCCCCTCCTCCTGCTCGGTCTGGCCGAAGTCCGTCTCCTCCCGCACTGGCCGAACCCTTCGCCATAGGGTCTTGGTATGGATTGGGCGGCGTGGCATGGCGCATACGATCAGCCGGGCTCAACGTTGGCTGCGCGGTTGCGTGCCGTACAAGAACAGATCCGGCTGGCGTTGGAGACGACCCCGCCCGGTCCGGTGAAGGTGATCAGTGTCTGCGCCGGCCAGGGACGCGATCTGCTTCCCGTCCTGAAGGACCATCCACAGCGTGATGACGTCGAAGCACATCTCGTGGAACTGGACCCGCGCAACGCTTCCGCGGCTCGCGACGCGGCCGCCGCCCTGGGCTTGCGGCAGGTGGACGTGCTCACGGCGGACGCCTCGCTCACCGACCACTACCAGGGCCTGGCCCCGGCGGACATCGTGCTGCTCTGCGGCATCTTCGGGAACATCACCGAGGACCACATCAAGCGCACCGTGAGCTTCTGCCCGCAGTTGTGCGCCACCGGCGGCACGGTGATCTGGACACGCAATCGCCGCCAACCCGATCTGGTCCCCTCGATCTGCGCCTGGTTCGAAGACCTCGGCTTCGAACGGCAGTGGGTGTCAGCCCCGGACCTGGGCTACGGCGTCGGCGTCCACCGCTTCACCGGCGAGCCCCAACCCCTGGCACCTCGCGAGCAGATGTTCGACTTCGTCGGCTCCGACAAGCTCAGGAACCCGCCGCCCCAGAACGCGTAGCCGAAGCCTTGCCCGACCTGGCCGGTCGGGGTTCCTGGCTAGGCGCGGGGGTGGGCCTGCCGGTAGGAGCTGTGCAGGCGGTCGATGGAGATGTGGGTGTAGAGCTGGGTGGTGGCCAGGGAGGCGTGGCCGAGGATCTCCTGGACGGCGCGGAGATCGGCCCCGCCTTCCAGGAGGTGGGTGGCGGCGGTGTGCCGCAGGCCGTGCGGGCTGAGGTCGGTGACGCCTGCCGCGCCCAGGAGGGTGTGCACGACTCGGCGTACGGTCCCCTGGTCCAGACGGCCGCCTCTCACTCCGAGGAACAGTGCCGGGCCGGTACCTTCGCGAATCCACAGGGGGCGGCCCCTGATGCACCACGCGTCCAGAGCACGAAGGGCCGGAAGACCGAAAGGAACGGTTCGCTCCTTACGGCCCTTACCGAGGACCCGAATGGTGTGGCGTTCGCGGTCAACGTCGTCCACGTCCAGACCGCAGAGCTCGCTCACCCGAATCCCCGTGGCATAGAGCAGTTCGACAACTGCCCGATCGCGTAGCCCTCTGACATCCTCCGGCGGCGGACCACCGTCCAGAACCGCCCGCGCTTCCTCCTGGTCCAGCACCACCGGCAGTTCCCTGACCGCCTTGGCCGACCCCAGCAGCAGCCCCGGATCCTCCGTCAGCCACCCCTTCTTGTAACAGAAAGCCGTGAAGGTCCGAGCACAAGCCGCCCGCCTGGCCAACGTGGCCCGCGCCTTCCCCGCCCCGTGAAGCTCCCCCAGCCAGTCCCGCAGCACCCCGATATCCAACGCCCCCAGCCTCGCCGGCTCAGCACTCTCCACATATGCGACCAGAGACGCCAGATCCCCCAGATAAGCCCGAACAGTATGCGGCGACAAATCCCTCTCTACCTGCAAATACCGCCCAAACTCCGCAACCACCACCTCAACTTCAGGAAACGCCATCTCATCCCCAGCATTCGATTCCGCCGCCGAACCCAGGATCCCACTCCCCCGGCAGGCGATACCCCGGCACCAAGCCCCGATTACCCGACAGAGCGTGCCCTCTCGCGGGCCCTTCCACTACTGTGACGATCGGGCCGTGACTGGCGCTGAGGTGGAGCACCACCGGGAAGCGGCCCGCCGATTTACCGGCTGTCCTGCCGGTTTGCCGTGCGCCTGGGCGAGACCACAGTGAACGTCAAGCCCAGGAGAACCCATGACCTCGACGCATTCCGCCCGTTTGATGGACGGCACCCGCCTCGCCGCCCGCATCGTCGAAGAATGCGCGGCCAGAGTCGCCGCGATCACCGAGCAGACCGGCCAAGCCCCCTGCCTCGCCACCGTCCTGGTCGGCGACGACCCGGCCTCGGTCACCTACATCCGCATGAAGCGCTCCCGAAGCGAGAAGATCGGCATCACTTCCCGGCACATCGCGCTTCCCGCCACGACCACCACCCAGGAACTCGTCGACACCCTCACCGCCCTCTCGGCGGACCCCGGCGTGCACGGCATCCTCCTGCAGCACCCCGTCGGCAAGCACATCGACGAGCGGGCCGCCTTCGAGGCCATCGCCCCAGAAAAGGACATCGACGGAGTTACCACGCACTCCTTCGCCGCGATGAGCTTCGGCCTGCCCGGCTTCCACTCCTGCACTCCGGCCGGCATCCTGCGCCTGCTCGACGAGTACCAGGTCGACCTCACCGGAAAACACGCCGTCGTGGTGGGCCGCAGCGCCATCCTCGGCAAGCCCGCCGGCATGCTCCTGCTCAGCCGCGACGCCACCGTCACCTACTGCCACTCCCGAACCGCCAACCTGACCGCAATCACCAGAGAGGCCGACATCCTGGTAGCCGCCGTAGGCACGCCCCCGATTCATCCACGGCACCGCCATCAAACCCGGCGCCGTGGTCATCGACGCCGGCTACAACCCCGGCAACATCGGCGACATCGACTTCGAGTCCGCAAAAACTCACGCAAGCCTCATCACCCCCGTCCCCGGCGGCGTCGGCCCCATGACCATCGCCACCCTCCTCACCCAAACCACCGACGCCGCCACCCGCCAACTGGGCCTGACCACGCATTGACGACGCCCGGCGCCACGGCTGGGCTTCGGCCGCGCCCGATCAGGGTGAAGGGGGGCTCAGCCGCCAGCCATCGGCAGTGCGGCGGATAAAGCCTGCTGATTCGAGACCGCCCAGGCAGGCGAGGGTGGTGGGAAGAGGGAGGCCGGCGGCGTTGGCTATGGTGGCGAGGCCTTGGGGGATGCGGGCGGGGACGGCGTCCAGGACGCGCTTGGTCTCTTCGTTGAGGCTGTCACGCGGATGGACGGGGCCTCGGGCAGTGGGGGCCAAGTCCTCGCCAATGGAGCCCACCAGTTCGATTACCTCGGCTACCGAGGTGACGCAGGTGGCGCGGTTCTGGCGGATCAAGGCGTGACAGCCGGTGGAGACGTCACAGGTGATGGGGCCGGGGACGGCCATCAGCTGGCGGTTGAGGGCGGCGGCGTGGGCGGCGGTGTTGAGGGCGCCACTGCGGATGGCGGCCTGGACGACCACCGTTCCACGAGAGAGCGCGGCGATCACACGGTTGCGGACCAGGAAGCGCATCCGCGTGGGGTGGACTCCCGGGGGTGATTCGCTGATGAGCAGGCCGCGTTCGCGTACGGCCTGGAACAGGTCCTGGTGGGCGGAGGGGTAGCTGACGTCGGTTCCGCAGGCCAGGACGACAACGGTGGGGGCGACGCCGGCCAGGGCCCCGCGGTGGGCCGCGGCGTCGATGCCGTAGGCGCCACCGCTGATCACCGTCCAGGAGCGGTCGCTCAGGCCCGCGGAGAGTTCGGCCGCCACATGCGTTCCGTACGCCGTGGCGGCGCGTGCGCCCACGAGCGACACCGACCGGAGGCAGGCGAAGCGGAGGTCTTCCTGCCCGTCCAGCCAGAGGCCGTAGGGGCGCAGCCGCCCGAGATCGTTCAGCTGGGACGGCCAGCCGGGATCGCCCGGGATGAGCAACCTGCCCCCGGCCAGATCATCGGGAGCCCGGCTGGCGGCCGAGACCGCTCGGTTCGCCCATCCCGTGACGACCTGACCGAGGTTGAGCCGCCGCCCTTCCCCATAGGCACGCTCCCGCTCCGCCTGCGCGAACTCCGGTTCCAGCACACCCTGGCGGACCTGTTCCAGCGCACCTTGCGGGCCATAGTGCTCGATCAGACTCCCCATGATCGGATCGCCCGGCTCGGCGATCCGGGTGATCTCCGCCCGGGCCAGGCGATCAGCATCACCTGTGGCCTCAACCTTGATGTGCTGAATATGGGAGCGGCGAAGGGATGGCGGGGTCGCGGGGATGGTCATGATTCTTGTCCTGTCCACATGGTTAGGGCGGCGCTGATCTCGTCCGCGCCGGGATGGTCGCGGTTGGCCAGGTCGGCGATGGTCCAGGCGACGCGGAGGACGCGGTCGAGGCCGCGGGCGCTGAGGGTGCCGATGTCGAGGGCACGGGTGAGGGGCGCCAGGACGCTCGCGGGGAGGCGGAGTTCGCGGTGGAGGAGGGCGGAGGCCACCTCGGCGTTGTTCCGCCACGGCGTGCCCGACAGGCGTTTGGCGGAGCGCTCGCGTGCCAACTGGACACGCTCGGCGACGGTACGGCTGGGCTCGACGTGGGCGCGGTCGGCAAGGAGTTCGGCGCGGCTGGGGCGGGACAGGCGGACCTTGATGTCCACACGGTCGAGCAGGGGGCCGGAGAGGCGGCCCAGGTAGCGACGGCGGGCGTCCGGGGTGCAGGCGCAGAATCGGCCGGCCTCGCCGCTGAGGCCGCAGGGGCAGGGGTTCGCCGCCAGGACCAGGGTGAAGCGGGCGGGAAACGTCATCGTTCCGGCAGCCCGGGCCACGGTCACCTTGCCGGATTCCAGTGGCTGGCGGAGCGCCTCCAGAACACCCCTGGAGAACTCGGGGGCCTCGTCGAGGAAGAGAACGCCCTGATGGGCGAGGCTGACCGCGCCCGGGCGGACCAGACCGGTGCCGCCGCCGATGACCGCGGCGACGGTCGCCGTGTGGTGGGGCGCCATGAACGGCGGGCGCAGCAGCAGAGGGTGGGTGGCCGGTAGCGCGCCCGCGATCGAATGGATGGCGGTCACCTCAAGGGCCTGGTCGCGGTCGAGGGCGGGAAGGATGGTGGGCAGGCGTTCCGCGAGCATGGTCTTTCCCGTCCCGGGCGAGCCGAGCAGCCACAGGTTGTGCCCGCCCGCCGCGCAGATCTCCAGCGCCCAGCGGCCGATCGGCTGGCCGACGACCTCGACCAGATCGAGCGGGTGCGGGACGGGTGGCGGGGTCGCGTCGAAGGCGGCGACCTCGTCCACGCAGGGCAGCCGGTCGAGGTCGCCCTCGCGGAGCCAGTCGACGAGTTCGCGCAGGGTTGACGCGGGCACGACGGTCAGGCCGGGGACCAGGGCGGCCTCGCTGGCGTTGAGCGAGGGAACCACGATGATCCTGGCCCCGGCTTCGGCTGCCGCGAGGGCGGCGGGCAGGATGCCGCGGACGGGCCGGATCCGGCCGTCCAGACCCAGTTCCCCGAGGAAGAACGGCTCCGCGATCCGCGCGACGGGTATCAACCCGGCCGCGCCCAGGATGGCGACGGCTATCGCGACATCGAAGATCGACCCGCGTTTGGGCAGGCTGGCCGGGAACAAGCTGACGGTGATCCGCGCGTCGGGCCAGTCGAAACGGCTGTTGAGCAGTGCCGACCTGACCCGGTCGCGGGCCTCGCTGATGGCGGTGTCCAGCAGGCCGATGAAGTGCGTGCCCACCACACCCCGGCCGACGTCGGCCTCGATCTCCACGGTGCGCCCGGTGACCCCCACCAGCGCCACACACCGCGTCCGCGCGACGGGCATCAGACCAGCCCCCGCTCGTGCCGGATCGAGAAGTCCCCCGCGAACCGCTCCAGGGCCACCACGTCCACCCGAATGGCGTCGAACCACTCCTGCTGCGTCGCCAGCCACCGGCCCGCCAGCGACCGCAGCCGGAGCAGCTTCTCCTGGGTCACCGACTCAAGGGCCGTGCCGTGACTGCGCCCGGATCTGGTCCTGACCTCGACAACGACCAGCACCCGCCCGTCCCGGGCGACAATGTCGATCTCACCCGCGCCGCAGCGCCAGTTACGGTCGAGAACGCGCATCCCCGCGGCCTGGAGAAATTCCACGGCGATCCGCTCGCCGGTCTTGCCAAGCTCGTCCTTCGCAGCCATGGGCCACCTCCGCCCACGACCTTCGCCCAACCCGCTCCCCGCCAGGGCCGCCGAACCCCGTTCTGTGGAAAACCCACCTTCTGTGGATAACCCCGATCGCGATCGCCGACGGGCGACTCCCGCGTTATTCCGGTGCCCTGTCCAGCTGCGACGCGTCAATGTCCTTAAGCAGTCACGCTGGTTGCCGTATGGCTCCCACCTGCTGACCCTTCAGATCCGGTTCCGGCTTCCGCCGGGGTAGATGGTTACCGTGGAACTCCCACCCACGCTCTTGACTCCAACAACGCGTGTGAGCCCCACGGCAATCATGCGGTCATGCGCCGGTTCATTCTGTGGGTGCGCTGAAGCACAACGGCATACGGGCCTCGGCCGGAGACGCGATGCGATCGGCAGGAAGCCGTGGGCGTCTCGGCGCAGAGGGCACGGTGGGTAGGCAAGTGGGAGATGGGGTGATTTGTGGGGGAATTTCACTGTTTGGGTGAAAGGGTTAGCTGGAGAAGCCTTCCTTGGGCATTTCGAGGTCGGGCTTGGCTAGTTCTTCGACGTTGACGTCCTTGAAGGTGACTACTCGGACGTTCTTGACGAAGCGGGCTGGGCGGTACATGTCCCAGACCCAGGCGTCGGTCATCTTGACGTCGAAGAAGACGTCGCCGTTCTCGGCGGTGCGGACGTCGAGGTCGACCGAATTGGTGAGGTAGAAGCGCCGTTCGGTCTCGACGACATAGGTGAACAGACCGACGACATCGCGATACTCGCGGTAGAGCTGCAGCTCCATCTCGGTCTCGTACTTCTCGAGATCCTCCGCGCTCATGCGGGTCCTCCTGTTCCACACCCCGTCTGGGCCCCTGACCCATTCTCCCGCATCCCCATACCCAGCCTGGTCCGCGCCACTGTCACGAAGGAGAACCGATGGTGCGGGCTGGGCCCGTGGGTCGTGAGCGCACTGCGGTGCGTAGCGGTCACGTAACCTTTGTGCAGGGCGAAGCCATACTCGGGGTGCACGTCGTCGAGTTCGGTCATCATCCTGTCCCGGGTCACTTTGGCCACGATGGAGGCCGCGGCCACGCAGGCCGCCACCTGGTCGCCCTTCCAGACGGCCAGCGAGGGCGCGGGCAGGCCGGGCACCGGGAAACCGTCGGTCAGGATGTAGCCGGGGACCAGGCCGAGGCCGGCCACCGCGCGGCGCATCCCGGCCACGTTGCACTTGTGCAGGCCACGGGCGTCGATCTCGGTGGGCGCGATGACCACCACACTGACCGCCCGCGCGGCCTTCATGATCTTACTATGCAGTTCCTCGCGCCGGGCGGGGGTGAGCAGCTTGGAGTCGGCCAGGCCGTCGATGTCCCGGCCGAGCACCACCGCCGCCACGACGAGCGGCCCCGCGCACGCGCCGCGGCCCGCCTCGTCGACGCCGGCCACCGGGGAGAGCCCGCGCCGGGCGAGCGCACGTTCGTATCCGTAGAGCCCAGAATCGCGACGTACGACGCTGGGACGGGGGCGATAGGCAACTGTCATGACAGAAGCAGCGTACGCCCCATCACGGGATCTTGGAGAACGTCTCCGGACGTGAGAAAAAAGCCAGCCTGGAAAACGGCCAATACCGGGCAAAAGCCGTGCCGATCACGTCGGATTCGGCGATCGTCCCGTTGTGCTCGTCCTCCATGAAGGAGCGGGAGTCCATCGAGTTGGTCCGGTGGTCGCCCATCAGCCAGAGCCGCCCGGCGGGCACCTTCACCTCGAAGTTCTTGCCCGGGTAGTCACCGGGATAGAGGTAGTTGTCCTCTTCCTGGATGGGGACGCCGTTCACCGTGATCCGGCGCTGGGCGTCACAACATTTGACCGTGTCACCGCCCTTGCCGATCACCCGCTTGATGGTGTCCTCACCGTCCCAGCCCTTGAAGACGACGATGTCGCCGCGGTCGACGCCGCCCAGCTTGAACACCACCACCCGGTCGTTGACCAGGAGGGTGTTCTCCATGGACTCCGACGGGATGTAGAACGACTGCATCACGAACAGGTGCACCAGCACAGCCACCAGAACGCCCCCCGCCGTGAAGAGCAGGGTCTCACGGAACGAGGAGCGCTTCTTCTTGGCGGGGGGATCGGTCTCTTCAGCCACGGTCACCTGCGGTACGTTACCGCTTCACCCGTATGCGGCGGCTAAGCCTTACCAGGGGAACCGCCATACCGAAACCGAGCAGGAGCGGGGCCGCCTCACCCGCGAGCGCCACCGCGTGCAGCGCCGGCTGGTTGAAGGTGTCCGGGATGGGCAGCACGGCAGCCCGGTCGAACGGCCAGACGATCACGAAGGCCCGCCCGATGACCTGGCCGATCGGGATGGTGCCGCCGCCGGGGTCGCCGCCGTGCGCGCGGGAGTCGAGGGAGACCGAGCGGTGGTCACCCATCACCCAGAGCCGGTCGGCGGGCACGGTGATCTCGAAGTTGCTCAGCGACGGCACGTCACCCGGGTAGAGGTAGGCCTCCTCGTCCAGCGGGGTGCCGTTCACGCTGATCCGGCCCTTGGCGTCGCAGCACTTGACGGTGTCGCCGGGCACCCCGATGACCCGCTTGATGTAGTCCTTCTCGCCGGGCACCACGCCGAAGGCCGTGCCGACCCAGCGGAAGAAGCCGGCGATCGGGTTGGACGGCTCCTCGTAGGGCACCTCGCCGTCCCAGGAGTCGACGCCGGAGAAGACCACCACGTCGCCGCGCTCGATGTCGCGAACCCGGTAGACCAACTTGTTGACCAGCACCCGGTCGTTCTTCAGGAGGGTGTTCTCCATCGACTCCGACGGAATGTAGAACGCCTGCACCACGAAGGACTTGATCAGGAGCGCGAGCACCAGAGCGACCACGACTAGGACCGGCAGCTCTCGCCAGAACGAGCCCTTCTTCTCTTTCCCGCTCTTGGCGTTCTGCTGGGTGTCTTCCGCGACCACGTCCACCCCGTCCTGCTTCGAAAGTCACAGCTCACAGATCACGAACACGCGAGCCCGCGATATGCCGCGAACTCGCCCGTGCTGTCGAGCCTAGATGATGCCGGTGTAACTGAGGGTCGCCGACGCGGTGTCGGCGTGCCAAATGCCGGTGCGGCCAGGTGCCGTCCAGCGGCAGAAACGCCCGCCAACCGTCGGCTGAACGACGAAAAGCCCGTGCCAGGCGGGCACGGGCTCGTCATCTCTTCCGCCTTACTTCGCCGCGGGAAGGGCGTCGCGCTTCTCGCGGATCCGGGCCGCCTTACCGCGCAGATCCCGCATGTAGTACAGCTTGGCCCGGCGCACGTCACCACGGGTGACCAGGGTGATCTTCTCGATCACGGGGCTGTGCACCGGGAAGGTGCGCTCCACGCCCACGCCATAGCTGATCTTGCGGACCGTGAAAGTCTCACGGGCGCCACCGCCCTGGCGGCGCAGGACGAAACCCTTGAACACCTGGATACGCGAGCGGTTGCCTTCGACGACCCGCACGTGCACCTCCAGGGTGTCACCCGGGCGGAACGCCGGGACGTCGGTGCGGAGCGCGGCCTTCTCAAGCTCCTGGATCTTCGTGTGCATGACTGCGGTTCCTCATCGAAGCGAGCACCCGGAGGTCCATCCGGCCCGCCGCACGGGCAGGCAGCGCGAGGGACACGCGTGCTGAGCTGATACGTCTCGGTGATCGGGCGAATCGCCCAAACCATGAAGCGCCCAAACCATGCTGGGGCAACAGGCACCAGCGTCTAAGTGTGCCACACCGCGAGCCATGGAAGAGACATCACCGGTGGATCGCCGCCCCACTCAGCCGGGGTCCTGCTCCAGCTCCGCCAGCACGCGCAGGTCGCCCTTGTCCGGGTCCTTCAGCCCGGCCAGCAGCTCCGGCCTGCGCTGGAAGGTACGGCGCAACGCCTCGTCCCGCCGCCACCGCGCGATCTTCCCATGGTGGCCGGAGAGCAGGATCTCCGGCACCTCGTGCTCCCGCCACACCGGCGGCTTGGTGAACACCGGCCCTTCCAGCAGGTTCGCCATGGCCCCTGGCGCGAAGGAGTCGTCGGCCACCGAGTTGGCGTTGCCGAGCACCCCCGGCAGCAGCCGCCCGACCGCCTCCACCATCACCAGCACGGCCGCCTCGCCCCCGGCCAGCACGTAGTCGCCGATGCTGACCTCGTCCACCCGCAGGCGAGAGCCGTACTCGATCATGACCCGGGAGTCGATGCCCTCGTACCGGGCGGGTGCGAAGAGCAGCCAGGGTTCGGCCGCGTACTCCAAGGCGACCGCCTGGGTGAACGGGCGGCCGCTGGGGGTGGGGACGATCAGGCGGGGCGCCCCCCCATCGATGATCGCGTCGATGGCCTCACCCCAGACCTCGGGCTTCATGACCATGCCGGGGCCGCCCCCGTACGGGGTGTCGTCCACGGTGTGGTGCACGTCGTGGGCCCAGTCCCGGAGTTGGTGCAGCCGGATGTCCAGGATGCCGCGCTCGCGTGCCTTGCCGAGCAGCGAGACGTCCAGCGGCCCGAAGTACTCGGGGAAGATCGAGATGATGTCGATGCGCATTACACGTCCAGGTCGAACAGCCCCGGCGGCGCGGCGACCACCAGCACCCCGGCGTCCAGGTCGATCTCCGGCACCAGCGCCTTCACGAACGGCACGTACGCCTCCTCGCGCCCCGGCCGCCGTACCACCAGCAGATCCTGGCCGTGGTGGAGCACGTCGGAGACCTCGCCCACGGGCTGCCCCTCCACGGTCCGCACGGCCAGCCCGATCAGCTGGTGGTCGTGGAACTCGTCGGGGTCCTCGGAGGGCGGCAGTTCGGCCGAGTCCACCACCAGCAGGATGTCCCGGAATTCCTCGGCGACGTCCCGGGAGGCCACCCCTTCCAGCCGGAGGAGCAGGATGCCCTTGTGCCAGCGGGCCGACTCGACCACCACCGGGCCCCGGGCGGCGGGCTGGGTGCGCAGGGTGCTGCCGGGGGCGAAACGCTGCTCCGGGGCGTCGGTGCGCACCTCGACGGTGACCTCACCGCGCACCCCGTGCGGACGCCCGATCCGGCCGACGACCAGCTCCATGATCTCTCCAAGTGAAAACAGGCCGGGGGACCCAAGGGGGTCCCCCGGCCTGGTTACGCCTGTGCTCAGTTACACCTGTGCTCAGCGGGCCTCGTTCAGGTCGACCAGGTCGACCCGGACGTACTTGCCGTCGGCGAGGGCGTTGACGACGGTGCGCAACGCCTTGGCCGTGCGGCCCCCGCGACCGATGACCTTGCCGAGGTCCTCAGGATGAACCCGGACCTCAAGGACGCGCCCGGTACGGATCTTCCGTGCGCGAACCCGGACCTCGTCTGGATGTTCGACGATGCCCTTAACCAGGTGTTCGAGGGCCTCTTCCAGCACGTCTAGGCCTGGGCTTCCGGCTGGTTCTCGGCGGCGGGCTCGGCCGCGGCCTCGGTGGCCTCAGCCTTGGTCTCCGCCTTCGGCTCGGCCTTGCGGGCCTTGCGCGGAGTGGTGGCGGCGCCGCCGGTGTCACCGGTCAGCGTCTCCTTGGCGGCGGCCTCGTAGCGCGCGTGCCGGTCCGCCTTCGGCTCGGCGACCAGGAGCGGAGCCGGCGCGGCCTCGCCCTTGAACTTCTGCCAGTCACCGGTCAGCTTGAAGATCTTGAGGACCGGGTCGGTCGGCTGGGCGCCGACGCCCAGCCAGTACTGCGCCCGCTCGGAGTCCACCCGGATCAGCGACGGGTTCTCCTTCGGGTGGTACAGCCCGATCTCCTCGATCGCCCGGCCGTCACGCTTGGTGCGGCTGTCGGCGACGACGATGCGGTACTGCGGGTTGCGGATCATGCCGAGCCGCTTGAGCTTGATCTTGACTGCCACGGGTGTGGTCTCTCCTGCTTCAGCACGTGGATGAGCGGTGTCTCATCGAGTGGGGCACGACGTGTCGACCGCTCGAGGGACAGGCGCGACCGGCGGGGGTGAGAGGGCACCCGCCTGATCACGATGTTCCAACATGACATTCTGCCAGATGATCCGGGGTACTCCGGCCCATCGCGCCCGGTTACTGAGAAACCCGTCCCTTGGACAGCCACCTAGGTGGCGGCTGTCCAGATCACGCGTTTCTCAGTGGTTACTGCCCGGGCAGTTTGAACTTCGACGGATCGAACCCCGGCGGCAGCTGCGGCGCCCGCTGGCCGAGGTTGCCGAGCGCCCCCAGCCCCTTCTGCTTCTCGGGCTGCGGCTCGGCCGGGCTCTTGGGCAGCCCGGCCTTGCGCGGGTCGCCGCTGACCCGGCGGCCCTTCTTCGGCTTGGCCGCCTTCTGCGGCCGCCGCCCGCCGGGCATGCCGGGGATGCCGATCCCCTGGGACATGCGCTTCATCATCTTCTGCGCCTCGAAGAAGCGCACCACCAGATTGTTCACCTCGGTCACGGTGACCCCGGACCCGCGCGCGATGCGCTCCCGGCGGGAACCCTTGATGATCTTCGGGTCCTCCCGCTCGCCGGGCGTCATGGACCGGATGATGGCGGCGATCCGGTCCAGATCCCGCTCGTCCACCTGGTTGAGCTGGTCACGCATCTGGCCCATGCCGGGCATCATGCCGAGCAGGTTCTTGATCGGCCCCATCTTGCGGACCATCATCATCTGCTCGAGGAAGTCGTCCAGCGTGAAGCCGTCGCCGGAGGCCAGCTTGCTGGCCATCTTGGCGGCCTCGGCCTCGTCGAAGGTCTTCTGGGCCTGCTCGATCAGGGTGAGGATGTCACCCATGTCGAGGATGCGGCCCGCCATCCGGTCGGGGTGGAAGGCGTCGAAGTCCTCCAGCTTCTCCCCGGTGGAGGCGAACATGATCGGGCGGCCGGTGATGTGCCGGACCGAGAGCGCGGCGCCACCGCGGGCGTCGCCGTCCAGCTTGGTCAGCACCACGCCGTCGAAGCCGACACCGTCCATGAACGCCTGCGCGGTGTTCACCGCGTCCTGGCCGATCATGGCGTCCACCACGAACAGGACCTCGTCCGGGCGGACCGCGTCGCGGATGTCGGCGGCCTGCCGCATCAGCTCCTGGTCGATGCCCAGCCGGCCGGCGGTGTCGATGATGACGATGTCGTGCTGCTGGCGGGTGGCGTGCTCCAGCGAGTGGCGGGCCACCTCGATCGGGTCGCCGACGCCGTTGCCGGGCTCGGGGGCGAAGACCGCCACCCCGGCCCGCTCGGCCATCACCGACAGCTGCTGCACCGCGTTGGGCCGCTGCAGGTCGCAGGCCACCAGGAGCGGCACGTGGCCCTGGTCGCGGAGCCAGCGGGCCAGCTTGCCGGCCAGCGTCGTCTTACCGGAACCCTGGAGACCGGCCAGCATGATTACGGTCGGCGGGTTCTTGGCGTAACGGAGGCGCCGGGTCTCCCCGCCCAGGATGGCGATCAGCTCGTCGTTGACGATCTTCACGACCTGCTGTGCGGGGTTGAGCGCCTGGGACACCTCGGTGCCTCGGGCCCGTTCCTTGACGTGGGCCACGAAGTCCTTGACCACCGGCAGCGCGACATCGGCCTCCAGCAGCGCGATGCGGATCTCGCGGCAGGTCGCGTCGATGTCCGCGTCGGACAGCCTGCCCTTGGCGCGAAGCGAGGAGAAGACCGAAGTCAGCCGGTCGGAAAGCGTCTCGAACACGTGATTGGCCAGCCTAGAAGGGAATGGTTCGCGGGCACGGGGACTACCCCAGGATCACCAGCCTATCCGCTCACCAGCCAGCGCTGCCCACGCGCGTGGTGAGCGCGTGTTCCACCAGGGTGATCAGCGTGCTCTTGACCGACTCGCGGGCCCGCGCGTCCGTGCGCACCACCGGGATGTGCGGGGAGAGGGTGAGGGCCTCCCGGATCTCGTCCTCGGCGTGCGCGTACACGCCGTTGAAGCCGTTCACGCCGACCACGAACGGCAGCCGGGCTTCCTCGAAGTAGTCGACCGCGGGGAAGCTGTCGGCCAGCCGCCGGGTGTCCACCAGCACCACCGCGCCGATGGCGCCGCGCACCAGGTCATCCCACATGAACCAGAAACGGTGCTGGCCGGGCGTGCCGAACAGGTAGAGGATCAGGTCCTCGTCCAGCGACACCCGGCCGAAGTCCATGGCCACCGTGGTGGTGGTCTTGTGCGGGGTCAGGCCGACATCGTCAATACCGGCGGAGGCGTCGGTCATAACCGCCTCGGTGGTGAGCGGCACGATCTCCGACACCGCCCCCACGAAGGTCGTCTTGCCGACCCCGAACCCGCCGGCAACGACGATCTTCGTCGAGGTCAGGCCACGGCTAGCGCTGCCGTGGCTATAGGCGTCGAAGTCCACTGAGCACCCTTTCCAACAATCCCAAGTCCGGCTTGTTGCCCGCGTCCAGCTGTGGCTGGTGCACGTGCACGAGTCCTTCCGCCGCCATGTCGGCGATCACCACGCGCGCCACGCCCAACGGCATGCGCAGCAGCGCCGACACCTCGGCCACCGAGCGCACCTGGCGGCAGAGCGAGCTGATCGCCCGCTGCTCCGGCGGCCGGTTGGACAGGTCCTGGTGCATCGACGTGGCCGAGGACACCAGCGCCTCCAGCGCCAGCTGCATGCGCGGCGCCGTCCGCCCACCGGTCACGGCGTACGGCCGGACGGGCGAGGCGGGATCCCGAGAGGGGATCGGGGCACCGTACGGCGGCCCCCACGAGTCCATGATCTTTATCTCCTCGGGTGGGTGGCCTGAAGCTCGGCCCGCACCGCCGGGGTCAGCACCTGACCCGCACGTTCGACCAGGAGCGTCATCTGGTAGGCCACGAGTCCCATGTCACAGTCGACCGCGGCCAGCACGGCGAGGCAGGAGCCGTCGCTGATCGACATGATCAGCAACAGCCCACGCTGCATCTCCACGACGGTCTGGCTGACCGCGCCGCCCTCGAACACTCGGGACGCGCCCTGGGTGAGGCTGATCAGACCGGCGGCCACCGCCGCCAGCTGGTCGGCCCGGTCCTTCGGAAAGCCGTCAGAGTACGCCAGCGGCAGCCCGTCGGACGACACCACCACGGTGTGCGCCACGCCGGGCACCGAACTGACGAAGTCGCTGATCAGCCAGTTGATGCCGCGGGCGGCATGACTCATCTCACGCACAGCTTCCCCTTACTCATCACGGCTGGTCCCCTCTCGCGGCACCGCCGGGAAATCCGCCGGAATACCCCTCTTCCTCGCTGATCTCGCCCCGGGCCACCGCGCGGCCCTGCCGGAGCCCCTGCTGGAGGCTGGACAGGCGGCTGCGCGCGCGTTCCGGGGAGAGGGCGGGCATCTGCGGGGGGGCGGCCGCCTGCTGCTTGCCGGGGTCGGCCGACCCGGGCACCAGATTCGCCTTGGGCACCCGCTTGGGGAGCCCGGAGGAGGTGTTGGCCTCCCAGGAGGGCTGCTGGGCGGCCACCTCCCAGCCGTTGTCGGCGGGCGTCTGGTTCCAGCTCTTCTCCTCGGGGCTGCGCTGGAACCAGGCGGACTCGACCGCGGCGAAGATGGGCAAGAAGTCCTCCGGTCGTTCTTCTCGTACGGCCGGCAGCGGGCCGGTGGAATCGGAGTCCATCCCCGAGAACCCGGACAGACCCGACAACCCGTTGTCCGACCGGCGGCGCGGCAGCGAGCCGCCGCCCATGCCCATCCCAGGTCCCATGCCAGAGCCCATGCCGGGACCCATCCCCGGGCCGGCGCCAGGTGCCGTACGCGGATCGAACGGGTTGCGCATGACCTGGCCGGTGGCGGGCGGGTCGAACGGCGACCGCGTGGGCGGCTGCGGGGTCGGCTGGTCGAACATGGACCCGGAGACCGTGCCCGTCAGCAGTCCCGGCGGCGCCCCGGGCGGGCCCCCGGGCAGCGCCGGGGGCGGCCCCGACGGCGGGCCGGGCAACGGGCCTGACAGCGGGCGCGGGTCGAACGCCGAGCGCGGTCCCGAGCCGGTGTCGGCGCCGAACATCGGCTGGCCGGGCGGTGGGAACGACGGGTGCTGCCCGCCGGGTCCCGGGCTGCTGAACGGCCCGCCGGGCGCGTTCGGCGGCGGCGCGGACAGGGCCAGCGAGGGCGCGCCCCAGGCGAGCGGTTCCGACTGGTTCGGCCCGTTCGGCGCCCAGCTGGGCGCGTAGTTGCCCGCGTACTGCTGCTGCGAGTACGCCGGGGAGCCCATCAGGGACTCCGGCAGCAGCACCATGGCGGTCAGGCCGCCGCTGTCGTGCGCCCGGATCTGCACCCGGATGCCGTTGCGCAGAGCCAGCCGGCCGACCACGAACAGGCCCATGCGGCGGGACACCGACACGTCCACCACCGGCGGGTTGGCCAGCCGCCAGTTGGTCGCGCCGATCTCCTCGGCGGTCATGCCGATGCCGCCGTCGGTGACCGAGACCATCACGCCGCCGCCGTCGATGCGGTTGCCGGAGACCACCACCCGGGTGTCCCTGGCCGAGAAGGACAGCGCGTTCTCCACCAGCTCGGCGAGCAGGTGGATGACGTCGTTGACGGCCTGGCCGGCCAGCGCCACGTCGGAGGGGATGTTGATGACCACCCGCTCGTAGCCCTCCACCTCGGAGAGCGCGGCCCGGATGACGTCGGTCAGCTCCACCGGCTGGCTCCACCGGCGGGCGGGTTCCTGGCCGGCCAGAACCAGCAGGTTCTCGGAGTTGCGGCGCATGCGGGTGGCCAGGTGGTCCAGCTTGAACAGGTTGCCGAGCCGCTGCTCGTCCTGCTCGCCCTGCTCCAGGCTGTCGATCAGGGCGATCTGCCGTTCCACCAGGGTCTGGGTACGGCGGGACAGGTTGACGAACATGGCGTTGATGTTGCTGCGCAGCTTGGCCTCGTCACCCGCGAGCCGGATCGCCTCGGCGTGCACCTCGTCGAAGGCCCGGGCGACTTCCCCGATCTCGTCGGCGGAGTCGACGCCGACCGGCTGGGGTTTGGCGTCGGTTGTGTTGCCGTCGGAGTCGCGCAGCCGCTGGACCAGTTCGGGCAGCCGGTGCCCGGCGATCTCCAGGGCCTCCGAGCGCAGCTTGCGGAGCGGCTTGACCAGCGAGCGGGCCATCGCGGTGGTGATGACCAGCACCAGGCCGAGGATGACCACCACGACGATGATGTTGGCGATGGCGCCGCGCTGGTCGGCCGCGGCCAGGGTGTCGGCCCGCTGGCTGATCCAGGCGATCTGCGCCTTCTCCACCTCGTGCATGCGGTCGATGCCGAAGGTGCTGACCTCGAACCACTTGTCGCCGTCCGGCCCGGGGCGGCCGTCGAGATTGGTGAGTGAACGGTTCACCCTAATAAGTTCCAGCGCGGAGAGCCGCAGGAACTCCGACTGGTCGATGGGGGCGCCGGCCACGAGGTCGGAGTAGCGCTGCCGTTCCTCGGGACTGGCCACCGTCCTGAACGAGTTCAGCTCGCTCTCGAAGCGCTTGCGGGCGGCGGTGAAGGCGTCCAGTTCGATGGGATCGAACCGGCCGCCCGCCGTGCCGACGGCGAGCAGGGCGCGGACGATGGACGCCTCGTTCTTGGCGCGGGCCAGCGAGCCAAGCGCGGTGGAGCTGGTGTCCAGTGCCTCGTCGGTGCCGCCCTGGCCGTTCTCGTCGTACAGCCGGATCAGGTCGGCGATGAACAGGGAGTACTTGTCGACTGCGGGCAGCGCGGGCAGTTGGCTGTCCAGCGTGATGATGCGCAGGTTCGACAGTTCGTTCAGGCGCCGCTGGAGTCGCTGCAGGTTCTCCCGGCCGACGTCGCCGAAGGAGCCGGCGGCCTCCTGGGCGCGGTTGCGGACCGCCTCCGCGAGCAGGTCGACCGAGTTCCGCTGGTTGCGGATGACCCCGAGCGCGGGTTCGCCGGGGCGGCCGGTCTCGATGTACCGGGCCGTCAGGTCACGTTCTAGTTGGAGCTCGTGAATCAGGTCGCTCAGTGTGCCGGTGAACGCGGCCACGTCGCTGACCCGTTGATATTCCGCGGCGCTCTGGATGGAGGTCGCCACGCGGAGGCCGCCCAGAAGTACGGCCCCGATGGTGGGGACCAGGATGAGAGCGACCAGGCGATTGCGGACCCGCCAGTTCTTCAGCGCCATCGGGCTTCGCGTGTCCTGTTCACCTTCGGGACCGGGGAGGGCCGTCTGGGGTGCGTCGGACACGGTGCGGTGATCATTGTCGATCGTTGCCGTCCTCACAGGCCGCACCTTCCGCTAAAGAAAAATCAATTTATCCCGGGAAACCTCCCATAAGCCACGGGCAATTGGAGCATAGGACCACGAGCTACACCAATAGTCGTGACCGGATTGCCGCGATCCAACGCGTACTGACCGGTAATGTCCTTAGCACAGGGGCCACATCCTGCCTAGACGTCATTCCTAATCGGTCTGATCTGATCACATGTTCGATAGACCGATCCAACCGGCCAAAATCCGACATATGACGCAAATCTCACCACCAGCTGATTTGTTTACAAGTTTGGTGACATAGTGCTCTCATTCCTGTTGACGACCTTTTTCCTCCGCTACGCTCGTCGCTCGTCGCCCGCAATGTTCGCGATCACCTGACGATCCGCGCGGGCCATTCCCCCAGCTAAGGAGACTCCATGAGACGCCTATTCCTGGGCCGGCCGCTCGTGGTGAGCGTCGTAGCCGCATTGGCACTCACGGCATGCGGCGGCGCCGAAACCAATACGACGACGCCCGATACCGCCAATAACGGACTGGAAAAATCCACACTTACGGTCGGCATTGTCGCCGTTCCCGACTCGGCCCCGATTCAGATCGCGATCGACAAGGGTTTCTTCAAAGCCGAGGGCCTGACCGTATCTGCCTCGGTGGAGACGGGCGGCGCCACCGCCACGCCGAAGCTGGTCGCGGGCCAGCTTGACGCGATGCTCGGCAACTATGTCTCGCTCTTCTCCGCGCAGGAAAAGGGTGTGGGCAAGTTCAAGGTGGTGGCCGACAGTTACCAGGCCGCGCCGGACAACTTCGTGCTGATGGCCAACGGCGACAACGCCGAGATCTCCTCCCCCGCCGACCTGGCCGGCAAGAAGATCGCGGTCAACACGCTGAACGGCATCGGCACCCTGGCCGTGACCGCCACCGCCAAGGTGGCCGGGGTGACCATCGACCCCAAGCAGTTCGTCCCGATGCCGCTGCCGGACATGGGCGCCGCGCTGAAGAACGGCACGGTGGACGTGATTTGGGTGGCCGAACCGTTCATTTCGGCCAACGCCCGGGACGGCGCCAAGAAGATCGCCGACAGCATGAGCGGCCCGATGGCCGACTTCCCGATCGCCGGTTGGGTGATGAGCGACGACTTCGTCGCCAAGAACCCCAACACGGTGGCCGCCTTCCAGCGCGCGCTGGCCAAGGCCCAGCAGCTGGCCGCCTCCGACCGTAAGGCGATCGAGGAGGTGCTGCCGAAGTACACCAAGATCGACGCGGCCACCGCCGCCGTCATCGCCCTCGGCGTGTACTCCACCACGCTCAGCGAGGCCCGCCTCCAGCGGGTCGCCGACACCATGAAGGAGTACGGCTACCTGCAGGCCGGCTTCGACGTGAAGTCCCTGCTGCACGCCCCCGCCGCGGGGTGACGTGTCCAGACTGACCGGCTCGACAGTGCTCCGTGGCGTCGCCGGCGTCACGGGGCTACTTGTCGTTCTGGAGGCCGCGGGCAGGACCGGTCTCCTCGACACCACATACCTTCCCCTTGCCTCCACCGTGCTGGCCAGGGCCGGCGAGCTCGCCGTGGACCCCGAGTTCCTCGCCGACGCGGGGGCCAGTGTGGAGGCCTGGTTCTGGGCGCTGGCCCTGACCGTGGCCCTGGCCGTCCCCGCGGGCCTGCTGCTCGGCGTGGCCCGCCCCGCCGAGGTGGCGGTCCGGCCGCTCGTCGAGTTCCTCAGGCCGATCCCCTCGGTGGCGCTGATCCCGCTGGCCATCCTGCTCTTCCAGGACCAGATGCACATGCGCATGTCGGTCGCGGTGTACGCGGCCACCTGGCCGGTCCTGATCAACACCATCTACGGCGTGCGGGACGTGGACCCGCTGGCCAAGGAGACCCTGCGCAGTTTCGGTTTCGGCCCGGCCGCCGTGGTGCTCCGGGTGGTGCTGCCCAGCGCGGCGCCGTTCATCGCCCTCGGGGTACGGCTGGCCGCCTCGGTCGCCATCATCCTGGTGGTCACCGCCGAGGTGGTGGCCGGCGGCACGGGCGGTGTCGGGGTCTTCATCAACCGGGCGGGCAGCGGCAACCGGGTGGACCAGATGATGGCCGCCACCGCCTGGGTGGGCCTGTTCGGCATCGCCGTCAACGCCCTCCTGGTCGGCGCCGAGAAGCGCCTCTTCCGCTGGCACCACACCCGTACGGCAGGCGTCTCATGAGCCGCAGGATCGGCCGGGCCGTCACCGGCCTCTGGATCATTCCGGTCGTCCTGATCGCCTGGGAGGCGGCCACCAGAACCGCCGCGCAGCCGTACTTCCCGGCGCCGAGCGCGATCGCGGTGCGCGTCCAGGAGCTCTGGTTCTCCGGGCCGCTCAGCCGGGCGCTGCTGACCGACGACGCGATCGACGCGTTCGCGCCCAGCCTCGGGCGGCTGTTCGCCGGCTGGCTGCTGGCCAGCGCGGCCGGCATCCTGCTCGGCATGGCGATCGGGCGGTCGGCGCGGCTGGCCGACTACCTGGACCCGATGCTGCAGTTCGGCCGGGCCATCCCGCCCCCGCTGCTGGTGCCCATCTTCTTCGCGCTCTTCCAGATCGGCACCGCCACCCAGCTGGCCATCATCGTGTTCGGCGTGATCTGGCCGGTGCTGCTGAACACGGCCGACGGCTGCCGCACCGTGGACCGGCAGTACCTGGAGACCGCGCGGGTCTTCGGGTTCTCCCGGGCCGACCTGCTCTGGCGGGTGGTGCTCCCGGCCGCGCTCCCGAAAATCTTCGCGGGCCTGCGGCTCAGCCTCTCGCTGGCGCTGATCCTGATGGTCGTCTCCGAGCTGGTCGGCAGCACCAGCGGCATCGGGTACGGCCTGCTCACCGCCCAGCAGAACTTCCTGTTCGTCGACGTGTGGGCGTACATCGTCCTGCTCGGCGTGCTGGGGTTCCTGCTGAACGCCTCGTTCCTCGCGCTGGAGAGCCGGATCCTGTCCTGGCATCAGCGTGCCAAGCGGACAATCTAGGGACCTCCCGTGCTTGAGTTAGTCGATCTGTCCCACAGTTACGGCTCCTACCGGGCCATCGACAAGGTCAACCTGACCGTCGCGCAGGGCGAGGTGGTCTGCGTCGTCGGTCCCTCCGGCTGCGGCAAGTCCACCCTGCTGCGGTCCATCGCCGGCCTGATCAAACCCACCGGCGGCAGGGTGCTGCTGGACGGCCGCCCGGTGCGGAGCACGCCGGACAACCTGGCCGTGGTCTTCCAGGACTACAGCCGCTCGCTCTACCCGTGGCTGTCCGCGCTGGCCAACGTGAGCCTGCCGCTGCGCCGCAAGGGGCTGGACCGGCGGGCCAGGGAGGACGCGGCGATGGCGGCGCTCACCGAGGTGGGGCTCGCCGCGGCGGCCGGCAAGTACCCGTGGGAGATGTCCGGCGGCATGCAGCAGCGGGTGTCCATCGCCCGGGCGCTGGCCTACCGGCCCTCGCTGCTGCTCATGGACGAGCCGTTCGGCTCGGTGGACGCGCAGACCAGGGAGGAGCTGGAAGACCTGGTGCTCCGGGTTTGCGCGCACCACGGCATGACCATCCTGCTGATCACCCACGACGTGGACGAGAGCGTCTACGTCGGGGACCGGGTGGTCGTGCTGAGCAAGGCGCCCGGCCACGTGGTGGGCGACCTGCCGGTCGACCTGCCCGGCCCGCGCGACCAGATCCGCACCCGGGAACTCGACGCCTTCGTCCGGCTCCGCGCGGAGGTGGGGCGCATGGTCCGGGGGCGTCACAACAACCATGAACTGGAGACCATGTGACCCACGTCGAGAACCCCGCCGACCCGGTCTGGGACGCCATCTACGGCATCTCGCGGTTCGCCGCACTGGCCACCATGGCCGAGCTCGGCTTCGCCGACCAGCTGCGGGACGGGCCGCTCAGCGCCGACCAGCTGGCGCAGCGCTGCGGCGCCCACCCGCTCTCGGTCCGCCGGGTCCTGCGCGAGCTGGCCTCCATGGGGTTCGTGCGGAGCGTGCCGGAGGGGTACGCGGTGACCGAATCCGGGCTGACCCTCGCCGACGACTCCCCCGGCTCGGTGCGCTCGGCGATCCGGCTGGTCCGCGAGGAGGCGTACTGGTACGGCATGGGCACCCTGCCGGAGACGGTGCGCACCGGGCGGTCGTCCTTCACCGAGCGGTACGGCCCCGTCTACCGGTACCTGGCCGACCGGCCGGACACCGCCGCGCTCTTCGACGACTACATGGCGGTACGCGCGGTCCCGTTCGCCGACGGCCTGGCCGCCGGGTACGACTTCACCGGCGTGCGCAAGGTGGTGGACGTGGGCGGCGGCCGGGGGCAGATCCTGGGCGCGCTGCTCAACGCGTACCCGGAGATGACCGGGGTGCTCTTCGACCTGGACCGGGTGATCCCGTCCGGGCGGGCCGCGATGACCGCGGCGGGGCTGGCCGGCCGGTGCGAGTTCGTGGTGGGCGACTTCTTCGCCGGGCTGCCCGCCGGGGCGGATGTGTACGTGCTGGCCAACGTCATCCACAACTGGAACGACGACGACTCGGTCCGCATCCTGCGCAACGTCAGGACGGCCATGACGGCCGACGGCCGGGTGCTGATCCTGGAGATCGTGCTGTCCGACGACGACTCGCCGCACCTGGGCAAGGACGGCGACATGCGGATGCTCGCCCTGACCGGGGAGGGCATGGAGCGCACCCGGGCGGAGTACCAGACGCTGCTGGAGAAGAGCGGCCTGACCACGGCCCGGATCGTGGAGCTCCCCGGCTGGGCGAGCGTCATCGAAGCGGTTCCTATTTAAAGGAAAAATCCCGATAAATCGGGATCGGGGACGGGCCGTCCCGGCTAGCGTTGCCAGCCGGGGACGGCCACCCGCATGGTGAGCGCGTGCTCCACCAGCGTGATGAGCGTGTTCTTCACCGACTCCCTGGATCGGGCGTCGGTCCGCACCACCGGGATGTGCGGGGAGAGCGTCAGCGCCTCCCGGAGCTCCTGCTCCCCGTGCGGGTACTCCCCGTCGAAGCCGTTCACCCCGATCACGAAGGGCAGCTGCGCCTCCTCGAAGTAGTCGACCGCGGGGAAGCTGTCGGCCAGCCGCCGGGTGTCCACCAGCACCACCGCGCCGATGGCACCCCGCACCAGGTCATCCCACATGAACCAGAAACGGTGCTGGCCGGGCGTGCCGAACAGGTACAGGATCAGGTCCTGGTCCAGCGACACCCGGCCGAAGTCCATCGCCACCGTGGTGGTGGTCTTGTGCGGGGTCAGGCCGACATCGTCAATACCGGCGGAGGCGTCGGTCATCACCGCCTCGGTGGTGAGCGGCACGATCTCCGACACCGCCCCCACGAAGGTCGTCTTGCCGACCCCGAACCCGCCGGCAACGACGATCTTCGTCGAGGTCAGGCCACGGCCGGCGCCAATCGCGCCCGCGCCGGGGTTAAAGCCGTCGAAGTCCACTTAGAACCCTTTCCAACAAGCCCAAGTCCGGCTTACCCGCGTCCAGCTGCGGCTGGTGCACGTGCACCAGCCCCTCCGCCGCCATGTCGGCGATCACCACCCGCGCCACCCCGAGCGGCATGCGCAGCATGGCGGAGATCTCCGCGACCGAGCGCACCTGCCGGCAGAGCGAACTGATCGCCTGTCGCTCCGGGGGCATCGTGGAGATGTCGACGTGCGTCGTGGTCGCTGAGGAGACCAGCGCCTCCATGGCAAGCTGCATCCGCGGAGCCGTCCGGCCCCCGGTTACCGCGTACGGCCGTACCAGCGAGCTGGGTTCCGCCGGGGGCTCGCCTGTCCAGCCGCCTGCCACCGCGTCCTCCTAATGTCGATCAACGGGGATGCGAGGATTGGAGCTCCGCCCGCACCGCGGGCGTGAGCACCTGACCCGCGCGCTCGACCAGCAGCGTCATCTGGTACGCCACCAGCCCCATGTCACAGTCGGCCGCGGCCAGCACGGCAAGGCAGGAGCCGTCGCTGATCGACATGATCAGCAACAGCCCACGCTGCATCTCGACCACCGTCTGGGTGACCGGGCCGCCCTCGAACACCCGGGACGCCCCCTGGGTCAGACTGATCAGACCGGCGGCCACCGCCGCCAGCTGGTCAGCCCGGTCCTTCGGAAAGCCCTCGGAGAAGGCCAGCGGAAGGCCGTCCGCCGACACCACCACCGTGTGGGCCACACCTGGAACGTTGTTCACAAAATCCGTGATCAGCCAATTGACGCCGCGTGCGGCCTGGCTCATTTCCCTCATGCCTCATCCTTATCGCTCTCAGGGCCGCCCTTGACGGCCCCGGGCCATCCTTGCTCCTCGCTGATGTCCCCGCGGGCCACCGCGCGGCCCTGCCGGATGCCCTGCTGGAAGCTGGCCAACCGGCTGCGCACCCGATCGGGCGAGAGCGGCGGCATCGGGGGAACCGACGGCGGCAGAGCCCCTGTCGGAGCCCCGGGGGCCATGCCCATGGGGGCGCTCGCGGCGGTCTGCGCCGCGGGAGTGGGCGAGGAATCCGCCGAGCCGGGCACCAAGTTGGCCTTGGGTACCCGCTTCGGCAGACCCGAGGAGGTCATCCCGCCGAGCGAGGGCTCGGCCGCTGCCTGTGCGGCCTGCCAGCCCGCGTCCGCCGGGGACGACCAGACCTTGGTCTTGGCATCCGGTGCGGCGCCCTCGGTGTTGGCGTCGGCACCGGACTCCTCGGTGCCCGGCGTGGCCCGGCGGAACCAGTCGGACTCCACCGCCGCGAAGATCGGGAGGAACTCGTCGATCTCCTCCAGCGGTGAGCTGCGGACCACCGGCAGCGGGCCGGTGTTGTCCGCGTCCGGCTCGAACGGGCCGCGCAGCGGCCGTCCGGGCCAGCTGCCGCCGTCGGGCGGAGCCGGGGTGGGGGTGCCGGGCCAGGTCGAGCTGCCGGGCGGGGGCAGCTGCCCCGGCCACGGCGTGTCAACGGGAGAACCGTTGTTGAAGGGGGTGGGAGCGAAAGAACCGGTGTTGAAGGCACCGGAGTCGAACGGCGTCGGTCCGGTCGTGGTCCCGAAAGTCGTGTTCCCCGGGTTGGTGAAGGCGCCGGAGTCGAACGGACTCCGGCCCGCCGGGTCGAACGGGTCGCGCGCCGGTGGGGCGGGGTCGAACGGATTCCGGTCGGGGACGGGGTCGAAGGGGTTGCGCCCGCCCTGCGGCGGGTCGAACGGGTTCCGTGCGGACCCGAACGGGTTGGTGTGGGGCCCGGTGTCGAACGGCCCGCGGGCACCGCTGTCGAACGGGCCACGCTCCGCCGCGCTCTGCGGGCCGGTCCGCTCCAGCGGCTCGAACCTGCCGGTCCGCTGCCACGGCTCCGGCGCCCCCACGCCGGGCGCGTCCGCGCCGAAGACCGGAGACCGCCCGGCGGTGTCGAACGGGTTCGCCTGCGGATTCTCGTACGCCGTCGGGCTGGCCAGCGCGGGCTGCCCGAAGGCGGGCGCCGGGGGCAGGCCGAACGGCTGCGGGCCGGTGGGCAGCGCCTGCTGTGGCGGCATCCCGGCGAAGGCCGCGGGGGCCTGCGAGAGCAGCGCCTCCGGCAGCAGCACCATCGCGGTGAGGCCGCCCACGTCCTGCTGGCGCAGCTGCACCCGGATGCCGTGGCGCAGGGCCAGCCGGCCGACCACGAACAGACCCATGCGGCGGGACACCGACACGTCCACCACCGGCGGGTTGGCCAGCCGCCAGTTGGCCTGGCCCAACTCCTCGGCGGTCATGCCGATGCCGACGTCGCTGACGGAGATCATCAGACCGCCGCCGTCGATGCGGTTGCTGGAGACGGTGACCTTGGTCTCCCTGGGCGAGAACGAGATGGCGTTCTCCACCAGCTCGGCGACCAGGTGCACGACGTCGTTGACGGACTGGCCGACCACCGACACCCCGGACTGGACCTGGATGTTGACCCGCTCGTAGTTCTCCACCTCGGAGAGCGAGGCGCGGACCACGTCCACCACCGGGACCGGCTGACCCCACCGGCGGGCGGGTTCCTGGCCGGCCAGCACCAGCAGGTTCTCGGAGTTGCGACGCATGCGGGTGGCCAGGTGGTCCAGCTTGAACAGGTTGCCGAGCCGCTGCTCGTCCTGCTCGCCCTGCTCCAGACCCTCGATGAGGGACAGCTGCCGCTCCACCAGCGTCTGGGTACGGCGGGACAGGTTGACGAACATCGAGTTGACGTTGCTACGCAGCTTGGCCTCGTCGCCCGCCAGCCGGATCGCCTCGCGGTGGACCTCGTCGAAGGCCCGGGCCACTTCCCCGATCTCGTCGCTGGTGGTGACACCGATCGGAAGCACCTCGGGGGCATCGGCGTTCTCGCCGGACTCGCGGAGCTTCTGCACCTGGTCGGGCAGCCGGGATCCGGCGATCTCCAGGGCCTCCCGGCGCAGCCGGCGCAGCGGCCGGGTGAGCGAACTCGCCACCAGGGCGGTGATGGCCAGGACCACGGCCAGCAGGACCAGGATCAGCACGCCGGAGACGATGGCGCTGCGCTGCTCGGCGTCCTGGAGGGCCTGGCTCTCGGCGACCACCTGGGCGCCGAGCTTCTTCTCCACCTCGCGCATCAGGTCGATGCTGGCGCTGGTGGAGTCGAACCAGCGGCGCACGTCGTTGGTGGTGGTGCGGTCGAGGTCCTGGATGGCCTTGAACTCGCGGAACTGGGCCAGCGCGGAGGAGCGGAGCTGGTGGGCGCGCTCCACCATGAGGCCGCGCACCGTGCGCTTGTACAGCAGGGCGGCCTCCGGCGAGGCCTCCCGCTGGAAGGTGGCCAGGTCGGTGTCCTGGCCCTTCACGGCGTTGAGGAAGTCGGACAGGTCGTCGTAGTCGAGCTTGCGCTCGGTCAGCGCGACGGTGAGGATGCCCCGGCTTCTGGCCAGGTTCTCCTTGGACCGGTTGAGCGCGGACAGCGCGATGCTGTCGCCGAACAGCCGCTCGTCGGAGGTGTTGCGGCCCAGGTCCTCGTGGAGGGTGCTCAGGTCGCTGATCATCCGGGTGTACATGCCGAGCGCGGCTCGGGCGGGCACCTGGCTTTCGATCGACTCGATGATGCCCTCGCGCAGACCGGTCAGGCCCTGGAGCCAGCCGGTGATGCGCCTGGCCTGGGCCAGCACACGTGCGGGCTGCGCCTCGTCCAGGGACTGGAGGGCGGTCAGCACCCGGCCGCGCGGCTGGTCGACCTTGTCCTGCTGCTCCTGAACCTTGGAGAAGCGGGCCGGTCGCTGCCGGTCGGCGATGAACCAGGCGGTGAGGTCGCGTTCCATGGCGAGCTCATGGGTGAGCTCGTCCAGGTCGGCGACGAGCTGGGCGACCTGGGTGAGCCGGCGGTACTCGGTGGACGTGCTGATCGACTCGGTGAGCTGAACACCGGCGAACAGCACGCCGACCACCGTCGGCAGGAGGATCAGGGCCACCAGGCGGGATCGCACCCGCCAGTTTCCCAGCCGCATAAACGCAGCGCGGGAGCCGGAGGAAGGTTCGGGAGCGGTGAGCTCCGGCATGCTTCCCTGCGCTCGGCCACCTCGCGGGTCGTGCGTTGTCACTGGCTCGTAAACCTCTCGCCTGTCACGCGTGTGCCTTCTGTGGCATCAGAAATTGGAACACACCATTACCAGATCGGCGAATCACACATGATGCACTAATCCGGACTTCTGGCGTGTTATTACTTGGCTGCGACCTTCTCGATCACGTCGGCGGCGACCCGCAGGCCGTCCCGGCGCCGGATTTCCGCGCCCGCCGCGGCCAGCCGCTCGCGCAGCTCGGTGTCGCCCAGCAGACGGTCCAGGGCCGCGTACAGCTCCTCGTCGGTGAACTTGTAGGTGTCCAGGCGCACGCCGTAGCCGGTCTCCTGCACGCGCTGGGCGTTGTCGTACTGGTCCCAGAACAGGGGCAGGACGATCATCGGCTTGCCGAAGTGCAGCGCCTCGGTGGTGGTGTTGTTGCCACCGTGCGTGATGACCAGGTCCACCAGCGGGATGATCTTGGTCTGCGGTACGAACTCGGCGCCCCACATGTTGGGGGCCAGCTCGATCTCCTCGTGCAGCGGGCCCTTGGAGACGATGTACTGGTGCGGGGTCTTGGCCAAGGCGCCGATCACCCGGCGCATCAGCTCCACGTCGGCCGAGCCCAGCGAGCCCAGCGAGAAGTAGATCAGCGCCTCGCCGTTGCGCTCGAACGGCAGGGTGAAGTCCTCGTCGGTCTCCCGCACCGAGGAGTCCAGGCGGGTCCAGGTGGAGTTGAGCGGGCGCTCGGCCGTGTAGTCGACGATCTCGGGGAAGACGTACAGGTTGGCGTCGCCCTCGTGGATGAAGTCCAGGTCGGGCAGCGGCGGGGCGCCCTGCTCGATCACCCACTCGTTGAAGGCGGTCCAGATCTCGCGGTGGGTGCGGTCGTACTCGTCCCGGAACTCCGCCCAGCCGGTGCCGTCGGCGGGCAGGCCGGAGAAGACCGGGGCCACGCCCTCGCCGCGCATCTCCAGCGGGTTGCAGGACATGATGCGCACGAACGGCACCCCGGCGGTCACCAGCGCCGGGAAGGCGATCACGTTGTCCTCGACGATGACGTCCGGCTTGACCCGCTCGATGATCTGCTTGAGCTGCGGCTCGCAGTACTTGGCGCCGTCGATCAGGGCATCCCAGATGGGCTTGGTCACCGTCTCCAGCTGTACCTGGGTGGACTTGCGGTACTCGGGCGCGGTGTCCCGGATGAAGTCCTTCCAGAACTGGCCGGCGTCCTGCTCCTCCGCGTCCTGCGCGGGCTCGGCCAGGTCGACCAGGTCCTCCTCGAACCCGAGGGCGGTCAGCTTGCCCTTCCAGGACGCCTCCGCCGCGAACACCACCCGGTGCCCACGGCGGCGCAGCACGTCCCCGATGCCGATGCAGTTGTTGGTGGGCCCGTAGGCGCTCTCCGGCATGAATAGCACGGTGAGCGGCTGCTCAACCATCGTCCTTCTCCCGATTAAAAGATCTTCTACGGCTGGTGTGGCGAGCGGCGGGCGCCGAGGCGCCCGCCGGGGGATGGGGGGTGCGGGCGGCGCGTCACTCCGCGGGCGCGGCCTGGAGTTCGAGGGAGAGCTTGGTGTACTTGGCGTTGTCCGCCGTCCCGAGGTCGATGATGGACTCGCCCTGGAGCAGGTCGGCCGGGGTCATCTGCATCGGGGCGTTGGCATCGATCAGCGCCTTGTCCACCTGGTCCATGGCCGCCTTGTTCGGGACCTTGTAGAGGATGTTGGCGGCCACCCAGCCGTGCGTGGCCGGGTCCAGGATGTAGTTGATGAAGGCGTGCGCCGCCTCCTTGTTCTTGGAGGACTTCAGGATCACCATGGTGTCCGCCCAGAGGTCGCTGCCCTCGGTCGGGATGGAGAACTTGATGTTCTTCTCGGTGGTCGGGCACCAGCCGTCCCAGGCCTCCACCATGACCGCCTCGCCGGACTTCAGACGGTCACCGAAGGTGGTGTCGTCGAAGGCCAGCATGGTCTTCTTGGCCTGCAGCAGCAGTTCCTTGGCCTCGGCCAGGTCGGCGTCGCTGGTGGTGTTGATGGACTTGCCGAGCAGCTTCAGGGCGGGCAGCGCCAGCCAGCGCTCGGTGGTCATCAGGGTGATCTTGCCGCGGTAGGCGGCCTCCGGCTGCAGGATGGCCTTCCAGCTCTTCGGCTCCTCCTTCACCAGGTCCGACCGGTAGCAGATCCCGGTGGTGCCCCAGGTGTACGGAATCGAGTAGGCGTTGCCCTTGTCGTAGGACAGGTTGGCGGCCTCGGGGTAGAGGTTGGCCATGTTCGGGATCAGCTCGGGGTGGATCGGCTCGAGCAGCCCGGCCTCGTTGAGGGCCTGGGCGTACTGGCCGGACACGAAGGCGACGTCAAGGCCGGAGTCCACGCCCGTGGTGAGCTTGGCCATGGCCTCTTCGTTGGTGGCGTGCAGCGCTCGCGTGAGCGTGAAACCGAGCTTGCTCTTGACCTTCTCGGGCAGGTCCTCCGGGCTGTAGCCGTCCCAGATGGTGATGTTCAGGCTCTGCTTGGTCAGATCAGCATTCGGGTCGAGCTGGGCCGTCGAGGCGCTGGGCGCCGCCTCGCCAGGGGCGTCGGTGCTGCCCGCACCGCATGCCGCGAGGGCGAGGACAAGGCCGGCCGCGGTGACGGCAGCCGGCAGATGACGGGTGTACCGGATACGGGACACGACCGCTACTCCTTCTTATTGCCTTGATGCCTGCGAGCAGCAGACCAAAGAGGGAGTGTTGCAGCCCATATCAAGATAGATCAAGACTTTTCAGGACATTGTTAGCTGGACGTTTGCGCCTTGATTTGAATCCGGATTCAGTTCACATCTCGGTCCACTTTGCGAACTAGGACATATCAGGACAAATCACCATTTAATGATCTTTTGTAGGGCAAAGCGAAGGGCCACATGCCGCTGCGGCACATGGCCCCGCGACCCTCGGCCGCCCGGCGCCGTCGCCGTCAGAAGGGCCGCCCGTACGCCGACCGGACGGTCAGCACGTACTCCACCAACGTGATCAAAGCCGCCTTGACCGCCTCCCGGGACCGGGCGTCGGTACGGATCACCGGGATGGTCACCGACAGCGACAGCGCCTCCCGCACATCGTCCTCGGAGTGCGGGAAGTGGCCGTCCCAGCCGTTCATCGCCACCACGAACGGAAGCTGGGCCTCCTCGAAGTAGTCGATGGCCGGGAAGCTGTCGGCCAGGCGGCGGCTGTCCACCAGCACCACCGCGCCGATGGCGCCGCGCACCAGGTCATCCCACATGAACCAGAAGCGGTGCTGGCCGGGCGTGCCGAACAGGTAGAGGATCAGATCCTGGTCCAGCGAGAGCCGGCCGAAGTCCATGGCCACCGTGGTGGTGGTCTTGTTCGGCGTCAGGCCGAGGTCGTCGATGCCGGTGCTGGCATCGGTCATCACCGCTTCGGTCGTCAGCGGAAGGATCTCCGAGACGGCACCGACGAAGGTCGTCTTGCCCACGCCGAATCCGCCCGCCACGACGATCTTCGTCGAGGTCAGGCCGCGACTAGAGCCTGCGAAGTCCACTGAGCACCCTTTCGAGCAAGTTGTGGTCTGGTTGTCCATGGTCGAGCTGAGGGGTGTGCAGGCGTACCAGACCCTCGTCGGCCATGTCGGCGATCAACACCCGCGCCACCCCGAGGGGGACCCGGAGCAGCGCGGAGATCTCCGCGACCGAACGCACGGAACGGCAGAGCGTCATGATCGCTTCCTGCTCGGGCTCGAGCATCGAGTAGTCATCGCTCATGAACGTCACCGTGGAGACCAACGTCTCCATCGCCAGATGGTAACGCGGTTCCGCACGTCCTCCGGTGACGGCGTAGGGACGGAACAACGGCTCTTCCATCTCGCCGCCCATCCCGCCGTCCGGCGTCCAGTCACGCCCGCGCATGCCACACCCGGTCCACGGTCATCACCTGCGGGTGGTCTGCAGCTCGGCCCGGAGCGCCGGGGTGAGGGTCTGACCTGCCCGATCGACCAGCAGGGTCATCTGGTAGGCCACCAGCCCCATGTCACAGTCGGCGGCGGCCAGCACGGTGAGGCAGGAGCCGTCGCTGATGGCCATCACCATCAGCAGACCGCGTTCCATCTCCACGACGGTCTGGGTCACCTCGCCGGCCTCGAAGATCCGGGCCGCCCCGAAGGTCAGGCTGAGCAGCCCCGCGGCCACCGCCGCCAGCTGGTCGGCCCGGTCCGGCGGGAAGCCGTCGGAGCTGGCCAGGCGCAGGCCGTCCGCGGAGACCACCACCGCGTGCGCGACACCCGGGGTGCCGCGGACGAACTCGGTGATCAGCCAGTCGAACCGGCGCGCCTCGGCGCTCAGGTCGGTCACGAGCTCTCCTCCTCGGTGACGGGACCGCCGGTCACCGGCCCGGTCCCCGGGTTCGCCAGGTCGGCCCGGCCCCGCCGTACGCCTTTCTGGAAGCTGGACATGCGGTCGCGCACCGCGTCGGCGGAGACCGGCGGCTGGGTGCGCGGGGCTCCCGCCGTGCTCCCCTGGCTCCCCGTGCTCACCGAGCCGGGCACCAGGTTCGCCTTCGGCGTGCGGCGCGGCAGGCCCGACGCGGTGACCCCGCCGGCCGCCGGCTCACTGGCCGCCGCCGCGGCCTGGAAGCCGCTGTCCGCCGTGGACCACCAGGAGCTCTCCTGCTTCGGTACGGCCTGCGGCCCTGTCTGCGAGGTTTGCGCCGGCTGAGACGGTTGCGCGGGAACCGCCGGAGGCTGCTGATCCGGCCGCTTGAACCACGCCGACTCCACCGAGGCGAAGATCGGCAGGTACTCGTCGCCGCGTTCCAACGGCGGTGCGGGAACGTTCGATGCGGGCGGCGCGCCCAGCACCGGGAACGCTCCGGAGTGCTCAGTGAAAGCCGGGAACGAGCCGGTGGAGTTCCCTCCCGAGGGCTCGGTGAAGGCCGGGAACGAACCGGTGGAATTCCCCCCCGGGGATTCGGTGAAGGCCGGGAACGAACCGGTGGAATTCCCCCCCGTGGGCTCGGTGAAGGCCGGGAACGAACCGGTGGAATTCCCCCCCGAGCGTTCGGTGAAGGCCGGGAACACGTCCGTGGAGTCGTGCCCCCCGGAACGCGGCGGTGGCGCGAAGGCGCTGGTCCCGGGCTTGCGCTGGGGCAGCGCGCCGGTCGTGGGCGCGTTCCAGGCGGGCGCCTCGACAGCCGCGGTCTCCGGGTACCCGGGCGCCGCGGGCTTGGCGTCCGGGTTGGAGATCAGTTCCGCCGGCATGAGCACCATGGCGATCACCCCGCTCACGTCGCCCCGGCGCAGCTGCACCCGGATGCCGTGGCGCAGCGACAGCCGGCCGACCACGAACAGGCCCATGCGGCGGGACACCGACACGTCCACGGTGGGCGGCTCGGCCAGCCGCCGGTTGATCTCGACCAGCTCGTCGGGCGTCAGGCCGATGCCGCTGTCGCTCACCGCCAGCAGCACCGCGCCGCCCTCGATCGGGCTGCTGGAGACGATCACCTTGGTGTTGTTCGGGGAGAACGCGATCGCGTTCTCCACCAGTTCGGCCACCAGGTGCACCACGTCGTTGGCGGCGTGCCCGGCCACCGCGGCCGAACGGTGCACCCGCACGGTGACCCGCTCGTACCCCTCCACCTCGGAGAGCGAGGCGCGCACGACGTCCACCAGGCGGGCCGGCCGGCTGCGCTTGCGCGCCGCCTCGTGCCCGGCCAGCACCAGCAGGTTCTCGGAGTTGCGGCGCATGCGGGTGGCCAGGTGGTCCAGCTTGAACAGGTCGGCCAGCCGGGTGCCGTCCTGCTCGCCGCGCTCCAGGCCGTCGATCAGCGAGATCTGCCGCTCCACCAGGGTCTGGGTGCGCCGCGACAGGTTCACGAACATGGCGTTGACGTTGGCGCGCAGCTGCGACTCCTCGGACGCCAGCCGGACCGCCTGCCGGTGCACCGCGTCGAAGGCCTGCGCCACCTCACCGATCTCGTCCCGGCCGCCGACGGCGATGGCCTCGGGTTCCGGCGCCTGGCGGGACTCGTTGGACTCACGCATCTGCCGGACCATGTCGGGCAACCGGCTCCCGGCGATCTCCAGGGCCTCGGCCCGCAGGCGGCGCAGCGGGCGCACCATGGACCGGGCGATCAGCACCGTGGTGGCCAGCACCAGCATCAGCAGGGCCAGGATCAGCGCGCCCGCGATGATCGCGCTGCGCTGCTCGGCGGACTCCAGGACGCGGGCCCGGTCCAGCACCCGGGCGGCCACCCCCTGTTCGACCGTGGTGATCCCGTCGAGTACGGCGGTGTTGTCGCGGAACCACTGCTGGGCGGTGACCACCCGGCCGGGCACCGGGCGCAGCGGGTGGTTGCGGGAGCCGAGCGCCACCGCCCACGCCTTGGTCATCTCCACGTCCCTGGCGGCGCTGGTGGTCCGAGTGGCGTAGTAGGCGGTGAACGCCTGGGTGTCGGCCTCGGCGTTGAACGCCGTCACGTAGCCGTTCTGCCGGGACCAGGAGCCGAGGAAGCGCTGCAGGTCGTCAGGGGTGAACGACTGGCGGGGTTCGAGCAGCTCGGCGGTGAGGAAGGCGCGCTGCTGGGAGGCCTCCTCCTTGGCGTGGGCCAGCGCGCTGAGCGCCCGGGAGGCCGAGACCACCTGGGCGTCGTCGCTGATCTCCCCCAGGTCGTCGTGGAGCCGGAGCAGGGCGGCGATGGTGGCGGTGTAGTCGTACTGCACGGAGGCGGACGGGTCAGGGTCCCGCTCGGCGGCGTGCCCGTCGATCACCCGCTCCAGCCGGGCGGCGACCTGCGTGGCCTCCTCCTTGGCCCGGACGCCAAAGGAGTCGTCGATATGGCCCAGGTCCCGGAGGACTTCCGCGATCGAACGATCCACCACGGATTTCTGCTCGTCCAGCTCCTTCTGCTGCTGCTGGACCGTCCGGGTGCCGTCGCGGAGCGCGTTCCGCACGCCGTCGAGGCCCTCCACCCAGGCCTTGCGGTCCCGCTCGGTGCCCAGTTCGCGGCCGAGCGCGCGGAGCCTGGCGGCGTACTCGGCGGCGGTGATCGCGCGCTGGTTGGCGGCGATGCTGTCGACCGAGTCGGCCACCCGGATCCCGGCCAGGATTACCGCGATCAGTGTGGGGGCGAGGATCAGCGCGGTCAGCCGGATTGGCACCCGCCAGTTCCGTAGCGCGAAAGGGTTCGTTTTTTCGTTGTCTTCCGCAACGGCCGTTTCGGTGCCCACCGCTCCCCGCTATCCGTCTGACCTCATGTCTTCAACGCTCCTGACAGCGTGAAGTGACATAGCCACACAAGCGGGGATAATTCGACCACAACCCGGGCATAGCACGAGGCCTTACCGCTACTAGGGACCCAATCGTTACCAACTGGTGAGACAAACGACAAATACGGGCGATCATGACAGGTTGCCCATGATCGGCATAACTATCGCAGAGCAGCCAGAACCTGCTCACGGACCTGTACGCGCTGCTGTTCCTCCAGAATCGGGCGCCCCGCGCGATCCACCACATAGAAGACGTCCACCGCCTCCGCGCCGAGCGTCTCCACCCGGGCGGCCCGCACGTCGAGGCCGCAGTCCCCGAACGCCCTGCCGATCTTCCAGAGCAGCCCCGGCCGGTCGTGCGCCCGCACCTCGACCACGGTGGCCGTGTTGGAGGCGTCGTCCACCAGCGTCACCCGGGGCGGCGCCACCGGCACCCGTGGCGGGCGGAGCGAGCGGGTCCTGCGGGCCAGCCGCTGCTCGATGTCCAGCCGCCCGGCCAGCACCAGCCGCAGGTCGGCCTCCAGGGTGGCGGGGTCGGGGGGCGTGCCGTACTCGGGCACCACCGCGAATTCGATCACCGCCGTGGAGCCCGCCGAGGCCGCCGACGCCGAACGCACCACCATGCGGTGCGCGGCCAGCACCCCGGCCGCCCGCCAGAGCAGCCCAGGCCGGTCCGGCGCGACCACGGTCACCGCGCCCCCGTGCACCCGTACGGCGCCGCCGCCGTGCCGGGCCAGCGACGCCTGTTCCTGGCTGAGGCTGGGCGCGGGCGCCGGCGGCGTGCCGGACAGCGCCGACCTGACCCGGCGCACCAGGTCCGAGACCAGCGAGGCCTTCCAGCTGTTCCAGGCGGCCGGACCGGTGGCCAGGCCGTCCGCCACCGCCAGGGCGGCCAGCAGTTCGAGCACCTCGCGGGAGCCCACCGCCTCGGCCACCCGGGAGATCGTCACCGGATCGTCCAGGTCCCTGCGGGTGGCGGTCTCCGGCAGCAGCAGGTGGTGGCGGACCATGAGGGCCAGCACGTCCACGTCGGCGGGCGGCAGGCCCATCCGGGACGCGATGTCGCGCACCACGATCTCGCCGGTGGTGGAGTGGTCGCCCGGCCAGCCCTTGCCGATGTCGTGCAGCAGGGCGCCGATCAGCAGCAGGTCGGGCCGGGACACCTCGCGGGTGAAGGCGGCGGCTCCGGCGGCGGTCTCGATCAGGTGCCGGTCCACGGTGTAGGTGTGGATCGGGTTGCGCTGCGGGCGGTGCCGTACCCGCTCCCAGTCGGGGATCAGCCGGACCAGCACGCCCGCCTGGTCCAGCTCCTCCCAGACCGGGACGGCCGCGCGGCCCGCGCCGAGCAGCCCGACCAGGGCGTCCCTGGCCTCGTCCGGCCAGGGCACGGGGAGCGGCGGGGACTGGGCGGCCAGCATGCTCACGGTGGCGGGGGCCAGCGGCAGCCCCGCCTCGGCGGCGGCCGCGGCGGCGCGCAGCACCAGGACCGGATCGTTGCGCGGGCTGACCCCGCGGGCCAGCACCACCTCGCCGCCGTGCTCCACCACGCCGTCGGCGAGCGGTCTGCGGCCACGTGGCGCGGGACCGGACAACAACCGGTCCACGGTCCGCCAGGTGGCGTCGAAGGAATGGGCGATGGTCCGCCCGGCCTCGGCCAGACGGCGCATCAGCGCCTCGGCGTCCAGCAGGCCCAGCGTGCCGGCCACCGCGTCCTGCTCCTGGAGCACCAGCCGGTCGGTCCCGCGCGCGGTGACCAGGTGCAGCCCGTGCCGGATGTCCAGCAGCAGCTCGTACGCCTCCCGGACCCGCGGCCCCGGCGCGGAGGCCACCCAGGCGGCGGCCACCGCCTGCATCGCCTGCACGTCCCTGATGCCGCCCCGGGCGTCCTTGAGATCGGGTTCCAGCAGGAAGGCCAGCTCCCCGCTGCCGTCGGCGCGCTTGTCCGCGGCCTCGCGCAGCTCGGCGAGCCGGCGCCGGGAGTCCGCCCGCCACTCCACCAGCACGGCTTCCCGCGCCGCCCGGGTGAGCTCGGGGTCCCCGCTGACATGCCGGGCCTGGATCAGGCCGAGCACGGCCTTGAGATCCTCCCGCGCCACCTTGGTGGCCTCGTCCACGGTGCGGACCGAATGGTCCAGGCCCATGCCGGAGTCCCAGATGGGATACCAGATACGGTCGGCGATCTGGGCCACATCGTCCCGGCCGTTGTGCAGCAGGACCAGGTCGAGGTCACTGCCGGGCGCCAGCTCGCCCCGGCCGAGGCTGCCGACCGCGACGAGCGCGACGCCGCTGACCCCGTGGTGGGGTCCGGCGGCGCCGCGCTCCGCGGCATGCTCAGGCCGCGCCCTGAGCTCGCTGTCGAGGAGGCCGCTCTTCCCGTTCCGCTGGCTGATCGCCGTACGGAACAGATCGGTGAGCCAGCGGTCGATGTCCGCGGCCCGCTCCTTGCGGGCCGCGGCGAACGAGCGAGCTTCCCCTCTCATCATTCGGTTACAGCGCCTCCGGCCCGCGTTCACCGGTGCGGACACGGATCACCGTGTCCACCGGCACGGACCAGACCTTGCCGTCGCCGATCTTGCCGGTCTGCGCGGCCTTGACGATGACGTCGATGACGTCCTCGGCGTCGTCCTCCTCGGCCAGCACCTCCACCCGGACCTTGGGCACCAGGTCAACCTGGTACTCGGCGCCGCGGTAGACCTCGGTGTGGCCCTTCTGACGGCCGTAGCCGCTGGCCTCGCTGACGGTCAGGCCCTTGATGCCGAACTGCTCCAGCGCCGCCTTGACGTCGTCGAGCTTGAACGGCTTGATCACTGCGGTGATGAGTTTCATGCGTCCACCTTCTTGGCCTCAGCCGGAACCGCCGGCCCGTTCGGCGAGGTTACGCCCGAGGAGTGGATGGTGCCGAGGTCGTACCCAGTCTCGGCGTGGGTGGTGATGTCGATGCCGGTGACCTCGTCCTCCCGCGTGATGCGGAAGCCCATGGTCTTGTCGATGATCTTGCCGAGGATGAAGGTGACCACGAAGGAGTACAGGCCGACCGCGACCGGACCGAGCACCTGCACACCCAGCTGGGAGATCGGACCGCCGAGCAGGATGCCCTTGTTCTGGCCGTCCGCGAACGGGTAGGCGGCGACGAAGCCCAGCGCGACCGCGCCGATCACACCGCCGACCAGGTGCACGCCGACCACGTCGAGCGAGTCGTCGTAGCCGAGCTTGTACTTCAGGCCGACCGCCACCGCACAGATGGCACCGGCCAGGATGCCGATCACGGCCGCCGCCCAGGGGTCGACGAAACCACAGGCCGGGGTGATGGCGACCAGACCGGCTACCGCGCCGGAGGCGATGCCCAGCGTGGTGGAGCGGCCGTCGCGCAGCTTCTCCACGACGATCCAGGAGCCCGCCGCGATGGCGGTGGCGATCTGGGTGTTCATGAAGGCCAGGCCGGTGGTGCCGTCCACCGCCAGCTCGGAGCCGGCGTTGAAGCCGAACCAGCCGAACCACAGCAGACCGGCGCCGAGCAGGACCAGCGTCAGGTTGTGCGGGCGCATCGGGTCCTTGCCCCAGCCGGAGCGCTTACCAAGCACCAGAGCCAGGGCCAGCGCCGCGGCACCGGCATTGATGTGGACGACCGTACCACCGGCGAAGTCCTCAATGCCGAGACCGGCCAGCCAGCCACCGCCCCAGACCCAGTGGGCGACGGGGAAGTACACGACAGTGGCCCACAGGGCGGCGAAGACGACCCAGGCGCCGAACTTGGCGCGGTCCGCGATGGCGCCGCTGATCAGCGCGACCGTGATGATCGCGAAGGTCAGCTGGAAGACCGAGAAGACCAGGCTGGGCATTCCGGTGCCATCGTCCTTGGTGGCGGTGTCGACCAGGCCCGACAGTCCGACGTTGTCCAGACCGCCGACGATCTTGTTGATGAAGCCGCTGCCGTCGCCAGCCGCGTCGAAGGCGAGCGAGTGTCCGTAAAGTACCCAGGCGACCGTCACCACGACGATACTCACCCAGGACATCATCATCATGTTCAGGACGCTCTTGGCCCTGGTCATGCCCCCGTAGAAGAACGCGAGACCCGGCGTCATGAGCAGCACGAAAGCCGCGCTGGTCAACATCCAGGCTGTGGAGCCGCTATCGATTTCCATGCCGATGCGACCCTCCTTCCAATTGGCGTATGGCCGGTTATCACTGGCGCAGTGGGCTTCACACAGGCTTCATTGACCGGCTGGCGCACTGACGTTTGCGGTTGAACCTCGCCCGTCGCCACCGCCTGCCGCCTGCGTGCCCTGGCGTCCGCCCGGCTGCCCATCGGCCGTTGGTCCCGGGTTGGCTCTCCCGTGGCCGCCAGCGTGTTCTTCCGCCGTTTCAGGTCCCGACCTTGCGTGTTTCACATCTGTGAAACTCGTTATCGCGATGTTTCGGTCTGGTTTCGGCGGGGCCGTACACACGAAAACGCGCACCCCATAACGGGGTGCGCGTTACTCTCCGTGTTCTTCCGCAGGTCAGGCGGCGGCGTGCGCCATCTTCCTGAGGCGGGCCAGCGCGTCGCGTTCCACCCGGCGGGCCCGGTCCCGGCCGATGCCGTACCGCTCGCCGACCTCGGTCAGGGTGTGCTCGCGGCCGTCGACCAGGCCGTACCGCCAGCGGAGCATCTCCCTGGCCTGGCCCTCCAGGCCGGTCAGCCACTGCTCCAGGCGCTCCTTCTCCAGGGTGGCCATGGCCTGCTGCTCGGGGTCGGCCCAGGTGTCGTCGGCGATCATGTCGCCCAGCTCGGTCTCGTCCTCGTCACCCACGCCGAGCTGGAGGGAGACCGGGTCGGAGGCCCACCGGCGCAGCTCGCGGACCCGCTCGATGGGCAGGTCCAGCACCTCGGCCAGGTCGATGTCGGTGGGTTCCACGTCGAATTCGGCCAGCATGTCACGGCGCACCCGCATCAGCCGGGTCATCTGCTCCCCGGCGTGGGTGGGCAGCCGCACCGGGCGGGCCTGCTCGTGAATGGCCCGGCCCACCGACTGGCGGATCCACCAGGTCGCGTACGTCGAGAACTTGTAACCCCGTCGATAGTCGAATTTCTCCACCGCACGCACCAGGCCCAGGTTCCCCTCCTGCACCAGGTCGATCAACGGCATCCCACGCCCCGAGTATTTGCGCGCCACCGCCACCACCAGCCGGAGGTTGGCCTGGATGAACTCGTCCTTGGCCCGCTGACCGGAGATCGCGATGCGTTCCAGCTCCTCGTCCAACGCGTCCGTCACCTTGGGTTCGGGGTCGCCGCCGTCCAGCAGCTGCTCGGCGAAGAGGCCGGCCTCGATGCGCTTGGCGAGTTCCACCTCCTCCTCGGCCGTCAACAGCGGCACCCGCCCGATCTCGGCAAGGTAGGTCCCCAGTAGATCGCGCTCCACGACCTCAGGTGTGCGATTCCCCGTCGCCATTTCGATGGCCACCTCGTTCCGCCGCGGCAATGAACAGAACATCTTCGTCCTGGTACGACCAACGGCTCGGACAGGGCAAAGATTCCCTTAACAATTACGACCGGAGAACGGTTTTGGATTCCTCCTTTAGGAGGATGCGCACCCCGGAAATTCCCCGGACTGCCCGCGGAAAGCGGAATCAAACGATCCGGCGCCCCGACCGCCACACCTGTGCCACCAGCGGAACCCCTGGCCGGTAGGCCAGATGCGTGTACGACGGCGCGTCCAGGATCACCAGATCGGCGCGGCGCCCGGGGGCGAGCATGCCGATGTCGGTACGGCGCAGCGCCTCGGCCCCGCCCAGCGTCGCCGCCCGCACCGCCTCGGCCGGCGTCAGCCCCATCTCCCGTACGGCCAGCGCCACACAGAACGGCATCGAGGAGGTGAACGAGGAGCCGGGGTTGCAGTCGGTGGCCAGCGCCACCCGCACCCCGGCGTCCAGCAGCCGCCGCCCGTCCGGGTACGGCGAGCGCGTCGAGAACTCCACCCCCGGCAGCAACGTGGCCACCACCCCGCTCGCGGCCAGCGCGTCCACGTCCTCATCGGTGAGATAGGTGCAGTGGTCGGCCGCGGCGGCCCCCAGCTCACAGGCGATCCGCACCCCTGGACCGGGCCCCAGCTGGTTGGCGTGCACCCGAGGCTGGAGCCCCGCCTTGATCCCGGCGGTGAGCACCTCCCTGGCCTGGTCCTCGTCGAAAGCCCCCCGCTCGCAGAACACGTCCACCCATTTGGCGAACGGCGCGCAGGCGTCCAGCATCGGCCCGGTGACCAGGCGCACGTAGGCGTCCGGGTCGCCGTCGGGCACCACGTGCGCGCCCAGGAAGGTGGTCTCCGGGGTGAACGCGGCGGCGATCTCCAGGGAGCGGCGCTCGTCCGCCACGGTCAGGCCGTAGCCGCTCTTGATCTCCACGGTGGTGGTGCCCTGGGCGGCCATCTCGGCCACCAGCACGGCGGTGCCCGCGGCCAGCTCGGGGGTGGTGGCGGCCCGGGTGGCGGCCACCGTGGTGCGGATGCCGCCCGCCGCGTACGGCCGCCCGGCCATCCTGGCCTCGAACTCGGCGGTGCGGTCCCCGGCGAAGACCAGGTGGGCGTGGCTGTCCACGAAGCCGGGCAGCATGGCCCTGCCGTCCACGTCCACGTTCTGGTCGGCCAGCGGGGCCCGGCGCTCGGGGCCCGCCCAGACCACCGACTCGTCCTCGATCACCAACGCGGCGTCCGTGATCTCCGGGCACTCCGGGTCGGCCGTGTAGAGCTGCCCGATCCCGTGGAACAGCGTCGCCGTCATGTCGCCCCTTACTCCCGCACTGCGATGATCGCGTCCTGGAGCAGCGTGCCCGCGTCGCCCAGGAGATGCCTGCCGTTTTCAACGATCAGGCGGCCCCCCGAGACCACCGAGCGCACGTCCGCCGCGGTCGCCGCGAACACCACCGATTCCACCGCCGAAGAGGCGGTCGCGCCGGCCGTGCGGACCGAGTCGAGCCGGACCGTGACCAGATCGGCGTGCGCGCCCGGCAGCAGGAACCCGGCGTCGGGGAAGCCGAGGGAGGCGTGCCCGGCGGCGGTGGCGGCGTGCAGCAGCTCGGCCGCCTGCCAGTGGCCGCGCTCCTCGGTGGCCAGCCGCTCGTCCAGCTCGACCGCGCGGGCCTCCTCGAACAGGTCGATCACCGCGTGGCTGTCGGAGCCCAGGGTGATCGGGCTGCCGGCCTCCAGCAGGCGGCGGGCGGGGCCGATGCCGTCGGCGAGGTCGCGTTCGGTGGTCGGGCACATGCAGACGTGGGTGGCCGAGCCGGACAGCAGCGCCACGTCCACGTCCGACACGTGGGTGGCGTGCACGGCGGTGGAGCGCGGGCCGAGCGCGCCGTGCTCGTGCAGCACCTGCACGGGGGTGGCGGCGTAGGCGGCCACACAGGCGTCGTTCTCGGCGCGCTGCTCGGAGACGTGCGCGTGCAGCGGCCCGGCGATCCGGTGCGCGAGCTCCACCACCACCGGCATCTGCTCGGGCGGCACCGCGCGCACCGAATGGATGGCGGCGCCGATCTCCACGTCGTCGGCGTCGTGGTAGATGGCGGCCAGCGCCTCGGCGCGCTCGGCCCAGCTCTTGGCGTGGCCGTCGCAGAAGCGCTGCTGCGGGATGGTCGGGGCGGCGCCGAAACCGGCGCTGAGGTAGCAGGTGTCCAGCAGCGCGATGCGCAGCCCCGCCTCCCTGGCCGCCTGGACCAGCGCGTGCGCCATGGCGTTGCGGTCCAGGTACGGCACGCCTCCTGGCCCGTGGTGGACGTAGTGGAACTCGCCCACCGAGGTGATCCCGGCCAGCGCCATCTCCGCGTACACGGCCCTGGCCAGGGCGAGGTAGCTGTCGGGGTCGAGGCGGGCGGCCACCGCGTACATCTGCTCGCGCCAGGTCCAGAACGAGCCGCGCTCGGTCTGGGTGTGGCCGCGCAGCGCGCGGTGGAAGGCGTGCGAGTGCGCGTTGGCCAGGCCGGGGATGGTCAGCCCGGCGAGCCGGACCGCACTCGGCGGCGGGTCCACGCCGGCCACGACGTCGGTGATCCAGCGGCCCTCGACGGTGACCAGCACCCGGGAGTGCACCTCCCCGGGCGGCAGCCAGGCCAGCTCGCACCAGTACGCGGTCATGTCCGCCCCCCGCACAGGTCGGCCAGCACGGCGGTCAGCGCGGTCACGCCCGCCAGGCAGTCGGCCGGTTCGGCGAACTCGGCCGGGGAGTGCGAGACGCCGGTCGGGTTACGCACGAACAGCATGGCGCTCGGCACGCCCGCCGAGGCCAGGATCCCGGCGTCGTGCCCGGCCCCGGTGGGCAGGATCTGCGCGGCCCCGCCGTCCAGCGCGGCGCCGGCCACCGTGGCCAGGTGGTCGCGCAGCTCGGGGGCGAAGGTCACCTCGGGGGTCCAGGACTCGCAGACCACCTCGGGGCCTTCGGAGAGTTCGGCCACCAGGCGGCGGACCTCCTCCTCGCGGGCGCCCCGCGCGTCCAGCCAGGCCGAGACCAGGGAGGGCACGGCGTTGGCGTTGTTGGGGACGACCTGCACCTTGCCGAAGGTGGCGACCACGCCGAGCCGTTCGGCGGCGGCGCGGGCGGCCAGCACGGCCTGGGCGTAGCGGAGCATCGGGTCGTCCCTGTCGGCCAGCGCGGTGGTGCCGGCGTGGTCGGCGGTGCCGTGGAAGTCGAAGCGCCACCGGCCGTGCGGCCAGATCGCGCTGGCCACGCCCACCGGACCGCGCAGCGCCCGGCCCTGCTCGACGTGGAGTTCCACGAAGACGGCCACCTGGCGCAGGGTCGGCTTGTCCAGGCCCAGGCTCAGCGGATCCCGGCCCTGCGCGCGCATCGCCTCGGCCAGCGTGACGCCCGCCTCGTCGGTGAGACCGCGGGCGCGTTCCGGGGTGAGCGCGCCGGTGAGCAGCCGGGAGCCGACGCAGGGCACGCCGAACCTGGCCCCCTCCTCGTCGGTGAAGCAGACCACGCCCAGCGGCCGGGCGGGCTGGAAGCCGTCGCGGCGGAGCCGGTCCACCGCGTGGAAGGCGGAGACCACGCCCAGCGGACCGTCGAAGGCGCCGCCCTCGCGGACCGAGTCCAGGTGGCTGCCGGTGACCACACCGGGACGCTCGGCCGGGTCGCCCCACCAGGCCCACAGGTTGCCGTTGCGATCCTCGTACCGGGTCAGGGCGCGGGCGTCGGCCTCCTGGCAGAACCACTCCCGCAGCTCCAGTTCGGCGGGCGACCAGGCGTCCCGCCGGTAGCCCCCGGTCCTGGTCCGGCCGATTCCTGCAAGTACGTCGAGCATGTCCCCCACCCTACTGAATGGACCTATTCAGGTCACCGGCCCGGGCGCCGGGCGGAGAGTGATCTCGGTGACATGCGCGTCGGGGGTGGCGGTCACGGCGGCCAGCACCGCCGCCGCGACGGACTCGGGGGCCAGGTACCGCTCCGGCTGGTACTCCCCGTTCTCCTGGGCGCGCACCCGGCGCTGCATGTCGGTGTCCACGCGGCCGGGGAAGATCGAGGTCACCCGGATCGCGGGCTCCTCCAGGCGGAGGCCGTCGGCCAGGGCGCGCAGCGCGTGCTTGCTGGCGCCGTAGGACGCCCAGCCGGGGTGGACGCGCAGGCCGGAGCCGGAGTTGATGAAGACCACCTGGCCCCGGGTGGCGCGCAGCGCGGGCAGCAGCAGCCGGGTCAGCTCGGCCACCGCCACCACGTTCACCTCGTAGGTGGCCCGCCAGACCTCGGCGGGGGTGGTCGCGATGGCGCCCAGGGTGATCACTCCGGCGCTGTGCACCAGCAGGTCCACCCGGCCCAGATGGGCGACGTCGGCCTCGGTCAGCTCGGTGAGGTCCACCGGGAGCGGGTGGGCGCCCAGTTCCTGGCAGATCTTCTCCAGGGCCGCCCCGCCCCGGCCGCCGAGGACCAGCGCGTACCGGTCGGCGAGCGCCCTCGCGACCGCGGCCCCCACTCCACGCGACGCCCCTGTGATCAGGGCGACCGGACGTTCGCTCATGCCTCCCACCCTAACCCGGTGAATCGATCATGGCTTTCTGCGGACGGTCGCGAAACTGTCGGTGACGACCGGCAGCATGGTGGGAAAACCGCTTGACCCTGACGCCGGGTGAGCCTTCATGCTGGCGTTTCCCCTGAACCCCATATATCGGAGACCACTATGATCATCGAGGCTCACGACCTCCGGAAGACTTTCACCGCCAAGCGTGGTCGCGGCAAGACCGAGCAGGTCGAGGCGGTCCGGGGCATCGACCTCGCCGTGGAGAAAGGCGAGATCTTCGCCGCGCTCGGCCCCAACGGGGCGGGGAAGACCACCACCGTGCGCATGCTGGCCACCTTCATCGCCCCCACCTCGGGCACCGCCCGGGTGGCCGGTTACGACGTGGTGAAGGAGGCCGCCAAGGTACGGGAGAACATCGGGTACGTGAGCCAGGCCGGTGGGGTGGACGAGAACTCCCCCGGTCTGGAGAGCCTGATGCTGGCGGCCAGGATCAGCGGCATGTCCAAGAAACAGGCCAGAGCCAGGGCCGACGAGCTCCTTGAGGCGTTCAGCCTGACCGAGATCGCCAATCGCCCGGCCAAGACCCTCTCCGGCGGGCAGAAGCGCCGCTTCGCGCTGGCCATCGGGCTGGTCACCGCCCCGCCACTGGTCTTCCTGGACGAGCCCACCACCGGTCTGGACCCGCAGAACCGCGCCAACCTCTGGGACGAGGTGCGCGCCCTGCGCGACCAGGGCACCAGCGTGCTGCTCACCACCCACTACCTGGACGAGGCGGACGCGCTCTGCGACCGGCTGATCATCGTCGACCACGGCCAGATCGTCGCCCAGGGCACGCCCAACGAGCTTAAGAAGGAGGTGGCCGGGGACGTGGTCACCCTCCGGCTCAAGGGTGTGGACGAGGCCAGGGAACTGCTCGCCGCCCAGCCGTACATCAAGGAGGTCCGGGCCGAGGACGACCTGCTCCGCGCCTACCTGGACGACGGCGAGCACGGGCTGCCGCGCCTGCTCCGCGCGCTGGAGGAGCGGAGCCTGACGCTGGACTCCATCTCGCTGGACCGGGCCACGCTCGACGACGTCTTCCTCCGCCACACCGGCCGCTCGCTGCGCGACGCCGCCTGACCACCCCCTGCTTCCCTTACCTGAAGGAATCCCCGATGCTTCGCCATACGTCCCTGTTCCTCGGCTACGAGCTGCGTTTCCTGCTCAGGAACCCGGTCTGGCCGCTGTTCGGCATCATCCAGCCCGTGATGTACCTGCTCTTCTTCGCGCCGCTGCTGGGCAGCACCACCCAGAGTGGTTCGATGCCCGAGGTGCTGGCCATGTTCACCCCCGGCTCGATGATGATGATCGCGTTGTTCGGGTCGCTGTTCGGCGGGTTCGGGCTGATCAACGAGACCCGCAACGGCGTGCTGGAGCGGCTGGCGGTCAGCCCGGCCTGGCCCCCGGCCATCATCCTGGGCCGGGCGGCCAAGGACATGCTGGTCCTGGTCGTCCAGGCCATCCTGGTGATGGGCATCGCCATGATCATGGGGCTGCGCATCACGCTGCCCGCCTTCCTGCTCATGCTCGGCCTGATGGCGTTGACCGGCCTGTTCGCGGCCACCCTCTCCTACGGGCTGGCGCTGGCCCTCCGCGACGAGAACGGCATGTCGCAGCTCGTGCAGTTCTTCGCCATGCCGCTGACCCTGATCGCCGGGCTCTTCCTGCCGGTCTCGCTCGGGCCGGACTGGCTCCAGACGCTGGCCAGGTTCAACCCGCTCTACTACGGGGTGGAGGCCGGGCGCGCGCTGTTCCGCGACGACCTCGGCGACAGCACCATCCCGGTCGCCTTCGGGCTGCTGGCCGTGCTGTCCCTGATCACCATCACCTGGTCGATGCGGTCGCTCCGCAAGATGGCCGGTTAGGAAGATGGCCGGGTAGGTCTCACCAGAAGACCTGGTGCTGTTCGGCCACCCGCTCGTACTCCTCCAGGCGGGCCTGGGTGCGCAGCGGCGCCGCGTCGGCCATCGCCTCCACCAGGAGCATGGCCAGGGCCAGCGGCGCCGCGTGCGAGTCGAACACCAGCCGCTCCCCGACCGGCGCGTCCAGCACGACGTCGGCGGGGAACGGCACGCCGGGCCGATCCGTGATCGCCGCCACCTTCAGCCCCAGCTTCCTGGCCAGTTCCAGGCCCCGTACGGCCTCGGCCGGATAGCGGGGCAGCACGACGGCCAGCAGCCAGTCCGCCCCCGCGCGGCGGGCCGCGTGCAGCGTGTCCGAGAGCTCAGAGCCGCCGTGGGTGAGCAGCCGCACGTCGGGGTGGATGCGCCGCGCGTAGTACGCGAACGTGGTGGCCAGACCGCTCGACACGCGCAGGCCCAGCACCGGCAGCGGCTCGCAGGCCGCCAGCGCGCCGCCCAGCGCCACCAGCCCGGAGTCCGGCGCGAGCACCCGTTCCCTGAGCGCGACCAGGTTCCTGATCTCCGCGTCCACCGCCTCGCCGAGCCGCGCCCGCTCACCGGTGGCGTCCACCGGGACGGGCACGCCGCGGTCCAGGACCAGCGGCCGGAGCGCGTGCCGGAGCTCCGGATATCCGGCGAAGCCCAGCGCCGCCGCGAACCGGGTGACCGAGGGCTGGCTCACCCCGGCCCGGCCCGCCAGCTCCACACTGGACAGGAAGATCGCCTCATGCAGGTGTTCGGCCAGGTAGTGGGCGATGCGCCGCTGCACCGGCGAGAGCCGCCTGCCGGCCAGCAACCGGTCGAGTCCCTCGGCCACACACACCTCCAGAGCTGTTCCAGCGGCTGGCACACCGTACCCGGCCGGAAGCGGTGCTCAGACCCTTGGGATTTCTGCACCGTTTCCCGACAAATGTTCATCATCAGCACCATCAGGGTCTGCGATGATGACCATCCCTGAATGATCGGTTCTCATCCGCAGAAGGGCAAAATCTCCATGAGGCGCTGGGTTGCCCTGGCCGCAGCCGCCCTGCTCGCCGTGTCCGTCACACCGGGCACGGCCACCGCGCAGGCCGCTCCGCCGCACCCGCTGCAGGCGATCAAGAAACAACTCCACTCCGGCCACGGCGTACGCCTCGCCGAGCTGAGCTGGGTCACCATCAAGAAGGAGCGGGTGACCGTCCTGCGCTCCTTCAGCGACCTGCAGCTCAGCCCCCGAGGGGTGGTCGGCTACGACCTCTCGGTCAAGCTGGAGCCGCTGGAAGACGAGGGCCCCGCGTACGACGCGCTGGTCTCGGCGAACATGCTGGACCAGGTGCAGATCACGCACGCGGGCGGCGCGACGTACATGATCGGCGACTTCGACTCCCGGCCGCTGCCGACCGGCAAGAGCTGGATCCGGCTGACCACGCCCCTCCCGGACATGTACACCAACCAGTCGGTCGACCTGTTCAACCCCCGGATCCGGACCGCGCTGCTGCGCGGGAAAACCGGTAAGGCCGTCTCCGGCGGCGGACGCCTCTACCAGGGGGTGGTGACCTCCGCGCGGCTGGAGAAACTGCGCACCGGGAAGACCATCAAGGACAAGTCCAAGGTCCTCTGGCGGCTCTGGACGGACGCCAAGGGCCTGCCCCTGCGGCTGCGCTCCACCTATTTCCTGGACCTGGAGTTCCTGAAGGCGGAGGTGAGCACCGAGACCCGCTTCCGCGACTGGGGTGTGCCCATGGTCATCACTCCCCCGCCGGCCAGCCAGGTGGTCAACGAGAGCGAACTCCCGCCCTTCACCTTCGAGCTCCCCGCGGACCTGCTGAAGGCCACCTCGTGAGGCGGTGGATCGCGGTGGCCGCGGCCGTCCTGGCGGCGGTCACCGTCCCGGGTATCGCCGACGCGCAGACCGCGCCGCCGGACCCGGCGCAGGCGGTGCGGAGCCGGCTCCAGCACCAGACCGGCGTGACCGTGGCCGAGGTGGCGCGGTTCTCCCTGGCCAAGGGGGGCTTCCGGCGCATCCGCGTGCAGAGCGAGGTGCAGCTCGGGCCGGACGGGCCGGTCGGGTCGTACATGAAGATCTACGACGTCCCTGACCCGAACACGCCGTGGACGCTGGAGGCCGACCGGCGGGCCTCGCTGAACGCGGTCGACCGCTACAACGCGATCTACGCCGACGGTCGCATGCACCTGCTGGACGAGGGTCTCTACGCCTCCCTGCCGGACGGCAAGACCTGGTACCGGACACCTGCCGACTCGGGCGACAAGCCGGCCTTCACCGTCCAGCGGATCGACGTGTACAACCCGCTCGTGCTGGCCTCCCTGGTCGCCGGCAAGAAGGCCACGGCGGTCCAGGGCGGCTGGCTCTACCAGGGCACCACCAGCTACAAGGCGCTGTCCAAGGCCGCCGGTGACCGTGTCCTGGACACCGACCCCAAGCCGATCCGGTGGTGGCTGTGGACCGACGCGACGGGCCTGCCCGCCCGCCTGCGTACCGCGGAGTCCGCGGGTGACTTCCGCCATTCGGGCTCGGCCAATGTCGACACCCGGTTCAGCGACTGGGGAAGGGCTCTGGTGGTCACCGCCCCGCCCGCCGACCAGGTGGCCGACGAGCGGTTGCCGGTCAAATAACCAGTGAGATAACCGGGGCTCAGCCCTCCCGCATGGGGATCCGCACGTCGCGGGCCGCCGCCACCTCGGCGGCCTCCGGGTAACCGGCGTCGACGTGCCGGATCACCCCCATGCCGGGATCGTTGGTGAGCACCCGGTTGATCTTCTCGGCGGCCAGCGGCGTGCCGTCCGCGACGGTGACCTGCCCGGCGTGGATGGACCGCCCGATGCCCACCCCGCCGCCGTGGTGGAGGGACACCCAGGACGCGCCCGAGGCCACGTTCACCATGGCGTTGAGCAGCGGCCAGTCGGCGATCGCGTCGGAACCGTCCGCCATGCCCTCGGTCTCCCGGTACGGCGAGGCCACGCTGCCGCAGTCCAGATGGTCCCGCCCGATGACCACGGGGGCCCGCAGGGTGCCGTCGGCCACCATCTCGTTGAAGCGCTCCCCGGCCCGGTCCCGCTCGCCGTACCCGAGCCAGCAGATCCGGGCGGGCAGGCCCTGGAAATGCACCCGCTCCCCGGCCAGCCTGATCCACCGGGCCAGCGACTCGTTCTCGGGGAACAGGTCAAGCACCGCCTGGTCGGTGGCGTGGATGTCGGCCGGGTCGCCGCTCAGCGCCGCCCACCGGAACGGGCCCTTGCCCTCGCAGAACAGCGGCCGGATGTAGGCGGGCACGAATCCGGGGAACGCGAACGCCCGCTCGTACCCGGCCAGTTTGGCCTCGCCCCTGATGGAGTTGCCGTAGTCGAACACCTCGGCTCCGGCGTCCTGGAAGCCGACCATGGCCTCGACATGCCGGGCCATCGACTCCCTGGCCCGGGCGGTGAACCCCGCCGGGTCCTTCTCGCGGGCCTCGGCCATGTCCTCGAAGGCGATGCCGAGCGGCAGGTACATGAGCGGGTCGTGGGCCGAGGTCTGGTCGGTGACGATGTCGATCTCCGCCCCCCGCCGGAGCAGTTCGGGCACCATCTCGGCCGCGTTGCCCGCCACCCCGATGCTGAGCGGGCGGCGCTCGGCCTTGGCCCGGTAGGCGAGGGCGAGGGCCTCGTCCAGGTCGGCGGCGCGCACGTCCAGGTAGCGGTGCTCGATCCGGCGCTCGATGCTGCGCGGGTCGCAGTCCACGCAGATGGCCACGCCGCCGTTCATGGTGACCGCGAGCGGCTGCGCGCCGCCCATGCCGCCGAGCCCGGCGGTGAGGGTGATCGTCCCGGCCAGCGAGCCGCCGAACCGCTTGGCGGCCACGGCCGCGAAGGTCTCGTACGTGCCCTGCAGGATGCCCTGGGTGCCGATGTAGATCCAGGACCCGGCGGTCATCTGGCCGTACATGGTGAGCCCGGCCGCCTCCAGCCGCCGGAACTCCTCCCAGCTGGCCCAGTCGGGCACCAGGTTGGAGTTGGCGATGAGCACCCTGGGCGCCCACTCGTGGGTGCGGAACACGCCCACCGGGCGGCCGGACTGCACCAGCAGCGTCTCGTCGGCCGCCAGCGTGGTCAGCGTGCGCACGATGGCCTGGAAGGAGGGCCAGTCCCTGGCGGCCTTGCCGGAGCCGCCGTACACGACCAGTTGCTCGGGGTGTTCGGCCACCTCGGGGTCCAGGTTGTTCTGGATCATGCGCAGGGCGGCCTCCTGCGGCCATCCTTTCGCGGTGAGCGCGGTTCCGCGCGGCGCCCTGACGGTGGGCATGGCCGTCCTCCTGAATGAACGTATTCACTACTGTCACTCGAAGGATAAGCCGGGGATCGGGGATAAAGCGGGGCACCCCGGTGTCCAGTGGTCCGAGGTACCCCTCCCGCGGCCCTGGACGCGAGCCGCACGCACGCGTTGATCCAGGAGCCCGGTAGTGGCGGAGGAGAGGCTCCGCATCCTCTGAGGTGCCCGTGATCAGGGCCACCCATCGCACGGTCCGGCAAATCTCCGGCAAGGATCACGAGGGCGAATACGGGGCGTTTCAGGAAGTGGCCCCGGCCAGGAACTGGGTGGTGGCCAGATCCCGGTAGAGCTCGTCCACGGCGATCAGTTCCTCGTGGGTGCCGGTGGCCCGGACCCGCCCCGCCTCCATCACGATGATCCGGTCGGCCCCGGTCACCGTGGAGAGCCGGTGCGCGATCACCAGCACCGTGGTCTCCCTGGCCACCTCGGCGATGACCTCGCGGAGCCTGAGCTCGTTGACCGCGTCCAGCTGCGAGGTGGCCTCGTCGAGCAGGAGCAGCCGGGGGCGGCGGAGCAGCGCGCGGGCGATGGCCACCCGCTGCCGCTCCCCGCCGGACAGCAGCACGCCCCGGTGGCCGACCTGGGTGTCCAGCCCCTCGGGCAGCCGGGCCACCAGGTCGTCCAGGCGGGTGCGGGCGAGCGCCTGGACGACCTCCTCCTCGGTGACGTGCGGCGCGGCGAAGGTGAGGTTCTCCCGGAGGGTGCCGTCCAGCACGGGGGCGTCCTGCTCGACGTAGCCGACGGCGGCGCGCAGTTCGGCCAGGTCCCACTCCCTGATCGGGCGGCCGCCCACCGCGATCTCGCCGGAGACCGGCTCGTAGAAGCGTTCCAGCAGCCCGAACACGGTGGACTTGCCCGCTCCCGAGGGCCCCACCAGGGCGGACAGACCGCCCGCGAGCACCTCGAAGCTGACCCCGTCGTGCACGATCGGGCGGTCGGGGCCGTACTGGAAGGTGACGTCGGTGAAGACCAGGCCGACCGGCGGGCCCTCGGCGCGGGTGGGGGTGACGGCGGGTTCGGCGGGCAGTTCCTCGATCTCCCTGATGCGGGTGATGGCCACCAGGCCGTTCTGCAGCTGGGTGATGCTCTGGATCAGCTGGCCGATCGGTGCCACCAGGTAGAACAGGTAGAGCAGGAAGGCGATGAGCGTGGCGACGGGCATCGAGCCGTCGGCCACCCGCGCGCCGCCCACCCCGAGCACGGCCAGGAAGGCCAGCTGGACCGACATCCAGCCGCTGATCCCGGCCACCGACTGCCAGGCCGCCGAGGTGACCCCGCGGTCCCGGGCCCGGGTGGCCGCCGCCGCGACCACCGCGCTCTCCCTGCTCTCCGCGCCGCTGGCCTTGACCGTACGGAATGCCTGTAAGGCCCGGTCCAGCGCGGAACCCATGTCGCCGAGCGCCATCTGGGCCAGCTTGGTGGCGCGCCGGATCCTGGGGATGATCAGCAGGTTGATCAGCCCGACCGCGACGATGACGCCGAGCGTGGTCAGCAGCAGCACGCCGTCCATGATCGCCATCATCACGGCGGCGCCGAGGAACAGGAAGACCGAGCTGACCGCGTTGACCAGGGAGTCGGTGCAGACCGCGCGGAGCAGGGTGGTGTCGGCGGTGACCCTGGACAGCAGGTCGCCGGGTTTGAGCCGGTCCACCTCGGCCACCCGGAGGCGGAGGATGCGGTCCACCAGCCGGGTCCGGGCGCCGAGCACGATGCCCTCGCCCATGCGCTCCAGCAGGAACGACCCGGCGGCCGAGATCACCGATCCGGCGAGCACGGCGCCGAAGAGGGTGAGCACCGGACCGGCCAGGGAGCGGCCGGTGCCGAACGTCTCGATCACGCTCTTGGCCAGCAGCGGCATGGCCAGACCCGTGGCGCTGCCGACGAAGCCGAGCAGGGCGCCGATGATCAGTGTGCGGCGGTGCGGGCGGACGTGTTCCAGGAGTAATCGCCAGGCGGCCCGCTCGGCCAGGCCCTTGCCCGGCGCCTTGCCGGCCGGGCCCTCGCCGTTCAGTCCTGGCTCCCGAAGAGCCTCTTCCCGCCGAACTTCTTGTGCACCGCCTGCTTGCTGACCCCGAGGGCCATCGCTATGCGTTCCCATGAAATCCCCCGCACACGTGCTCGCCGTACCTGCACAGCCGCCAAACGATCCGCCTGGCGGCGTAGTTCCGCCGCGGCGGCGAGCGCGCGCAGCGGATCGTCGTCGGCCGCCTGGGTCACCAGAGCCACGAGTTCTCCGTTCATAGTGGTCAACCTACGTTTACCTACCCAAGTAGGTCAATTTCAGTTTACTCAATCAAGTGAGTCAACTGCAGTTGACCCTCGTACGCTCCTGGCGAAGTGGTGAATCTTTCATCGGATTCCGCCCGACACGGAGGGCGACATTTCCCATCTCCCGCCGCGAATCCCTGACGCGCACCCCCGTACCGGGCCGACAACTGGCCGCAACACTCTGTACACACCTGCGAAATCCCCCGAGTCTGGGAGCGCGCCGGGCCGTCCCAAGAAGACCGGTTCACCTCACGTGGTCGTTGCCGCATGAGGACCCTTCTCCGGCCATTTGCTTAACCGGTTAACGACGAAAGGTAGACCATGAGAAAACGGCTCGCACTCGCGGGTGCGACGGTCCTCGCCTTAGTGGCGTCCCTGCTCACGACCGCACTGCCCGCCGAGGCGGCGGTGGGTCTGCGGATCAGCGGCCGGAACATCGTCGAGGCCAACGGCAACAACTTCATCATCCGTGGCACCAGCCACGCGCACACCTGGTACCCGACCCAGACCAGCTCCATCGCCAACATCAAGGCCAAGGGCGCCAACGCGGTCCGGGTGGTGCTCAGCGGCGGCCGGTGGGCCGCCAACAGCGCCTCCGACGTGGCCAACGTCATCTCCCTCTGCAAGGCCAACAAGCTGGTCTGCATCCTGGAGAACCACGACACCACCGGGTTCGGCGAGCAGGGCGGCGCGGTCAGCCTGGACGCGGCGGTCAACTACTGGATCAGCATCCAGAGCGTGCTGACCGGCCAGGAGAACTCGGTCATCATCAACATCGGCAACGAGCCGTTCGGCAACAACGCGGTCACCCCGAACTGGACCCAGGCCACCAGCGCTGCCATCACCCGGATGCGCAACGCCGGCTTCCAGCACCTGCTCATGGTGGACGCGCCCAACTGGGGTCAGGACTGGCAGTTCATGATGCGCGACACGGCCTCCCAGGTGGCCGCCGCCGACCCGCAGCGCAACACGGTCTTCTCCATCCACATGTACGGCGTCTTCGACACCGCGGCGGAGATCAACGCGTACCTGAACGCCTTCCAGACCGCCGGGTTGCCGCTGGTCATCGGCGAGTTCGGGTTCGACCACTCCGACGGCAACCCCGACGAGGACACCATCATGGCCCAGGCGCAGTCCCGGGGCATCGGCTACCTCGGCTGGTCGTGGAGCGGCAACGGCGGCGGCGTGGAGTACCTGGACCAGGTCACCAACTTCAACCCCAACCAGATGACCTCCTGGGGCACCCGCCTCTTCAACGGCGCCAACGGCATCGCCTCGACCGCGGTGGAGTGCACGCTCTGCGGCGGCACCACGTCCACCGACACCACCCCGCCGACCACGCCGGGCACCCCGGCCGCGTCCAACATCACCTCCACCGGGGCCACCCTGACCTGGACCGCCTCCACCGACAGCGGCGGCTCGGGCCTGGCGGGCTACAACGTCTACCGGCGGGTGGGCACCACCGACACCCAGATCGCCACCTCCACCACCAACTCGGTCGCCCTGACCGGGCTGACGGCCAGCACCCAGTACCAGGTCTTCGTCCGGGCGCGTGACGGCGCGGGCAACCTGTCGGGCAACTCGACGCTGACCACCTTCACCACCAGCGCGCCACCGGTGGACACCACCCCGCCGACCATTCCGGGCACCCCGACCGTGTCCGGCGTGACCTCCACCGGCGCGACCCTGAACTGGACCGCCTCCACCGACAGCGGCGGCTCCGGCCTGGCCGGCTACAACGTCTACCGGCGGGTGGGCACCACCGACACCCTGCTCACCCAGTCCACCACCAACTCGGTCACCCTCACCGGGCTGACGGCCAGCACCCAGTACCAGGTCTTCGTCCGGGCCCGTGACGGCGCCGGGAACCTGTCCGGCAACTCCTCGCTGGCGACCTTCACCACCACCGGTGGCGGCACCGGCGGCGCCTGCACCGCGACCGGCACCGTGCAGACCCAGTGGGGCGACGGGTACGTCGTGCAGCCCGTCACCGTGACCGCCGGGTCCTCCGCCATCACGGCTTGGACGGTGACCTTCACCCTGCCGGCCGGCCACACCATCACCGGTTCCTGGAACGCCACCTTCACGACCAGCGGCCAGACCGTGACGGCCAAGAACATGAGCTACAACGGCAGTCTGGGCGCGGGCCAGAACACCAGCTTCGGCTTCCAGGTCAGCCGCCCCAACGGCAACACCGCCACCCCGTCGACCTACACCTGCACCTCCCCGTGAGGTGTTCGCTGACGGTCTGACCTGCTAGAACGGCACCAGAAATGGCCCCGGGACCCCCGGGGCCATTTTTCTTGGAAACTCGCGGAATCCGCGGGGCTCCATGCGGCGAATAGGCGGTCGAGGGCTCCGGCCGGACCACTCACCCAGCTAAACGACTGCCTACCGTCCTGAGAGGACAAGACCGACATGGAGCTCCGGATCAACCGGCGATCCCTGATCGCCGCGGGTGTCGCGGGGGCGCTGGCCGCCTCCTCGTTCGCCTTCCTCCGCCCGGCCGCCCCCAGCGCCTCCTCGCACCGCGAGGCCCCGCTGATCTCGGGCGACCCCCGCAACGACAACACCGACGTGTACGCCTTCGTCAGCCCCGACAAGCAGGACACGGTCACGTTGATCGCCAACTGGATCCCGTTCGAGGAGCCCAACGGCGGCCCCAACTTCTACTTCTTCGACACCAACTCGCGCTACAACATCAAGATTGACAACGACGGCGACGCCAAGCCGGACGTCACCTACCAGTGGACCTTCACCAACGTCGACAAGCGCGGCAACAGCACCTTCCTGTACAACAACGGGCCCGTCACCTCGCTGAACGACAAGAACCTGCTGTTCAAGCAGAAGTACACGCTCAAGCGCATCACCGCGAAGGGCGCCACCACCATCGGCACCGGCATCGTGGCGCCGAGCAACACCGGCCCGGCCTCCATGCCGGACTACGCCAAGCTCCGCGCCGAGGCGGTGGACGGCATCAAGGGCGGCGGCAAGCAGTTCGCCGGACAGTCCGACGAGGCGTTCTTCCTGGACCTGCGGGTCTTCGACCTGCTCTACGGCGGCAACCTGTCCGAGGTCGGGCAGGACACCACCCGCGGCTACAACGTGCACACGCTGGCCGTACAGGTGCCGAAGAAGGAGATCGCCCTGAAGGGCGACGTGTCCCGCAACCCGGTGGTCGGCATCTGGTCCACCACCGACAAGTGGAGCCCGAAGGGCTACGTGCAGGTCTCCCGGCTGGGCCAGCCACTGGTCAACGAGGTCGTCGTGCCGGCCGGTCTGAAGGACGCGTTCAACTCCCTCAGCCCCGACAAGGACGCCGGCATCCCGGCCGTGGTGAAGAAGGTCACCCACCCCGAGGTGCCCATGCTGCTGGAGGGCATCTACGGCCTGAAGGCCCCCAAGACCCCGCGTAACGACCTGGTCGAGATCTTCCTGACCGGCATCGCGAAGAAGAACGGCCCGATCAAGGCCGACCTGAACTCGCAGATCCTCAACAAGGACGCGGGCAAGCTGCGCCCCTCCGAGATGCTCCGGCTGAACATGTCCGTCCCGGTCACCGCCAACCCGAACCGGCTCGGCGTGCTCGCCGGCGACCTCCAGGGCTTCCCGAACGGCCGCCGTCTCGGCGACGACGTGGTGGACATCGCCCTCCAGGCCATGGCGGGGGCCGCCCAGACCGGCCAGCTCGTCCAGGCCCTGGCGGCCGGTGACAAGGTCGACCGGAACGACGTCCCGTTCCTGACGACCTTCCCGTACATCCCGGACCCCAGCAACACCGCCGTCAACCAGCCGTGACATTGGCCGCGCCTCCGGCGCGGCGGGCGTCGAGCATCATGTTGAACATGGCCAGCATGCCG
>NZ_JAHCST010000015.1:107629-203962 GCF_018476525.1 Acrocarpospora catenulata
GGTGGGGGTGGCGGCGACGCTGTGTCATTTGCCGATCCTTCGGATCGGCGGGCTTGGCCGCCGGGGAGCCTGTGTCTTCCCTCCTCCGCTCTGGTCGCTGCGCTCCCGCCGCTCCGTCAGTCCAGACACAGGCGCGGCCAAGCCGAAACATACGACTAATGGTGCGGCGGTTGCCCATATTCGGACCCAGAAAGGAGACCCTCGCAATGTCGGAAATATCCGTTAAGTCGCCTAGGCGTGCGGCCACCGTCGTTGCGGGGGCCTTCTTCGCGGCAATCGTCCTCACTGCGGGCGCGACCCTGATTCCCGCGTCGACCGAGAACATCCCGCAGCCCGCGGCGCCCGCCGTGGCGGTGGGGGCGCCCGGATCGATCCCCGCTCTCCAGGAACGGCTGCGGCGGCTGCCCAAGGACGATGGTGCCTGGGGGGCGCTCGGCTCGGCCTACGTGCAGCAGGCCCGGATTTCCGGGGATCCTTCGTACTACCCGAAGGCCGAGCAGGCGGTGGCGCGGTCGCTGGCGCTGCGGCCGGACGGGTTCGCCGGGCTCACCGCGCAGGCGACGCTGGCCGCCGGGCGGCACGACTTCGCCGCCGCCGTGCGATACGCCGAGGAGGCCGTGGCCGCCAACCCCTACGGCTCCCTCGCCTACGGCGTGCTGGCCGACGCGCACACCCAGCTCGGCGCGTACTCCCAGGCCAGCGAGGCGATCACCAGGATGATGGAGCTCGCCCCGGGTGTCTCCTCCTTCACGCGGGCCTCCTACGACGCCGAGATACACGGGGACCAGGTGACCGCGCGCCGCATGCTGGAGTACGCGCTCCGCGACGCCTACCTCCCCGCCGACGTCGCCTTCTGCCAGAACTACCTGGGCGAGCTGGCCCTGCACGCCGGGGACCTCGACGAGGCCCGCAGGCGCTACGAGCTGGCCGTCGCCGCCGACCCCGCCTTCGTCCCCGCGCAGGCCGGGCTGGCCCGCACCGCCGCCCTGGCCGGCGACCTGACCGGCGCGGCCGCGCGGTACGCCGAGGTGACCGGCCGCCTGCCGCTGGCCCAGTACCTGGTCGAGTACGGCGAGGTGCTGGAACTCCTCGGCCGGGACGCCGCCCCCCAGTGGCGGCTGCTGACCGCCCAGCGGGACCTGATGCGCGCCAACGGCGTGCACGACGACCTCACCTGGGCGGAGTACGAGGCCGACCACGGCTCCCCCGCCAAGGCCGTCGAGTACGCCAGGGCCGAGTACGCCCGCAACCCCAACCTGGTCGCCGCCGACGCCCTGGCCTGGGCCCTGCACCGGGACGGCAGGTCGGCCGAGGCGTTGCCGTACGCGGAGCAGGCCGCCGCCACCGGCTGGCGGAACGCGCTCTTCGCCCACCACCGGGCCGAGATCGAGAAGGCCCTCGGCCGCTCTTCGGACGCCGCCGCCCTGGTCAGGACGTACAACCCGCGCTTCACCCCGAAGCTCCCCGCTCTCCAGAGGTTCTCATGATCGCCACCCGAACCCTCGCCCGGATCGGCGGGGGGCTGCTGGCCACGCTGGCGCTCCTGCTCGGCGCCCCGGCCGTCGCCCAGGCGCACCCGCTGGGCAACTTCACCGTCAACCACTACAACGGCCTGCGCCTGTACGCGGACCGGCTGGAGAACACGGCGGTGGTGGACGCCGCCGAACTCCCCACCCTCCAGGCCGAACCGGCGATCGACACCGACGCCTCGGGCAGCGTCTCGCCCGCCGAGGCAAGCGCCCACGCCGACGCCGAGTGCGCCGGCCTGATCGCCGCCCAGACCCTCACCGTGAACGGCGCCGCCGCCCCCTGGCGGCTGGTGGGCGCGGAGTTCACCTACCACCCCGGCCAGGGCGGCCTGAAGACCAGCCGCCTGACCTGCTCCCTGGTCGCCGCCACCGCCCCGGCGGGCACGATCGAGTTCGCCGACACCTTCCTCGCCGACCGCCTCGGCTGGCGCGAACTCACCGTCGCCTCCGACACGGTACGGCTGACGCCCACCGGCCTCCCCAGCACGAGCATCACCGACGAGCTGCGCACCTACCCGGACGACCTGCTCGCCTCCCCGCTCGACCAGCGCTCGGCCTCCCTCACCGTCAACCCGGACGGCGAACTGCCGGGCACCGGGGTGGCCCTGCCCGGCATCACGGCTCCCGGGCCGATCGGCGACTGGCTGGCCGGGCTGGACCGCGCCTTCACCGGCCTGGTCGGGGCCGAGTCGCTGACGGTCCCGCTCGGCCTGCTCGCCGTGCTGCTGGCCGCCGTGCTCGGCGCGGGGCACGCGCTGATCCCCGGCCACGGCAAGACCATCATGGCCGCCTACCTGGCCGGTCGCCGGGGCCGCCCCCGGGACGCGCTGCTGGTCGGTGTGACCGTCACCGCCACCCACACCGTGGGGGTGCTGACCGTGGGCCTCCTGCTCAGCGCCTTCTCCGCGCTGACCGGGGACTCCCTGCTGGGCTGGCTGGGCCTGGCGAGCGGCCTGCTCATCATGGCGATCGGCGCCCGCATGCTGTGGACCGCAGTCAAGGGCGACACCCCCACCGGTCACGGACATGGGCACGGACATGGGCACGGGCATGGGCACGGGCACCACACCCACGCAGCCGGGCAGGAGCACGCCACCGGAGCGGTGCTGGTTCTTGAGCGGGAACACCACCACCACGAGGTGGCGGAGAAGAAGACCCGCCGGTCGGGGCTCATCGGCATGGGAGTGGCGGGTGGCCTCGTCCCCAGCCCCTCCGCGCTCATCGTGCTGCTGGGCGCGATCGCTTTGGGCCGTACCTGGTTCGGCGTGGGCCTGGTCGCCGCGTACGGACTGGGCATGGCCGCCACGCTGACCGCCACGGGACTGCTGCTCGTCAAGCTGGCCGGCAGGCTCGACCGGCTGACGGCGGTCCGCGGCGGCCTGCCGGCCCGGATCTCCGCGCTCGCCCCGGCGGGCACCGCGCTGGTCGTCGTGGTGCTCGGCCTCGGCCTGGCCGTACGGTCGATCACCGGGGCGCTGTAAAGGGCGTGCGTTCGGCGACAGATCCACTACGCGGGCATACTGAACTTATGACGGCCCGTACGCCCCTGGCACCCTTCTACCAGAGGGTTCTCGACCTGGTGTTCGACGCGGAGCCCGGATACGGGCTCTGCCTGACCGGGGCTTACGCGCTGCGCGCGCACGGGCTGGTGGATCGGCCGAGCAGGGGTCTGGACTTCGTCACGGTCAGCGAGACGCCGCTGGGCGACATAGCCGACGGCGTGGCGGACCGGTTGCGCGCGGACGGTCTTGACGTCAAGCAGCGTCCCGGAACCCCGCTGGTGGCCAGGATGATCGCCTCGGAGCCGGTCACCGAACAGTCCTGCCCGGTGAACCTGCTGAAGGAGCCGCTGCAACGGCCGCCGGTGATCATCGACGACCACCCGGTGGCCGACCTGGACGACATCGTGGGCATGAAGGTGGGCGCGGTGCTCAACCGCGCCCTCCCCCGCGACCTGATCGATGTGGCCGCCGTCAGCGAGTGGTACGCCTTCCCCGACCTGGAGCGCCTGGGCGCCCTGTTCGAGGACGGGTTCAACCCGCAGGAGCTCGCCTTCAAGCTGGAGACGGCCCAGATCTACGACGACGAGGCGTACGCGGAGTACGGCCTGGACAAGGAGCAGGCCACCAAGGTCCGCCGTTTCGCCCTGCTCTGGTACGAGGATCTCTCTATGCGCCTGGCCGAAGAGGCCGACATCGACAGCTACGAATAGGGTCAGCGCGGCTGGCCGATGTTGACCATCCAGGCGATGCCGTACCGGTCGACGCACTGGCCGAACTCGTCGCCCCACATCTGCTTCTCCAGCGGCATGGTCACGCTCCCGCTCTCGGAGAGCTGGTCCCAGTAGCCGCGGAGTTCGTCGCCGTCGTCGCCGCTGAGGCTGATGGTGATGTTGTTGCCGGGGTTGTGCTCGAAGCCGGGCGCGGTGTCGGAGCCCATCAGGGTGAACCCGCTGGGGGTCTCCAGCATGGCGTGCATGACCTTGCTCGCCAGGTCGTCGTCGACGGTGCCGAAGTCGCCGAAGGTGTTCATCGCGAGTTCGCCGCCGAAGACGCCCTGGTAGAACTCCATGGCCTCGCGGGCGTTGCCGTCGAAGGAGATATACGGATTGAGACGAGATGGCATTTAGATCATCCTTTCGTGACTCGCCCAATCTTTTCAGAGCGCCCGGAACGTCAACAATGAAACGTGGGTAAACAGCTGCCCTCAACAGGAAAGATCATGCCGTCCTGAGACGAATTCCTGAAAAGAGATCTTGGCTCTGATGACCGGCCGCCGCCACCGGTCCTCCCGGCGAACGGCCCGCGCCATTTTGCCGGGTTTCGGGCGTCTTGCCCGGGGCGAATAGAACCAGTGCGCCCACGGCGATCCGGGCCGGGCCAGCCGGAGCGCCCCGACGTACCCGAAGACCGGCACGAACAGCCCGAGCAGGCCGCTCCAGATCTTGCCCTTGAGCAGGGTGACCACCGCGAACAGCAGGTTGAGCACCAGGAAGCCGGCTCCCGCCCAGTCCACCAGCACGGTCGGGTGGAAGTCCAGCGGGCGGCGGCCGACCAGCAGCAGCCCGGTGGCGGCCACCGCGATGAACACGGCGTCCACCGAGGTGCGGCCCTCCTCCGACCAGTAGACGTCGCGCAGGTGCAGAATGAGCGCGAACTCGTCGAGCACCAGGGCCGAGCCGACCCCGAAGACGGCGGCGGCGACGACGTGCCAGCCGACCGACAGCCCCGACACGATCAGGCTCGCCACCCCGCCGAGCAGCATCAGCACCACTCCGAACACCACGTGGTGGATGTGCATCGCGCCGACATTGACGTTCTTGAACCACCAGCGGGTGTTGGCCCGGATCAGACGGACGTTGATCCGGGTGAAGACGAAGGCGACGATCAGTGCCACGAAGAAGGCGAAGAGCGGGAGCCGTTGCGTGTCGATGATGCCGCGCTGGAAGAGTTCGCCCATGTCAAAAGCCTTGAAAACCCTTATGACCCCGAAAACCCCCGATCGCGACAAACACCGCGTTTAGCCCGGAACCCGATGGTACCTACGCCAGGAACCCGCGGAGCAGCGCCGCGGTGCCCTCCAGGTGTTCGGCCACGGCCTGACGCGCGCGGTCGGGGTCGCGGTCCAGAATGGCGGCGACGATGGCGGCGTGCTGGGCGGCCGAGTGCTGGATGTTGAAGCCGATCATGGGGATGGCGTTGAGCAGGTCGGTGACCCGCAGCCGGGCGTCGGCGCAGGCGGCGGCGAGCAGCGAGGAGCCGGTCAGCTCGGCGATGCACAGATGGAAGGCGGTGTCCAGGCGCCGGTAGTCGCCCGGGCCCGCCTCGTTCACCTCGGCCAGGCGGCGCCGGAGCAGGGCCGCCTGCTCGGGGGTGAGCTCGGTGTCGGCGAGCACCTGGGCGGCTCCGCACTCCACGGCCATCCGGAACATCAGGGCGTCCTCCAGCTCGCTCTGGCCCATCGCGTTCACGACCTGGCGGAGCGCGCCCTGGCTGGGGTGGGGGGGCTGGTAGACGACGAAGGCGCCGCCGTACCGGCCGCGGCGCACGTCGAGGTAACCGGCCTCCTGGAGGGCGCGGATGGCCTCGCGCAGGGTCACCCGGCTGATGCCGAGCTGGGCGGCGAGCTCCCGTTCCGGCGGCATACGCGCCCCGTGCGGGACCACGCCCAGCTTGATGGCCTGGAGCAGGCGTTCGACGGTCTCCTCGAAGGCGTTGCCGGCACGTACCGGGCGGAGTAACGGAAGGAGCGGAGTTTCACTCATGGGTCACCTCCCAGGAACTCCCTCCAAATGGTCCAAGATTAGCCCAATCCGCAGTTGACGAGCCGCCGGGGCGGGTGCTTGCATGCCTCCATTGGTCTGATTCCAGACTTTTAGAAAGGACCCGCGCGTGCTGACTGTGGAGCAGCTTCGGGTGGAAGCCGAGGCCGGCCGGATCGACACCGTGCTGCTGGGCGTCACCGACATGCAGGGGCGGCTCCAGGGCAAACGACTCGCCGCGCGGTACTTCCTGGAGGAGGTCCTCGGGCACGCCGCCGAAGGCTGCAACTACCTGCTCGCCGTGGACGTCGAGATGAACACCGTCGGCGGGTACGCGATGTCCTCCTGGGAGCGCGGCTACGGCGACTTCGTGATGCGCCCCGACCTGGACACGCTCCGCCGGATCCCGTGGCACGAGGGCACCGCGCTGCTCCTGGGCGACCTGGTCTGGGAGGACGGCTCGGACGTGACGGCCTCGCCCCGGCAGATCCTCCGCCGCCAGCTGGCCCGCCTGGCCGAGCGCGGCTGGACCGCGTACGTCGGGACCGAGCTGGAGTTCTGCGTCTACAACGACAGTTACGAGCAGGCGTGGCAGAAGGGGTATCGCGACATGAACCCCACCAACCTCTACAACGTGGACTACTCGCTGATGGGCACCGCCCGGATCGAGCCGCTGCTGCGCCGCATCCGGCTGGGCATGGAGGGCGCCGGACTGTACGTGGAGTCGGCCAAGGGCGAGTGCAACCTGGGCCAGCACGAGATCGCGTTCCGCTTCGCCGACGCCCTGACCACCTGTGACAACCACAGCATCTACAAGAACGGCGCCAAGGAGATCGCGTCCCAGGAGGGTAAGTCGATCACCTTCATGGCCAAGCCGAACCAGCGCGAGGGCAACTCCTGCCACATCCACATCTCGTTAAGGGACGATGACGGCACCCCGGTGATGGCCGGTGACGGGCCGCACGGCCTGTCCAAGATCGGCGAGCACTTCATCGCCGGGCAACTCGCGGCGCTGCGCGAGCTCACCCTCTTCTACGCGCCCAACATCAACTCCTACAAGCGGTTCGTCGAGGGCTCCTTCGCCCCCACCGCCGTCAAATGGGGCATCGACAACCGCACCTGCTCCTTCCGCCTGGTCGGCCACGGTCCCTCGCTCCGGGTGGAGAACCGGGTGCCCGGCGGGGACGTCAACCCGTACCTGTCGGTGGCGGCGCTGGTGGCGGCCGGGCTCAAGGGCATCGAGGAGGAGCTGCCGCTTGAGGAGGCGTTCGCCGGGAACGCCTACGTGTCCGATGCCGAGCGGGTGCCGAGCACGCTGCGGGAGGCGCTGGAACTTTTCCACAGGTCGGAGCTGGCGGTCTCGGCGTTCGGGCAGGATGTGGTGGACCACTACGGCAACTACGCCCGGGTGGAGCTGGCCGCCTTCGACGCGGCGGTCACCGACTGGGAGATGTATCGGGGGTTCGAACGGCTGTGAAGATCGTCAATCCGGCCACCGAGGAGGTTCTGGCCGAGATCGAGGCGGCCGACGCCGCCGAGGTCGACCGGGCGGTGGCCCGGGCCAGGCAGGCCTTCCGCGCCTGGCGGGAGGTGGCGCCCGGGGACCGGGCGCGCCTGCTGCGGGCCTTCGCCCGGCAGGTGGAGGAGCACGCCGAGGAGCTGGCCCAGCTGGAGATCACCAACGCCGGCCACACCGTGGGCAACGCGCGCTGGGAGGCGGGCAACGTCCGCGACGTGCTGCACTTCTACGCGGGCGCGCCGGAGCGCAACCACGGCAAGCAGATCCCGGTGCCCGGCGGAATCGACGTGACCTTCCAGGAACCGCTGGGCGTGGTCGGGGTGATCGTGCCGTGGAACTTCCCCATGGTGATCATGACCTGGGGGGTGGCGCCGGCGCTGGCGGCCGGGAACACGGTGATCGTGAAACCGGCCGAGTACACCCCGCTGACCGCGCTGCGGCTGGCGGAGCTGGCCCTGGCCGCCGGCCTCCCCGAGGGGGTGCTCCAGGTCCTGCCTGGAGTGGGGGAGGTCGCCGGGGCCCGTCTGGTCGACCATCCCGACGTGGGGAAGATCGTCTTCACCGGCTCCACCGAGGTCGGCAAGGAGATCGCCGCCAAGGCCGCCGGGCAGGTCAAGCGGGTCACCCTGGAGCTGGGCGGCAAGAGCGCCAACATCGTCTTCGCCGACGCCGACCTGGACAAGGCCGCCCGCGCCGCCCCCATGGCGGTCTTCGACAACTCCGGCCAGGACTGCTGCGCGCGGTCCAGGATCCTGGTGGAGCGTTCCGTTCACGAGGAATTCCTGGCCAGGCTCACGGCGGAGGTCGCCGGCCTGAAGGTGGGCGACCCGCACGACCCCGGCACCGCGATGGGCCCCCTGATCAGCGCCGAGCACCGGGCCCGGGTGGCCTCCTACGTCACCGAGCCGTACTTCCAGGGCGCCTGCCCGGCCGGGCCGGGTTTCTGGTTCCCGGCCACGGTGCTCACCGGCGACCAGGACCGGGCCTTCCACGAGGAGGTCTTCGGACCGGTCGTCTCGGTGGTCCCGTTCGACGGCGAGGCCGAGGCGATCCGGATCGCCAACGACACGGCGTACGGGTTGTCCGGGTCGATCTGGACCCGGGATCTGGGCCGGGCGCTGCGGGTGGCGCGGGCGGTGGAGGCGGGGAACCTCTCGGTCAACTCCAACTCCAGCGTCCGGTACTGGACGCCGTTCGGCGGCTTCAAACAGTCCGGCCTTGGCCGGGAACTCGGCCCAGACGCACTCGCCGCGTTCACCGAGACCAAGAACGTCTTTTTTTCGTCGAACGACTTCTTCGCATCGGAGTGAGAGCACACATGCAGCGTTTGCAGGACCGGGTCGCCGTCATCACCGGTGGGGCCAGCGGCATCGGGCTGGCCACCGCGCGGCGGTTCGCCGAGGAGGGGGCCAAGGTGGTGCTGGCCGACCTGGACGAGGCGGCGGGCGCCGAGGCCGCGGCCGAGGTCGGCGGGCTCTTCGTGCGGGCGGACGTGACCAGCGAGGCCGACGTCATCGCCATGTTCCGGGCAGCCTTCGACGCCTACGGCAGCGTGGACATCGCGTTCAACAACGCCGGGATCTCCCCGCCCGACGACGACTCCATCCTGGTCACCGGGATCGACGCCTGGCGGCGGGTCCAGGAGGTGAACCTGACCAGCGTGTACCTGTGCTGCAAGCACGTCATTCCGTACATGCAGCGGCAGGGCAAGGGGTCGATCATCAACACCGCCTCGTTCGTGGCGGTGCTGGGTTCCGCGACCTCGCAGATCTCCTACACCGCCTCCAAGGGCGGGGTGCTGGCGATGAGCCGGGAGCTGGGCGTGCAGTTCGCCAGGGAGGGGATCCGGGTGAACGCGCTCTGCCCGGGGCCGGTGAGCACGCCGTTGCTGATGCAGCTGTTCGCCAAGGATCCGGAGCGGGCGCAGCGGCGCCTGGTACACGTGCCGATGGGCCGGTTCGCCCGGCCGGAGGAGATCGCCGCTGCGGTGGCCTTCCTGGCCTCCGACGACGCCTCTTTCATCACCGGTGCGGAGTTTCTCGTGGACGGCGGGATCTCCGGGGCCTACGTTACGCCGCTATGAGGCCGGTGATCGGGATCACCTGTTACGTCGAACCGGCGGCGTACACGGTGTGGGAGCAGAAGACGGCGCTGTTGCCGTACGACTATGTCCGGCAGGTGGAGCGGGCGGGTGGGCAGCCGGTGCTGCTGCCGCCCGCCGGGGCGCCGGCGGGTCTGGTGGATCGGCTGGACGGGTTGATCCTCGCCGGGGGCGGCGACGTCGATCCGGCCCGGTACGCCGCCGACCCCCACCCCACGACCTCCCAGATCCGGAAATTTCGGGATGACGCGGAGTTCGGGCTGGTTCGGGCGGCGCTGGAGGAGGACCTGCCGCTCCTGGGCATCTGCCGGGGGCTCCAGGTGTTGAACGTGACCCTGGGCGGCACCCTGCACCAGCATGTGCCGGACGTGGTGGGCCACCTGGGCCACTCCCCGGCCCCGGGGCAGTTCGGCCGCCTGCCGGTAAGGCTCTCGCCCGCCCTGGCCACGCTCTACGAAGCGGAGGAGATCACCCCCGCCCACTACCACCACCAGTGCATCGACCGCCTGGGCAAGGGCCTCACGGTCACGGCCACCGCCGAGGACGGCACGATCGAGGCGGTCCGGCTGAACCGGCGGGTGGCGGCCGTGCAGTGGCACCCCGAAGTGGACCAGGACGGGCCGCTCTTCGACGCGCTGGTCGCGCTCGCCCGGTCGTACCGAGCGTCGCGCCAGCTTTCGCGGGCCGGGGCCGGGCCGATAGGCTGACCGAACACCAGTGATCCCGCGCGGGAGAGCGGCCTGGCATCCGGCCAGGTCCCCTGAAGGAGCAAGCCCTCCCCGCGAACCTCTCAAGGCAAAGGACCGTGCGGGCCAGGTGACCTCTGGAAAGCAGGCCCGCGCCTCGCCGAAGGTGAAAGTCCGGACAAGATCCGGGCGAAGCTCTCAGGCACCCATGACAGAGGGGGAGGATGCTGGCATCCGACCTTGCCTGAGGTGCACTCATGTCCCGACATACTCCGCTTTACGAGGTTCACCAGAGCCTGGGCGCCACCCTCGTCGACTTCGCCGGGTGGCTGATGCCGCTCCGGTACGGCAGCGAGTCCGCCGAGCACACCACCGTGCGGACCGCGGCCGGCCTCTTCGACCTGTCCCACATGGGGGAGGTCTTCGTCACCGGTCCCGAGGCGGGCGCGGCGCTCGACTACGCCCTGGTGGGCGAGCCAGGCGCGCTTCAGCCCGGCCGGGCCAGGTACACGATGATCTGCGCGCCGGACGGCGGCGTGCTGGACGACCTGATCGTCTACCGGCTGGCCGCCGAGGAGTTCCTGGTGGTCCCCAACGCCGCCAACGCCGACCGGGTGGCGGGCGAGCTGATCAAGCGGGCGGCGCCGTACCAGGCCGAGGTGACCGACAGGTCCGGCGAGTACGCGCTGGTCGCCGTGCAGGGGCCGCGCGCCCAGGAGCTGCTGGCCACGCTCACCGACGCGGATCTTCCCGGGCTCGGGTACTACACCGGGCTGCCGGGGGTGGTGGCGGGCGTGCAGGCGCTGATCGCCCGTACCGGGTACACCGGTGAGGATGGTTTCGAGCTGTTCGTCGCGAACGCGGACGCCGTACCGGTGTGGAACGCCCTGACCGAGGCGGGCGCACGGCCGGTCGGGCTGTCGGCCCGGGACACCCTGCGGCTGGAGGCCGGCATGCCGCTGTACGGCAACGAGCTCACCGCCGACCGCACCCCCTTCGACGCCGGCCTCGGCCGAGTCGTGAAATTTGACAAAAAAGGGGACTTTGTCGGGAAAACGGCGCTGGCCGCGCGGCAGTCGCCGCCGGAGCGGCTGGTGGGGCTGGTCGCGCGGGGGCGTCGAGTGCCCAGGCACGGGTACGCCGTGGTGGACGAGGCGGGCACCGTCGTCGGCGAGGTGACCAGCGGCGCGCCGTCCCCGTCGCTGGGCAAGCCGATCGCGATGGCGTACGTTGCGGCCGCAGTGCCGGAAAATGGCGGTCTGGCGGTGGACATCCGCGGCACCCGGGAACCGGTCGACGTCGTTGACCTGCCTTTCTACAGGAGGAAGAAGTGAGCACCATCCCCAACGAGCTGAGCTACACGAAGGAACACGAGTGGGTCGCCGGCCTGGAGGACGGGCTGACGGTCACGGTCGGCATCACCGACTACGCCGCCAACGCGCTCGGTGACGTGGTGTATGTGCAGGTCCCCGAGGCGGGCGACACGGTGGCGGCCGGTGACGCGGTGGGCGAGGTGGAGTCCACCAAGTCGGTGAGCGACATCTACTCGCCCGTGAGCGGCGAGGTGGTGGAGACCAACCAGGCCGTCGTGGACGACCCCTCCCTGGTCAACTCCGACCCGTACGGTGAGGGCTGGCTCTTCCGGGTCCGGGTGGACGGCGAGCCGTCCGACCTGCTGACCGCCGAGGAGTACGCCACCCTCACCGCGGGTGAGAACGCCTGATCCAGCGGTTCCCATGGCGATCAGCGTCTTCGACCTCTTCAAAATCGGGATCGGGCCGTCCAGTTCCCACACGGGCGGCCCGATGGCCGCCGCCCACAAGTTCGCCCGCGGCCTGCGTCAGGACGGCCTGCTGGAGAAGACCGCGTCCGTCCAGGTCATTCTGTACGGCTCGCTCGGCCTGACCGGAAAGGGCCACGGCAGCGACAAGGCGGTCCTGCTCGGCCTGTCCGGCGAGAAGCCGGAGACGGTGGACGTGGACACCGTGGAACCCCGGCTCGCCGAGATACGCGAGTCCGGCACGCTCCGTCTCTTCGGCGAGCATGCCATCCCGTTCACGGTCGGCCGGGATCTGGTGTTCGAGCGGAAGATCTCGCTTCCGCACCACCCGAACGGCATGCGCTTCACCGCCCGTACGGCCGAGGGCGAGACGCTCCGCGAGAAGGTCTACTACTCGGTCGGCGGCGGCTTCGTGGTGGACGAGAACGCCACCGGCGCCGACCGCATCAAACCGGACGACACCGTGCTGCCGTACCCGTTCACCACGGCCGACGAGCTGCTCGCCCACTGCGCCGAGACCGGCCTGTCCATCTCCGGCCTGATGCTGGAGAACGAGCGCGCCTTCGGCCGGGACGAGCGGCAGATCAAGGACGGCCTGATCCGGCTCTGGCAGGTGATGGCCGAGAGCGTGCGGCGCGGGTCGACCAAGGAGGGTGTGCTGCCCGGCGGGCTCAAGGTCAAGCGCCGGGCCCACCAGCTGCACCGGCGGCTGCAGAGCGAGCCGGCCAAGAAGGACCCGCTCCAGGCCATGGACTGGGTGACGCTCTTCGCCCTGGCCGTCAACGAGGAGAACGCGGCGGGCGGGCGCATCGTCACCGCGCCCACCAACGGGGCGGCCGGGATCGTGCCCGCCGTGCTCTCCTACTACACCCGGTTCGTGCCCGGGGCCGACGACGAGGGCGTGGTGCGTTTCCTGCTCACCGCCGGGGCGATCGGCGTGCTCTTCAAGGAGAACGCCTCCATCTCCGGGGCCGAGGTGGGCTGCCAGGGGGAGGTCGGCTCGGCCTGCTCGATGGCCGCCGCCGGGCTCACCGAGGTGCTCGGCGGCACCCCCGAACAGGTGGAGAACGCCGCCGAGATCGGCATCGAGCACAATCTCGGCCTCACCTGCGACCCGATCGGCGGTCTTGTCCAGATCCCGTGTATCGAGCGGAACGCGGTAGCCTCCATCAAATCGATCGCCGCCGCCCGGATCGCCCTCCGCGGCGACGGCAGGCACTTCGTCACCCTCGACAAGGCGATCAAGACGATGCGAGACACCGGACGCGACATGCTGGACAAGTACAAGGAAACCTCGCGGGGCGGCCTGGCCGTCAATGTGATCGAGTGCTGACATGCCCGGGGACTCGCGACCGATAGCTGGTTGTCTTTGATAGCGCGAACGCCGCTGGGGTGTGTCTGAATGTCTCGGGTGTCGGCGCTGCGCGCGCACTGGTTGTTCGGCGTTCTGCTGGTCGCCGGGTTGGCGGTGCGTGCGCTGGCCGTGCTCGGGTATCGGCCGGCTCTGTGGTTCTGGGCGGACTCGTTCGCGTATCTGAGTTCAGCCATCGACCTGCGCCCGCTGGCCTCCCGGCCGTCGGGGTACTCGCTGTTCCTCTGGCTCTTCAGCGACGTGCGGACGGTGGTGGTCGTCCAGCATCTGCTGGGGGTGGCCATGGCGGTGGCCGTCTACCTGCTGCTGGTCCGGCGCCTGCCCGCCTGGGGCGCCGCGCTGGCGGCGGCCCCGGTGCTGCTGGACGTGCACCAGGTGCAGCTGGAGCACCTGATCATGGCCGATCTGCTCTTCACCGTGCTCGTCCTGGCGGCCGTGGCGCTGCTGCTCTGGCGGCCGGGCCCGTGGGCGGTGGTGGCCGGCCTCGGCCTGCTCGGGCTGGCCACGATCACGCGTACCCTCGGGCTGCCGCTGCTCGGGGTGGCCGTGGTCTGGCTGCTGATCGCGCGGGCCGGGTGGCGGGCCATCGCCGCCGGGGTGGCCGCCGCCGGCGTGGTGATCGGCGGGTACGCGGTCTGGTTCCACGCCTTCTACGGCTCGTACGGCATGGGCGGCAGCAACGTCTGGCTCTGGTCGCGCACGATGACCTTCGCCGACTGCCGCCTCATGAACCCCCGCCCCGAGGTGGCGGTCCTCTGCCCCGAAGCCGGCCCCCGGCTGTCGGCCCCCTCCTACATCTGGGACCCGTCCTCACCGATCATCCGCAGCGGCGCCGACAAGGAAACCCTGACCGCCGAGTTCACCTCCCTGGCCATCCGAACCCAGCCCATCGACTTCCTCCTCACCGGCCTCGGCGACGCCCTCTGGGCCTTCGAGTGGGAACGCCGCGTCTACCCCTCCCCCGGCCCGCAGAGCGCGTACGTCTTCCCCGACACGGTCGGCCCGTTCAACGACAAGATCGCCTCCGCCGGCCGCACAGCCACGCAACTGACCAATGAGTACCAGGGCTCCTCCGGGGAAACCGTCATGGCGGAGCCCTACGCGGGGTGGCTGCGCTGGTACCAGCAGTACGGCTACCTGCGGGGGCCCTTCCTCGCCGCCATACTGCTTGCCGCCCTGGTGGGCATGGCGCGCATGGCGGTCATGGGCATGACGCGCACAGCAGGCACGGCAGACACGGCGGACGTGGCCGTCCCGGTGGGCGGGCCGCCCTCCCGGCGGAGCCGGGTCCGACCGAAGGTCAGAACGGGTGGGTGGGTGGGAGATCCACGCCAACCAACGGCGAAGCCGAACTCGTAGTCGAACGACAGGATGCGGTTGACCCGCTCTACCCCCTGTATCGAGTCACCGGAACGGGACAACTCGTAAGCCAGGACGCCGCAGCCGTGGAACGGGCTTGGACCCGGATGGTGGCGGGCTCCGCCTGTCTGCTTACCGGTGTCAGTACGAGGCTGCTCGACATGACCGTGGCGTACGTGAAGACGCGCCACCAGTTCGGCCGCCCAGTCGGGTCGTTCCAGGCGGTCAAGCACAAACTGGCCGACGTCGCCACCGGCGTGGACCTCTCGCAGGCCGCGTCCTTCGCCGCCTTCCGCGACACCAGCGCCCCGGACGCCCCCGTACGGGCGGCCGTAGCCAAGGCTTACGCGGGGGAGGCGGCCCGCCCGGCCGACGTGGAGGCACTCCAACTGCACGGCGGCATCGGATTCACCTTGGAGTACGGCCTCCAGTTCTGGCTGAAACGCGCGATGTCCCTCTCGGCCGCCTACGGCACCGCCAGGGAGCACCGCCGCTCCCTCGCCGTACGCCTACTGGCCCGGGAGACGGCCCGATGAACCTGAAAGAACTGGGATTCTGGCGAATCGCCCGACGATCTCCAGAAAACATCGCCGCAGTGGAACCGGACGGCACCCCGATCACGGCAGGCGAACTGCTGGCCCGGATAAACCAGATCACACGGCTACTGCGCGACCTGGGCCTGCAACACGGAGACAGGGTCGCCCTGGTCGCAGCCAACGAGGTGGCCGCCCTGGAGACCGTACTCGCCTGCCACCAGGCAGGGTGGTACCTGATCCCGGTCAACACCGCCCTCAGCGCCCCCGAGATCGCCCACATCATCGCCGACTGCACCCCAGGGGCGGTAGTGACCTCTGCCCGCTATGCCGACACCGTACGGACCGCCCTCGACCAGGCGGCCATCGCGACGGAACGGCGGTTCGCCACAGGCCCGGCAGAGGGCTTCCGCCTTCTGGCAGACGCCGCGCCGTACTCAGGCGAATGGATAGAAGACCGCGCACCAGGCGCGTTCATGGCCTACACCTCCGGCACCACCGGCCGCCCGAAAGGCGTACTCCGCCCCCTCGCCACCGGCGACCCCGACGACGCCTACGCCGCCGGATCAGCCTGGCAACTGGGCATGTTCGAGGTCGAGCCATTCCAGAACGGCACCCACCTGGTGACCTCCCCGCTATCGCACACGGCGGTGAACGGCCTGGCCCTGGCCTCCCTCCACCTGGGCCACCGAGTGGTGCTGATGGAACGCTTCGACGCGACCGAAATGCTCCAGCTCATCGAGCGCGAACGGGTGACCACCACACACGTGGTCCCCACCCAGATGCACCGCCTACTCGCCCTCGACCCCAAGATCCGCGCATCCTACGACGTCTCCACCATGCGCAACCTGATCCACGGCGCGGGCCCCTGCCCCCCAGCGGTCAAACGCGGCATCATCGACTGGTTCGGCCCGGTCGTGTACGAGTACTACGGCGCCAGCGAAGCCGCCGGCACGGTCATCTCCGCCCGCGAATGGCTGGCCAGACCAGGCAGCGTAGGCCGCGCCCAGCCAGGCGCAGCCGTAAAGATCATGGACGAGCACGACCACGAACTCGCCCCCGGCGAGCGCGGACGTGTCTACCTGGAGATGGGCCCCCGAGCCTTCGAGTACCGAGGCGACCCCGAGAAGACCAGAACCAGCGTCGTGAACGGCTGGGTCACCGTCGGCGACCTCGGCTACCTCGACGAGGACGGATACCTCTTCCTACTCGGCAGAACCGCCGAGGTGATCGTCTCCGGCGGGGTCAACGTCTACCCCGCAGAGGTGGAGGCCGCCCTCCTGGAACACCCCGACATCGCCGACGCCGGGGTCATCGGGGTACCCGACCAGGAGTGGGGCGAGATCGTCTGCGCGGTGATCCAGCCCACCGCCTGGGACCGCGCCACCGCACCCGGCTTCCACGACCAGGTCACCGCCTTCTGCCGGGAGCGCCTCGCCGGCTTCAAACTGCCCCGGCGCATCGAAATCGTGGAGCAACTCCCGCGCGGGGCCAACGGAAAACTCCGCAAACACCTCCTGCTGCCGAAGACCGACGGGAGACGAACCGGGTGAAACCCCTACCCCTGCCCACCCCCGACACCGCCGCGTTCTTCGCAGCCATCGACGCGGGCGAACTCAAGGTGCCCCGCTGCAGCGCGTGCGGGAGGTTCTTCCTCTACCCGCGCGCCTACTGCCCGTTCTGCACATCCGACCAGGTGACCCTGGAACCGGCTTCCGGCCGGGGCTCGCTGGAGTCCTACGTGGTCAACCATCGCCCAGCGCCCGGCTTCGAGGAGGACGCGCCCTACGTACTCGGGGTGGTCCGGTTGGCCGAGGGCCCCACACTGTTCGCCGAAATCGCCGGAGACCCCGTCGTCGACGGGGACCTCGAAGCGTTCTTCGAACCCCGCAGCGACCGAAATGTCCTGAAATTCCGGATGAGGAAGGCGGCCGGATGAGCCTCCGAGGCAAGGTCGCGATCGTCGGCGCGGCCGAGACCGACCGCATCGGCAAGGTCCCCGACAAGTCGGCACTCGAACTGCACGCCCAGGCCGCCGTCAACGCCCTCCGCGACGCCGGTCTCACCCCCGCCGACGTGGACGGCGTCGCCTCGGCGGGAGAATCACCGGTAGACGTGGCCGACTACCTGGGAATCGTCCCGGACTACCTGGACGGCACCAACGTCGGGGGCAGCTCGTACATGCTGCACGTCCGCCACGCCATGGCCGCCATCACCTCCGGCCTCTGTACCACCGTCCTGATCACCCACGGCGAATCCGGACGCTCCCGCGTCGGCATGGTCCCATGGGCGCCCGCCCCGCAGTCGTACATGGCCCAGTTCGAGGTCCCACACGGCCCCATCGGCGCCCCCGCGCTCTTCCCGATCGGCGTACGCCGCTACATGCACCAGTACGGCATGACCGAAGAACAACTCGCCATGGTCCCCGTGGTCCAACGCCAGTGGGCGGCACGCAACCCCCGAGCCAAACTCCGCGACCCGATCACCGTGGCCGACGTCCTGGCCTCCCCGATCATCGCCGACCCGATCCACCTACTCCACTGCTGCCTGGTCACCGACGGCGGCGGCGCCCTGGTCCTCACCTCAGCCGACCGCGCCCGCGACTTCGCCGCCCCGGTCTACGTACTGGGCGCAGGCGAATCAAGCGAGTCCTCAATCGTCGCCGGCCTACACGACCTCACCTCCTCCCGCGCCATCGAACGCGGCGGCACAGCAGCCATGCGCCAAGCCGAGATCACCCACGCCGACGTCAACCACCTCATGATCTACGACGCCTTCGCCCACGTCCCCGTCTACGGCCTGGAAGACCTCGGCTTCGTCAAACGCGGCGAGGCCCCCGCCTTCATCACCGACGGCAACACCGCCCCCGGCGGCCCACTCCCCATGAACACCAACGGCGGCGGCCTCTCCTACACCCACACCGGCATGTACGGCATGTTCGCCATCCAGGAATCAGTACGCCAGGTCCGCGGCACCGCTCCCGCCCAGGTCCCCGGCGCGGACATCAGCCTGGTCACCGGCGTGGGCGGCATGTTCATGAGCTCAGGCACACTGGTGCTTGGTAGCGCCCGAACCCTCTGACTTTCAGTCGGGAGTTTATATGTTGGACCCTGCCGCCTAGTTAACTCTCACAGTAAGGATCTCCGTATTCTTCGTACAGTGCATCGTAGTCAATCCGCAGGAGCCGTACGTCGGGCTGGAAGAAGCGGTTCAGATCAAATGGATTACCCGTCAGCCGCTCACCGATTCTGACGCACGACTCCTGCCAGACCTCCCGGACGGGAATACCATCATTGGATTCCTCTCCTGGCGTATCGCCCGACTGATGTCGCACAAGAGAACCGCTCTCGAATACGAGTCCCTCCAGATGCGGGTCGATCGCATCGGGAGCAAGGCCCTGGCGATGCGAGGGGTCGTTCACGTTGAACATCGCCGTTATAGGATCGAACATCACGGGCATGAAGCGGACGAGGATCCGGCCGCCTACCGCGTAGGTGACCGAATTATTCCCATCGATATCCCAGAACACAGTGAGCACTCGTCGAGAATTCTGACTCAGCGCGATTATCTGGGCGGTCAAGGAGAATCCGGATGCCGTTAGTTCGAGGATCTCCGTCCAGCCGTTACGGGGAGGCGCGACGATCGCGGCACGCCCTTCCTCATCGTCATCCGTTGGGACCGCCCGAAGCGCGGATACCAGGGTCGTCACATCTATGTCATCGCACCAGGTAAGACAGAATGGCCAGGGAAGGTCGGTGGCGAAGTCCATGGAAAGTCTCGTTCTCGTCCGGCAAGTTTAAATGAGCCTGCGGGCCCTCGTAGGCGTTTGCATTAGGCAGACCCTCGCCCACTATACAGAGGCCAGACGAGGCCATTACCGGGGTCAGCGGGGACAACCAATTCTGGGTGCCGATCGAACCCTAGCCCGTAGCTGAGTGAGGGAGAGCCCGTTGATGGCCCTCCCTCACTCCTGGGCCGCTCGCCGTCATGGCACCGACTCCATTCATGCTTGTCCGGCAGCTTGATCTCGCTGCAAACAGAATGCTAGTGCCGGTCTTCTTGACATCGTCAGCCACTTCCCGGTCTCCGCGGGGGATTCTCTGGTGAGCCCTTCTTGATCACCTGCCGTAGAATGTGTCCCATGAATGCTCCCGATACTCCCCGCTACCCTTGGGCTGAGCGTCTCCGTACCGCCTATGCCGGCCCGGACGCTCTTCCGTATCCGCCTGATTGGGTGGGCATGGATCCTGCGAGCGAAGCCGAGATCCGTCGGCAGGAGGAACGTCTCGGTCGGCGTCTGCCACCGAGTTACCGGGAGTTTCTCCAGGTGAGCAACGGCTGGGACGAACAGTCCAGCACCAGTCTTCACCTGTTGCCCATAGCCGAGGTCGGCTGGACTCGCGACGTCGCCCCGCATCTCGCGGAATGGGGTCCCCCACCGGGCACCCCGATCCGCGAGATGCCCAGCGATTATTTCTTCGACTACGACGCCCCCCAGGACCCGGATTACTTCGAAGTCGGGGACCACATTCCACACACGCTGCACATTTCCGAAGACGTCGAGGGCCTCATCTACCTGCTTGATCCGTACGTCGTCACCTCCGGCGGTGAGTGGGAGGCGTGGTTTCTCGACCTCACATCCGCGATCGGCGGGAGACGCTACCGGTCGTTCTGGCACTTGATGGAGCATGCGTTCCGCGGCCACCCGTACTGACCAGAGATTGGTGTGTCATCCGTCGTGTCTGATTCCTGGAGTGGAGTCGTGCGTCGCTATCGGTTGGGCGTTCCCTCCATACTCGTCGGGGGCGGGTACGTGGTGTCGCTGCGGTCGCTGCCGTGTCCGCGCTGCTCAGCGGCGATATAGGGATTCTCTGGCGGTTGACGCTCTTCGTCGAAATGGACGAGGACCGCGCTGGCGAGACACCGGAACCAGTACGGACCGCTGACGGCGGCGTCACTGGAGCGGATCCGCGCTAAGCTGCTGGACGATCCCTCAACTGGTGTCCTTCGTGGACGGCGTCCGCGCGGATCCCCTGTTCCCGCTGTGGTGGCTGGCCGCGCTGCGCGGGCTGCGCCGGGGCGAACAGGCCGGCCTGCGCTGGATGGATCTCAGCCTGGACAGCCAAATTCGCAATGGCCCAGCAGTTCGTGCACGTACGTCAACCGGAATACCCCTTGCATCCAAATCGCGACCGAAGCCGACCCGAGTAGTTCGCCGGGCGGGATCATTGCCCCACCAGTCCGGCGTCGTTGAACCGTTTGACCAGACTGGGCTTACCCTGGTGGCGTTCCCGCAGGCGAGTGAACTGCCCGGTGAACTCGCTCATCCGGTCATCGCGGTAGGCCAGTTCCCGCAGGTCACGCAGTATCTCGACCGCCTGGTCGTACTCGCGGGGCTTCTTGGTGTCGATGAACGCCTCCACCCGCGCCCACGCCCGCTCACCCTCCCCGGCGAGTTCGGCGAGGTGGCGTTCGCGGGCCTGCTTACGTTGCTGTTCCCGCCGCTCCAGCTCGGCCGCCCGCAGCGCGGCTTCCTCCCGCTGGCGGGCCTGCCGTACCTGGCCGGCCGCGTCCAGCAACTGCCCGACCGTACGCCGAGGGCCGTCGGCGGTCGCGGCCGGGCCGGCGAACTCCCGCCGCAGCTCCAGCTCCACCCGTGCGGCATCCCCGGTGGCCACCCGCAGCAGCAGGGCGTCCTTGCGGGCCTCCGTCAGCCCTTTCACCCACGCGGTCAGCGCGGCTCGGTCATCTCCCGCGGCGTGCGCCGCCGGACTGGCCTGCGCCGCGACCGTCAGCAGGTCGTCATCCAGGCGCAGGAAATCGGCCAGAGCCCGCTGGGCGGCGGTCAACCCACCGAGCCCGGCCGGAACCGGCGGCTCAAGCTCGTCTTCCTCGTCGTAGTCGAAGGCGTCCTCGTCACGTTCCCAGACCCCGTAGGCCGACAACCAGGCCAGATACAGGGGCCGCAGGTCACCTGCGGCCAATTCGGCTCGTACCCCGACCAGTGAGGACAGCATGTGGTCGAGGTCGAGATCCCAGGTCTCCTCTTCCTCCTGGCTGGTCAGGTCCACGATCACGTGTCCGCCGGAGGTCCACGCGCACACCTGCTCGCCCACGGCGTACTGCTCGGTGGTGGCCAGGTCGAGCAGCGACGTGGGGAGGCGGAGCATGAGACGGCGGGTGCCCCAGTTGGCGTAGTAGAGATGGGCGTCGTAGTAGCGCTCCATCAGCTTGTTCGGGTCGCCCTTGAAATCGCCCCACTGGTAGTCGTTGGTGAAACTGGTGGCGGTGATCTGCGCCCTGGTCGACAACGCCCGCACCTCGGCCTGCTGCCGGTCGGTCAACGGTCGGTCCAGAGCCAGGAACTCGTAGTACTGGTACTCGCTCACGTGCTCACCCACCCCAGCGCCGGTAGGCGGCGATCCACTCGGCTCCGGCCGGGGGCGGCTCGGGCAGCGGCAGGTCCAGGATGCCGATCAGCTGCCGGTGCTTCCCATGGCGGCAGATGGCCGCGATGCCGGTTCCTGGGGAGTCCTTGACGCCGGTTACGGTGACGGGGACGCCCAGCACGGTCGTCTCAAAAGGCACCTGGAGGTTGTCCTGGAGTACGGCGGCGAACGCTGCCCGCTGCTCCTCCTCGTCATAGGCGTCGAGGGTCGCCTCGGCGATCAGCTCATCCAGGCGGTCATCGGGAATGTCGGGGGCCACGGGCGACCACGATAGCGAGCAGACTTCTCATGGCCGACTTTGTCCCGCTACGAATGCGCCGCCCGATACGCCTCCCAGATTTCGGGGCGAAGACATCCCTTGCCGGGCACGTCCAGGCCGCCAGGCCCGGACGCACCTGAGCCGATCCACAAGGTCGGCGGTAGATCTTTTGTCGAGCCTCGCAGGTTCACGATCGTGCTCGCGACCTTCGTGGTTGGAAGTCGGGCTTGGGATGGCGTAAATGGGATGATGCGAGGCCATCGGCCGGAGGATGGTCCTCGTCCGTGTTCTCGGCGGGCAACGTCGCGTTGAGCATCACCGTGCGGGCAGGCTGCCCAGGCGTTTGCAGGCGTTCGAGCAGCAGCTTCCCGGCGACCTGACCAAGCTCGTACGCCGGTTGATGGATCACCGAGATCGCGGGTGTGAGCAGGCTGGTCCATGGCGCGTCGTCGAAGACGACGATCTCCACGTCGATGCTGGGCCGCAGCTGCCGGTCGCGCAGCACCTGGAGGACGCCGACTGCCATCATGCTGTTGGCCACCAGGATCGCCTCGACCGGACCGGCGTCGGTCCCGTCGAGAAGTTCGACGGCGGCGAGGTGGCCGCCCTGCTCGTTGAAGTCGGCGTAGCGGATCAGGCTCTCGTGCAGTGGCAGGCCGGCCTCGTGCAGCGCCTCTCGGTATCCGAGGACCCGCTCGCCGGCGGTGAAGACCCGGCGCGGCCCGGTGATGCAGGCGATCCGCCGGTGCCCGCGGGTGATCAGGCGGTCCACGGCGGCCCGGGCCGCCCTGCGGGAATCGATGAGAACGGTGTCGACGGCGAGGTCCTGCCGTAGCGGACGGTCCATGGTGATCACTGGCAGCCCGCGGGCGAGCAACCGGTCGACCGGGCTGGTGGGCGAGGTAGGCGTGATCAACACGCCGGATACCCGGAACTGTTCGGCGATACTCAGGTAGCTCGCCTCCTTGTCCGGCCGCTCGTCGGTGTTGCAGAGAAGCAGGGAGTAACCCTCGGATTGAGCGATGTCTTCGATCCCGCGGGTGACCTGGGTGAGGAACGGGTTCTCGATGTCCGCGATAATCAGCGCCCAGGTGGCGGAGGACTGCTGGCGCAGCGATCTGGCCAGCGTGTTCGGCACGTAACCGAGTTGCCGAGCCGCCTCCCGCACGCGCCGGGCCGTCTCCGGCCGGACCGCGGTGTCGGAGGCGAAGACCCTCGACACCGTGGCCGTCGACACCTCGGCGAGTCGAGCCACGTCACGGATGGTGATCGTCAAGTCAGGCCTTTCGCGACGGCGGGCCCCTCTGTCTGAGGCGGAAACAGAGTACCGGCTCGCCGTCAAGGTACGTCGTCTCGGCCCGAAGCCGACTGTAAACGATTACATAAAACCTGGCAAGATGCGGTCGATTTTTGGCCAGGATGCCGCGTGGAGGTGATCATGTAATCATGAAGTTGCTGGTAGCTGACTCTTGTGCGAACCATGTTGGTCATGTAATCGTAACGCATCCGTTGGCCCAACAAGGTCCTCACTCGTGGAAGGAGCCCCTGTGAAGCGGCACAAGAAATCCGCCGCCGTCGCAGCGGCGACGGCGTTCAGCATCGTTCTCGCCGGGTGTGCCGGCAGCGCCAGCAAGCAAGACTCCAGTGACGAGAGCGGCTTAAGAGCGCTGACCTTCCGCTCCTGGAGCCCGATCGAACAGACGACTCGGCAGATGGTCGACGCCTTCACCAGCGCCAACCCCGACACCAAGATCGACGCGACCATCTTCAACTATCCCGAGTACCTGGTCGACCTGCAGACCCGCGCGTCGTCCGGCACCATGCCCGACATCATCGGCCTGCAGCCCGGCGCGCTCACCCAGCAGTACCGGTCGAACCTCCTGCCGCTGCAGGACTGCGCGCAGAAGACGTGGGGCGCCGACTGGCAGAAGAAGTTCTACCCGATCGGCATCGACCAGGCCCGGCTCGGTAACCCAGCCGGCGACGAGAACTTCTACTCGCTCCCGTTGCTGGTGCAGACGGTCAACCTGTGGGCCAACACGGAGATCTTCGAGGCCGGGAACGCGCAGATCCCGAAGACCTGGGATGAGCTCGTGGCGGTCGTGAAACAGCTCAAGGGCGGGGAGTACGCGCCGTTCATGTTGCCGGCCAAGGACAGTTGGCTCCGCAACGTGGTCTTCCTGCAGATCGCCAACAACGTCGAGCCGGGCCTGGTTTACCAGGCCGAGGACGGCTCCGACAAGTGGACCAACCCGAAGATCGTCGAGGCCTTCACGTACTGGGGCAAGCTGTTCACCGACGGCATCGCCCAGGACGGCGCGATCGGGCTGGACGCCTACCCGTCCGGGGCGAACCAGTTCGAGGCGGGCAACGCCGCGATGATCCCGCTCGGCGCCTGGTGGATCCAGCAGTCCGACCCGAGCAAGACGGGTATCCCGCCCCTGTCCGAGGGCATGTCGGGCTACCAGCCGTTCCTGTTCCCGACCATTCCGGGCGGTGCCGCGCAGTCGCAGTACGTCGGCGGCATCGACGTCGCACTCGGCATCTCCAAGAACACGAAGAACCCCGACCTGGCCTGCAAGGTCCTCACCGACTGGATCGCCGGCGCGGGTGCCCAGAAGTTGATCAACACGTTCAACGACCTGCCTGCGGTGACCGGCCTCAATCCGGAGAAGTTCACCAGCGACAAGCAGCAGCAGATCTGGACGACGCTCACCACCGAGTGGATGCCCCAGGTGAAGTACTCCCGCTACCTGAAGAGCCCGCAGCTGGACACCGCGCTCGGAGACGCGCTGTCGGCGATCGCGACCGGCCAGCTCACGCCGAAGGCCGCTGCCGACAAGATGCAGGCCGAACAGGAGAAGGTCGGGGGTTGAGCGGCGAAAGCCGCCGGTATCCGCGGGCGGGAGTGAACTCCCGCCCGCGGCAATGGAGTTGACCATGACTTACGTAAAGATCGACAAGACCTCGGTACGCCGGGAACGGCTTGCGGGAACGATGTTCCTGCTACCCGCCTTCCTGCTTTTCGTGCTCTTTGTCGTCTACCCGATCGTCTACAACGTCCAGGCCAGCACCCTCGACTGGGACGGGGTCAACCAGGGCGTCTTCACGGGGCTTGGCAACTACGCCCGGCTGTTCGACGACCCGATCTTCATCACCACACTGAAGAACTCCGGGTGGTGGATCCTGCTGACGATCATTCCGCAAGCGTTGATCGGGTTCTTCCTGGCGCTGCTGCTCAACGAGAAAATCCGCGGCCGCGCGATCTACCGCGCGATCTTCTTCGTCCCCGCGGTGCTTTCCCCCGTCGTCGTCGGCATCGTCTGGCAGCGCATGCTTGACCCGTTCAACGGTGTGTTCGTCAAGGTCGGCCAGGCGACCGGGCTGGACTTCCTGGCGCGCGGCTACCTCGCCGACCCGGAGACGGCCATCTTCGCGGCGATCGTCGTCAACGTCTGGATGTGGACCGGCTTCTCCATGCTGTTCTACCTGGCGGGCCTCCAGCTCATCGACAGCAGCGTGCTGGCCGCAGCCAAGATCGACGGGGCGAGCACCTGGCGTACCGTCCGCAGCATCATCTGGCCGATGCTCCGGCCGACCCACCTCTCCCTGCTGCTGCTCGGCGTCATCGGCTCGCTCAAGACCTTCGAACTGGTCTACGTACTCACCGAAGGCGGCCCCAACCACGCCTCCGAGATGCTCCCGACCTACACCTTCAAGCAGGCGTTCCAGCTGCAGAGCGTCGGCTACGCCTCGACCATCAGCGTGGTCCTGCTCCTCATCGCGGTGGTCAGCTCGTTGTCCATGGTGCGGGCGTTCGGCTCGGGTTTCCTCACCGGAGACGCCAAATGAAGACCGCAGAAGAGACAACGACGGCCGCCCCGGCCGTCCCGACCCAGGCCGCCACCCGCGCGAGTCAGCCGCTACGCCGCCGCCTGCGCTGGGAGCACGCCGTGCTCGCGCCGATGGCGGCGCTGTGGCTGATCCCGATCGCGATGGTGATCGGGATGTCGCTGTTGCCCACCTCGAACCCCAAGACCACTGCCTTCGGGATGTTCCCGGCCGAGCCGTCGTTGGGCAACTACGTCGAGATCTGGACTAACAACCCGATCCTGCGGAATCTGATCAACAGCGCGCTGATCACCGTCCCGTCGGTGCTACTGGTGATGCTGTTCGGCTCGATGACGGCGTTCGCGCTGGCGCGCCTGCGGGTTCCGCTGAAGGCGGTGATCTTCGGAGCCCTGACTCTGGCCCTGATTCTGCCCATGTCGAGCATCGTGGTGGCGGTCTTCAAGATCTTGCAGAGCATGGGGCTGTACAACAACCTGGTCGGCCTCGTGCTGGTCTACACCGCGCTGGGCCTGCCGTTCGCGGTCATCATCATCCGCACATCGTTCCTCGCGGTGCCCGAGGAACTGCACGAGGCCGCCTCGCTCGACGGAGCGAGCAAATTCACCGTCTACTGGAGGATCTACCTGCCGCTGAGCAGGCCGGCACTCGCCGTGGTCGCGGTCTGGCAGTGCATGTCGTCCTGGAACGATTTCCTGCTGCCGCTGGTCACCCTTCAGGACAACGAGCTCAAGCCGCTGACGCTGATCCCGCTCGCCTATCGCGGAGTGTTCCTCAGCCAGCCCGGGGCGCTCTTCGCCGTCCTGGTGCTCATCTCGCTGCCGATCGTCGTGGTCTTCCTCGCCGTGCAGCGGTACCTGGTCAACGGCCTGTCCGGAGCGATCAAATGAGCCTCTTCGGCGTTGACCTGGGCACCAGCGGGGTACGCGTGGTCGCGCTCTCGGCCGCCGGGACCGAGATCGCCGGGGCGGCGCGGGCAACGGCGCTCAGCCGGCCCGGTCCCGGTCTGGTGGAGACCGACGCCGAGGAGGTGCTGGCCGCCGCGGCCGGCCTGCTCGCCGAGGTCGCGACCCACCCGGCGGTGGGCGCCGACCCGCCCGAGGCGATCTCGTTCAGTGTCCAGGGCGAAGCGGTGCTCCCCGTCGGCAGGAACGGGCACGCGCTCGCGCCGGCGCCGGTCAGCATGGACCGGCGCGGCACCGAGGTAGCGGATCGGGTCGCCGCGGAACTCGGCGCCGATCGGATCCAGCACATCACCGGACAACCGGCACACCCGATGTTCTCGCTGTACAAGATCGCTTCCGGTGGTCCCGGCTGGACAGGTTCAGCGGTGCACGGCTACCGCTGTCTGGGTGACTACGTCGCCGGCAGGCTTGGCGCCCGAGCGGCCATGGATACGAGCATGGCGGCCCGTACCGGGGCCTACGACGTGGAAGCCGGGGTCTGGTCGGCCGAACTGACCGGCGCCGCCGGGGTCGACCCGGATCTCCTGCCCGAAGTGGTGCCGGCCGGGACCGTGGTCGGCACGCTCACCGCCGAGGCGGCCCAGCTGACCGGGCTGCCGGCCGGGCTGCCGCTGATCGTCGGTTCGCACGACCAGGCAGCCGCGTTCCTTGGCGGGGGTGGACGGCGCGGCGCGATCTCGGTCGTCTCGTTCGGCTCCAGCGACTGTCTCACCGTGGGCACGGCTGGGCGCCCCCGTGAGTTGACCGGCACCGGCCTGGCCTCGTACCCGATGGGCGACGGCAGCTGGCTGACGCTGGCCGGCACCGCCGCCGGCGGCTGGGCTCTTGACTGGTTCGCGACACTGGTCGGCGTCGCCGACCCGGCGGAGCGTGACGCGCTGTTCGAGGCGGCGTCCGCCGAGCCGCCGCAGGTGCTGGTTCTGCCCTATTTCGCCGGTTCAGGGACGCTGGACAACGACCCGCTGGCTCGCGGCGCCGTCGTCGGGCTCACCCTGGGCACCTCGCGCGCAGACCTTGCCCGGGCATTCCTGGAGTCGTTCGGCTTCGAGATCCGCAAGATCGTCGACGCGCTGGCCGAGCGGGACGTCGCGGTCGGCGTGGTGCACGCCGTCGGCGGCGGCGCGCGCAGCCTGCGTTCGCTGGCCATCCGGGCCGACGCGTCCGGTCTGCCGCTGACCTCGGTGCCCGGCCACGCGGCCGCCCGTGGCGCGGCGCTGCTGGCCGGCGTCGGCATCGGCCGCTACCCCTCGATCGCCGACCTGCCCGCCCCGGAGTGCCGACCGGCCATCCCGCCCGACCCGGTCACCGCTACGTGGTACACCGCGCAGTCGCGCCGGTTCCGGGACCTCTACCCGACCCTTCTTCCGCATGACCGCAGCTATCCCCATCTGAAGGAGCAACCGTGACCGAGTTCGACCTGCGAGCCGTCAAGCAGAACGTGCTGGACTACTGTCTGCTGTCAATGCAGTACGGCCTCAACTTCAATACCCAGGGCAACATCAGTGTCCGGCTGCCCGGCGAGAACCGGTTCCTCATCACGCCGACCGACCTTGAGTACGACCGGATGACCGCCGACGACATGGTGGTCGTCGACGCCGATGCGAACGTGCTGGAAGGCCCGCACGAGCCCTCCTCCGAGGTGACCGTCCACCTGGCTGTCTACCGCAGGCGCCCGGATGTGAACGCGATCGTGCACACCGAGCCCGTCTTCGCCAACGTCTTCGGCGTCGCCGGGGAGCCGATCACCGGCTCGCTGGTCAACATGGTCATCTACACCAAGGGCGATGTCCCGATCATGCCGTTCGCGCTCAGCAACCGCACCGAGTTCGGCGACGCCATGTGCGACGTGATGGGTGATCTCAACGCGGTCGTCTGGGCCAACCACGGGCTGCTCACGGTGGGAACCAACCTGCGGGACGCGTTCAAGACCTCGGTGGCGGTGGAGAGCGCGGCCAAGGTGCTGGTGTACTCGCGGGCGCTGACCGACAAGCCGGTCGTCCTGGACTACAAGACGCTCGGCATCACCGAGTCGCTCTGAAGGGCGGACAGATGGCACTGGTCACTCTCCGCCAAGCGCTGGACGAGGCCCGCCGCGGCGGATACGCCGTCGGAGCGTTCAACGTCAGCGATGTCGTACAAGCCGAAGCGGTGTTGGACGCCGCCGCCGAGACCGCGTCGCCGACCATCCTGGCAGCGCTGGCCGGGGTCACCGCCCACGCGAGCGACGAGCGGTTCTGGGCCGGCCTGCACCGGCTGATCGACGGTTACCCCGAACTGCCCGTGGTGCTGCACCTGGACCACGGCCCGCACCCGGCCGTCTGCCTGCGGGCGATGGACCATGGCTTCACCAGCGTGATGATCGACGGCAGCCTGCGCGCTGACGGCACTCCGTCCTCGTTCGCCGAGAACCTCGCCGTCACCGCCGAGGTGGCCGCCGAAGCGCATCGCCGGGGCGTCTCGGTCGAGGGCGAGCTCGGCACGATCGGCGGTTCCAAGACCGACGGGTCGCGCGCGGCGATCGTGCTCGCCGACCCGGAACAGGCCGGCGAGTTCGTGGCGGCGACCGGGGTGGACGCGCTCGCGGTGGCGATCGGCACCTCGCACGGCGCGTACAAGTTCGACACACCGCCGGACAGCACCGTGCTGCACATGACGCTGATCGAGAAGATCGCAGCCCGGGTGCCGGACACCCACCTCGTCATGCACGGCTCGTCGTCGCTGCCGGCCGAACTGCGCGAGCAGAACAACCGGCACGGCGCGCGCCTGCCCGAGTCATGGGGCGTACCGGACAGCGAGAAGGTCCGGTCGATCGCCATGGGCGTACGGAAGATCAATCAGGGCATGGATTCGCACCTGGCCTTCACCGGCGCCGTGCGCGAAGCGCTCGGCGCCGACCCGCTCAACGTCGACCCGGCCCCCTATCTGCGCGCCGGACGGGCGGCCATGCAACGCATGGTCGCCGCGCGGATGCGCATCTTCGGACAGGCCGGACACGCCGGCGACTACCGCGCTCGGTCGCTCACGGAGATGGCCGTCCGCTACTCGGGAGGCAACGCATGATCGAGCACGTCTATCTGGTCGCCAACGGCGACCAGCGGCTTTCGGCCAACCTGCTCTGCTGGCCTGCCCAGCAGCGGTTCGAGGAGCTGCTCACCGCCGCGTTCACCCGCCGGGGCGTGACCGTAACCCGAGCCCACCCGGCCGAAACGCCTGACGGGCATGGCTTCATCGCCAGCCAGGCACAAGGGCTGGCCGTGTTGGGCGGCATCCCCGAGAACGCCGCGGTGGTGATGGCCGAGGGCGTGTGGCAATTCTCCCAGCAGGTTCTCGGCGGGCTGTTGCGACACCGCGGCCCCATCCTCACCGTGGCCAACTGGGAGGGGCAATGGCCGGGGTTGGTCGGCCTGCTGAACCTCAACGCCTCGCTCGCCAAAGCCGGCCGGTCGTTTGAGACGGTATGGAGCCGCACGTTCGACGACGAATGGTTCGAACTCCGGCTGGAGGAGTGGCTGCGCGACGGCACGATCCGGCACGACCTGTCGCACGTCAAGCCGTTCGACGCCTCGTCGGTCGATGGCCGGGCCCGCGAGGCCGCCGACCACGTGGTCGATGGGCTGCGCCGGGACGGCGCCATCCTCGGGGTCTTCGACGAGGGCTGCATGGGGATGTACAACGCGATCATCCCGGACGAACTGCTCTTCCCGCTTGGTGTGTTCAAGGAGCGGCTCTCCCAGTCCGCGCTGTACGCCGAGACCATGTCGGCGACCGAGGAGGAGGCCGTCGCGGCGCTGCGCTGGCTGACCGACCGTGGGATGACCTTTCATTTCGGCACCGATCCTGACACCGAACTGACCCGCGAGCAGGTGCTGCTCCAGTTGCGAATGTACGCGGCGGCCGCCCGGATGGCCGACCGGTTCGGCTGCGACGTGATCGGCATCCAGTACCAGCTCGGCCTCGCCGACGTGCTTCCCGCCTCCGACCTGGCCGAAGGGCTGCTCAACAACGCCGACCGGCCGCCGGTCACCCGCGCCGACGGCACGGTCATCCGCGCGGGCGCCCCGATCACGTTGTTCAACGAGGCCGACGAATGCGCCGGCCTGGACGCGCTGCTCACCACCCGGGTCAGCAGCGCCCTCCGCCAGCCGGTGGAGACCACCCTGCACGACGTGCGCTGGGGCGACCGGGATGCCGGCGGCACCGTCAGCGACTTCGTCTGGGTCTTCGAGATCTCCGGCGCGGTGCCGCCCGAACATCACGTCGGCGGCTATGCCGGCACCGACTCGATGCGCCAGCCCGCGCTCTACTTCCGGCTCGGCGGCGGCACCGTCCGCGGCGTGGCCAAGCCCGGCGAACTGGTCTGGTCACGGATCTTCGTGGAGGGCGGCGAACTGCACATGGACCTCGGCCGGGCCACCGTGGTGGAGTTGACCGCGGCCGAGACCGAGCGACGCTGGTCCGAGACCACCCGGCAATGGCCGATCATGCACGCCGTACTGCACGGGGTGACCCGCGACCAGTTCATGGCCCGGCATCGCTCCAACCACATCCAGGTCAGTTACGCCACCGACGCCGCCGCCGCTGATCAAGTGCTGGCCGCGAAGGCGCTGACCGCCCACCAGCTGGGCATCCAGGTCAACCTCTGCGGCGTGGCCGCGGACGGCGCGGAGGCCTGAACCGGCATGGAGGTGTTCCTCGGCGTCGACATCGGCACCGCCAGTACCAAGGGCGTGGCGGTCGCGGCGGACGGCCGGGTGCTGGCCCGGACCCAGGTCGCGCACCGGACGAGCAGTCCACGGCCCGGCTGGTTCGAGCACGACGCCGAGTCCGTGTGGTGGGCCGACTTCCGGGAGGTGATCGCCGTTCTGACCGCCGACACCCGGCTCCGCCCGGCCGGGCTCGCGGTGAGCGGCATCGGGCCGTGCCTGCTACCCGCCGACGTGGATGGCCGGCCGCTGCGCCCGGCCATCCTCTACGGCATCGATACCCGCGCCACGGAGGAGATCACGCTGCTCACCGAGCGGTGGGGCGAGGCGGAGATCGCCCGGCGCGGCTCGCTGCTGACCACCCAGGCGATCGGGCCGAAAATCTCCTGGCTGGCCCGGCACGAGCAGGAGGTGTTCGCCGCGACCCGGAAGGTTTTCATGGCGAGTTCCTTCCTGGTGCACCGGCTCACCGGCGAGTACGTGCTCGATCACCACTCGGCGAGCCAGGTGAGCCCGCTGTACGACCAGCGGTCGCGTGCCTGGGACGTCGGTTGGTGGGACGAGCTCGCGCCCCGGATCCAGCGTCCGGCGCTGGCCTGGGCGAACGAGGTGGCCGGACGAGTCACGCCCGAGGCGGCCCGGCAGACCGGCCTCCCGGCCGGTCTGCCGGTCACCACCGGCACGATCGACGCCTGGGCGGAGGCGGAGAGCGTCGCGGTCCGGAACCCGGGCGACGTCATGCTCATGTATGGCAGCACGATGTTCCTTATCGCCATGGCCGACCGGCCGTTGAGCAGCACCAGCCTGTGGCCCGCCGTCGGGGTGCGGCCGGGCGTCAGCTGCCTGGCGGGCGGGATGGCGACCGCCGGTTCGGCGACCGCGTGGCTCGCCGACCTGACCGGAACCGGGTTCGCCCAGCTGACCGCCGAGGCCGCCGCCGTCGCCCCGGGCAGCGAAGGACTGCTGATGCTGCCCTACCTGGCCGGCGAGCGGACCCCCATCTTCGACCCGCGGGCCCGGGGGGTCGTCGCGGGCCTCACACTGGGCCACCGGCGGGCACACCTCTATCGGGCGGCTCTCGAGGGCATCGCGTACGGCGTGCGGCACAACCTCATCGCGATGGGGAAGGCCGGGATCGACCCGAAGCGGGTGACGCCGGTCGGCGGCGGCACGACCGGCGACCTGTGGACACAGATCGTCAGCGACGTCACCGGGCTGGTGCAGACGTTGCCGCGAGAGACAGTCGGAGCCTCCTACGGTGACGCGATGCTCGCCGCCGAGGCGGTCGGCGCCGCCACCGCGGCCCAGACCGCCCTGTGGAACCCGCCGACCCGGCGCATCGAACCGGACGCAACGCAGGCCGCCCGCTACGACGCCCTGTTCGAGGACTACCTGGAGCTCTACACGTCGACCGCGCCGCTCGTGCACCGGCTTGCCGATCGGGTGTCGGACGAGTCGACCATGACGCCGAATCAAGGCAGGTAATCAGGTCCAGCCCGTTGCGGGGTCTGTCGTCGTTCGTCAACCGTTGAGCTGGTCCGCCCCGGACAGAACGCCCGGGGCGGATCCCGGTCAGAAGTCGGAGTCGAAGGTGACCGATCCCGTCACGCCCACCTGGTAGGCGGAGACGCGGCGCTCGAAGAAGTTCGACAGCTCCTGCACGTCCTGGAGCTCCATGAAGGCGAAGGGGTTCTTCGACCCGTACAGCGGCTCGATGCCGAGCTGGGCCAGGCGCCGGTCCGCGACGTGCTCCAGGTAGGCGCGCATCTCCGCGGTCGACATGCCGGGCACGCCCTGGTCGAGCAGGTCCTCGGCGAACTGCGCCTCGCAGTCGACCGCCTCGGCCAGCATCTGGCGGCACTGCGCGGCCAGCTCGTCGTCGAACAGGTCGGGCTCCTCCGTGCGTACCACGTCGACCACGTCGAAGGCGAAGGCCATGTGCATGGACTCGTCGCGGAAGACCCAGTTGGTGCCGGAGGCCAGCCCGTTGAGCAGGCCGCGGGACCGCAGGAAGTACACGTAGGCGAAGGCGCCGTAGAAGAACAGCCCCTCGATGCAGGCGGCGAAGCAGATCAGGTTGAGCAGGAACGCCCGCCGGTCCGCCCGGGTCTCCAGCCGGTTCAGGTCGCCGATGGAGTCGATCCAGCGGAAGCAGAACTCCGCCTTGCGCCGGATGGAGGGGATGTTCTCCACCGCCGCGAACGCCGCGAAGCGCTCCTGCTCGTCCGGCACGTACGTGTCGAGCAGGTTCAGGTAGAACTGCACGTGCACGGCCTCCTCGAAGAGCTGCCGCGACAGGTACAGGCGCGCTTCGGGGGCGTTGATGTGCTGGTAGAGGTTGAGCACCAGGTTGTTGGCGACGATCGTGTCGCCGGTGGCGAAGAACGCGACCAGGCGGCTGATCAGGTGCCGCTCGGCGGCGGACAGGCCGGGCAGGTCCTTGAGATCCGAGTACAGGTCCACCTCCTCCACCGTCCAGGTGTTCTTGATCGCGTCCCGGTAGCGGTCGAAGAACAGTGGATAGCGCATCGGGCGCAGCGTCAGGCTCATGCCCGGGTCGAGCAGCATCGGCTTCTCCTCAGGGTCGGTGACGCTCACTGGCACGCCTCGCAGGACTCGGGGTTCTCCAGCAAGCAGGCGAGCGCCTCCTCCGACTTGGCCGCGGTGGCGGCCTGGATCGGCACGGTGGCCTGCTGGATTCGGGTGGCGGGCCGGGACCGCAGGTAGTAGGTGGTCTTCAGGCCCGACTTCCAGGCGTACAGGTACATCGAGGAGAGCTTGTCGATCGTGGGGGCGCTCATGAACAGGTTGAGCGACTGGCTCTGGTCGATGTACGGCGAGCGCGCCGCGGCCATGTCGATCAACGCCCGCTGCGGCAGCTCCCACGCCGTGCGGAACAACCGCCTCATCTCCTCGGGCAGTTCCGCGAGGCCCTGCACCGAGCCCTCCGCCTGCTTGATGGCCGCCCTGATCGGTTCGGTCCACAGCCCGCGCGCCTTCAGCTCGGCCACCAGAGCGTTGTTGATCTGCAGGAACTCCCCGCTCAGGGTCTCGCGCTTGAACAGGTTGGACACCTGCGGCTCGATGCACTCGTAGCAGCCGGCGATGGAGGCGATGGTGGCGGTGGGCGCGACGGCGATCAGCAGCGAGTTGCGCAGCCCGTGGGCGGCGATCCGATCGCGCAGCGCTGCCCAGCGGTCGGCCTGGGTGCCGGGGACGCCCCACAGGTCGTGCTGGAGTTTGCCGCGCGCCGCCCAGGTCTGGTCGTAGGCGGGGTGGGCGCCGAAACGCTCGGCCAGGTCGGCGGAGGTCTCCAGCGCGGACAGGTAGATCTCCTCGGCGATCCGGGTGGACAGCTCCTTGGCCTCGGCCGAGTCGAACGGCAGGCGCAGGGCGAAGAACACGTCCTGGAGCCCCATGACGCCGAGGCCGACCGGCCGCCAGCGCGGGTTGCTCGCGGCGGCCTGCGCGGTCGGGTAGTAGTTGATGTCGATCACGCGGTCCAGGAAGGTGACCGCGGTGCGTACGGTGGCGCGCAGCCGCTCCCAGTCGAGGCCGTCGCCCGCCACGTGGGCGGCCAGGTTGACCGAGCCGAGATTGCAGACGGCGGTCTCGGCGTCGCTGGACACCTCGATGATCTCGGTGCACAGGTTCGAGAGGTGGACCACGTTGCCGGGTTCCGCCGCCTGGTTGCAGAGCCGGTTGGCGGCGTCCTTGAAGGTCATCCAGCCGTTGCCGGTCTGCGCCAGGGTGCGCATCATCCGGGCGTACAGGTCCCGTGCCCTGACCTGCCGGACGTGGCGACCGGCCAGTTCGGCGACCCGGTAGGCGTCGACGAACTCCGCGCCCCACAGATCGGGCAGTTCCGGCACTTCATCGGGGTCGAACAGCGACCACATGCCGTCGGCCTCGACCCGGCGCATGAACTCGTCGGGGATCCAGTTGGCCAGGTTCAGGTTGTGGGTACGGCGGGCGTCCTCGCCGGTGTTGTCCCGCAACTCCAGGAACTCCTCCACGTCCGGGTGCCACGGTTCCAGGTAGACGCAGGCCGCGCCCTTGCGCCGGCCGCCCTGGTTGACCGCCGCCACCGAGGCGTCCAGGGTGCGCAGCCACGGCACGATGCCGTTGGAGTGCCCGTTGGTGCCCCTGATCAGCGCGCCGCGCGAGCGCACCCGGCTCCAGCCGATGCCGATGCCGCCGGCGAACTTGGACAACTGCGCGATCTGGGCGTACCGCTCGTAGATGGAGCCCAGGTCGTCGCGGGGCGAGTCCACCAGGTAGCAGGAGGACATCTGGGTGTGCCGGGTGCCCGAATTGAACAGCGTGGGCGAACTCGGCAGGTAGGCCAGCGACGACATCAGCCGGTAGAAACCGATGGCCTCGGCGGGCGACTCGGCCAGCCCGCAGGCCACGCGCAGCAGCCAGTACTGCGGTGTCTCGACGACCAGCCGGGTGGACGGGTGGCGCAGCAGGTAGCGGTCGTAGACCGTACGCAGGCCGAAGTACTCGAAACGCAGATCGGCCGCGGGGTCGATCGCGTCATCCAGTTTGCGGGCGTTGGCGCGGACGAAGTCGGCCGTCGCGTCGCCGATGAGCCCTTCCGCGTGCCCCAGGCGGATGGACTGGCTGAAGGAGGCGATGCCCTGGCCGCGCACCTCCTTGTCGATGTACCCGGACAGCAGGCGGGCGGCCAGGCGCGAGTACTGCGGCTCCTCGCTGATCATCGCGGCGGCGGTCTGGATCGACAGCCGGTCCAGCTCGGCTGTGGTCGCCCCGTCGTACAGGCCGCTGATCGTCTTGGTGGCGATCCGCAGCGGATCGACGTCGGTGAGATCGTCGGCCCAGCGCTCCACCGCCCGGACGATCTTGTTGACGTTGACGGGCTCGGTGCGGCCGTTGCGCTTGCGCACCTGCATCTGCGCTCGTCGGGGCGAGGGCTCGTCCCTTTTCCCCGACTTTGTACTGGTCAGGTCTGTCACTGTGTCCCCGGTGACCGTCACAGCTCTCTCCTCGCGAACTCGGTCATGAACCGAAAGTCACGCGGGAGGCGCCGGCAAGGACGCCGCTCAGCCCGGGCGCCGGTTGCCGTCGGCCGTCCCGCGCGGCCTCGGAGCACCGCACACAGGCACGTGTACGGCACAGCCGGCAGGTCTTCGGACTCGTGGGCGTGGCACTCGCTCCTACTGGCCGTCGCTTCCCAGGCACGTGGCCCAGTGCGCCTGACGGCGGTCGTTCCCACTCACCGCTGCGGGGCAGTCCCGGATTCCCACCGGGTTCCCTCTTGCCTCAGCCGCCCTGAGTGAACGGCCGAACCGGCTGCAGGGGACACCATATATAGGGCCGAAGGAAATGTCACACCCCTATATGTCGTGCTGAGACCAGGATCACGCGAGATGTCCCCCAGCGAAGCCGGCACGGCCTCGTCTGTCACGTAGCAGTGCTGCCCGAGGTGACCTGTGCTGCGTCCGCGGTGTCCACCGCGGACGCGGGTGGTGCCGGGTCGAGGGTGGTGGGGAGAGCCGAGTCCTGCCGGGTGGTCCTGCGGCGTTCGAGCAGGACGTCGACCGCGAGGAAGACGCCGAGGCTGATGGCGAACAGCGGGACGAAGTACGCGATGAACAGGGTGACCACGGTGACCAGGATCAGCACGCCCGGAGAGAGCGCGCGGAGGCTGCCGCGCGGTGCCGGGCGCCCGAAGCGAGGGCCGGTGTCGTTGCGCTTGCTCGGCCTGCGTTGCCACCACATCCGGTAGCCGCGGAGGATGATGAGGATGACGCCGACCGCCAGGGCGATGAGGACGAGTTGGTTGGCGAGACCAAACAGGATGCCCATGTGGGCGTCGATCGTCCAGTCGGTCATCTTGGCCATGAACGGCCAGTCGGCGAAGTTCACCCGGTCGACGACCGTGCCGGTGGTGCCGTCGACGGAGATGGCGTCGAACCGGGTGGGCCAGTCCCGCTTCCTTTCCCGTACGCTCCAAGCCGACCCCGCGTCCTCCGGCGGTCTGATGAAGAGGGGCACCTGAAGACCCTGGGCCGTGGCGGTGGCCATGACCCCGTCGATTCCCGCCCCGGTGGTGAACACCGCGTCGCCGCTCGCGGCGGCCGTGGCGCCGTGCTGGTGTCCGGCCCCGCTGCCGGTTCCGGCGCTCAGGCTGGTCTCCAGCGGCCGACTGTGCCAGTCCAGCAGCGAGCGGACATCGGCGATCTTCGCCCCGGCGTAGTTGGACCAGGTCAGTCCGGTGGCCGAGAGCAGGAGCAATCCGATGGCGATCCAGACGCCGGTCGTCGCGTGCCAGGACAGGTTGCGGGTCCGTCCCCGGCTGGAGGTGTCCGGCAGGAGCACGCGCCGCAGCTTTCGTTCGGTACGGCGCCGCCCGATCCACAGCGCGAGCCCGCCGAGCACGACGATCCACATCCAGCTCGCGGCCAGTTCGCTGTAGTTCCGTCCGAACGCCCCCAGGTGCGGGGTGCGGTGGAGCTCGTCGATCCAGGCGCGTACGCCGAGCCACTGCCCGAACGTCGGCACCTGCCCGCGCACCTCCGCGGTGTACGGATTGACGAAGACCGCCATCGCGTAGTCGTCCGGCACCGTGGCGTCGCTGAAGACCACCCGTGTGGTGCTGGTCGCGTCGATGGCGGGCATCACCTCGGTGATCTCGCCGTCCGGGTGGGCCGCTCTGGCCGCGGCGACCTGCCCACTGAGCGGAAGCGCGGTCGTTCCGGCGGGAACGTGCAGCTCATGGTCGTAGACGGCCTGTTCGATCTGCGACGCGACCGTGTACAGCAGGCCGGTGGCGGCCGCGATCAGGATGAACGGCGCGATGAACACGCCCGCGTAGAAGTGCATCCGCAGCAGCAGCGGCCGCAGCTGCGTCCAGACGCCGCGCCGCCGCGGTGTCGGGCTGGGGAATTTGGTCGGTGGTCACGGGATTCCTCTCACAATCAGGTCAAGCCGGTGCCGTTGCTTGTGGCAGACGTCGCGCATGGGGGCCGTCGACAGCGCTCTGCGCGGGAACGAACCGGGCGCCCCCGGATCCGACCCCTTATTGATCACCACGCGCGCCCGGCGGCAGGCGGACGGAACGTGGACCGTGCATGGGGGGAAGTGGTTCGTCTCCGGCGCGGGCAGCGCCGACCTGGCCTTCGTCCTCGCGCGCACCTCTGACGACAGGCTGGCCGACCTGCAACTCGTCCAGCGGATGGTCTTCGAGGCGCTCCTGGCCATCCGGAGCTGCCGCCCCCTGGTGTTCGACACGATCACCCGGTACGACACCGGCGAGGACGTGTCCATGGAGATCGGCCTGGCCAAGGTCGCCGCGGCGCGGATGCTCAACCAGGTCACCGACGCGGCCATGCAGGTGTACGGCGCGGCCGGGTTCGGCCCCGACACCCCGCTGCCGCATCTGTTCCGATCCGGGCGTACCGCCAGGATCCTCGACGGCCCCGACGAACTGCACGTCTCCTCGGTGGCCCGGCGGATCCTCCGCTAGGCGGCCACCTCCCGGCGGAAGCCGTACAGGCGCAGGCTGTTGCCGACCACGAAAACGCTTGACAGCGCCATGGCGCCTCCGGCGATCATCGGGTCCAGGCCGCCCAGGGCCGCCACCGGCAACGCGGCGAGGTTGTAGGCGAACGCCCAGAACAGGTTGCTCTGGATGACGCGGAGCGTGCGCCCGAGAGCCGAGCGTCCTGTCACGGTTCCCTCAACCCCCAGCCCCGGCAGCGACCTGAACCCTTCCGCCTCGTACGGCGAGCAGGCGGCCGAGGAGATCGCTTGCGCGATGGGGTGCCGAGATGCGCTCTCCAGCGCTCCGGCCACCGCCAGCACCTCCCCGGCGTCCTCACCCTCGGCGGCGACGGTGCGGTGCAAGGTCATCAACCCGGTCGTGACGGTTCCGGTCTTGTCCAGAACCACGGTGTCCACGCGGCGCGTTCGCTCCAACGCCTCGGGTCCCCGGATGAGGATGCCGATCATGGCTCCGCGTCCCGTCCCGACGAGCAACGCGGTCGGCGTCGCCAGCCCGAGAGCGCACGGGCAGGCGATGATGAGCACCGCGACGGCGGACCTGATGGCGGCTTTGGCCTCGGCGCCCACGGCTAACCATGCCGACAACGTCACCGCCGCCAGGACGAGGACCACCGGCACGCAGATTGCCGACACCCGGTCGGCCAACCGCTGGACTCGGGCCTTGCCCTCCTGCGCGGCCTCCACCAGCCGGGTGATCTGGGCCAGCACCGTGTCGGCTCCGACCCGGGTCGCCCGCACCACCAGCCGCCCGCTCACGTTGATCGTCGCGCCGACGACGGCGTCGCCCGTCCTCACCTCGACCGGGGTCGCCTCGCCCGTGACCAGGCTCGCGTCGACGGCCGACCAGCCGTCCACCACCACGCCGTCGGTGGCCATCTTCTCGCCCGGCCGTACCACGAACTGGTCGCCGACCCGGACCTGCTCCACCGGTACGCGGATCTCCCGGCCATCCGCCAGCAGCGACACGTCCTTGGCGCCTGCCGCGATCAGCGCGCGGAGCGCGCCACCGGCACGTCTCCTGGCCCGGGCCTCCAGGTAGCGGCCCGCCAGGACGAAGGCGGTGACCCCGGCGGCCACCTCGAAGTACACGGGAGAATGTCCCGAGTGGGCCGCGTGGGGGTCGAGCAGCAGGGTGACCAGCCCCCACAACGACCATCCGAACGCCACCGACGTGCCCAGCGAGACCAGGGTGTCCATCGTCGCGGTCCCATGCCGGAGGTTCACCCATGCCGCCCGGTGGAACGGCCGGCCGCCGTAGGTCACCACGGGGGTGCTGATGCCTGAGCGACCTGGGCGGTGTAACCGGCCTTCTCCACTTCGGCCACCAGGGCGGCCGGTTCGAGACCCGCCGGATGGGTCACGCCGGCCTTCTCCGTGGCGTAGTTGACCACGGCGTACACGCCCTCGATCTTCCGCAGCTTCCGCTCGATGCGCGCCGCGCACGACGCACAGGTCATTCCGCCGATGCTCAGCTCGGTGACGGTCGTCTCCACCACGTTCATATCGACCTCGCGATGCTCAGCTCACCTGGAAACCCGCGTCGGTCACGACCTGCCGTACCGCGCTCTCGTCGAGAGCGCCATGCGCGGTCACCTCCATCCGTCCCGTGGGGAGATCCACCTCCACACCGGTCACGCCTGCGACGGCCGACACCTTCTGACTGAGGGAGGTCACGCAGTTCCCGCAGTTCATCCCGCCAACCACGAACGTTTTGACGTCCATACGAGTCCTCTCACCGGAGATTTCGCCGCTACAAGGTACGGGCGACCGTGCCGGACGGTTCGGCCCGGCACAGAAGTCGGTTCCCGGCCGCGAGGGGTTCCCGGAGGTTGCGGCATGAGGACGTCAATAATGGCCAAGGCGGAGGTGAGGGAACCGCCTTTCGCATGATGATGCGGGTCGTGTCGGTGGGGTGGCGGGAGACGGCCTGCCAGCCGCGGCGGTGGTAGAGGCCGAGGGCGGCGGTCGCGTTCACGTGGGTGATCAGCCACCACGGTCCGCCGCCGGAGGCCGCGAGTACCTGGTCGTGGAGCGCGACCCCGATGCTCAGGCCGCGGAAGTCCGGCAGCACGCCCAGCTCCTTGAGGGTGAAGTCGGCTCCGCAGGGCCGCGCGGCCGTGGCGGCCAGGGCCGAACACCGGTACCCGTAGGCGAAACCGACCACCTCGTGACCCTGGCGGGCCACCGCCAGGACGAAGCCGGGACGTGCCGAATCGGCCAGCAGCCGCGCGGCCACCGTCCGTGCCTGCGCGTACGGCTCACGCCAAGGCGGCCGGGTGAACACCTCGCCGCCCACATCGGCCACGGCGGACAGCAGCGGCACGGCCACACTGTCCGCCAGGGTCACCGAAACCATCTGGAGCCGGGCTTGGTCAGGCGCGGGCCGCGTCGTACCGGGCGATGACGTCCGGCCAGTTGATCAGCGACCACAGCTTCTCGACGTAGTCGGGGCGCACGTTGCGGTACTGGAGGTAGTACGCGTGCTCCCAGGCGTCGAAGACCAGCAGCGGGGTGGTGTTCATGCCGACGTTGCCGTGGTGGTCGTAGACCTGCTCGACGATCAGTCGCCGGCCGAGGGGCTCCCAGGCCAGGACACCCCACCCGGAGCCCTGCACGGTCGCGGTCGCGGTGGTGAGTTGCTTCTGGAACGCCTCGAAGGAGCCGAAGTGCTCGCTGATGGCGTCGCCGAGTTCGCCGCCGGGGCGGTCGCCGCCGTCGGGGGAGAGGTTCTGCCAGAAGATCGTGTGCAGGACGTGCCCGGACAGGTTGAACGCGAAGGTCTTCTCCAGCCCGACCAGGCCGCTGAACTCGCCCTTGTCCCGGGCCTCGGCGAGCCGGTCCATGGTGTCGTTGGCGCCCTTGACGTACGCGGCGTGGTGTTTGGCGTGGTGGAGTTCAAGGATCTCGCCGGTGATCGCGGGCTCCAGGGCGGCGTAGTCGTAGGGCATGTCCGGCAGGGTGTACGGGCTCACTCGATCTCCTTATTGCGAACTAGTTGCAACAGCAGTATGCCCGCAAGAGTGTCTCACCCCTCCGTCTTATGGTGCGAAAGGTTCGCAATAAGCAATTTCTGGTGATTTCGGACCGGTGCAGCCTCAGGTGAGGCTTTGACCGAGGTAGACCAGGGCCAGAGCGATGGCCAAGGTGCCGAGCAGGAGGCGCAGCGCGGTTTCGGGGAGGCGTGGCTGGAGGCGAGCACCCAGATAGCCGCCGATCAGGCCGCCCAGGCCGCACATCAGGCCGAGGCTCCAGTCGGGAGCGACATCGCCCGGGGCGGATAGGGACAGCACGGCGTAGGCCGCGGCGCCGACGATCGAGGTCAGGAAGGTGGAGGCGAGCGCCGCCGGTGCGACCTGAGCGAGGGACATGCCCAGGCCGGCCAGGAAGGGACCGAGTATCGATCCGCCACCGATCCCGTAGATACCGCCGACAACGCCGACCGCCAAGGCAAGCAGAAAGACCAGGAGCGGGGACGGCGCGCGCAGGGCCAGCCGCCGTGGTGGGCGCAGGGTCCGGGCGCACAGCCACAACCCCAGCGGGAGCAGGAGCACCGCGACCAAGAGGCGGAAGACCTGGTCACCGGGTACGGCGAACACGCGGATGACCGCTCCGACGACGACGCCGGGCAAGGTGCCGCAGATGAGGAGCCGGGTGAGCGGACCGTACAGCTGGCCGTTGGTTCGGTAGCGGGCCAGGGCTCCGGGGGTGGCGACGACGTTGTAGAGCAGGTTGGTCGGGGTGATCGCGGGGCTCGGCATGCCCAGAACAGTGAGCTGGACCGGCAGCAGAAACACCGCGCCCGACACCCCGACCGGGGTGGTGAAGACGGCGATCAGAAGCCCGGCCGCGAAGCCCAGCACGTCAGCCTGCCAGGTCACAACGGGCTCTCCATGATGGTCGGGGGGCAGTGTCTCGGCGGACGGCGATTACCCTGGTTCTCCGCCAGCTGGGACGACCAGCTTATGCATGAGGTGCGCCGATCGCGGCTGAGGGCGGCCTTCAGACGGAGGTGGCCAGTAGCTCGGAAGGAAGTCTGCCGAGGGAGACGAGCCCGACCATGGTGGAGGTGCATCGTTCGGCCGTCCGGGCACTGGGTGAGCGTCCACGCGCCGTCCTGCTCGACACCCCCTACGCGTTCCAGGAGAACGCTGCCGACATCTCCGTCCGGGCCCGTGGATACTTCGCCCGCAGCGTCGGCCTGGACGTCGAGATCGGCGGAGACGTCGCGGGCGCCGACTGGATCTTCTCCGGCCCGGGTAGCCCGACGTACGCGCTCGACCAGTGGTCGCGAAGTTCCGTACGGGCCGATCTGCGCGGCCGGGTGGCGGGCGGATTCGGAGTGACGGTGCTCGCGTCGGCGGCGGCCTGCACCACCGGAGTCGCGACCGTGCCCGTGTACGAGATCTACAAGGTGGGCGCCGCCCCCCACTGGCGGGAAGGGCTGGACCTGCTCGCCGCGCTCGGCCTGCGCGTCGTGGTGATCCCGCACTACGACAACGCCGAGGGCGGCACCCACGACACCCGCTACTGCTACCTCGGCGAGCGCCGGCTGTCCCGGATGGAGGCCGACCTGCCCGCGGGAGTCGCCGTGCTCGGCCTCGACGAGTGGCCGCCCCGACCACGCCGGTGCCCACCGGGGAGGTGACGCTGGCGGAGGTCATCGGCGTGTGTACCGGCCGGTTTGACACCGCCTTGGCCGCCTACGAGGGCGTACGAGCGGCGGGAGCCGTCCTGGACCTGGAAGCGGAGATCGTGAAGTGGTCGGCCGACACCGAGGCCGACGACGGAGGGGTCGACCAGGCGCGCCAGACGCTTCGCCTGTTGATCGCTCGACTCGGCACGTAGGCCGGGTCCGCTGACCGCGTCGTCGGCGCGGTGCCGGACCTGCGCGCGGAGTTACGCCGCCGCGGGCAGTACGACGTCGCCGACGACATCCGGCTGGCTCTCGTCACGGCCGGTCTGACGATCGAGGACACCACCGAAGGGACCCGCTGGCGAGACCACATTGGCCTGGTCGCATATGTCCAGGCAATCGGTGAGGCGGACCTGGCCCGCCGCGGCCAGGCGGCGGACCTGCTCGTCATGGTCCATCCCGGGCACTTTCCGCGGACTGCCGCAGCAGCAGTCACGGCAGACGGTGATCCTGTTCACGCGGTCCTTCCGCTCTGGGCCAGCACGCAGTCGCCACAGGTGCCGCCTCCGGGCACCCGGTAGTACAGGCAGCAACTGCGCCGTACGAAGAACGGTTCTCCGGCGAACCGCCCGGTGCCCCGCAGCCGCCCAAGTTCGAGAGAGGCGGCCACCCTCCGCTCGCCGGTGCCCAACCGCCGCGCCACTTCCTCGACGCGCGCCGCGATCAGCTCACCGCCGGTTAGCAGTTCGCTGAGTGGGCGCCAGTCGGCTGCCGCGGGTCCGGTTTCCACCGCGAAATAGCCGCCGAGCCCGGCCAGCTCGCGCACGCGCGACCGTCCTCTCTCGGGGAGATCCGCCCCGAAGCGCCGAGGGGCGACCGCGTGAGTCTCCTGGCTCCCGGGTCACCGCTCCTCCCGGCCTTCCCACCCCTTGCGGGGCAGTGGCCTGTCACGGGATTCGCTCACCGGTCACAGTGGCGGGACCGCACCGGGTTCACACCGGTTTCCTCGTTCCGCCGTCGCCTTTCGGGCATCGTCTCACCCCGTCGGGGGCGGCTGGTCGCGACTGGGCGTAGGTGGTCCAGCGCAGCGTCATCGGCTCTGGTCGGGAGCGTCGGCGGGGGTGATGGCCGTGGCACGGGTGGGGGCGCGGGTCAACGGCGATTCGGCGCGCGACCGCAGGCTCGCCTGTTCCAGCTGGGGATGATTTGGCAGCGTGAATGCCCGGCTGTTGCGCCGGGGGCGAGGTTCCACGGTGCCACGACGAATCCAGGTGAGCGATTTCAGGGAAACGATCGACTGACGGGGGTGGGTTGATGCAGATTTGATTTGCTCTGTCAGTCGATGGGCGGTGTCGTGGTGGCTCGGCGGGTAGTTGCTCGGGTCGTGGTGGCCGTGGCTGGGACGGTTGCGGTAGGGGTGGCGGTCAACCAGGTACTGAACGGCGGGGTGTGGAACTGGTGGGCGCTGGGCGTCTCGGCGACCGTCGCGGTGACCTTCGAATCGGTGACGCGATGGCTGGACCACCGTGAAGAGGCATTGGCCGCACCTGCCTTGCCGCCGGTCTCGCCACGGCGGCTCCAAATGGTCACGCTTGACGGCGTCAGCCGGGGTGCGCTCGCGAGCGATTATGGACTGATCGCCCGTGTCACGCCTGCGGTGCCGCTGGAGGAGGTGAAGGCGAGACCGGGGCTGAAGAACGTGCCGGTGCAAACGCGGGAGTTCGTCGGACGCGACCGCGATATGGCAGATCTGGAAAACGCTCTCACCGGCCCGGGGCCCGTGGTCGTCGCTGTCGTGCACGGCCTCGGCGGTGTCGGCAAGTCAACCCTCGCCGCCCGCTACGCGATCAGCCAAGCACTGGAGCAACGGTCGTCGCCCGTGTGGTGGATCACCGCTGAAGGCCCGTCGGAGATACAGAACGGGCTCGCGAGCCTGGCAGTGGCGCTGCAGAGCGAGGTGGCCGGGATGGAGTTGGAGGAACTGGCGGACCGGGCGGTGCTGTGGCTGGACTCGCACAATGACTGGCTGCTGGTGCTGGACAACGTCGCGGACCCCTCGCACATCGCGCCACTGCTGGCCCGGGTCGGATCAGGACAGGCACCCACGGGAAACGGCTCACGTCGGATAATCGTGACCAGTCGGCTCGCTGAGGGCTGGGCCCGCATTGGCGCTCAGGAACTGCGGCTGGACGTGCTGTCAGAACAGCAGGCTGTCGACCTCCTTTTCCGCATCGCTCGCCCCGTTCATGTCGCAGAAGACTGGGAGGGCGTGGAGGAACTGGTACGGGAACTGGGATGCTTGCCGCTGGCCATAGACCAGGCCGCGGCCTACCTGCACCAGATGAAGCGCACCCCTCGCGCGTACCTGGAATCTCTGGCCGGAAATTCTTCGTCCATGTACGGCAAGGTCGCCGAAGGAGCAGACGCGCAACGCACCATCGCCCGTGTCTGGCGGATCACCCTCGATCAGCTCACCGACGAGTTTCCCCTTACCGGCCACCTGCTGCGAATGCTGGCCTGGTGGGCGCCGGAGGCGATCCCGCTCACTCTGCTGGATCCTGTCACCAAGACGATGCCCAACCAACCGATGCCCGCCGGCCCCGTGAGTTCCCGGATTTGGCGACTGGGAATGGGCCTCATCCGGACCGGGGAGCGGATGGGCGACTGGGCCGACAGCCGGGGGACGACCTTCAACTGGTCCATCGTCAGTGCGCTCACCGACGCGCTTGGCCTCGAGACAGCCCTGGGCAAACTCGCCGCCTTCAACATGATCACCCTGGGCCGCGACACCGTCACTGTCCACCGACTCGTCCAAGCCGTCGCTCGTACCCCCGACCCCCAAGACCCTAACCGCGCTGCCGCGGACATCGACAAAGCTCGCGCTCAAGCCACTCGTCTCATGATCTACGCCCTGCCCGGCAACGTCGACGACCCCGCCACCTGGCCCGTCATGCGGACCGTGTTTCCTCATATCGATGCCCTCAATAACCACACATCTGCTGACACCGAATCCATCGGACTGCTGTGCAATCGCGTCGGGAACTTCCTTCGCGGCCAGGGCGCGCACAACCGGGCCATCACCTACCTGAACCGGTCGCTGACCATAACCGAACGCCTGCACGGTCCTCACCACGACGAGGCCTTGACCACGCGCAGCAACATCGCTCTAGCCCATCAGGAGGCGGGCGACTACCAGCGGGCACTACCCATGCTCCAGCAGGTTCTCGACGAATCCAGCCAGCAGCGGGGCAGCGCTCACGAGGCCACATTGGCGTGTCTCAACAACCTGGCCCTTGCTTACCAGGACGTGGGTGACCACGAGCGGGCGATCCCCCTGTTTGAACAGGCTGTCGCAGGCTCGGTCAACGAAGACCACTCAAACACCCTGATCTTTCGCGCCAATCTCGCCTCGTCCTACCAGACGGTAGGCGACGAGCGGGCGATCCCTCTGGCCGAGCAGAATCTCGCCGAAGCCGTACAGAGGCTGGGTGGCGACAACGTCATCACACTGAGTTGTCAAATAATTCTCGGCATGCTGTACGAATCGGCAGGTGATTACGGGCGGGCGATTCCCTTGCAGGAACAGAATCACGCAGACTGCGCACGCGTGTTGGGGAGCGATCACCCACTCAGTCTGGCCTCCTGCCGGAGTCTCGCGTCTTCCCTCCACGCCTTTGGCGACTATACGCGGGCAGCTTCTTTGCAGGAGCAGAATCACGCCGATTACCAACGCGTATTAGGGAGAGACCACCCGCTCGCCCTGATCGCCTGCAACAATCTCGCCCGCTCATATGAGTCGACAGGTGACCTGGGCCGAGCAGTACATTTATACGAGCAGACTCTCACTGACAGCCTGCGAGTGCTTGGAGAGAATCACCGAATCACCGTGAAGGTTCGGAGCAACCTCGAACGCGTCCAGACAGCATGAGGAAACGCTTCACCCGATTCTCACGATGAGTCGATGAAGTAAACGGGTTCACTGTTGCGATCGCGGAGCCTGGGGACGGGTCATCGGCGAGCAGGCCTACCAGCCGAGCTCGCTATCGTCTTCCTGGAACGTGCCGGTGGGGCCGTCGGGGCCGATGGTGGCCATGCGGACGATGGTGCGTGCGCTGATCTCGACGGGGCGGCCGTGGGGGTTGGGCTGCCCGCCGAGTTCGGTGTTGGTGTAGCCGGGCTCGACCGCGTTGAACTTCACCTCGGGGACCGCGCGAGCGTATTGGACGGTCAGCATCGAGGCGGCGGCTTTGCTCGCGCCGTAGACGATCGCGGATACCTGGGATGCGGGGCGCTCGGGATCGTGGTTGGCGGCGAACGAGCCGAGCGCGCTGGAGACGTTGACGACGACGGGGTTGCCGGACTTGCGCAGGAGCGGCAGGGCGGCCTCGGTGACGCGGATGATGCCGACGGCGTTCGTGTCGAACACCTCAAGTGCTTCCGGTCCGTTGAGCGCGAGCTTGGCGATGCCGGCGTTGTTGATGAGCACGTCGAGGCCGCCATCGGCCTCCAGTTGGGCGAACGCCGCGGCGACGGAGGGGTCGTCGGTGACGTCGAGCTGGAGGAAACGGGCTCCGAGCTCCGCGGCGGTGGCGCGACCGCGGGCCTCGTCGCGGGCGCCGAGGTAGACGGTGTGCCCGGCGGCGATGAGCTGGCGGGCGGTTTCCTTGCCGAGGCCCCGGGTGGCCCCGGTGATCAGTGTGGTTGTCATGCTCCGAGCGTCCGGGATCGGGGCGAGCTCAGGCAGTCGTCCCGTTGTCGTAGGAACGCCAGGGCCAGGATAACGAGGGCACTCTCCCGCAGACTGGACGTATGGAGTTGTGGGAGTTCGGACGGATGGTGCGCCGCCTGCGCGACCGCGTCGCGCCCGAGTCGGTCGGGGTGCCGGTGGGTGGGCGGCGCCGCGCGGCCGGGCTGCGCCGTGAAGAGCTCGCCGGGCTCGCCGGGATCTCGGCCGACTATCTCACCCGCCTTGAGCAGGGGCGGGCGACCTCACCTTCGGCACAGGTGGTGGAGTCCCTCGCCCGCGCCCTCCGCGTGTCCGACACGGAACGCGACCTCCTCTACCGGCTGGCCGGGCACGCCACCCCGGGGCTGGACATGGTCCCCACCCGCATCACCGCGAGCGTGCAACGCCTGCTCGACCGGTTGGCCAACACCCCGGTCGCCGTGTACGACGCCACCTCGACCCTCATCGTCGCCAACGCGCCCCATGACGCGCTCATGGGCGAGATCTCGTACGCGCGTGGCATCGAACGCAACGCCATCTGGCGCAACCTCGTCGGCCCGGGAACCAGGGTCGTGCACACTCCCGAGGAGCAGGCCGTCCACGAGGCCCGGCTGGTCGCCAACCTGCGCCTGACCGCCGCCCGGTACCCCGCCGACCGGTCGGTCAAGCGACTCGTCGGCGAACTCGCCGCGCAGAGCCCGCGCTTCGTCGAGCTCTGGGAATCGGAGGACCCGGATCTGGGTCAGGAACTGTCCAAGCACAAGATCATCGACCATCCGGCCGTCGGCCGTATCACCCTCGACTGTGACACTCTCATCGTCGCCGGCGACGATCTGCGCATCATGGTCTACACCGCCGAGCCGGGCACCGAGGACGCCGAACGCCTCGCGCTCGCGATCGTCCTGGGTACGCAGATCCTCGTCGAGTGACATCACGATCGCAGGGCGACAGTCTTCTTTGTCCTCCAGGCGACCGCAGCGAGCCAAATGATCCACGCGAGCATGAGGAGGTAGCCGATCAGGATCGCGGACGTGTTGGTTGCCGAGAAGCCGTCGGAACCCAGCACCCAGCCCTGCACGAGGTAGGCGAGACCGGACAGTCCCATCAGGTAGCCAAGGGCTCTCGGCAGCCTCGCCGCCAGGGCCACCGCGCTGCCGAGCAGGATCAGGGCGAGACCGAACATGAAGCTCTGGTAGCTCCTGGCCCCCCACTCCAGCCATCGAACCGTCTCGGCGCCCGCGAAGTGGGTCGTCTTCTCCGCTGCCGGGGCGCTCGCCCACGTGTCAACGGCCTGTTTGAGGGCGACTCCGTCGATCGCCTGCAAGACGCAGTAGAGCCCAAGTGCCACCCCCGCGGAGAGAGCTCCCAGTCGTGCCATCCAGGCCGCGCCTCCTGTTCTGACGTCGAGAGCGAAGTAGAGGGCGAGTAGACCGCCGATGATCACCGCCATGCCGGCGAGCTGGCCGAGGTGCACGAGGGTCCAGCTGTCGCTGCTGGCGTAGTTGGCGAACACCACTTCGTGGTCGTTGGCCGGCCCGCCGGTATGGAAGAGGCCCATGATCACGTAGAAGATGAACCCTGCTGCAAGCAGGACTGCCGGAAGGCGAAGCGTCTTGCGGTCGATCATGATTGTCACTTCTTCGTTTTGTAGGTGTGTGGGCGACTCCCACACACCGGTTCGAGCGGCGGGATCGCGCCAGTTCTGGTTCAACACGTGTGGCCCTGGAAGCGAGGGCCGGTCAGCGGGAGTCGAGCCTGTCGCGCCGTGTCCAGAACCGGGGGCCGCGGAGCGCGCAGGTCCGCCGGTGGGCGGCGGCGGACCTGCGGCGTTCGGCCTCCTGCGACAGCTCGGGGTGCTTCAGCTGGATCAGTTCAGGGAGGGTGGGATGCATGGCGACCTCCTCGGTCGGAATGGGGGGTGACGCTGTTCGACATGAGAAGCGTCTCGGTCCGGCCTGTCCGTAGCCTGTCCGGCGGCCGGCGTGGCCGCCCCGGCGTTCGGACAGGGCGGACAGCGGGCGGACGGCCGGAAGGAGGGCGCTAGTCAGATGGCGATCGGGAGCCGATTCGGCGGCGGACGGCCGGGGCTTACTCCGTATCGCCGCAGAGGCCCGCGGCCAAGGTTGTCCGCTGGTCGGCCTGTCCAGGGTCGGGGACGGACGCCGTCAGCCGATCGGCCAGAGTGCGTGCGTCTCGGCCAACCCAGCCGAGCAGGGCCGATCCACGGTCGCGCTGCCACGGCAGCCCGAGGAAGTACAGCCCGGGCCAGGTCGTCACCCCCCTCGTCGTGCATCGGGGCCCGTGCTCGTCCAGCACGGGAACCTGTAGCCAGGGGTACTCCGGGCGGTACCCGGTCGCCCACACCACGGCGTCCGGGTGCCGTCGGGTCCCGTCGGCGAGGACGACGTCCGGCCCGTCGGCGTCGACGACGCGGTCCACCCGCTTCACCCGGCGCATCAGCCGCTTCACGTCGGTCCCGATGATCAGCTCCTGCTGTCTCATGCGGCGTCCGAGGCGGCTGTCAGCGCGGACGTCCATGAAGCCGAGCCGCGAGAACCACCAGAAGAGATCGCGGCCCAGCAATCGCTGGGGCAGCGCCCGGCCGATCGTCGAGGCGGAAAGCCACACGTGCCGTCCGCTGCCGGCGAGCTCTTCCGCGATCTGCACGCCGGTGTTGCCCGCGCCCACGACCATGACGCCGCCCATGGGGAGCCGGTCCGGACGCCGGTACCGGTTGCTGTGCAGTTGCACGACGTGCGGCGCCAGCCCGTCGGCGAAATCGGGCGTACGCGGCGTGTGGAACGCCCCCGCCGCGACCACGACCCTGGCCGCCCTGTACGACCCGGCCGAGGTGCGGACCGTGAAGCCCCCGGCAGGGTCCGGGCGTACGGAGGTGACGGGGTGCCCCAGGCGCACCGGCAGATCGAAGTGCTCAACATAGCCTTCGAGATAGTCGGCGACCTCGTCCTTGCTCGGATGACCGTCCGGGTCACCCGGGAACGGCAGACCCGGCAGCGCGTCGTGGCGGCGCGGCGTGAACAGCGTCAGCGAGTCCCACCGCCGCCGCCACGCGTCGCCCACCCGCTGGTGCGCGTCCAGGATCACGAAACGCAGGCCAGCGCGGCGCAGGTGATACCCCAGCGCCAGCCCAGCCTGCCCACCCCCGATGATCAGTGTGTCGAATCCGGTGTCCATCGCGGCAGCCTCAGACGATCTCGTGGCCTGTGCCGGCGACGGGCTTCACACAGTGGCCACAGCCGATGGCCGGGACAGACAACAGAAGCTGGTCCATCGAAACGCTCCTCTTCACAACGGACCGCCCAACGCGACCCGATCGAGAGCAGCGTGCCTGGCCCCGCTGTCCGTTCCCTGTCCACGGCGACGCGGTTGCCGTGGAACTTCCGCCCATGCGATTGCGGTGGAACTCCCGCCCACCCACCCGTATTGGCCTTCGGCCCGAGTCCCGGCTGGCGTCCAGGCCGGCGTCACGGGCGGACAGCACGCAGGCAGTGGCTGGACAGTGTCGCCCGCCGTCGAGGCACCCGCCGCACTAAACGCGCACCCGCCGCAGGGCGCGCCGTCGCCTGCCGTGCAACCTCACTGTGGGCCTGAGCGGATGCGTCGGCTCACCAGGACGATCAGCCCGATCTGGATGACGAGCATCACCAGTGCGATCAGTCCCGATACGCCGGTCATCTGTTCTTCCGAAAACCCGCCAGCACATTCCGTTATGTTGCCGCCCTCATATAGCACGACGCAGCCGGGTGCCAAGATCGTGGCAACGATGAACCAGTTGGCGAGCAGAAGGGGAACCGCGCCCAGGACAAGGGCCAGCGTGAGGTGATTCCCCTTGCCGCCTGCCGGGTTCACCTTCGCCGGAACAGGTTCGAGACGTCTGCCCGTAGCCGAATCAGGACTCACCCCGAACACGTAAGCATGAGCAAGCGATCACGACAAGGTCGGTACCAACCGCTCACTATGACGGCCGCCGACCACCGGCGCGAGCCAGGCCACAGTTCTCCCACCGCAGGGCGATCGGTCCTGATAAGAGGTCCCAGGTTCACGTCCTGGCCGCTGTTCAGTTCGAGCCGACGCCGCGGTCTTCGCGTCGCATGTCCCCGGCGCCGACGTGCCGGCCGACCGTCTCGTCGAACAAGGGCGCCTGCCATCCCCCGAACGGAAAGCCGTCGGGGTCTTCCTCGGGATCACCCGGCGCCTGGCCAACCAGGTCGAGCGTCGCGAACAGGTCGATGTGGATCATGCCCATGACGCACGCGATCGCAGGGCGACGGCGGCCAGCAGCATCCATGCTGAGCAGGCGACCAGGTAGAGCCGCTGGGCGATGCCGAAGGCGCCGTGCAGGTCGGAGGCGAGCAGGGCGAGCACGGTCACCACGAGGACCGCTGCCGCGATCGGGGCTGCCCGCCAGGCGGGTCTCAGTGCGCGGGCCGCGAGTCCGGCGGCCAGGGGGAGGGCGAGGAAGGCCACGTTGCCCAGGACGTTGTGGACGAGGCCGGTTGTGGTGCTGGTGCCGGGTGCGTCGATCGGGAAGAACGCCTGGACGACCTTGGCCACCCCGAACACGGCCAGGACGATCGCGGCGGCCCGTGCTCCGGGCCCCGACCACAACGCCCAGGCCAGTGCCAGGGCGCCGATGCCGACCAGTGCCGTCACCGGGCCGGCGAGCACGCCGAAGTCCCCGAGGGCGTACTCGCTCGTTGGCCTGGTCAATGGGTCGACGTCGGGGCGCAGGAGGTGGAAGAGGGCCAGTACGAGCAGGTCCACGGCGGCGATGGTGACGGTGACGGCGGGGGAGAGCGTGGTCCGGGGTGATGCGGTCATTTCGCCCTTTCGCTTCAAGCGGGTGGAGTTGGCGACAATCTCCAGATGGATCGACGGGCCGGAAGTTCACACGCCCTGCGGGCCCGGGAGGCCCGATCACCACACCTGGCTGAGCGTCGTCGTGGTCGTCAGCCCGCCAAGCAGTGCGTAACCGCGGATCTCACTCCTCTTCTGGCAGGAACTTCACCAGTGCGGTTCGTTGTGCCCGGCAGACCACGATGCCGTTCTGGTTGAGTCCGCGGTGTTCCAGGGTCACGATGCCCTGGCCAGGGCGGGAGGCGGAGGGGCGCGTGTTGATGATCTCGCTTTCGCAGTAGAGGGTGTCGCCGATGAACACCGGGGCGGGGAAGGCGATCTCGCCGAAGCCCAGGTTGGCGATCGTGGTTTTCTGGGTGAGGTCGCCGACGCCGATGCCGCAGACGATGGCCAGGGTGAGCAGGCTGTTGACCAGCCGCTGGCCGAACTCGCTGTCGGCGGAGGCGACCGCGTCCAGGTGGAGTGACTGGCTGTTCATGGTCATGGTGCAGAACAGGACGTTGTCGGCTTCGGTGATGGTCCGGCCGGGTTCGTGGCGGTAGACGTCGCCGACGATCATTTCCTCGTAGTAGCGCCCGCGCCTGGTGTGAACGGTCACGTGGTCCTCATTTCTGTGGATAGGGTTCGAGTGCCGCCCGGTGGTCGGGATGGGCGACTTGGGTCAGAGACTCCGCGCGCTCGGCCGTGGTCTTGCCGCGCAGCCAGGCCACCCCGTACTCGGTCACGACGGCGTCGGGGGTGTGCCGGGGGATGGTGGCGACCGCGCCGGTGGGCAGGGCGGGCACGATCCGGCTGTGTCGGCCGTCCGGGGTGGTGGAGCTCATCGCGATGACGGACAGGCCGCCGGGGGAGGTGTGCGCGGCCTCGGCGAAGTCCGCGCCGCCGCCGACGCCGCTGACCTGCCGGTCGCGTACGGTCTCGGAGTTGACCTGGCCGAGCAGGTCCACCTCGACGGCCGAGTTCACCGACACCAGCCCGGGCAGGCCGCCCAGGTGGCGCGGCGCGTGGCCGGTGCGGCTGTCGAAGACGCCGATCGAGGGGTTCCCGTCGGCGAAGTCCATCAGGGTGCGGGTGCCCATCAGCTCCACGGCCGCGACGGCGGGGGAGGGCATCATGGCCAGCGGGCTGAGCACGCCGCTCTCGAAGAGGCCCACCATGGCGTCGGTGGCCATGCCGACCACCCGGATGTCGCGCAGGCCGCTGCCGGCCAGGCCGTGGATGAGCGACTCGGGGACGGCGCCGAGGCCGAACTGGAGCACGGGACGCTCCGGCAGCAGGTCGAGCAGGTGCGCGGCGATGCGGTCGGCGATGGGGTCGCGTGGGGTTGCGGGGAACTCGCACATGGGGGTGTCGGCTTCCACCAGCGCGGTGATCTCCGAAACGTGCACGGCGGTGTCGCCGTGGGTGCGGGGGAGCTGCGGGTCGACCTCGGCGAGCACCACCGTCGCCCGGGTGACGGCCGCTCTGACGTAGCTCGCGGAGGGGCCCAGGTTGCAGTAGCCGTTGCGGTCAGGCGGGGAGACCCGGATCAGGGCGGCGTCGGTCCGCCAGTGGCCGAGCAGGGCGGGTACGGCGGAGGCGCGGGCGGGCACGTACTCGCCGATGCCGCGGGCCGGGCCGTATGGGTGCCAGGTGAGGTAGCGCAGGTGGCCCTGGCGTACCGCGTCCAGGAACGGGTAGCCGCCGAGCTGGAGCCCCGAGTACAGGGTGGGCGCGGGCAGCAGGTCCGCGGTCTCGCCCAGGGCGCGGAGCAGGGTCTCGGGGGTGCCGCAGCCGGGGGAGCCGACGATCCGGGCGTTCGCGGGGAGCAGGCGGACGGCCTCGCCCGGCGGGAGCGTGCGGGGGAACGGCATAGCAAGCAGCCAATCGTCGTATAGGCAACGCTTCTGGCCTCGCCCGGCGGGAGCGCGCGCGGGGAAACGCATAGCAAGCAGCCGATCGTCGTACGGGCAACGCCTCACCGTAGTGCGGAGGAACCTGTGAAGCAAGTGCTTGATTTACCTTGACACCAATCAGAGGACCTGGATAGCTTCCGGTAAAGCGAGCGCTTGATTTGTGGAGGAAGCGGTCGTGACACTAGTCATCCAGCAACTCGTGAACGGCCTCGCCCTCGGTGCCGTGTACGCGCTCTTCGGCGTGGGTTTCGCTCTGATCCTCACCAAGATGGGCATCCTGAACGTCGCCCACGGCACGTTCGCCACCTGGGGCGCCCTGGTCGCCTACTTCGCCGTGGCCGACGTGGGCCTGCCCTTTCCCCTGGCACTGGTGGTCGGCGTGGTGGCCGCCGGAGTGATCGGCGTCCTCACCGACCTGGTGGCCTTCGAGCCGCTGCGGCGCAGGAACGCCGGGCTCTTCGCGCCCATCATCGCCAGCATCGGCATGTGGATCCTGCTCCTCACCGTCGCTCAGGCGGTGTTCGGGGCCACGGCCACCAGCTTCCCCGACCATGCGGTGCCGTCAGGACCGATCAAGTTCGCGGGCCTGGTGATCCTGCCGGCGCAGCTGCTCAACATCGCCGCCGCGCTGCTGGTCGCCTTCGGACTGCACCTGGCGCTCACCCGGACCCGGTTCGGGGCCGCCGTGCGGGCCATCTCCGCCGACCCCAGGTCGGCCACCATCGTCGGCGTCAACGCGGCACGCACCCTCCGGCTGGTGGCCTTCACGGCCGCCGCCATCGCGGGTCTGGCGGGCGTGCTGGCCGGGCTGTCGTCCAACAACGTCTCCTTCGACCTCGGCGAGGCGCTGCTGCTCAAGGGCTTCGCGGCGGTCGTGGTCGGCGGTTACGGGGACATCCGCGGCGCGGCACTGGCCGGATTCATGATCGGCATTCTGGAGGTGGTCAGCGCGCAGTACATCTCCTCCGGCTTCCGGGACGCGATCACCTTCGGGGTGCTGCTCGTCATCCTGGTGCTCCGGCCGCAGGGCATGTTCGGCGAGCGGAAGCTGGCCCGCGCATGAACCTGGCAGCCTGGAACACCACCCTGCAGTTCGCGGGGGTCAGCGCGATCTTCGCGCTCAGCATCTACGCCTCGCTGTGGACCGGCGTGCTCAGCCTGGCCCCGGTCTTCTTCGGCGCGGTCAGCGCCTTCACCTTCGGCTGGGTGACGCTCACCGTGGGGCTGCCCCCGGTGGCGGGCCTGGTCCTGGCAGCAGCCGGCGGCGGACTGCTCGGCGTGCTCACCGCCTTCCTGGTGCTGCGGCTGGAGAGCCACTACCTGGCCATGGCCACCATCGCGCTGGTCCTCATCGGGCGGGTGCTGGTGCTCAACATGGAGGACTTCACCGGCGGCGTGGCCGGCACCCTCGCCCCCGGCGACCTGGGCACCTGGCTCTGGTGCCTGGGCTGCCTGGGGCTGGCCGCCTACGTGCTGGCCCGGCTGCGCGGCTCGCGGTTCGGCCTGGCGGCCTCGGCCGTACGGGAGGACCCGGCCGTGGCGCAGTCGCTGGGCATCAACCCCCGTTCGGTGCAGCTGGTGGGCTTCGTGCTCTCCGGGGTGTTCGGCGGCATGGCCGGGGTGCTCCAGGCGAGCTTCCTCCAGTTCATCGGCCCCGACACCTTCTACACCCACCTGGGCTTCACCACCCTGGCGGCGGTGGTGCTCGGCGGGGCCTTCCACTGGCTGGGCCCGATCATCGGCGCCGTGGTCTTCACCGCCCTGCCCGAGCTGCTGCGCGGGCCGCTGGGCGAGTTCGACTCCATCGTCACCGGCCTGCTGCTCGTCGTGATCATCATCTACCTGCCCCGGGGGCTGGTGGACCTACGGCGGCTCCGCCTGCTCCGGGGGCGCGGGAAGACGGCGGTGTCCGAATGAGCAACGCCATCGAGATCGAGGGGCTGGTCAAGACCTTCGGCGGCCTGCGCGCGGTCGCCGACGTCGACCTGCGGGTGCCGCAGGGCAGCATCTACGGCCTGCTCGGCCCGAACGGGGCAGGCAAGACCACCGTGCTGAACATGATCAGTGGCTTCCTCACCCCCGACCAGGGGGTGATCCGGGTGCACGGCAAGGAGACGCACGGCCTGCCCCCGCACCGGATCGCCCGCGAGGGCGTGTCCCGCACCTACCAGAACATCCGGCTCTTCCCCGGCATGACCGTGCTGGAGACGGTCGCCACCGGCGCCTACCAGCGGCGGCGCTCCAGCATCCTGGGGGCCGTGCTGCTCAGCCGCGCCGAGCGCAGGGAGCGGGCCGAGGTGACCGCCAAGGCACGGGCCCTGATGGAGCAGGTGGGCATCACCGCGCCGCCCGGCGCGCTGGCCGAGACGCTCTCCTACGGCGACCAGCGGCGGGTGGAGATCGCCAGGGCGCTGGCCGCCGAGCCCCGGGTGCTGCTGCTGGACGAGCCCACCGCCGGGATGAACGACGCGGAGTCCCACCAGGTCGGCGAGCTGCTGCTGACCCTGCGCGGGCAGGGCCTGACGCTGGTCCTGATCGAGCACAACATGCGGCTGGTCGAGGAGTTCTGTGACCAGGTCACCGTGATGAACTCCGGCGCCGTGCTCGCCGTCGGCACCCTCGCGGCGTGCCTGGAACAACCCGATGTCAGGGAGGCCTACTTTGGCAAGCGATCCGATGCTCGCCGTATCGAGACTCTGCGCCGCGCACGGCGTGGTTGAGGCCGTCCGCGACGTCGACCTGCGGGTGCCCAAGGGCGCGCTGGTGGCCCTGGTCGGGGCCAACGGCGCAGGCAAGACGACCACCCTCAACTCCATCGCCGGGCTGCACAAGCCGTCGTCGGGGAAGGTCGTGGTCGGCGGGCGGGACGTCACCGGCTGGCCCTGCCACCGGCTGGTCCGGGCGGGGGTCGCGCTGGTGGCCGAGGGCCGCCGGGTGGCGCCCTCGCTCACCGTGCTGGAGAACCTGGAACTCGCCGTGTACGCCAAGCGCCGCGACAAGGCCGACTTCCAGCAGCAGATCGGCCGGGTCTACGACCTGTTCCCGGTGCTGGCCGAGCGGCGCCGGCAGTACGCGGGACTGCTCAGCGGCGGCGAGCAGCAGATGCTGGCGGTCGGGCGGGCCCTGATGACCCGGCCCGACGTGCTGGTCCTGGACGAGCCGTCGATGGGCCTGGCCCCCTCCATCGTGGACGTGCTGTTCACCACCATCTCCACCCTGCACGAGACGGGCTCCACCATCCTGCTCGTCGAGCAGAACGCCGAGCTGGCCCTGGCCGTCAGCGACTACCTCTACGTCATGCACCGCGGCCGGATCGTGGCCGAGGGCGAGCCGGACGAGCTCCGCTCCCGTCCCGAGATCATGACGGCCCTGTTCGGCTGATTCCCATCGAGAGGCACTCCTGTGAGCGAGATCAGACTGGACGGCCAGGTCGCCGTCGTCACCGGCGCCGGTCGCGGGCTCGGCCGCGCGCACGCGCTGCTGCTGGCCGCGCGCGGCGCGGCGGTCGTGGTGAACGACGTCGGCGCGGCCCTGGACGGGGCAGGCGCCGAGCTGAGCCCCGCCGAGCAGGTGGTCAAGGAGATCACCGAGGCGGGCGGCGCCGCGGTGGCCGACGCCACCGACATCAGCACGCCCGAGGGCGCCGAGCAGGTGGTCGCGCGGGCGCTGGACGGTTTCGGGCGCCTGGACATCCTGGTCAACAACGCCGGCATCCTGCGCGACCGCACCATGGCCAAGCTCACCAGGGACCAGGTGGACCCGGTGCTCGCGGTGCACCTGGGCGGGACGATCTGGATGACCAAGGCCGCCTGGCCGGTCTTCACCGAGCGCCGGTACGGGCGGATCGTCAACACCACCTCGGCCGCCGGCCTGTTCGGCAACTTCGGGCAGACCGCGTACGCGGCGGCCAAGGCGGCCATCGTGGGCGCCACCAAGACGCTGGCCCTGGAGGGCGCCCGGCACGGCATCGCGGTCAACGCGATCGAGCCGGGGGCGCGCACCCGGATGACCGAGGACCTGCTGGGCGACCTGGCCGACCGGCTCGACCCTGAACTGGTCGCGCCGCTGGTGGTCTGGCTGGCCGCGCGGGAGTGCGAGGTCACCGGCGAGGTCTACAACGTGGGCGGCGGCCGGGTGGCGCGGGTGCTGGTCGCGCAGACCCCCGGCTACTTCTCCCGGTCGGTGTCGCCGGAGGAGATCCGCGACAACTGGGCGCAGATCAACGACCTGTCCCAGGCGTCCGTCATCGCGACCTTCCAGCAGGAGCTTGAGCTGCTGGTCCGGCAGCTGTCCTGACGAGATGTGCCCGATTTGTGCCGTGCCCTGCCAGCAAAGTAAAGCAAGCGTTTGATAAACTTTGGGCCTGACCCCTACTGACCCCGAGGGACAAAGCGTGAAGTTCACCTATTTCCATCTGATGCCCTTTGACGGGCTTCCAGAGGACTTCGCCCAGAAGCACCGGAGCGTCTGGGTGGACATCGACCCCCGTCTCATGGACGTGCGGCGCATCCACCACCTCTACAACGACTACCTGGACGAACTGGAGCACGCCGCCCGCATGGGCTTCGACGCGATCGGCGTCAACGAGCACCACAGCAACGCCTACGGCCTGATGTCGAGCCCGAACATGATGGCCGCCTCGCTGGCCCGGCGCACCGCCGACACCGACGCCAAGATCCTGGTCATGGGCGACGCGGTGCCGCTCTACAACCCGCCCATCCGGATCGCCGAGGAACTGGCCATGCTCGACGTGATCAGCGGCGGGCGGCTGATCACCGGGTTCCCGCTCGGCAGCAGCCAGGACACCAACTACGCCTACGGCATCAAGCCCGCCACCGTGCGCGAGCGCTACTACGAGGGCTTCGAGCTGATCCTCAAGGCGTGGCAGTCCCAGGAGGTGTTCAGCCACAACGGCCGCTACACCAAGCTGCGCTACGTCAACCCCTGGCCCAAGCCGCTCCAGCAGCCGCACCCGCCCATCTGGGTGCCCGGCAGCGGCTCCCTGGAGACCATGGACTTCGCCATCCGGCGCGACTTCCCGTTCTTCTTCCTCTCCTACTTCGGCACCGAGTTCTCCGGCTCGATGCTCCGCCGCTTCTGGGAGCGCGCCGAGGCCGCCGGGGTGGACGACAACCCGTACCGGGTGGGCATGTTCCAGCCGATCCTGGTCGCCGACACCGACGAGGAGGCCGAGCGCCTCTACGCCGACCACGTGAAGTACTTCTACCGCCGGTGCACCCACACCTACCCCGGCTTCGCCGAGGCCCCCGGCTACAAGAGCGTGGAGTCGCTGCGCGCGGTGCTGCCGCCGCCCGGCGCGAAGACCACCCAGCGGCCGGACAGCTTCCGCGCGGCCAAGGACTACGAGTGGGCGGACTTCGTGAACCTCGGCATCATCATCGCCGGCAGCCCCAGCACCGTACGGGAGAAGCTGGAGCATTTGGCGAGCACCATGCGCATCGGCAACTGGATCGCCCTCATGCACATCGGCGACATGCCGCGCGAGAAGGCGATGAACAACATCGAGCTGTTCACCACCAAGGTCAAGCCCGGCCTGTCGGAGGTCTTCAGCCAGTACGAGCACAACTGGTGGCCGAAACCGATCCCCGGCTTCGAACCGGCGTCCGTCGCTCCCGTGGCGGTGGCCCGATGAGGCACACCTTCGAGGGCCCGCACTCCGGCGACGTCACCGTCGTCGACGAACTCGGCACGTCCACCGGTCCCGTCCTGGTCTACCTGCACAGCGAGTGGGGCGCGTTCGAGGAACCCCCGCTGCCCGGCGAACTGCTCGACGGCAACCGGGTCCTGGTCGTGCACCTGCCCGGCTGGGGGGTCTCCACCTCCGTGCGGCCCGCCGCCGGCCTGCCTGACCTGGCGCTGGTCGTCTGGTGGGCGCTGGACCGGCTGGACGTGGGAGAGATCCGGCTGGTCGGCCACGGCATCGGGGCCACCCTCGCCGCCGAGATGGCCGCCGCCCAGCCCGGCCGGGTCGGTTCGCTGGCGCTGCTCGCCCCGTGGGGCATGTTCGACGAGGCCGACCCCGGCGCGGACATGTTCGCGCTGCTGCCCAGGGACCTCAACCCCCTGATCTACGCCGACCCGGACGGGCCGGTCGCCACCGCCCAGCAGCCCCGGCCCGCCGACGCGCACGAGACCGGTCTGGCCGTCATCCGCCGGGTGCAGATGCTCGGCACCGCCAGCAACTACCTGTTCCCCATCCCGGACACCGGGATCGCCGAGCGGCTCTACCGGCTCGCCGAGGTGCCGGTGCTGCTGGTCTGGGGAGCTCGGGACGGCGTCGTACCGCCTTCGCTGGCCGCGCTCTGGACCGGCTACCTGCCGCACGCCCGCAGCGAGGTGGTCCAGGACGCCGCCCACATGGTCCCGTACGAGTCCGCCGACGCACGCAAGCTCATCCTGGAATTCCTGGCATGAGAACGGCCTTCGACGACCCCGACCACGAGCTGATCGCCGAGGCGGTCCGCGACCGCTGCGCCGCCTTCCCCGACGAGTACTGGGCCTCCTGCGACGCCGAGCACCGGTTCCCGTGGGAGTTCTTCACCGCCATGGCGGAGGGCGGCTGGCTGGGCATCGCGCTGCCGGAGGAGTACGGCGGCGCGGGCCGGGGCGTCACCGAGGCGGCGATCGTGCTCCGCGAGGTCGCCGCCTCCGGCGCGGCCATGAACGGCTGCACCGCCCTGCACATGAACCTGTTCGGGCTCCAGCCCGTGCTCAAGTACGGCAACGAGCGGCTCAGGAAGACCTTCCTGCCCCCGGCCGCCGAAGGAAGGCTGCACGTCGCCTTCGCGGTCACCGAACCGGACGCGGGCACCGACACCTCGCGCATCAAGACCGCCGCGGAACGGGACGGCGACAACTGGGTGATCTCCGGCCAGAAGATCTGGACCAGCAAGGCCCTGGAGTCCGACGTCGCGCTCATCCTGGCCCGCACCGCCCCCGCGCCCGACCAGGACCGGCGCAGGTTCGACGGACTCAGCCTGTTCCTGATCGACCTCGACCCCGCGCACGTCGACATCCGGCCCATCCCCAAGGCCGGCCGGAACGCCGTGGCCAGCTGCGAGACCTTCTACGACCGGCTGCCGGCCGAGGGCTGGCGGCTGGTCGGCGAGGAGGGCAAGGGCTTCCGGCACATCCTGTCCGGCCTCAACCCCGAGCGCATCCTGATCGCCGCCGAGGCGGTCGGCATCGGGTACGCGGCGCTGCGCCGCGCCACCGAGTACGCCCGGGTGCGCGAGGTCTTCGACCGGCCCATCGGCGCCAACCAGGCCATCAGCCACCCGCTCGCCGACGCCTACGCCCGCCTTGCGGCCGCCTGGCAGATGACCATGGTGGCCGCCCGCCGCTACGACGCCGGGCTGTCCTGCGGGGCCGAGGCCAACATCGCCAAGTACCTGGCCGCCCAGGCCGGGTACGACGCCGCCGACCGCGCCGTGCAGACCCACGGCGGGCTCGGGTACGCCCACGAGTTCCACGTCGAGCGGTACTGGCGGGAGGCCCGGATCATGCGGCTGGCCCCGGTCAGCCAGGAGATGTCCCTCAACTTCATCGCGCAGCAGGTGCTCGACCTGCCGCGCGCGTACTGAGAGGACCGCGTCATGACTGGTGACGGCAGGCTGGCCGGACAGGTGGCGTACGTGCTGGGCGGCGGCAGCCACGGCCCCGCCCGGCCAGGGGAGGACCTTCCCATGGGCAACGGCCGGGCCATCGCGCTCCGCCTGGCCGCCGAGGGCGCCACCGTCGTGGTCGGCGACATCGACCTCGGGCGGGCCCAGGCCACCGTGGACGGACTGGCCACCCCGGGCCTGGCGGTCGAGGTGGACGCCTCCGACGCCGTCTCCTGCCAGGCGGCCGTGGCGACCGCGCTGGAGGCGTATGGGCGGCTGGACATCGTGGTCTGCAACGTCGGCATCTCCGGGCGGGAGCCGATCAAGGCGCAGAGCCTGCCGGAGTGGGAGTACTCCGAGGCGGTCAACGTGCGCTCGCACTGGCTCACCGCGCAGGCCGCGCTCGGCCCCATGCTGGACCGCTCGCGCGGCGCGTTCGTCTTCGTCGGGTCCACCGCCGGGCTGCTGAGCAGCCGCCGCTCGCTGTCGTACGAGGCCACCAAGGCCGCGCAGCTGGCCGTCATGCGGCACATCGCGGTCAGGTACGCCGCGCGCGGCATCCGCGCCAACGCGGTCGTGCTCGGCGTCATCGACTCGGCGCTGGTCCGGCGCGAGTTCGGCACCGAGGCGGCGCCCGCCCGCGCGGCCGTGGTCCCGATGGGCCGCGAGGGCCGCCCCGAGGAGGCCGCCGCCGCCGTGGCCTTCCTGGCCTCCGACGACGCCGCCTACGTCACCGGCCAGAGCCTGATCGTCGACGGCGGCGTCAGCGCCTCCTGGCCCAGCCCTCAGAAGGGATGACCTTATGCACAGTGACGTGGTGATCCGGGGCGTCGGCATGACCCCCTTCGGCAAGTTCCTCGGCTCCTCCATGAAGGACCTGGGGCGGCAGGCCGTCCTGACCGCTCTGGCCGACGCGGGGATGGAGGTCGCGGACGTCCAGGCGGTCTTCTTCGCCAACGCGCTCGCCGGCCTCATCACCGGCCAGGAGAGCATCCGGGGCGAGACCGTCACCTACCCGCTCGGGTTCGGCACCATCCCCGTGCACAACGTGGAGAACGCCTGCGCCTCCGGCGGCAACGCCCTGCACCTGGCCTGGCTGGCGGTCGCCTCCGGCCTGTACGACACCGTGCTCGCGCTGGGCGTGGAGAAGGCCAACCACGAGGACCGCGCCCGCACCTTCCGCGCGTTCGGCGCCGGCATGGACGTGGAGGACGGCTTCGCGGTCGGTGACGGCGCGGGGGAGAACCGCAGCCCGTTCGTGGACCGGCAGGCCCGGCTGGCGCGCACGCTCTTCGGCGAGCGCGGGGTCACCATGGACGGCCTGGCCCGGGTCACCTCGCGGTCGCTGGAGAACGCCCGGCTCAACCCGATGGCCCACCGCAGGTTCGGCGGGACTCCCGAGGAGGTGCTGAAGGCGCGGGTGGTGGTGGATCCGCTCACCGTGCTGATGAGCTCGCCGATCAGCGACGGCGCCGCGGCCGTGGTGGTGACCCGCCGGGGCTCAGCGGAGCGCGATGTCCGGATCCTGGCCTCCCGGCTGGCCACCCGCCCGCCCAAGGGCGTCGAGGATGGTCCGGGCGCCGCCAAGGCCGCGGGACTGGCGGCGTACGAGCAGGCGGGGCTCGGGCCCGGTGACGTCGACTTCGCCGAGGTGCACGACGCCTCGGTGGCGTACGAGCTGCTCACCTGGAGCGAGCTCGGGCTCTGCGCGCCGGGCCAGGAGCAGGACTGGGCCATGAACGGCGTCACCGAACGTTCGGGGGCGATGCCGGTGAACGTCGCGGGCGGCCTCGTCGGCAGGGGCCACGCACTCGGGGCCAGCGGCCTCGCCCAGATCCACGACATCACCCAGCAGATCCGCGGCGAGGCGGGCGACCTCCAGCTGGCTCGGGCCCGCGTCGGGCTCGCCCAGATCGGCGGCGGCGTCATCGACTGGGAGACCGCCGCCTCCACCGTGCACATCCTGGCCGGGAAGTGAACCCCATGGTGATCGACGCCCACATGCACGTCCTGGAGGCCACCTGGCTGCCGGAAGGGCTGCGCCAGGCGTGGGCACGGCAGGCCGCGGGGCGTACCCACCCGGAACGGGACCCGGCCGACATCCTCCCCAAGGTCGGGAAAGGGCAGAGCGATCCGGGGGCGTCGCTGACCGTCGCCGCCTTCGACCGCGCGGGCGTCGCCGCCGGGGTGATGCCCGTCGTGGACTGGACGATCGTTGGCCGCCCGACCGGCGAGCACCTGCCCATCCGCGACCTGCACGCTCGCTGCCAGTCCCTGGCCGACACCCATCCCGGGCGGCTCTTCTTCTGCGCGGGCATCGACCCCCGGCACCCCGACGCGGCCGAGATCCTCGACCACGCGGCGCGGATGGGCAACTGCCGCGGCGTGAAGCTCTACCCGGCGGCGGGCTGGGACCTGGCCGATCCGGCACACTCCTGGCTGTTCGCGCGGCTGGTGGAACTGGACCTGCCCGTGGTCGTGCACACCTCCCCGCTGGGCGGCGACCCCCTCCAGACCGTACGCTCCCGGCCCGCCGAGGTGGCCGCCCTGCTGGCCCGCTACCCGACCCTCACCGTCGTCTTCGCCCACGCGGGCCTGGAGGCCTGGTGGGCCGAGGCGCTCGACGCGGCCACCGGCTGGCAGCGCGCCTACCTGGAACTGTCCCTCTGGCAGCGCTGCGCGCTGACCGACTACCCCGAGTTCCGCCGCCGGCTGGCCCGGATGCGCGCCCAGCTCGGAGCGCATCGGCTGATCTTCGGCTCCGACATCATCCGCGGCGAGAAGTCCGACCCCCGGGGCGAGGAGCTGGTGACCTGGATCGATAGGGTCACCAGCCTGGCGGAGCCGTTCGCCGGAGAGCCGCCCGTCCTGTCGGCGGAGGAGCTCGCACTGTTCCTGGCCGCCAACGCGGTCCGTGTCTTCAACCTCAAGGAGTACTCGTGAGTGACACGATGGGTGAGATCTTCGAGAAGGCCGGGCGGCGGTTCGGGCCGCGGGTCGCGGTCGAGTCGCAGGGCGAGAGCCGTACCTTCGCGGAGGTGGTGGCCGCCGGGCGGCGGCTGGCCCATGCGCTGCGGGCGCGCGGGCTCGCGCCGGGGACCCATGTCGCCGCGCTGCTGGAGAACCGGATCGAGGCCCTTGAGGTGTATGTCGGGCTGGCCATCGGCGGTTATCCCGTGGTGCACGTCAACGACCGGCTCACCGCCGACGAGATCGACTACGTGCTCACCGACTCCGGGGCCCAGGGGCTGGTGCACACCGACGGGGTCGCCGCCACGGTCGCGCGTACCCGGTCGGCGTCCGGGCTGACGGCGTGGCTGGCCATCGGCTCCGCCGTCCCCGACGGCGCGGAGTCCTACGCCGAGGCGCTGCGCGGTGCCTCCGACGCGCCGCTGCCGCTCACGGCGACGGCCGAGGACATCGCGATCATCGGCTACACCAGCGGGACCACCGGCTTCCCCAAGGGCGCGCTGGCCTCGCACCGGGCCGTCGCCGGCTGCACGAAGCTGGTCCCGTACGCCTACCGCCTGCCGTTGCACGGGCACTGCGCCTTCCCGGGCGGCTGGTCCTTCGTGTCCGGGATCTGGGGCGTGATATTTCCGCATTTCTACACCGGCGGCACGGTCTCCTTCATCCCCGGGGCCACCCCCGAGCAATGGGGCCGCCACATGGCCGAGCGTGGCTCGACGTTCACCCTCGGGCTCACCCCGCTCATCCCCGGCCTGCTGGAGGCGTTGCGCCTCTACCCCCAGGTGCTCGACACCCTCCTGTCCGTCCTGCACTCGGGCGGGCCGCTCCCGCCTGAACTGGCGGGCAAGCTGGTGGACGTGATCGGCGACCGGCTCGTCGAGACCTGGGGCATGACCGAGGTGGTCGGCCCGATCACCATCACCAACCGCTCCGACTGGACCGGCCGTACCCAGGCCTCCGACATCTTCGCCTCGGTCGGCCGCCCGCTGCCCACCGCCACCGTCCGCGTCGTGAACTCCGAACGTAAGCCCGTCCCCGCGGGCGAGGTCGGCGAACTCGTCATCGAGTGCGACACCATGTTCTCCGGGTACCAGGGGAAGCCGGACCGGACCGCCGAAGTCCTCGTGAACGGCGAGTACTACACCGGCGACCTCGGCTACCAGGACGAGGCCGGCTACTTCTACGTCACCGGCCGCTCCAAGGAACTCATCATCACCGGCGGGGCCAACGTCTACCCGGCGGAGGTCGAGCGCGTCCTGCTCACCATGGACGAGATCGCGGACGCCGCCGCCTTCGGCCTGCCCGACGAGCGCTGGGGCGAGACCGTCTCGGTCGCCGTCGTCGTCAAACCGGGGCACTCGCTCACCGAGGACCAGATCCTCGCGTACGTCCAGGAGCGGCTGGCCTCCTACAAGAAGCCCCGCCGGATCTTCTTCGTCGACCAGCTGCCCCGCAACTCCAGCATGAAGGTGATGAAACACGTGCTCCGCGAGACGTTCCTGCACCCCGAGGGGAGCGCGCAGTGAAAATCGGCATCAGCGAGTGGTACCCGGGCGCGGGCCGCCGCGCCGGCCGCTGGTCCATCGAGTCGGCCCAGCTCATCGAGGAACTCGGCTTCAACTCGGTCTGGCTCCCCGAGCACGTGGTCTTCATGCCGAGCTACACCTCCAAGTACCCGTACGAGGAGTCGGGCGCCGTCGAGGTCAACGCCACCCGGGGCGTCCACGACCCCCTCGTCCTGGCCGGCGCCATCGCCGCCGCCACCTCCCGCCTCCGCATCGGCACGTACGTGATGGTGGTCCCGCAGCGCAACCCCATCGTCACCGCCCGCCAGATCGCCACCATCGACCAGCTCTCCGGCGGCCGCTTCAACTTCGGCGTCGGCGTCGGCTGGTCCGCCGAGGAGTACGCGGCCCTCGACGTCCCCTTCGAACGCCGGGGCGCCCGCATGGACGAATACCTCCGCGTCATGAAGGCCACCTGGTCCGACGACGACCTAACCGAATTCCACGGCCAATTCGTCGACTTCCCACCCCTCTACGCCTACCCCAAGCCCGTCCAGCGCCCCCACCCTCCGATCATCGTCGGCGGCAACAGCCCCGCCACCCTCCGCCGCATCGTGGAGCTGGGCGATGGCTGGGCCGGTTACAGCCAGACCTACGACGACATCGCCCGCTTCACCGACGACCTGGAACGCGCCCTGGAGGCCGCCGGACGCACCCGGGCCGAGGTCTCGTTGCGGGTAGGCCGTCGCGCCAAGGGCAAGACGGAGAAGGACTGGGAGGACGACGCGGTCTACATCCGCCGCTGCTTCGAACTCGGCCTGGACGAGGTGGTCGTCTCCCCCCGCATCGGTGACGACAACTACGAATCCGACATGACCCGCTACGCCGAAATCGTCGGCCTCCGCTGACGTACTGCCGGTTCGGCGGGTAGGTGGCGGCCGCGGGGGGTTGGGTCGAGGAGGGTGCCCTCATGGACGATGGGGCGGCCGGCGACCAGGACGGTACGGGGGCGGCCGGTTAGGGTCATGCCCTCGTAGGGGGTGTAGTCGGTGGTCATGTGGAGGGTGTCGGCGGTCACCTGCCACTCGGCGGCAGGGTCCCAGATGACGATGTCGGCGTCGGCGCCGGGGAGCAGGGTGCCCTTGCGGGGGTAGAGGCCGTTGGTCCGGGCGGGGTTGGTCGAAGTGAGCTCGACGAACCGGGTGACGGGGAGGCCGGCGTTGGCGACGAAGGTGGAGAAGATCACCGGGAGGCGGGTTTCCACGCCGGGGAGGCCGTTGGGCATCGCTCGTACGTCGGCTCGGTGGGACTCCTTCTGGGCCAGGTCGTAGCAGCAGTGGTCGCTGCCGATGGTGGTGATCTCGCCGGTGAACAGGTGGCGGGCGAGCGCGTCCACGGCCGGGCGTGGGCGTAGCGGCGGGCAGCAGACGTAGCGTTCGGGGGCGGGACCCGCGTACCGGCTGTCGTCGAGGACCAGGTGGTGGGCGACCGACTCGGTGTAGGCGGCCAGGCCCCGGCGGCGGGCGGCGGCGACCAGTTCGACGGCCTCGGCGGTGGACTGGTGGACGAAGTAGACGGGGGAGCCCAGCGATTCCGCGATGGCGAGGACCTCGGCCACCGACGCGGTCTCGGCCAGCTCGGGCCGGGTCTCCGCCATGTGCGCGGCCCCGATCCGGCCGCGGGCCGCGCAGTCGGTCTGGGTGTCCCCGATGATGTGGTCGGCCTCGCAGTGGATCACCACCAGGCCGCCCAGGTCGCGCAGGGTCTTCATGGTCCGCAGGATGGTGTCCTCGTTCGCCATGGTCTCGCCGCGGTAGGTGGTGAACATCTTCACCGTGGTGATCCCGTCCGCGACCAGCGCGCCGAGCTGGTCGGGCACCGTCTCGTCCCAGTCGACCACGCAGGCGTGCAGCGCGCTGTCGCACAGCCCCTGCCAGGCCTTGGCCCGCTGCGCGTACGCGACGTCGGCCGGGGCCTCGCCGGGGCGCGGGATCGCGAAGTCGACGATGGTGGTGGTCCCGCCGAACACGGCCGCCGTGGTGCATTCCGCGTAGTCGTCGAGCGAGGTGAACTCACCCGAGGTGAAGCCCACGTGGCAGTGCGGGTCCACGCCGCCGGGCAGCACCAGCATGCCGGTCGCGTCGATCTCGGTCGCGCCGCGCGGCGCGGCACCGCCGGGCCGGGTGAGCGCGGCCACCTTCCCGTCCCGGACCACCACGTCGGCCGGGGCCGACCAGCCGGCCTCCACCACCGTGCCGCCGCGCACCACCACGGGGTCGCTCATCGGGCGCCTCCCGCCTGGTAGGCGCGCCAGCCGCCGGCCGTGCTGATGTCCACCACGCCGGGCAGGCTCAGCGACTCCTCGCGCATCCGCATCGACAGCGATCCCGAGCCGTCGGCCAGCTCGATCACCGTCAGCTCCAGTTCCGGCGGCTCGCCGGGGAGCAGGTGGTCGCGGAGGATCTCGTAGGTGACCTCGTAAAGCTCCCCCGGCACCGGGTGGCCGCCGGTGGGGACCGGGTAGAGGCCGGGGAACTCCTCGCGTACCGCGAAGAACCGGTAGCGGGCCGCGGTCTCGGCGGGCCCGAGGAAACGGGCGTCGCGGAGCGCGCCGTTGAGGCTTCCTCCGGACATCGCCTGCCCGTTCACGAACATTCTCATCTGTCGCTCCTTCTGGCGCGTTCGACGGCCGGATCGGGCACCGGGACCGCGTCGAGCAGGGATCGGGTGTAGGGGTGGGACGGCGAGCCGTACACCTGCTCGCGGGTGCCGATCTCGACCAGCGCGCCGTTCTCCAGGACCGCGACCCGGTCGCAGAGGTAGTAGACGACGGCCAGATCGTGCGCGATGAACAGGATCGAGAGCCCGAGCCGCCGCCGCAGGTCGCCGAGCAGATTGAGCACCTGGGCCTGCACCGACACGTCCAGCGAGGAGACCGGCTCGTCGCAGATGAGCAGGCGCGGCCCGACGGCGAGCGCCCGCGCGATGGAGATGCGCTGCCGCTGCCCGCCGGAGAACGAGCGCGGGTGCCGGTCCAGGTGCGCGGCCGACATGCCGACCAGTTCCAGCAGTTCGGCCGCCCGGTCCCGGCGCCGCCGCCGGTCCGCCTCCAGGCGGTGCACGGCGAGTGGCTCCTCGATCAGCGCGGCCACGGTCATCCGCGGGTTGAGCGAGGAGTACGGATCCTGGAAGACCATCTGCATGTCGCGCCGGATGGCGCGCAGCTCGCGCCGCCCGGCGGCGAGCACGTCCCGCCCGGCGAGGGTGACCCTGCCCTGGTCGGGTTCGGTCAGCCGGGCCACGCACCGCGCGGTGGTGGACTTGCCGGACCCGGACTCGCCGACCAGGCCGAGCACCTCGCCCGGGGCGACCTCGAAGGAGATCCCGTCCAGCACCCGGCGGCCGGCGAAGTGTTTCACCAGGTTCTCCACGCGCAGCAGCGGTTCGGTCAGCATGTTTCGCCCTCCCCGATCACGGCCAGCGGCCGGGACGGATCGCCGCCGATCCGGGGGACGGCGGCGAGCAGCGCCCGGGTGTACTCGTGCCGCGGCCGGGCGTAGATCTCCTCGACCGGCCCCGACTCCACGGTCCTGCCGTGCCGCATGACCACGGCCCGGTCGGCGAACCCGGCCACGATGCCGAGGTCGTGGGTGATGAGCAGGACCGCCATGTCGCGCTCCGCGGCGAGTTCGCGGAGGAGTTCCAGGACGCGAGCCTGCACCCGCACGTCCAGCGCCGTGGTCGGCTCGTCGGCGATGAGCAGGGCGGGTTCCGCGATGACCGCGATGGCGATCACCACCCGCTGCCGCATCCCGCCGGAGAACTGGTGCGGGTAGTCGTCGAATCGGTGGGCGGCGTCACGCACCCCGAGCCGGGTGAGCAGGTCGATCGCGCGCCGCCGGGCGATGCGCTTGGGCACGCCGCGGATGACCAGCGGCTGGATGATCTGCCAGCCGATGGTCATCACCGGGTTGAGCGAGGCCAGCGGATCCTGGAAGACCAGGCCGGCTCGCGCGCCGCGGATCTCGCGCAGCCGCCGGGCCGGCAGCGCGAGCACGTCCACGCCGGCGAGGTCGATCCGCCCGCTCAGCCGGGCGTCCGGGTCCAGCCGGAGCACGGCGCGCGCGGTGACCGACTTGCCGGAACCCGACTCGCCGACCAGCGCGACCTTCTCGCCTCTGGCCAGGTCCAGGTCGATGCCGTGCACCACCTCCACCGGCCCGGTCCGGCCGGGAAAGGCGATCCGCAGGTCGCGTACGGCGAGCAGCGTCTCGGTCATCGGGCTCCCTCCCGCAGGGTCGGGTCGTTCCGCACCCGTAGCCAGTCGCCCACCAGGTTGTAGGCGAGCGCGGTCAGCATGATCGCCAGCCCCGGGAAGACCACCGCCCACCAGCCGTTGGTGAGGTTGTTGGCCGCCGCCGCGATCATCGCCCCCCACTCCGCGGACGGCACCTGCGCGCCCACGCCGACGAAGGACAGACCCGAGATGACCAGCATCACGGCCGACACGTCCAGGGTGGTCTGCACGTACAGGGCGCCCAGCGCGTTGGGGAGGATGTGGGCGAAGACCAGCCTGAGCCGGGAGACGCCCAGCGTCCTGGCGGCGTCCACGTACTCGGCGTCCTTCACCTCGCGGACCAGGGTGCGCACCAGCCGGGCGTACCCGGGCCACCAGGTGAGGGCCAGCGCGATCACCGCCGACCGCAGGCCGGGGCCGAGCGCGGCGGCCAGGCCAAGGGCCAGGATGATCGAGGGCAGCGACAGGCCGATGTCGGTGATCCGCATCAGCACCTCGTCCAGGACCTTCCCGCCGAGCGCGGCCAGGGTGCCGATCAGGGTGCCGATGAGGGTGGCGGCGGCGATCACGACCAGGGTCGCCGGGAGCGTCTCGCGGGCGCCGTACAGCAGACGGCTGAGCACGTCCCTGCCGTTGACGTCGGTGCCGAACCAGTGCTCGGCGGACGGGCCCTGGAGGGACTGGGCGAGGTTCACCGCGTACGGGTCGTGCGGCGCGAGCAGCGGGCCGAGCACGGCGAGCGCCGCGACCAGGACGGCGACCACCAGGGCTGCCCGCTCGATGGGGCGTGCCCTGCTCATGCCGCCACCGGGGTCGCCCGCCGCCGGCCGGTGTGGCGCAGCCGCGGGTTCAGCCAGAGCTGGACCAGGTCCACGATGACGTTCATCACCACGAAGACCACTCCGATCACCAGAACCGTGCCGATCACGGCGTACAGGTCGTTCTGCAGGACCGCGGTCACCGCGTACGCGCCGATCCCGGTCCGGCCGAAGATGGACTCCACCAGCACGGTCGAGCCGAGCATCCAGCCGAGCTGCATGCCGAGGATCGTGCTGGCGGGGACCAGGGCGTTGCGCAGGCCGTGCCGGACCACCACCCGGAACTCGCCGGCGCCGGTGGCCCTGGCCAGCGCGATGTAGTCGGAGTCCAGCGTGGTGATCATGGATGACCGGACGGTGCGCGCCACCACCGCGACGAACGCGGCGGCCAGCGTGACCGCGGGTAGCGCCAGGTGGGCCAGCGCGTCCGCCAAGGCAGCCCAGTCGCCGGCGAGCAGGCCGTCCAGCGTGGTCATGCCGGTGATCCGCGGCACCTGGTGGCCGAAGGAGAGCTGGCCGGTGAGCGGGAACACCCGCAGCTGGGCGGCGAGGACCAGCTGGAGCATCAGCCCGAGCCAGAAGACCGGCACGGCCATGCCGAGCAGGGCCACGATCCGGGCCGCGGTGTCCGCGGCCCGGCCGCGCCGGTAGGCGGCGAAGGCGCCCAGCGGCACGGCCACCACGACGTTGATCACCATGGCCGCCAGCACCAGTTCCACCGAGGCGGGGAGCATGGCGGCCACGTCGTCGAGCACCGGCCGCTGGGTGAAGACCGAGGTGCCCAGGTCGCCGTGGGCCAGCCGGCCCAGGTAGCCGAGGAACTGGTCCCACAGCGGCTGGTCCAGGCCGAGTCTGGCCCGGACCTGCGCCACCTGCTCGGCCGTGGCGTTGCGACCGGCGGCGGCCCTGGCCGGGTCGCCCGGCAGCACCTGCGTCATCAGGAACGTGACGACGGCGAGCCCGGCCAGCACCACCACGCTGGTGATCAACCGGCGGAGCAGGAAACGCGCCATGTGGGACCCTCCCCTCAGCCGGAGGTCAGCCGAGCTTGATCTTGTAGACGTCCACCGTCTGGTGGTGCGACGGCTGGTAGGTGTAGCCGTCCAATCCGGCGCGGAGCACCGTCACGTACTGCGGGTTGGACATGTTGATCGACGGGAAGTCCGCCGCGATGGTCTGCTGCGCCGTCTTGTAGGCGGCGCAGCGCTCGTCCAGGCCGGTCTTCTGCTGGGCGCCTTCGACCAGCTTGTCCACCTCGGGGTTGTGGTAGCCGCCGTTGTTCTGCCCGTTGTTGATGAACTTCGAGTCGAACAGCAGGTAGAGCACCGAGTCGGGGTCCGGGTAGGGCGGGAAGGCGTAGATCATGCCCAGGTCCGGCGTGGTCGCGTTGGTCTTCAGCTTCTCCACGTACTGCGGGTAGGTGATCGCCTCCAGGTTGAGGGTGATCCCGATCTCGGCCAGGTTGGACTGGAGGAGGGTGGCCGCCTGCTCCATCTCGGCGGTCGCCTTCAGGTAGGTCATGGTCAGCTTGACGTCCTTCAGACCGGCCGCGGCCAGGATGCTCTTGGCCTTCTCCGGGTCGCGGCCCGGCTGCGGCACCGTCGAGTCGAAGCAGGACATCGTGCTCGGCAGCACGCCCACGGCCTTCTTGCCGGCGCCCTTGAGGATCGCCGTCACGTGCTGGTCGTAGTCGTAGGCGTACGCGATGGCCTCGCGGAGCGCCTTGTTCGCCACCGCCGAGTCCTTCATCTTGAAGAACACGTACAGCTGGACGTTGGTGTCGGCCTTGTTCACCGTGAAGCCGGAGCTCTCCATGCCGGCCCAGTCGTTGGGGTCGATGTCCATCGCGATGTCGATGTCACCGCTCTGCAGCGCGGCCTTCTGGGTCGCCGCCTGCGGCAGGTAGCGGAAGACCACGTCCTTGGCCTGGCCGGTGAAACCGCCCCAGTAGCCCTCGTACTTCGTGAACTTGGCCTCCTGGTTGGCGGTGTACCCGGCCAGCCGGTACGGCCCGGAGCCGGCGTCGTTGGCGGCCAGCCACGCCTGCCCGTCGTCGCCGCCCGCGTTGGCCTGCACCAGCTTGGAATTGAGCAGGTAGACCCTGGTCAGCGCGGCCGGGAACGGCGAGTACGGCTGCTTCAGCTTGATGGTCAGGTGGGTGTCGTCGGTGACGGTGGCGGAGTCGTACGCGCTCATCAGCGACGCCACGCCGATCTTCAGCCGGGCGATCCGGTCCAGCGTGAACTGGACATCCGCCGCGGTGAGCTTCGTCCCGTCGTGGAAGGTCACGTCGTCGCGGAGGGTGAGGTCCAGGCCGGTGCCGTCCGCGGCGAACGCCCACTCGGTGGCGACGGACGGGGTGAGCGTGTCGCCCTCGTAGCGGATCAGGGTGTCGTAGGCGGGGATGACCACCTCGTCCACCGTCGAGTTGTCGGCCTGGACCGGGTCGAAGGTGGCGGGCGGCTCGTTCTCCGCGATGATCAGCGTCTGGGTGCGGGGGTTGGCGTCGCCCGAGGCCCCCGCGGCGCCGGACGGTGTGGCACCGCCGCCGCACGCGGCCAGGGCCAGGGAACCGAGGAGGGTGATGGAGATCAGTAGTGAACGGGAGTGGGGAGAGTGGCGCATTGGTCTTACCCTTCGTGGTTACCGGCCCTGGCGGGGGTGGGCCGCCAGGCGCCCGTCTCGTCGACGATCACCCCGTAGATCCGTGCCGCGGCCTCGGCGCTGACGTATCCGTCGAGCACGTCGGCCACCACGGCGGAGGGATCGCGTCGCAGCGGGTCCCCGTACCCGCCGCCGCCCGCGGTCCGGTTGACGAACCGGTCACCGGCTCGCATCGTCGCGCGGTACATCCCGACCCGCCTGGCCCGGTCGGTGTCCGGCCAGAGCACCATCTCGCTGGGCTCGGGTTCGTGGCCGCCGTGCAGCGCCCACGGGCGGGTCTTGCTCTTCTTCTTCATGGACAGCACCTCGCCGTCGGCGAGGTAGCGCACCTGCCGGAGCACACCCACCCCGCCCCGGTGCCGACCGGCCCCGCCGGAGTCGGGGATCAGCTCCAGCCGCTCGTGGAACACGGTCGACTTGTGCTCCAGCACCTCGATCGGGGTGTTGCGGACCACGCTCTGCGAGGGGTGCTGCTGGGCGTTGGCGCCGTCGTGGTCCCTGGTGGCGCCCCAGCCGATGCCCTCGTTGTTGCTGATCACGAAGTCGGCCCCGGTGCGCGGATCCCGGCCGAGCGCCATGAACCCGGGCTCGTCGCCGCCCGAGGAGGCCGGGAGGGTGTCCAGCACCTGGGCCAGCGCCTTGTGTATCAGCTCGAAGGCGACGATGGCGCTCCACTGGGTGAAGGTGGCCGCCGGGTAGAGCGCGTGGAAGAACGAGCCGGGCGCCGCCTTGATCTCCAGACCCCGGTAGTGCCCGGCGTTGGACGGCTCGGTCGCGGTGGTCAGCTCCTTGTAGATGGCCTTGGCCAGGCTCTCGGTGGACCCGATCGGCAGGTTGACCGGCCCGGCCACGGCCTGGCCGTCGAACTCCACGGTCATCTGGTCGCCGTCGACGGTGACCGTGACGTCCATCCTGATCAGGTCGTCGGTGACGCCGTCGTCGTCGCAGTAGTCATAGGCCGTCCAGGTGCCGTCGGGCAGCGCCGCCACGGCCTTGCGGGCGACCCGCTCGCCGTGCTCGATGATCTGCCGGACCGCCTGGTCCACGGTGGCGCCGCCGAACTTCTCCCACACCTGCGCCAGCCGGTTCTCGCCGGTGCGCAGCGCGGCCAGCTGGGCGTGGAAGTCGCCGATGGTCAGGTCGGGGAGCCGGGAGTTGAACCGGATCAGCTCGATGATGTCGCGGACCAGCTCACCCTGGCTGACGATCTTCGTGCTCGGGAAGATCAGCCCTTCCTGGTGCATGTCGGTGGAGTCCAGCACGTAGCCCGGGGCCTTGGCGCCCAGGTCCATCCAGTGCGCGCGCACCGCCAGGTAGGCGGCGGGGCCCTCGTGACCGGGGCGGAAGACCGGCGCGAACAGCATCGCGTCGTAGGAGTGCGCGCCGCTCCAGTACGGATAGTTCATCAGGTAGACGTCGCCGGCCCGCATGTTCTCCCGGCCGACGTACTCGACGCCCTTCACGATGGCGTGGTCGTTGGCGCCCAGGAAGGAGGTGATGCCCGCCGCCTCCGCCATCAGCTCCAGGTCGGCGTTGTAGAGCGAGATGCCGAAGTCGAGCACCTCGTAGATCACCGGGTTGAACGCCGCCCTGACCAGGGTGCGGCGCATCTGCTCGCCCACCGAGACCAGGTAGTTGCGGATCACCTCGACGGTCGCGCCGTCCAGCCGGTCAGTCATGGGTTCCTCCGGTGCCGGTCACCAGCAGCTGACCGTAGGCGTCGACGGTCAGCCGCTGGTCGCTGAAGATCACGGTGGTCGAGGTGCCCTCCTCGACGATCGCCGGGCCGCGCACCTCGTGGCCGGGGGCCAGGGTGGCCCTGCCGTACACCTGGAAGGTGGCGAACTCGCCGGTCGTCACGTCGTGGGCGCGGCGGGCCGAGATCGGCTCGGGCGTCCCAGGACCGGCGGGCGGGAGCTCCGGCAGGCCCGGCTTGGCCAGCCGGCCGACCGCGCGGACCCGGAGGGTGAGGATCTGCCCGCCGTCCGGCATCGCGTGGCCGTACCTGGCGGCGTGCTGGGCGTTGAACCTGGCCAGCACGTCGGCGGCGGTGTCGCCGGGCCCCAGGTCGATGCCGAGGCTGTGCTCCTGGCCGTGGTAGCGGATGTCCAGGCGGCGGACGAGGGCACGGTCCTCCGGTTTGACGCCCTGCGCGGAGAGCACCTCCTCGCCCCGCTCCTCCAGCTCGGCGAAGTACGGCTCCAGCGCGGCCAGCGAGGCGTCGCTGAGCGGGCGGAGCACGGTGGTGGCGAACTCGTACTCCAGGTCCGACATGAGCATGCCGAACGCCGAGAACGCGGCAGGGACCTGCGGGATGATCGTGGTGGCGATGCCCATCTCGCGGGCCAGCATCGGGCCGAGCAGCGGACCGGCCCCGCCGAAGGCGAGCAGCGCGAACTCGCGGGGGTCAAGCGCCCGCTCCACGGTGATCTCGCGCAGCGCGCCCACCGTCCGGGCGAGCAGGACCTGGAAGACGCTGGCCGCGGCCCGCTCGGCGGTCACCCCGAGCGGGACGGCCAGTTCGGTCTCGATCGCGGCACGCGCGGCGTCCGCGTCGATGCGCATGCCGCCGTCCAGGAACGCGCCCGGGTCGAGGTAGCCGAGCACCAGGGCGGCGTCGGTGACGGTCGGCTCGGTGCCGCCCGCGCCGTACGCGACCGGCCCGGGCACCGCGCCCGCGCTGTGCGGGCCGACCTTGAGCAGTCCCTCGTCGATCCACGCGATCGAACCGCCACCCGCGCCGACCGTGCGGATGTCGAAGATGGGGATGAGCAGCGGGAAGCCGTCGATCGCCGCCTCGTGCACCTCGCCCGGCTCGCCGTTCTCGATCACGCAGCAGTCCACGCTGGTCCCGCCGACGTCGAACGAGATCAGCCGGGGCAGCTCCAGGGTGCGGGCCAGGAACGAGGCGCCCACCACGCCGCCGGCCGGTCCGGACAGCACGGTGGTCAGCGGCGCGCGGCGGGCCAGCTCGGCGGTCATCGCGCCGCCGCCGGAGCGCATGATGTGCAGCGGATGGGTGAGCCCGGCCTCCGCCAGCCTGGCCTCCAGGGTGGTGATGTAGTCGCTCAGCACCGGCCGGATGTAGGCGTCCAGGGTGACCGTGCTGGTCCGCTCGTACTCCCGGTACTCCCGGGTGATGTCGGTGGAGACCGAGACGGACACCTCGGGGTGGGCCTCCCTGAGGATGGCCGCCACCCGGCGCTCGTGGTCGGGGTTGGCGTAGGAGTGCAGCAGGCAGACCGCCAGGGAGCGCAGGCCGTGCCGTTCCACCAGGAGCCGCCCGGCCGCGCGGACCGCGTCCTCGTCGAGTTCGGTCAGCACCTGGCCCTGGGCGTCGATTCTGCCGGGGACGCCGGTGCGGTGGCGGCGGGGCACCAGCGGCGGGGGCGGGGCGTAGGCGAAGTCGTACATGTGCTGGGCCGGGACGTTGGCCCGGGCGATCTCCAGCAGGTCACGGAAGCCGTCGTTGGTGATGATCCCGACGGCCGCGCCCCGGCGCTGCAGGATCGCGTTCAGGCCGAGCGTGGTGCCGTGCACGAACGCCTCGACGTCGTCCAGACGATCGGTCAGCCCGCCGACCGCGTCGAGCACGCCGCGGGCGGGCGCGTCCGGCGTGGTCGGCGCCTTGTGCACCCGCAGCTCGCCGGTGGTCTCGTCGTAGGCGATGGCGTCGACGAAGGTGCCGCCGATGTCGACGGCGAGGCGGATTCTCGGTCTCAACGGGTGCCTCCCAAGGCGGGCCGGGGGACGGGCAGGTCATCGCGGACGATCCGCCCGGCCTGCATGACGAAGGGGATGCGCCGGAGCGCGGAGAGATCGCTCAGCGGGTCCCGGTCGGTGACGATCAGATCGGCCAGGTGGCCCTCCTCGACCACACCGGCCTGGCCGGCCAGGCCGACCAGCCGGGCCGCGTCGAGGGTGCCGGTGCGGAGCGCCTGCGCGGGGTCCAGGCCGGCCTCGGCCAGGAACTCCATCTCGCGGACGGCGACCACGGTGTCCTCGATCGGCTCGCCCGGCGGGTAGTCGGTGCCGGCCAGCAGGGTGATGCCGGGCCGGTCCGGGTCGGCGGGGTCGGCGACGCCCGCGGCGATCGCCCGCCGGATGCTGGCCAGGTGACCGGGGCCCACGTCGAGGGCCCGCTCGACCTGCCACGGAGTGAAGCGGTGCTCGGCCATCCACTCGGGGCAGCGGGTGACGCAGAGCGTCGGGGTGAGGAAGACCCGCCGCTCCGCCATCTGCCGCGCGGTGTCGCCGTCCAGTTCGTAGGCGTGCTCGAAGCCGCGCACCCCCGCCGCGAGCGCCTCCCTGATCGCGGCGCCCGCGCCCGCGTGCGCGGTCACGTAGGTGCCGTGCTCCTCGGCGGCGCGGACCACCGCGCGCATCTCGTCCAGGGTCATCTGCGCGCCCGTGAACGACTCGCCCTGGTGGGCGATGCCGCCGGTGATGAAGATCTTGATGAGGTCGGCGCCCGCCGCCAGCTCCGTCCTGGCCGCGCGGAGGAAGTCGTCGTGCCCGTCGGCGTAGGAGCAGGCGGAGCCCTGCCCGTGGCCGCCGGTGGTGGAGATCGCCCGGCCGGCGCCGACGATCCGCGGCGCGGCCACCCAGCCCTGCTCGGCGGCCGTGCGGATGAGCAGGTCGGCCCGGTTCTGCTCGTGCACGCAGCGGATCGTGGTGACCCCCGCGCGGAGCGCGTCCTGGGCCCGGGAGAGCGCGCGCAGCGCGGTGAGCCCGGAGTCCTCCGCCTCGTCGATGGCCGAGAACGGGTAGACCACCGACAGGTGGGTGTGCACCGAGATCAGGCCCGGCAGGACGTACCGGCCGCCCAGCTCGACGGTTCGCGCGCCGGGCGGCGGCGGGTCCGTGGTGATCCGCTCGATGCGGCCCGCCGCGACCGCGACGTTGTGGTCGCGGCGGATCCGGCCCGCGCGCACGTCCACGACGTGCCCTCCGGTCAGCCAGTAGGCGGGCTCGGGAATGGATGTGGGCATCACGCTCTCCCTCATGTCAGCAGCCGTTCCGGGCCCAGGTCGGAGATGTCGACGGGTGGCGGGGCGCCCTCGGCCAGGCGGCGCAGCGTCTCACCCCACAGGGGCCCGAAGGTGAACGCGTAGGTGCCGCCCGCGACCAGGAAGCCGGGCGCGCCCGGCACCTCGCCGATCAGCGGCATCTCGTCGGGGGTGGCCGCCAGCGGCCCCGCCCAGGCGCGGAGCAGGCGCAGCCGGGTCAGGAACGGCAGGATCCGTACGGCGAGCGCCACGTTGCCCAGCAGGCTGGCCGTGCTGGTGGCGCTCCTGCCGGCCAGGTCCAGGGTGCGGGCGGGCCAGCCGCCGCCGATCAGCACGTTCCCCGCGGTGACCTGCTTGACCGACAGGCCCTCGCCGATGTGCTGGACGAGGTGGGACATCACCGGCGGCACCCGGACGGTGGCGTGCATCTGGATCGCCACCGGCGTCATCCGCAGCCGGATCCCGGCCAGCGCGGCGACCTCGCCCAGCCACGGTCCCGCCACGTCGATCACCACCGGCGCCTCGACGGTGTGCGCGCCCGCGGTGACCCGCCAGATCCCGGCGTCCCTGGTGATCCCGCGGACCGGCGCGAAGGGGGTCACCTCGGCGCCGTACCTGATCGCGGCGGCCAGGTAGGCCGGGGTGACCTTCAGCGGGTTGGCGTACCCGTCCAGCTCGCACCAGCTGGCCGCGGCCACGGTCGGGCCGAGGAGGGGGAGCGCGGCCCGGGCGGCGTCGCCGTCCAGCACCTCCGTCTTGATCCCCGCGTCGGCCTCCCAGCGGTGCTTGTCGTGGAGTTCCCGGCACTGCCCGGGGGTCTCCGCGACGGTGAAGCCGCCGCCGCGGCGCAGCTCGACCGAGGTCTCCAGCTCCTCCTCCAGGCCGGCCCACAGGTCGCTGGCGGCGCGCTGCAGCGGCAGGAAGCGGGCGCTGTCCAGGGGCACCGCCTGGCCGGGGCGGCGGGTGTGCACGGCCTGCACGTGCAGGTTCCCCGCAGTGGTCCCGGAGCCCTCGCGGCCGGGCGCGCTCCGGTCGAAGACCCGGACCCGGTGCCCGGCGCGGGCGATCCGGTAGGCCGCGGCGGCGCCGAGCACCCCGGCGCCCACGACGATCACGTCGGCGGTCGCGCTCATGCCGGTCCGTCCGTTCCGGCGTCCTCCGCGGCGAGGTCGAGCAGTGTGGCGATCTCCACCGGCCGGACCGGGGTCCGCGCGGGGAACACAGGGGTCGCCGCGGCGGGCGCGGGCGCGGCCTCGCGGACCAGCCCGGCCACCGCGAAGCCGCACGCCCGGCCCTGGCAGGGCCCCATGCCCGCGCGGGTCCACGCCTTGGTGGCGTTCAGGTCGCCCGCGGCGGGACCGGCGGCCACGGCGCGGACCTCTCCCGCGGTGACCGCCTCGCACCGGCAGGCCATGGTGTGCTCGGGAAGCGCGGGCAGCAGCGTGGCGAGCAGGTCGGCGGGGCTGGGGTAGAGGGCCTCGGTGAGCGCGGCGAAACGGGCCAGGCGGCGGATCCGCCGGGCCGGGCGGGGGGCCGGTCGGCCGGTCAGCCGGGCGAGGATGTCGTCGGCCGCCGCGCGGCCCCTGGCGGTGGCCAGGTGGACGCCGCCGATCCCGGCCGCCTCGCCGGCCACATGGACGTCCTCCCGGGAGGTCCGCCCAGCGGGGTCGGTCACCGGGACCGCGTCGCCGGTGGCCGCGTCGGCGCGTACCGCGCAGCCGAGCAGGCGGACCAGGTCGGTCTGCGGGCGGAAGCCATACCCGACGCAGAGCGCGTCCACCTCGACGGTGCGGACCGGTACGGCGGGGCGCGCGGTGGCGGCCAGGGTCACCGCGGAGACGCGGTCGCCGCCGTCGGCGCGGAGCACCACCGTGCCCTGCCAGATCGGCACCCTGGCCCTGGCCAGGCGCGCGCCGTAGCCGGCGAGTTCGCGGAGCCGCGCCGGGTGGCGGACCGCGCCGAGCGCCCGCAGCCCCGCCCGGTACGGGGTGCCCGCTTCGGCGATGCCCGCCACCCGCACCCCGAGCGCCAGCAGCGTGCAGGCGACGGGGAGCAGGAAGGGCCCGGAACCGGCCAGCACCACCCGATCCCCGATCGGGGTGTGGTCGGCCGCGGCCAGGTGCTGGGCGAAACCCGGGGTGGTGACGCCGGGGAGCTGCCAGCCGGGGAACGGGATGGCGCGCTCGTAGGCACCGGTGGCCAGCAGCAGGTGGCGGCCGCGCAGCCGGACCGGCCGCCCGGCGGGGTCCGCCGCGAGCAGCGTGCGGCCGTCGTCGGCGACACCCCAGACCAGGTGGCCGGTGCGGCACTCCACGCCGGCCGCGCGCACCCGCTCGACGAGCCTGCGCCCCTCGGGGCGGTGGTCGCCCCAGAGCGCGGCCACCTCGGGCGCGGGGCGGCGGTAGTACTGCCCGCCCAGCTCGGCCTGTTCGTCCAGGACAGTCACGGTGAGCCCGGCTTGGGCCAGCCGCAGCGCGGCGGTCAGCCCGGCGGGGCCGCCGCCGACGACCAGGACGTCCCTTTCAACGATCATCGCGTGTCCCCGTGTCGACCCGCATGCCCGCCCGGACCCGGGTCAGGCAGGCGCGGACCGCCTCCCGGCCGTCCACGGTGACCTCGCACTCCAGGCAGACGCCCATGCCGCAGAACGGTCCGCGGGGCCCGCCGTCCACCGGGTTGCGGCGCAGCGTCCACCGCCCGTCGCCGACCAGCGCGGCGGCCAGGCTGACGCCCGCGGCGGCGGTGGTCCGGCGGCCGTCGACGGTGATCGTCACGCTGTTCGCCTTGGTGTTCGTCAGGGGGTTCATCGCGCGTCCCCGGTCAGGCCGGCGTCCCGCAGGATCGCGGCGATGGCCTCCAGCGTCGCCGGGTCCTCGATCGGGAGCAGCGGCGGCCGGACGTGCCCGCCCGGCTGGCCGAGCAGCCGCATGGCGGCCTTGAGCTGGGCGATCGGCGTGCCGTACACGGCGCTGTAGTCGGGGTTGATCAGACGTCCGGAGAGTGCGGTGTACCGGTCGGCCCAGCCGCGCGCGGTCACCGCGTCTGCGGCCGCGACGGCCTCGTAGTACGGCACCGCGAACGGCGCCCCGATGCCGCCCCCGTCGATGTTGCCGTCCCCGCCCAGCCCGAGCAGGACGGCCAGTCCCCGCCGGTGCAGGAAGCTGCCGAACACCCGGACCTGGTCGCTGACCGCCTCGACGGTGGCGAGCATGCGCAGCCAGTCGCCGGTGCTGTCCTTGATCGCGACCACGTTCTCCAGGTCGGCCAGCCGCCGGACCAGCCCGGGGTGGGCGGAGATGTCGGCCGCGACGCCGCGCGGCCAGTTGTAGACCATGAACGGCAGGTCGGTGGCCGAGCTGACCTCGCGGTAGAAGGCGAGGATCTCCTCGGGCCCCGGGTGGACGTACGGCGGCGGGGTGGCGAGCACCCCGTCGGCGCCTGCCGCCGCGGCGTGCCTGGCCAGGTCGGCCGCCTCCGCCGCGGTGTACGCGCTGACCCCGATCACCACCGGAATCCGCCCGGAGAGCTCGGACACCGCGATCTCGGCGACCCGGCGGCGCTCGTCCGGGGTCTGGCTGAACCACTCGCCGGTGCTCCCGTTCATCAGAACCCCGTGCACCCCCTGCTCGGCGTAGAGCCGGACCAGCGCGCGCAACGCCGCCTCGTCCACCGCGCCTTCCGCCGTGAAGGGCGTGGGAGCGGCAGGCCAGTAGCCGTGCCAGGTGACGTCGTCGCGGTCCATGGGTCTCTGTCTCCTGAGGTCCTGTTGCTCCGCACTGAGGTCCAGCTGCTTCGCACCTTCGTGGGATCGGTTGCATAAGGTTGCGCCAACGATCATGTTGCGGTCAAGCAAGAAACATGGTTTTTACCGGGGTCATTTCCCCGAAATGCCTCTCGAGAGGACTGTCGGCCTGCAATGATCACGCGCTAACATGGGATCGATCTCATGCAAGGAGCAGGATGGCCATCACCCTCAAGGACGTCGCCGGCGCGGCGGGCGTGTCCCGGAGCACGGCCTCCCGCGCGTTGAGCGGGTCCGCGCTGATCTCCCCGGAGACCCGGGCCGCCGTCGAGGAGGCCGCCGCGCGGCTCGGCTACCGGCCCAACCGGGTCGCCAGCGCGCTGCGCTCCCGGCAGTCCCGGCTGATCGGCCTGATCCTGAACAACCTGATCAACGCGTCCTTCCACACCATCGCCGAGGTGGTGCAGCATCGCGCCGCCGCCGAGAACTACCAGGTCATGCTCTGCATCACCGACGCCGACCCCAAGCGCGAGGAGTCCTTCCTGCGCACCCTGGCCGGTTACGGGGTGGACGGTTTAGTCATGATCGGCAGCGGCAAGAACGCCGCGGTCATCAACGCCCTGCTCGGCGAGGGCATCGGCGTGGTGAACGTGATCCGCGCCGCCGCCGAGTGCGCCGCCCCCTCGGTGCTCGCCGCCGACCGCGAGGGCGCGCACGCCGCCACCGAGCACCTGATCGACCTCGGGCACCGGCGGATCGCCTTCATCGGCGGCGAACTGACCGCAAACTCGGGGCGGGAACGGTTCACCGGTTACGAGCAGGCCCTCCGCGAGCACGGCATCCCGTTCGACGAGGCCCTCGTCGAACGCGGCCCCTTCGACCCAGCCTTCGGCGCCGCGGCCGTCACCCGCCTGCTGTCCCGCCGCCCGACCGCCCTGTTCATCGCCAACCACGAGGCCGTGTTCGGCGCGCTGCCCACCCTCGCCACGGCCGGGGTGGCCGTGCCGGGCGAGCTCTCGCTCATCTGCTACGAGGACATCCCCTGGCTGCACTGGTGGCAGCCGCCGGTCACCGTGGTCGACAACGGCGCGCGGGAGCTCGGCGAACTCGCCGTCGACCTGCTGCTCCAGCAGATCGAGAACCGCGCCCCGAACCCGGCCAGGTCCGCGCGCGGCCGTACCTACCGGGTGGGCGCCCAGCTGGTCACCCGCGCCTCGTGCGCGCCGCCCCGGGCGGACTGAACCGGCCTCACCCGCCCGCCGGGGCGGCTTCTACCGGCAGCGTGATGGTGACGGTCAGGCCGCCGTCGGTGTTCGGTGCCGCGGTGACCGTGCCGCCGTGTGCGTGCACGATGGACCTGACGATGGCGAGGCCCAGGCCGGTCGATCGGACGCCCGCGGTGCGGTGGGGTGCCAGGCGTTGGAAGGGCTCGAACAGCCGGTCGACCTCTGCCGGGGGGATGGGGTCGCCGCTGTTGCGTACCGTGACCGCGGCTTCGCGGGCGTCGTGGGTGGTGATCACGTCGATCCAGCCGCCTGGCTGGTTGTGGCGGATGGCGTTGTCCACCAGGTTGCTGACCAGGCGGTCCAGTAGGGCCGGGTCGCCGTTGACGGGGGCCGGGCGCAGGTCGGTGGTGATGGTCAGGTCGAGGCGGTCGGCTTCGGCGTCCGCCTCGCTCAGGGCTGTGGCCGCGGCGAGGGCCAGGTCGTGGGGCTCGCCGGCGATGACGCCGCTGTCGCTGCGGGCCAGGGCCAGCAGGCCGTCCAGCAGGCGTTCGGCGCGGCCGGTGGCGGTGAGTACGCGGCGGGCCATGGCCTGCCACTGCTCGGGGGTGCTGTGGCGTTTGGCCAGCTGGACTTCGGCGCCGGTGCGGACGATCGCCAGGGGGGTGCGGAGTTCGTGCGCGGCGTCGGCGACGAACCTGCGCTGGCTGTTGAAGGAGGCTTCCAGGCGGGTCACCATCTCGTCGAAGGTGTCGGCCAGCTCCTTGAGCTCGTCCCGCGGTCCGGTGAGCGCGACGCGTTCGTGCAGCCGGTCCTGGGAGATCCGCCGGGTGGTGGCGGTCAGCGTGCGCAGCGGCCGGAGCATACGGCCGGCGACGACCCAGGAGACACCGAGCCCCGCCATGGCGCTCACGGCCAGCCCGATCGCCGAGGTTCCCGCGGTGTTCAGCAGCGTGTCGGCGCGCAACTGGGCGATCTTGGCCTCCTGCGCCAGGACACTCCTGATCTTCTCCTCCTTCTCGTCCATCGGCCCCATGCCTACTCGGGACGGAGCGGTGGCCGCGGCCGCCATCTCGGACACCTCTGCCGGAGTCGGGCCGTCGATGTCGGTGTAAAGGCTCTGGTACAGCAGCGCGTAGTTGAGCGCGAGGAGCGCGGCGCAGGTCGCCACGAACACGACCGTGTACACGAGGGTCAGCCGCAGCCGGATAGACGGGTGCCTGCCGCGCCTCACAGCCGGTACCCCGCCCCGACGACCGTCTCGATGAGCGGCGGGTCGCCCAGCTTGCGTCGCAGCCGGGCGATGGTGACCCGCACGGTGGCGGTGAACGGGTCCGCGTGCTCGTCCCAGGCCCGCTCCAGCAGGTCCTCGGCGCTGACCACGACGCCGTCGGCGCCCATCAGGATCTCCAGCACGGCCATCTCCTTCGTGGTCAGTGAGATGACGCGGCCGTCGCGGGTGACGACGCGACGCGCGGTGTCGAAGGTCAGCCCGGCGCGCCGCAGGACCCGTGGCGCGTTGTTGGCCCTGCGGGCCAGCGCGCGGATCCGCAACACCAGCTCGGCGAAGACGAACGGCTTGGGCAGGTAGTCGTCGGCGCCGAGACTCAGGCCGGCGACCCGGTCCGCCGCCTCACCGGCCGCGGTGAGCATGAGAATCCGGGCGTCGGCGCCGCCCGTGGCCAGCGCGGTGCACACCTGGTCGCCGTGGACGAGCGGCAGGTCACGGTCGAGCACGACCACGTCGTACCGGTTCGAGCCGGCCTTGTGCAGGCCGTCGAGCCCGTCGGCCGCCAGGTCGACGGCGATGCCCTGATCGCGCAGCCCGTCGGCGACCTGTTCGGCGAGCAGGACCTCGTCTTCGATCAGCAGCACTCGCACCCGCGCTTCCTCCCTGACCGGACAGTCTCCGCGATCCGGCATTACAGCGGTGTAACAGGCGCTGCAACAGTGGCGTTTCCGGCGTCCTGCTCCACTGGGCCCGATCGAACCAGAGGAGAACGCCGATGAGAACGAGATTGCTGGTCGTCTGCCTGTTACCGCTCCTGCTGGCCACGGCGGTGGCCTGCGCGGAGTCGCCCGGCGGCGGGGAGGTGGCCTCGGTGGACGGCTCCGCCGCGCCGAGCGCGACGCCGAGCCTCAGCCGGTTGGCCCAACTGATCAAGTACTCCCAGTGCATGCGGGGGAAGGGAGTGCCGATGGCCGACCCGCAGGTCGACGGCGACCTCGTCAGGGAAGGGAAGGTCGAGGGAGACGCCGACAAGGACAAGGTGGACGCGGCGAAGGAGGCGTGCAAGCAGTACCGACCCCCTCAGGAGGGTGGCCCGGTGATGGCCCTGAAGCAGGACTTGGCGCGTCGGTTCGCGCGGTGCATGCGGGAGCACGGGGTGGAGGAGTACCCCGACCCGAACCCGGACGGACCTACCCGGGGCGGGGCGGAGCGGGAGGACCCGCAGTACCCCGAGGCGAAGCAGACCTGCGACGCGCAGATCGACGCGGCGTTCGCGTCGTCGCGCCCGAGTCCGTCATGAGCGACGCGGCTCCCATGAGCGACGCGGCTCCCATGAGCGACGCGGCTTCCATGAGCGACACCGCGAGCGACCTCGTGAGTGACACCGTGGCGGTGGGCCGGGGCGCCGTTCGTCGGCGGCGGCGCGGCCGGGCCGCCGCGGGGGTCGGTGCGGTCGTGCTGGTGGCCGGGGCGGCGGTCGCTGCCGGAGTCGGGTTCGGCGGGGGCGGCGCGGATACGCCGGCCGTGGCGGATCTTCCGCCGGGCACCGCCGAGGTGACCCGGCAGACGATGCTGGACACCGACGAGGTGTCCGGCGATCTGGGCTACGGCGCCACCACCACGCTGGCCGGCCGGGTCACGGGTGTCGTCACCGAGGCACCGCTGCCCGGCGACGTCATCCGCCGCGGCCGGCCGATCTATCGGGTGGACAACAGGCCGGTGGTGCTGATGTACGGCCAGGTCGCCGCGTACCGGACGCTCGCTCCGGGCGCCACCGGCGCGGACGTACGGCAGCTCGAACGCAATCTGAAGGCCCTCGGCTATGGCGGGTTCACGGTGGACGGCAAGTACACGGCGCTCACCGCGAACGCGGTTCGGCGATGGCAGAAGCAGCTGCGCCTGCCGCAGACCGGCCTGGTCGAGCAGGGCCGGGTGGTGTTCGCCCCGGGCCGGATCCGGATCGACACGGTCACGGCCGGGGTGAACCAGTCCACCGGCGGCGGGCAGGAGGTGCTGCGCTACACCGGGACGAGCCGCCAGGTGACGGCCCGGCTCGAGGTGTCCAGGCAAGCGCTGGCCCGTACGGGAACCAAGGTGCGGGTTCAGCTGCCCAACGGGCAGGACGTCACCGGCCGGGTGGCCCGGATCCACACGGTGGTCGAGCCGTCCGCCGACCCGGGCGGCCGGCCGGAGACCTGGATCGAGGCCGTCGTCCCGTTGGGCAGACCCAAGGCGGCGGCGGGGATCGAGGCCGCCGTGGTCACCGTGGTCTTCACCGCGGCCGAGCGCGCGGACGTGCTCACCGTGCCCGTCGCGGCGCTGGTGGCATTGGCCGAGGGCGGCTACGGCGTCGAGGTCGTCGAGGGGTCCACCACGCGTTACGTCAAGGTGGCGACCGGCCTGTTCGCGAACGGCAGGGTCGAGGTCACCGGCGACGGACTGCGCGCGGGCCTGACCGTGGGGATGCCGCGATGATCGAGTTGACCGAGGTGACGAAGGTGTACCCGGGTGACATCCACGCGCTCGCCGGCGTCACCCTGACGGTCGGCGCCGGTGAGCTGGTCGCGGTGGTCGGCCCGTCCGGTTCCGGCAAGTCCACCATGCTGCACATGCTGGGCACGCTCGACCGGCCCACCTCCGGGCGGGTGGCCGTCGACGGCCACGACGTGTCGCTGCTGTCGGACCGCCGGCTGTCGGCCCTGCGCGCGAGCCGGATCGGCTTCGTGTTCCAGCAGTTCCACCTGGCCGCCGGCGTACCGGCGCTGGACAACGTGGCCGACGGCCTGCTCTACGCGGGCGTGCCGTTGAAGGAGCGCAGGCGGCGGGCGGAGGCCGCGTTGGCCCGGGTCGGGCTGGGGCATCGGCTCGACCACGAGCCGCACGAACTGTCCGGCGGTGAGCGGCAGCGGGTCGCGATCGCCCGGGCGGTGGTCGGCGGTCCGGCACTGCTGCTCGCCGACGAGCCGACCGGCAACCTCGACTCCACCTCCGGGCAGGGCGTCCTGGCCGTGCTGCGGGAACTGCACGCCGCCGGTACCACGGTGGTGGTCATCACCCACGACCACGAGCTCGCCGCGGGCCTCGACCGGCAGGTGCACATGCGCGACGGCCGGTTGGTCGCGGGGAGGTCCCGATGGTGACCACGCCACCGGCCCGGCGCCGGCTCACGCCCGCCCGGATGGCGCCGCGTGACGTGGCCCGGGTCGGCGCGGCCGGGCTGCGCACCCGGCCCACCCGGGCGCTGCTCGCCGCGCTGGGCATCGCGATCGGCATCGCCGCGATGGTGGCGGTGGTGGGCATCTCGTCCTCCTCCCGCGAACAGCTCGACCGCCGGCTCGCCGCGCTCGGCACGAACCTGCTCACGGTCGCTCCGGGACGGAACACGCAGGGCCAGGACGCGAAGCTGCCCCCCGAAGCGGAAGCGATGATCTCGCGGATCGGCCCGGTCACCGCCGTCTCGGCGACCGGGGCGATCCGCTACGTCCGGGTGTACCGCTCGGACCGGATCCCCAGGGTGGAGACCAACGGGCTGACCGTACTCGCGGCCAGGACCAGCCTGCCGCCGACCATCGGTGCGAGCCTGCGCCGCGGCGCCTGGCTGAACGGCCGCACCGGCCGGTACCCGGCCGCGGTGCTCGGCGCGTTGGCGGCGGAGCGGCTCGGCATCGGCAGGCCCAGCCCGCAGGTGGCGATCCTGGTCGGCGGCGAACGGTTCACGGTGATCGGCGTGCTCGACGAGGTCGCGCTCGCGCCCGAGCTGGACACGGCCGTCCTGATCGGCTGGGAGGTCGCGGCGGACCTGTTCCGTTTCGACGGGCGTGCGACCACCGTCTACACCCGATCACGGGACAGCCGGGTCGAGGCGGTGCACGCCGTGCTCGCCGCCACCGCCAACCCGGAGTCGCCCGGTGAGGTGGACGTGTCGCGTCCCTCGGACGTGCTGGCCGCGCGGCGGGCGGCCGACCTCGCCCTGAACGGGCTGTTGCTGGGCTTGGGCGGGGTGGCGCTGCTGGTGGGCGGCGTCGGGGTGGCCAACACGATGGTGATCTCGGTGCTGGAACGCCGGGCCGAGATCGGGCTCCGCCGTTCGCTCGGCGCCACCCGAGGACAGATCCGGACGCAGTTCCTCGCCGAGGCGCTCCTGCTGTCCACGCTCGGCGGCGTCGGCGGGGTACTCCTGGGCATCGCCGTCACCGGCGGATACGCCACCTACCAGGACTGGCCGACCGTCGTACCGGCGTGGGCCACCGCGGGCGCTCTCGGCGCCACCCTGCTCATCGGGGGCGTCGCCGGGCTCTACCCGGCCATCCGGGCGGCACGGCTGTCCCCGACCGAAGCGCTGGCCGTCACCGGCTAGCGCAGGCGTACCACCAGGACGACGGTCATGGCGATGGCGAACACGAACACCAGAATGCCGAAGAACCTGACCCCGAAAAGACCTTCCAGGGTGTTGCGGACGCGGTTCAGCCGGCGAGGTTTCTCGTCGTCCTGGTCGTCGTCCTGGTCGTCAGTTTGTTCGTCGGTCTGCGTGGGTTCGGTGGCCGGAGTGGCCATCCGGCTGAGCCGGTCGTCGATGGCGATCCCTGTGGGGGTGCCTTCGAGTCCCTGACGGCGGACGTCGTCCATGACGATCGCCGTCAGGAGCACGCTGCTACTTCTGGGCGGCGCCTCCAGCACGGCGGCGGCGCGGAAATCCTCGGGAATCTCGCTGACCTGGCGCAGAATCGTTTCCAGGCCTTCCGGCCGTGGGGGCGAGCCGAGACAGGCATTGATGACGTTCCGGTAGTACCTGATGCGTTCCTCTCCGCTTGCGATGAAGCGGATGGGTCTCAGCAGGTAATTGGATTGACCGACGATGTCGATCATGTTGCTCTTCTCTTGGAAGAGTCGCCTGATGATCTCGTCTACGGCGATTCGCGTGGGCACCTCGGATTGCAGCTCGTAGGCGGCCTCCATCAGTTTCTCGTCGGCCATCTCGCTCAGCATGCTCTGCAGCTGTTTCCTGCCGGAAAAATCCGCGACGAGCAGCTTGGCCGCGGGTGAGAGCTGGTCGCCGGGGAGCAGCGCCAGCTCCTCGCACACGAGCTGGCGCAGATTGAGCGTGGGACGTCGCTCCTTGTCCTCCGGCAGGATGACTTCCATGATGTCGCCGGTCTGTACGGGCGCTGTGAACAGCAGGTTCACCAGACTGGGAACGAAGCTCTGCAGTTCGGGGAGGTTGAGCCGATAGCTCTGGAAGCGCAGGCGGCTCGTCCGGACCAATTGCCGGCAGCTCAGGCGGTCGGGGTCCGGGATCCCCGCGTCGGCCAGTTCCCGGAGTCGCAGGATCAGCTGACCGAGCCGTGGCCTGTCCCAGCGCCGGAAGGCGTCGAGCACGTCCTCCAGCAGCTGAACAGGTGATTTGGCCGACATCGTGTGCTGGTCGCGAACTGCCGGTTCCAGAGGCTTGGGTAGCGGCTGGGGTCTGGGTTTCGGCTGGGGTTCGGGCAGCGGTTCGCGGAGCAACGAGAGAGCCGACCTGCAGTCCTCGGGCTTTTCGAAACTCCTTGGCTCGATCTGTCCGGCCAGGAAGCCGATCAGATTCGTCATGGCCTGGCCCTGATAGCCCCGGAGTGTCTCCTCGTACTGCATGACGTAGGAGCGGATGCGTTCGCTGCCCGGCACGTCATGGACGCGTGCCGACCCGTCCGGGCGCCACTGGAGTTTGAACGTGCTGTCCGGCGGCGCCACCTCGGCGAACGAGAGCCGGATGCGGTGCCTGGTCGAACTGCTGGTCCAGGTCGAGACTGCCAGCTCCCGGCGGAACCCGTACGGGAGAAGCGCGGCGGCGGCGTCCAGGAAGTCGAGCCGCTCCCGGAAGTCGAGATGGTCGGCGCCGACGACGCAGACGTGCTCGCCGGTCAGCAGCAGGGCCGCGGCCGCCCGCGCGATGTCGGTGACCTTGCCGGCGAGATAGGCCGCGTCGTAGCCGGCGACCTCCAGGATGACCGGCTGTGGTCCTGGCAGGCCGCCCCTTTTGTTCAGGGCGTCGTACAGTGCCCGGTAGGAGACCCTGGATGCGGGCAGTTCCCGCCAGGGAACGCAGACGAACTCGGTGATGGCGAAAATGCGCCCGAGACCGTCGCGGGAATCCGATTCCGACTGCCGGGACAGGCCCACCCAGGATTGCCCGTCGGCGCCGGTGAAATAGCTCGTGCCGACTTTGGTCTGCTCGTGGGCCTCCATCGTCCCGGATTTGAAGAGATCGATGATCCGGGTGAAGTCCGAGCGGGCGAGCGGCTCATGACTCGAGTCGATGACGGCATATTCCTCCCAGCTGCGGTCGAGCTTTCCGTGGATCGCCCACTGGGCTCTGACCGTGCTCATCTCTCGCGGCCCATGGTCTTCGGATAGAGCATCCGGCCGAGCCAGATCACCGGCTCCATGATGTTGATCGGATGAACCGCCCCCCGAATCTTCTGGTCCTGGCCGGGGACGTCGATGATGTTCGACGGGTCATCCGGGTCGAAACCCTTGTCCGGGTCCGCGTACATGCCGATGGAGGAGGTCACGAAGTACTTGATCCGGCTTTCGTGGAACGATGCCTCAAGGAGGCGCATGATGATCCCGGCGTTCTGGTCGAGGTCTCTGGCGAGTACTTCCCGGAAGAAGTCACGCGCCTGGTCGTCGGGGACCCTGGGCAGCTCCAGCCCGTGGTCGGTGTACTCCTCCGCCAGCCGCAGGATGTTCGGCTCGTCGTACTTGGTGATGCAGACGGCGATGTAGTGGGGAAGCTTGCCGTCGAGATACTTGTCGTCCCCGAGCATCTGGCTCTCGACCTCCCGTAGCGCCACGTCCAGATTCTTGAAGGCGTCGCTGATCTGGCCCCTCCGGTCCGGATCGAACAGATAGATCAGGCCCCGGCTCTTGACGAGGCTCTTGATCAGCTCCTCCTTGGACACCGAATACTCGGACTTCCCGAAGAGTCCACCGGGGCCGTCGAGAAAGCTGAACGTGATCTTCGGCGCGCGGGCCGGGTGGCGCTTCCACGGTGCCCACCAGACCCGCCGCCCGCGCGTCGGCGGCCCGATGACCAACCAGTTGTAGCTGGTGAGAACATCGGTCGGCCGGGGGAAGATGCGATGCTCCAGGAGATTCGTCCTGAGCCGGGTGAGTTCCGAGTTCGACACGTCGTCGGCGCCGATGATCCGCCACCCCTCGTTCGCTCCCTCGGCCCTGTTCAACGCGACGCTCAGTGAGGCGAGAAAGGCGGTCTTGCCGCTGCCCACCCCGCCCCACATCGCGATGTCAGGCTCGTGCGGAGTGGGGTTCGGCGAAGGGAGAGCCATGGGCTTGTCTCATTTCAGGTGATGAGGGGAAGGGAGAGCGGGGCCGACGACGGCGGCAGCACCCCGAGCCTGATCGCGAGGTCCTCGTCGGCGGGCACGGCGGCCGACCAGAGCGCGGCCGAGCCGAGCCGCCGCCAGGCCGGTGGCGCGTGCCGCGGCTCGCCGTCCCAGATCGCACCCGTTCTGAGGCCGTGGTTCTGTTCCAGGCCCCGGAGCAGCTGTTGCCAGTCGTACCGGTTCGGGCAGGGAAGCACGCGGCTGGTGTCGGAGCGCGGGGGATGGGGCGGCCGGGCGCCCACGGTGAGCAGGACCGTCCCGGTGGCCTGCGTGCCCGGCCGTAACCGTGCGTCCACCTCGGCGAGCATGTCCTCGACCTGCGCGCCGACCGGGTACTGCGACGGTTCGGCGTCGAGCGACCGGAGGGCGTCCAGGGCCTGGATGGGGGAGGCGGCCCAGACGGCGACCTCCGGCGCGCTCCGGTCGGGGTAACGGTTGCCGAAGACGTGGCCGCCGTAGGCGATGACGGACACCTCCACCCGCCGGGGATCCGGATGGATGTCGGCGAGCAGCTCGATCAGCTCGCCGGCGCGCTCCTGTCTGGCTCCCACCTCCTCCTCGGTTCCGGTCACCTCGACGGCGCAGATGAGATGCACCGGGGGAGGCGGCGGCGCGAGCCGTACCGGCAGGGCGGCGACGATCTCGGACCAGGGCCGGTCGTCGGCCCGCAGGCCGGGGATGCCGGGGAAGCGCACCACGCCCGGCCGTTCCAGGACCGCCTTGATGCGATGGCGGCCCGGGGGGAGCGGCGCGTGGTGCAGCGAGACCAGGGCGGAGGGCTGCACGGGAGTGGCCCAGGCGGAGATGGCGATCAGGACCCCGGACGGGTCGGTGACGGTCACCGTTTCGTCGGCGGGCTCGCCCGGGACGGAACCCTTGGCGAAGAGCCGCCGTCCGACCAGTTCCAGCGTGCCGTCGTGGGCCCGCTCCCGGACCACGACCAGGTCGTACGCCTGCCGCAGCGGGGTTTCGGCGACCAGGTCGCGGAGCAGCCCTTCGATCTTGACCCCGGTCACCTCGATCACCTGGGCGCCGACGCTGTGCTCCCTGATCACGCGGCCGGCCGCCTCCTGCTCGCGGCCGGAGCCCGATCGGATGACCAGGACGGATTCGACGACGCTCCCGCGCAGCGACTCCCGGAGGGCCTGGTCCAGCAGGTCCCGCCCGGACCTCAGTTCGGCCCAGGTCAGCCGGCTCAGGCGGGACACCTGAGGGGTGCCGGCTTCGTCAAGGTGCAGCTTGAAGAGCTTGATTCCCGGGTCGGCGATTCCGGCTATGACAACGGGCGCGTCAAAAGAGGCGATCAGTGTTGCGAGTTGACCCCGAAGCTCGCTTTCGGAGACATTACCCAATGATTCCCAACCCAATCCGGACCATAATTCGCCTCCGAAACTCGCTCGCGCGCGTAAGTGACGGCCGGTGGAAACCCAGGAGGAATGATTTGTCTGTTTTGTGCCGATATGCGGGTGCGGCATAGGCGGTGTTCCCATGTCCGCCCAGGCAGACTACGGGAGGCGGTCGGCCGAGGCAATCCCTCTATATATCTGTAATTCGGATTGCCGTGTCCTGTTGTGGTCTACCGGGTTACGTATGGGTTAGCGTAATGGAGCACCGTTCGGCAGTTCCCCGAGAGAAGGTCACATGCTAGGTCGGTGGTTGATCGTTTTATCGGGGGCTCGACAGGACATCCTTGATCAATGTCAAAGTGAGCGTGCCAAGTTCCAGGGACTTGGCGGGGCTATCCTCACCACGTCCGGCATTGCCGTCCTATCCATGACATTCGCGCTGGCCTCCGCTCTGAAAGTATTTCTCCCCCTCGCCGTCCTGGCCGGTCTGGCCTGGGGCGTGGCCATCCTGAGCCTGGACCGGTGGCTGGTGGCCTCGCTTCCGCCGCACGGTGGCCGGCGATTCTGGCTGGCCCTGCCCCGGATCCTGCTCGCCCTGCTGCTGGGTGCGGTGATCTCCACCCCCCTGGTTCTCCAGATCTTCAAACCGGAGATCGACGCCCAGATCGTGCAAATCCAACGGGAGCGCGGAGACGCATTCGTGCTCGCCCAGCAGTCCGGCGGGATAGGGCAGCGGATCGCCGAACTAGAGAAATCCGCCGCCGACCTGCAAAACGTGATCGACTCCGGCGGTAAGACGCCGCTTGACCCCGCCAATGACCCCAGGATGAAGGAGTTGGTCGAGGCGCGGAAGGAGGCCCAGGCCCAGCAGGACAAGTTCTACCAGGAATGGCAGTGCCAGCTCTACGGCGGGGCGAACTGCCTCAAACCGGGCTCCGGGCCGCTCGCCAGGAAAGCCAAGGAGAATCTTGACGCGGCCCAGAAGAAGGTAAGGGACATCGACAAAGACATCGCGAAGCGGCGGGAGGAACTCGCCGCCACCGACGCGTCCGGGCAGGCGAGCCGATTGGCGCAGGCGACCGAGGACCTCAATGCCGTACGGTCCCAGCTCGCCACCCTGAACGAGCAGCAGAACGCGATGCGGGACAAGTACATCAATGAAAACGTCGATTCCGACGGTCTGCTGCTGCGCCTCGACGCGCTCAACGAGGTGTCCAAGAACAACACCAGCCTCAACGCCGCGCGCGCCCTGCTTTTCCTGTTCTTCATGCTCATCGAGTGCCTCCCGGTCATGGTCAAGCTCATGCAGCGGGCGGGCATGTACGACAGGATCCTGGCCGCGAAGGAGAAGCAGGAGATGGAAGCGGCCATCAAGGACATCCGCGCCGCGTCCCGGCGCCGCCCCCAGCCGTCGCCCAGCCCCACCCGCTCGTACGCCGCCGACCAACCCCCCACCGAAGAGTTCCGTCCGCCGCCCAGCCCGCCCCCACC
>NZ_JAHCST010000151.1 GCF_018476525.1 Acrocarpospora catenulata
GCTGTGACGAAACTTGGGGCCCGGCCACAGCGCGGCAGCGAATGGTAGCTGGGCATGCGGGATCGGCGGCTCGGACGTGAGGGCGGGACCGGGCCGCTGACCTGCCGGGATATCAGGCCGGTGGCTCCTGCGGGTGAGCGAGGGCGGAAACATCGGCAAGGGCTGGATCCGGCGGGATCAAGGTGACGTGATAGCCGAGGCGTTCCAGGGTCTTCTGGTAGCGGACGGCCAGGTGCTGGGCGTGCCGGGCCTGGCGCCGGTCGTAGAAGTCGCCGCCGTCCTCTCGGTAGTCCTCCTGCCTGGCCATCACCGCCCAGGCGACGCGCAGCAGCGTGTGGGCGACGGCGACCGCGGCCTTCTTGGCGTGCGCGGGGCCGAAGCGGCGGATCAGACGGCGCATCCGGGCACCGGGGCGGGATCGGGTGCGGGCGGTGGCCCAGGCGGCCTCCACCATCGCGGCCTTGAGATGCCTGTTGCCCTTCCGAGCGCCGGTGCGCTTGCGTTTGCCCGCCGACTCCCGGTTGCCCGGGGCCAGCCCCGTCCAGGCCGCCAACTGCCCCGGCGTGGGGAAGCGGGACATGTCCCCGCCGGTCTCGGCGACGATCACCTCGGCGGTCCGCCGCCCGATCCCGGCGATGGTCATCAGCCGGGAGATGACCGCCTCGAAGGGGGCCGCGGCCTGGGCGACCAGCACGTCCAGTTCGGCGATCTTGCCGGTGGCGTGGTCGTGGGCGTCCAGATGCAGCCGGCACATGGCCGCGTGCGCCGGGGTGAACCGGCCGTCACAGGCCATCATCAGATCTTCGTGCTTGCGGCGCAGCACGCCGCGGGCCAGATCGGCCAGCAGGTGCGGGTCGCGTTCCCCGGCGATCAGCGCCTCGATCATGTCCCGGCCCGAGGCGCCCAGCAGCCGGGAGGCCACGGAGTCGATTTTGATCCCGGCGTCCTCCAGCACCTTGGCCAGCCGCTGCCCCTCGCTCATCCGCGCCTCGATCAGCTTCTTGCGGTAGCGGGTGCGGGCCCGCAGCGCCGCCACCTGCTGGGTGGGGATGAAGCTGGGCCGCAGCAGCCCGAAGGAGTGCAGTTCGGCGATCCATTGGCAGTCCCGCAGGTCGCTCTTGCGGCCGGGGACGCTTTTGAGGTGCTCGGCGTTGGCCAGGCACACCTCGATTTTCCCGGTCTGGGCCAGCGCGTGGTAGACGGGCCACCAGTACACCCCGGTTGATTCCATCGCCACATCGGTGACGCCGTACTCGACGAGGTCGGCGGCCATCTTCTGCAACGATCGCCAGAACGTGGGGTACTTCCTGATGATCGGCTTGTGCTCACCGGGCAGCCGCACCGCCACCCATAAGATCTTCTTGTGCACGTCGATCCCGGCCACCCGGGGATGCACGACCTCCATTGCGCCTCCGCGGCTCTTCCCCCGAAGATGGGCAAGGGCGCGCCGTCCGCGGAGCCCGCGACAACATCGAGATGCTGTGACACGCGCTCGTAGCGGCAATCCGGGGTGCCTCCCGGGCAGGCTCCAGCGTCAGTCTCTAGCACGGCCTCGCAAGTCCAAGCAAGAACGACGTCGAGCGGGCGGCGCACCCCAAGTTTCACCTATCCGTGGGCGCCACGAAGTGGCATGAGGTCTCTAG
>NZ_JAHCST010000152.1 GCF_018476525.1 Acrocarpospora catenulata
AACCCTCCAGCCCCCTTACCACCCCCACAACCAACCCTCCCGCCCCCACCCACCGGCTTGCCATGGATCTCCCACCCACCACCCCTCCTGCCATGGCTCATCCGCTACAACACCCGAAGGAGACATTCCGCCCTGAGCCAGGTCAGCCCAGTGGACTACGGACAGCAGCCCGATAAGGTGCCAGTCGCCGCATAACAGCCGATGTCCACGCTTCGGGGAACCTCCCCCCGTGTCCACGCTTCGGGGAACCCTCCCCCGTGTCCAACGCTTCGGGGGAACCCCGGTGTCCACACTTCGGGGAAACCCCCACCGAGCGCCCCTCTTGCCATGGCTCAGCCACCGACCACCTCTCTGGCCATGGCTCCCCCAACCCACCCTGTTACTGAGCCTCGAGATTCCTAGCCCGGCTCCCCAGGACCCCTCAGGGGCCGGATACCCAGGCTGAGGCGGAGCCACATCGACCGAACGGGCGAGGCGACGTGGCGCAGGACACGGACGCATTGCCCGCGACGTCCGCCAGGCGAACCCAGGTGATCTGAAGCCGACCGTCATCGACATCGACTTCGACGTGATGCTGGCCAAACGGAAGATGTCCGTGGGCGAACTCGCGAACCGCGTCGGAATCACGCCCGCCAACCTGGCGGTGCTCAGGAACGGCAGGCCGCGCCGAAGCGGTGGGCTTTGCTCAGGAACGGCCGCGCCAATGCGGTCGGCTTCATGACACTCGCCCTGCGAGGCCCTTCGAGTGCCAGCCGGGAGACCCGCTGCGCTTGGAGGCCAAGGACACTGCGGATGGTTGACGTCAGCCGCTGGCGATGGTGGCCATAGGTGCTCAGACTGGCCGAGCGTCAGGCTGAAGGGGTGTCCATTACGGTGTGAAGATTTACCGGTGAAGATCAACATAGTGGGCCGAGGTGGCGCGCTACGGCGTTTCCGGCTGTTCCCAGACGTCAAGGTCGTCGTGGGTGGACACGCCTTCTTGTTCGAGAGCTTCGCGGACTATGCGGAAGGCCAGGGCTGGGGAGTACCCCTTGCGGGCGAGCATCCCGACCAGTTTGCGAATACGGGCCTGCGGCTCGGCGTTGCGCGTTGAGTCGAGTTTGCGGGCTACCAGCCGCCGGGCGGTTTCCAACTCCTCGTCCGGGTCAAGCTGCTCGACGGCGTCCTTCACCGTGTCCTCAGCCACTCCCCGCTGCCGCAGTTCCTGAGCCAGCACCCGCCGAGCCAATCCCCGACCCGAGTGCCTAGAACTCACCCACGCCGCCGCGAACGCCTCATCATCAATCAGACCAACCTCGGAGAACCGCTCCAACACGGCCTCCGCCACCTCATCCGGCACCTCACGCTTCCGCAACGCCTCCGCCAACTGAGCCCGCGTCCGAGGCGCCAACGTCAACAACCGCAAACAAATAGCCCGCGCCCGCCCCTCCGGCCCACCCTCACCGTCCCACTGCCCTCCGCGCCGCCCTCCGCCCCGCCGCCTCTCGCCCCGCTCCCCCTCACCGCGCTGCCCCCCGCCCCACTGCCCCTCACCGCGCTGTGCTCCACCGCGCTGCTCCTCGCCCCACTGGCCCTCGCCGC
>NZ_JAHCST010000153.1 GCF_018476525.1 Acrocarpospora catenulata
CTGAGAGTGCGTTCCGCGAGTTGATGCCCCTTTTGTCGGTTGGGTTGGGTTAGGTCGGCTAGTCGGAGACCCGCCGGTCGGGCTATGGGCGCGGCTGGGTGAACAATCCCGGCTCGGTCTCGACGAGGATGCCGCGGCTGGCCAGGCGTTTGAGCTTGGCGCGGACGTTCTGGATGTCGTTCTGTGTCAGGGGCAGGTCCATGGCCATAGCCAGGTCCCGGGCGCGCAGGCATCCGCCGGCCCCACCGAAGACGGTGAGAATCTGCTGGTAGGCCGGGTGTTCGGGGACCGTGGGAGGCGGTGCGGCCGGTTCGACCGGAGCGGGAACTTCCTCGGCGAGGGCGATGAGGGTCTTGCGGCTGATCCGCAGGTGCTCGATCGCCTCGCTGAGTTCGCTCAGACGCGCGGTGAGCGTGTCGATCTCGGCCTGGGTCTGCTCGATCTGGCAGGTCAAGGCCTGTTCGCGGGCGTCGATCCGGTCCAGGAGCCAGGTACCGGGGTCGGCCTGCCGAGCGTCGGGCCCGGTCATGTCCACCGCCATGACGGGGACGCGTCGCGGGTCAGGCGGCGGGACATCACGTCCGTCATCGCCCAATACACCCGTGATTCGGAACTGGCCGGAAGGTGCTCATAGTCGCGGACCAGACGCCGGTGGAACATCAAGATGCCGTAGGTCTGCTCGACGACCCATCTCGTGGGCTGGGGGACGAACCCCGTGTCGGCGGGGTTGCGTTCGACGATCTCCACCTCGATCCCCAGGCCGGAGCCATGCGCGACGACCGCGTTCTTGAATCCCTGGTCGGCCAGCGCCTTGGTCACGGTGCCCTCGGTGCCGGCGGCGACCCGGTCCAGCAGGGCGATCCCGGCGGTGTTCTCGTGGGCCGAGGCGGCCAGGACAACAACGGCGATGACCAGGCCGAGCACGTCCACGGCCAGGCCCCGTTTCCTCCCCGGCACCTTTTTCGCGGCGTCCCTTCCGGTCGTGGAGGCGGGGACCCCGGCCGCGACGTGGATGCTCTGGGTGTCCAGCACGACCAGGCTCGGGTCGGCTAATCGTTTCTTCTTCTCGCGCAGATGCCAGCGCAGCAGGTCGTGGATCGTCTTGTCGGTGCCATCGTCGCGCCACTTCGAAAAGTAGTAGTACGTCGCGCTCTTGGGAGGCAGGTCGTGCGGGAGAAAGTCCCATTGGACGCCGGTTCGTCCCTGGTAGCGGATGGCGTTCACGATCTCCCGCAAGTCGTAGTTGCCCTCGTGGCCGCTGACGGACGGGTGCGCGGCCTTCCAGGCCGCGAGTACCGGCTCGATCAGCGTCCATTCCGCGTCGGTCAAGTCGCTGGGGTACGGCTTACGCTCGGTCACCCGGCCATCCCAGCACAGCAGACCCCACCGGCCGGCGGTAACGCTACAAATCCATGCGATCACATAGCGACATCACAGGCATATGCTCGCGCAACGCACTCTGA
>NZ_JAHCST010000154.1 GCF_018476525.1 Acrocarpospora catenulata
TACCAGCGGCGATTAATCGATACGGCGATCGGTGGGCGAGAGACGGTCATCCACCTGCGAGTACGCCGGTTCGTCTGCGACACCATGTCGTGCGCGAAGAAGACCTTCGCCGAACAGATCGACGGGCTCACCTGGCGATACGGCCGCCAAAGCATCCCGGCCCGCCGTGAGCTCGCGGCCATCGCGCTGGCCGTCGGCGGCCGGGCCGGCGCCCGGCTGAGCGCCCGCTTGGCGAGCGGGGTCGGGCGGATGACCCTGATACGCCTGATCCGGGCTCTGCCGGAACCACCCGTGGCCACACCGCGAGTGCTGGGGGTGGACGATTTCGCCCTGCGCCGCGGGCACCGCTATGGAACTGTCCTGGTCGACATGACCACCCGCCGGGTGATCGATGTCCTGGACGACCGCACCGCCGACAGTCTCGCGGCCTGGCTGGATGCCCGTCCCGGTGTCGAGGTGATCTGCCGCGACCGGGCTGGCAGCTACGCCGAGGCCGCCACCAGGGCAGTTCCGGGCGCGATCCAGGTCGCTGACCGCTGGCATCTGCTCCACAACCTGTCGCAAGCGGTAGAGAAGGCTGTCGCGCGCCATCGCTCCTGCCTGCGCCCGGCCGGATCAGACCCAGTCCCGCAGATCCCGGCACCACCGGTCGTATCCGCCACCCCCGTAGACGGGGTTCTGGCGCGGCGGACCCGTGCCCGGCATGCCGAGATCCACGCGCTGCGCGAGCAGGGCCTGGGCATTTACACCATCGCCCGCCTGCTCAAGCTCGATCCCAAGACCGTCCACCGCTACGCCGACGTCCCCGACGCCGAACAGTTGATCAACCCCGGCGGCGTCCGCGACAGCATCCTCAACCCCTTCAAGCCTTACCTGCATCAACGCTGCCTTGACGGGGTCACCGGCACTACCCGGCTGCTGGAGGAGATCCGCGCCCGTGGTTACCGGGGCAGCGAGCGGACCCTGCGCCGCTACCTGATCAGCGTTCGCGGTGTCACCGAAGCCGTACCCGCGCCGCCACGCATCCCGACCAGCCGTGACATCACCGCGTGGATCATGCGCCCACCCGGCAGGCTCACCGCCGACGACCACGCCGAACTGGAGCGGTTATGCGTCCGCTGCCAGGACCTGGACTCCATCCGCGATCTGGCTCGGGGGTTCGCCGACCTCGTCCGCACCCGCACTGCAGCAGGTTTGGACTCCTGGGTGAGCACGGCTCAAGGCGGCTCCATCGCCGAGATCCGCTCCTTCGCCAACGGTCTGCGCAAGGACTGGATGGCGGTCACCGCGGGCCTCACATTGGCGTGGAGTTCCGGCGCGGTCGAAGGCGCCGTCAACCGGATCAAGATGCTCAAACGCCAGATGTATGGCCGCGCCAACCCCGACCTGCTCCGTCGCCGGATCCTCCTCGCCGATTAAGATCACGGAATT
>NZ_JAHCST010000155.1 GCF_018476525.1 Acrocarpospora catenulata
GCCCGGGCTCGTGGAACCCCGCTCACCCGACGCGAGAGTCGGGCCGCCGGGCTGACCCGTAACTGAAAAGCATCAGTTGGTCGGCTCGCTACGCGACCCGACCAGACTCACGAAACATCGAGGCTAGGGGCCGTTCTCGCGCGCGGCCCGCCACACGGGCCGAATCGTGAGGCACGAGCCTCTACGCCTGTGAGCGGAGCCAGCCAACCACATCATCCACGAGGTGGACATACTCCCTTGCCTGGTCTGCGCTAATATCTGCCTTGCCTACTCGGTGAGCCGCCTCATTACGCAAGCGTGTCATGTTGAGAAATGCGCCTAGGATTTCTTCTGAGATAAGGCCTACCCGATATGCCTGCTTCGCCAGCAGCGTTCCGCCACGGCGAACATCATGGAAGTCATGCCTTATAAGGAGATCCCGTAGCTCTTGTTCAGCACGCGCGAAGGCTTCCATAACCGCTGCCGCCGGCACCTGTTCGATGACAGCAGAGATGTCTTCACTTATGGTCTTATCGCGCTCTTCTGGTGCCTGGCCACCAGTAACTTCCGCAACCTGCTTCTCTGCGGTCTCGATGAGCTGGTCCCACTCAAGTTCGACTGGACCAGCCTTGAACCTCTTCAAAGTGCGTGCGTGATCTCCATCGGCTCGTGTTGTCCCAAAGAGAGCCTTTAGTGTGGAGCGGTTAAGTGCAAGAACCAGAATGCCGACCAACACCACAACAGGCCAGGCAAGCGAACTGGCCAGAGCAGCAACGAACTGATACCCGGACACATCCGCATGTTACGAGGCAACGGCCCTGGGGCGAGAGCAAACCAACAAAATAAGGGGCGCTCCGGCTCCGGGATGGTCGGCGCACTGTCTGAGCTACTTAGGTGGAAGGTGGATGCCTGATCATGTCGCCCTGGCCTGCTTCCCCTTCGGGCGGGTCGACGGCAGACGGGATGATCAGACGGGAGGCGTGCGCGTCGCGCGCGGAACAGCATGTCGTGGGCATGATCGCCGTGCCATTAGCGTGCCATTAAGGTTGGTGAATGGCGGTCAATCACGGTCACTCGCGAAGGGTCGTAGTTGCAGGCAGGATCCGTACAGGGGCTAGATCGGGACGGTTTGCAAGCAGGATGTCAGGAGTTCGAATCTCCTAGGCTCCACCATTGGAAACGCCCCGCTCTCGATCACGAGAACGGGGCGTGAGTGTCTAGCTGGGCGACTAAGAGGGCGTTTGGGCATGTTCGGTGGAGCTAAGTCCCCTTTGGGGTCATCGGCTTTCGTGGCACTTCACCCCATATGAGTGAATTCACGCGTTCCGAAGCGGCGGTCGGTGCGCCCGTTTGATTGTT
>NZ_JAHCST010000156.1 GCF_018476525.1 Acrocarpospora catenulata
CCTCGATGTTTCACGATCTTCGTCTGGTCGGCTGAGCGGTTCGGCTGGGAGTTGATTTCGCCGTCGTGGTCAGTCTGGTGGCCCGGCTGTCGCGCCGGGTGGGCGGGGTTCCACGGGCCCGCAGGGTGCCCTTTCTCGTCGTCGGGACAGGTTTGCGCTGGTCAGGTCGGGGCCGGGAGCGCTTGTAGCCGGGTGATGGCGGTGGCGAGGTGGCCGGCCCAGGGCCAGTGCGCGGCGATGCGCAGGCGGAGGCGTCGGCCGCCGCGGACCAGGCGGGCAGCGACGGCGAACAGTCTCAGCCGCAGTCGTTTGGGTTCGTAGCGGCGGGCCGGTCCGTGCAGGGCGAGCATCTGCATCCATGCCAGCAGTTCGCAGGCCAGCGTGACGATCTCGCACCAGATCTGGTTCTGGGTGAAGTCGTGCAGCGGCAGGTTGCGCAGGCCGGTGTCCTTGGCGGCGCGGATGCGGTCCTCGCAGCGGGCGCGGCGGCGGTGCCGCAGTTCCAGGTCGGCGAGCTGACCGGTCCGGGTGTTGGTGACGAAGCAGGTGAAGCGGTGCCCGTCGAGGTCGGTGAAGCGGAGTTGCGCTCCCGGGTGCGGGCGTTCCCGGCGGACGATCAGGCGCATGCCCTTCGGCCAGCCGGTCAGGTCGAGCATGCCGGTCAGCTCGGCCACCCAGGCGCCGGGCCGCACCTGCCCGTCGGCGTCGTAGGCGGGCGTCCACGCGTCGGGAGGCAGGGCCAGGATCGCGGCGCCGATGTCGTCGGTGAGGGTGAACCCGATGGAGTAGGCGAGCCGGCGGCCGGGTTTGGTCAGCCAGGACAGGAACTCGTGGGTGCCGCCGCCGGAGTCGGTGCGGATCAGTACCTGCCGCCGGCGCGGCTTGGGGAGCTGGGCCAGGGCCAGGCGGGTGATCTCGATGTGGTCGGCGGCGGTGTTGGACCCGGCGTTGCCGGGCCTGAGCATGATGGCCAGCGGCTCACCTGCGCCACCCGCGCCGTGGTCGGCGAAAACCGTCAGCGGGTGGAAGCCGTAGGTTTTCTTCCAGGTCGGTGTGGCGTGCTGTTTGTCGGAGTGGGCGATGACGATGGTGGCGTCGATGTCGAGGGGGATCAGCTCGCCGTCGGCTCCGGGCGTGTCCTGCCCGGCCAAGGCCCAGGCTCGCTGCCGGGCGGCGGCCCGGGCGGTGCGGATCGCCTGGAGCGCGCGGGCGGGGTCGGCGGCCAGCCGGTCGATCAGCCGGGACACCGTCGGATCGGATGCCACGGGTCCGAACAGGTCGGGCTGGG
>NZ_JAHCST010000157.1 GCF_018476525.1 Acrocarpospora catenulata
ACGCCGAGGCCGAACGCCTGGTCAAAGCCCTCGACATCCGCCCGCCGGACCCGAACCGGCCGATCAAGACGTTGTCGGGTGGTAACCAGCAGAAGGCGGTGCTGGGCCGGTGGCTGGTCGGTGAGGGCCGCAAGCTGCTGCTTTTGGATGAGCCCACCCGTGGTGTGGATGTCGGCGCCCGCGCCGAACTGTATGCGCTGGTCCGCCGCCTGGCCGATGAGGGCGTGGGGGTGCTGCTTGTCTCCAGCGAGGTGCCCGAGGTGCTGGGTCTGGCCGATCGGGTGCTGGTGATCCGGGAGGGCCGGATCGTGCACGAAGCCCCTGCTACCGAGCTGGACGAGCACCGCGTACTCGACCTCGTCATGGAAGCCGCGCCGACGAAAGCACACGGCTGACATGACCCCTGAAGCCGCATGGCAGACACCGACCGATTCCAGGAGTTAGCCCGATGACCGAGGTCAACCCCCAACAGGTCTCCACGCCGGAGGCCGATGAACAGTCACGGGTGGAGGCCGCCGCGGCCTCGCCCCCAGCCGGCGCCCGGCTCACCTTCGGCCGGATCGGTGAGGCCCGCCACCTCGGCCTGGTGATCGCGCTGGCCCTGCTGGCCGTGATCGGCCTGATCACCGCGCCGGACACCTTCGCCACCACCTCCAACATGGTCAGCCTCCTGGCACTGGCCGCCACCATCGGCGTCATCACCGTCGGCATGACCTTCGTCATCATCGGCGGCGGCATCGACCTGTCGGTCGGCGCGGTCATGGCCCTGGCCTCAGTGTGGGCCACCACCCTGGCCACCCAAGCGTACGGGCCGGTCGTCATGGCCGTCTGCGCCATCCTGGTCGGCACCGGCGCCGGACTCTTGAACGGTTTCCTGATCGCCTACGGGCGGATGGTGCCCTTCATCGCCACCCTGGCCATGCTGGTGGCCGCCCGCGGCCTGGCCCAGCGCATGTCCGAACGCAAGACCCAGCTGGTCCAACCGGACAACACCGCCCTGGTGGACCTGTCGACCACCCGCATCCTGGGCCTGCCGATCCTGGTCTACATCTTCGCCATCGTGGTGATCATCGGCTGGCTGGTGCTCAACCGCACCACCTTCGGCCGCCGCACCTACGCCGTCGGCGGCAACCCGGAGG
>NZ_JAHCST010000158.1 GCF_018476525.1 Acrocarpospora catenulata
AGAGGGCATTTGATTTAAGTCGTTTGCACCTTGTGTGCTAGTACGTTCCTCGCCATGTTGGGGTGGTTTCGTCCGTTATGCGTTTGGTGAGATTGTTGATCGCAGCTATGTGGATCATGGCTTGGGAGCTGGTCGGGAGGTTCTCGTAATCGCGGGATAAGCGGCGGTGCAGCATGAGCCAACCCAGGCTGCGTTCGACAACCCAGCGGCGTTTGACGACGTGAAAGCCGCGGGTCTCGGTGTTTCTGGAGACGACTTCGACGTCGATGCCCAGCCTGGCGCCGTGTTCGATCGCGGCATTTTTGAAGCCGGTATCGACCCAAGTTTTGGATATCGTCGGGTACGTGGTTTTGACCTGGTCAAGGAGTCGCATTCCGATGGCGTTATCGGACAGGCTCGCGGCGGTGACCGTCGCGGCGAGGATGATGCCGAGCGTGTCTGTGACAATGCCTCGCTTGCGGCCGACGATCTTCTTCCCGGCGTCTACGCCTTGGCTGGTCAGGGGCACGTTGGTGGAGGTCTTCACGCTCTGGGTGTCGATTATGCACGCGGTCGGTTCGGCCTTGCGGCCTTCCTTGACTCGGGCCAAGCCGGCCAGGTCGTAATTGAGCTGCGCGAAGATGCCTTCATCCCGCCAGGCTGCATAGTAGGCGTAGACGGTGCCGTGCGGTGGAAAGTCGTGGGGCAGATATTTCCAGGCTATTCCCGTCCTGTTGACATACAGGATCGCGTTGAAGACTTCCCGTAGTTCGACTGAGGCCGGCTGGCCGGTGGGCCTGCGATCGAGTCGGGCCTGGCGCCATGCGGTCAAAGTTGGTTCGATTAATGCCCAGCGGGCATCGGATAGGTCGCTGGGGTACGGCTTTCGCTCACTCATGGCAAGGTTTTTACCCAGAGCATGTCAACGGTAGTGATCCTCGACCGGTAGGGAGTTTCCATCTCATCTTTAGACCAGACGGAATCAGAGGGACAAGCAACAATCAAACGGGCGCACCGACCGCCGCTTCGGAACGCGTGAATTCACTCATATGGGGTGAAGTGCCACGAAAGCCGATGACCCCAAAGGGGACTTAGCTCCACCGAACATGCCCAAACGCCCTCT
>NZ_JAHCST010000159.1 GCF_018476525.1 Acrocarpospora catenulata
GGTGTAGGCGGTCGAGGACACCGTGGTCGGCCCGGACACGTTCGTCGTGCGTCCGGTGCCCGGGGTGTACTCCAGGGTGGCGGTGACCGAGGAGCCCAGCGCGCCGATCCCGTCCACCCGGATCGAGCTGCTGCCCGACTGGCCGCCGAAGACCAGGCTGACCGACCTGGTACCGGCGTCGTAGGCGGCCACGCCGTCGTTGTTCGTGGTCGGGACGACGGTGACGATGCTGCCGCTCTGGTCGCCGTACCACTTGTACATCCAGTACGACGCGGTCGGCCGGCCGTTGTGCAGCAACCCGTTGAGGGTGCCGGCCTCATACCAGAACGCCCGCTGCGCGTCGCGCACACCCTCACGCTCGAACTGCGCGACGTAGTGGTTGGCCAGGGCGGGCACGTCGACCTCGGCCGGCTGGGCGTACTCGTTGATCGAGATCGGCCGTGGCGAGATGCCGAGCTCACGCTCAAGCGCCCGGTAGGCCCGGATGTTCCCGGTGACCTGCCGCCAGCCGCTGAGCTCGTGCCAGGACACCACCTCGGGCACCGTGTTGGTCGCCTTGGCGTTGTTCAGGAAGGCCCGCATCCAGTTGACGTCCCACCGCGAGTAACTCGGCCCCATGATCGGCTTGGCCGGCTCGCTCTGCCGGATGCGCCGGTAGGTGCGCACCCAGCCCTCGTTGAAGGAGACACCCGAGGCGGAGGGCCAGGTCCAGTCCGGCTCGTTCCACGGCTCCCAGGAGTCGATGTTGGTGATGTCCGGGCGGGCCTTGACAGCGGCGATCATGTCGTCGATCCGCCAGTACCAGTCGTTCCAGTTGGTCCACCAGTACGGGAAGCCGTCGAAGCTGTCGGCCATGTCGACGGTGATCCGGGCGCCGATCGCCTTGGCGTTGGCGGCGATGACCAGGGTGTCGCCGATCGGGATCGGGGAGCCGTTGGGCCGGTGCTGGTGGTGCGGCGGCGGCTGGCGGAGCTGGCTGAGCTTCAGCGGCTGCATGATCGACACCGGCGGGGTGGCGGCGTCGGCCAGGCCGTACAGGGTGCCGGAGCCGACCCTGGTCACCGGGCGGATGACCGAGCCCACGT
>NZ_JAHCST010000016.1 GCF_018476525.1 Acrocarpospora catenulata
CTCGTCGAGACCGAGCCGGGATTGTTCACCCAGCCGCGCCCATAGCCCGACCGGCGGGTCTCCGACTAGCCGACCTAACCCAACCCAACCGACAAAAGGGGCATCAACTCGCGGAACGCACTCTCAGGCGATCCGCCTGCTGGACCTGGTCGCCCTGCAGCTGCACGACCAGGTCGCCCTGGCGACCCAGGCCGGGCAGTTCACCCCCGAGCAGCAACGCGCCATCGACCAGGCCATCGACCGCGCGATCACCGACCTGCGCGCGAGCCGCCCGCCCACCACCACCGGCCTGCCCGCCCCCATCGTCCAGCTCTTCCAGTCGTTCCAGGGACCCAACCAGCGGTTCCTGGAGAGCGACGACGCCATCTATCCCCCGGATGTCGCCCGCCGGCTGCGCCCCGGCACCCGGGTCCTGCTGACGTGCGGAACCCGTGACCCGCAGGTCCCCTGTGCCATCACCGACGCGTTGACCGAGGCGCTGCGGCGGGCCCGTACCACCGGTCCCGGCCGCGTCGTGCTCCAGGGCGTCGACCACAACCTGCGCGACGCCGCGCATCCCGATGTTCTCGCCGCGGAGGCGCTCGCCGCCCTGCGTACCTTCACTTCGCGCTACGGGTCCCCTTACCATCGGCCCGCCGACCGACGAGACTGAGGAGGCATGAGCCTCGATATCGCGCGAATCCGCGCACTCTACCCCGCCCTTTCTGATGGATATGCCTGGTTGGACGCGGCCGCGGGCACTCAGGTGCCCCGGCCGGTGATCGACGCCATCGCCGCCGCCTACACCGAGGGCATCGGCAACGGCCACGGAGCCTTCCCGGGCAGCGCACGGTCGGACGAGATCGTCTCGCGGGCCCGCCAGGCCGTCGCGGATCTCGTCGGCGGCGACGCGGGCGGCGTCGTGTTCGGCCCCAACATGACCACCTTGACCTACCGTTTCGCGTACGCGCTGGCGAAGGACTGGGGGCCGGACGACGAGATCGTGCTGTCCCAGCTTGACCACGACGCGAACGTACGACCATGGGTGCAGGCCGCCACCCGGGCCGGCGCCAGAATCAGATGGGCGACCGTCGACGTGCCCACCGGGGAACTCCCCGCCGAGCAGTACGACGAACTCATCACCGGCCAGACGAGACTTGTCGCCGTCACCGCCGCCAGCAACATCCTGGGCACCATGCCCGACGTCGCCCGCATCACCGCCCGCGCCCACGCGGCCGGAGCACTGACCTACATCGACGGCGTGCACGCGACCCCGCACACGCCCATCGACATGGCCGCCCTCGGCGCCGACTTCTACGCGACCAGCTCCTACAAATGGTCCGGCCCCCACATCGGCGCCATCATCTCCCGCCCCGACCTGCTCGACCGGCTGTCTCCCGACAAACTCGCCTCATCCCCGAACGAGGTACCCGACCGGTTCGAAACGGGCACCCTGCCCTTCGCCGACCTGGCCGGGGTGGCCGCCGCGGTCGACCACCTCGCCGGCCTGGACCCGGACGCGACCGGCTCCCGGCGAGAACGACTCCTCACCTCGATGACCGCCGTCGAAGCCCACGAACAAACCGAACTCGCCCACCTGCTCAAGGGCCTGTCCTCCCTCCCCGGTGTCACCCTGATCGGCTCTCCCCTCCGCCGTACGGCCACCGCGTACTTCAACGTCACCGGCCACACGCCCCGCCAGGTCGCCGACCACCTGGCGGCCCGCAAGGTCAACGTGTGGGACGGCCACTGCTACGCCTGGGAGCTCACCGGCGCCCTCGGCATCCGCGACACCGGCTCCGCCGTACGCGCCGGGCTCGTGCACTACAACGACAGATCAGACGTGGACCACCTGCTCAACGCCCTGGAGGACCTGGTCGGCTGACCGTCCGGGGAGGGTAAGGGGGTACGGGCGCCAACTTCGCCGCCGAAGTCCCACATGCGGGGGCTTGGGCGGCTGCGTAAGCGACTCATCGAGCCACCGCCGGGTCGGCAGCGGCCCTGTCATCGCTCATCGCGGTGAAGACGGTCACGATCGGCGCGACCACTTCGATCTCCATCGGACCGATCAGCCGCAGCCAGGAGCGTGAGGGTGGTGATCGCGGCGAGGAGTACGGCCGGCTCGCGGAACGTCGCCGGCGAGACCAGTGCGCCGAGCCGGATCCGTTCATTCTCGGCCCCGTGACGGAAGCCGGCGTCGGTCACTAGGGCAGCGCATTCCAGGCTGTTAGCAGCAGCACGACACCAAGGCCGATGTCGAGCACGAAGCAGAACTCGGAGAACGAGCGGCCGACAGCACGGTTGCGGATGAAGTGGGCCAGATCCCATCCCGCGTGTCCGAGCGAGGCGGCTGCGGCAAGGTAGACCGCGAGCAGAGGGTTGACCATCATCGCGGTCAACGCGATGACGCTGAAGCCGGCGAACCCGAGAGTCTGTAGGGCGAGCTCGCGACGGTCGACGCCCGGGCCGCGGAGAAACCCGAAGACGGCGAAGCCGGCACCGAGGACCAGCAAGGTCGTCGTGGAGTCCAGCCCGGTCACCGCGGCGACGACAACGGCGACGACGACGCCGGCCAGGACCCACCATCCGCTGCGGCGAGAGCCGAGCGCGGCGGCTGCGACGTAGCACATCGCGGCCAGGATGATGATCATGGCGGTCACATGGGCGTCCAGGCCGCCCGCGGTATTGGCGAGCAATGCCAGGAGTCCGACGGCAGAAGGCCACCGAGCGAGCAGATGTACCGCGAATCCGTACCGCGAGCGGCGATCGCTGTGGCTGACGTGTGCGTGATTCTGAAGTGCGTTGATGTGGTTCATGCTCAGAATCCTCGGGTCGGAAGACGCTTGTCGGACCCGTGTGATCTGTCATCAAGATGCCGTGCATGTCTCCCCGGTTCGCCGTGACGTGGACGTCAGAGCCAGCCGTTCTCGCGGGCGATCCGGTGGGCCTCGGCTCGCGAATCGGCGCCCAGTTTGCGGGTGATCGCAGCAAGGTGGTTGCGCACCGTCCCCTGCGACAGGAACAGCGCACGGGCGATATCGCGGATCGGCCGATCCACGTGCGCGGCCTGCAGGACCTCGATCTCCCGCGCTGTCAGTGGTGACGGTGGCGCCGTCAGCGCGTCTGCGGCGAGCACGGGATCGACGTACCGCTGCCCCTCCCGCACCCGCCGGACGACGTCTGCCAGTGCCGTACCCGGCGCGCCCTTGGCCAGAAATCCGCGCGCCCCGGATGCGAGCGCCTGCCGCAGAACGAACGGCCGACCATGTCCGGTGAGGATGACACCAGCGCAGTCGGGCAGCGCCCGAGCGAGTTCCGCGATCACGCCGAGCCCGTCCAGCGCAGGCATTTCCAGGTCGATGACGGCCACATCCGGGCGGTGCGCCAGCGCTCGCTCGATCGCCTGTCTGCCATCCGCGGCGGTCGCGATCACGTCGATGTCAGGCTCCCGGTTCAGGAGCCCTGCCAGCGCCTCGCGGATCAACTCGTCGTCCTCGGCGAGCAGCACGCGGATCGGTCCGGTCACCCTGTCGCGCCCCCACCAGGCGCGTCCACGCGCAACTCGAACCCGCCCGCGGCATTGCGGCCGGCGACCAGACGCGCCCCGGCAGCCCCACACCGCGCGGACAGCGACGCAAGCCCGGTGCCGCCCGAGACAGACTGCGGCATCGGCTCGAGGTCGCGCACGCCATCGTTCACAATGATCAATCTGATCGACGTCCCCTGCCCCGTCAGCGCGATCGAGACCTGCCGTGCATCGCTGTGCCGCAAGATGTTTGTCACCGCCTCCCGCACCACCACCCCCAGCAGCCGCGACACCGCATCCGGGGTGCGCGCGATGAGATCGGCCTCGGCGTCGACCGCGGTCACGATTCCCGCCGACGCGAGCACGAGCTTCGCCGCCTCCAGTTGCGTGGCCAGGTCGGTGGTCGTCTCGCCGTGCACTGCCCGCCTGGCCTCAGAAAGCGTCTCCGTGGCAAGTACGCGAATCGCCTCGCTCTCGACTGCGGACCTCTCCGGGTCGCGGTGAGCGAGGTCCGCCGCCAGTTCCGCTTTGAGCGCGATGATCCCCAGCCGGTGGCCGAGGACATCGTGCAGCTCCCGGCTGACCCGCAGGCGCTCCTGGGCGATCACCAGCGCTGCCTCGGCCTCACGCCCGGCCTGGGCGGCCCAGGCCAGCCGGAGCAACCAGACAAGCACCTGGCACATCAGCCACACGACCGCGGCGCACCCGAACGTCGTCAGCAGGTGGGTCGTGACCGGGCTGTCGAAGACCACGCCGCCAACGGCCGCGGCACCACCGAGCACGACCGCCGCGGTCACTCCCGCGGGCCAGGAGACAAGTGTGCACGCGGCGACCGCGAACCCGGCCAGCCACGCCCATGGCTCCTCGCCACTCCGCGCCCACGCGTACGTCGGCCACCACAAGGCCAGCGACACGGCGACGAGCAAGGCGACCGACCACGATCCCGCGCGTTGCGAGGGCACCGGATCGACAACCACCCGCGACACCAGTACGAAAGCGCCACCGAGCGGGAGCATTCCCAGCACGAAGACGGCGGCGGGCAATGGTGAAGGCGCCTCGGTCAACGACACCATGATTACTATCGCCCAGGCGAAGCTCGCCGGCAGCAGGCCCAGCACGGTCATTCGCGGGCTCGGCATCCACGCCGGCCGATCTCGCCTCGCGACGGCCCTCTGCGGCCGGCCTGAATCGACGTCAGTCGTCACGACCGCGTTCCGGTCCTTCTTCGCCAAGGCTTGACAACCGTGAGCGTCGTCGCGGCAAGAAGTGCCAGCACGTCCCAGGCTCCGCCCACGACGAGAGCACCGTCATTCGGCTCGCTCCCCGGCTGGATGACGGGCCTGATCAGTGTCGCACCGACAACGATGACAGAGACGATGAGGGCCAGCTTCGTCACCACCCAGGGATAGCGGAACAACCCCCACTTCGTCGACAGCGCCAGGGCGATGCCTGTCAGCAGCGCGAGCAGGCTGAGGGGAATGCCGAAGTAGAGCGCGAACATCGCCAGCAGATCTCGCGCAGCCTGCCGGAACGCCGGATCATCGGAGACGGCCCTGCGAACAGCGACGGCCAGGAACCCGGCTGAATCGCCGAGCAAACCGACGCTGATCGCGATGTGTGCCGTGATGAGAGTGAGGAGCGCGGGACGAGGCAGCCGCCACCGCACCGGCCCTTGGCCGCGCGACGAGATCACCTGCGACTGCATGGTCATGCGTCGGCGAGCGGGCTGAACTGGATACCTGCGAGCAGCCAGTTGTCACGTTCACGAACCCAGGTCTGGGACACTCGGGTGGAGATGTCGTCGTGCAGCAGTTCCTCTAACACGGGACGATCGTCCCTGAGTTCGGCGTCGTCGAACGGTTGTTGCGCTTGCAACACCAGATCTCGATCATCCATCGGTAGCCTCCGTGCTCCGTTCGTGGATGTCTACCGGAGTAAGTCTCATTCCCGAGCCGTCACCGCATCTCAGCCAATGGGTTGAAGTTCGAACGACCCATGAAAGAAGGTAGGGATGCCTGACCGCCTCAGCAGTCGGGGTCGCGCACCGGGCGGAGGCACGACTTCTTGCTGCTCGATGCGGAGGGGTGACGGCACCGAGTCGAGCTCTTCCACGAACTTGGACATCTCTGTACAGATTAGTAAGCTGGACACCCATGTTCAAGAAGGGTTCGGTGATCGCAACGACGCGCAGCTGCGCAGACGTACCGCAGAGCGCACGCTGGTCCGTGCGCTGACCTCGACAGAGTGTCAGGAACCCGAACGCCGCGCAGGCCGCCCTGCGCAACTGGGACCTTCACACCCGTCGTGACTGGCCCGAACACCTCGTCACCGCTTGAAGGGACAACTGGGTGGTTCAAACACCTGGCGGCCCAGACTCATCCAACGAAGCCGCCGGTGGGCGCAGACCTTAGGCTTGCCGCGTGCCCGCCTCGCCCGCCTTCAACGCCCGTCCTCGCCAGCGCCCGCGCGATCGCAAGGAGCAGATCCTCCTCGCCGCGCGCGACCTGTTCGTCGCCAAGGGCTACCCCAACGTCTCCATGGCGCTGATCGCCCAACAGGTCGGCATCACGGCGGGTGCGCTGTACCGGCACTTCAGCAACAAGGCCGTCCTGCTGGAGGAGGTCATCGCTGAGAACTTCGCCTGGCTCGACGAACCCGTGGCGTACACCAGCTACGACGACATGGTCGAGCACGTGATCACTCAGATTGTCGACCGCCCGTACCTTTCCGACCTCTGGACCCATGAGATCCGCTATCTGCCTGAGGAGCGGCGTCACGATCTGCGACGCCGGATGCGCATGTGGAACCAGTCCCTGGTGCCGGCCCTTCGCCAGAAGCGGCCCGGTCTCGAAGCCGTGCACGAGGAGCTCCTGACCTGGACGATCCAGTCCCTGATGTCATGCGTTGGCCGGCAGGCGATCCACTCGCCGATGAGCCTGAAACTGCCGGTCGTCCGCGCCGCACTGCAGGCCGTCGCAACCGTCGACCTCGTCTCGGGGGATGTGCTCGCCGGTCGGCAGGCGGACCGCATGGTCCCCGCATCGACGCGCGAGCGCCTCCTGATCGCGGCCGCCGCGCAGTTCGGTGAACGCGGGTATTACGACACCTCGATGGCGGAGCTCGGTGCCGCCGCGGACGTGTCAGGCCCCAACCTCTACTCGTACTTCGAGAGCAAGGCCGACGTACTGCGCGCCGTTCTGGATCGCGGAACCCACGCACTGTGGATCGGCCTCGACGATGCCCTGGCGTTCTCCGGCACAGCCCTGGAAGCACTGCGGAAGGTGGTTGGCTCCTATATCCCGCTGGCCCGCACCTGGGCTTCGGTCATCGAAGACCCGACGGGTGAACACGAGCCGGCGAAGGCGGCGCAGCGTGAGTACGTGGCGGAGTGGGTGACGCTGCTTCAGCAGGCTTCTCCGCGTACGGGTGCGCGCGAGGCCCGCCTCAGGGTGCAAGTCGCCCTCTTCGTCATCGCGGACCTGCACCGCGTACCGCACCTGTCGCGCTACGAGTCCTTCCACGACAACCTCGCCGGCATCGTCCTCGCCGTACTGCTCGAGGACCCAGTCGACGTGACCGCGCACCGCTGACAGCTCCTCGTGTCGCGACGAGCCAGCCTGTCGTTAGGGAAGCTGCCACCAAAGTACACGCCTCTCGATCCGCTCGACCTCAACCCTGTCCAGATGAGGGAGCTGAGTATTCATATCAGGCGCTGCGTTCAGCGGATGACCGTGCCGGGCGCCGGGCCGCTGGGGGCAAGCCGGGCGGTGGTGCCGAGCTGGCGGGCGATCTCAGTGATCGCCTCTTCGAACCCGTTGCGGGTGTGGGCGGTAAAGCCGATGAAGAACCGATTGGCCAGCGGCACGCCCCAGCGCATCCATTGCGCGACGTTATAGACCCGGTGGGTCACCCGAGTGCGCTCGCCGTCGGGCTCCGCGGTCCATTCGCCGCGATACCACCAGCCACCCTGGTAGGCGGCCGTCATGCCGTACACCTCCTTTGGCGAGAGGGAGTCTCGAAGCAGCGGCCAAGTCTTCTCGGCCGGTGCGTCGATCACCCCGGTGACCTCGACCATGAGCTTGCGCGGCTTCTTCTCGTTCATCGGGCGGCCTTCGGGTCGCTGACGCGTGTGTTCTGGAACGAGGCGAACCGCCACCCCACCTCGGTCAGAACCGCGGTGAGGCTGATAACGGAGTTCCTGGTTGGGTCTGCTTCCCCGTCCACCGTCGAGGTGCCTCCGGAAATCACCAGCGCGACGCCGTCGCCGAGCACCTTGACGTCGGCCTCAGTACCTGAGGCCGGATCGAGCTTGATCGGGAGACGGAACAGGTGCCGGTGGCCGTCCTCGATCGCCTTCCTGCCGCGCATCCGCAGGCCGAAAAAGGTGATGTAGTCGGCGTCCTCGGTGAAGGCGGCCGCGTACCGCTCGGCGTCGCCGTCGTTCCATGCCTCGGTGAGCTCCTGGAGCAGGGCTCCGATCGCTTCGGTCGCAGTCGTGGTCATGGCTATTCCTCCGTGCCGGTAGGTGAGTCGTTCAGTGCGTCGGACAGCAGGTCTTCCCGGACGGTGCCGGACCAGTCGAGCGTGCCGCTGTCGAAGCGGGCGAGGACGGATGTGACCCAGTCCAACTCGGCCTGCTGGATGGAGCACTCGTGTTCGAGCTTGAGTACGACAAGATCCGGCATGCCTCTCAACCGAAGCTCGGTGAGCACCGCGGTCAACGAGGCGATGGCGGCGGCGACGGTCGCCCTGCGAATCTCTAGCGCGTCGCGTGCCACGGGCATAGGCAGGCATCCCAGCAGGGACAGCGCCGCCATGAAGGCCCGTCGGTCCGGATCAGGCTGTTCGATCAGCATCCGGAGCCGAGTCGTCATGTCGTCGCGGCCTGCCTCGGTGATCCGGTAGATCGTCCGCTCCGGTCGACGGCCTGATCGGACCGTCTCCGACGCCTCGATCAGGCCCGCCTTGCTCAGCCGCTCGACAGCGAGATAGAGGCTTCGCGGCAGCCCCGTCAGAAAGTCCTTCCGGGTATTGGTGATGAACTGCTGCAGCTCATACGGGTGGCTCTCTCGAATCGAAAGCAAGCCGAGCACCGTGAGCCCGACAAGATCCTGCCCTCGCGCCATCTTGCCCTCGCTAGTGTTGCAATTCATTAGTGCATATACACACTATATGCGAGCTGGTGGTTGACGCAAAATGATCAGGTAGGCGGCAGCTACCACACCGGACGGCACCCGGTGGCCGCCGCCTGCTGGACAACACCCGCGCGCAGGTGGAACTGCTGTCCACTGAGCCGGCCCTCAGTCCGTACGCCGGCTGATGTCGGAACTGATGAACGTACCCTCGGCGCTGCTACGGCCGGATGGCCACGTGGGTCGGTGACGATCAGCAGGATCTGCTCAGCCAACTTCCCAAGTGGTTCGGCACTGGTGGCATTGACGGCGAGCATCTCGCGTAGCCGACCGCCGCACTGGTCCATTGCGTGACCACATCCTCGCCTCCTTGACAAGAAGTGAATCTCAAATAAGGATCGCATCCGAGACTGAGAACGGATCACATCAGCTGATGCTGCTTCTTGGATGTCTCATGCTTCAGTGAAGTATATATGCGTTCAGGATGTGGGCAGATTGACTCAGGGCTACGTGTCCGCGTGGAAGGACGATTCCGTCCGAGCGGTCCTTGAAGTCGCGGGGAAGTTCATCGAGTCGGAGGTGCTCGCGCACCGGGAGAAGTGGGAGCGGCAGCACTTCGTCGATCGGGATGTGTGGCGACGGGCCGGGGAGCTGGGTCTGCTGTGCTGCTCGATTCCCGAGCAGTACGGCGGTGGCGGCGGGACGATCGCGCACGACCTCGCCGTCTGCGAGGCACAGGCCGCGGTCGGCGAAACGTCCTGGGGCAACCTGGTCCACAGCGGGATCGTCGCCCACTACCTCCTGGCTTACGGCACGGAGGAGCAGCGCAGGACCTGGCTGCCGAAGATGGCCTCCGGCGAGGTCATCGGCGCGATCGCGATGACCGAGCCAGGCGCGGGGTCCGACCTCCAGGGCGTACGCACCAGAGCGGTCGAGGACGGCGACCACCTGGTCATCGACGGCGCGAAGACCTTCATCTCGAATGGTCACACCGCTGACCTGGTGCTCACCGTCGTCAAGACCGACCCCGACGCCGGCCACAAGGGCATCTCCCTGGTGATCGTCGACGCGCGCGACGCCAAGGGCTTCGTACGCGGCCGGATCCTGGAGAAGGTCGGGCAACACGGCGCCGACACCTCCGAGCTCTTCTTCGACGGCCTTCGCGTTCCCAGGGCGAACATCCTCGGTGGCGTCCCAGGGAAGGGCTTCGGCCAGCTGATGACCCAGCTCGCCCAGGAGCGACTACTGCTGGGCACCATCGCCGTCGCCGGCATCGAGTACGCCCTGCGCGAGACCGTCAGCTACACCAAGAAGCGCCACGCCTTCGGACAGACGCTGTTCGACTTCCAGAACACCAAGTTCGAGCTCGCCGAGGTCGCCAGCGTCGCGCACATCGCGCGGGTCTTCCTCGACTCCTGCGTCGAGCGCCACCTCGCGGGCGAACTCGACGCGACCACCGCCGCGATGGCCAAGTGGTGGCTCACCGAGCAGCAGGTCCAGACGATCGACCGCTGCCTGCAGCTGTACGGCGGCTACGGCTACATGCGGGAGTACCCGATCGGCCGGATGTACCAGGACGCCCGGGTCCAGAAGATCTACGGCGGCGCCAACGAAGTCATGAAGGACCTCGTCGCGCGCTCGCTCTGACGAAAGAAGGCAAGACATGGCTCACGGCCCGCTGACCGGACTCCGCGTCGTCGAGCTGGGCGGCATCGGTCCCACCCCGCTCGCCTGCATGATCCTGGCCGACCTCGGGGCGGACGTCATCCGCACCGGGCGTGCCGAGGAAACCCACGGACCGGTCGACTACACCCACCGCAGCCGGCGAATCATGACCGTCGACCTCAAGAACCCTCGAGACCTCGAGCGGGTGCTCGCGCTGGTGGACCACGCCGATGTCCTGGTCGAGGGCTTTCGCCCCGGCGTCACCGAGCGCCTAGGCCTCGGACCGCAGGAGTGCCTGGCCCGCAACCCGCGCCTGGTGTACGGGCGGATGACCGGATGGGGCCAGGAAGGCTCCCTGGCGGCCACCGCCGGGCACGACATCAACTACATCTCGATGACCGGCATCCTGGAGAACATCGGCCGCCCCGGCGAGCGGCCGGTCCCGCCGCTGAACATGGTCGGCGACTACGGCGGCGGTGCGATGTTCCTCATCACCGGCGTACTGGCGGCGCTCTTCGAGCGGCAGAAGTCGGGCCGGGGCCAGGTCGTGGACGCCGCGATGTGCGACGGCGCCAGCGTGCTCGCCACCATGATGTGGTCGATGCGCGGCGCCGGCACCTGGTCCGACGAACGCGGCAAGAACCTCATCGACGGTTCCCGGCCGTACTACGACACCTACCTCTGCGCCGATGGACGCAGCATGGCGATGGGCTGCATCGAGCCGCAGTTCTTCGCGCTCGCCGTGCGGCTGCTTGGACTCGATCCGGCCGAGCTCCCCGACCAGCATGACCAGACGCGGGCCGACGAACTGCGCACGGCGTTCGCGGCGGCGTTCGCGTCCAAGACCATGGGGGAGTGGGCCGAGATCTTCGCCGGTACCGACGCCTGCGTGACCCCCGTCCTCACCTACGCCGAAGCGCTCGAGCACCGGCATCTGCGTGACCGCGGCACGTTCACCCAGATCGACGGCGTCCCCCAGCCCCGGCCGGCGCCGCGGTTCTCCCGCACCCCGTGCGCCGAGCCGTACCCGCCGCAGCGCCTCGACCACGCGTCCTGGCACTGACCGAGCCAGCCCGAACAACCCGAACCAACAAAGGAGTGCATCGTGTCGAACAACGTGGCGGTCGCCGGCGTGGGGATGATCCCCTTCACCAAACCCGGGAAGAGTGATCCCTATGACGTGATGGGCGCCGAGGCCGCCCGTCGCGCCCTCGCCGACGCGGGCATCGGCTACGACGCCGTCCAGCAGGCCTTCGTCGGGTACGTCTTCGGTGACTCGACCTCAGGGCAGAAGGCCCTCTACCACCTCGGCCAGACCGGCATCCCGATCGTCAACGTCAACAACAACTGCTCCACCGGCTCGTCTGCTCTCTTCATGGCCCGCCAGGCGGTCGCCGCCGGCATGGTCGATGTCGCGCTCGCGCTCGGCTTCGAGCAGATGACGCCGGGCGCGATCCAGCAGGCGTACACCGACCGCCCCAGCCCCCTGGAAAGCTTCGAGCAGGTACGCGACCAGGTGCGCGGGGTGCCGGACACGTCGGTCCCGAACGCGGCGACGTTCTTCGGCGGCGCCGGCCAGCAGTACGTGGACGACCACGGCATCGACCCGTCGGTCTTCGCGCACATCACGGTGAAGTCGCGCAAGCACGCGGCGAACAACCCCTACGCCGTGTTCCGCGCCCCGCTCAGCTTCGAGGAGGTCATGGCCTCCCCGCACATCTACGGCCCACTGACCCGGTTCCAGTGCTGCCCGCCCACCTGCGGTGCCGCCGCCGCCGTCGTCGTGTCCCCCGAGTACGCCAGGAGGCACGGCCTGCGCTCCGACGTCGTCATCGCGGGCCAGTCCCTGGTGACCGACCTGCCCACCACGTTCGAGGGCGACCTGAAGCGGCTGATCGGCTACGACATGGCGGCCAAGGCCGCCGCGGCCGTGTACGAGGAGAGCGGGATCGGCCCCGAGGACGTACGCGTCGTCGAGTTGCACGACTGCTTCACCACCAACGAGTTCCTCACCTACGAGGCGCTGGGGCTCACCCCCGAGGGCACCGCGGAGAAGTTCGTCCTGGACGGCGACAACACCTACGGCGGCCGGGTCGTCACCAACCCGTCGGGCGGCCTGATCTCCAAGGGCCACCCGCTCGGCGCGACCGGCCTGGCGCAGTGCGCCGAGTTGGTGTGGCAGCTGCGGGGTGAGGCCGGGGCGCGTCAGGTCGACGGCGTCCAGGCCGCCCTTCAGCACAACCTGGGCCTCGGTGGCGCCTGCGTGGTGACCATGTACCAGAAGGCCGCCGGCTGATGGCACTCGACTCTTCGCTCATCGGCCAAGTCCGGCCCGGCGGCACACTGCTGGTGACCCGCAGCCGGCTGCGACTGTTCGCCAAGGCCACCGGCCAGACCGACCCGCTGTTCACCGACGTCGAAGCCGCCAGGAAGAAGGGCCATCCCGACCTTCCCGTGCCGCCCACGTTCTACTTCGGCGTCGATCTTGAGATGCCGGACGCGTTGGGCTATCTCAGGGAGATCGGCGTTGATCCGCGCGCCCTGCTGCACGGCGAGCAGGAGTTCACCTACCACCAGATGGCGTACGCCGGCGACGAGCTCACCTCGTCCTCGGTGGTGGCCGACGTCTTCGAGAAGAAGGGCGGCGCCTTGAAGTTCCTGGTCACCGAGGTCCCCATCGTCAACCAGCACGGCACGACCGTGGTCACCATGCGGAACACGCTGGTGGTGCGCGAACTCGCGGGAGTGAAGGCCTGATGGTCGTCGTTACGCCCGGAACCGCGCTCGAGGATCTGGTGATACCGCCGATCTCGCGCACGACCCTCGCACTCTTCGCCGGCGCCTCCGGCGACCACCACCCCATCCACATCGACCTCGACGTGGCGAAGTCCGCGGGACTGGACGACGTCTTCGCCCACGGCATGCTCTCGATGGCCTACCTGGCACGGCTGCTCACCAACGCGTTCCCCATCGAGAAGATCCGCTCCTACAAGGTGCGATTCGCCGCGATCACACCGGTGCACGGCCGGCCCACCTGCACCGGTCGGGTGCGCGAGGTCCAGGACGTCGGCGGCGAGCGGCAGGCGACGCTGGACCTGACCGTCACTCTCGCCGACGGGACGGTCACCCTCGCCGGGGAAGCCGTGGTCGCGGTCGATTGACGCGGCCGCGGCGGCCTGGTCCGGCCACCCCTACTTCTACGGCAAGACTTCTACGGCAAGGAATGAAATGGGAAAGCTCGAAGGCAAGTCCGCACTGGTCACGGGAGCCGGCCGCGGCATCGGTCGCGCGATCGCGATCAAGCTCGCCGGCGAAGGGGCTCGTGTGGTCGTCAACGATCTCGACAAGGACCCGGCGAACGAGGTCGTCCAGGAGATCGTGCAGGCCGGCGGCCAGGCCGTCGCCGTCCCCGGGAGCGTGACCGCTGACGGGTTCGCCGGCCGGTTCGTGTCCACCGCGGTCGACAGCTTCGGCGGCGTCGACATCATCATCAACAACGCCGGCTATACCTGGGACTCGGTCATCCAGAAGATGACCGACGAGCAGTGGCACGCGATCGTCGACCTGCACCTGAAGGCGCCGTTCGACGTCCTGCGCGCGGCGCAGCCGGTGATCAGCGCCGCGGCCAAGAGGGAGAAGGCGGAGGGCCGCATCGTCCACCGCAAGGTCGTCAACATCTCCTCGGTCGCGGGCGTCTTCGGCAACGTCGGACAGGCGAACTACTCTTCCGCGAAAGCCGGCATCATCGGCCTGACCAAGTCGCTGGCCAAGGAGTGGGGCCGCTACAACGTCAACGTCAACTGCGTCGCGTTCGGCTTCATCAGGACCCGCCTCACCGAGGCGAGCGCCGACGCGGGCTCGACCATCAACGTCGAGGGCCGTGAGATCAAGGTCGGCGTGAACCCACAGCTGCTCGAAGCGATGAAGGCGGCGATCCCGCTGGGCCGTCCCGGGACTCCCGAGGAGGCGGCCGGGTCGGTGGTCATGCTCACCTATCCCGAGGCCGACTACGTGTCGGGCCAGCTGCTGGTCACCGGCGGCGGCTTCGAGGGCTGACCACCCGGCGGAGCCGCCCAGACTGAATGTCAGATGGCCTGAATGTCGCACACGAAAGCCCCGGGCCTGGCCCGGGGCTTTCACCGATCTGGATCGGATCCGCGACGGGTGCTCAGTGCCGGTGGTCAAGCTGTTCGCTCGGCTCCAGGACGATGTGCGGCCGGGACATCTCACCTCGCCCGTTCGACTGCGCCGGCAGCTCGACGTCGCTCGGCGACTTCTCACTGATCAGCTCGATGATGTAGTGGGTCACCGGGTGATCCTCGATGTTGAGAAGGCGGTGCGGCTTGAGCGCGTTCCCGTGACCGACGGTCTTGAAGAAGGCGAAGTTCTTCTGCGCGTCCTGGACGTGCAGCCAGTCTTCCTCGTCGATGTCGTGTGAGCGCGCCCGGCCGGCCTGCGGCCACAGGATCAGGTGATCGTGCTGATGGGAGTGAAAGAAGATCGCCTCTCCCGGGCCCAGGTTCATCGCCCACACGCGCACGCGATCGTTCGCGAAGACCAGCTCGTCGCCGGGATCAGTGGGCATCGTGTCGTCGTTGGTGTTCATCGATTCCTCTCTTGCCGGTAGAACAGAGATCAGTCAGGTCGGTCGGGCCCAGGTCAGCAGTCCGGTACGTTCACCGCGAGGCCTCCGGTCGAGGTCTCCTTGTATTTGCTGTGCATGTCGAGGCCGGTCTGCCGCATGGTCGCGATCGTGTGATCGAGGAACACTCGATGGGCCCCGTCGCCGTGCAACGCGATGCGTGCGGCGGTCACCGCCTTCACCGCCGCGACCCCGTTACGTTCGATGCACGGGATCTGCACCAGCCCCCCTATCGGGTCGCAGGTCAGGCCGAGGTTGTGCTCGATGCCGATCTCGGCGGCGTTCTCCACCTGCGCGGGGGTGCCACCGAAGAGCTCGGCCACGGCGCCCGCCGCCATCGAACAGGCGGAGCCGACCTCACCCTGGCACCCGACCTCGGCACCCGACACCGACGCGCCTTCCTTGAAGAGCATGGCGATCCAGATGGCCAGAAGATCGCGGCGAACGGCGTGGGGCGCCCGCAGGGAACACTCGTTGCGCCACATCACCTCGCTGATCGAGATGCCGCGCTGACGGCAGTGGCTGAGCAGGTCGGACGCGGTGGTGATCGCATCCGGGGGTATGGCGATCTCGCCACCGAGGAGGAGGCCGCCGGTCCCGTCCGCCTTCGTCAGGACCACGGCGGGATCGACGGTCTCGGGGCGGTGTCCCTCAAGCCCGGCCAGCACCGCGCCGTGGGTGCCGTGCCCGGATCCGGTGGCACCGAGCGAGCCGAGCAGGCGGACGTGGAGAGATCGCACGTCCGGCAGGATGAGGTTCGCGCGCAGTTCGTCGGCGAACATCCGGGAGCAGCGCATCGGGCCGGTGGTATGGGAGCTCGATGGGCCGACTCCGATCGAGAACAGGTCGAAGGCGCTGAGGCTCATGTCGCCGGTCCGGTGAGTGAGGGGTTCGCGGACGTAGCGTCGGACGCCATGTCGGACGCCATGTCGGACGCCACTGCTCGGGCGTGTGCCACGCCCACCGCGGTGACGGCGGCCATGATGGCCCCGGCCACCAGCAGCCCGGCCCCGACACCGATCCGCAGCAGCACCGCGCCCGCGGCGGCGCCGCCCAGGAGTAAGGCCACGGCCACAGCGCGTCGCCCGTTTCGGTCTCCGGTACCACCGGCGATGCGCGATTGCGACGCGAGTGCGGTCAGCGTGGAGGTGACGACCACGGTGGTCACCTCGGCGACGGCGATGTGGCGTGCGCTGCCGGCCTGGAGGCCCATGACGGCGCCGAGTAGGGTGGTCGTGGCCACGGCCAGCGGCGCGGGGACGTCCTCGGCCGCCGTTCCGGCCGCCATCTCGACCGCCGTGATGACGACGCCGAGCACGAGGCTGATGGCGGCGACCGTGCCGAGGCAGGCGCCGACGCGTCCGCTCCAGCCTGGGGGAGCGGGGCGCAGGACGCGGCCACCGTATGCCGCGCCTGCCAGGAACCCGGCCAGAGCCAGCGCGGGGCCGAGCACGGGGAAGTCGTCGGCGCCGGCCGCCGCCATGCCGAGGACCACGACGTTGCCGGTCATGTTGCCGGTGAAGACCCGGTCCAGCCCGAGGAAGCCGACCGCGTCGACCATGCCGGTGCTGAAGGTCAGCGCCATCATCAGCCACAGGTGCAGGCGGTGGCCGTTGACCGGCCTGAGGACGGACCGGCGCGCCGGGGGACGGGAACCCATCCAGGAACTCCCTTCGACCTGTGAGATGCTACATCCAATCTTGATGAAATAGGATGCTATCAGTCCGCTGGCATGAGACCGTCAGTGCCGGCGCCAAGACGACAGAGGATGCCGCATGACCATGTCCAGGACGGAAAGCCATCGCCGGGAAAGCCATGGGCGACGGGTCGGCTCACGTGAGGAGTGCGCGCGATGAGGGTGCTGGTATGTGGTGCCAGCATGGCCGGCCTCTCGGCCGCCTACTGGTTCTCTCACCACGGCGCGGACGTCACGGTAGTGGAGATGTGCGACGGGCTCCGGCGCGGCGGCGCGCCGATCGACATCCGAGGTGAGGCCCTGGGCACCGCCGACCGGATGGGCATCCTGGACGCCGCGCGCCGGGAAAGGGTCGTGCCGGCGGACCCCGGCACGGTGCTCGACGCGGACGGACTGCCTGTCGCGACCATCGACCTCACCTGGTTTGCGAACGAGACCGCCGATGACGTCGAGATCACACGTGACCGGCTCAACGACCTGCTCTTCGCGGCCGCGCAACCGCGGGCCGACTTCCGCTTCGGCGTGTCGATCGCACAGCTGGCCAACGAAGACACTGTCGAAGACGCGGGCAAAGACGCCGTCCAGGTGCGGTTCACCGACCGGCGTCAGGAGACCTTCGACCTGGTCGTCGGCGCGGATGGCCTGCACTCGGCGACTCGGCGGATGGCGTTCGGCGCCGAGTCCGACTTCCTGGTGCACCAGGGTTTCTACGTGGCGCTGGCCAACCTCGGCCAGCACGAACCCTGGCACCAGGCCATGTTCAGTGTCCCGGGCCTCATGGCGGCGGTGCGTGACGTCGGCGATGGGCCGCTTGCCTACATTCTGGTGCGCAGCGACGAGATCGACTACGACTACCGCGACCTGGACCGGCAGCGCCGTATCGTGATCGACTTCCTTGAGCGCGGTGACGCCTGGGAGCTGCCGCGGCTGCGCAGCGCGTTCGCCGACGAGCGGATCACAGGCTTCTATTTCGACTCGCTGGCGCAGATCCGCATGCCGCGGTGGGCCCGCGGGCGGGTCGCGGTGATCGGCGACGCGGCGCATTGCGCGTCATTGCTGTCCGGCATGGGCACCAGCCTCGCCATGACCGCCGCGGAGTATCTGGCCGACGAGGTCGCCCGCACTCCAGGGAGCCTTCCTGCGGCGTACGAACGGTATGAGGAGCGGCAGCGCCCCCTCGTCGACAAGGCGCAGGCGAGCATCGCCCAGCACGGCGCGATGATGGTGCCCGGCTCCCAGGCGGAGCTGGAGCAGCGAAACGAACTACTGCGCCAGCTCGCCGCACGTCACGCGTCGTCCACGTCTCAGTAGCACACACCACTGCCGGGCATGTCCCCATGTCGACCCACTTAACAGAAATGTAATGACCGATATACGGACAAGAAGTTGGATGCAAGATATGTTCTCTCGCATCCGAACTCTTCGTCCAGGGCGGGAACATGAGAACAAGAGACGGAAGCATCCGTCGCGGACGCGTTGGCATCGGGATGATCACGGCGTTGGTGCTCCTCACCACCGCGTGCGCCGGCGGCGGCACCGGCGCCTCGTCCGGGCCCCTGACATCGGTGAACATGCTCACGACGGTCCTGCCGCCCGTCCTCGACCCACGACAATCGAGCAGCCTCGCGAGCGGTTCGCTCCTCATCGCCTTGGAGCCGCTGGTCCGATATGACAACGGCGGGTTCAAGCCCCTGCTGGCCTCGGCCATCGATGCTCCTGACCCGACGACCTACGTCCTCACGATCCGCGACGGAATCAAGTTCTGGGATGGATCGCCGTTCACCGCCGAAGACGCCGCGTTCTCCATCGGGCTGCACACCGGCGCCGACTCGGAGTCGATCAACGCCGCCCTGTTCGCTCAGGTGAAGTCGGTCGAGGTCACCGGGGACGACAAGGTCACTGTCTCGCTCAGCGCGCCCGCCCCGCAGTTCACCGCGGGCCTCGCCCAGATCGGGATGGTCTCGAAGGCGTTCTACGACAAGAACGGCAAGGGAGTCGGCACCCAGGACGTGCTCAACCTGGGCACCGGTCCGTATGAGTTCGCGACCTTCACCCCCACCCGCGAAGTCACGCTCAAAGCCAACCCCGGTTACTGGGGACAGGATGGGCCGGCGGTTCAGACCCTCAAGCTCGGAGTGATCGGCGACGACGCGGCCCGCATGAACGCGCTGCAGTCCGGCGAGTACGACGGCATGCTCGGCGTCCCCCTGCCGCAGGTCGCCTCCATCGGCCGTCTGCCCGGCATGCGGATGGCGGACAGCGCCGATCTGTCGGTGTACAAGTTCAACCTCAACGTCGAGACGAAGCCGTGGGATGACATCCGCCTGCGGCGCGCTTTCCAGCTGGCCGTCAACCGCGAGGCGATCCTCCAGGGAGCGCTCGGCGGCAACGCGGAACTCGCCCCGACCATCGTCCCCGCACCGGTGATGGCGGGCCTGTCCGGCGAGGAGGCGATGCGGGCCGCCTACACCAAGCTCGGCGCCGACATCGTCTTCGACCTCGACGCCGCGCGACGCGAGATGGCGCAGTCCTCGTCCCCTGACGGGGTGTCCGCCGAGGTACTGGTCACCGGCAGCGACCCCACCCTCGCGCTCATCGTCCAGACGGCCGCTCAGGACCTCGCCAAAATCGGAATCAAGCTCACCGTGCGTGAGGTCGATGACCAGACGTACTACAGCGCGGTCTACTTCGGTCACAAGACCGAAGGAGTCTCGATCGACATGTTCAGCGGCAGCGCTCCCGACGCGTCCAATCTGCCGCTGTATGTCATCAGCGGCGCCAACGCTGTGACCACCGGAGGGTCCGGGACCAATATCTCCGACTACGTCAACCCCGAGGTCGACGCCCTGCTGGACGACAGCCAGAAACTCGCCGTCGACGACCCGCGGCGCGGCGCGAAGCTGATCGAGGCTCTCACGCTCGCGCAGGCCGACGTGCCATACGTGCCGATCGCGTTCCCCAAGGTCTTCATCGCCGGCCGGGAGGGCCTCGACACCACGTCCCTGGACACCTTCTGGTGGATGACGCAATGGCCTCAGGCCCTGGTAAAGGCGTGAGCCGAACCGCCCGCGGAAGCGCCGGGCCGAACCCGGCCGGCCCGGCGCTCCGATTCCTCGTCGGCCGTCTCCTCGGCGGGGCGGCGGTTCTCCTGGTCGTCTCGTTCGCGCTCTTCGCGCTGATCTACGCCGCGCCGGGCGGTGCCGAGCAGGCGCTGGCGGGGCCGTACGCGTCGGCCGAGCAGCGGCAGGCGATCCGCGAGACCTATCACCTCGACGACCCCCTGCTGACGCAGTACGGGCACTACCTGCGGTCGCTGGCGACCCTCGACTTCGGCGCCTCATTCCTCATGCGCGAGCCGGTCACCGTCTCCCTGGCGCGGGCCGCCATGGTCACGCTGCCCCTCCTGCTGAGCGCCTGGGGGCTGGCCATGATCGGAGGAATCGCCCTCGGCCTACTGGCGGCCACCCGCCGGGGCGGCGCCGTCGACCGCTGGGTGAGCAGCACCGTCGTGGTCGCCGCCAGCACCCCGATGTTCGCCACCGCGATCCTGCTCACCTGGCTGTTCGGTGTGAAGCTCGGCTGGCTCCCGACCGTGGGCAGCGGACAGGGCGGGATCGACACCCTCCGCCATCTCGTCCTGCCCGCGGTGGCGATGGGCACCGTGCTCCTGGCCTCGGCGACGCGCGTCACGCGGTCGGCGGTCATGGACGTGCTCGACTCCGACCACGTGACCTTCGCCCGGTCCCGGGGCATCAGTTCCCGGCGCATCCTGGGCAACGACGTCCTGCGCAACGCCGCCGTCCCCATTGTGACCCAGGCCGGTGGGCTGCTGATCGCGCTCACCGGCGGCTTGGTGGTGGTCGAGTCCGTCTTCGCCTTCGACGGCATCGGCTCCCTCCTCACCCAGGCCATCGGCGCCCGGGACGTTCCCGTGATCCAGGCGGTCACGCTCGCCCTCGCGGCTGCCATCGTCCTCATCAACCTCGCGGTCGACCTCGCCATCTTCGGGCTCGACCCGCGCGTTCGAAGGGGGAGAGGCCGTGGCTGACCGGCCTGTCACACTGTCGCGCCATACCTGGCGGACGCTCCGGGCGCGCCGCCGGCAGACTCCGCTGCTGGTGGTCGCCGCCTCGTGCGTCCTGGTGGCGGCGGCGGTCCTGATGATCTTCCCAGGTGTCGCGCCGCACGATCCCGACCTCATCGACGGCGCCGTCGCGTTCCAGAGCCCGGGCTCGCAGTACTGGCTCGGCACCGACAACCTCGGCCGAGACGTCTTCTCCCGGATCGTGGCCGGTACGCGTACAGGGCTGCTGGGCCCGTTGATCCTGGCAATCGGCACCACACTCCTCGCGACCCTCGTCGCGGTGGTCGCCGGATACCTCGGCGGTCATGTCGACGCGCTGACCGGACGGGTCATCGACGTTCTGTACGCGGTCCCGCCCATGGTGGTGGCGATCGTGGTCGTCGGCATCACCGGCGGCGGCTGGTGGATCGCCCTCGCGGTCCTGCTGGTCTTCGGTCTGCCGATCAACATCCGGCTGCTGCGGTCCGCGGTGATCGTCAGGGCACGGCTGCCCTACATCGAGGCCGCCCGCACCTCGGGCTTCTCCGGCACTCGGATCATGGTCTTCCACCTTCTCCCCACTATCGCGGCGTTCCTGGTGGCCGTCTTCTTCCTGACATTCACCTACGGGATCGTCGACCTGTCGGCCCTGTCCTTCCTCGGCCTGGGAGTTCCGCCCGGAGCCTCCGACTGGGGCCGCATGATCGCGGAGAACCGGGCTTACCTGTTCCAGAACGCCTGGGCCACCATCGGCCCGACCATCGCGGTCGTGCTTGTCGCGGTCTCCGCCAACGTCGTCGGCGACTGGATCTACTCCCGCTATGAGTCCCGCGGAAGGACCCGATGAGCACTGACGCAGTTCCCTCTCAGCCGGCGCCTCCCGCCCTCGCCGTCAGCGGCCTGACCGTCCGCTGCCCGGGCGCGGACGGGATGGTGCCGATCGCCGAGGAGATCTTCCTGACCATCGCGCCCGGCGAGGCGGTCGCCGTGGTCGGCGAGTCAGGCAGCGGCAAGTCCGTGACCGCCCGCGCCATCCTCAACCTGCTCCCGCACGGCCTGGAGAGCGAAGGCACCGTCGAGTTCGCCGGCGAGAGCGCCGGACGCCGGCCCCGCGGACGTCGCGGCGCACGGATCGCGATGGTCATGCAGGACCCGTTCACCACCTTGAATCCGCTGCACCGCATCCGCGACATCGTGTGCGAGACCCTCCGTACCCCCGACGGCAAGAGGCTCGGCCGACGCGAGCGACGCCGGGAGGCGGTGCGCCGTCTCGCCGAGGTCGGCATCGCTGACCCGGCCGTCGCCGACGCTTACCCGTTCGAGCTGTCCGGCGGCATGCGGCAACGCGTCGGCATCGCGGCGGCGATCGCCGAGGAACCGCTGGTGCTGATCGCCGACGAGCCGACCACAGCGCTCGACCAGACCACCCAGAGCGAGATCCTCGCCCTGCTCGACCGGCTACGCGAGACGCGTCGCATGGCGCTGCTGCTTATCACCCACGACCTGCGAGTCGCGGCGGGCGTCTGCGGCCGGGTGTACGTAATGTACGCCGGCCAGGTGATCGAGGAACTGCCGGCGGACCGGCTACTCACCGCTGCGCGACACCCCTACACCGCCCGGCTGGCCGCCGCCGACCCGCCGCTGGACCGCCGGCTTCAGGCGTTGCCGCCGATCCCCGGATCGGTGCCCGCGCCCGGCGGCCGGCCGCACGGGTGCCGCTTCGCGCCCAGGTGCGGATGGGCCACCTCGGCGTGCACGAGCGATCCGGTCACGCTGTCCGACCTGGGCACCGGCCACCAGGTCCGCTGCGCTCGCGTGGGCGAGAGCCTCGATCTCACCCACACCCGGGACCTGGCCGAGGTCACGCCGGGGCCGGCGCCTACCGGCGAACCGATCATCGTCCTGCGCGAAGTGACGAAGCGATACGGCCACAAGCTCGCGGTCGACGGGGTCGATTTCGAGGTCCACGCCGGCGAGAGCGTCGGCATCGTCGGTGAGTCAGGGTCGGGGAAGACGAGCGTGGCCCGGATGATGGTGGGCCTGGAGCCGGTGACGTCGGGATCGCTGGAGGTACGCGGCATCGACGTCACCTCCTCGAAGGTAGGACGCGACGGGTGGGCGACCGTGCGGTCCACCGTGCAGATGGCCTTCCAGGACCCGTCCTCGACGTTGAACCCCGCGCGCACCGTCGGCGGCACGATCACCGAGACGCTCCGGCTCACTGATGTGCCGGACCGGAAGGCCCGCGCCGCCGAGCTTCTGCAGATGGTCGGCCTCGACGCCGGATACGCGAATCTGCGCCCGAAACAGCTGTCCGGAGGTGAGCGCCAGCGAGTCGCGATCGCTCGGGCGCTCGCCCGCGACCCACGTGTGCTGCTGTGCGACGAGGTGGTCTCCGCCCTCGACGTGTCCGTCCAGGCGCACGTGCTCAACCTCCTCAACGATCTGCGACGCACCCTGGGGATCTCGCTCGTGTTCATCACCCACGACCTCGCCGTCGTACGCCAGATCGCGGACCGGGTCTACGTCATGAAGTCCGGCAAGGTCGTGGAGCACGGACTCGCCGGCGACGTCCTTTCCCGCCCGAGGCACCCGTACACCCAATCGCTCATCGCGTCGATCCCCGCCCACGCCTGACCGGCGGAGAGCGTTCTCCACCGTCACAGAAAGGATGTCGTGAAGCCCATCCAGTTCAGCGCCGCACTCCCCGAGGTCGACGTGATCCCCTACACCGTCGTCGATCCGCGGCTGGTCGAACCCGTCGCGGTCCAGGTGCTCGACGGCGCCACCTCCTACCTGAACGTCGCGATCGGCATGCACAGCGGGTGGCGACCGCTGCGCGTCGACGTCCACCAGCCCGCCGGCGGTGACGGGCCTTTCCCCGTCGTCGTCTACGCCCACGGCGGCGCCTTCGTCGGCGGCGTCAAGGAGATGGGCCCCTGGGGCAGCCTCCCGAGCCGCGGCATTGCCGTCGTCTCCGTCGAATACCGCCTCGCCGGCGAGGCCCGCTATCCCGAAACGGTCGAAGACATCGTCACCGCCGTCCGATGGGTGCGCGCGCACGCCGGCGCCTTCCGCCTCGACCCCGAGCGGGTCGCGGGATGGGGGAGCTCGGCCGGCGGCTACCTCATGGGCAGAGCCGCCGTCGGCGCGGGCGACACCGGCGGGCGCCGGATCCCAGAGCTCGCCGGATACAGCGCCGAACTCGATGCCGTCGTGCTCCATTACGCGGCCAGCGACCTGAGCGACATCGTCGCCCTCGCCAAGTCAGACCCGGCGCTGAAGGACCGGGTCGGTCCGGGCATCGATCTCATCTACGGTCGCGACCTCCACGCCGACGACCTGCCCGCCATCATCGAGCACGGCTCCGTGCTGCGCGCCGTCGCCACCGCGGCACGACTGCCCGCCTTTCTGCTGGCACACGGCGATGCCGACCGGACCGTCCCAGTGGAGCAGAGCATCCAGCTGCGCGACGCGGTCCGAGCGCGCGGCGGCTACTGCGGGCTCACCATCGTGCCCGGCCAGGACCACGCCACCGCCGTGTTCGCGGAGCCGGAGATCGTCGAGCCCACGATCGAGTTCCTTTTCGCCGCCTGGGCGGGGCAGCTGCCCCCGGCGACCGATGGGGTGCGGTCGTGAGCGACAACGTCACTTTCCGCGCGCCCACGTTCCTGGCGCGTCCCGCGATCACCGGATCGTTCGGTGTCTGTGCCTCCACCCACTGGATCGCGTCGTCGGTGGCGCAGTCCGTCCTGGAACGTGGGGGCAACGCCTTCGACGCCGCCATGGCCGCCGCTTTCGTCCTGCACGTCGTCGAGCCCCACCTCAACGGGCCGGGCGGTGACCTGGTGGCGCTGATCGCACCCGCCGGCGGACCCGTCGAAGTCTTGTGCGGGCAAGGACCGGCTCCGGCCGGCGCGTCCATCGCCCGCTTCCGGTCCGAAGGGCTGGCGTCGGTGCCCGGTGCGGGAGCTCTCGCCGCCGCGGTGCCGGGTGCGGTGGACGCCTGGCTGCTGTTGCTGCGGGAGCACGGCAGTTGGGAGCTGGAGGAGATTCTGTCCTATGCGATCCATTACGCGGAGGCCGGGCATCCGGTCCTGGCGAGCACGTGCGCGGTGATCGATCAGGTGGGCGACCTGTTCGCGACGCACTGGCCCACATCCGCGCACCTCTGGCTTCGCGACGGCGCGGCGCCGTCCCCCGGAGACCTGATCACCAGCCCCGCCTACGCGCGCACGCTTCGCCGGCTGCTGGCCGAGAGCGCGGGTGCCCCCGATCGGCGCGCGCGGATCGACGCGGCCCGGACGGTATGGGGGCAGGGGTTCGTCGCTGCGGCCATCGAGCGGTTCGTCGCCGAGTTCCCGCACCGCCATGCCACCGGCGGGGACCACCACGGCGTCCTCACCGCCGCCGACATGGCAGCGTACGCCGCACATTTCGAGCCTGCCCTATCGGTCGAGTTCCGCGGGCACCGCGTGCACAAGGCCGGCCCCTGGACCCAGGGGCCGGTGCTGCTGCAAGCTCTCATGATCCTCGACGGGTTCGAAGACGGCGAACTCGATCTCGATACCGCACCGGGCATCCATCGAGTCGTCGAGGCGCTGAAGCTGGCGATGGCCGACCGGGACGCTTACTACGGCGACGGGCTCGACCCCGAGGCACTCGCCATCCTGGTATCGGCGGACTACGCCAAACAGCGGCGTGAACTGATCGGGCCGCGCGGTTCCTGGGAGCTGCGACCGGGATCCTTCGCCGGGCTGCCTCGGCCCTATCGCCCGGTCGTGGCCGCCTCGGCCGGCACCTCGGCCGACCTCGCGGCGGGCACGCCATCCTTGGCGGTCGGCGAGCCGACCGTGCGGGTCAACGGCGAGACCCAAGGTGACACCTGCCACATCGACGTCATCGACAGGTGGGGGAACGCGATCTCGGCGACACCCTCCGGCGGCTGGTTGCAGTCCTCGCCCGCGGTGCCCGAGCTGGGGTTCTGCCTCGGCACCCGGCTCCAGATGACCCATCTGGACCCGGCGAGCCCGTCGGCCCTGGCACCCGGCCGACGCCCGAGGACCACACTGACGCCCACCATCGTGACGACCGACAACTCGGTTACCGCGCTCGGCAGTCCTGGCGGCGATCAACAGGACCAGTGGCAGCTGGTGTATCTGCTTCGCACCCTGGTCGGCCGGTTCGGCTCCCAGCAGGCGATCGAGGCGCCGATGTTCCACACCACGGGCTTCCCGAGCAGTTTCTGGCCGCGCACCTGGGAGCCGGGAGGCCTGGTCATCGAGGACCGCATCGGCCAGGCCGTGCTCGCGGACCTCGACGCCATGGGACACCTCGTCCGGCGCGCCGGAAACTGGGCGCTCGGCCGGCTCTCGTCGGTGCATCTCGAACGAGCCGAGAGACGCATCATCGGCGCGGCCAACCCGCGCGGCGCCCAAGGATACGCGGTCGGCCGATGACGTGAACCGGGATTGGATGCAAGTGCGGTAAACTCGTCACCGGAACGACAGGGCGCGCCGACCTGGCCGTGGCAGGTGTGAGGAAGGCCTGAGGTGGCTGACGAACTGGTTCTCGACAAGGAGCTCGCCGTCCATGGCGCATCCTTGAGCGACCAGCTGGTCGCCGTGTTGCAGCGCCGCGTGATCTCGGGTGAGGTTCCGATCGGCGCCTGGCTGCGGCACGAGGCGCTCGCCGAGGAGTTCGGAGTCAGCCGCACCCCCGTTCGGGAGGCACTGCGAATCCTGGCCGACCAGGGATTCGTCAGCATCGTGCCCAACCGGGGAGCCCGGGTCAACGGTCTCTCCGGGCATGACATCAGGGAGATCGGACAGGTGCGAGGCGAGCTGGAGGGGCTCGCCGCCGCGCTGGCATGTGATCGCATCAACGACGACCAGACCAAGCGGATGACCCAGTCCTGGGACGCGTTCCGCGAGTCGCTCGACGAATCACAGGACGTCCAGACCGAGCGATGGATGCGCGCCAACGACGAGTTCCACTCGGTCATACTCGAAGCCGCGGGCAATCACCACCTCACGCTGACGATCGGCGTGCTCAGGCGGCGGCTCCCGCACAATATCTCCTTCGCGACATACGCCGGCAACTCCAGACTGATCAAGAAGAACCTGGCCGAGCACGAGGCGATTGCCAAGGCGATCCTGGAGCAGGATCATGAGCTCGCCCGCCGGCTGATGTCGGAGCACATTCGCAACTCCAATGAGGCCATCGCGCACTGGGTGGACAAGAACGCGGCCCAGGCACCCTGAACCCCTCTTCAGCCTGTCGCGCCGGCCCTGCCCGGATCGATCACAGCAGCCGTGTGCGCTGCGGTGCCACGCTGGCCGGATTCCACGCCACCGCGAGATTGCATCCAATCTCTTGTGTCACTAAGTGAATGATGCTTAAGGTTAGGTGGAGCGCACTGCGATAGCAGTGTGCATGTGAGCCCGGTCGGGGGGCGGTGCAGCGTGTATCTGGATTCATCCTCTTGATCGGAAGCTGTTGTGACGAACCTTGCGACGCTGTTGGAATCGGCTGCGACGAACTACCCGGACCGCACCGCCATCGTGGCCGGCGCGCGCCGCTGGTCCTACCGGCAGCTCGACGAGGAGGCGAACCGAGTGGCCAACCTCCTGACTGCGCATGGGATCGGGCGCGGCGACAAGGTCGCCCTGACCGCTCCGAACATCCCGGAGTTCACCGCGATCTACTTCGGCATCCTCAAAGCCGGCGCGGTCGTCGTCCCGCTCAACATCCTCCTCAAGGCCCGCGAGTACGCCTACCACCTGCGCGAGGCCGACGTGCAGGTGTTCTTCGCCTTCGAGAGCGGCGGCCAGATGCCCATGGGCGCGGAGGCGCGCGCCGGCTTCGAGCAGGTCGAGGAATGCCGCCACTACTTCAGCGTTTCCCCCGGCCGCGGCGGGGATGTTCCCGGCGATGACTTCCACGCGGCCCTGGAGAGTCTGCCCCGCAAGTTCGACTCCGCGGACATGGCCGACGCCGAGTCTGCGGTCATCCTCTTCACCTCGGGCACCACCGGCCAGCCAAAGGGAGCCGAGCTCCGGCACGACAGCCTACGTCTCAACGCACTGGCGGCCCGTGAACTCTACGACGCCGATGCCGACCGCCCCGACACCTACTTGTGCGTCCTGCCGCTGTTCCACTCTTTCGGCCAGACCGCCATGCAGAACGCGGCCGCCGGCTTCGGCGGCACCCTGGTGCTCATGCCGCGGTTCGAGCCGCGCGCCGTGCTCAGGCTCCTCGTCGAGGAGGCGATCACGGTGTTCGGTGGAGTGCCCACGATGTATTGGGCGCTCCTCGCCGAGCTCGATGCCCCCGGCGGAGCCCCTGTCGACCTCGCGGCCATCGCCGGGCGCCTGCGGGTCGCGATCTCCGGTGGCGCGGCGCTTCCCGGGGAGATCCATCACGCCTTCCGCGAAAAGTTCGGCGTAACCGTCATCGAAGGGTACGGACTGTCGGAGACCTCGCCCGGCGCGGCGTTCTCCCCGTGGGGCGCCGGTCCCCGGATCGGTTCGATCGGCAAGCCGATCCCCGGGGTCGAGATGAAGCTGGTCAACCCCGACTGGACCGACATCGCCGAAGACCCCGAGGCCGTCGGCGAGATCGCGATCCGCGGCTACAACGTGATGAAGGGGTACTACAAGCGGCCGGCCGAGACCGCGGAGGTCCTCAAGCACGGCTGGTTCCGCACCGGAGACCTCGGCCGGAAGGACAGCGACGGTTACTACTACATCGTCGACCGCGCCAAGGACATGATCATCCGAGGCGGCTTCAACGTGTACCCGCGCGAGATCGAGGAAGTGCTGATCACGCACCCGGCCGTGTCCCTGGTCGCGGTCGTCGGTGTGCCGCATCCCTCCCACGGGGAGGAGATCAAGGCCGTGGTGATCAGGAAACCCGGTGACCAGACCTCCGAAGAGGAGCTCATCGCGTGGTCGAAGTCCCAGATGGCGGCCTACAAGTACCCTCGGATCGTCGAGTTCAGGGACTCGCTGCCGACGACAAGCACCGGCAAGATCCTCAAGCGCGAGATCTGAGACGGGAGACAGGTCCGTGACGACGACACCAGCGCGGCGGCACTCCCACCTTCTCGCCAGGCGTGACCTCGACTTCATGCTGCGGGAGTGGCTCGACGTCGTACGCCTCACCACCAGGTCACGCTTCAAGGAGCACTCGGCCGAGACCTTCTCCGCAGTGCTCGACCTCAGCGAACAACTCGCGGAACGGAAGTTCGCGCCACACAACCGGGAGGCCGACCTGCGCGAACCGGTCGTCGGTGCGGACGGCCGGGTGGAGCTGATCCCAGCGGTGCGAGACGCGATCGACGCCTACCTCACCGCCGGACTCCAGGCCGCGAGCTTCGACCACGCATATGGCGGCATGCAACTGCCGGTCACCGTGCGGCAGGCGTCGTCCCTGTGGTTCACCGCCGCGAACGCCTCGACCACGGGATACCTCTTCCTCACCTCGGCCGCGGCGAACCTGCTGGTCGCGCACGCTGACGCCGACCTGGTCGACCGCTACGCCCGCCCGATGATCGAGGGGCGGTTCTTCGGCACAATGTGCCTGTCAGAACCGGAGGCCGGATCCTCACTTGCCGACATCACCACCCGAGCCGAGCTCAGGAACGACGGCACGTACCGGCTGCGTGGCACCAAGATGTGGATCTCCGCGGGCGACCACGAACTCGGCGAGAACATCGTCCATCTCGTCCTCGCTCGAACCGGCGGCAGCGGCATCGACGGCATCTCACTGTTCACCGTCCCGAAGTACCTGGTCGAGGCCGATGGCTCGATCGGAGAACACAACGACGTCGCTCTCCTCGGGCTCAACCACAAGATGGGCAACCGGGGCACCACCAACGCCGTGCTGGGATTCGGAGAAGGCGCCCACCGGCCGCGCGGCGAAGCCGGCGCCATCGGTTATCTGGTCGGTGCCGAGGGCAACGGTCTCGCCTGCATGTTCCACATGATGAACGAAGCGCGTATCGCCGTCGGGGCCGGGGCGGTTTCGCTCGGCTACACCGGCTACCTCAAGTCGCTGGCGTACGCGAAGACCCGCCTGCAGGGCAGGCGAGCAGGCGAACAGGATCCTTCCGCACCACGGGTCCCGATCATCGAGCACGCGGACGTCCGCCGGATGCTGCTCGCGCAGAAGTCCTACGTGGAAGGATCCCTCGCCCTCATCCTCTACTGCGCGCGACTTGTCGACGAACAGGCGAGCGCACCCGATCAAGCCGAACGGGACAGGGCGCGGATGGTGCTCGACGTCCTGACCCCGATCGCGAAGTCGTTTCCCGCCCAGTGGTGCCTGGCCGCCAACGACCTGGCCATTCAGATTCACGGAGGGTACGGATACACGCGCGATTTCGACGTCGAGCAGCACTACCGGGACAACCGGCTGAACCAGATCCACGAAGGCACCCACGGCGTCCAGGGACTCGACCTGCTTGGCCGAAAAGTGCGGGCGAACGGCGGCGGGGCATTCCGGATGCTGATCGACAGCATGAGGCAGACAGCTTTGTCCGCGCGGAAGAAGAATGGTGAGCCGGCCGCGCTCGCGGAGCTGCTGGAGCGTCGAATCGACCGGCTGGTCGTGACGACGGAGATGCTCTCGCGATCCGGGGATCGCGAGGCCGCGATGGCCAACTCGTCGATGTACCTGGAGGCGATGGGTCACGTGGTCATCGCGTGGCTGTGGCTGGAGCAGGTTGTTGTCGCCGCCGACAAGGTCGATGACTTCTACGACGGCAAGAGAGCGGCAGCCCGGTACTTCTTCCACTACGAACTACCGCGGACCGACCACCAGTTCGACCTCTTGCGCCGGTTCGACCGCACGACCCTCGACCTCGACCCCGAGTGGCTCTGACGGCGTAGTGGATGGCTCAGGTCGCCGGACCGAGGATCTGGTCGACGAGCAGGCGAATGCTGTCGAGAATCTCCTGTTTGGTCATCGCGTCGTTCGTCAGGAGATGCTCCAGAAGGTCGGCACGCAGTGCCGACAGCAACACGTGTGCGACCCAAGCCGGGGGCATGCGCTCTTCCAGCAACGGGCCGAGGAGTTCCTGCAGGGTGCCGTGGACCCACTGGTACGGCGGGGACTCGAACAGGGTCTCGGCCTTCCGCTGGCCCGTCGCGTCCTCGAGCGCGAGCACGAGTTGGCGATGGGCGATCTTGGCCTGGACAACCCCTTGCAACAGGGCATGCACCTGGTCGCGGGGCGACGCGGGTGAGCCGCTGTCGTGGCTGGTGGCGCGCAGCGTTTCGACGCGCGCGTCGTATACCGCACGGAGCAGGCCCGCACGGTCTCCGAAGGCACGGAAGATCGTCCCCTTCCCGACCCCCGCCGCCGCGGCGATGTCCTCGGTCGACACCCCCGGGCCGTCGTCGGTCTCGGCGAACAGCCGTTCCGCCGCGGCCAGGATGGCCGCATGGTTGCGCACCGCGTCCGACCTCGTGCGATGAGTCGACACAATCTCCCCCCTTGAGCAAGCGGACCGTTAGTCCGTATAGTGATGTGGACCGCTGGTCCAGATCCTATCGAAGGGTTGCCATGAACGCTGACCGACCGACCACCCCCGCGGAGATCTTCAGTTCGGCGCTCGGGTCGCTGCGGAACGGGGATGTCGCCGGGTGGGTCGACCTGTGCGCCGAGGACGTCGTCTTCGAGTTCCCCTATGCCCCCGCCGGGCGGCCGCGGCGGCTGGAAGGCAAGGAAGCGGTCGCGTCCTACCTCGGCGTCCTGCCGGGGAGCATCGAGGTGACGAAGGAACCGCAGGTGACGGTCCACCAGACCGTCGACCCGGACAAGGCCGTCATCGAGATGGAGATCGAGGGCCGGGTGGCCGCGACAGGGGCGCCTTACGCCCAGTCCTACGTCGTCGTACTGACCGTCGCGGACGGTCTGATCACCCGCTACCGCGACTACTGGAACCCCCTGGTCGTGCTCGACATGGAGCCGTCGGCGTGACCGGCGGCCCGAAGATCCTGGTGACCGGCAGCACGGGCAACACCGGCCGTCCGCTCGTCACCAAGTTGCTGGAGCGCGGCGTCTCGGTGCGGGCCGCTTCCCGTCACCCGAACCCCGACGCCGCGGATGGAGTCCGGTTCGACTGGTACGACCCGGCGACCTTCGACGGCGCGCTGGCCGGCGTCGACGCCGTCTACCTCGTTCCTCCTCCGCTGGACCCGGACCCGCAGGTCGCGATGGCGCCGTTCCTCGGCAAAGCGCGGCAGGCGGGGGTCTCCCGTGTGGTCCTGCTCGGCGCGTCCATCGTCCAATCCGGGGGACCGGCCGTGGGACAGGTTCAGAAACTGCTCCCGCAGATGTTCGACGAGTGGGTCGTGCTCCGGCCTTCATGGTTCATGCAGAACTTCGTGAGCGGCCACCACCACGCCGAGAGCGCCCGCACCATGGGCAAGATTGTCACGGCGACAGGTCAGGGGCGCGTCGCCTTCATCGACGTCGATGACATCGCCGAAGTGGCGGCACACGCGCTTGTCGCGCACGAGCCCATCCAGGGGGACCTGATCCTGACCGGGCCCGAGGCGCTCAGCTACGCCGACGTCGCGGCAACACTCACCGAGGTCCTCGCACAGCCGGTTCGGCACGAGTCGGTCACCGCTCAGGAACTCGAGCGGATCCTCGCGCAGGACATGCCCGCCCGCGCTGCGGCCATGCTGGCTTCGATCGACGAGCTGCTGGCACGCGGCATCGAGGACCGCACGACCGATACCGTCGCGCGCGTCACAGGCAGACCGCCACGGAACCTGAAGGAGACACTGCGACCGTATGCGCAGCGGCGGGGTGCCCCACTGCAGGCGGAAGCCGTCCAGTTCGTCGGGGTCCACGGCGAGCCGCAGCCGGCGAAGCTCGCGGGCGATGCGGTCGAACATGATGCGGGCTTCGAGACGGCCCAAGGACGCGCCCAGGCAGAAGTGGATTCCGTGGCCGAAGGCGATGTGCCGATGGACGTCGGCGCGATGGATGGGCATTCCGGAGGCTCTTTCGCTTCATGATCGGAAGCTTGGACCTGGCTGCGTCTTCCGGCCAAATGGTGGTGACCGGCAGGCCACGCTCTTGCGCTTCCGCCACGACATCCGCCGTTCCGCCCTTGCCCGAGCCCGGCTGTCCATCCCACACGGCGATCAGTTGTTGGACGGAGGGCAGCGTTCGCGGGGCGCGTTGGCTCAGATGGAAGCGGGTATCGCTTTGATCTCTCGCTGTAGCAGCGGCGAGAGGAGCACCATGGCGCGGCCGAAGCCGTGGGAGATCAGCGACGAGTTATGGCAGGTCATCGTTGGCTCCCTCCGAGCCGGGCCCGTGCCGTCTGCGGCCTGGGGGTTCTGCTGTCGCCGCCAGGCTTGTATCAGCGGGGATGGAGTTGCCCGGTGACAGGGACGTCGAGGACGAAGATGCGGCCAATGTCCGCTTCCGTGTAGCCGTAGTCGATGTTCTTCACCCGAAGTTGCTGTGGGGTGGCCTCGACGATTTGGACAGTGATGGGGTCCGGGTGGCCGGGCAGGGACAGCAGCCAGTTCTGGGCCAGGTAGTCCAATCCGGCACGGTCCAGGCGCTGACGGGCGTCCTCTTCTTTGCTTGGGCCGCCGAGCGGATGGCCGAACAGGGTAACCGGGACGAACCAGCCGGGGGCGTCCTGGACAGGGCACAGGTAGCCGAGAAGTTCGTTGTCCTCACGGCGGTGGTGGCGGGCCCAGTGGGCGGGTATCACAGCGGGGTACTCCACAGGTGTAGGGCGGTGCCGCACGGTAGGGCAGGAGGCACCGCCAGGGGATTTCCGCGGGTGAAGGCGCCGGTCTGCCGGGGTCTGCAGCCCCCAGCAGCCGGTGGCCGGTCAACTCAGCCGGGCGTCGGCAGAGGCGGCCATCGCGTCCCGCTGGTATTCGGCCAGACCGGCAGCGATGTGCTCGTAGGCCGCGCGCCACTGCGCGTCGTCGACATAGTTCTGCCCCAGGGCCTTGAACGCGGCCGCGTTCGGGGTCCACATCCGGCAGATGCCCTGGTAGTGGGCGTCGACCTCGGCCTGCACCTCCGGGTCGGTCACCGGCGTGGCGGCCCGCATGAACTCGGCCATGCGGACCATCGCCGCAGTCGCCTCACGCTGCAGCCGCTCCGCCTCCGCCTCGGTGAGCGTCGCGGCGAACTGCGCCGACTGCTCGGCCTCGGTGGGCCATTTCTCGCGGGCGGGCGCCTCGTACCGGGCGGTGTCGAAGCCAGTGAACAGGTTCTCCGGCCTGCTGATCTTCCCCATGTCAGGTGTCTCCTCGTTCTCCTCCAGTTCGGCGATGGTGCGGCCGACCGTGCATGCGAGCACATCGAGGCGGTCCCGCTCGGCCAGAAGCCTGCGCTGGTGCTCGCGCAGCGTGTCCACCTGGTCGACCTGGCGCTCCAGAACTGCGGCGATCTCCCGCAGGCCAAGGCCCAGTTCCCGCAAGAGCAGGATCTGCTGCAGTCGCAGTAGCCCGTCCTCCTCGTAGTAGCGGTGGCCGTTGCTACCGATGTGTGCGGGAGCAAGCAGACCGATCTCGTCGTAGTGCCGCAGCGTCCGGGACGTCACCCCGGACATCCGGGCCACGTCCGCGATCGACCAGGCCATGGCCGCACCCTTCCTCACCGGGCCGGTCTCACCGGCCACAGGCGACTGTAGAAGTTGACGTTACGGAAAGCACAAGCCAATCCGGGACATGCCCGATATCCACCACTCCTATCAAGTGGGACGCTGTCCACACGCTCCCACTGGGCAACGTTCGCCCTGGCCCGTCGCCGCAGGAGCCCGCGGAGGTTGTTCAGGGTCTGCGCTATGTCACAACGTCTTCTCGGATGTACGCGGTGATGCCCTGTGTTGAGTGGCGACCCAGTTGCTCCAGTACGCGATGGCGCAGCGCAACACAGGGCAACGCGTTGTTCAGCTAACCAGTTTCCAGGGACCGTTAGGGTCGCCGGGGGCTTGGTTGCGGGTGTACCAGCCGGCGCGGAACGTCTTGCCGTTGTAGATCACAATGTCGCCGGCGTTGAATATCCGGGAGGCCGTCCAAGCCGTCCTGCCGTCCAGGGTCATGGCCAACTCCTGCCACGGCCCGTACGGGTCGCCCGGCGCCTGGTTCTTGGTGTACCAGGTAGCCAGGTAGACCTTGCCTTGATAACCGACCTTGTCGCCGGTGTTGTAGACCTTGGACGAGCTCCAGGCCGGCGGCAGCCGCACCGTGACGACGACGGTGGCCTGGGCCGGTGCGAAGTCGCCACTTCCGGTGTACGACACCGTGAAGGTGTGGTCTCCGGCCGCGAGACCCACGGGCAGGGTGAAGGTCGCGGAGCCGCCGGACAGCCCGGCCGAGCCGAGCACGGTGGATCCGTCGAGCAGTTGGACGGATCCGGTCACCGGTGAAGCGCTCGCCGTGACGTTGACCGTAACGGTGGCGGCGGTGCCCCAGTTCACTGGGGCCGCGGTCGCGGCCACGGTTGTCGTCGCCTTGCGCACGGTGTAGGTGCGCGCCCGCGTCGCGGTGTTGCCGGCGACGTCGTGCGCGGTCGCGGTGAGCGTGTGGGTGCCGACCTCGGTGCGGTAGCCGGTGACCTCGCAGCCGGCCGGACCGGACAGGCCATCGCTCGCCGTACAGGTAAGGGCTGGGGGAACGGACCCGAACTCGTGTGCGGAGCCGTCGGCTATGTCCCCAATCCAGGTGATTTCCGGCGGGGTGATGTCACGCCTGACCGTGACGGCCTGGGTGCCGGAAATGTTGCCCGCGCGGTCGTGTGCTCGGAAAAGGTAGGTGGTCTCGCCTTCGGGCGCGGCCAGCGGTTCGGTGTGTGCGGTCCAGTCACGGTCCGCGACGCGGTATTCGAGCGACGCCACGCCAGAGCGCTCGTCAACGGCCGCTGCCGAGACGGACACCGCACCGGTGAACCAGCCGCTGTCTCCGGTGGGGACGGCCGGATCGGTCGAGACCGTGACAATCGGGGCCGTCCGGTCGGGTGCCACATATCCATCCGGACACACGTCGGTGAGCCGGGAATCCTGCCCCGGCGCGTCGCCGGGTTCGAGGCTGAGCACGTGGCAGCCGGCAGGGACGTCGTCGACGCGCAGGTAACCCCGCTCGAACGTCGCCCGGGTGGCGATGCCATCGAGGTAGACCACGGGTTCGCCACTCTCCCTCGCGCCTGGTACGAAGACGCGGGCGACGGTGTTGCCGGGGATGCTCACCCCGATGTCGGTGCGGTCACCGGTTGTGTGGTGGGCGGCGCCGATGGTGCCCCGGAGCGTGGGCAGGCGAACCCCGGCCCAGTCGACGGCCGCCGGCTGCGGACGTACGTCCAAGGTCGCGTAGCCCGGGGTGGTGGGACGGATGCCGAACATGCCCTGGGGGATGTTGTAGGCGGGGGATGCCGCCCACGGGTGTGAGTAGGTGAGATTGCTCTTCAGGCTCGGGTCCCAGGCCTCCATCGTGGCGCCGGCGCCCAGCTTGATCATGTTCATCCAGCTGCGCAGCCCGGTGCTGGTCAGCAGCGCGTGCGCGGCATCGGCCCGGTCGCCGTTGTAGAGCGACTCGATCAGGAACGCGGCACAGTAGACGCTGCAGACCATGCCACGGCTCTCGATGTAGTCGGCCGTGCGCGCCGCCTGGTCGGCGTCGGCCAGCCCGAAGGCGGTGGCGAACACGCCCGCCTGGATGGCGTAGTGGTTGACGGGGGATCCGTCGCTGTTCAGGCCGTCACGGTAGGCGCCCTTCACCGGGTCGAACAGGCGGTCGTCGGCCGCCGCGCGAATGCGAGCCGCCGTCGCGGTGAAGGCGGTGGCGTCGGCGTCCTTGCCGACGGCGCGGGCGATGTCGGCCATGTCCAGGTAGCTCTGGTGGCCGATCGCGTTGATGACCGTGTTGTAGGGACGGAACACGTAACCGTCCCGCTCGCCGGCCGGCCAGTCCACGATGTCGCAGTCGGTACCGGTGCACCCGTCGGAGCGGGTGTCCTTCCTGATCAGGCCGGTACTGGCCTCGATCCACCCGCCGGGCAGCTTGGCCTTGAGCCTGTCGTAGTTCCGGACCAGTGCCTCGACGTCTCCGGTCTGCAGATAGCTGTCGTGGAAGGCCAGGATCGTGTACATCGGCCACTCGGTCGGCCAGGTGCGACGGGTGAGCAGGTAGTCCAGGGAGTAGTTGCCCAGCGTCGGGTCGCTGGAGACGAAGAAGTTCGCCATCATCTGCAGGTACGAGTCGGCCTCGTAAGCCCCGCGCTCACGCGTCCATGAGTCGACGTAGAGATTGTGGTTGGTCGCGTCCACGGTGTGCCGCGACAGCTGCCACACCTGGTTCAGCGCGCTGTCGGAGGAGGAGAACCGGGCGCCGTCGGCGTCATAGGGGTAGACCTGTGCCAGTGCCGGGAAGGTGCGGGCGGTGAGACCGGTTGGCGCGCCGAGCACCTCGACGTAGCGGAACACGCGCATGCCCCAGGTCTCCAGGTGCTGCGGGCCGGCCCTCAGCGTCCACTTGTCCTGGTAGTTGTTGCCGGTGTTCATCGCGTACCGGACCGTCTGCGGCGCCGACAGCGCTTCACCGAACCTTATGTCGAGCACCCGGCCGGCCTGGCCGTCGAGGTCCAGGCTCAGACCTCCGATCCAGGTACGGCCGTAGTCGATGAAGTAGTTGCCCGGAGTCTTCTCCACGACGACGTCGGGGTACTTGAGCTGGTGCTTGACCTTGGCCGTCGGCGTGGCCTGAAGGTCCGCGAAGTTGCTTTTCACCTCGGCCGGAACCCACGCGGAGTCGTCGTACGCGGGCTGGTCGAAGCCGGTGGGGAACACGGCGGACTGGATGTTCTCCTTCGGTGCCGTGTAGAAGCTGGTGCCGATGCTCCCGGCCGCCGGGTAGACGCCGGCGCCGTTGTAGCCCGTCCACCCCGGACCGGTGCCGAACGTCTGGCGCGAGCGGTCGGCGTACTCGACCACCAGGTAGGCCTGGAACCGCTTGTCCGAGGTCGTGTACGCGATCGCGCCGAGCGCGTTGGTCTCGCCGCTGCGCAGCAGCCGGGTTACATCGAACCCGTCGTACCGGGTCTCACCGGAGATGGGCTGGGTGGGGCCGAGGCCGACGAACGACCCGTTCAACCACAGCTTGTAGACGAACTGGCGCGCCGGGGCCGTTGAGGACCCGGTGGCGTACAGCGTGGCCCACGCGATCTGCTTCGCCTGAAGGTCCACCTCACCGCGGAGGAAGGCCCAGTCGGTGGAGGAGGCGTCCAGCACACAGTTCTGGTTGACGCCGATCGCGAGCCGCCCGTCGGTGACAGTGCCGCAGGCGAAGCCGGCCGATGGCTGGCTGAAGGAGTTCTGGTAGAGCACCTTGCCGGTCGAGGAGGTGACCTTGAGATCATCCCAGCTGTTGGTCTCGGACAGGCCGGTGCGAAAACCGATCTTGCCGCTGGCGTAGGTCGAGGACACCGTGGTGACGTCGACCTGCGCCCCGTCGAGGTAGGTGGTGATTATGTTCCCGGCCGCCTCGATCTTGAAGGCGTAGGTGGTGCCGGTTACCAGGGTGCGACCCAGGGGAACGGACTTGAGCTGGGTGAACGTACTTCCGGCGCGGGTGTGCGGAGCGAGGGTGTTGACGCCGTTTCCGCGGAACTGCCACATCAGGTAGTTGCTGGCGTCGCGGGCGCGCAGCACGATCGTCGCGTTCTGGGCGGTGATCCGGAAGTTGCCCTCCAGGCTGTAGTCGGTCCAGTCCCCGGCGTCGGTGCGGTCCGCGGCGATCCAGATGGGCTTGGAGTCACCCCAGGTCTGACCTGCCGCGGTGCCGAAGCGTGCGGGCGCCGACCAGTCGGACACCGCGTTCCCCGTCCACGTGCGGACGCGCCAGAGGTAGCTCTCGGCCGCGGTCAGGGCCGACCCGCCGTAGGCGAGGTTGACGCTGGCGGAAGACTCCACCTTCCCCGAGTCCCAGACGTCGTCGACGCCCAATTCGTCGGCGTTCTCCGCCACCTGCACCTGGTAGGCGGTCTGCCGGGCGGCTCCGACCTGCCATCCAAGGAGCGGCGCGGTCAGGTTCGCGACATCACGCGGCGAGGGTAACTGCCCCACCGTGAGATCGGTGGGAGGCTGCGGCCCATCCCACGGCGGCACCGACGCCGACGCCGCGTCTACTCGGGTCAAAAGGGTGATCAACAGGCTGACCAGCAGAAAACAGAGGCCTGCTGACTTCTTCACGAGGCGCTGACGACGGCGTCTCCCACCGGCCGGATCTTTCCCCGGCACACTGCCTTCTCGCATGAGGAGCCTTCTCCTTGAATCGTTTCAAAGAAGTTACGGCGGTGCGCCCCAGGCCACAAGCAGCGACGGTGAAATTGACCGAAATCGGCCATATCGGTCAGCCGACCAGGCCGTTTCCGTTTGAACAGGGCAGAGGCCGACGATCGGATCGCCGGCCGTGACTCGATGCGGGGCCCGCGCTCACCCGGCCGAGGAGGTCCGGGAACGGCGCCGGGCCGGGCGGCTGCTGGACGCCCGTACCACCAGCTCGGGCTGGAAGACCACGTGCCGGTGCTCGTGCCCGCCGTCGGACTCGATCTCCTCCAGCAGCAGCTGGGTGGCGGTACGGCCGAGTTGCTCGCGCGGTTGCCGTACCGAGGACAGCGGCACGGCCGCCGCCGCGGCGAACTCGATGTCGTCGTAGCCGACGATCGCGAAGTCCTGCGGCACCTTCACGCCGCGCTGGGTCATCTCCTGTAACACGCCCAGGGCGAGCAGATCGTTGGCGCAGAAGGCGGCGGTCGGCCGCTCGGCGGGGGGCATGCCGGCGATCTGCCCGGCGGCCTGGCGACCCGAGGCGACGGTGAGGTTGGGCGTGCTGACCACGACCAGGTCGGCCGCCTCGCCGAGGGCCAGCTTGATTCCCTCGTGCCGGTCGGCGACCTGCTGGATCGTCATGGGCCCGCCCACGAAAGCGATCTCGCGGTGGCCCTGGGCACGCAGATGCTCGCCGGCCAGGCGGCCGCCGAGCACGTCGTTGACGGCGACCGAGCAGCGGTTGTGCCACCCGGAGCCGCGGTCGACCAGCACCACCGGTGTGCCGCGGTCGATCAGCTTCTCCAGGCGTGAGTTGCGGGTGTCGTCCACCGGCGTGATGAGCACGCCGCGGACGCGTTGCTCCTCCAGCAGGTCCAGGTGCCGGTGCTCGCGGTCGGCGTCCTCACCACTGTTGCAGACCACGACCATGACCCCGTGCTCCTCGGCCGCGCTCTCGGCTCCCCGCACGACATCGGTGAAGAAGGGGTTGGCCACGTCGAGCACGACGATGGCGATCTGACGGCTGCTGCCGGCGCGCAACTGCCGAGCTGAGTCGTTGCGCACGTAGCCGAGTTCGGCGATCGCGTCCAGGACCCGTTTCCGGGTGGCCTCGGCCACCCGTTCGGGTTGGTTGAGGACGTTGCTGACGGTACCCAGTGAGACGCCCGCGCGCCGGGCGACCTCCTTGATGCTCGTGGTCGTCGTCATGCCGGCTCAGTGACTCCCGGAGATGGTGCCAGGCGGCGGTCCGTTCGGACGCGTCTGGTCGTCGTCGCGTGACTGAAACGTGTCAACCGAATGCACCCTCCCTACGGCGCGGCTACGCATCGCCGAATGAATGTAACGAATCCGTAACTCCGCGGAAACCGTTGAAGATGGCGAACTCGCCTCCTATTATCGCCACAACGGAGTCATTGAAACGTTTCATTAGACAGGTGTCTGAAATGGGGTTGCTCAGGTGGCCACACCGCTGCTCGCCCTCAGCGGCGTAAGCAAGTCCTTCGGCGCCGTCGCGGCGCTGCGCGACGTGCGCCTGGAACTGTACAGCGGCGAGGCGCACGCGCTGGTCGGCGAGAACGGCGCCGGTAAGTCCACCCTCGTCAAGATCCTTGCGGGAGTGCACGCCCCGGACCAGGGCACGCTCACCCTGGACGGGCGGCCGGTGACCCTTGGCAACCCCGCCGATGCCCGGGCCGCCGGTATCGCGGTCATCTACCAGGAACCCACGCTGTTCCCAGATCTGTCGGTGGCCGAGAACATCTTCATGGGACGCCAGCCGCTGCGCAGCCTGCGACGCATCGCCTCCGCCGAGATGCGCGCACGCGCGATCGAGTTGTGTGAACGGCTGGGCGTACCCCTGGATCCGGACCGGCCGGCCCGTGGCCTGTCCATCGCCGACCAGCAGATCGTCGAGATCGCCAAGGCGCTCTCGCTCGACGCCCGGGTGCTGGTGATGGACGAGCCGACCGCCGCCCTGTCCGGCGTCGAGGTCGAGCGGCTGTTCACCGTGGCCCGCTCGCTGCGCGACTCCGGCACCGCCGTGCTGTTCATCTCCCACCGCTTCGATGAGGTCTTCGCGCTCTGTCAGCGCGTCACCGTCATGCGGGACGGCCGCTGGGTCTCCACCGACCCGGCCGCGGATCTCTCGGTGGACGAGGTGGTGCGCCGCATGGTCGGCAGGGAGGTCACCTCGCTGTTCCCGAAGGAGCCCGCCACGGTGGGCGAGCCCCGGCTTGAAGTACGCGGGCTGACCCGCCACGGGAGCTTCGCCGACGTCAGCTTCACGGTGCGCGGCGGCGAGATCGTCGCCCTGGCCGGGCTGGTCGGCGCCGGCCGCAGCGAGGTCAGCCGGGCGATCTTCGGGGTGGACCCCTACGACGCCGGTCAGGTGTGCGTGGACGGCAAGCGGCTGCCGCGCGGCGACACCGCCGCCGCCATCGAGGCGGGACTTGCGCTGGTGCCGGAGGACCGCCGGCAGCAAGGGCTGGTCATGGAGTTGTCGGTGGAACGCAATGCGACCCTGCCGCGGCGGTGGGCGCTGACCCGGATGGGGTTGTTGTTCGGCGGCGCCGAGCGCCGCGCCGCCGGCACCTGGGCCGAACGGCTGCAGGTCAAGGCGGCCCGGCTGAGTGACGCCGTGTCCACGCTGTCAGGCGGCAACCAGCAGAAGGTCGTGCTCGCCAAGTGGCTGGCGACGCACCCGCGCGTGCTGATCGTGGATGAGCCCACCCGGGGCATCGATGTGGGCACCAAGTCAGAGGTGCACCGGTTGCTGTCCCGGCTGGCCGGCGACGGTGTCGCGGTGCTGATGGTCTCCAGCGAACTCCCCGAGGTGCTCGGCATGGCCGATCGCGTCCTGGTGATGCACGAGGGCCGCCTGGCCGCCGACATCCCCCGAGACCGCGCCGACGAGGAATCGGTCATGTTGGCGGCGACGGGTCAGGGAGGCCGGTCATGACGATGCTCAAGACACCGCCCGCCGCCCGTGTCGGCGGTGGGGCCCGCCTCGCGCGGCGCGCCTTCGTGGTACGCGAGATGGGCATCCTGCTCGCCCTGGCACTGCTGATCGGGATCACGGCCGCCACCAACCCCCGCTTTCTCGGCGCCCAGAGCGTCAAGGACCTGCTCCTCGGCTCGACGATTCTGGCCATCCTGGCCGTCGGCCAGGCCATTGTGATCATCACCCGCAATGTCGATCTGTCGGTCGGATCCGTCCTCGGCCTGTCGGCCTTCGCCACCGGCAGCCTCTTCGTCGCCGCTCCGGGCCTGCCGATCCCCTTGGTGATCCTCATCGGAACGGTGCTCGGCGCGGCCTGCGGAGCGATCAACGGCGGCCTGATCGCCGCCGCCCGCGTGCCGGCCCTCGTGGTGACCCTCGGCACGCTGTACGTGTTCCGCGGTGTCGACTACATGTGGGCCACCAGCCGGCAGATCAACGCCGCCGACATGCCACCCGGGTTCCTGGGCATGGGCACGGCCACCGTGCTGGGCGTTCCGGTGCTGACCCTGTTCGCCGTCGCGGTGCTGCTGGTCGTCGGCTACTACCTGCGGTCCTACCGCAGTGGCCGCGAACTCTACGCGATCGGTTCCGATCCCGCCGCGGCCCGTCTGCTGGGCATCCCGGTGGGGCGGCGAGTGTTCGCCGCGTTCGTCGCCAGCGGCGCCCTGGCCGGTCTGGCCGGCGTCCTGTACGCGGCCCGCTTCGGCACCCTCGACGCCAACGCCGGAACCGGCCTGGAACTCAACGTGGTCGCCGCGGTCGTCGTCGGCGGCGTGGCGATCTTCGGCGGCAGCGGATCGGTCTACGGGGCCGCGCTCGGCGCCGTCCTGCTGACGACCATCGGCGCCGCACTGCCGACGCTGGGCGTCAACCCGTTCTGGCAGCGGGCCGCGGTCGGGGCACTGATCCTGGCCGCCATCGGGCTGGACCGCGCACTGGCCGCTCGGCTCGGGCGCAGCTTGCGAGGAAGGAACACTCATGTCTGAGCCTGCCGTGCGGGTGCGGTCCGCACTCGGCTCGTGGGACGCGATCGTGCTGATCGCGGTGGTGGCCGTGGCCGTTGTCGGCGCGCTCACCATCGACGGCGTCGCCAGCCCCCGGTTCTGGCGGTTCGTGACCCTGGAGGCCATCCCGATCGCGTTGATCGCGCTGCCCATGACGCTGGTCGTCATCACCGGCGAGATCGACCTGTCGGTCGCCAGCGTGCTCGGCCTCACCTGCACCGTCATGGGCCAGCTGTGGGTGTGGGGCGTCTCGTCGCTGCCGCTCATCATCGCGCTGTGCCTGTTGCTGGGCGCCGTGCTCGGCGCGGTCAACGGCCTGTTCGTCACGGGGTTCGGCCTGCCGTCCCTGGCGGTGACGATCGGCACCCTCGCGCTCTACCGCGGCCTCGCCTACGTCGTGCTCGGCGACCGGGCCGTGGCCGACTATCCGGCGGAGTGGACGAACTCGGCCATCGCCCCGATCCCCGGCACCACCATCCCGTGGATGATCCTCGTCGTCGCCGTCCTGGCCGTCGCCTTCGGGGTCCTGCTGCACGCCACCCCCATCGGCCGGGGCCTGTACGCGATGGGCAACAACGCCGAGGCGGCCCGGTTCGCCGGCATCTCCGTCGTGCGTACCAAGTTCTGGCTGTTCGCGGCGACCGGAGCGATGTCGGCGCTGGCCGGTGTCTTCTGGACGCTGCGGTTCGCCAGCGCCCGGGCCGACAACGGCAGCGGGCTCGAACTCGCCGTCGTGGCGGCCGTACTGCTCGGCGGCGTCTCCATCTTCGGCGGCCGGGGCGGACTGCTGGGGGTGATCGCCGCGGTGGCCCTGCTCGGCGTCCTGCGCAACGCGCTGCAACTGGCCTACGTACCGGCCAACACCCTCACGATCATCACCGGCTCGCTGCTGATCGCCTCCGTGGTCGGCCCCAACGTCGTCGGCATGCTCCGCGAGCGGCTACGCCGACGGCGACCGGCCACCCCGACCCCCTCGGCCTCCACCTGAGCCGCCTCATGCGGCCATCGATGAAAGGAACCCCCCAGAAATGAGAGCACGCGTCCGCCTTCTCGCGATGACGACCATAGCGGCGCTGGCCTTCACCACCGCCGCGTGCGCCGAGGACACCTCCGGCACCGGCACCGGTTCCGGCCCCAGCGCCGCCGCCTCCGGCGGCGGCATCAAGAGCGGCCTCAAGGTCGCGTTCCTGCCCAAGCAGGTCAACAACCCCTACTTCACCACCTCCGACAACGGCGGCAAGGCCGCGGTGGAGGAGTTCAAGGGCGTCTACAGCGAGACCGGCCCGTCGGAGGCCAGCCCTTCGGCGCAGGTCAGCTACATCAACACGCTCTCGCAGCAGGGCACGGACGTCATCGTGGTCTCCGCCAACGACCAGAACGCCATCTGCGGGGCGCTCAACGAAGCACGCCAGGCGGGCGCCAAGGTGGTCACCTTCGACAGCGACACCGATCCGTCCTGCCGCGACCTGTTCATCAATCAGGCGACCTCGGAGGGCATCGCGAAAGTCCAGGTCAAGCTCATCTCCGAGGCGATCGGCCCGGACGGCGGCGAGATCGCGATCCTGTCGGCGACCGCCAACGCGACCAACCAGAACGCCTGGATCGAGATGATGAAGACCGAGCTGGCCAAGCCGGAGTACGCCAAGCTCAAGCTCGTCGACACCGTCTACGGTGACGACGACGACCAGAAGTCCTTCCAGGAGGCGCAGGGCCTGATGGCCAAGCACCCCGATCTCAAGGGCATCATCTCGCCCACCACGGTCGGTGTCGCGGCGGCCGGCCGTTACCTGTCCGGCTCGGAGTACAAGGGCAAGGTCCAGCTGACCGGCCTGGGCACGCCGAACCAGATGCGCGCCTACGTCAAGGACGGCACCGTCAAGTCGTTCGCCCTGTGGAACCCGGCCGACCTCGGCTACCTGGCCGCCTATGCCGGTGGCGCCCTCGCCTCGAACCTGATCACCGGCAAGGAGGGTGACAAGTTCACCGCCGGCAAGTTGGGCGAGTTCACCGTCGGCGCAGGCGCCACCGTCCTGCTCGGCGAGCCGTTCGTCTTCAACGCCGACAACATCGACGAGCTCAACTTCTGACCCGCGGCCGCAGGGCGTGCGGTGCCGGAACTGCCGCACGCCCTGCCCAAGCGTTCACTCTGAATGATCAGCTGGGAGAACAGACAATGAATCAGCTCGCCCCGCAGACCCGGTCGCGCATCAAGCAAGCCCTGCGGGGGCAGCGCGTGGAGACCGCGTCCTGGGCGTACGGCAACTCGGGGACTCGGTTCAAGGTGTTCCCCCAGGAAGGCGTTCCCCGCAACCCGTACGAGAAGATCGCCGACGCGGCGACCGTGCACCGATTCACCGGGGTGGCGCCCACCGTGGCGCTGCACATCCCGTGGGACAAGGTGGACGACTACGCCGACCTGGCGACGGCCGCCGCCGGCCAGGGGATCGCGCTGGGGACCATCAACGCCAACGTCTTCCAAGACGACGACTACAAGCTGGGCAGCGTGACCAACCCCGACCCGGGGGTGCGCCGCAAGGCCATCGACCACCTGCTGGAATGCGTCGACATCATGGACCAGACGGGGTCGCGGGATCTCAAACTGTGGTTCTCCGACGGTACGAACTATCCCGGGCAGGATGACGTGCGGACCCGGCAGGACCGGCTCGCCGTCGCGCTCGGCGAGGCCTACGACCGGCTCGGTGGCGACCAGCGGATGCTGCTGGAGTACAAGTTGTTCGAGCCCGCCTTCTACATGACGGACGTGCCCGACTGGGGAACCGCCTACCTGCACTGCGTTCAGCTGGGCGAGCGCGCCCAGGTCGTCATCGACACCGGCCATCACGCGCCCGGCACCAACATCGAGTTCATCGTGGCAGTACTGCTGCGGGCGGGGAAGCTGGGCGGGTTCGACTTCAACTCGCGCTTCTACGCCGACGACGACCTCATGGTCGGCTCGGCCGATCCCTTCCAGCTGTTCCGCATCATGCACGAGATCGTCCAGGCCGGCGCGCTGGACCCCCGGGCCGGGATCGCGTTCATGCTCGACCAGTGCCACAACATCGAGCCGAAGATCCCCGCGGTCATCCGGTCGGTGATGAACGTTCAGGAGGCCACCGCCAAGGCGCTCCTGGTCGACCACGACGCGTTGCGCGCCGCCCAGGACAACGGGGACGTGCTGGACGCCAACGCCGTACTCATGGACGCCTACAACACCGACGTACGGCCGCTGCTTCGCGAGCTGCGCGAGGACATGGGCCTCGACCCGGACCCGATCGCCGCCTACCGGCGCTCGGGCTACTTTGAGCGGGTACGCCAGGAGCGGGCCGAGGGCCAGGCCGCGGGATGGGGGGCCTGATGTCCGCCGTAGAGGATCTGATCGCCCGGTCGCGCCGCCTGGGCGCCGACCCGCGGAACACCAACTACGCCGGCGGCAACACCTCGGCCAAGGGCGAGACGATCGACCCGGTCACCGGCGAGGCCATCCCGCTGCTGTGGGTCAAGGGCTCCGGCGGCGACCTCGGCACGCTGACCGAGGCCGGGCTGGCCACGCTCCGCCTGGACCGGATACGCGCCCTGACCGGCGTCTACCCCGGCGCCGACCGCGAGGACGAGATGGTCGCCCTGTTCGACCACTGCCTGTACGGCCGGGGCGGCGCGGCGCCCTCCATCGACACGGCGATGCACGGCCTGGTCGAGGCCGGCCACGTCGACCACCTGCATCCGGACGCCGGCATCGCCCTCGCCACCGCCGCCGACGGGGAGGCCCTGACCAAGGAATGCTTCGGCGACCGGGTCGCCTGGGTGCCGTGGCGGCGGCCCGGTTTCCAGCTGGGCCTGGACATCGCCGCAGTCCGCCGGGCTCAGCCGCGGGCAATCGGCGTCATCCTCGGCGGGCACGGCATCACCGCCTGGGGGGACACCGGCCAGGAGTGCGAAGCCCGTTCGCTGGAGATCATCCGTACCGCGCAGGCGTTCATCGACGAGCGCGGCCGGCCCGAACCGTTCGGCGCCATCGTGCCCGGCCTGACTCCGCTGCCATCGGACGAGCGGCGCCGTCGTGCCGCGGCCCTCGCGCCCGTGCTCCGCGGCCTGGCCTCCACCGACCGGCCCCAGATCGGGCATTTCACCGACGCCGACGTCGTGCTGGACTTCCTGGCCCGCGCGGAACACCCACGCCTGGCGGCGTCGGGCACCTCCTGCCCCGACCATTTCCTGCGGACGAAGGTCCGCCCCATGGTCCTGGACCTGCCGCCCACCGCGGACCTGGACCAGACCGTGACCCGGCTGAAGGAACTGCACGCGGCCTACCGCGAGGAGTACGCGGCCTACTACCACCGGCACGCCACCCCCAGCTCGCCGCCGATGCGGGGCGCCGACCCCGCGATCGTCCTCGTGCCCGGAGTCGGCATGTTCAGCTTCGGCCGGGACAAGCAGACCGCCCGGGTGGCCGGCGAGTTCTACGTCAACGCCATCAACGTGATGCGCGGCGCGGAGGCCGTGTCCCGGTACGCCCCCATCCCCGAGTCGGAGAAGTTCGGTATCGAATACTGGGCGCTGGAGGAAGCCAAGCTGGCGCGCATGCCCAAGCCGAAACCACTGGCCACCCGCGTCGCGCTGGTCACCGGCGGCGGCTCCGGCATCGGGCGGGCCATCGCCCTGCGGCTGGCGGCCGAAGGCGCCTGCGTCGTGGTCGCCGACCGTGACGAGGCCGCCGCCACCCGCGTCGCCGCGGAGCTCGGCTCCGCAGACGTGGCCGTCGCCGTCACCACCGACGTCACCGACGAGGAGCAGGTGCGCGCGGCCCTGCGCACGGCCGCGCTGGCGTTCGGCGGAATCGATCTCGTGGTCAACAACGCCGGCCTGTCGGTGTCCAAGCCGCTGCTGGACACCTCGCTCGCCGACTGGGACCTGCAGCACGACGTGATGGCCCGCGGCTCCTTCCTGGTGTCCCGCGAGGCCGCCCGGATCATGATCGACCAGGGGATGGGCGGCGACATCATCTACATCGCCAGCAAGAACGCCGTCTTCGCCGGGCCGAACAACCTCGCCTACGGGGCGGCCAAGGCCGACCAGGCGCACCAGGTACGGCTGCTCGCCGCGGAACTGGGCGAACATCGTATCCGCGTCAACGGCGTCAATCCCGACGGTGTCGTACGGGGGTCGGGCATCTTCGCCGCGGGCTGGGGCGCGCAGCGAGCGGCCGTCTACGGCGTCCCCGAGGAGAAGCTCGGCGAGTACTACGCCCAGCGGACCCTGCTCAAGCGCGAGGTGCTCCCCGAGCACGTCGCCGCGGCGGTCTTCGTGCTGGCGGGCTCCGACCTGTCGCACACGACGGGGCTGCATGTGCCGGTGGACGCCGGCGTGGCAGCGGCGTTCCTGCGATGAGCACGCGGGAGGCGACCGTCGCCGCGGTCGACCTCGGCGCGTCCAGCGGCCGGGTCATGGCGGCTCGGGTCGGGCCGGGCATCCTGGACGTGACCGAGGTCGCCCGATTCGCGAATGTGCCGGTGCGGGTGAGCGGCACACTGCACTGGGACGTGCTGGGTCTTTACCGGGGCATCCTGGACGGCCTGCGCGAGGCGGGACCCGTCGGCTCGATCGGCATCGACTCCTGGGCGGTGGACTACGGGCTGCTCGATGCCGACGGGCGGCTGCTCGGGAATCCGGTGCACTACCGCGACGGGCGTACCGACGGCGTCATGGAGAAGGTCCTGCGGGACGTGCCGCCCACCGACCTGTACGCCGTGACAGGCCTGCAGCTGTTGCCCTTCAACACGTTGTTCCAGCTGGTAGCGGCCCGCGACAGCGCGCAGTCCGCCGCCGCGCGCACGCTGCTGTTGATCCCGGACCTGATCGCGTACTGGCTGACCGGCGAGATCGGCTGCGAGCGGACGAACGCGTCAACGACACAGCTGCTCGACGTGCGTACCGGGGGCTGGGCGGGCGACCTGGCCGGCCGATTGGGCATCCGGCCCGAGGTGTTCGCGCCCTTACGGGAACCCGGCGCGGTGATCGGCCCGCTGACGGCGCAAGTGGCGGGGGAGACCGGCCTGGGCCCGGTCCCGGTGATCGCCGTGGGCTCGCACGACACCGCCTCAGCGGTGGTGGGCGTTCCCGCCCGCGGCCGGCACTTCGCCTACATCTCGTGCGGAACCTGGTCGCTGGCCGGGGTCGAGCTCGATCACCCCGTGCTCACCGAGGACAGCCGCAGGGCCAACTTCACCAACGAGGCCGGTGTCGACGGCACGATCCGCTACCTGCGTAACGTCATGGGCCTGTGGCTGCTTCAGGAGAGCCTGCGCCGGTGGCGGGCCGACGGTCTCGACGTCGATCTGGACGATCTCCTCCGCGAAGCGGCACGGGTACCGGCGCTCCAGGCGGTGATCGACCCCGACGACCCCGTGTTCCTGCCACCGGGTGACATGCCCGGGCGGATCGCCGCCGCCTGCCGTCGGCTGGGGCAGCGGCCCCCGGACGGCCCGGCCGAGACCGTGCGGTGCATCCTCGACAGTCTCGCGATCGCGCACCGCGCCGCCGTCCAGGACGCCCAGCGGCTCTCCGGACGGCACGTCGACGTCATCCACATCGTCGGAGGCGGGGCACGCAACGACCTGTTGTGCCAGCTCACCGCGGACGCCTGCGGGCTTCCCGTCGAGGCCGGCCCGCAGGAGGCGACCGCACTGGGCAACGTCCTGGTCCAGGCCCGCGCCCTCGGCGCCACCGGCGCCGAGCTGGCGGACCTGCGAGCCTTGGTACGCGCGACGCAGCCCGTCCGCCGCTACGAGCCCAGCGGGGACAGCGTGGCCTGGAGTGAGGCGGCGGTCCGGACCGGTACGTGAAGCGAGGCGGAAGAACCGACCCCTCCCGGAGGAACAGATGCTCCGTGCAACATCGCACAAGAGCGGCGAAGCCTGGCCACTGAGCAAGGAGGACATCACGCTGCTCAGCCTGCTGGCACGAGGGCTTCCGATCGACTCGGTGGCGCGCGAGATGGATGTCTCCGAACGCACGGTACGCCGCAAGAGCCGTGCGATCTGCGAACGCCTCGGCGTACCCGCCCCCATCTCCGCCGTCTGCTGGGCCGCCCAACGTGGCTTGCTCTGAACGAGACCTCCGACTCGAGGCCGCTGTCCAGCTGCGAATTGCCATGAAACTGTCAGTCCCGATTCGCCATCAGCTGTCAGTGCGCTGGTCATAGCGCTCATCATCGATCACTCTGATCGCCGGGCGGCCTCTGCAGACAAGATCACGATATAGATCACCCGCATGGCTGTTGCCAGCTGACACTCATTGGCAACATTGCCACCTTACTGACACAGGCTTTCGCGGTTGACCTGGGGGGTTCCCCCGAAGTGTGGACACCTTGAGTGCCGGATGATGAAGATCCGGAGACAAGAACACCGGACAGGTCTCACGCATGTCGGTGTACGCACGCCGTACCTCTGACGAGCTCAAGGCAGTGTCGTGGTGGTCGAACCGTGCTGCTGGTGTGGTCAAGGTGGCCTGGTTGCTGCTCATGCCTGCGCTCCCTGCTCGGCGCCGACCTGGCTGAGCGGTGCATCAGGCAGACCGGCGGCGCGGAGGGCGAAGGCCAGCTGCTCGGCTTGGAATGCGGCTCCGCTCGTGTGGTAGTCGATGTCGTGGCCGGTCCCCGGCCACACGGCGGCGTCCACCAGGGGCGCGTTCGTGAGCGCGTCGGCGAACTGCTGCACCTGCTCCTCATCGGAGATCCACAAGGCGTCGTACTGTGCATGACGCACATGTACGGGAACGGTGATCGACGGTGCCGCCGCGCGGAAGCGCTCCTCCCACCCGTCCGAGATCTCGATGAGCTCCTGCACCAGGACGGGCGTCTCTCCGTGGAATGCGGCCTCCGCGGCCGGCATGTCGTCGCCGTAGCTGCCAGCGGGACCGAACATGAGCTGGAAGCGCATGTCTCCGTCGCAGGGAAGCCACTTCATCGGAAGGGACGCCCATCGCTCGGCAGTCCCAGGCGGCTCCTGAAGCAAGCAGCCCGACATCGCCACGCCCAGCAAGGGCCAGGTCGGGGCATGGGATGCGATGAGCAGGGAGAGCGCGGCGCCGATGGAGTGGCCGATGAGGAAGACGCCGGCGGTTCCTTCGCCGTGGGCCGCCCACAGCTCGCCGATGAGGTCATCGAGAGCCTGCGCGTTGGCATCGAAGATCGAGCCGTCCACCGCGAGCTGGTCACTGTTGCCGTAGTTCGGCCTGTCGACAGCGATGAAGGGGATGTTCGAAGCCGCAGCCCGCTCGAGGAGCGAGTAGCCGGGCAGGTCGAAGAAGGTGGAGTGATAGCCGCCGCCGTGGATCGCGACCACGAGGGGCGTGGCCGGGCTGGCCGGCGTAACGCTTCCCAGGTTGTGGAATCCGGCGAACACCCTGCCTCGGGAGGGGCCTTCGGAGGACACCGTATGTGAGAACGCAGTGGAGCTCGTGGTCATCGCATATATCCGTTCTGATCGATGGTGGAGACTGCGCGAGAAAGGATGCGTTCGTAATACGAGATGTTGTTTCGGCAATGTAACGAGCGACACACTGTTCCGCAAGGTCACGCCGAGCTGTCGGACGGCGCTAGCGGAATCGGGGTGAACATCGGCGCCTCCTCCTCGGGCGCGAGGGCGGTCGGCCCGTAGAGCCAGTCGACGAAGGAGTAGTCGTAGGTGTCGCGGGCTCTGAGGACCGCGTTGCGCTGCTCGCGCTTGACGCCGACGTGGTGCCACAGGACGCCCCACTCCCGCGAGGTCGCCAGGACGCGGGCGGTGTGCTGGGTGCGCACCGCGTTGTACGCCGCGAGCGCCGGCTCCCAGTCGACCGAGCCGTCGGCGAGCCGGTGTGCCGCGGCGTGTTTGGCGAGCACCCAGCCATCCTCGATGGCCATGATCGCGCCCTGGGCGATGTACTGCAGAGGGGCGTGTGCCGCGTCGCCGAGAAGGGTGACGCGGCCGAAGATCCAGTCCGGTATCGACTCGCGGTCGAACATCCGCCACCAACGGTCGCGCCACATGAACCTCAGGCCGTTCTGGACGTCCCCGGTGGTGTCGGCGAAGGCGGCGTCGAGCTCGTCCGGCGTGCCCCAGTCCTCCTCGCCGGCCAGCGCCTTGGGTGACTCGAAGACGGCGACCTGGTTGAACATCTCGCCGCCGCGCAGGGCGTACTGCACGAAGTGGCAGTTGTTGCCGAGGTGGACGACGACGGCCTTCTCGTGGATGTTGTTCTCGCGGGCATCGTCGATCGGGATCGCGCCGCGGTAGGCGACATACCCGGAGCTGACCGGGTGGTCGCCGACGTACTGGAAGCGGGCGGGGGAGCTGATGCCTTCCGCCGCGATGATCAGCGGTGCGGTGTGCCGGCAGCCGTCCTCGAGGATCACGGTGGCCTCGCCCTCGCCTTGCTCGTAGGACGTGGCGGTCGCGTTGTTCACCAGCTCGACGCCGGCGCGCCGGCACGCACGCAGGAAGGTGGCGTGCAGGTCGGAGCGGTGGATGACGAGGTAGGGAAAGCCGTAGCGCCTCTCCAGGTCCCGCAGGTCCAGGCGGGTCAGCTCGGTGCCGTCGAGGCCGTCGAACATGATCATGTCGTCCGGGACGACTCCGAGGCCGATGACCTCCTCGAGCAGGCCGTACTCATGAAGGATGCGGGTGCAGTTCGGGGCGATCTGGAGACCGGCACCGACCTCGCCGAACTCCGGTGCCCGTTCGATCAGGCGCACCGTCAGGCCCTCGCGGCTCAGGGCGTAGGCCGCGAAGAGGCCGCCGATGCCGCCGCCGACGACGATGACGTCGGGGGTGCTGCTCATGTCCTTCTCCCGTCAGATCCAGGGACCGAGCATCGGAGCGGCGCTGAGGGAGTGCGGCCGGCCGGCCAGCCAGGCCGTCACCTCGGCGAGCGGCGCGTCGACGACCTCGGGCGGCAACGTCGCCATGCCACGCTTGGCCACGATGTCGGTGACCAGCGCCTCGCAGAAGTCGCTCGACAGGTCGGCGAAGGTGATGCCGGTGGCCAGATCGACGGCGTGCACGTTCACCTCGCGCGCTCGCAGCCAAGGAATCTCGGTGGCCGGCACCGTCCGCCCCTGGGCGGTGACGACCGGGTGCTGCCACTGCTCGGGGGTGAGACGGTCCATCGCCTCGGCGAGGGTCTCGGCGGAGCGATGCAGCCACGAGTCGAGTGCCGCAGCCGGCATGGTAGCGCCCCTCTCGATGCCGTGCGCGCGCTCCTCGGGCGAGGCGTACATCGGCGTCTCGACGCCGGTGGCCGCCCAATGCACGAGATGTCCCAACGCGTCGGCGTTCCCCGCGACATGGGCGGCGAGGTGCTTGCGGGTCCACCCCGGGAGACCGCTGTCGGCACCGAAGCCGCTCTCCCCGAGGCCGGTGACCGCGTCGAGGAAGAGCTCGCTCCCTACGGCCATCCAACGCCGAGCGTCGGCGAACGTGCGCGTCGATGTCGTCATCGTCAGCGCTTGACGATGTGGTTGGTGATGGTGCCGATGCCCTGGACGGTGATCTGCACGGTCTCACCGCCGACCAGGAACTCTTGCGGACTTCGGGCGTGGCCCACGCCGCCGTTGGTGCCGGTCAGGATGAGGTCGCCGGGGCGAAGGGTGGTGATGGTGGAGAGATACTGCACCAGGTGCACCGGGTCGAAGAGCAGATCGGAGGTGCTCGCGGTCTGCTTGACGACGCCGTTGACGGTGAGCTCGGTGTCGAGCGACGGGCGTACGCCGCCGGGCAGTTCCTCGGGGGTGACGACGTACGGGCCGACAGGAGTGGTGGCCTCCCAGACCTTGCCCTGCAGCCACTCCCGGGTGCGGAACTGCCAGTCCCGCACGCTGTAGTCGTTGGCGGCGGTGAACCCGGCGATCGCGCCGGCCGCCTCGGCCTCGTCGGCACGCCGGACGGTCCGGCCGATGACGATCGTCAGCTCGCACTCCCAGTCGAGCTGGTCGGTCTCGGCCGGCTTCACGACGTCGTCGTTCGCGCCGGCGAGGGTGTCGGCGAACTTCGCGAACAGCACCGGGTGCTCCGGCAGGTCGCGGCCCATCTCCTCGATATGGCTCCTGTAGTTCAAGCCCACGCACACGACCTTGCTCGGGTTGGGTACGACGGGAGCGAAGTCCGCGCCCTCGACGGCGTAGGTCGCCGAGTCCTTGGGCACGTCGGGTGAGCCGGCGGCCAGGAACGCGCCCACGTCGGAGAAGCCGAGGTCGACGTGCCGGTCGCCGTCGAGGCGGACAGCGCGGGTGCCGTCTGCGGTGCGGATGGTGGCGAGCTTGGGCATCAGGCGTGCTTCTGGGTGCGGTTGAGCCGGAGTGCCTCGAAGACGGGCGCGTCGGAGAAGCGGAACAGGTCGAGCGCCCCCTCGTCGGAGTCGGACGCGCCGGCCTCGGACTTGAAGCTGAACGGCGTCCACGACGGCACCACGAACAGGTCGCCGCGGGTGGCCGTCCAGGATTGGTCGCCGACAGTCACGACGCCCGAGCCGTCGAAGACCTGGAACACCGAGGAGCCGGTCTCCCGCGCCGGCGCGGTCTCGGCGCCACGGGCGAGGCGGTGGAACTCCGCGCGGATCGTCGGCAGCACGTCGGCGCCGTTGTGCGGGTTGGTGTAGCGAACCGCGGCGTGGCCCGGTTCGACTGTGCCGCCGAAGCCCGTCCTCTCCAGCTGGAGCTGGTCGTTCAGCGCGGCGTTGGTGTGGGCCCACTTGTAGGCCAGCAGCGGGCTGCCCGGAGCCGGCTCGCCTGTCGATCCGGACGAGAGCGGGCGCAGGCCGGGGTGGGCCCACAGCTGCTCGGACCGGGAGCGCTCCGGTGTGATCCGCTCAGCCGCACCGATCTCGTCGCGGCCGAACTCGAAGAACTGGGCCTCGGTGACGTACTGGAACGGGATGTCGAGGCCGTCGACCCAGGCCATCGGCTCCGAGGTCGCGTTGCGGTGGGCGTGCCAGTTCCAGCCGGCCTGGGGCAGGAAGTCACCGCGGTTCATCGGGACCGCGTCGCCACCGACGACCGTCCATACGCCCGAGCCTTCGACGACGAAGCGGAAGGCGTGCTGGGTGTGGCGGTGCTCGGGGGCGTCCTCGCCGGGCATGAGGTACTGGATGGCCGCCCACAGGGTCGGGGTGGCGAAGGGACGACCGCCCAGGGAGGGGTTCGCGAGCGCGATCGCGCGGCGCTCTCCGCCGCGCCCGACCGGGACGATGTGCCCGGCCTGGTCTGCCAGCCGGCGCAGGCTCTCCCATCGCCACAGGTGCGGCACCGCGCGGCTGCGCGGATGGGCGGGCATGAGGTCGCCGATCTCGGTCCATAGCGGAACGAGCAGCTCCCGCTCGAAGCCGCGGTAGAGCTCCTCCAGCGCAGGGGTGACCTCGGGCTGATCGGGGGCAGCCACGGCGGTCAGCTTGACGGGAGTCGCTCGGTTCTGCGTCGCAGTCATGTGGCTACAGTGTGCCCGCCCACGCTTCTAGAACGTGCAATTCTGCTCTGCGGAACGGAGAGACATGGAGAAGCCACTCAAGACACCGCCGGTCTACGCGATCGCCTCCGTCGACCACGCTCTGCGGATCGCGTCGATGCTGCAGCTCGAGGGCGCCCTCACCGTCGCCGACGCCGCCGAGCGCCTGGGCGTCGCGCGATCGACGGCCCACCGTCTGCTGCAGATGCTCGTCTACCGTGACTTCGCCGCCCAGGGCGAAGACCGCAGCTACCACTCGGGACCGGTCCTCCAGCTCGCCGCGCACTCCGGCTCGGAGACCTCACGGCTGCGTACGGCGGCGCTTCCTCATCTCCAGCGCCTGGTCGACGCCATCGGCGAGTCGGCCAACCTGACCGTCCGAGCCGGTACCACGGCTCGCTTCGTCGCCTCGGTGGAGTGCAGCCAGGCACTTCGCGTGGGCAACCGCGAGGGGATGGTCTTCCCCGCCCACCGCACCACCGCGGGCCTTCTGCTCCTGGCCGAGCTGAGTGCCGACGAGCTGACGGAGGCTTATGCCGCGGCCACCTACGCCTACGAGCCGGAGGCCCGTCCCGACCTTCGCAGGCTCCGAGCGGAGCTGACCCGGATCCGCAGGGCCGGCTTCGCGGTGAACAACGGCCGTTCCGAACGCGGAGTCGTGGCCGTCGGCGTGCCCGTTCGCGGTGCCGGCCAACGCGTCGTGGCCGGGGTCTCCCTCTCGATGCCGTCTGTCCGGTACGACCGGAACCACCTGCCCGGCGTGGTGGCCGCACTCCAGAAGGCGGCAGCCGGCATCGAGCAGGACCTCACGCCGCTCGATGGATGACCAGCCTCGGCCGTTGTCCGTCAGCCGATCCGTCGGCTGATCTCCTCGGCGGCGGCCATGACTGCGGCCGCGGTCGTCTGCAGATGCGGTTCCGCGTAGTGATGCTCGAGTCCTGCGACGGAGATGGCGCAGACGGCGAGGCCGGCGCCGTCGTGGACGACCGTCCCCAGGGAGCCGAGGCCTCGGGTGATGGCCTCGAGGTTGAGTGCCCAGCCGCGGCTGCGGATCAGGGCGATCCCCTCGCGAACGTCGTCGGCGGTCCGGTCTCCCTGCAGGGTGTGCCAGTCCGTGTTGTGGGTGAGGTACCGGTCGACCTCCGCGTCGCTCATCGCGCTCAGCGGAAGGCGGTGCTCCGGTTGGTGCCGACCGCCTCGGCCACCTCCGTGGGCGTGAGTCCGCCCTCGACCGGCAGGCAGCAGCGCGTCCAGTGCCCTGACCGCCTTCTCGATGACTGCGATACGCGACCCCGCCGACCGGCCACGGAGCCCCCCCGTCGTCCTCTGCCATTCGAGACGCGCCTCCTGATTGCCGAACGCCCTTGCGGCGCAACGTGACGCACGTTACATTGTGCGTAATACGAAACTAGATCTCGTAATACGAGATACCGGAAGGTGGCGTGCTTTGCCTCACGTGGCGATCCAAGTCCGTAGCGGTCGTGATCCGGAGAGCATCCGGCGGCTGATCAGCGCGGTGACGGAGGCAGTGGTCACCTCGCTGAACACCCCGGCCCCTACCGTCCGCGTGATCGTGACCGAGGTGCCGACGACGCACTGGGCCAACGGCGACGTGACGCTGGCCGAGGCCGCTCCCCGCAACGGCGGGCAGCCATGACTGAGCCAAGCCTGGACCAGATCGCCGAGGACCTCGACGCAGCGCGGCTGGAGGCCCGCGAGATCGACCAGTACGCCGGCCGCGTCGACCTGTCGCTCGCAGACGCCTACCGTGCGCTGCTGCGCGGAGTCCAGCTGAGGCGCGGGCGTGGCGAGCAGGTCGTGGGCGTGAAGCTGGGATTCACCAGCAGGGAGAAGGCCAGGCAGATGGGCGTGGCCGACGTCATCCTCGGTGTGCTCACCGACGAGATGCAGGTGCCGGCCGGCGGGGATCTCGACCACGGCACGATGATCCACCCGCGCGTCGAGCCCGAGATCGCCTTCCGTCTGGCGGAGGGCGTCTCGACCAGCACGCGTGCGGAGGATCTGCTGGCGCACGTCACCCACGTGGCTGCCGCCGTCGAGGTCATCGATAGCCGCTACCACAACTTCTCCTTCAGCCTCTCAGACGTGGTGGCCGACAACACCTCGGCCAGCCATTTCGCGGTCGGGGAGTGGCTCCCGTTCACCGACGAGCTCCGAGACGGCGGGCTCGGCGACCTGGCGGTCGAGCTGCGCATCGACGGAGCCCTCGCGGCCGCCGGCTCCACCAAGGCGATCCTGGGCGACCCGCTTGAGGCACTGGCGGCCGCCCAGCGCCTCGCCGGCACCCACGGCCACCCGATCGTCCCGGGGGGCATCGTCCTGGCCGGCTCCGCGACGGCCGCGGTCCAGCTGCCGGCGGATGCGGTGGTCCAGGTCGTGGTCGCAGGACTCGGCACGGTGACTCTGAGCACGAGCCGTACGGCCGCGGAGGTGCAGCGCTGATGGGCCGGTCGCTGCTGCCGGCAGCCCGCGGCGTCTGGGTGAAGATCCCGGCCGTCGAGGCCATCGAGGACATCGTCGAGACGGCCGGTCTCGACGCCGTGGTCATCGGGCCCTTCGACCTCGCCCGCTCCGGTGGCCTGGCGGCTGACTCCGCCGCCTTCGGCGACCTGGTGACCCGAGTGGAGAAGGCGGTCACGGGACGGATCGCCCTCGGCGGCGTCGCCGCGGACGTGGCTGCTGCCGAAGACTTCGCCGTGAGGGGCTACTCCTTCGCGATGGTCGGCGCTGACACCTCCCTGCTCGACGCGGCGGCCGGTTCGCTGATGGAGCGGGGGGCGGCGTGACGGCGCACCTGGCCCGCGAGTCCTTGTCCGGCGACCCTCAGGACCGGTCGGCGCTGAGCTCGGAGCTGATGTCGGTCATCACCGCGCTCTGGTTCGAGATCGACCACCACGAGGGTGCGGCCGCGTCGACGTACTTCACGCCGGATGCGGAGCTCCGCTTCACCGACGCGGTGTTCCGCGGCACCTCGGGGATCGAGGAGGTGTACGCCGGCCGCAAGGCCCGCGGACCCCGAGTGTCGCGCCACATCGTGGCCAACCTCCACCTGCACGAGGTCGAACCGCACCGCGTGCGCGCCACGTCCGTGCTGCTTATCTTCGGAGCAGATGGGGAGGCTCCGCGGCCGATGACATCCCCGGCACTGGTCGGCGATGTGCACGACGAGTTCGTGCTGCGCAACGGTCGCTGGCTGATCAGGTCCCGGTGGATCCAGAACCTCTTCATCGATCCGACGACCCGGCTGGCAGTGCCCCTGGAGCGAGCAGATGAGTGACACAGCGGCCCCGTGGTCGCCGACGTTCTTCGAGCTCGGCTCGGGGGAGTACGCCCCGCCTGACCGGATCAAGGGTCAGCACTCGTGGTACGTCCGCGGTCAGAACTTCGTGACCGTCGTCAGCAAGGCCGGCAACGGTGAGGTGCTGAGCGAGGAGCCGGCCCCCGACGAGCACCTGGTTCTGGTGCTCGAGGGCACCGAGGTCGGAGTCGCCGTCCCCGGCAACCATGTCTCGGCGGCGGGTCCGTCGATCGTCGTGGTCCCCGCCGGCCCGGCACAGGTGACGATGCGCAGGCCGGGTGACCTCCTCCGGGTCTTCTCGACACGCGGCTCGGTGGCGGCGAAGGCCGCCAACGCGGCGACCTACGCAGTGCCCAACCCGACCGTCGCATCGCTCCTCCCACTACCGGAGACCGAGGGCGCGGGAGGCCTCCGCGTCATCCCGCTGTCTGACGTCGCCCAGGTCCCCGGACGACTGGGCCGCATCTACCGCAGCGGATCTCTCATGGTCAACTGGTTCGCTCCCGTGAACGGCCCACGTGACACCGACGAGCTCTCCCCGCACGTGCACGACGACTTCGAGCAGGCCTCGGTCACTGTCGAGGGGGACTTCGTCCACCACGTCCGGCGGCCGTGGACCAAGCGGATGCGCGACTGGCGTCCTGACGAACATGTGCAGCTCACGAGCCCGTCGGTGACCGTCATCCCGCCGGGCAACATCCACACGAGGCGCTGGGTCAACCGAGGCGCGCACCAGCTCATCGACGTCTTCGCCCCGCCGCGCGCCGACTTCATCGAGCAGGGCTGGGTGCTCAACCAATCCGACTACGAGCCCACCACGAGGGAGTGAAGATGGCGAACAAGACTTTCAGCGCCCTGCGAGGAGTGGGGGCCCGGCCGACCGGCCTTCCCGTCCTCGACGGCGTGTTGTACGGCGAGCCGCTGCTTCCCGCCGTCCCCGCCTACGAGCTGTCCGCCGCGCTGCGCAACCTCACGCAGCCCTACGTCGGACTGACCACCGACGGCACCCCGATGCGCGGGCTCTACCAGCTCGCCGACAGCGGCGCCAACCACAAGGCTGCGGTCGACGCCGCCCAGGCCTTCCTCGCCTCCCTCAGTGACAGCGAGCGGATGTGCACTCAGATGCCCCTCGACTCCGATGAGTGGCGGACGTGGACCAACGCCTTCGTGATGTGGCCCGCGAAGGGCGTGCGCCTCGAGCGCATCTCGCAGGCCAAGCGCGACCTCGTCCTCGATCTCATGCGCGAGAGCCTGAGCGAGGAAGGCTATGAGTCTGCCCGCAACTGCATGAGGCTCAACGCCGCCCTCGGCGAGCTCATCGGCCTCTACACCGACACCCTCACCGAGTTCGCCTACAACTTCCTCGTCTTCGGCGAACCGAGCACGACGGAGCCGTGGGGCTGGCAGATCATGGGTCACCACGTCGACATCAACTGCGTCTTCGTCGGCTCCCAGCTCGTGCTCGCACCCGTCTTCCTCGGTGCGGAGCCGAACTTCTCCCTCGACGGCGCCTACGCCGGAACCCGCGCTCTCGACCTCGAGACCGACAAGGGGCTGGCGTTCCGCCGCAGTCTGACGGAGTCGCAAGAGGACGCGTTCCTCCTCAGCCGGACCGTGCTCGCCGAGGATCTGCCCGCGGAGCTGGCCGGCCCCTTCAACGGCCGCCATGTCGGCGGTGCCGGACGCGACAACCAGGTGCAGCCGTACGAGGGCATCAAGGGCTCCGAGCTGAGTGCGGACCAGCAGGGCCTGCTGCTGGACCTGGTCGACGTCTACCTCAGCCGGCTGCCGGGCGTGCACGCGAAGGCCAAGCGACGTCAGGTGGAGGACCACCTCGACGAGACCCGGTTCTGCTGGCGCGGCGGGCACGACGACGTCGCCGCCTTCTACTACCGCGTCCACTCGCCCGTGCTGTGGGTGGAGTACGACAACCACCCCGGCATCTTCCTCGACAACGAGGAGCCGGAACGCTTCCACATCCACACCATCGTGCGCGAGCCCAACGGCAATGACTACGGCAAGGACCTCCTGGCCCAGCACTACGCGCTCCACCACTCAGCTCGCTGAGCACCGAAAGGGTTCGTCGTGACCATCACCGCACCTCCGGCTCCGGCCAATGCCGCTCTCAGCCCGTTCGAGACAGGACCGGGCACTCCAGCAGGAAGGTACCTGCGCAGCTTCTGGCAGCCCATCCGCCTCTCCACGGACCTGCCCGCAGGCACCGCGACCCCGATCAAGGTGATGGGTGAGCGGTTCACGCTCTATCGCGGCACGGGCGGCAAGGCGCATGTCACGCAGCCCGGATGTCCGCACCGCCAGACGATGCTCTCCCTGGGCAACGTCGAGGGCGACTCGCTGCGCTGCATGTTCCACGGCTGGAGGTTCGGCGAGGACGGCCGCTGCGAGGAGGCTCCGGGTCAGGGCCCGACCCTGCTCGAGCGGCAACGAGTCCGGGTGTATCCGACGCACGAGGCGTACGGCGTGATCTTCGCCTACTTCGGGGAGGGTGAGCCGCCGAGGTTCCACGACATCGCCGCCTTCTCCAAGAAGCACGGCCGTGACATGACCTCGGCCCTGGTGCAGGACACCGGCACCTACAAGCGGGGCTGCAACTACTACATCAACGTCGAGAACGCGCTCGACCTCGCCCACGTGGCCTACACCCACAAGCTCTCCTCCGACCCGAGCATCACCGAGGTCGGCTTCGACCCGGGGGTGATCCGTGTCCGCGACGTCACCGTCGAGCGGATGGACTTCGGGATCCGCGCCGTGGAGGTCGAGCACGAGTCGGATCCCGTGATCTCCACGGTCATGCTCCCCAACGCCATGCACCTCCTGGTCCCGCAGCGCGACGGCTGGCTGGAGCAGGTGGCGTGGCGCGTGCCGGTCGACGATGAGTCGCACTACAGCATCCAGATCACGGCGATGCACACCGACGAGGCCGGCAAGGAGAGGTTCGAGGCCTACCAGGCCCGCAAGGCGGATCTGATCGCCAAGTACCCCTCCACCGACGAGTGCGCCACCGCGATCCTGCGAGGTGAGAAGACCCTGTTCGACTTCGCCGACCACCCCGACCTGGTCAACATCGAGGACCACGTGGCCCAGATGGGCATGCAGTGGATCGACGAGCCCGGCAAGGAGAACCTGGCGCAGTCCGACAAGGCGGTCCTTCAGCTCCGCCGCATGTTCGTCAGCAGGCTCGGCGACTTCGTGGCCGGCACACCGGTGGGGGACAGCGACTGGTGAGACCGGCCGGACCACCCATGCAATCTCAGAAAGCAGATCATTCATGACTTCAGCGATCGACACGCGCGAGGCTTCTGCGACGTCCGGGGCGTCGCCGTTGGCCACGTCGCTGCGTCTGGTCGTGACCGACGTCCGACTGGCCGCGGAAGGGGTCGTCACGATCACCTTCGTCGACCCCGATGGCGAGCAACTGCCCGCATGGGAGCCCGGCGCCCACCTGGAGATCCTCCTTCCCAGCGGGCTGCGCCGCCAGTACTCGCTGTGCGGCTCTGCGTCGGACCGTCATCGGTACCAAGTCGCGGTCCTGAAGGAGACCAAGGGGCGTGGCGGCTCCGTGGAGATCCATGACACCGGCTTGGTCGGCAAGATCCTCCCCGTCGACGGGCCTAGGAACCACTTCGCATTGGCGCCCTCGCGGCGGTATCTGTTCATTGCGGGCGGCATCGGGATCACCCCGATCTTCGCGATGATCCAAGCGCTGCCGGAGGGTGCGGACTGGGAGCTTCACTACGGCGGTCGGACCGCGCGCAGCATGGCTTTCGTCGAGGAGCTCCGCAGCATCTCCAGCCACCGGGTCCACATCGTTCCCCAAGACGCCGAGGGGTTGCTGCCCATCGACGCCATCGTCGCTGCGGCCGACGCCGACACGGCCATCTACTGTTGCGGACCTGGGCCGCTGCTCGATGCCGTTCAGGACGCGCGGGCACGGCTCGCACCGGCCGCGGCGTTCCACTTCGAGCGGTTCGTCGCCTCAGCCACCAGGCCGGCCGCCGCCGATCTCGGAGACGACCAGACCGTGGAGGTGGTGCTCGCCCGTACCGGGGTGACCCTCGAGGTGGGGCCGGAGCGATCCTTGCTCGACGCGATCCGGGACGTGGTGCCGACGGTGCCGTTCTCGTGTACGGAGGGCTACTGCGGAAGCTGCGAGGTACGGGTCCTCGAGGGGACGCCGGACCACCGCGACGAGATCCTGACCAAGGCCGAGCAAGCCTCCGGAGACACCATGTTCCCCTGTGTCAGCAGGGCACTCACACGGCGATTGGTCCTGGACATCTGACATGAGCGACATCGAAGACATCGGAACAGGCCTGACGGAAGCCCATGGAGCGTTGGCGGTGGCGGGGCTCGGCGACATGGTGTGGGGCCACGTCAGCTCTCGCGATCCGGACGGTCGTGGAGTCTGGATGAAGGCTGCCGGCTGGGGATTCGAGGAGGTCACGCCCGAGCGGGTGGTTCTTGTCTCGCCCGGCGGCGAGGTGCTTGCCGGCACCGGGCGCCGGCACATCGAATATCCGATCCACACGCGGACAATGGCGGCGCGGCTCGACGTCGGCGCGGTCGTTCATTCCCATGGTGAGGCCGCAGCCACCTTCGCGTCGCTGGAGGTTCCCTTGAGGGCGCTGAACCACGCCGCCGCTCCGTTCCTCGAGCAGACCGACATCCCTCGCTACACCGACTCGGGCGACCTGATCCGAACCGACGACCTCGGCGATGGGCTGGCTCGGGCACTGGGTGACGCCGCGGGAGTGCTCATCCCCGGGCACGGGTTCGTCGTGGTCGGGCCCACGATCGCCATCGCAGTCATGCGCGCAACCCTCCTGGAGACGGCCTGCCGCGTTCAGCTGAGCGCCTTGGCCGCCGGTGGCCCCAGGCGGTGGTCGGACGAGGCGGAGCTCGAGAGCAAGCGCCACACCGTATGGAACCCCGAGCAGTACCAGGCCGGCTTCGACTATCTCGTCCGGCAAGCGCGCAACGGGGCCTCGTCCCGTACGGCGTCCTTCCCGATGCAACCACAGGAGACCCGATGACCTCGGCGTTGACCCTCACCCATCTCGGCCACTCGTGCGTCCTCCTGGAGTTCTCCACCGGCACTCGGGTCCTCCTCGATCCCGGTGCCTACGGTCCCTCGCTGAGCGACATCGCGGCGGTGGATGCGGTCGTGGTCACCCATGCCCATCCGGATCATCTGGATCTCGACCACCTCGCCCAGGTCACCGCGACCTCGGGTGCCATCCCGCTCTTCGGCGCTCCTGACGTCGCCGAGCTGGTCCGCGAGGCCGGGGTCGAGTTCCACGCCGTGGAGGAAGGTGGCTTCTCGATCGGGAGCGTCGACGTCACGGCGGTGCTCACCACCCATGAGCAGCTGTATCCGGGAGTGCCCCTGCCGATCAACTACGGCTTCGTGTTCGCCGGGCGCGTCTTCGCCCCGGGCGACTCGCTCAGCGCGGTGCCCGTGGACGCCGACGTGCTGCTGGCACCGCTGGGGGCGCCGTGGATGAAGCTGTCCGAGGGCATCGACTACGTACGTCGCATGGCGGCGCGCACGGTGATCCCGATCCATGACGCCGGTCTCGCTCCGGTGCACCGGGCACTGCATCGCATGCTGCTCGCGAACTTCGCGCCTGAAGGCACCACAGTCACCACGCTCGACGTGCTCGAGCAGATCGAGCTGTGAGTCGACAGCCCCGTCACATGCTGTTCGAGGCGCTCCCATCGATGACCACGTCCGAGCCGGTCAGGTTGGGCACCAGACCGGCAGCCATCAGCAGCGCGAGCTCGGCGATCTCGTCAGGACTCGTGATGCGCCGGGTCGGGGTCTGAGCCAGATCCGAGGCTGCGATCTCGTCTTCGCTCAGGCCGGTCTCGGCTGCCTTCCTGGCCTTGTACGTGGCGTACCGGTCTGTGTCGACCCGGCCGGGGCTGATCACATTCGATCGGATCCCGCCTGCGCCGAAGCCCTTCGATATGCCCTTCGAGACGACACGGAGCGCCGCATTGGTGGTGCCGACGACCAGCTGGTTCGCTCCCGGCTCGCGCCCGCCCGTCCCGGCGATGTTGATGATCTGCCCGCCACCCACTGCCTGCATGTGCGGGATGGCGAGTCGGATCATGCGGATGGCACCGAGCAGCTTCAGCTCCCAGCTCGCCAGGAAGTCCTCGTCGGTGAGGTTCAGGAACTCGCTGGAGGGCGCCGAGCCGGCGTTGTTCACCACGATGTCCAAGCGTCCGCCGAAGGAGATGCACTCCTCGACCAGCCGGCGCGGACCGTCCGCCGACCTCAGGTCGACCACAACGGCGCGCGCGTCGATGCCGTCCTGGGTCAGCGTTGCCAGCGCGGCCTCGAGGTCGGCCTCTCCTCGGGCTCCGATGACGACCTTGGCCCCGGCTTGACCCAGGCGGCGGGCGATGGATCGTCCGATCCCCTTGCTGCCACCGGTGATCGCAGCGACCTTTCCGGCCAGGGAGAAGTTTGCGGTCTCGGTCATGAGCTCTTCTCCTCCAGGAATTCGACGACGATCGGCTTGGCTTCTTTGGTGGCACGCAGAGCGACGGGATACCCGGCGTACGCGGCGAGCTGCGCGCACACCTCGAAGAGCTCCTCAGGCGTGAGGAACCCGTTCCGCAGAGCCCCGCCCACGTGCAGCGCGAACTCGTGCCAGTGTCCGTTGGTCGCGAGGGTCGACATGGTCACCAGGCTGCGGGATCGCTCGTCGAGGACGCCCCGGTCCCATACGCCGGCCCAGACGTTCTCGGTGATGAAGCGCTGGAAGGGGGCCGAGAACGAGTCGGATGCGCCAAGCGCCGCGTCGACGTAGGCATCGCCCAGAATGCGTCGCCGGACCGCCAGCCCTCGATCCATTCTGTCGTCTCGAGCCGGCGTGCTGTCAGCATCGCTGGACATGTCAGGAAGTCTCCGATCCAGTCAGTTGCAGAGCGATGTCGACGATCATGTCCTCCTGCCCGCCGACCAGCTTGCGTCGTCCGCACTCCATCAAGATCTCTCGGACATCGACGCCGTACCGTGCGCCGGCCTGGACCGCGGGCGAGGTGAGCCCGATCTTGTGCCCGATTGCGCGGGGCACCGCCGGCCGGACGCCTCTCGGTGAGCTCGCGCTGGACGGCGTAGACGGCTTGCAGGTCGTGGGCACCGATGAGGTCGCGCACCGGGGGACAGGCGAGCCCGGACGCGCGAGCTGTCTCGAGTCGGCGCACGGCGGCGAGGATCTCGTCGCTCGCGACGGGCGCGGACGGGGGGCTCCATGGCGACAACTGTCCCCCTTGCGTCGCCTGCTGAACAGACCTACGTCTCGGTGAGCGAAACGTTCGACTACGATGCGAGATGTGACGGTCGGCACGGAGACAGTTCTCGGCAAGGCGACGCTGATCTTGCGGTCCTTCGCCATCGGCGACCAGGCGCTGCCGCTGGCGGAGCTGGTACGTCGCACCGGGCTGCACAAGGCGACCGTCTACCGGTTGTGCCAGGAGCTGGTGGCGCTGCGGCTCCTCGCGAGGGAGAGCTCCGGCTATCGGCTGAGCGGTGGCTTGTTCGAGCTGGGAATGCGCGCGTCCGCCGAACGCGGCCTGCTCGAGCTGGCCATCCCGTTCCTGCTGGACCTGTATGAGCGGACTCACGAGACGGTCCACCTAGGAGTGCTGGACGGCGCCGAGGTCGTCTACGTCTCCAAGATCAACGGTCACAGACAGGTGCGCAGCCCCTCGCGCGTCGGTGGGCGGATGCCGCTGCATTGCACCGCCATCGGCAAGGTGCTGCTCGCGTTCGGCGACCCCTCGCTGCGGCAGTCGGTGTTGTCCAAGCCCTTGGAGCGGAGGACGCCGCACACCATCGTCGCCCCAGGGAGCCTGTCGAAGGCGGTGACTGCCATCCGGCGCACCGGGGTGGCCTTCGATCGAGAGGAGTCGGCTCTGGGCATCACGTGCGTCGCCGCGCCGCTCGTCGGCGCCGACGGCGCAGTGGCGGCGATCAGCCTCACCGGCCCCACGGGGCGCTTCCGGCCTGAGCGTCATGTCGCGGCACTCCAGGCGACGGCAGTGGCCTTGAGCAACGTGATGGTGCGGCGCGGGTTTCCCGGGTATCGGGGCGGATGACAGTGCCGACATTCGACATTCGACAGGTTGTCAATACTCGACATGTCCTGGGATAGGGTGCGTCCCCCGGTGCGGCGTCGCAGGGGCCGGTCTCGGGACGTCCCGAGATCTACTGTCCAGGGATGTCTCAGGCGCGGAATAGGACGGATATGAAGCAGGACAGGTCCGGCAAAGCGTCGAAGGTCATCGGACGCAAGGTGCTCCGCCCCCGGCAGCAGGTGGAGGAGACGATCCGCGAGGCGATCCTCTCCAACGAGCTGCAGCCAGGCGAGATGCTCCCCCCGGAGGCAGAGCTCGCCCGACAGTTCAACGTCAGCCGGACGACCCTGCGAGAGGCTCTTCGAACCCTGACCTCGCAGCACCTCATCACGAAGGTGCCGGGCGCGAGGGGCGGGAACTTCGTCCAGTCGGTCGACTACCGCTTGCTCGGTGCGGTGATGAGTGAGTCCGTCGAGAACCTGCTCGCCCTCGGCACGGTCGAGTTCGACGAGGTCGCGGATGCCCGGCAGCTCCTGGAGGTCCCGTCCGTCCAGCTGGCGGCCGTCAACCGCGGGGAGGAGGAGCTGAAGCGTCTGCAGGAGATCGTCGAACGGCAGAAGACCGCCTCCGTGGACGATCCGGAGATTCCCGAGCTGGACCGCGCGTTCCACACCCTGATCGCACGCGCCGCCGGAAACCGGGTGCTGGCGAGCCTCGTCGAGGCGCTTCATCACGCGACCGAGCCGGTGCACTACCTCGAGCTGTCCCCCGAGGTCGGCCGGGAGACCGTCCTGCAGCATCAGCGCATCCTGCGCGCGATCGAGCAGCAGGATCCCGCCGCGGGCGAGGAGGCGATCATCGAGCACCTCACCTACCTCCGCAAGCACATCACCACTCATCAGGCGGCGGAGCGGGACGGCGCGTCGTCGACCCCCTAGGCGAGCAGGCATGACGCGGTGCCCGCCCGGCGGGCATCTCCGGTCCTCGCCCTCCATCTCCGTCGGGACCTCGCAGCAGTAGACCGTGGCTCCCCCTCCGCGCGTGGCGCGGAGGGGGAGCCACGGCGCTTCTGAGCGGCCTCATCCGGTTGACAGAAAGTCTATTGTCGGTCAGCATGACGAAATTGTTAACGAGATGACATCTCGTAATACGAGATGTCATCTGCCAGCAGCGAAGGACGCTCCTTGACCCGAGACGAAGCACTTCTGCCAGTTCCTCCGCGTCCAGCTCAGTTCTTCGAGCTGAGCGCCGACTACGTCGTCGCCGACGCCGCCGGACAGCTGTCGACGGGATGGCGGCTCGGAACGGGGGAGCACTCCTGGCTCTACCGCGCCCAGAACTTCGTGATCGGCTTGACCTGGCTGGACGCGGGCAGCGAGCTGCGCCACGTCGACACCCCCGACGAGCACGTGCTGGCCGTCCTGGACGAGGCCTCGGTCGAGGTGTCCGCGGCGGGACAGGGCCCCGTGCAGGTCGGAGGCCAGTCGCTGGTCGTCGTTCCGGCAGGTGAGTCTCGCGTCGTGGGAAGCGCTCCCGGCTTCGTGCTGAGTGTCTTCACGGCCCGTGCCACGCAGGTGCTGGCTCAGGCGCGGAACAGCCAGGCCTACGCCGTACGCGATCCTGCGGTCGAGGAGCTCCCCGCGCTGACGCCCTCGCGCGCGCCGCGCGGTCTTCAGGTCTACTCCGTGGCCGACTTCGAGGCCGTGGGGGAGGTCCCCGGACGACCGTTCCGGACCGACTCCCTGACGGTCAACTGGTTCGAGCCGGAGGTCGGACCTGCGGACACGAGCCGGATGACGCCGCACAGCCACGCTGACTACGAGCAGGCCAGCGTGACGCTCGCCGGTGAGTACGTCCATCACGTCCGGCGGCCATGGACGGCGCGACTGGCCGACTGGCGCGCCGACGAGCACGTGCACGTGACGAGTCCGTCGATCACCATCATCCCGGCCGGGAACATCCACACGAGTCGACCCATCGGTGCCGGGTTGAACCAGCGAATCGACGTGTTCGGAGTGCCGCGTCCCGACTTCGTCGACCGCGGCATGTTCATCAACAAGGCCTTGTACGAAAGGAGCTGATCGTGACCACACTACTTCCGCCGGAGCCTCTGGCCGATCGGGTCAGGACGCTCACCCCGTTCGAGACCGGACCAGGGACTCCCGCCGGCCGGTATCTGCGCAGCTTCTGGCAGCCCATCGCTCGCTCTGTCGACCTGGAGGCCGGGCAGGCTCAGCCGGTCACGATCATGAGCGAGGAGCTCACGCTCTTCCGAGGCGAGAGCGGACGGCCGGTGGTGATGGACGCCCTGTGCCCGCACCGGCTGACCAAGCTGTCGATCGGCAACGTCGAGGGCGACGCCATCCGTTGCCAGTTCCACGGCTGGAAGTTCGGCGCGGACGGGCGCTGCGTCGAAGCCCCGCTGCAGACCCCGGCTCTCCTCGAGCGCGTCACCATCGGAACGCGTCCGGTCCGCGAGGAGTTCGGGCTGATCTTCGTGTACCTCGGAGAGGGGCCCGAGCCGGCGTTCCCCGACATCGCGGCGTACTCACGGGCTCATGGGCACGGGATGGCATCCGCCCCCGTCCTCGAAGCCGAGGTCTACCGTCGATACTGCAATTGGTATCTCAACCATGAGAACTCGATGGACCTGGCGCACGTGCCCTACACGCACGCGCTGTCGGCCAACCCGGAGCTGACTCGCACCGGATTCTCCGGCGATGCCGCCGTCGTGCGTGACTTCACCGTTGAGCGCCTGGAGTACGGCGTCAGGGTCGAGCAGGTCGACGACGAGGGACTCCACGCACGAGTCACGGTCCTGTTCCCCAACGTGATGCACCTGATCATCCCTATGCGCATCGGAACGCTCGAGAACCTCTACTGGCGCGTTCCCATCGACGACGAGAACCACAAGGGCTTCGGGATCATGTCGATCCACACCGACGAGGAGGGTGCTCGTGAGTGGCGACAGACTCAGAAGGAGCTCGAGGAGGTCGCCGCGAGGTACCCGCTCACCGAGGACTGCGCCCAGCAGATCATTCGCGGTGAGAAGAGGCTGATCGACTTCGTCGACCACCCCAAGCTGCAGGGCATCGAGGACGCGCTGACGCAGCAGGCGATGCGCCACATCGCCGATGCGAACCTGCAGAACCTGGGCAGGTCGGATCGAGCCATCCTCCAGCTCCGGCGCATGTTCTTGAGTCGCGTCGCCGAGTTCGTCGCCGGTGAGCCGTCGGCCTCCGACGTCTGGCCGACGTAGCCGGAGCACACCATGCCAGGCATAGATGTTCGACATGAGAACGGTGACGATGACTGACTCTGTGAGTGGCCCTCTGGCCGGCGTGCGCGTGGTCGACATGACCACCTCGTACGCCGGGCCGACCGCGGCGATGTACCTCGCCGACCTCGGAGCCACGGTGATCAAGGTCGAGCGGCCCGGTCACGGTGACGACGCCCGCGGGTGGGGCCCGCCGTTCGTCGAGGGGGCCTCTGCGTGGTTCGCGTCCGCGAACCGCAACAAGGGTTCGCTGGTCGTCAACCTCCGCGCGCCGGAAGGCCGGGAGGTGCTGCTGCGCCTGCTCGACACGGCGGACGTCTTCCTCCAGAACATGAACCCCGGGAAGCTGACCCGTCTCGGCATCGACGGAGACACTCTGCGGGTCCGCAACCCGCGCCTGGTCTACTGCGCGGTGTCGGGCTTCGGTCTCGACGGCCCCGACAGCGACCTACCCGGCTACGACCTGGTCGCCCAGGCACGCTCCGGGCTGATGTCGGTGACCGGCGCGAAGGGTGGCACCCCGCAGCGGGTCTCCACGGCCCTGTCCGACGTGGTCACCGGCATGGCGGCCGCGATCGCCATCAACGCCGCACTGGTCCGCCAGGCTCGGACAGGCGAGGGGGAGACCATCGACGTCTCCCTTCTCGACACCGACCTGGCGCTCATGGCGCCCCGGATCGCGGCGTACAGCGTCGACGAGCCGGAGCCGGCGCCGAGCGGCGGCACCGACTCGGTGCTCGCCATCTACCAGTCCTTCGAGGCCGCCGACCGCACCATCGTGGTCGCGATCGGAAACGACGCGATGTGGAAGCGCTTCTGCGGCGCGGTTGGGCTCCCCGACCTCGCGGCGGATCCGGCCCTGGCCGACAACGCCGGACGCCGCGACCAGCGGACCCGGATCACCGCCGAGGTCGGGGAGCGGCTGGCCACTCGATCGGCCTCCGACTGGCTTCGCATCCTCGGGAAGGCCGAGATCCCGGTCTCGCTGGTCCAGACGCTCGCCGAGGTGGTCAAGGATCCGCAGGTCATCGCGCGCGGCTCCCTGCTTCCCGTCCCCGGCTTCCAGCAGGAGCTCGTGAGCGTCCGCAGCCCGTTCCGGCTGGCCTCCCAGGACACGCCCCGCAATGAGCGCTTCCCCGGGCTCGGAGCAGACACGCGCACGATCCTGGTCGACCTGGGCTACAGCGACCAGCAGGTGGACGAGCTCGCCGCCGCGGGTGCCGTCGGGCTGCCCAAGGGGGTGCTCGCCTCGTGACCGGCCCTGTCCGCACCGAACGCCGCGGTGCGGTCGTGGTCGTCACGATCGACCGGCCTGAGGTCTTCAACGCGCTGAACGCCGAGGTGCTCGGGCGGCTGCGAGCCGCCGTGCTGGACGCGGAGGACGAGGCCCGCCGCACCATGGAGGCCGGGCAGCGCGCCCTGCGCGACATCGAACGGGTCGCGGTCCCGGTCATCGCGGCGGTCAACGGCGTGGCCCTCGGCGGTGGCTTCGAGCTCGTGCTGGCCTCCACCTTCCCGGTGTTGTCCACGCGAGCGTCGCTCGGGCTGCCGGAGTCGGGACTCGGCCTCATCCCCGGGTACGGCGGCACGCAGCGGCTGCCGCGCTTGGCCCGGCGGCCCGCCGCCTTCGCCGACCTCGTCCGGCAGGAGCCGGCATGAGCATCGAGCCGCTCGATCTCGACGTGAGCCCCAAGGCGTACGTGGCCCTCCACGACGCGCTCGACGAGCCTGCTGCCGATGCGGCGCTGACCGAGCGCGAGCTCGAGGTCCGGGCAGTCGCCCGCAATGTGGTCTCCCGCGAGGTCGCTCCCCGCGCCGCTGGGCTCGACGAGGCGCAGGACTTCGCGCACGACAGTGTCCAGGCGCTCGCCTCCGCGGGCCTCATGGGGCTCGTCTTCCCCGAGCGGCTCGGCGGCACCGGCGACACCAACGTCGCGTACGCCGTCGCCATGGAGGAGATCACCGCCGGGTGCGCGGCCACCTCACTGGTCTTCATGACCCAGATGCACGCGGCGTACCCGATCCTGATCGCCGGCAGCGACCAGCTCGCCGAGCGGTACGTCCCCGGTTTGGTCCGCGGTTCGGTCTACGGCTCGCTCGGCATCACAGAGCCCCAGGCCGGCAGCGACGTCGCCAGCCTCCAGACGACGGCCCGGCCCACCGGGGACGGCTACCTGCTGAACGGTTCCAAGACCTTCATCACCACCGGTGACCGCGCCAGGGTGATCATCTGCTTCGCGACGACCGACCGGTCGCTCGGGCGGCGCGGCATCACCGCCTTCGTCGTCGACGGCAGCTGGGAGGGCGTCACGCACGGCCGGCCATTCGCCAAGCTCGGCATGCACGGCTCGAGCACCGCAGAGCTCTTCTTCGACGGCGTGCAGATCCCTGCCGACCACCTCCTGGGAGACGAGGGCGGGGGCTGGCAGGTTGTGATGAGTTCGGTGGTCAAGTCGCGCATCAGCGCGGCGGCCCAGGGCGTCGGCCTGGCTCGGGCGGCGTACGCGCGGACGTTGGCGTTCCTGACCCGGCAGCACGGTGCCCGGCTGCCCGACGAGCAGACCTTCGCGCTGGCCGAGCTGCGCGGCCGGATCCTCCAGGGCCGCCTCCTGCTGCACGCGGTGGCCCGTCAGGTCGACGGCTCGACCGACATCCCGACCGGCCAGATCGGCATGATGAAGCAGGCCTGCACCGACCTCGGGTTCGCCGCGGCGGTGGCCGCCACCCGGCTCCTCGGACCTTACGGCGACCTCGCCGTCCTCGGCGTCGAGCGATGCCTGCGCGATGCCAAGGTCACCCAGATCTACGACGGCACCAACGAGATCCAGCGACTGTTGATCGGCCGCGAGACCACCCGCGCGATGGGAGAGCTGTCATGACCGACCTCACCGGCAAGGTCGCCATCGTCACCGGTGCCGGACGGGGCCTCGGGCGATCGATGGCCGAGGCCCTCGTCGGCGCCGGAGCATCGGTCACGGTCGCCTCCCGCACCTCCGGCGAGCTCAATTCGTTCGTCGAGGAGGCCAAGGCGGGCGGCGGCGAGGCGCTCGCCTGCCCGACCGACATCACCGACGAGGCGTCCGTCGAACGGATGGTCCAGGCGACCGTCGAGACGTTCGGGCGCCTGGACATCCTGGTCAACAACTCCGGGATCGTCGCCTCGACGCCGCTGCTCGACCAGGGCGCCGACGAGTGGGATCAGGTCCTCGCCACCAACCTGCGCGGGACCTACCTGGCCACCCGGGCGGCCGGGCGCCACCTGACCGCCCAGGGCTCGGGCAAGGTCATCAACATCGCCTCCAACTTCGCACTCCAGGGCGTGCCCAACCACGCGGCGTACTCGGCCTCGAAGGCCGGCGTCATCGGGTTCACCCGGTCGATCGCCATGGAGTGGGCCCGCGCCGGCGTCCAGGTCAACGCCATCGCGCCCGGCTACTTCGCCACCCCGCTGAACGCCGACCTGCGCAAGGACGCCGATACCTTCGCGAAGGTCGTGCGCGCCATCCCCGCCCGCCGCATGGGGGAGCCCGACGAGCTCCAGCCATGGCTGCTGCTGCTGGCCGGCAGCGCCTCGGACTTCATGACCGGCGAAGTCATCGTCGTCGACGGCGGCCAGTCCGTCCGCTGACCGCACATCCCAGGAGTATCAGTGAGCAACGAGAGCAAGACCGTCGCCGTCCTCGGCGCCGGGACCATGGGGTCGGGCATCGCAACCGTGATGACCCGGGCCGGGCACCGGACCATCCTCTTCGACGTCGATGAGACCAACCTCCGTCGCGGCATCGACACCGTGCACGCGTTCTTCGACCGCAGCGTGCAGCTCGGGAAGCTCGACGGGACGGCCGGGCAGGCCGCGAAGGACGCGCTGGCCGGCAGCACCGACCTCGCCGACCTGGCGCCGTGCGACGTGGTCGTCGAGGCGGTCTTCGAGGACCTGGCTCTCAAGAAGGAAACCTTCGGACGGCTCGACGAGATCGTGTCGCCCGCGACCCTCTTCCATACCAACACCTCGACGCTCTCGGTCACCGGCATCGCGTCCGGCTCCCGGCTTCCCGAGCGGGTCGTCGGCACCCACTACTGCAACCCGGCGCCGCTGATGAAGCTCGTCGAGGTCGCGGACGGCCGCCACACGGCCGACTGGGCTCACAAGGCGACCGTCGAGTTCCTCGCCTCCCTGGGCAAGACCAGCGTGGTCACCAAGGACCGCCCCGGCTTCATCGTCAACCGCTTCCTCATCCCGTGGGAGAACTCGTGCATCGCCGCGCTCGAGGCCGGCATCGCGAGCAAGGAGGCGATCGACGAGGCCGTCCTCGGCTCGCTCGGTCACCCGATGGGCCCGTTCCGGCTGCTCGACATCGTCGGCCTCGACATCCACCAGCAGGTCGCGACCCGGCTCTACGAGCAGCTGCGCGACCCGCGCTTCTTCCCGCCGCCGATGGTCGAGCGGATGGTCGCCGCGGGCGACCTCGGCCGCAAGACCGGCCGCGGGTTCTACGACTACGACGACACCCGTCTCTTCGGGTCCTGAGAGGAGAGCTCGATGAACGACTTCCAGAGGGTCGGCCTGCTCGGCTTCGGGACCATGGGTGCCGGGATAGCCCAGGTCTTCGCCGCCGCCGGCCGCGACGTGGTCGTGCTGGAGGCAGACCAGTCCCGGATCGGGGCCGGCACGGTCGCGGTCGCCGAGCTCCTCGCGGGCGGGGTGGCCCGCGGCAAGCTCACTGAGGACACCAGGAAAGCGGTGCTGAGCCGGATTACGGGGACCACCGAGGTCGCGGATCTGGCCGGCGTCGACCTCGTGGTCGAGTCGGTCACCGAGGACGCCGAGCTCAAGAAGGCGCTGCTCGCGCGAGTGGCCGACGTGGTCGGAGTCGACACTCCGATCCTGACCAACACCTCGACCCTGTCGGTCACCGACCTCGCCGCGGCGCTCCCCAACCCGACCCGGGTCGCCGGTCTCCACTTCTTCAACCCCGCACCGATGATGCGCACCGTCGAGGTGGTCCGAGCGCTGCAGACCGACGAGGCGCTCATCGACCGGCTCGTCGCGTTCGTCGACATGCTGGACGGCAAGAAGCCCGTCGTCGTCGAGGACCGGCCCGGGTTCCTCGTCAACGCGCTGCTGCTGCCGTACCTCAACGACGTCATCGCCGAGTACGACGACGGGCTGGCCACCGCCGAGGACATCGACCTCGCGCTCCGCCTGGGGCTCGGCTACAAGACCGGACCGCTCGAGATGCTCGACATGATCGGCCTCGACGTCCACCTGCGCGCGACCGCGAGCGCTCACGCCGCCACCGGCGACGACCGTTACTCCCCGCCGCCTCTGCTGCGGCGGATGGTGGCCGCCGGACGGCTGGGTGCCAAGAGCGGCCAGGGATTCCGCACCGGGAAGAAGGAAAGCCGATGAACGTGCCGTCCCGGGAGGCCCACGAGGTCAGCGCCGCGTTCGCGGAGCGCCGCGACCCCGAGCCCGAGAGCTTCTGGTCATGACCTGGCGGGGCCCGACGCTCGACGCCGACCAGCTCGACCTGCTGAGCATGCTGCAGAGCCTCGCCGGCGACCGGGATGTGACGCTGACCGACACCCCCGATGTCGTACGCGGCCTCGTCTCCACACTCGCCGAGCTCGGCGTCTGGACGCTGGGCGTCGAGGAGTCGTACGGCGGAGGCGGCGCAGACGCCGTCACCACCGCAGTTGCCTGGACGCAGCTGGGCCGCAGCTGGCCGGCGCTCGGCTGGGCCTCGGTCCAGGCACACGCGGCCGTGGCCGTCGTGGGCCCCGACGCCCGGTGTGCGCAGCTCGTCGGCGCCCTGCACCTCGGTGCCGCCGCCGTGGCGGTGGTGGACGCGAGTTCGCCCCACGTCCGCCTGGCCTGGGACGGCGACATCCTGCGGGGCACGGTCGACCGAGTCGACGCTGCGGCGGAGGAGCCGCACCTGCTGGTGCTGGACGGCCCGGACGCAGCCCTGCTGGTGCAGCGCTCGGCGCTGACGATGACGGCGCTCCGGCGCAGCGGCCTCGGCGGAGCGCTCACCCGCTCGGCACGGGTCGACGCCGGAAGCGGCGACGTGGTCGAGCTGCGCGGCGTGGATGCCGACCGAGCGCGGGCGCGGCTGCACCGCGGCGCCGCCCTGGTCGCGGCCGGGATCGCGTCCGCGGCCGTGGATGCCGCGACCGCCTACTCCGCCGACCGGCACCAGTTCGGCGACGCACTGACTGCGCTCCCGACGGTGCGCCAGTCGTTGCTCGAGCAGGCTGCCGGCGCGTCGGTGGCCCTCACCGCCGCACTCGACCCACTCACCGACCCGATCCGCGCACTGGCTGCAGCCCGAGAAGCCTGCGACGGAGCGGTCGAGGTCGCCGCCGCGGCGCTCCAGTCGCACGGCGGCTACGGCTACCTGACCGAGTACCCACCCGAGCGCCTTCTTCGCGATGCCGTCTCTCTGCGCGCCGCGATCGACCTGCACGGCGCAGCCGTGCGTGCTGCGCGCCTGCTGGTGGGACGACCGGACACCGACACCCTGCACAGGAAGGCGTCATGACCACGACCCGGAGCCACCCGAAGCTGGCCGATGTGCTGGACGGCCAGCACACCCCCGTCACGGACGCGGTCGCCCGCGAGTGGCGTGAGGCGGGATGGTGGGAGGAGCGCTCGTTGCGCTCGTTGCTCACCCAGGCCGCCCAGGCCCACCCTGATCGGGTCGCCCTCGTCGGCCACCACACGCAGGGCGACCGCGTGACCCGCACCTACCGGGAGTTCGACGCCAACGCGCACCACGCCGCAAGCGTCTTCGCCTCTCTCGGAGTCGGCGTGGGCGATGCCGTCGTGCTGATGCTGCCGAACTGGATCGAGTACCCCGAGATGGTCTTCGGGATCAACGAGCTGGGCGCCGTCTACGGAGGCATCCCGGTCGCATACGGCGAGCGGCAGGCCGCGGCCATCCTGCGCCGGAGCAAGGCCAAGGTCCTGGTGGTTCCGCGCCGCTGGCGCAGCATCGAGCATCTCGACCTCTCCCGCCGGCTGCGAGCCGAGATCCCCACGCTCGAGCACGTCGTCCTCCTCGACGACGACGAGTCCGGGCTGCGCGAAGGCGAGTCGTTGTGGTCCAGCCACGACGACGTCCCCAGCCATACGCTCCCCGAACCGGAACCCAGCCGGGTCTGCTACCTCGGCTTCACCTCCGGCACGACCGGCGAGCCCAAGGGCGCCATGCACAGCCACAACACGCTGATCTACGCCATCCGGCGGCAGGTCGAGCACGTCGGTCCGCAGGTGTACGGCGACCCCGTGGTCCACCTGGTCGCCTCACCCGTGGGCCACCACACCGGCTTCGCCTGGGGGATCGTGATGACGGTGCTGTTCGCCGGAACCGGGGTCTACGTCGATCGGTGGGACCCGGCGTGGGGCGTGCGGATCATTCGCGAGGAGCGGGTGACGACGTTCTTCGGTGCCCCGACCTTCCTGCAGGACATGATGCGCACCGACCTCGTCGACGACCCGGACTGCCCGCTGACCTGCCTGGTCATCGCGGGCTCCCCGGTGCCGCGCAACCTGCCCGCCCAGGCGCAGGAGGCGCTCGGCGCGTACGTCGCGCCGGCGTGGGGCATGACCGAATGCAGCATCATGAGCTCCTGCACGCCCAAGGAGCCGCCCGCCATCCAGCGCACCGACGGCTCGGTCTTCGCCGGCTCCGCGGTTCGCGTCGTCGACGCCGACGGCGACGACGTGCCGACGGGCGAGATCGGCGACCTGCTGATGCGCGGCCCGGGCGTCGTCTACGGCTACTACGACCGGCCCGACGCCACCGACGAGGCCTTCCTGCCGGGCCTGTGGTTCCGGACCGGCGACCGCGCCAGCGTCGACGAGCACGGCTGGTTGAGCCTGCGCGGCCGCAGCAAGGACATCATCATCCGCGGCGGCGAGAACATCCCGGTGACCGACGTGGAGTCCGTCATCTTCGATCACCCCGACGTCGTCAACGCCGCCGTCGTCGGCGCCCCCGACGAGCGGCTGGGCGAGCTCATCTGCGCGGTGCTCGTGGTCAAGGAAGGCCGACCCGAGCTCACGGTCGACACGCTCGCGGCGTACCTGCTCGAGCGGGGCCTCTCCAAGCACTACCTGCCGGAGCAGGTGATCAGCCTTCCGGAGCTGCCCATGACGCCGAGCGGCAAGATCCAGAAGTTCAAGCTGCGGGAGATGCTGGGATGAGCGCCGACGCGCCGCCCCTGGCGGGCATCAAGGTGCTCGACCTCTCGACACTGCTCCCGGGTCCGCTCGCCACGCTGCTGCTCGCCGAGGCGGGCGCCGACGTGGTCAAGCTCGAACGGCCGGGCCGGGGCGACGAGATGCGCAGCTACCTGCCGAGGTTCGGGGAGGCGAGCGCGAACTACGCCGTCCTGAACCGCGGCAAGCGTGCCTACGGCGTCGACCTCAAGGACCCCGTGCAACGCGACCGGGTGCTCGAGCTCGCAGCCGAGGCCGACGTCGTGGTGGAGCAGTTCCGGCCCGGTGTCGCCGATCGGCTCGGGCTCGGGTACGACTCCGTGTGCGCGGTCAACCCGGACGTCGTCTACTGCTCGATCACCGGGTACGGCGCGACCGGTCCACACGCGTCCCGGGCCGGGCACGACCTCAACTATATGGCGGAGTCGGGCCTGCTCGGCGTGGTCGCGGACGCCACCGGCTCGCCGACCCTGCCGGTGACCGTGCTCGCCGACATCGCCGGCGGCACCTATCCGGCGGTGGTCAACATCCTGCTGGCGCTGCGTCGGCGCGACCTCGGCGGCGGAGGCGCACACCTGCAGGTCTCGATGACGCACAACCTGCAGGTCCTCGCCTACGGCTACTTCGCCACCCACCAGGCCGGCGGGGGATGGCCCCGGCCGGGCGCCGAGCTGCTCACCGGCGGCAGCCCGCGCTACCAGGTCTACCCGACCGCCGACGGGCGGCACATCGCCTGCGCGGCCCTCGAGCAGAAGTTCTGGGACCGGCTCGTCGACCTGGTCGACCTCGATCGGAGGCTCTGGGACGACGAGGGCCAGGAGCAGGCGGTGATCGCGGCGCTCGGTGCGCGGTTCGCGGCGGAGCCCAGTGACCACTGGCGGTCGGTCCTCGACGGCGAGGACGTCTGCACGGTGGTCGTCTCGACCTGGGACGAGGCGGTCGCCGCGGGTCTCGTCGACGTCGATGCTCCCGAGCGGGTCACCGCACCCGGCACCGGCCGGTCCTTCCCCACGCTGCCCAGCCCGATCGCCCAGAGCCTGCGGGGCACGCCGTCGTCGACGGCGTATCCCTCACTCGTCGACCTCGGCGACGACTCGCCGTGGGGCTGACCGTGCGCCAGAGCGCGCCCCTGCCTCTCCAGGAGCTCCGATGCACTCCCGTCCCGCATGGGCGTGTACGGCGGCGGCCGGATGGGCGCCGGCATCGCCCATGCCTTCCTCCTGGCGGGCGCCGAGGTCACGGTCGTGGAGGTCGACGCGGACGCCGCCCGGACCACGCGCGAGACGGTGGTGGGCAGTCTGGTGAAGGCCGTCGAGCGCATCGCCCCCGGCGCCGTCCTCGCCAGCAACACCAGCGCACTGTCGATCGACCGCATCGCCGAGAGTCTGGCGAAGCCGGACCGGTTCCTCGGGCTGCACTTCTTCAATCCTGTGCCGGCCAGGGGGCTGGTCGAGATCGTCGTCGGGGCGAGAACCGCACCGGACCTGACCACGGTCGCGCAGGACTGGGTCCGCGCGCTCGGCAAGACCCCGATCACCGTGACCGACTCACCGGGCTTCGCAAGCAGCCGGCTCGGCGTCGCGCTGGCCGTCGAGGCGATCCGCATGCTCGAGGACGGCGTGGCCACAGCGGCAGACATCGACGCCGCCATGACCTTGGGCTACAAGCATCCGGCCGGCCCGCTGAGGACGACCGACATCGTCGGCCTCGACGTCAGGCTCGCCATCGCGGAGCACCTGGCGTCCGGTGGGCGGATCCTCGGCACGCTGGCCGCGCGGCTGCAGGAGTCCGGCGACCGGTACGGCATAGCCGCGATCTGCATCGGCGTCGGCCAGGCACTCGCCGTGGTGCTGGAGAACGTGGCGTGACCGCCGTCGTCCGCGGCCGTGTCCTTCGCCTAGACCGTCCCCTCGGCGGCGATCTGAGCCAGCGAGTCGGCGACGGCCCGGGGCGCGGTGATCATCAGATCGTGCCCGCCCTCGATCACCCAGAGCCGGTCCTCGGCTCTCGCTGCGGCCAGCAACTCCTCGGGATGGACGCCGAGGTCCACGCTCCCGCTGGCGACGATGAGGTAGCGCGGGATCGCCGCGACCGTCGACCGCCTGCTCGTTCTGGAGGCTGAGCTCCTGGTCGAAGCACTTCCAGGCATGGGGGGTGAGGCGCGGCAAGGCCCACGCGACGTCCTCCGGATCGGTGACCCCGAAGAAGCCCAGTAGGTCCTCGCTCGGCAGGAGGATGAGCTCGACACCATCGACCACTTTGCTGCCGGCCCGCAGGTCGAACATCGGCAGGGCCTCGGCGGCCGTCCGCCCCTGCGGGGCATCGAGGTAGACGAGCTTCCCGACCCGGCCGCCGGCGCGGTCGGCGGCCCCCCTGGCGACCATGCCGCCGATGCTGTGACCGACGAGGATGACGTCGCTCAGATCCTCGAAGAAGAGGAGATTCGCCACCTCGGTGACGTGCGTCTCCAGGTCGACATCGGGACTCATCAGGTGGGAGCGGTCACCGGAGCCGGTCAGCGACGGCGAGTAGACGGTGTGGCCGGCCGCCTCGAGCAGGCGAGCGACTCGCTGGTAGCACCAGCCGCCGTGACCGCCGCCGTGCACCAGGACGAAGCTTGCCATGGCGGAAACCTAGAGCACGTCAGCCCAAAGTTCAACATTCGTCTGTGAGGTTGTAGACAATCCCAGTTTTGTCCGACGTTAGACGTTCGAAGTCGGCACTTGTGCTTGCCATCGCATGTGACATAGGTTACGTTCGCATTTCGAGTTGACATCTCGTAATACGAGATGTAGATCAAGGGAGAGCTCATGTCGCAGCAGGCCGACTCCATGCCCGGTGCACCTACGTTCGTGAGCGACTGGTGATGATGCTGACTCACTCGGACGCTCCGGCAGCGCGGACCTCCGGCGCATCCTCGACCGAGACGGCCATCGGGACGGCCCGCGTCGAGCGCCTCGTCGCCTGGGGCTGGCAGCCCGCTGCCATCGTGGTCTGGATCTTCGTGGCCACCCCGCTGTTCGGCGGCTCGAACGTCTACCCGCTCCTGGTGCTCGCCGGCATCTACGGGATCGCGGTCGTCGGCGTGTCCCTCCTCGCCGGCCTCGGGGGGCAGATGACGCTGGGCCACGCGGTCTTCATGGCCATGGGCGCCTACGCATCCGCGCTCGCGACCACCAAGTGGGGCCTCTCGCCGCTGGCCGGCATGGCCCTCGGCATCGCGGCCGCGCTGACGCTCGCGCTGGTCACCAGCCCGATCCTCCGCCTTCGTGGCTGGTACCTGGCCATGGCGACCGCCGCGTTCTCGTTTCTCCTGCAGCAGGTCCTCGTCAACCTCAGAGACCTCACCGGCGGCAACAACGGGATCTTCGGCATCCCGCCTCTCTCAGTGGGTGGCTTCGAGGTGACGGGTGAGAAGTCGTACTTCATCTTCAGCTGGGCCGCTGTCCTCGTGCTGTTCCTGCTGGGTCGCAACATCGCGCGCTCCAGGTTCGGTCGATCGCTCACCGCCATCCACAAGGACACCGACGCGGCCGCAACGGTCGGGATCAACCCGGCACGGGCCAAGGCCGTGCTCTGGCTTGTTGCAGCAGTGCCCGCCGCATTCGCGGGATCCGTCTTCGCCCACTACAGCGCGTTCATCGCCCCGACAGACTTCGCCTTCGCGACCTCCCTGCTGCTCTTCCTTCCCGTCCTCGTCGGAGGAGAGCGAAGCATCTTCGCGGGGCTGGTCATGGTGACGGTCTTCATGACGACCTCCGCCTACGTCACTCAGACGTTGACCACCGAGCTCATGGAGGCCATCGCCGTGATCGTCATCTGCCTGCTGTCGCCACACGGACTCGCCGGCCTGGCGAGTACAGCCCTCAGCCGTCTTCGCGCCATCGGGAGGCGCGATGCTTGAAGCCTCGAGCCTCTGCGTGGAGTTCGGCGGCGTGTCGGCGCTCTCCGAGGTGACCTTCTCGGTTGCTGAGGGCTCCGTGCTCGGCCTCATCGGGCCCAACGGCGCAGGGAAGTCGACCTTCATCGGTGCCGCGAGCGGCGTCGTCCTTGCCAGCGCGGGAACCGTCACCTGGCGTGGTGCGCCCCTGGCTGGAAGACGCCCCGACCAGATCGCACGCCTCGGCATCGGGCGGACGTTCCAGCATGCCCGCCTCTTTCCAGGACTGACCGCCCTGGAGAACGTCATGATCGGGAGCCACCTCGCCGGTCGGTCCGGTGTCTTCAGCGCCATGTTCCGCTCGCGGAGGTGGCGCAAGGACGAGACGCTCCTGCGGAACGCCGCCCTCGATGCCATGGAGTCCGTCCACGCCCTCGAGCTGGCTCATCGTCTGAGCGAGGACCTCACCGCCGGGCAACAGCGCCTCGTCTCAGTGGCGCGCGCACTGGCAAGCGGGCCATCGCTGTTGTTTCTCGACGAGCCGGCTGCCGGCCTGACGGACGCCGAGCGGCATCTTCTGGCCGCCGACCTCAAGCAGTACTTCGCCACGCACGAGGTGACCGTGCTCCTCGTCGAGCACAACCTCGGGTTCCTGATGTCTCTCGTGTCCGACATCGTGGTCTTCGACCGCGGAACCGTCCTGGCCGAGGGCACGCCTGCCGAGATCCGCTCGAATCGGGCCGTCATCGACGCGTACCTGGGAGCCGACCATGCTGCGCGGTAAGGGGCTCGTAGCCGGATACCTCGGAGCACCGGTGCTGCACGAGGTGAGCATCGAGGTGCGTCCCGGAGAGGTGTTCTGCCTCCTCGGAGCAAACGGCGCGGGCAAGAGCACGACCGCCAAGTGCCTGGCCGGAGTGCTTGGACTTCGTGGCGGTCAGGTCACGATCGACGACGTCGACGTGACGGAGGCGAGCGCCAACGAGCGTGTGCGTCGAGGGCTCTCGCTGGTTCCCGAGGCGCGACACCTGTTCGGTCGCTCGACGGTTCGCGACAACGTGCTCCTGGGTGGCTGGACGAGATCACGGTCGGAGCGGAGCGCCTCCTACGACCGCGTCATGGAGACATTCCCTCAGCTGGGAAGACTGCTGAAGAGGAAGGCCCGCGACCTCTCCGGTGGTGAGCAGCAGATGGTTGCGATCGCGCGCGCCCTCATGGCCGACCCTCGCTACCTCATCCTCGACGAACCCAGCCTGGGCCTCGCGCCGATCTACGTCGACATCATCCTTCAGAAGGCCGCAGAGCTCGCCGCGCTCGGAGTCGGTGTCCTGCTGATCGAGCAGAACGTCGGGAAGGCGCTCTCCGTCGGCCACCACGGCGCGGTGGTCGAAACCGGCCGAGTCGTCCTGTCCGGCAGCGTGGACGAGCTCGCTTCCGATCCTGCAGTCGTCGACTCCTATCTGGGTAGTGTGGTGTGAGCACATTCCTGCAGCTGACCTTCGCGGGACTGAACGTCGGGTTCCTCTACATGCTGGTCGCTCTCGGCATGGTCGTGACCTATCAGGTCTCACGGGTGGAGAGCCTTGCTCAGGGCACGTACGTCGTCTACAGCGCGTTGATCTTCGGCTCGGTGCGCGACGGCCTGGGATGGCCGTTGGCCGCCCTTGCAAGTCTGCTCGCCTGTGCCGGCATCGCGGTGTTCCTGTACCTGCTCGCCCTCAACAGGCTCGCCACACGCGGTGAGACGGGACCCGTCATCATGCTCCTGGGCGGCGCGCTCCTCTTCGCAGAGCTGGCACGCCAGTTCTGGGGCCTCAACGACCGCAGTGCCAAGCCGTGGCTCTCCAACGAGCCGCTGCGGATCTTCGGTGCGACGGTGCTTCCTCACTCGCTGTTGATGTGGGCGGGCGCTGCCTTTCTGGTGATCGCCGGCTTCGTGCTCTTCGAGCGGACCATGCTGGGCAAGGCGCTTCGCGCGGCAGCAGACGATGTCGAAGGGGCGCGCATCGTCGGCATCAACACGAAGGTGATGCAGTTCGTCAGCTTCCAGGTTGCCGGCTTCTTCGGCGCAGCGGCCGGGATTCTCCTGTCCCCCATCATGCCCTTCGGCTGGACCTGGGTGTTCGCGCTGGCGTTGACGGGTGCGATCGGTGCCATCGCCGGCCGCTGGGAGTACGTCCCCGTGGCGCTGGCCTCCCTGGCCATCGGCCTGTTCGCCAGCTACGCCGGTGGCTACATCTCGACGTCGTGGCAAGACGTCTACATCTACGGCGCATTCATCGTCGTTCTCCTTCTGCTACGGGAAGACAAGAGGGCGGGTACTCGTCGTCGACACCGTAGGGGTGGCTCTTCGGGGCCTCGTATCGAGAACGGCCGGGCAACGGCGTCTGCCGCGGCCGGTCACAACTCCGCACCCGTCCGGGTGCCCGAAGAATGAGGCATGCAATGAAGCAACCAATGAGGGTGGTCGCCACGGCGATCGCGGCAGGCGCTGTCGCCCTCACCGCCGCCTGCGGGTCCTCGGGTGGCACCGCCGACGACAGCTCAGGTGAGTCGATCTCCATCGGCGTCGTCATCGACAAGACCGGCGCCCAGGCCGCGTACGGAGTTCCCGGACTGAACGGCATCCAGTTGGCGGTCGACCAGGTCAACGCCGACGGGGGCATCGACGGCAAGCAGATCGACCTGATCGTCGAGGACGGCACCTCGGATCCGACAGTCGCGGCCGCGGCAGCCAGAACACTCAGCTCGAAGACCAGCGTGGTGATCGGGACCTCGTCAAGTGCAGGATGCCGGGCCATGCAGCCGATCTTGGATCAGGCCAAGGTGCTTCACTTCTGCCTCTCACCCACCAACATCGAGCCGACGCCGTACTTCTTCCTCAGCATGGCACCGGTCACCGACTACGTGCCCGCGACGCTGCCCTGGCTCAAGGACCTGGGAGTCCACAAGATCGGCTTCATCGGCCAGGACGACGCCTCCGGTGATGGGTACCTCTCGATCTTCAGCTACATCGCCAAGAACGACCCCGGTCAGTATGAGGTCGTCGCCGAGCAGCGGTTCACGTCCGGCTCCACGAACCTGGAGACCCAGATGACGAAGCTGCGCGACGCCAAGCCGGACCTGATCGTCGCCGGCGTCTCGGGCGGCAACATCGTCCCGATAGCCCAGGCCACCAAGGCCCTCGGCATGACCCAGCCGATCTGGGTGGGCACGGGCTCGGCATCCTTGGACGCCTTGCAGCCGTTGGCCAACGACCTGCCGCAGGGCGGTCTGTTCGCCAATGCCTTCTGGGTCGACATCTCCGACGACGTGGAGGACGGCGTTCCCTACGCCGACAAGGTCAAGTCCTTCGCCAAGGCCTACACGGACAAGTACCGGGACCAGCCGCCCGCGGCCGCCGGGGCCGCCTACGACAACACTGAGATGATCATCAACGCGCTCAAGGGGGGAGCCACGAGCGGCCCCGAGATCGCCAAGGCGATCGAAGAAGGCTCCTACACCGGAGTCCTCGGACCCTACGAGTTCTCAGCGGACAAGCACCAGGGTGTCACTCTGCCGCCGGTCATGATGCAGTACACCGGTGCCGGCGGATTCGAGCTGGGCTTCTCCGGCTCCTGAACGACGCGACCCACCTACGCTGGTTCGGTTCTGGTCCGGGGACTCTCTTCGGGCCAGAACCGAACCACTGTGACGTCATCGGTCAGTCGAGCTTCTCCCTGATCTCCTTGGCCGCGGCGAGGACGGCGGCAGCCGTGCGCTCCAGCCGGGGCTCGGTGTAGTGGTGCTCGAGTCCCGCAACGGAGATCGCGCACACCGGGACGCCGCTGCGGTTGTAGACGACGGCGCCGAGGGACGCGACGCCCTGAGCGATTCCCTCCTGGTTCAGGGCCCAGCCGCGCTGCCGGATCAAAGCGATCCCCTTCCGGATGTCGTCGGCGGTTCGATCTCCCTGGAGGGTGTGCCAGTCGGTGTTCTCAGCGAGGTAGTGGTCGATCTCCGCGTCGCTCATAGCGCTCATGAGCGCCTGGGGAGCCGCCCCGAGGTGCATGGGAAGCCATTCGCCGGTGGTCCAGGAGACCACGTCCACCTCGAGCCCGGGCAGACGAGACAGGCATCGCGCCCCCCAGCCCTCGCGTACGGCGAGGAGAACACTCTGTCGCGTTTCGTCCCGGAGGTTCGCGAGCGTCGACTCCGCGACCCTGATGATGGGCATCCTGCTACGCACCGCCGAGCCGTACTGGAGCAACTTCATGCTGAGGTGATACCGGCCGGTGGAGGGGTCTCGGTCGAGTAGCCCGCCGTGTTCAAGCGAAGCGAGGAGCCGGAAGGCGGTGCTCCGGTTGGTGCCGATCACCTCCGCCACCTGAGTGGGGGTCAGGCCGTCAGTCACGGGCAAGAGGGCGTCCAGTGTCTTCACAGCCTTCTCGATGACCGCAATCCGGGAGCCTGCTGATCGTCCCGCCTGCTCGTCTGCGCCCGGCATTTTGAAAGCTTCCTCCTGTTTCGTGGGCGACGGGGTATCGGCTTGTGACGCGTGTATAGCGCGACTATATCTCGTAATACGAGATCTGAGGGAAACCCGGGGCGCATCACGGCCTGGGACCGCAGGTTGGACGTGGCCGTGAACGACACGATCTCCGTCAGCCCGACCCGGGTGAACCCGTCCGCCAGGGCGGCCTGGGCCGCCTCGGTGGCGTACCCGTGCCCCCAGGCGGGGCCGCGCGAGTCGCCAGCCGATCTCTACGCAGGGGGGTGAAGGGGGAGGTGAAGCGGGCGACCGACAGTCCGGTGAACCCGATGAACCGCCCGTCCGCCTCCACCGCCCACAGGCCGAAGCCGTGTTCCTCGAACCCCGCCTCGATGTGGTCGGCCATCGTGTCGCTCTGCTCGCGGGTGAGCGGGGCGGAAAAGGGCTCCATCACGACGGGGTCGGCGTTGAGCGCGGCGAACGGGCTCCTCCGGCGCCGGTCCAGCGCCGCAGCAGCAGCCGCTGTGTCCGGATCGCCGCCGTTCCCACCGGCCCATGCTACTCCCGCCGGCCCTGGCGAGGGTCAGCCTTTGTTCGCCGGCTTGAGCAGGCCCCTCTCGTACGCCGACGCGACCGCGGCCGCGCGGTCGTTGACCTCCAGCTTGGCGAAGATGTGGAGCAGGTGCGTCTTCACCGTGGCCTCGGTGATGAAGAGTTCGGCGGCGACCTCGCGGTTCGTGGCGCCGCGGGCGATGCGGAACGCCGGACGCCGATCAGTGCATCCGGTACCTGTCGAAGTCCCTGACGAAATCGATCAGCGACACGATCGACTCGACGAACCCGGCGCAACGGGAGCATGCCGCGCGGATGGCTGAGGCGCAGCGGTATGAGCCGTGCTCCCCGACGTGCGCGAACTGGCTGCGGTACGGCGTTCAGCCTAAGAACGCCAAGCCGGGCAAGGCTCCGGGCCGATGCCGGGGCAAGGCGCACAAGCCCGAACACCTCGGCTACGCCGGACGTCGCGTCCTGGTCTCACGCAAGTGGTCCAACAAGACCCTCGCCGAGCACAAGCAGGACCGGCGCACCTGGGTCCTGGAAGCGCTCGGCCAGACCGACGAACCCACCGACCCGCACCGGTACATCTGGCGGCCGGTCCCGGCCGGAGGTCCGAGCGTGTCACCGCTGGCCGTACGCCTGCTGCGGTCGGTCCATGAACGCCAGCGATGGCGCGACCACATGGCTGTACTCCAGGCCAGAGCAGAAGGGCGAGATCTTTCGGCAACTTCGGCGTCTGAGGCGGCAGCATGAAGGGTGACACTGAACTCGTGGTCCACCTTCCGGACACAGATCCTCGTCTGACTCCGCGTGCTGCGGCGGAGCTGCTCACCATCCTGTTGGAAGCCTCTCAAGAGGCGCACAGTCCCATTGCGGACGCTGCTTGAGGGAGGGACAACGTATGGAGACGACCCGCTTCGCCTTCTACGGCCGAGTGTCGACTGAGGACAACCAGGACCCGGCCTCGTCTCGGGCTTGGCAGATCACGCGCTCGCGCGCGCTCATCGAACCTAGAGGTGGGATGATCGTCGCGGAGTTCTTCGACGTGGACAAGTCTCGCTCGATTCCTTGGCAGCGACGGCCGCAAGCATCGGCGCTGCTGGCGGAGTTGCGTCGTCCTGACCGTGGTTTCGGGGCTGTCGTCATCGGAGAGCCGCACAGAGCCTTCTACGGGAACCAGCACGGCCTGACCTTCCCCCTGTTTGAGCACTTCGGGGTCCCGCTGTGGGTGCCTGAGGTGGGTGGCCCATCGATCCGTCCAACGAAGCACACGATCTTGTGATGAGCGTGTTCGGTGGGATGAGCAAGGGGGAGCGGAACCGCGTCAAGATTCGTGTGCGGACCGCGATGTCCGCTCAGGCTCAGGTGGAGGGGCGGTTTCTCGGTGGGCGTCCGCCGTACGGCTATGTTCTGGTTGATGCCGGACCGCATCCCAACCCGGCGAAAGCTGCGGACGGCAAGCGTTCTTCTTCTGGGGTCAATGGCACACAAGTCAATCAAAGTGACCCCACGGAAGGCGGGGCACATCAGTGCTGGTGTCTTCGTCGCCAGCGTGAGCGGCGCAGCTGAGCACAGGACGCCTCCTTCAGCTTCCGTTCGCGGCCGAGCGCGGTGGCTGCCGTGCCTGGTTCCGGAACTGTGCGGGCGATGAGCCGACCACGCGGCGGAACGCGGTGCTGAACGCGCTCTCGGACAGGTAGCCCGTGGCCCGTGCGAGCTCGGAGATCGACAGAGTGTCGCGGGCGAGGGCGTCGCGCGCGAGGCTCATGCGCCATTGGATCAGGTACTCCAACGGCGGGACCCCGACGTGGCTCTTGAAGGCCTGGGCGAACGCGGAACGGGACATGTGGCTGATCTCGGCGAGCTCCTTGAGGCTCCAGGAGTGGGCCACGTCCGCGTGCACGGCACGCAGGGCGGCACCGATGCCGTCCTCGTTCAGGGCGCCCAGCCAGCCGGTGGGCCGGTCCGTCTGACCGGCGTGAGCACGCAGCATGTGCACGAGCAGGATCTGTGCGAGGTGGTTCTGCACCAGCGGGCCGCCGGCGGCGGCGACCCCGACCTCGGTGGCCAGGAGATCGATCAGCTGCGCGAGCCGCCTGCCATGAGGATCGGCCACGCGGACGATCACGAGCGGCGGCAGAAGATCGGTCAGGAGGGCCGCGTTCCTGTCGTCGAACGCGATGTGCCCGACGCAGAGGTAGAGGTCCTCCTCGGACTCCGGGCCGATCCGCACGAACCCGTCTTCGGCACCCGCCCACACCGGCTCCGCAGGGCGCGGGCTTGCGTCGAGCGTGCTGGCCAGCACGTAAGGCGGCGGGTTGCCCAGCATGAAGGTGTCACCCGCCTGCAGGAGCACCGGCTCGTGCCCTTCGAGGATCAACCAGCACGTGCCGCGCACGAGGCCCCCGACCCGCACGTGCAAGAACGTGTCGAAGCGCAAAGCCCACTCTCCCGCGGCCCGGAGGCTGGGCCCGACCACCGTGCGGGGCCGGAGCAGGCCGATCGCGTCAGCCACTGGATCCCGAAATCCGAGCACCGACGACACCTCCTGGACGATACGTAAAGAACGCCGGACTCTGCATCATGGATAGTATCCCCGATCTCCCGCAGTATCGATGTCGAACAGATCGGCATCGAGACAGTGACGGAGACACCCACATGGGACAGCTGGAAGGCAAGACGTCGGTGGTCACCGGGGGCAGCACCGGTATCGGTCTGGCCACCGCCGTACGGCTGGCGGACGAGGGCGCGTACGTGTTCGTCACCGGCCGACGCGAGTCCGAACTGGAGGCCGCCGTCAAGACCATCGGAGCAGACCGGGCCACCGCGGTCGTCGGCGACATCTCCAAGCCGGAGGACCTGGACCGGCTCTACGAGGCGGTCCGGGCGCGAGGCAAGGGTTTGGACGTGCTCGTGGCGAACGCGGCGGTCGGTGCGTTCGTGACGCTGGAACAGACCACCGAGGAGCACTTCGACCAGACCTTCGCGGTCAACGTCCGAGGCACGCTGTTCACCGTGCAGAAGGCGTTGCCGCTGCTCAACGACGGAGCCTCGATCGTCCTGGTCGGTTCGACGGCCGGCGACCGTGGAGTAGCGGCGTTCGGCGCGTACGCGGCGTCGAAGGCGGCCGTCCGGTCCTTCGCGCGGACGTGGTCCAACGAGCTCAAGGACCGTGGCATCCGGGTCAACGTGGTCTCGCCGGCATGGATCGAGACTCCCGGGGGCACCGCCGCTTTCGGCGACGAGGAGACCGCCCGGGCCGTCAAGGAGAATGTCGCCGCGACCGTGGCCAAGGGCCGTATGGGTCAGCCTGAGGAGGCCGCCGCAGTCGTGGCCTTCCTGGCCTCGGAACAGAGCAGCTACGTCGTCGGCGCGAACATCTACGTCGACGGTGGCACGAACCAGATCTGAGCAGGCACCACACGGTGGGTGGCATCTGAAGCGTTCCAGGTTCTATGCCGCTACTACTAGGAGCGTGCGGTGAACCGCCCGTCGCCTCGCTTGCGCAGCCAGCCGCGGTCGGCGAGCTTGGTCATCTTCGCGCGCAGCGGTTTCAGCTTGCCACGCACCGTCACCTGAAGGCCCAGTTCCTCGCCCACCGCCCCTACCTGGACGGGGCCGTCGGCGGCCCGCACGATCGCTCAGGGCCGTGGACAGCACCTCGGGCATCCAGATTTCTTCGGCCACGCTCGGCGCGCCGCATGTCTGGCCTGGTCGCGCGCCGGAGGGTCGCTGGCAACCCCGAATCCGCGACGAGTACACCTCCAGCAGGGTCTCCGGCAGATCGACGCGGGACAGCATCGCCTCCACCGCTTCCCGCGCAGGGCACGCAGGGAGACCGGCTCCGCGTGGTCGCGGGCGACCGTTGCAGACGATCCAAGCGGTACCTCATCTGACATACCGCCATTCCATCGGCCGGAGGGTGGGCCGCGTCATGGGTGATGAGCGGGTAGTGTCTCGGATCTCAGACAGGGGGTGGGATGGCGGAAGGCAACGTTCCCGCGTTGCGCCGCGGGCTCGCGCTGCTGGGCGCGCTTGCTCGGCAGGCGGGTCCGGTGTCGGCGGCGGCGCTGGCCCGCGACCTCGGGCTGCCGCGCTCCACCACCTACCACCTGCTCGCGGAGCTGGAGGCCGCTGGTTTCGTGGTGCACCTGCCTGGCGAGCGGCGCTATGGCCTCGGCATCGCGGCGTTCGAGCTCGGCTCGGCCTATCTGCGGCACGACCCGCTCGAACGGCTGGCCGGGCCGATCCTGCGCGGGCTGGTCGACCTCGTCGGCCACAACGCCCACCTGGGCGTGCTGCACGGCAACGAACTGCTGTATCTGATCAAGGAACGGCCCACGCGGCCGGAGACCCTGGTCACCGACGTCGGTGTCCGGCTCCCGGCGCACCTCACCGCGTCGGGGCGGGCCATGCTGGCCTGCCTGCCCGCCGCCCAGGTCCGGGCGCTGTTTCCCGCCGCGTCGGCGTTCGTGCGCCGGACCGAGCGCGGGCCGGGTGGCCTGGCCGAGCTGCGGGACACGCTGGGCGCGCACCGCAGGCTCGGCTGGGCCATCGAGGACGGCCATGTCACCGAGGGTTTCGCCTCGGTGGCCGCCCCGGTGTTCGACTACGGCGGCCGGCCGCTGGCGGCCATCAGCGTGACCTTCCGCCATCCCTGCGCGGGCGCCGGATGTGTTCAGACCTGGCCCGAGATCGCCGAATCGGTCCGGTCGGCGGCCGGTGAGCTGACCAGCCGGATCGGGGGCCGGATCGGGGGCCGGCCATCCTGACGGGGGGTCACGCGGGCCCGACGAGGTGCTGCGGTGCGCCCAGCGCGACCGACAGTTCGCGCGCGTGCCGCACGAGCGCGGCGCCGTACCGTTCGACGTCCGCGTCGGTAGTGCGGTACGCGGGCGCGTTGATGCTGATGGCGCCGAGGATCTCTCCGTTGTGCCCGAGGACCGGCGCGGCGACCGCGGTGACGTCGGAGTCGGGCCGCTGGGAGGTGACGAAGCCCCGGGGCGTGGTCGCCCCGTCGAGCGCGGCCCCCAGGGCGGTCCCGTCGCGGGGGATGGTCCTGCCCGTCCAGACCGCGGTCTGCACCTGTCGCGGGGAGGGGACCTGCCGCAGGTAGAGGACTTCGCCGGGCGGTCCGGGCACGCCGAGGCTGGCGGTCTCCGACGTCTCCTCGACGAGCTGGATGAGGTGGGGGCCGACCAGTTCGTAGAGCGCGTTGTCGCGCAGGGCGGCGGCGGCGAGTTGCCGCATGCGGGTCCCGCTGCGGTACTTGCCGTCCTCGCCGCGCACCACCAGGTCGTGCTGGGCGAGGGTCGCCAGCAGCCGGGACGCGGTGGCCGCCGACAGCTCCGTCGCGCGGGCGAGGTCGGACAGCGTGCCCTGCGTCGTCGACTCAAGGACGGCGGCCAGCAATCTGAGCGCCCGGTCGACCGACCGCGTCGAGCCCTCCTGGCTCGGTGCGACGGAAGTCATAGTCCACCTTCTCTTTTCATCTGCCGAAAATCGATCTTGTTGTATGAAAAGCATCTGTTACCCGGTAGTCATCTTGGCGTGATGGTGAAAATCCAGTGTTACCTCGTTGTTTCCAACCTGGCGGCACGCCGATGGCAGGACATGTTTTTCACCTAGTGAATGTACCAATCTCCTGTTGACTATCAAGTTTGTATCGCCGTACGGTGCCTGCATCTCGATCGGGCCATTCGCGCGGCGCCACACATCGACCGCGAAGCCCTCGCGAGGCCACCCTGCAGCCCCGCGTTCCGTCCCCCCGTTCCTCATGACCGCACCCGGAGGTGCCAGTGGTCGCCAAGGCAGAGATCCGTACCGACGTCGGCTCCGTAGAGGAGGTGATCAAGGCCATCGACGCCGCCCGCGAGCGGATCTGGGACACCCCTCCCCAGGAGGTGCTCAACCTCGGCAAGGGCATCGTCCCCATGGGCACCGGAGCCAAGAACAACTACCTGTCGACGCTGATCTTCGCCGAGAACGAGCTGCGTACGCTGACCGACGAGATCCTCTGGTTCGCCTGGATCACCGCCACCCGCAACCCGGACGCCGAACTGCGCACCCTCGTCCTCTACATGGACGAGATGTGCCAGTACAAGGCCAACATGAACGACTACGTCGGCCTGCCGGACGGCTGCGCGATTCTCAAGCTGTACGTCGGCGGGATCCGCGCCGCCACCACCCTCGAGGAGTTCGCCCGGCTCACCGAGTCGGCGATGACCTACTTCAACCGCCTGCACGGCTGGGTCGACATCGTCTTCCCCTGGGGCCTGGTCAACGGCTTCCACCGGGTCAACCCCCTCCAGAAGATCGCCGACGCCGCCGCCGGCCGCGCCTGACCAGAACAGGAACCACCATGCTCGTCAACCTCAACCTCGACGGCGCGGACATCGCGGTAATCGAGATCTGGGAAGACAAGGTCCCCGAGATCGCCGCCAAGCTCCGGGAGGCGCTGCCGTTCCCCACCTACCTCCAGCACGGCAAGCTCACCGGCGACCTGCTGCTCATGCAGACCAAGATCCTCGCCGACTGGGAGAACATGTTCTACCCGGAAGACCTCGCCGAACAGGTCGCCGCCGAGGGCACCGAGATCCGCGGGGCCGTCTCCTACTACGGCCCGCGCCAGCAGATCTCGATCATGTACGGCAACGACATCCCCCCGGAGCCCCTGCCCGTCTCCGGCATCGGAAAGGTCGTCAAGGGCGCCGACAAACTCGAACTCATCGGACTCAAGACCTGGCTGGAGCCGGGAATGCGCGTCGTCCTGTCCCTCATCGATTCCCCCGTCGACGAAGAGCCGACATGACCCGGACCCCCCAAGCTCCCCGAAGGAAAAAGACCATGCCCGGTTCTTGGACCGACAACGCCCGCCGCCTCCTCATCCCCCTGATGGTCCCCCTCATGGTCGCCGCCCTCGCCTCCTGCGGCGGTTCGCCCACGGAGAGCCCCACGGCGCAGCAGACCCCGTCAAGCCCGGCGAACCCCCACCAGGGCGGCACGCTCCGCGTCGGCATCACCTCCCTCTCGACGGCCGACGCCCTCGACCCGGCAAAGGTCTCCACCGCCGGCGGCTACGCGATCGCCGGCCAGCTCTACGACACGCTCACCGAGTACGGCACCGACGGCAAGGTGACCATGCGCCTGGCCGAATCAGTGGAACCCGGCGACACCGCCGACAAGTGGACGGTCACCCTCCGTGACGGCGCGGTGTTCTCCGACGGCTCGCCGGTCAACGCCAAAGCCGTCCGCCACACCTTCCAGCGCATCTTCGACGAGAAGCTGCCCCCCTCGACCTCGATGCCCTACGTCGACCCCGCCGCCATCACCGTCGTGGACGACAGGACGCTCACCTTCACCCTCAAAGAGCCGACCGTCCTGTTCCCCGAGGCCCTCACCTCGCCGACCGTGAGCATCGTCCCGGAAGGCTTCACCCCGGCCAAACCGGTCGGCTCGGGCCCGTTCGTGCTGGAGACCAACAAGCCGGGAACCTCCATCACCTTCACCGCCAACACCAGGTACTGGGGCGGGAAACCCTACGCCGAGCGGCTGGAACTCATCAGCTTCGAAGACGCCTCCGCGCAGGTCAACGCCCTGATCGGCGGCCAGATCGAAATGGCCTCCAGCATCGACCCCAGCCTCGTCCCCGTCGTCAAGGCGGCGGGTGACAAGTACGTCGTCGACTCCTACGCCACGTCCGGGACGCTGACCTGGCAGATGAACGTCAAGCAGAAGCCGTTCAACGACCCGGTCGTCCGCCAGGCCCTCCGCCTGGCCGTCAACCGCAAGGAACTCATCGACCAGGCCATGGCCGGCTACGGCAGCGTCGGAAACGACGTCTTCTCACCGTTCGACGCCATGTACAACAAGTCGCTTCCGCAGCGCCAAGCCGACCCCGCGCAGGCGAAGAAGCTGCTGCAGGACGCCGGATACACGCTCCCGATCAAGGTCGAGCTGACGGCCGCGCCCCTGACGTCCTACGCCGACCGGCTCAACGAGGTCTTCGTCCGGCAGGCCGCCGTAGCCGGCTTCGACATCACCTTCCGCTCGGTCGACTCGGCGACCTACTACGGCGACGGCTACGGCACCTACCCCCTGTCCATGTCCTACTGGGGTTTCCTGGGGATCTTCGACCAGGCGGCCTTCACCATCGTCAAGGACGCGCCGTACAACGCCACCAAGTGGCAGGACGACGAGTACGACACCCTCTACGACCAGGCCGTGCAGACCGTCGACGACGCCAAGCGCGCCGATCTGGTCCACCAGATGCAGCAGATCGAGTACGACCGCGGCGCCTACGTCGTGGCCGTCTTCCTGAACGCGATCAACGCCTACTCCACGTCCCTGACCGGCTACTCCACCTACCCCAACACCGACGGCGGCAACGGATACCACTTCAACACCATCGGTTTCGTCTCCTGATATTCCAGGACACGCGACGGGAGTCCAGGATCATGCTCAAAGAGAAGACGACGCGAGGGCGGGCGCGCACGCGGCGCGAGGCGTCCACGGGATGGCCGGCGCGGCTGGTCCTGCGGCGGCTGATCACCGCGGCCGCCATCCTGCTCGTCGTCTCGCTCGTCGTCTTCTTCCTCACCCAGGCCCTGCCCGGCGACGTCGTCCACCAGATCCTCGGGCAGACGGCCACCGACGAGCAGATCGCGCGGCTGCGCGCCGAACTCGGCCTGGACCGGCCGCTGGTCGCGCAGTATCTGGACTGGTTCTCCGGAATCCTGCGCCTGGACTTCGGAACCTCCCTGACCTCCGGCACGCCGGTCGCCGACCTGGTCGGCGACCGGATGGCGGCCACCCTCGTCCTGGTCGCCGTCACCGCCGCGATCCTGCTGCCCGTGGCCTTCACGCTTGGCACGCTGGCGGCCCGGCGGCCCGGCGGCGTACTCGACCACCTGGTGTCGGGGGCCGCGACCGTGCTGTTGTCGCTGCCCGAGTTCGTGGTCGGGATCCTGCTCGTACTGCTCCTGGCGACCAACATTTGGCCGGTGCTGCCGCCCACGTCGGTCGTCAGCGGAAACCAGCGCGTCTGGGACGACCCCCGCCTCATGGTCCTGCCGGTCCTCACCCTCGTGCTCACGGCGATGCCGTACCTCACGGAGTCGGTGAAGACCGCCGTACGCGACGAGCTGGCCTCCGACCACATCCGGTGGGCGCGGCTGTCCGGGATCGGCGAGCGGCGCATCCTGCTCCGCCACGCGCTGCCCAACGCCGTGGGCCCGAGCCTCCAGGTCAGCGCGATGACCCTGACCTACCTCCTCGGCGGGACAGTGACGATCGAGGTGGTCTTCGCCTATCCCGGACTGGGCTCCGCGCTCGTCAGCGCGGTCGCCGACCGGGACGTCACCGTCGTCCAGGGCATCGTGATGGTCGTCGCGGCCCTCTCGCTGCTCCTCTATCTCCTTGTCGACCTCCTGGGCGCCCTGGCGGCCCCTCGATCCAAAGGGAGGGCGGGATGAACGCCGCCAACTCCACACCCGTCCACGATGACCGCAGGACGACCGTCGTGGCGCGGATGCTACGCGATCCGCGCAGCGTGCTGGGCACCGTCGCGGTGGTGCTGGTGGTCGTCCCGGCCGTCGTTGGGCCGCATCTGGCCACGCGGGATCCCGAGGAGTTCGCCGGAGCGCCCCTCCTGGGCCCCGCCGCAGGCCATCTGCTCGGCACCGACATCCTCGGCAGGGACGTGCTGACCCGGCTGCTCGCCGGCGGGCAAACCTTCATCATCCAAGGGGCGCTCGCGACACTGATCGGGGTCACCCTGGGCGCCGGAGTCGGGATCGCCATGGCAATGCTCTCCCGCAGGGCCTCCGAGCTGCTGCTGTCGGTCAACGACACGTTCATCGTGATCCCGCAGATCCTCGTCTCCCTGCTCGTGATCACCCGTTTCGGGGCCACCCCGCCGGTTCTGGTGGCCGTCGTCGCCCTGTCCCACGTGGCACACACCGCGAGGGTCGCGCGTGCCGCGACGTCGCACGTCGCCAGCTCGGACTACGTGCTCGCCGCCGCAGGGATCGGGCTGTCCCGGCGGCGCATCGCGGCACACGAGCTCCTGCCCAACGTGCTTCCCGTCCTCCTGGTCGAACTCGGGGTGCGGCTGGCGGCCTCATTCGTGCTCCTGGCCTCGCTGAACTTCCTCGGGTTCGGCTCCTCGGGGCTGGAGTGGGGCCGAATGATCGAGGAGAACAAGGGGGGTCTCGCGGTCCAGCCGCTGGCGGTGATGGCGCCCGTCCTCGTCATGGCGGTCTTCCTGATCGGGATGAACCTGGTACGCGACGGCGCGAGCCGCGCCCTGGCCGCGAGGTCGGCACGATGACGCCCACGGCAGACGCGCCCCGGGCCGAGATCCGCGACCTGCGGATCGTCGTACGGGCCTCCGGCGAGGCGGTCGTGCCGGGCATCGATCTCACCGTCGAGGCGGGCCGGATCGTCGGGCTGGCGGGCGAGACCGGGTCCGGCAAATCGACGCTCGGCCTGTCCCTGCTCGGCTACGTCGCCCCCGGCCTTGATGTGCGGGCGGGCACCGTCCGGGTGAACGGGCAGCCGGTGGTCGGGGAAGGTGTCCAGAACCTGCGGTCGGTGCGCGGCCGCACGGTGTCGTACGTCCCGCAGGACCCCTCCTCGGCGCTCAATCCCTCGCTGCGAGTCGGGGACATAGTCCGCGAAGTCATGGCCGCGCACGGAGTGCTCGACCGCGGCGCGCAGCGGCGGCGCGCACAGGAGTTGTTCTCCGCCGTCGGCCTGCCCGCCGACGCGTCCTTCCACCGGCGCTACCCCCACGAACTCTCCGGGGGACAGAAGCAGCGCGTCGCCATCGCGGTCGCGTTCGCGCTCGACCCGGCCGTGGTCGTGATGGACGAACCGACCACCGGGCTGGACGTCTCGACCACGCGGAAGGTCGTCTCCCTGGTCCGCGAAATGAGCGCCAGGACGGGCTCCTCGGTGGTGTTCGTCTCCCACGACCTGCGGCTGCTCATGAGCTTCGCCGATCGCATCCTGGTGATGCGCGGCGGGGAAATCGTCGAGGACGTCCCCGCATCCCGGTTCGCCGAGGCCGCCACCCACCCGTACTCGCGGAAGCTGCTGGCCTCCTTGCCGGACACGACCACACTCGCACCCCGCCGCTACCGCCGGGCCGGGACGTACGCGCTGGAGCTCGCCGCCGTGAGCGCCAGGTACGGGAAGACAACCGCGACCCACGCCGTGAGCCTGCGGGTGCCGACCGGCGAATGCCTGGCCCTGGTCGGGGAGTCTGGCAGCGGCAAAACGACGCTCGCGCGCTGCGTCGCGGGCTTCCACTCCGACTATGACGGCGACGTGCTCGTGGCCGATGCCGTGCTGCCGCGAGCGGTCGAGCGGCGGGCGCTCGCCCAACGGCGGGCGGTGCAGTACGTCTTCCAGAACCCGCACGCGTCCCTCAACCCCCGGCGCAGCGTCGGCGACTCCGTCGCTCTGGCCGCCGCCACCCTGGGCGGGCTGCCACGCCGACAGGCCTGGTCACGCGCCCGGGAAATGGTCGAGCGCGTGGGCCTGCGCGCCGACCACATGGTCGCCCTGCCGCACGAACTGAGCGGAGGTCAGTGTCAGCGCATGGCACTCGCCCGTGCCCTCGCCGCCCAGCCCGACGTCCTGGTCTGCGACGAGGTGACCTCCTCTCTGGACGTCTCGGTGCAGGCGGGGATCGTCGACCTGTTGCAGGACCTGCAGAAGGAGCGGCGGCTGTCGATGCTCTTCATCACCCACGACCTGACGCTCGCCCGCGTCGTCGCGGAGAACACAGCCGTGCTTCTCGACGGAACGGTAGTGGAGTACGGAGACAGCCAGAGCGTGCTGCAGGCACCACGGCACGACTACACGCGGCGCCTGGTCGAGGCCGCACAAGCGACACACGACCAGATGTGATCTATGAGCCATTTTCATCCTGAGTACCGGCCGTCTTCGACGGTCTGCAGGACGAGCATGGCCTGGATGATCGCGGTACGGTCCGCATGCCAGACGCCACTCGTTGAACTCATGTCGGGCGCTGCGATGTGGCCCGCCTCTATGACGAACTTTCGCTGCCCCGCCGTCACGCGTCCGCTCCCGCCTGCCCGTCGACCACGAACACCAGGGTGCCGAGGCGGGCGGTGGGCTCCTCGACGGTGGTCAGGCGGCCGCGGCGTCCGGTGCTGGACGCCAGCGGTACGCCCTGCGGCAGGCCTGTGACCCGTACTCGGAGCAGGTTGCGGCACCCGTCCAAGCGGATCGCCGCGTACGCGTACGGGAGGTCGGGGTGGATCCGGGGTGGGCAGAACTGCAGGTCGCACGCGGTGCATGCGCTGGAATGCGGTGACGCGGCGCCACGTCGAAGAGGACGTTGGAGTGACGGCGTTCCTTGAGGAACTGCGTTCCTCGCTCAAGGACGGCACCTTCACCGCGATGCCGGTCCGGGTCGTCCAGCTGGTCAGCGGGCGGCCAGGCCGGTGAGCAGGAGGGTGAGCCAGCGGGCGCGGACGGCCGATGGCTGGTCGGTGGGGGCGGTGGAGAACAGCAGGTAAAGGTCGTCGACGGTGAAGTCGGCGCGCAGATCCCCCGCTGTCTGCGCGGCGTGGATGAGTTCGCCGAGGGCGCGGGTGGCGCGAGCCTCATCCTCCCGGGTGGCCGGGTCGGCGGCGTTCAAGGTGCGGGCGGCGGCTTTGACGGCATGGTCGTGGGCGGCGGTGTCGACCAGGCGGGTGAGGAACCCGGTGATCTCTTCCAGCGCGCGGGAGCCGTTGGCCGCGCGTCGCCGGGCGGCTTCGGCGTCGTCGGCGACCGCGGTGATCGAGGCGGCGACCACGGCGGCGACCAGCTCGGTCTTGGTCAGGAAGTGCTTGTACAGGGTGCCGACCGCGACCCCGGCAGCGGCGGCGATCTGCTCCATCGACACGCCGGGACCGTGCGCGGTGATCTGCTCATGGGCCGCGCCCATGATCTTGGCGCGGTTGCGGACGGCGTCGGCGCGCGGCGGTCGTGCGGAGGTCATGAGGTACTCCCTGAGAGCGGCTTCACGCAACGTGAACTATGCTTCATGATATATGGTGAAGCACCATTCACTTTATTAGGGGAGTGAGACATGACCGCGACAGGCAAGACCGCGCTGGTGACCGGGGCGTCCTCGGGGATCGGCGAGGCCACCGCACTGAAACTGCACGACCTCGGCTACACCGTCTACGGCGCCGCCCGCCGCACCGACCGGCTCAAGACCCTCGCCGACCTCGGGGTGCGGCCGCTGGCCATGGACGTGACCGACGCCGAGTCCGCCACCGCCGGCATCGAGCAGATCATCGCCGAGACCGGCCGCATCGACGTGCTGGTCAACAACGCCGGGTACGGCTCCTACGGCGCGATCGAGGACGTCCCGATGCGCGAGGCACGCGCTCAGTTCGACGTCAACGTGTTCGGCGCCGCCGAACTGATCCGCCTGGTCCTGCCCCACATGCGTGCCCAGCGGTCCGGGACGATCGTGAACGTCACCTCCATGGGCGGCAAGATCTACACCCCACTGGGCGGCTGGTACCACGGCACCAAGTTCGCCCTGGAGGCCCTCAGCGACTGCCTGCGCCTGGAGGTCAAGCCGTTCGGCATCCACGTCGTCGTCATCGAACCCGGCGGCATCGCCACCGAATGGGGCGGCATCGCCGCCGACAACCTCAAGGCGGCCTCCGGCTCCGGCCCCTACGCGGCGCAGGCCACCGCCGTCGCGACCTCGCTGTCCGTGCCGGCCAACGCCCGCCGCAACTCCCCGCCCCGCGTCATCGCCGACGCCATCGCCAAGGCCGTCACCGCCCGCCGTCCCAAGACCCGCTACACCGCCGGATTCGGCGCCAAACCCCTCATCTTCACACGGTGGCTCCTGTCGGATCGCGCCTTCGACGCCCTTATCGGCCGCGCCGTCGGCCTGCCCCGACGCTGAACGGGTCCCAATCACCCCACGCACGCGGTGGCCGTGCTGTCGCCGACCTCGGCCACCACATCGAGGTCGTGCATGATCAGCGAGACGTCGCGCCCGAGGACGGTCCCTTGCGCCTGTTCAACTTCACGCTCTTTCATGTTCTGGAAGTACGCGAGCGCGGCTCGGAGAACCCGAGCAGCAGCGTCGTGATGTGGGTGCCACCGAGGCGTTCGGCCGGTCAGCTCGGACTCGAAGCCGAAGCCGCCGCCAGGGAGGGCCGCGCTCGCTGGGGACCTGCCCCCGAACGTACCGGCGGCCGAAGCGGTGGCGGCGATAGCAGCAGCCTGCACGATGCCGACTGACAGCTGTGGACGACACAGCGCCTCCTTGTAGTAGGCAACTTCCCGGCCGTGCTCCACCGGCTGGCGCTGGCCGTCTACCTCCCGAAGAGGGCGAAATGGGTGCATTGCGGAGCGGCCTGGGCGAGCACGGCCGCTTGAGTGAGTAGGTGGGTCGGGGGTTGTTAGCGATAACATTGCGGGCTGTTAGGAACATACGAAAGAGAATCGGCCAAAGTCAATGGCGGCGGCCACTCAGGTAGACATGGCCGCCGGGTGACTCCCGGCAACCCACCGCCGCTTCGCGGGAAGGAACTGCCATCGAATCGTAAGTTGCTTGCGCTGGAGCGCTCCGCACAGTCTTGACAGTGCAAGCTACGCCGCCTAATGTCGCAAAACATCGCGGTTGTTAACTTCTGGTTTCAAAGTGTTAGCGCTAACAGCATGAGGAGCCCCCAACTCATGAGAGCGATCCACCTTGTCACGGCCGACCCGCAGTCTCTCGGCGGGAGTGCTCCACTCCGGCCCGCCTGCACGAACCTGATCATCCTCACGAACGCCCGGCTCGCCGCTGTCGTGCCGCTCCCTAGGTGACCGCCTGACCCGGTACACCCAGCGCACGACATCACCGAAATCGTCAACCGCGAGCCCTCACGCTCGGCCGCTCCTCCAGCGAGCCCCGCACCTCGGCCGGACCAGCCACGAGTCCACCCGGCGCTGACGGTCGACTCTTCACATCGATCCCTCAGATTCCGCCACACCCTGTCATCAGGCGTGCCTGACATCACCCATCTCCACCTGTTGCATGCCCGAACTGTCCTGGTCTGCGGTGGTCGCCGCGCTCTTTCGGTGACTGGCGCGAACATCAGCACCACCCACGTTCTGTCGCGTCTGGAGTTCGTCATGTCCGCATCTCCCCGATCTCTTCTCCCTGGGTCGGCCGGCATCGTCGCCGGGTTACGTTTTCTCGCCCTAGCCCGGAAACTTGTCTGCTCCGCGGTGGCTGCGCGGCCGAGGAGCATTTCGCTCCTGACCGTCGGCATGCTCCTGTGCGCAGGTCTGGTGTCCACGGGCGGTGTGGCGAACGCCGCCGGTGAGTGGTCGCCCAAGCCGTCGTACACGTCGACGGACAAGGGCGATGGCACCTACTCCGTGCCGCTCCTTCGCGCCGACGTGCCCGACATCAGCGTCGAGCGAGTCCCGGCCGCCGAGAACAAGGAGCACCGGGACATCTACTACATGATCAGCACGACGATGCACCTGAGCCCGGGTGCGCCGATCATGAAGTCCTACGACCTCGTCAACTGGCAGATCGTCAACTACGTCTTCAACCGGGCGGACATCGGAGACGCCTTCTCCCTGCGCAACGGACAGACCTCCTACGGTCAGGGCCAGTGGGCGTCGTCCCTCCGTTATCACGACGGCAAGTTCTATGTCGTCTTCAACACCAACAACCTCGGCGGCGCGTACATCTACCGCACCGGCGACGTCGAGAACGGCAAGTGGGAGCGCACGCCCCTCGGCCGCGGCCTGCACGACCCGTCGCTGTTCTTCGACGTCGACGGCACGGCGTACATCTTCTACGGCTCCGGCGGGACAAGCGCCGTGCGCCTCAACTCCGACCTGACGGCCATCGCGCAGGACTATCCGAACATCTTCACGGCGAGCAACTACGCCGGCAGGCCGTTCATCGGCGGCCTGTTCGAGGGTGCCCAGTTCTACTACATCGACGGCTACTACTACGCCGTGATCATCACCTGGCCCTCCGGGCAGGGCCGTCAGGTCGTCATGTTCCGTTCGAAGGAACTGCTCGGGCGCTACACCTCCGCGGGCGGCGTGAACACCTACGAGGCGCGCGGGGTGCTCAACTCCAACGGCTTCGCCCAAGGCAGCCTCGTGCCGATCTCGCGCGCGGACGGCGGCACCGACTGGCACGGCATGTTCTTCCGCGACACCTTCCCCATCGGGCGCATCCCGGCGCTCATCCCCGCCACGTGGCAGGACGGGTGGCCGACGTTCGGCAACAACGGGGTCGTGCCGGTGGACGGCGTGTTCGGCAAGCCGATCAAGCTCAGCCCGCAGGAGGAGGCGCTTGAGCGCCAGAAGGGCGTGGTCGCCTCGGACGACTTCGCCAACGATGCGCCGCACAAGGCGTACATGGACGAAGAGTGGACGATCCCGGCTCCGCCCACGTACGACGAGTCGCTCATCGGGGTCGAACTCCTGCAGAACCAGGGGTTCGAATCCGGCACGGTCTCGCCGTGGGCCGCACAGTTCGGCGCCACGGTCAGCCGGGACACGACCGATCCGGCCTCGGGATTGGCGGCGCTGAAGGTGAGCAACCGCACGCTCAACGGGTCAGGCCCGAACCAGTACCTGAACGGGAAGATTCAGCGCGGCGTGACCTACGCCGTGTCGGCGAAGATCAAGTACAGCTCCGGCCCGAGCAGCATCCGGTTCAACCTCGTGGCGGACTGGGGTGCGGGCGTCCAGACGATGGCCTCCGGGAACGTGTCGGCCGGGCAGTGGGCGACGGTGTCCGGCCAGTACACCGTTCCGGCGACGGCGAACCCGGACAACTTCAAGTTCGCGGTGGAGACGCCGTGGGCCAACCCGCAGCCGCCGTCCTCCAGCGTGGAGTATCTGATCGACGACGTGTCGATCATCGGGCAGCCGGTGACGACCGAGTACCCGGCCCAGGAGGAGATCGCCCCCAACGGGTCGCGGCTGGATCCGGTGTGGGAGTGGAACCACGCCCCCGACAACCGGTACTGGTCGCTCACCGACCGTGACGGATGGCTGCGGCTGACGACCGGAAAGGTGGTCACCGGCCAGTACATCTACACAAAGCTCTCCAACCGGGCCGAGCTGGCCTGGTTCGAGGAGGCGCGGAACACGCTCTCGCAGCGGACGTTCGGGCCGCGCCAGTCGGTCGAGACCAAGATGGATATCTCCGGCATGAAGAACGGCGACGTGGCCGGCCTGGCCGCCTACAACCGCGGATTCTCGTACGTGGCGGTCAAGCGCGCCGGCGGCCAGAACACGCTGGGCGTCGTCAACCGGGTGCAGCCGTTCGCGGTCGACCTCAACCAGACGACGCTGGAGAACTTCGTGCCGGGCACGACGGTGTCACTGGGGGACGCGACCCAGGTGTACGTGAAGGCGGACCTCGACTTCACCTCGCCGGTCGGACAGCTGTGGACGACGTTCTACTACAGCCTCGACGGGCTGGAATGGACCCAACTCGGCAACCGCGTCGGTCCGCAGACGCTGGACGGCAGCCTCGCGCACTTCATGGGACACCGGGTCGGCCTGTTCGACTACGCGACGCAGGAGAAGGGCGGGCACGTCGACTTCGACTACTACCTGCTCAGCGACACGCTGACCGCGCAGAACAAGCCCCTGGACACCAGCGCCCTCGACGCGGCCATCGCCTACGCGGGCACGCTCGACAAGCACTACTACCCCAAGGACGCCTGGGCCGCGATGCAGGCCGCGCTCGCCGGCGCGACGGCGGCGCGGGCCGGTGACTTCGGCACCCAGAACCAGATCGACGCGCCGGAACGGGCGCTCAGCTACCAGCTGGCCCGGCTCGGCACGCTCAAGACCGACGCGCCGTCGCTGGAGGTGTCCGTCGTGGCGGACACCCGGTGCGTCGGCGAGAAGGTGATGGTGACCGTCGAGGTGACCAACAACGAGGCGGTCCACGTGAAGGCGTCGGCGGAGTCGGCGTACGGTGCGCGGCCGTTCGGGTCGGTGCCGCCGGGCAAGCAGAAGCCCCGCTCGTTCCCGACCAACGAGGCGAGTGTGGCGGCCGGGACCGTGACGGTGGCGGTGTCCGCGACGCTGAACGGTGAGCCGGTGTCCGCGTCGCTGACGGCGGACTACGCCGCCCGCTCCTGCGGCTGATCACCCGCGCTTGATCTTTGGGGCGGCCCGGTGCCGCCGGGCCGCCCCTTCTCCTATGCGTGCCCGGCCTGGGGATCCCCAGGCCGCCAGTGAACCCCCATGCAATTCAGCGATCAAGGAGTACCTCGTGTTGAAGCGTGTTCGCAGGGCAACTCGGCGACGGGTCGCCGCTGTGGCGATGGCCGGGGCCATGCTGGCCGCAGCGGCCGCCGCCACGGCGGGGCCGGTCCAGGCCGCCGGCCCCAACCTCATCCTGAACGGCGGGTTCGAAAGCGGCCTCACCAGCTGGTTCGTCAACAACGGGAACGCGACCGACGGCGCCACGTTGTCGCCCACGACGGATGCGTACGCCGGATCGGGCGCCGTACTCGTCACCAACCGGAAGACGACCGGATCCGGTCCGATGCAGGACCTGTCCGGCAAGGTACAGGCCGGCAAGACCTACGCGATCACAGCGCGGGTGAAGTACGAGAACCCCAACAGCCCGGCGACCAAACAGTTCTTCGCCACCATGCACTACGGCGGCTCGACCTACACCAACGTCGGCACGGTGACCGTGGCGCGCGGACAGTGGGGGCTCATCCAGAGCACGTTCACGATTCCCGCGGGACAGAACGTCACGACCGCGAGGCTGTTCATCGAGACGCCGTGGACGGCGAACCCGGCGTCCGCTCCGGACACGCACCTCATGGACTTCAAGGTCGATGAGGTGTCCGTCTCGGAGTTCGTCCCGTCGACGACCATCGAGGTGCTCGGCAAGAACCCCGGCGAGGGCAACCCGCTCATCTCGCACAAGTTCGGGGCGGACGGCAACGCCTTCGTCCACAACGGCCGCGTGTACCTCTACCTGACGAACGACACGCAGATGTACAACCCCGGTCCCAACGGCATCTCCCCGACGAACACTTACGGCGGTATCAACACGATCACCGTCATCTCATCGGACGACCTCGTGAACTGGGTCGACCATGGCGAGATCCCCGTCGCCGGCCCGAACGGCCTCGCCCGCTACGCCAACCAGTCGTGGGCCCCCGCGGTCGAGAGCAAGGTGGTCGACGGCAAGGAGAAGTTCTTCCTGTACTACGCCAACAACGGCGGCTCCACCGGCGTCCTGGTCGGTGACACGCCGCTCGGCCCGTGGCGCGACGAGCGCGGCAGCCTGCTCATCACCAGCGCGACGCCGGGCGCGTCCAACGGCAGGAACTGGCTCTTCGACCCGGGCGTGTTCGTCGACGACGACGGGCAGGGCTACCTCTACTTCGGCGGTGGCGGCGACGACGGGTCGCGCACCTACGAGAACACGAACCACCCGAAGTCCACGCGCGTGATCAAGCTCGGCGACGACATGATCAGCACGAAGGGCTCGGCGGAGGTCATCGACGCGCCGCTCGTCTTCGAGGCGGGCCACGTGTTCAAGCGAAACGACAGGTACTACTACTCCTACTCGTCCAACTTCGGGTTCTCGGGCCCGGTGGATCCGAACGGTCCGCCGACCGGGGCGATCGCGTACCTCATGGCCGACAACCCGATGGGCCCCTGGACGGCCGACAAGTACGCGGGGATCATCTTCCGCAACCCCGGCACCTACTTCGGCGCCGGCGGCAACAACCACCAGTCGGTGTTCAAGCTCGACGGCCAGTACTACTTCACCTACCACGCCCAGACCCTCAACAGCCGCATCACGGGCGGTGCCACGCAGGGATTCCGCAGCCCGCATCTGGCCAAGCTCGATTTCAACGCGGACGGCACGATCAAGGAAGTGAGGGGCGACTACAAGGGCGTCGAGCAGATCCGCAACCTCAACCCGTACCGTGTGATCGAGGCTGAGACGATCGCATGGCAGCAGGGCATCGCGACGAAGAAGATCGACGGCGCTTCTGCGGAGTTCGGCGCGCAGGCCCCGAACCTCGTGGTGCACGACATCGACAACGGCGACTGGACGTCGCTGGCGAAGGTCGACTTCGGCGAGGACGGCGCGGTCGGCGTCACCGCGAAGGTGCGCCCGCTCGTGGCAGGCGGAAAGATCCAGCTTCGTCTCGGCGACCGCGCCGCGCCGGTGGCCGCGACCATCCCCGTCGACGCGCCGCTCGGCGAGTGGACGACACTGACCGCCAAGCTCGACGGCATCACCGGCGTGCACGAGGTGTACTTCACCTACGCCGGGCCCGACGGCGTGGACCTCTTCGAAATCGACTCCTGGGCCTTCGACGCCAAGAAGGACACGACACCTCCGACCATCTCGGTCTCCGGTGTCACCGACGGCCAGGAGTACGGCGACAGCCAGGACCTGACCATCGGCTGGACGGCCGACGACGCCGACTCCGGGATGAAGTCGGTGACCGGCACGCTGGATGGCGAGCCGTTCGAGCCCGGGACGATCAAGCCGCTGTACGAGCTGGCCCTGGGCGAGCACACCCTGGCCGTCACCGCCGTCGACAACGCCGGCAACAAGGCCGAACAGACGGTGAAGTTCTCCGTCGTCACCTCGACGGATCACATCGCCGCTCTGATCGACCGCTTCGAAGCCGCCGGGAAGCTCACCGCCAAGAGCGCCCACCGGCTCCGGATCAACCTCGCGACCGTCCGCGACGCGCAGGAGAAGGACAAGAAGAACGACAAGGTCGTGAAGGAACTGCAGAAGTTCCAGGACCTCGTCAACGACGGCGAGGTCGTCACCGACCCCCAGGTCCGCGACACGCTCCTGCGGGACGCCGACGCGCTGATCGCCCAGTACGGGGACGCGCCGGAGAACTGACCATGAGCAGGGCCGCGGCGCTGGCGATCAGTTGGACCAAGGCCCCAAGGCAGCTCGCTGAACCTTCCCCGCTGAACCAAGAGGGGCGCCCCGCGACACCTGTCGCGGGGCACCTGACCTGCGAACACGCACTACGGCGCATCTTCCTCGGAGAGAAGAATGGCGATGACAACTCGACGGCGACGGCATCTGGCGGCGTCGTCAACGGCAGCGGCGATGGTGACCGTGAGCCTTTTGACGGGAGGTCGAACAGCCAGGCGGGCCAGCAGATCTACATGTCCACGAGCGTCGGCAACGACCCGACCCGCTGGGTGGCGGCCAACCACGGGCAGATGTTCATCGAGTCCACCAAGGGCATGCACGCCGTGCGCGACCCGTCCATCGTCCGATCGCCCGAGGGAGACAGGTTCTACCTCATCGCCACCGACCTGAACGTCGACGGCAGAGCGTACGGGTGGCGGGGCGCCTCCGGAGGACTGGACGCTCGTCAAAGGCTGCATCACCCACGACACGATGAACACGACCTACGCCGAGGCGCCGATGGTGGTCAAGGCCAACCCCGGCGACGTGCGGGGTAAGGGGTACTACCTCTGGGCGGACCAGAAGTGGGCCGGCGCACCCGCGGGCAACTACATGGAGGAGCAGCTCAGCCCGTACTGGAGTAAGGACCTCGCGTCGGGCGAATGGACGCCCATCACCTGGCAGACGCCGGACTACAACCTGGCGCTCGGCGTCATCCGCCACGGGAACGTTTTCGCGTTGACCCAGGCGGAGCACGCCGCCCTGCGCGGCGCGGACCTGTCGTCGGTCTCGGTGAAGACGCCCCCGGCCAAGACCACCTACACCGTCGGTGAATCCCTCGACCTGTCGAGTCTGGTGGTCACCGCCGACTACACGGACGGGATGAAGGACGAGGTCCTCGCCGAGGGGTATGGCGGATACTCCGTGTCGGGGTACGACCCGGCCACCTCGGGGAGGCAGACCGTGACTGTGTCGTACACGGTGGCCGGCGGGACGATGACCGCCTCGTTTCAGGTCGACGTCGAGGGGCCGTCGCTTGAAGTGTCCGCGGACACCCGGTGCGTGGGCGAGAAGGTGATGGTGACCGTCAGGGTGACCAACAACGAGGCGGTCCACGTGAAGGTGTCGGCGGAGTCGGCGTACGGGACCACGCCGTTCGGGTCGGTGCCGCCGGGCAATCGGAAGTCCCGCTCGTTCCCGACCAGTGCGGAGAGTGTGCCGGCCGGGAAAGTGACGGTGAAGGCGTCCACCACGCTGGACGGCAAACCGGTGACGGCGTCGCTGGACGCGCAGTACGCCGCCCGCTCCTGCGCGTGAGGATGGCATTGATGGCCGAGGCTGTAAGAGGCCCACCAGGTCAGTTCGCCGCGACGACCGTCCACTGTTGGTTCGTCGCGCCGGTATCGCTGTACTGGGCCAGGTTGGCGCCGCTGGAGGTGCGGCCCATACCGTCGAGGTAGAGGCCGGTGGCACGGTTCCTGATCCGCACGTTGTTGGCGGCGGTCAGGATCGACCACTGCTGGTTCGTGCTGTTGGTGCTCTGGTATTGGCCTACGGCGGCACCGTTGGACGTGCGGCCCATGCCGTCGAGGTAGAGGCCGGTGGCGCGGTTCTTGATCCGCACGTAGTTGCCGGCGTTCTCGATAACCCATTGCGGGTTCGCGCCACTGGCGCCACTCGACTGCGCGGCGTTGCCACCGTTGGTCGTAACCCCCATACCGTCGATGTTCAGCCCGCTGTTTGCGTTGCGGATGCGAACGTAGGTGCCTCCTCCGTTCCCCATTCCCCAGGCGTACTGCAGCCGGATCAGCCCAGAGGGGTTCACCAACGCCAGCCTGATGTTCGAGCCGCTTCCGCTCCTGCTGGTCAGGCTGTACCAGTCGCCGTCTCGCAGCCCGGGCCAGTACACGCTGCCCATGCCGAGGCTGCGGAGTTGGCTGCTGACCCCGCGGAGGTAGTCGGCGAAGTACGACCCGCTCGGGATGCTGTAGTCGATGGTGTTCCACTGGATGTCGTACTTGCTGCCGGGGCCCATCGGAGCGCCCCATTCGGTGGCGATGGTGCGGCTGGCGTAGGGTCCGATTGAGCTGGCGATGTGGTTCGCCCACGCGGTTTCGTCGTCGTAGGGCGGGGTGACGTTCATCGTGTAGTCGTGGACCGCGAGCAGCGTGCCGTTCAGGCGGCTGTCACTGCCGACCACGGTGACGTTCGTGGCGAAGCCGGTGCCGTCGAGGATCACTCTGCCGCGCGGCACGTTGGGATACCTGGTCAACCAGGTGTTGTACATATTGTTCAGATCTGTGGCGCTGTAGCCGAATGGTTCGTTGATGACCTCGAAGTAGGCGTTGGGATTACCGCCGTACTGGGCGATGATCCTGTCCCACATCTGGTGGAACGTGGTCATGTTGGCCGACCTGCCGCCGCTGTGGGCCCAGTACGCCAGGATGACTTTGCCTCTGCTGAGCGCGGTGTCGATCGCACCTGTATAGGTTCCCCAGTAGTTGGACACGGTCGGCTCGTTGATCGGCATCCGTACCGTGTTGGCCCCGGTGATCGAATACAGCTGGCCGACCACCTGATTCGCCACGGTGGCCGCGGAGGAGTAGGTGTCGGACGCGCTGAGCCCGGACACGTAGAGCACGCCGTTCACGAAGTTGTCTCTCGCGTCGGGCCAGTTGACGCCCCTGAACTGGCTGGTGGACGCATGGGCTGACGTCGAGTTGGCGGTCACGACGCCCGCGGCGAGCGCGAACATCGTTACCAGCCTGAACAGAATGAATAAGACTTTACGACCAGCTGCGTGAACGGACGGTCCCATGGATGAATCCCTTTCTGTCCTGTGTTACCGGAACTGGACGGTTGCGTTGACCTCCTCGGCATCCGGACAGGAGGTGCCACACGAAGGTCCCTGGGCCTGTTCAGTCACTTGGCAGTTCCGCTGACCCGGGGCCCGCCCCTGGCGACGAGCCGCTCTGGGTGCGGTCCCGGGGCGGCTCGCTCATCTCGATCCTCGGTCTGCCTGTGGCCGGTTATCTGTAGCCGGCGGCGACGATGTTGGCCTGGACCGCGTTCTCGGTGGCGTCTGACGGGTAGCCGGAGGTCATCACGCCTTCGTAGAAGGTGCCGCGTGCGCCGTTGCTGTTGTCGCCGCCGATGCCGAGGAGGATGGCGCCTTCCTTCTTCATCGGGTTGTAGCCGGGGACGTTGGGGCGTACGCCGTTGTAGAAGGTGGACAGGCTGCCGGACTGGGCGTTGCCGCCCCTGATCGCCCAGTGGTTCGGCTCGCCCTTCACGATGGCGGTCAGGAAGCGGTGGCTGATGGTGGGGTTGCCCGCGTTGTACTTCTGGTTCACGCCGGAGAACAGGCCGTTCTCCAGGTCGGCCATGATCCAGGGGCCGTTGCCGGCGCCGTAGCCCCAGACCTTGTTGTTGCCGAAGTAGATGGCCTCCATGGTGCCGTTGCCGTTGTCGCGGCTGTTGGTCTCGGCGTTGCCGTAGTCGAAGCAGCAGCCGCCGTTGTAGTGGGTGCCGTCGAAGATGGCGTACATGCCCTCCGGCTGGTCGCCCCTGGCGACGCCGTTGGTGGTGTTGTTGCGGTATCCGGTGCCGGGGGCGACGTAGACGCCGTACGCCTTCTGGCCGCCGACGGTGATCGGTGCCGCGGTGGCGTTGGCGAGGTTGTCGTATCCGCCGGGGGCCGGGCCGTTGAACCCGCCGGGGGGTGCCTGGGTGAGGCGGTTGTTGCGGCCGGACTGGTCGTAAATGATGGTGATGAGGCAGGTTGTGCCGGCGCAGAACGAGTCCTGGGTGGCGGCGTTGGCGACTCCGCCCGCGCTCAGGACGCCGATGTCGCGGGTGGTGTTGTCCGAGGCGCGGCGTACCTGGTAGAGGGCGCCGTTGTAGGCGGCGTACAGGGCGCGGGTCGTGCTGTGCGCCGCCACGCACGGCGTGCCGCCCGCCGCGTAGATGTCACACGGCTGTCTGGACGACGGTGGTGGCGGTGAGGGGGACGTGGAGGGCGAGGCGCTGGGGGATGGGGACGTGATCCCGCCGGTGCAGGTCACGCCGTTCAGGGCGAAGCTCGACGGCGCCGGGTTGGAGCCGTTCCAGGTCCCGTTGAAGCCCAAGCCGGTGCTGCCGCCGGTGGGGATGCTGCCGTTGTAGGCGACGTTGGTCACCGTGACCTGGGCTCCGGACTGCGTGTAGGTGCCGTTCCACAGCTGCGTGATGGTCTGCCCGGCGGGAAACGACCAGGTCAGCCGCCAACTGGTGATCGGGTCGCCGAGATTGCTGACGTTGATGTTGGCGCCGAAGCCGCCGGGCCACTGGTTGGTAACCGTGTAGGTGACCTGACATCCGGCGGCGGCCGCCGCCGCGACGTGTGTCCCGGCCATGCCGGTGCCGGTCGTCAACAGCGCGGCGACGGCGGCCGACAGCCGCAACCGTCGGCGAAATAAGCTGATATTTCGCACTGTAGTGTTCCGTTTCTCCGAGATGTGACGTTTCTCCGCGGCACCGAAGCGCGCGGACATCGAGCCAGCAGTTCAGGAGTCGGTACAAGCTCAAGGTGCATTGTTAGCGCTAACATTTCCGGCCGATCGCCAGACGCGGCTCCGTTCACGGATGGCACTTCCTTGCTGCGCGCGAGCCAACTCCGCCACCGGGGATCAGTCAACGATCCGGGTTCCCGCCGCGCCCGCACAGCGCCACCGGATGCGCCCTGAACTGGCACTGAGAAACACGAGGAAGGCCGGCGCTCCCCGAACGGCGGTGAAATTTTCACTCTGCACCGCTGAACGTTAACGTCATTGCACAGGCTGTGTGACTCGGATCGCTTCTGCTGGGTGTTACCGATGACAACCACCGGGACGACGGGTCAGACCTGCGAAATGCTCCAGTGGAGGTTGGTGCTGGAGCCGGGCGTCCACAACTTCACGGTCGAGCCCGCCGTCGTGCTCCCGCCACCGTCCAGCACAGTGCCGGTGCCCCGGTTGACGATCTGGTAACGGCCGTTGCCGACGCTCTCCAGGCGCCACTGCTGGTTGTTGCCGCCGTTCCACGGCGCCTGCATCGCGCTGGCGCCGACGGTGGTGTTGCCCCAGCTGTCGGCGACCATGCCGTTGGTACGGTTGACGATGCGATACCAGCCGTCACCCAGAGCGACGAACTGCCAGTGCAGGTTGGTGCTGCCGTTGTTGTTCCACTGCTTGAGCACCGATCCGGAGGCGACGTTGCCGCCGCTGTCCAGGACGAGGCCAGAGGTGGCGTTGGTGACGGTCACCCAGCCGGTCGGGAGCGTGCTTCCCCCGCCCAGGCTGGGGATCTGGCCGTTGAAGGTCAGCTTGACCACGTACGCGGGGGCGCTGAACGGGGCGCCGGAGGACGGCATGGTGATGTGCAGGCCGCCGCCGTCCTGGGTGCGGTTGGGCAGGTTGACGTACGACCCGGCGGTGGAGCCCAGCAGTTGCACCGAGGCCAGGTTGCCGAGGTTGATCCGGTTGGAGCCCAGCGTCGTGATGTGCAGCGTGCTGCCCGGCCAGCCCAGCACGGTGGCGTACAGGACGGTGTTGGCCTTGTTGCAGGTGAACCGGATGTCGGTGCTGGTGCCCGCCCGCGGGGTGACGAAGGATCCGCCGCCCATCTGCGTCGGGCCCTCCCCGAAGGCCGACCAGGCCCTGGTCGCGTAGATGGACTCGCCGAAGCGGCGCAGGTAGTCGCCGATGCCCAGCAGGATCGTCCGCTGCCCGGAGGGGATGGCCCCGTCGGCCATGGGGGCGATGTTGAGCAGCATGTTGCCGTTCTTGCTGACCCGGTCGATCAGTGAGTGCAGCATGGCGTTGAGCGAGTAGTAGCCGATGCCGACCGTGTAGCACCAGCTGGAGCTGGAGATGCTGTCGTCGGTCAGCCAGTAGGGGGTCTGGATGCCCGCGGGGCCGCCGCGCTCGTAGTCGACGACCTCGCCCCGGGTGTTGAACCCGTCCTTGTAGGTGGCGACGACGTCCTTGTTCCAGGCCACGGCCCGGTTGTAGTAGTAGGAGAGGAAGTTCAGCCGCTGCGCCTCGGGGAGCTGGCTGAGGTTGAAGTCCTGCCAGATGATGTCGGGCTGGTAGCCGTCGATGACCTCCCTGAGCTTGTCGTACCAGAGCTGGTTCTCCGCCGTCCGGTCGAGTTGGCCGTACAGTTTGCGCAGCGAGGCGGTGGGCTGGGTGGGGGCCCACTGGTAGAAGCCGGTGAAGTTGAACGCGTGGTGCAGGGCCACCAGGAGCTTCAAGCCCTTGGCCCGGATGGCGTCGGCGTGCAGCCGCAGCAGGTCCAGCCGGGGGCCGGTGGCGACGGAGTTCCACTCGTTGACGCTGCTGTTCCACATCGAGTAGCCGTCGTGGTGCTCGGCCACCGGCCCGGCGAACCTGGCGCCGGCGTCGGCGAACAGTTGCGCCCACTCGTCGGGGTCGAAGTTGCCTCCGGCGGAGCGTAACCGCGGCGCGAACTGCACCCAGTTGCCGGCCCGGTCCCGGGCGCCGTTGATGAAGTTGTGGTACGGCCACGCGGACGGATCCCCGTAGACGCTGCGGTGGTGGTTGTTCTCGTTCGACCCGCTGTTGTACATGTTGCGCGGGTACCACTCGTTGGCGAAGGCGGGGACGCTGAAGACGCCCCAGTGGTAGTAGATGCCGAACTTGGCGTCCTGGAACCACTCGGCGGCCGGCGGGTGCTGGTCGACCGAGGCCCAGGTCGGGGTGTAGTTCTGCGGACCTTCGGTGGCCCAGGCCGGGCCGGCCTTCAGCAGGCCGGCGGCCGTGACGGCTCCCGCCGCGACGAGCAGTCCGCGGCGGCTGATCTGGAACGAGGATGACGACGACATGGGTGGGGACCTCTCAGAGCGGGGTTCTCCTGTGTCACACGGCGGGAACCGTGATCGTTTGCTTCCAGGAGGTCGGCGACATGGACCTGAACCTCACTGGATGTTTCACGAAGATGACTAGAGTGTCACGCCTAGACATTGGATGTATTTGTAAAGCCACCCAGCGTGTCTGTCTAGACCCCGATCGCACGATCCGGCGTCGAAGGGCTCGCCAGAGCCGTGCCGTCAAGGGAGTGGCCAGGGGAAACAACCACGGAATACCGGTGCCAGCACTTGCGCGCGCCTAGCGTGGCTACCCTGCCATCCCAGGCAGCGGCCAATGTCTCCGGACGGATACGGCTGAACCTGGTCGAGAAATGGGATGTCTGAAAGTTTCAGGCGTTGATCTCGTGCTCTGAGCCGGACGACGGGCGACCGAGGTTCTCCCGGAGCCAGGTCTCGGTGGTGCTCACGTGCATGAGCGCGGCCGCCTCGGCGAGGGCCACGTCACGGTCGGCGAGCGCTCGATAGATGGCGACATGTTCGGAGATCGTACGGCCGGCGACGTTGCCCTCCAGGAGCCCGCGCCACACCCGGGCCCGGAGCGTCCGGCTGGCGATGCCACTGAGCAGGGCGCACAGTGCCTTGTTCCCGGTCGCCTCGAACACGGCACGGTGGAAGGCGTCGTCGTGATGGGTGAGCGTCTCAACGTCGTCCTGGGCGGCGATCATGGTGTTGAGATGTTGTTCGACCTCCGCCAACTGGACCGCGGTGATACGGCTGGCCGCCAGGCCGGTGGCCACCGGTTCGAACAGACGCCGCACCTCGGTGATCTCCAGGAGGTCGTTGCCCTGCATCATCTCGACGGCGATGCCGACTCCCTCCAGCAGCAGCGCGGGCTCCAGACTCGTGACGTAGGTGCCGTCCCCTCTGCGCACCTCCAGCACGCGTGTCGTGACCAGGGAGCGAACGGCCTCGCGAAGGAGGTTGCGGGACAGGCCCAGCAGCGCCGCCAGGTCCTGCTCGGGAGGCAGTCGAGCCCCCGGTGGGAGCGTTCCGTCCTTGATGAGCTGTCTGATGCGCACGATGGCCTGCTCGGTCAGAGACATGGCCGAATCATGCACCGGAGAGCGCCTGCCCGCGAACCGTGGGTGCCGACGGCTGGAAAATTGGTCATATTCATGTGATGTATGCGCTATCACCCAATGTTTCGTACTCTTGTGAAATCCTCTGACTCGCCAACGTTACCCCACCTCTCTCGACGTATTTCACGTTCGTCGCCATGATGATGTCCAAGAGGTCTGGACAGTTGCCAGGGTTAGGTCATAGAAAGACATCCCATGTCCGGTGCACCGACGCGCCTCGCCGGAGCCGGCCGCCCGAACCGCCGTCGGGGGTGTCTAAGGAGTGATCATGAAAAGCAGATGGTCCGCAGCCGTCGTGGCCTTATCCGTGTCGGGCTGCCTGGTGGCGGCGTGCGGAGGGAACGGCGGCTCCCCGGAGACGGGGAGCGCGCCCGCGAAGCCGGTCATCGGCGTCGACTACCCCCGCTCGGACACCGACTTCTGGAACTCCTACATCAGCTACGTGCCGAAGTTCGCGGGCGAGCTCGGGGCCGATCTGAAGACCACCAACTCCCAGAACGACATCGCGAAGCTCACGGCCAATGTGCAGAGCCTCGTCGGACAGGGGGTTCGCGGGCTGGTCATGGCTCCGCAGGACACCGCCGCGGTGGCTCCCACACTCCAGCAACTGGAGAGCAAGAAGATCCCCGTCGTCCTGGTGGACACCCGGCCCGACCAGGGCAACGCCTTCATGGTCGTCCGCGCCGACAACCGCGCCTACGGGGAGAAGGCCTGCCGCTACCTGGGGGAGAAGCTGAAGGGCCAGGGCAAGGTGGTCATGCTCCAGGGCGACCTGGCCTCCATCAACGGCCGGGACCGCACCGAGGCCTTCAACGACTGCATGAAGCAGAACTACCCCGGTGTCAAGGTCTTCGGTGAGGCCACGAACTGGGACGGAGCGGTCGCCTCGCAGAAGCTGTCGACGGTGCTGACCGCCAACCCGGACGTCAAGGGCGTCTACATGCAGTCCAGCTTCGCCCTGGCCGGCACCCTGCAGGTGCTCAAGCAGCGTGACCTGCTGGTCCCGCCGGACGACCCGAAGCACGTCTTCGTGGTCTCCAACGACGGCATCCCCCAGGAGCTCAAGGACATCGCCGCCGGGAACATCGACGCGACCGTGTCCCAGCCCGCCGACCTGTACGCCAAGTGGGCGTTGTCGTACGCGAAGGCCGCGATCGACGGCAAGACCTTCGCGCCGGGGAAGACCGACCACGACAGCACCATCGTGCAGGTGCGCCCAGGGCTGCTGGAGGACCAGCTCGCCGCGCCGCTGGTCACGTTGGACGGCGGCACGTACGCCGGCATCCCCAGCGTCAAGTACGACGACAAGTCGCTCTGGGGCAACAACCTGAGCTGAGAGGGCGTGACGATGGGCGAGTCCGCGAGCCCTCCCCCCGAGCCCGTCGCCGAGGCGGAGCGCATCACCAAGAGATACGGCGAGACCGTGGCGCTGGACCGCGCCCACATAAGGATCAGGCCAGGGGAGACCCACGCGCTCGTCGGGCGCAACGGGGCGGGCAAGTCCACCCTGGTCTCCATCCTGACCGGACTGCAGGCGCCGGACGACGGTGAGATCCGCTTCTCCGGACGGCCCGCGCCCCGGTTGCCCGACCGGAACGCCTGGCGTGCGCGGGTCGCCTGCGTCTACCAGAAGACCACGATCATCCCCGAGCTGACCGTGGCCGAGAACCTGTACCTGAACCGGCACGACCACAACGGCCTCGGCCTGGTCAGCTGGAAGAGCGTCTGGCGGAAGGCGGCCGAGCTTCTGGAGACCTGGTCGGTGGACGTGGACGTCCGCATGCCGGCCCGGGAGCTCGGGGTGGAACAACGGCAGTTCGTGGAGATCGCGAGGGCCCTGTCGTTCGGTGCGAGGTTCATCATCCTGGACGAGCCCACCGCGCAGCTCGACGGGGCGGCGATCGCCCGGCTGTTCGACCGGATGCGGGTGATGCGCGAGCAGGGGGTCACCTTCCTGTTCATCAGTCACCACCTTCAGGAGATCTACGAGATCTGTGACACCGTCACGGTCTTCCGCGACGCCCGTCACATCCTCACCGCCCCGGTCGCGCAGCTGCCACAGGGCGACCTGGTGGCGGCGATGACCGGTGAGGCGGCCGGGCTGCGGGACAGGCGCGTCCGCCCCGCCGTCCCGGCGGAGGCTCCCGTCGTCCTGGACGTCCGCGAGCTGAACGACGGCGAGGTCTACCGCGACGTGAACCTGCGGGTGCGCGCCGGAGAGATCGTCGGGCTGGCCGGCCTCGGCGGAAGCGGGAAGACGGAGCTGGCCGAGACCATCGTGGGGCTGCGGGCCCCCCGTGCGGGCACGGTCGAGGTCGCCGGGCATCGCCCGCGAGCCGGCAGCGTGCCCGACTCGCTGGCGGCGGGTGTGGGATTCGTCCCCCGGGACCGTCACCACCAGGGGCTCGTCCCGCTGATGTCGATCGCCGACAACGTCACGATGACCGTTCCCGAGCGCCTCGGCTCGGCCGGTTTCGTCAGCAACCGCCGCAGGGACGGGCTCGCCCACGAGATGATCACCAATCTGGCGATCAAGACCCCCGGCCCGGACCTGCCGGTCACGGGCCTGTCCGGAGGCAACCAGCAGAAGGTCGTGATGGCCAGAGCCCTGGCCGGCGATCCCCGGCTCCTGGTCCTGATCACCCCGAGCGCCGGGGTCGACGTCCGGTCCAAGGAGTTTCTGCTCGGCAAGGTCGAGGAGATCGCCGAGAACGGGACCGGTGTCGTGATCGCCTCCGACGAACTGGACGATCTGCGGCTGTGCGACCGGGTGCTGGTGATGTTCCGTGGCCGCGTGACCGCGGAACTGGCCGCCGGATGGCACGACCACGAGATGGTGGCCGCCATGGAAGGAGTCGACCTCGATGCCTGAGACCACCTCCGCTCCCACCGGCTCCCCGCCCACCGGTGCGGGGCGCCCGCCCGGCACCCCGGCGTCGAAGGGCCCGGAGCGACAGCGGACCGGGCTCCGCCTGGCACGGTTGCGGGACTTCGCGCTCGTCCCGGCGATCATCGTGATCGCGATCGTCGGGCAGATCGTCCACCCGATCTTCCTGCAGGCCGACAACGTGATCAACATCCTGCAGACCATGTCCGAGATCTCGTTGCTCGTCCTCGCCCAGGCGCTCGTGCTGATCGCCGGCAAGATGGACCTGTCGCTGGAGTCCACCTTCGGCCTCGCGCCCGGAGTGGCCGCCTGGCTGACCGTCGCGGTCGGGACAGGGGCCGGGCTCGGGCTGCTGCCCGGCGTGTGGGCCATCCCGATCACCCTGGCCGTCGGGGTGCTGATCGGCGTGGTGAACGCGCTGTTCATCGTCCGCTTCGGGCTCAACGGCTTCATCGTCACCCTGGGCATGCTCATCGTGCTGCGCGGCCTGCTCACCGGCATCTCCGGCGGGCAGACCTTCTTCAACCTCCCCTCGTCCATGACCTACCTGGGCTCGGCGATGTGGTTCGGGGTTCCCGCGTCGATCTGGATCTGCCTGCTGCTGTTCGCGGCGGGTGTCGTGATCATGGGCTATACCCGGTTCGGCCGCGCGCTCTACGCGATCGGCGGCAATGTCGACGCGGCCAAGGCCGCGGGCATCCGCACCGACCGGGTGCTGTGGATCACGTTGATCGCCGCGAGCACGCTCGCGGCGATCGGCGGCCTGCTGCTGACCGGCCGTCTCGCGTCCGTCGCGGCCGCGCAGGGCGACGGGGCGATTTTCACGGTGTTCGCCGCCGCCGTCATCGGCGGGGTCAGCCTCAACGGCGGCAAGGGTACGGTGTTCGGCGCGTTCACCGGCATCCTGCTGCTCTACATGATCCAGAACGTCCTCACCCTCGCCGGCGTGCCGGCCCAGTGGATCCAGGCGCTCAACGGGGCGATCATCCTCACCGCCCTCGCCCTCTCCCGGCTCACCGGCGGCAGGACGCAGGAATGACGATGACGCCCCCGGGAGGTTCGCGCCTGGGCGCCTAAGAGGGCAGTAGCGGCAGCAGCGCGTTGAGGCGCCCGGACGCGAACCCGGAAAGATCCACGGAGCAGAAGGTGAAGCCGGCGTCGCGGACGGCGGCCTCGACCCGCTCGCGCAGCTCCGTGACGCGGGAGATCTCGGCCTTCGGGACCTCGATCCGGGCGAGCGTGCCGTCGGCGTGCGCACGCACCCGGCAAACCGGGAAGCCGAGGTCACGCAGCGCGGCCTCGGCGGCCTCGACCTTGCCCAGCACCTCCGGTGTGACCGGATCGCCGTAGCTCACCCGCGAGGCGAGGCAGGGCGCGGCGGGCTTGTCGGCGGTGATCAGGCCGAGCTCCCTGCTGATCGCTCGCACGTCGGCCTTGGTCAGCCCGGCGTCCACCAGCGGCGCGATGGCCCCGCGCTCGGCCGCGGCCCGCTGCCCGGGCCGGTGGTCGCCGAGGTCGTCGAGGTTGGTGCCCAGGGCGATTCTCGCGCCCAGGGCGGTCGCCAGCGGGGTCAGCGCGTCGAACAGCGCCGACTTGCAGTGATAGCAACGATCCGACCCGTTGGCGGTGTATTCGGGCCGCTCCGCCTCGTCGGTGCACACCTCGATGTGGGCCAGGCCGTGGGCGCGGGCGAAGGCGCGGGCGGCGGATCGTTCGGCCGCGGCCAGGCTCGGGGAGACCGCGGTGACCGACAACGCCCGGGCGCCGAGAGCCTGGCCGGCGGCGAAGGCGAGCAGGGCCGAGTCGGCGCCGCCGGAGTAGGCGACGACGACGGCGCCCTCTCCGCGCAGCCGGGCCGTCAGCCGGTCCATGGCCTGGCCCGCGGCGTGCACGCGGCGGAGGGGATCACTCACGGTCGGCGTCTCCGAAGGAGCGTGAGCCGGTCAGGCTCTCCTCGACGCCGAGGACGTGCATGGCGGCGTGGATGCGGGCCCGATCGGCGTCCCGCGCCAGCAGGGCGCGGTAGACGGCGCGGTGCTCGGCGAGGGTGCGTTGCACCGCCTCGGGGTCGGTCATGCCTCGCCAGATCCTGGCCCGGACCGTGCGGCCGGACATGTTCTGGATGACGGCGGCCAGCACGGCGTTGCCGCAATGGGAGGTGATCAACGAGTGGAAGTCCTGGTCGAGGGCGACGAGCTGGCCGTGGTCGATTTCGGACTGCGCGGCGAGTCCTTCGGCCTCGTCGAGCAGTTTTCCCAGGACGACGAGATCGTCATCGGGGATGCGGGCGGCGGCCAGCGCCGTCGCCTCGGCCTCCAGAATCCTGCGCACGTGCAGGAACTCACCCGTTCCCGCGTGCAGGTGGATGTCGGCGACGAAGCTCATGCCGTCGAGCAGCAGAGCGGGGGAGAGGCTGGTGACATAGGTTCCGTCGCCCTGACGGGTCTGCAGGACCCGCATGGCGATCAGCGCGCGGACGGCCTCACGCAGGGTGCTGCGGGCGATGCCGAGCTGTTCGGCCAGGCCCTTCTCGACAGGAAGCTTCTGGCCCGGGCGGAACTCGCCATCGATGATCATCTGCTTGATCGTGTCGATGGCGTTCTCAATGACGCCCACCTCAACCTCCCCACCGCAGACCATCAGGGTAGCGGTAGTCGGCGACGGAGCCGGCGTGCATGCGGGCGCTGTAGCCCGGCGCGTCGGGAAGGCGGTAGCGCCCGCGCTCCACCCGGACCGGGTCGGTGAAGTGATCGTGCAGGTGGTCGACGTACTCCAGGACCCGTCCTTCAAGGCTGCCGCTCACGCAGACGTAGTCGATCACCGACAGGTGCTGGACGATCTCGCACAGGCCCACGCCTCCGGCGTGCGGGCACACCGGCACGCCGAACTTCGCCGCCATGAGCAGGACGGGGATGATCTCATTGACCGAGGCCAGCCGGCAGGAGTCGATCTGGCAGAAGTCGATCGCCCCCGCCTGCAGAAGCTGCTTGAACATCACCCTGTTGTGGCAGTGCTCTCCGGTGGCCACCCCGACGGGGGCCACCACCTTGCGGATGGCGGCGTGGCCCAGCACGTCGTCCGGGCTCGTCGGTTCCTCGATCCACAGCGGCTCGTACACCGCCAGCCGGTTCACCCAGGCGATGGCCTCCGGCACGTCCCACACCTGGTTGGCGTCGATCATGAGGTTCCGGTGGCCGAGTTCCTCCCGCGCGATCGCCAGCCGCCGCAGATCGTCTTCGATGTTCGCACCGACCTTGAGTTTGACGTGCGTCCAGTCGTCGGCGACCGCCTCCCGGAGCAGACGCCGCAGCTTGTCGTCGTCGTAGCCCAGCCAGCCTGGCGAGGTGGTGTACGCGGGATAGCCGTACTCGGCCAGCTCGGCGACGCGTTGCTCGCGTGTCGGGTGGAGTCGCGCGAGCATCTCCACGGCCTCGGCGGGGGTGAGCACGTCGGACAGATAGCGGAAGTCGCAGGCCGCGACGATGTCCTCCGGCGACATGTCCGCCACCAGGCGCCACAGCGGCTTGCCCGCGCGGCGGGCGGCCAGGTCCCAGGCGGCGTTCAGCACCGCGGCCGCCGCCAGGTGCACCACCCCCTTCTCCGGCCCCAGCCAGCGCATCTGGCTGTCCGCCATGATCTCCTTGTAGAGGCCGCCCAGGTCGGCGGCCAGCTCGTCCACGTCCCGGCCCGCCAGGCGCGCCCCGATCTGCCGGGCGGCCGTCACACACAGGTCGTTGCCGCGTCCGATCGTGAACGTCAGGCCGTACCCCGCCAGGTCGTCGTCATCGGTCGCGAGGATCACGTAGGCGGCGGAGTAGTCGCCGTCCGGGTTCATCGCGTCGGAGCCGTCGAGAGTGGCGGAGGTCGGGAACCTGACGTCGATCACGTCCACGGAGGTGATCGACGACAATGTAACTCCAATTGATCCGATGAATATGGTACGAACGGTAGGGCCAGGTCCAGCTGACGTCAAGAAATTCAGCAGCCAGTACTAGCTCCCCCTTTACCTTAACCCGATGAATCTGGCAGGCTCGGTGCAGAACAAGGCGGGTATGCCGGAAGAGGGGACGGACGTGAAGCTCTCTGACCGGGGACGTCGACGGCGTGCTCCGCGCCGGCCGAGACGGGAACGGCGCCATGCTGGTTGACCTCGCCTACGGCGCCGACGGGCTTGCCGTGGACCTCCCAGGCGACCGCACCACCGTGATCGCCCCGGTAGACCGGCCCGCCGTACCCGACGAGGCGGCCGAGCTACGGCGTGCCCTCCGCGAGCCGATCGCGGGCGTGCCGCTGCGCGAAAGGGTGCGGCCCGGCCAGACGGTCGCCATCTCCGCCTGCGACGGAACCCGCCCACAGCCCAGGCACCTCATGATCCCGGCGATTTTGGAAGAGCTGGACGGGGTGGTGCGCCTGGACGACACCGTCATCCTGGTCGCCACCGGCACGCACCGCGGCAACACCGAGGCCGAACTGCGCGCCATGTTCGGCGACCAGGTCGTGGACGCCGTGCGGATCGTCAACCACGACGCGCGCGACCCGTCATCCCTGCGCTGGATGGGACGCCACGGCAGAGACGTCCCCGTCTGGCTCAATCGCGAGTGGACCGACGCCGACGTGCGCATCACCACCGGTTTCGTGGAGCCCCACTTCTTCGCCGGATTCTCGGGCGGGCCGAAGCTGGTCGCGCCCGGGCTCGCCGCCCTGGAGACCACGCTCACCCTCCACGACGCGGCCCGGATCGGGGACCCCAGAGCCACCTGGGGAGTCATCGACGGCAATCCGGTCCACGACGACGTCCGGGCCATCGCCGCCGCGACCGGCGTCACCTTCTCCCTCGACGTGGTGCTCAACCGCGAGCAGCGGATCGTCCGGGCCTTCGGCGGTGACCTGTTCCCGATGCACGCCGCGGCCACGGACGCGGCGCGCGCCACGGCGATGCGGCAGGTCGCCGAGCCGTTCGACGTGGTGGTCACCACCAACGCGGGCTTCCCGCTCGACCAGAATCTCTATCAGTCGGTGAAGGGCATGAGCGCGGCCGCCCAGATCGTGCGGCCCGGCGGGACGATCTTCTGCGCCGCCGAGTGCCGGGACGGCTTTCCCGACCACGGTTGCTACCGGGACGTGCTCACCTCCGCCGCCTCGCCCGACGCGTTGTTCGAGGAGATCTCCCGGCGTTCGGTGACCGTGCCCGACCAGTGGCAGGTGCAGATCCAGGCCCGCATCCAGCGGACCGCCCGGGTGATCATGCACACCTCGTACCTGGACGACGCCGAGCTCGCCGCGGCGCACCTGGAGCAGACCGGCGACATCGCGGCCGCCGTTCGCGCCCTGCCCGGCCGGGTGTGCGTCCTGCCGGAGGGCCCCATGACCATCCCCTACCTCGCCCGGGAGTGACCATGCTCCGCCGTCCCCGCAACCTGTCGCCGACCGTCATTTCCCGATGAGCGGTTCGCTGGATCTCGGGTACGCCCGGGTCGACCTCGACCGGGAGACACGTCAGGGCCTGCCGGAGATCGTGTACGGCCCCGGCAAACAGGTAACCGAGATCGCCGGAATCGTCACCGCCCTGACCGACCGGAACACCGGCCCTGTCCTGGTGACCAGGATCGAGCCGCGCCCCGCCGTGACGCTGATGGAGCTCGTACCCGGCGCGGGCTACGACCAGGACGCCCGGCTCCTGGTCTGGCGGCCCGCGCAGCCGATCGGGCACACCGTGGCCGTGGTCACGGCCGGCACCGCGGACGGCCCGGTGGCGGCCGAGGCCACCGCCGTGGCTTCCGCACTCGGCCTGCGGACGGTGTCGATCAGGGACGTGGGAGTGGCCGGTCTGCACCGCCTGCTCGCCTGCGTCACGGACCTGCGCGCCGCCGACAGCGTGATCGTCATCGCCGGCATGGAGGGTGCGCTGGCCAGCGTCGTCGGCGGCCTGGTCGAGACGCCGGTGATCGCAGTGCCCACCTCCACCGGCTACGGCGCCGCGCTGGAAGGCGTCACGGCCCTGCTGGCGATGCTCGCCTCCTGCGCGGCGGGAATCACCGTGGTCAACATCGACTCCGGATTCGGCGCCGCGCTCGCCGCCTACCGCCTCACCAGGAGGACCCGGTGATCCTCTACCTGAATCCGTTCACCGGCCTGGCCGGCGACATGCTGCTCGGAGCGCTTCTGGACGCCGGCGCCTCCATCGACGTGGTGCGCCGGGCCGTCACCGCGACCGGCCTGACCGGATGGCGGCTGGACGCCAAACGGGTGAGGACCGGTCCGCTGACCGCGACCCGGATCCAGATCGAGGTCGACGACGACGCCACCCGCCGCCCCGCCGCGGTGCTGATCGAGATGGCGGCCCGGAGCGGCCTCCCCGTCGCCGAGGCGGCACTGACCGCGATCGCCGAGGTCGAGGGCGCGCTGCACGGCGTACCGGCCGGCGAGGTGTGCCTGCACGAACTCGGCGGGCACGACACGCTGATCGACATCGTCGGCTGCGCCGCCGCGCTCCGCGATCTCGGCGTGACCCGGGTCCACTCGGCGGCGCTGCCGCTGGGCCGCGGCACCGTGCGGACCCGCCATGGCGTGCTCCCCGTACCGGCTCCCGCCACGCTCGCGCTGCTGTCCGGAGCGTCGGTACGTGGCGGCGCGGACGGGGAGGCGGTCACCCCGACCGGCGCGGCCCTGCTCCGCGCCGCCGGCGCGCGGTACGGCCCACCTCCAGAGATGGCCCTCCAGGCCACCGGATACGGTGCCGGCACCCGCGAGCTGGCGGACCGGCCCAACGTGACGGTGGCGATGCTCGGTACCCCGGCCGGAGAACAGAGCCACCAACTCGTCCTCTCCACCAACCTGGACGACGTGACCGGTGAGGTACTCGGGCACGTCATCGAACGTGCCCTGGCCGCGGGCGCCGCGGACGCCTGGGTCACCCCGGCCGTCATGAAGAAGGGCCGCCCCGCCCACGTCCTGCACGTCCTGACCAACCCCGAACTGGCGGACCACCTCCAGGAGCTGATCTTCTCGGAGACCGGCAGCCTGGGCCTGCGCCGCAGCGTGGTCGACAAGGTCGCGCTGCCCCGCGGCGTCGACACGGTCCGCCTGCACGGCCATGACGTACGGATGAAGTACGGCCCATGGGGAGTCAAGCCCGAGCACGAGGACCTCGCGAGGCTCGCCGAGGCCACGGGCAGGCCACTCAGAGAGCTGGCACGAGCGGCTCTGGAGGCATGGTGAGGGTGCTGCCGCTGGTTCCTTCGCCGGGGCGGTATCGCCCCGGCGAAGCTGCGAAGCGTAGGGTCAGCCACGGGTCCAGCGTTGGTTGGTGCCGCCGTGGCAGGACCAGATGTTCACCTTGGTGCCGTTGGCGGTGCCGTAGCCGGAGACGTCCAGGCACTTGTTCGCGCCGACCGCGGTGATGCTGCCGTCGGAGTTGAACCGCCACTTCTGGTTGTTCTGGCCGTTGCAGTCCCAGATGATCACGGCCGTGCCGTCCGCCGTGCCGCCACCGTTCACGTCCAGGCACTTGTTGCCGTAGACGCGCAACTCACTGGCGCTGGTCAGGGTCCACCGCTGATTGTTCTGACCGTTGCAGTCCCAGATCTGCACCTGGGTGCCGTTGTTCTGGGAGACGCCGGTGACGTCCAGGCACCTGTTCGACCCCACACCACGGATCGCGGTCGTCTCCGACGACGGGGGAGGAGAAGGAGTCCCCGGGTCGTTCCCGAACTGTGTGAAGAACCGCCACGTCTCCCCGGGGAGATAGGTCGTGCGGCCCTTCACGTCCGGCGGTGCGTCGCGGTTGGCCCCATCCGCCGGGCTGGCGTCGTGGCCGCCGTCGAACGCGATCCACACGACCGGATACCCGGCCCGGCACCCCGAGTAGTTGGTGACGGTGTGCGTGCGGCTGTTGACCGCCGGCTCGGGCGGGTTCTGCGGGGTGCAGCCGTTGTTCCCGACGAACCTGTCGCGCAGCGATCGTCCACCGGAGATGCCGAGCACTCCGTCGCTGTTGCCGTGCGCGCCCAGGTAGGCGATAGGGCCGGTGCCGCCGCTGCACCCGCTGAGCTGCGCGCCGGAGTACACCGCGACCGCGCGGAACATGTTCGGCCGGGCACACGCGAGTGCGTAGCTCATGGCGCCGCCGTAGCTGAAGCCCACGGCGAAGCGCTGCGAGGTGTCGACGCAGAGATTGGACTCGATCTGCCTGATCATGTCGTCGACGAAGGTCACGTCCTCGCCGCCGGCGTTGGCCCAGCCGTTGTTGAAGCCCTGCGGCGCGACGAAGATGGTGCTGTTGTTGGACAGCTGCAGGAGTCCGTAGTAGGCCCAGACGTCCCTCAGCACGGTCTGGCCTGTGGCGACGTCGGTGGCGGTGCCGCCTCTCCAGTGGAACCCGAAGATCAGCCGGTAGGGCCGGTTCCGGTCGTAGTTGCTGGGGATCCGCAGGATGTAGCTGCGGCTCTTGCCGCTGCTCTGAATCGTGTTCGTACCGTTGACCAGCGTCGGGGCCTTGCCGCATCCGGCGGTGGGGGCAAGGGCGCTCACCGATGTGGCCACGCGGCTGTTGCCCAGCGCCGTGGGGCCGGTCGTCGAGACGAGAAGTGCCGCGACCGCGACGACTCCGAAGAGGGATCTGTGCCTCATCACAGAACCCCCGCTGGCGGCGGAAATTCGACGCGCATGGACAGGGAAACCATCTAGTCCTCTTTCAAGGGGGTGGGAGCGTTGGTCGACCGACATGCCCTGCTATGTGGCGGGTATCGCGCTTGGCGGTCGAAACCTGGGCCAGTCCGGCCTGTACCGTCGGCCGGGGATGTTAGCGCTAACATTTCAGGAAGATGTCAAACTCCTCTCTTCCGGGCAACTGGGAGGTGGTAGCGCAGCGGAGCAAATACGAAATGACTCGAACTGTCAAGGACCCGGTCTTTTTGACCCCGGAGCGCCCGTCTGGACGACTCGTTCACCGCGCTTCTGACCAGGGAAGCCTTTATGACCACCGCTAATGCACCGTGATGAAATTTTCGACGAAGATCGTCTGTCTGCCCGGCGGCCAAGTCATCGGGTCATTTCACTCTGTGATCTTGCCAAAGCCGGCGAGATCTCTTCCGGAGAACCGTCCCCGCCACCCAACATGCGGTCGCGGGCGGAGACCCCATCCACCCGGCGGGGCCGGAGGTCATGGCCGCTCCGTTCCTGGGTACGCGTCGAGGCCGACGCCCGGATCACCTTTCTCACCTGCGTGCGCCAGGCCCAGCAACACCTGGGTCTTTGGTCCCGAAAGGATCGTCTTTCGTACTCACCGCCGCCGGTGGACCCGAAGGACCCGCGGCGGACGCGTATCCGCGGCTGCCGTGGGAGACCGACACGGGCGAACGCCTCACCCGTTGGCGTACGTCCGCAGTGGCAGTCGTATCCGGAACGTGGTCCCCTCGCCTGGGGCGGAGCGGGCGGAGACGTCGCCGCCGTGTGCGGTCACCACCGCCTGGACGATGGACAGCCCGAGACCGGCTCCGCCGCGGCGCGGACCGTCGTCGCGGCTGTGGTCGACGCGGTAGAAGCGCTGGAAGACCAGCGACGTGTGTTCCTCCGGCATCCCGGGCCCCTGATCGGCGACCTCGATCAGTGCCCGGTCGCCTTCGACGCCGACTCGTACGGCGGCCGGTGTGCCTTCCGGGGTGTGGTGGACGACGTTGGTCAGGAGGTTGTTCATCACCTGGCGGAGCCTGGCGGGATCGCCGGTCACCCAGACGGGGCCGTGGTGGTCCAGCGACAGGGGACGGTCTGGGTCGATGGCAAGGGTGTCGGCCACGGCGTCGGCGGCCAGCTCGGTGAGCTCGACGGGCGCCTGGTCCAGCGGGCGGCCTTGGTCGAGGCGGGCGAGGAGCAGCATCTCCTCCACCAGCGAGCCCATCCTGGCGGCCTCCGCCTCGATTCTGAGCATCACCTTCTCCAGGTCGTTCTGGCGGGTGGCGGCGCCGCGCCGGAACAGCTCGGCATAGCCGCGGATGGTGGCGACAGGCGTGCGCAGTTCGTGGGAGGCGTCGGCGACGAATCGGCGCAGCCGGTCCTGCGAGGCCTCGCGCTCGCGGAAGGCGCCCTCGATCTGGCCGAGCATCGCGTTGAGCGCGGTCCCCAGCCGGCCCACCTCCGTGCCGGGAGGTCCGGTCGCGACGCGCCGCCCGAGGTCGCCGTCGCCGATGGCGGCCGCGGTCTCGACGATGCGGTCGAGCGGGCGCAGTCCACGACGGATCAAGTGTGCGGCCAGCAGGGTGAGGGCCGCCAGCCCGAAGCCGGACGTGCCGATGAGCACGAACGCGACACGTTCCGCCAGCTCGTCGGAGGCGGCCAGCAGCTGTTGCGGAGTGGTCAATGACAACAGACGGGAGCTGCCGGGTCCGCGCCAGTCCTGGATGGCGCCGAAGGTCGCTCCTGCGGCGAGGGTGAGCGCGAGTGCCAGCAGGCCGACGACCGTCGCGACCAGGCGGGCTCGAAGTGACATCAGGCTTGCCTGCGCAGACGCAGGACGTAGCCGACGCGGGGCACGGTGTGGATGAGGGGCGGGTCCACGGCATCCACCTTGCGGCGCAGGTAACTGATGTACGTCTGCACGACGCCGTCGTTGCCGCCGAAGTCGTACTCCCAGACGTGGTCCAGGATCTGTCTCTTGGTCACGACCCGCCCGGCGTTGGCCACCAGGAAACGTAGCAGCTTGAACTCGGTCGGGGTCAGGTCGAGCAGGACACCGTCGCGGCGAACCTCGTAGGCGTTCTCGTCTACGACCAGGTCCTCGAAGCTGAGCAGGCCGTTTTCCACCTCCCCACGCTTGGTACGGCGCAGCACCGCGCGAATCCGGGCGATCAGCTCCTCCAGGCTGAACGGCTTGGTCACGTAGTCGTCGCCGCCGACCGTCAATCCGCCGATCTTGTCCTCGGTGGCGTCCCGCGCGGTGAGGAACACCACGGGGATCTCCGCCCCCGTGGCGCGGATCCTGCGGCACACCTCGGTCCCCAGCACATCGGGCAACATGACGTCCAGGACGATCAGTTCAGGTCTGAAGGAGTCGGTCATGGCCACGGCCGCCGCACCCGTGGCGGCCGTCGCGGTTTCGAAGCCTTCGTATTTCAGTGCGGTCGAGACGAGGTCGGCGAGGTAGGGTTCGTCGTCCACGACAAGGATGCGGCTCACACGTTCAGTCTCACCCGGCGGGCGGGCGGCGTCCCACGGAGATCCATGATTCACAGAAGCGTCTAAGAACGCCCGCACGGCCAGTGAAGATCATTTTGCTGCACTGGGGTCATGGAGAGACTCTCGGCCTTTGTCCTGCGACGTAAGGGACTGGTCACGCTGCTCGCCGTCCTGGCGTTCTTCGTCGGCATGGGAGCGACCCCGATCGCGATCCAACGTCTGTCCGAGGTGTACGCCCACCCGGGCATGCCTGCCTTCGACGCCAACCAGGAAATCGTCAGGATCTATGGCAACGGCGGCTATCAGCGGCCGTTCGTGCCGGTCGTGGTGCTGCCCGATGGACAGCGTGCCGACGCGAGCAAGGAGGCGCTCGGGCGGGCCTTCGCCGCCGTGGCGTCCAAGCTGCCTCAGTCCCGCGTCGTGTCCTACGCCGACACCGGCGATCCCCGGCTGGTCGGCGGCGACGGCCGGACCACGTTCGGCCTGGTGTTCCCCGGAACCTACTCCGACGGCAGCCCGCCCGGTGGCGGCCTCGGCGAGACACCCGACCAGAGCCCGGTCATCATCGAGGCGATGACCCCGCACCTGCCGCCCGGCAGCATGATCCACGTAACGGGCCTGGACACCCTGGCTCCCAGCGTGGACGCGGGCGGTGTCGACGTGCCCGCCAAGATCGGTATCGGCGTTCTGGCCGCGGTGCTCGTGCTGTTCCTGGTGTTCCGCTCGATGCTCGCGCTGGTCCCGATCCTCGTCGCCGTCTTGTCGATCTTCGCGTCGTTCATCGTGATCCTGCTGCTCGCGCTGGTCATGACCGTGCACGATGTGGCGCTGACCACCATGCCGCTGCTCGGTCTCGGCATCGCGGTCGACTACTCGTTGTTGCTGGTCGCCCGATGGCGAGAGGAGCAGGCCAATGGCTTCCGCGGTGACGAGGCGGTGCATCGCGCCATGGCGGGAGCGGGCCGCGCGGTGCTGTTCAGCGGTGTCGCGGTCGCCATCGGGCTGGTGACCATGGTGGTGCTGCCAGTGCCGTTCCTGCGGAGCCTGGGCATCGCCGGCATGATTATCGCCACGATGAGCGTGGCCGCGACGCTGACCGTCCTACCGGTCCTGCTGGCCCTCGCCGGCCGGCGGCTCGACCGCCGCGCCGCGACCGGCAAGCGGTTCGCCCGCGAAGCGGACGCCGGCCGGGCCTGGTCGGCCTGGGCTCGCGGTGTCGTACGGCTGCGCCGGCCCGCCGCGCTGGTCTCCGGCGGCCTGCTGGTGGCACTGTCGCTGACCGCTCTCGGGGTCAACCTGGGCCTGCCGGAGAGCCGCCACCTCAAGACGACGGGCCCCGGCCACGACGGGCTGGTCGCGCTCACCAGTGCGGGCATCCCGACCGGTGTGATCACGCCGATCGACACCCTGGTCACCGGCGATCCGGCCACGGCGATCCGGCAGATCAAGCAGGTGGAAGGGGTGGCGACCGTGCTCGCGCCGGAATCGGCCGGCTGGCGGCGTCAGGGGTCGGCGGTCGTCTCGGTGCTGCCGGTCGCCGAGAACGGCACCCCGGCCGGCGAGGCCACCGTCACCAGGATCCGCGAGGCCGTGCCGGACAACGTCCGGGTCGGCGGCAACGCGGCGCAGAGCATGGACTTCCAGTCCCACACCTACGGGGCGTTCCCCTGGATGCTGGCGCTGATCGGGCTGGTCACGTTCGTCATGCTGACACGGGCGTTCCGCTCGCTGCTCCTGCCGCTCAAGGCGATCGTGCTCAACCTGCTGTCGCTCGGCGCGGTGATCGGCGCGATGGTGCTGCTGTGGCAGTTCGGCTGGGGAACCAAGGAACTCCTCGACATTCAGCCCACCGGCTCGATCGGCGAGTTCGTGCCGCTCACGATCTTCGCCTTCCTGTACGGGCTCAGCATGGACTACGAAGTGTTCATCCTGGCCCGCATGCGTGAGGAGTACGACAGGACCGGCAACACCCACCAGGCGGTCATCGAAGGCGTCGGGCGTACCGGCCGGCTGGTCACCTCGGCGGCACTGATCCTGTTCATCTCCTTCGCGGCTCTGGCCATGACCCCGGAACTCGACGTCAAGGTCTTCGCCAGCGGCCTCGCCCTGGGCATCCTGCTGGACGCCACGCTCATCCGCGGTGTGCTCGTCCCCGCGGTGGTGGCGATGATGGGCCGCTGGAACTGGTGGCTACCGGATTGGGCCGCCCGGCTCCTGCGGGTGCACCCCTCCCCGATGAAGGACGAGACGTCGGATCGCGTCCCCGCCCACGTCTGAACACGAAACGGCCACCGTCGCGGATCCGGTGGCCGTTTTCGTGCCGGGTTCAGACTGAGGTGAGCACCGCGGCGGAGTCGAAGCCACCAGAGCCGCGCTCCCCGCGCCGAATACGGCGGCTGATGTGCCCCGCGCCAGTCGCGGCCGCCGAGGGCAAGACGGAAGGCCTCGACACCTGACACGGACTGCCTCTGTGCCCGGTAGGGCTTGGTGTCCACCTCGGCAACGAACCACGGCGCTTCCTCGCGGAACGGCTCGTCATCCAGCGTGGTGCCGGTCGCCTCTCCGAATCTTCGGTCCAGCAGTCCACCGTCGCCCTCAAGTCCTCCGGCAGCAGTCAGAGCCGCCGCATATCCCTCGGCTGCCGCGCGGCCGAGAGTAAACCAGTGCGCCGTCAGATCGGTGGTGTATCGGCCGACGAGCCCGACGGATCGCGTTACCGATGTGGCTAGGGCGTTTCGGATCTGCTTATCGTCGAAGCCAAGGGCAACGGCTGTGGCGGCAGCTGCACCGATGGGGGCGGCGAGAATTGTTGGCCATACCCCGCTGTAGGCGCGGTGCGCTCCGTCGATTGCCGTGCCCAGGGCGATCGACGCCTGATCACCACAACAGTGGTGTCCGCCAAACCGGAGCAAGCTCAGACCGACGGTAGCCTCGGCCATTTGCGGCCATGACCCACCAGTCTCTTATGGCGGCGGCAGTACCGGTTGTGCTGTGCGCGAAGATGCCGCGACGGCGGCGCGGTGGCTGTTTATGGTGAGGCATGGCCTCCTCTGTTACGCCGCTGCGGCGGGTGAGCGATCGAAGCGAGCCGGAGCCCGCGCATGAGCCGCTGTGGCGGGAGGCGCTCGGTGAGTGCCTGCGGGGGATCCGCCACGAGCGTGGTGAGAAGCTGGCGGAGACGGCGCGGCGCGCCGGGGTCTCGCCGCAGTACCTCTCCGAGATGGAACGGGGCGTCAAAGAGCCGTCGAGCGAGATGATCGCCGCGGTCGCCGGGGCACTGGAGGTCACTTTGGTCGATCTGACCTCCGCCGTGACCGAGAACCTGCGGGCGGCGCAGGGTGGCCCGTCGGCGGGGGCCACGCTGCTGGCCGCCTAGCGTGGCCCGGCGGCCCCGGAGTCCGCAGCGCGCTCCCTGCGATCAGGTGCGCGAGTGCTCCTCGATGATCTGGTCGAGGAGCCCGTATTCCATCGCCGCCGTCGCGGTGAACACCCGGTCGCGGTCGGTGTCGGCGCGCAGCGTCTCGACGGTCTGGCCCGTGTGACGCGACAGGATGCGCTCGATGTCGGCCCGGACCCGCACGACCTCGTCGGCCTGCAGGATGAGGTCGGGGATCGCGCCGCGCCCCTGAGCGGCCGGCTGGTGCAGGACCACCCGTGCGTGGGGCAGGGCGGCCCGTTTCCCCTCGGCGCCCGCCGCGAGAAGCACCGCGCCCACCGCGATGGCCTGGCCGACGCAGGTCGTGGCGACCTTCGGGCGGATGTAGCGCATCGTGTCGTAGATCGCGAGCATCGCGCTCGGGTCGCCGCCTTCGCAGTTGATGTAGAACTGGATATCGGCGTCGGGATTGTCGGACTCCAGGAAAATCAACTGCGCGATGAGCGCGTTCGCGACACCCGCGTCGATCGCCGTGCCCAGATAGACGATTCGCTCGGTGAGCAGATGTGAATAAACGTCGAGAATACGCTCGCCACGCGAATTGCGGGCAATGACGTTGGGGATCGTGTATGTGCTCATCGGGCCGCTCCTTCGGTGACGCCGAAACCGAGCCGATGGTGGGCGAGCGGCGCGATCTCGCCGAAATCGCTGACGATCGAATCGATGAAGCCGTAGTCGAGCGCCTCCTGCGCTGTGTACCAGCGGTCATGCAGGGAGTCGTCGAAAATGCGCTCCACGGGCTGGCCGGTGTCCTCGGCGATGAGGCCGAGCACCGTGTCGCGTGTGTGGCGCAGGTCGCTGGCCTGTAGTTCGATGTCGACGGCGGTGCCGCCGATCCCGGCTGACCCCTGGTGCATCAGCACCCGCGCATGGGGCAGGGCGCGGCGTTTGCCCCGGGCGCCCGAGGAGAGCAGGAACTGGCCGGCGCTGTAAGCGATGCCCAGCACCAGCGTCGACACATCACACGGAATCAGCCGCATGACGTCACGGATCGCCAGCATCGACGGAACGGAACCACCCGGGGAATGAATCCACAATGCGATGTCAGCCGAGGAATCCTGCGTGGCGAGGGTTATCAGCTGCGTGGTCAGAAGTGTGCCGTTGTCGTCGTCGAGAGGTCCGTCGAGAACGAGCGTTCGCTGCTCGTAAAGCCGACGCCGCAGATGCACGTCGAACAGAGGGGCTTTCGATTCTTCGCTCATGCGTCCATCATGTGAGGCCGCCCAGTGCGATATCGACCCGATCCGCCTGCGGCGGATCCGCTCAGAGCAGCGTGGCCTATTTTAAACGGGTGAGTAATCGCTGACGACGTGCAGCGGCGGCTCGTCCTGTCCGTGGCCGCCGGTAAGCTGCGGCGATCTGGGGCTCGGTCAACCAGTCTTTGGCTGACCCAACACGTACCGGCCAACGCAGCACGCCCTTGGCGGTCGGGTCAACCACGGTGTGCGGAATGTTCGCCGAAGGTGCGATCGCCACCAACATGATGTCGTAGCTCGGGTTGCTCGCGCTTTCCAGCGGTTTGACGTCGAACAGCGGCATGGGGTGGACGCGAGAACCGATCGCGGCGGTGATCTCCCGCTTCTTCTGATCACTGATGTCCCACGTCCATCAGCCTGGAGGGCACCCCCTTGGTGTCGGCGATGCCGTACACGATGAGGCCGCCGAGGTGATTTGCGTACGTGGCCGCGTCGATGGCGATGTCGGTGGTATCGGCCTTCCCCGCATACTCGGGGGTCGAGATTGGCACATTGTCGTATTCAACTGTGTCGTATTCGCCTGAACTTCTCGGTGCGGCACGGTCAGTCTTGACGGTTTGGTCACAAAGGGCTCGCTGGATCGGGGTAATGGCTGGAATGGCAGGCATGCCCCTGCCTCGCCGCCGCGCCACTTCCGACGTCTCAGCATCCTTTCGGCGCTGGTGTTCTTGGGTGGCGTGCTGGCCCGGGTGACGGCCCTGGTGCCGCCGCGGCTCCAGGCGGACAACGAGGTCGGCTCCCCGGCGTCGCGGAACATTTACCTCGGCCTGGTCGGCCCGTCCGGATCGGGGAAGTCTTCGGCGTCGCGGCGGCGGGCGTCAAAGGAGACTCGTCTTTTCACGCCCGCAGGCGTCTTCGCAGAAACATAGTGACTAGACGAATACGAGAGAGGATTCGAGGGCATCGAAGTAGTGCTCAGCGAAGAGCTTCGCGGTCAACTCGCCGCGGCTGCTCACGCCCACCTTCTCGAAGACGGACTTGATGTAGTCGCGTACGGTGTGCGTGGACAGGCGAAGCTCGGTGGCGATCTCCGGTGTCGACAGGCCGCAGGCAATGCCCCGCAGAACCTCGCGTTCCCGGGTGGTCAGCCCGTACGCCTCCACGATGATCGGTGCGACTTCTGCGCTCTGCGCCTGCTCGATCACGACGGCGATCGGACTGTCAGGGTTGGTCTCGTCCATGCAGGAGGCGTGCAGCACGACCCATCGGCCGTCACGATCTCTGCAGCGTAGCCGGGCGGGCCCGTCCTCGTAACCCAGGCCGACCGCCTGCGCCTGCGATACCAGCCCCAGCAGACTCGCCTGCGTCTGCCACATCGCCTGGTGCTCCGACAGCAAAGACCACGGCTCCTCATTGAGGTCCAGTCCGTAGATCTGGCGCAGCCAGGCCTTGGCGTGGAGGTTGGCCGACATGAGCTCGCGCCTCGCGTCGAAGAGGAGCACGCCGGGTGCCGGGAGCGTGTCGATCGCCCGGGCCGAGGGTGAGTGTGGCAAGTTTCTCGCGCGTAGTGCGACGCCGACGGTGCGTGAGATGGACGTCAGGAGCTTCAGTTCGTCCACGTCGAAGGCCGGATGTCCCTTCTCCCGGTACAAGAAGGCGAAGGCCCACGTCGTGTTGCCGGTGCGGAAGATGATTCGCGCCTCGTCGTCGTATCCCTGCGGGCGCAGGATCTCCCGGTAACGCGGGCTGCGCGCCGGCTTGCCGTCGGTGGCGATCCGCAGCGACCCGGCCGGCTCGGGCCGCCGTGCCAGATTGCGGATGGGCAGCACGTCGTTGCTGTGGAACTCGTTATCCCAGAACTGCTGGCATAACGAGTGGTCCATGTGTTCGATCCGCCCAACGGAGGCCGCGAGCAGCGTCGCGGGATCGACACCGAACCACACGGAGCCGTCGAACGGGACGGCCTTGCGTACTTCGGTGCTGACTGCGGCCAGGAACTCGTCCGCGGTCGCGCAGTGTGCGTTCGCGTGCCGGATCGACGCCACCAGGCGGGGGGCGATTGCAGTCCCGGTCATGTCAAAGATGGTAATCCTTGGATCTTTCCCGTACACCCCCTCAATTGAGGGGAGTTCATTACCCCAAAACCCACGGTTGAGGGATACCTGTTTTCGCTCGACGGCCCGAGAGTTGATCCCGTCACGTTGAGCGGCCTGGCGCGCCCGGCCGCGAGATTGACACTGCGCGTAATTCGATCTCCCCTCCCCCCATCTCCTAGTTCAGATTTACCGATCTTTAGCCTCGGGCTCCCATCCTGCTGGGCGCACGAAACATCGAGGCTAGGAGAGGCCTCAGCACTATTCCCCACCCGGTCATCGACCGTCAGCTACAACCGGCTACCAACGAAAAGAAAGTGGCCGGGAAAGGCTTAGATCGCCGCCTTGGAAACAGGCCGCACGTCCTGGACCGCGGTGCTGGACGCGGTCCGGCTCGGCCCCCTCACGATGTGGCTATCCTGCCGCGCCCATCTCACCCGTGGATGGGCCCTACTGGCCCTGGGACGCCCCGAGGCTGCCACGGATCACTTTCGCAGCGCCGAACAATTGCTTTCCTCCACGAAAGCAGAGGGCGAGGAGAGAGCCGCCTGGCTTTGGGTCGATATGGCCAACGGTTTTGAACATGCCGGATGCCACGCCGCCGGGATGAACGCCTACACAAATGCGCTCGCACTCTACGACCTCTAACAGGCCTACGGTCCTTCCGCGTAGGCGGGCGTGAATTCAGTTGGGGAAGACACCCAGTCCAATTCATTTCTTACGCACGGTAAACGAGGTGCTGGAGATTAGCGGGAGATATCCGCCAGACACTCAGGCAGGCGACGAGTTGCCGGGTCGACTACTTGGACGAGTTCATGCGCCGATGTGTACGCGCGGGTCGTCACGCCGATCTGGCTTGACGCCGCGCGTTTGCCCGGCGAAGCGATGATGCTGCGCAACCTCCCGTTATGTAGGCGGCCCCTGGTGCAACGCCCGGGCCGCCAGATGTGCCCAGTCGCGGATTGCGGAGATGACCGGGTCCGTGTCGTCCTGGTGCCGCCAGGCGAGTGCCACGCCCGAGACGTGCTCAGGCCGGGAGAGCCAGACGAACCGGACGCCGGGATGGTGAGTGAGGGTGTACGGCTGCGGCAGCAGAGCCACTCCCTGGCCTTCGGCGACCAGGCCCATGAGCATCGCCGTGCTGGCCACGTCCCAGGCGACGGTCGGCACGAATCCCTCGGCGATACAGGTCTGCATGGCCGCGTTGTACACACTCTCACCGATGTCCCGGCTGTACATCACGAACGATTGCTCGGCGAGTTGGGCGAGCCCGCGCGAGTCGTCCCACTCGAAGGAGTCCGGGATGGCGGCCACCAGCCGGTCGCCGTACAGGAATGACAACCTCAGGTCGTTGGTCGAGGCCGTCGGCGGGCGGAGTATGCCGAGTGAGAGGTCTCCGCTGAGGAGCCCGTGCTCCTGCTCCCGGGTGTGCAGCACCCGCACCTGGACGGTGGTGAAGGGGAACACGTTGGCGAACGAGGCCAGCACCGTGGGCAGCAGGTCGACGATCGCGGACTCGACGCAGCCGATGACCACGGAGCCACTGGTACCCGAGGCCTGTACGGCGACCTGAGCCGCCTTCTCCGCGGCGCCGAGTACGCGGCGGGCCTCGATCAGGAAGGCCTGGCCCGCCCGGGTCAGCTCCACACGGCGCGAACTGCGGACGAACAGGTCGATGCCCAGCATGGACTCCAGCGCGCGGATCTGCCGGGTGAGCGGCGGCTGGGAGATGTGCATGCGCTCGGCGGCCTTGCTGAAGTGCAGTTCCTCGGCGACCGCGACGAACAGACCGAGCTGGTGAAGGGTGAAGTTCAGTGCCATCCGGCCGGTCCTCTGGCTTGTTCACTTCAGTGCTTCGAGAGAGTCCACCACAGGCATGGATCGACCGCAATAACGATCTGCCAGGTCAGGACGGTATCGATCGGGCGAGGAAGAGTATTGGACCTGCTCTGAACCCCGCCCGCAGAATGTCCAGAAAGCGGCCACCGGGTGGCCGGACGGAAAGGAGCGTTTGGGGAGTGCGGCAACTGACATTGTGGGAGTCCCTCGGCGAGGCCGCTCACCGGTCCCCGGACCGGGTCTACTGCTCGTTCGGGGACACGGACGTGACCTTGCGCGAGTTACGGGCGCGGGCCGTCGACATGGCCGGTCGGCTGGCCGCGTCGGGGGTGGCTCGTGGCGATCGGGTCGCGGTGATGTTGCCGAACTGCCCGGCGCACCTGGACCTGGTGATGGGACTGCTCGCCCTTGGCGCCGTGTACGTCCCGCTCAATGTAAGGGCGAAAGGTCCGGGCCTGGCCCACATCCTGGCCCAGTCCGAGCCGGTTCTGGTGGTCGCCGACGAATCGACCAGGGAGGCTCTCGGCGCGGCCGTCAAGGACTCCGGCTGGTCGGGCGCGCTGCACTGGCTGGCCGGCTCCGCGCGGCTCTTCGGCGAGAGCGCCTCGCTCCCGCCGGACGTGGAGCGATCCGTCCACGACGTGGTGAGCATCAGCTACACCTCGGGCACCACCGGCCCGCCCAAGGGCGTCAAGGTCACCGACGCGATGCTGCGGGTGTGCGCCGGCGGAGTGGCGACCGCCACCGACGCCGAAGACGGCGACGTGTACCTGATGTGGGAGCCCTTCTTCCACGTGGGCGGTCTCCAGATGCTCTTCCTGGCGTTCCTGCGTGACGTCCGCCTGCACATTCTGCCCCGGTTCAGCGCGTCGCGCTTCTGGGACCAGGCCCGAGCCTGCGGCGCCCGGCACATCCACTATCTCGGCGGAGTCGTGCAGATCCTGCTGCGCCAGCCGCCGAGCCCGGATGACCGGGATCACTCGGTGCGCACCGCCTGGGGCGCGGGGGCCACGGAGGAGACCTGGCGGGAGTTCGAGCGCCGGTTCGGGGTCCGGCTGCGCGAGGTGTACGGGCTCACCGAGAGTTCCAGCATCAACACCGTCAACGTCCAGAGCCGAGTCGGTTCGATCGGCCGGGCCATCCCCGGCTTCGACGTGCAGGTCGTCGACCAGGCGGGCACACCCGTACGGCCAGGCGAACGCGGCGAGATCAGAATCCTCGGCGTGCCCGGCGCCATGACCCCGGGCTACTTCCGCAACGAGGAGGCCACCGCCGCCCTGCTCCGCCCCGGCGGCTGGCTCTACACCGGCGACCTGGCGACGGCGGACGAGGACGGCTATCTGTACTTCCTCGGCCGGATGACCGACAACGTACGGGTCGGAGGCGAGAACGTCTCCGCCTGGGAGGTCGAGTCGGTGGCGAGGGCCCATCCGCAGGTCGCCGACTGCGCGGTCGTCGGCGTCAAGGGCGAGGTGGGCGAGCAGGACATCCTGCTCTACGTGCAACGCGTCGCCGGCCCGGAGGTGTCGGAGCAGGAGATCGTCGACTGGTGCCGCAACGGCCTCGCGCCCTACCAGGTGCCGCGGTACGTCGCGTGGGTCGAGGAATTCTCACGCGGACCGTCGATGCGGATTCTCAAGGACAGGCTTGCGGCGACACCTGACGGCGCCTGGGACCGAGTTGTGGCGGAGGTACACCGATGCGGACGCTGATCGTCAACGCCGTGCTGCTCGACGGAACAGGGGCCGATCCTGTTCCCGGCGCCAGCGTGCTGGTCGAGGGGGACCGGATCGTCGAGATCGACGTGACCGGCACGGCCAGGCGCCCGTCTGCCGACCTGGTCGTCGACGCCGGCGGCGGCACCCTGATGCCCGGCCTCATCGACCTGCACGTGCACTTCCTGGGATCGTCCCAGACGGCATCCTGGACGGAGATCGACAAGACCCTGTACGGCGTGGAGCAAGGGCGGCTCGCCCTGGACGCGGGGATCACCACGGCACGGGACGTCGGCGCCAAGGAGCAGTCGATCTTCGCCCTGCGGGACCACTTCGCCGACGGCCGGCTCGACGGCCCGCGGGTGCTGGCCTGCGGGGCGATGATCGCGATGACCGGCGGCCACGGCTCCCCGTTCAACACCCGCGAGTGCGACGGACCGGACGAGGTCCGCAAGGGCACCCGCGAACAGCTCCGCGCGGGCGCGGACTGGATCAAGATCTCCGCCACCGGCGGCGCGGCCACCGCCAACGAGAAGATCACCTCGGTCCAGTTCGACCCCGAGGAGATGCGGATGGCGGTGCACGAGGCCACCAAGGCCGGCAAGTACGTCTGCGCCCACGCCCATGCCGCGCTGGGGATACGCCAGGCCGTTCAGGCCGGGGTGCGGACGATCGAGCACGGCGTGTTCATCGACGACGAGACGGCTGCCGTCATGCTGGAGCACGGAGCATGGCTGGTGCCGACCCTGTCGGCGTATGTCGCGATCGTCGAGCAGGGGCCCGCGTTCGGCATCCCCGCCTACATGCAGGACAAGGCCCGGATGGTGACCGGCCTGCACGTGCAGAGCGTGGCCCGGGCGTATCAGGCCGGGGTTCCGATCGCCTTCGGCACCGACGCGGCGGGCCGGTACAACCCGATCGGCCGATCGGTCGTCCGGGAGGTCGAGTTGCTCACCGAGGCGGGCATGCCGCTGGCGGAGGTGGCGCGATCCGCCACGAGCGTCGCGGCCGAGGCGCTGGGCATCGCCGACACCGTCGGCACCGTCGAGGTGGGCAAGCGCGCCGACCTCATCATTCTCGCCGGCGACCCGTTGCGGACCGCCGGCGCCTACCGATCCGTCTCCTTCGTCATGAGCGGCGGAGTGGTCAAGAGAAGGCTCGCCTTCGACCGCTAGCCCTGCCGTTCGTACGGCCCTGGCCGTCGTTCTCCCCCCTGTCTCACACCTGATGGGTGATAGCCATGTCCATAAGAACCACGATCGCCATCATGGGCGTGACTGTCGCGCTCCTCCTCGCCGGCTGCGGCAGCGGCGGCGGAGAAGAAACCGGAGAGGCCCGGAACGAACTCAGGGTCGCGATGGCGGTGATGCCCAAGGGCCCCAGCCTCGACCCCATGCTCACCACCTACGGCAACCCCGAGATGGCGAACCTGTACGACGGCCTCACGGCCATCGACGCCGACGGCCGGATCGTTCCAGGCCTGGCCACCGAATGGAAGTCCGTCGACCCCACCACCTGGCGGTTCACCCTCCGCAAGGGGGTGAGGTTCCACAACGGCGAGGAGTTCACCGCCGACGACGTGGTGTACAGCTTCGAGCGGATGAAGGATCCGGCCAACGAGTCCACGCAAGTCACCCAGATGGCGTACCTGGCGGGCGTGAAGAAGGTGGACGACTACACCGTCGACCTGATCACGGCCCAGCCGTACGCGCCCTTGCCGGCTGCCGTCCGGGTTCAGCTGCGTATCGTGCCCAAGGACTACATCGAGAAGGTCGGGAACGCGGCCTTCGCCAAGGCGCCGGTGGGGACGGGGCCCTACAAGTTCGTCGAGTGGGTCCAGGACCAGCGCATCGTGCACGCGGCCAACGAGAACTACTGGGCCGGTGCGCCGAAGATCAAGAAGATCACGTACTTGAGCGCTCCCGAGGCGTCCACTCGCACGTCGATGCTGCTCGCGGGCGAGGCCGATCTCATCGAGGCGGTGCTCGACACCGACGTCAAGCGCATCGAGTCCGCCAGCGGCAAGCAGATCGTCCGGGCGGATACCGCCTACATCAACTACATCGGCATCAACGCGCTCAAGCCGCCGTTCGACGACGTTTGGGTCCGCCAGGCCATGAACTACGCGGTGGATGTCGAGACGATCATCAACAGCGTGCTGGGCGGCAACGGGACGCTGCTTCCCATCTCGAACTCGACCAACCATGCCGGGTTCGACCCCGAGCTCAAGCCGTACCCCTACGACCCGGACCGGGCCAAGGCGCTGCTCGCTGAGGTCGGGTTGGGCGCGAACATTCCGCCCCAGGTAATCGAGGTCGGGCAGGGGCGGCAGCCGTACAACGCCGAGGTCGCCCAGGCCGTCGCCGGCTATCTCACCGAGGTCGGCATTCCGACGACCGTGAAGGTGATGGAGTCGGCCGCCCAGTTCGAGCGTTACGTCGGCGGCAAGGCCGACAGCCTCGCCTACAACGGCATGACCTCCTTCGCCCTCGACTCCGACGCCATCTTCACGCTGATGTTCACCGACGGCTCTCGCGGCAGCCAGTACTTCGACACGTCCAAGACCAGCGATCTCGCGCTGAAGGGGCAGGGGGCCGCCGACCCCGCCAAACGGGCGGAGATCTACCGCGAACTACAGCAGATCATCCGCGAGGAGGCGCCGCACATCTTCCTCTTCCAGACCATCGACGTCTACGCGGCCAGCGACCGTCTCGTCTGGGACGGGCCGGTGGCGACACGCGAGATGCCGTTTGCGACGGCGTACTTCAAGTGACCGATGCCCACGAAAGGCAACGCATTGGGTACCACAGCCCTCACCGGCGCACGGGTCATCGACGGCCGCGGTGCCGCGCCGGTCGACGATCAGACGATCCTCATTGAGGACGACCGCATCGCCTCGGTCGGGCCTGGCGGCGTCCCCGCCGGAGTGACCCCGGATGTCGTGATCGACCTGCATGGACAGACCGTCACACCCGGGCTCATCGACATGCACGTCCACACCGCCCACCCCATCGCCGACTCCGAAGTGTGGGGCGGCCGGATGGGCCGCTACCTGTCCGCAGACGAACTCGCCGTCTGGTCGATGGTCAACGCGCGCCGGGCGATCCGGGCCGGGCTCACCACTGTCCGGGATGTCGGGTGTGCCACCGACTCGGTATTCGCCCTGCGCCGGCTGACCGGCTGGGACGTGACCTTGGGGCCACGGGTGCTGGCCGCCGGGCAACTGCTGTGCATCACCGGCGGGCACGGGCACCAGCTGTTCGGCTACGAGTGCGACGGCGTGGACGAGGCCACCAAGGGCGCCCGACTGCAGCTCAAGCGCGGCGCGGACCTCATCAAGCTCTGCGCCACCGGCGGCGCGGCCACCAAGCACGAAAAGATCACCGAGAACCAGTTCACCCGCGCAGAGATGACGGCGATCGTCGAGGTCGCACACGAGAGGGGCAAGCGGGTGGCGGCACACGCGCACGCCACCTCCGGAATCAAGGCCGCGATCGAGGCCGGCGTCGACACCATCGACCACGGCGTGATCCTCGACGACGAGGCGGTCGCCATGATGGCCGAGGCGGGCACCTACCTGGTGCCGACCCTCTCCATCTACCCGGCGCTGGCCACCATCGGCCCGTCCAAAGGACTGGAACCGCACGCGGCGGAGAAGGGAGCGCAGGTCGCCGAGATCCACCAGGCGAGCCTGTGGCTCGCGCACCAGGCCGGAGTGAAGATCGCTTTCGGTACGGACGCCGCCGGGCCGTACCACCTCATCGGCGGCCCAGGGGTGCTACGCGCGGAGTTCGAGCTGATGGCCGGGGCCGGGATGACCCCGCTGGAGGTCTTCCAGGCGGCGACAAGCGTGTCAGCGGAGGCGCTCGGCCTGGAGGCCGAGATCGGGGCCGTCGAACCAGGCAAGATCGCCGACCTGGTCGTCTATCCGGGCGACCCGCTGACCGACCTCGACCTGATCGACACCCCCGCGATGGTCTTCCGCGGCGGAACACTCTGCGGCATGACTGAGAGCTGGTAACCGTGCTGGTCAACGGATCTGGATACGACGAATCGACGGGACGGTGGGTCGTCCCCGCCACCTACAACGTCGCGGTGGACGCCACCGACCGGCATCCGCCCGGCGGCCTGGCCATCATCCAGCGTGACTTCACGGGCGCCGAACGGTTCGTGACCTGGGCTGAACTACGCGATCTGTCGTTCCGGTTCGCCCGGGTGCTCCTCGACCGGGGCGCGCGCCGCGGCTCGGTGGTGGCGGTGCTGTTACCCCAGTCCCCGGAGGCCGCGGCCGCCTACCTGGGCGCCCTGCGGATCGGCGCGGTGCTCATGACCATGTCCACACTGTGGGCTCCGGAGCAGATCGCCGCCCGGCTGGGGATGGCCGGTGCGGAAGTGCTCGTCTCCGACACCGCCACCCTCACCGAGGTGGACGTGCCCTCTGGCGTTCAGGTCGTCCGGATCGACACCCCGGTGCTCGATGGGGTGAGCGGCAGCCCGTTGACCGCCGAAGGCAGCGCGGACGACCCGGCCCACCTGTACTTCACCTCCGGAACCACCGGTCCGGCGAAGGCACTGGTGCACGCCCAGCGCAGCCTGGTCGGCCACAACGAGTTCGAGTACACCCACGGCTTGCGCCCAGGTGAGGTGTTCTACGGGGCGGGGGAGTGGGCGTGGTCGCACGCCAAACTCTTCGGCCCGTGGCGTCACGGCGCCACCCAGTTGATCTACCGGGCCGAGCACGGAATCGACGCCGTGGGGCTCTTCACCGCGATGTCCGACCACAAGGTCCGCTCAGCCCTGCTCAACCCCACCATGCTTCGCGCCTGCCGCGAGCAGATCGGCGACTCCCTCGCCGGGCTGCCCTGGTCGTTCCGTGGTGCGGCGTCCTCGAACGAGCCACTTGACCCTGGGTTGCGGGAGTGGTTCTCCGCGCTGGTCGGCGCCCCGCTCAGCGAGTACTACGGCCTCACCGAGTCCTATCCGATGCTCGGGTACGCCGTGACCGAGCCGGTGCGCACCCGCTCCACGGGACGTCCGCTCCCCGGCTGGCGCGTCGAACTGCTGGATGCGAACGGCCGCCCGGACACCGAGGCCACCTCGGGGGAGGTGGGCCTGGCCGCCCGGTCGAACCCCCAGTACCCGCTCGGGTACTGGGGTGACGGCGAGGGGACCGCGCGCGCCTTCGGCGGCGACTGGTTCGCCACCGGCGACGAGTTCCGGCGCGAGGACGGCTACTGGTACTTCGTCGGCCGCAACGACGACGTGATCAAGACCTCCGGATACCGCATCGGGCCTGCGGAGATCGAGGACGTGCTTCTGGACCATCCGATGGTCACGGAGGCGGGCGTCGTCGGCACGCCCGACGAGCGGCGCGGTTCAATCATCCATGCCTACGTGGCGGTGCCACCCGGCACCGACGAGCCGGCCCTCGTCGCGGAGCTTGTGGCGATGGTACGCGAGCGGCACTCCAAGTTCGCCTACCCCCGGTTGGTGACCTTCGCCGACCGGCTGCCGAAGTCGTCCACCGGCAAAGTCCAGCGGGCCGAGTTGCGCCGGCGGTCCGCGGCCGGTGAGCAGGCCCGCACACATCACGTCGAATCCGCCCGACGCGGCTGACAAACGACTCAACACCCTCTGGTACAACCGGCGACGAACAGGAGAAGACGATGGGTGAGATCAAGCTTGAGGTCCGGGACGATCGGGTGGCAGTGGTCATGCTGTCGAACCCGGTGAAGTTGAACGCCTGGAACCGGGCGTTGCGCCAACAGATGACCAGCGTGCTCGAACGTCTGAACGCCGCACCGGCCGAGGAGGTCAAGGCCATCGTGCTGTGCGGCGAGGACGGCAACTTCTGCGCCGGCCAGGACCTCGACGAGGCCGTGAGCTGGGACGACAAGTTCGCCGATACCTGGGTGACCGAGTTCTGGCCCTACTACAATCTCCTGCGGAAGTCCCCGAAGCCCGTTGTGGCCGCCGTTCAGGGCGTCGCGGCCGGGTCCGGATTCCAGTTCGCGCTCTGCGCCGACTACCGGGTCGCCCACCCGGAGGCTCGCCTCGGCCAACCGGAGATCAAGTCCGGCCAGGCCAGCGTCACCGGAAGCTGGCTGGTGGCCAAGTCCATCGGCATCACCCAGATGCGGGCACTCGTGCTCACCGCCCGCATGGTCAGCGGAGCGGACTCGTACCGGATGGGGCTCGTCGACGAGCTGACCGGCGAGGACGACGTCATACCGGCGGCCATCCGGGTGGCCAACGAGATGGCGGCGCTTCCGCCGGTCGCCTTCCGGGAGACGAAGGAGGCGCTGTGTGACCTTGAGGACGAGAGCTTCCAGGAGGCGTTCCGGATCGCCGTCGAGCGGCACGCCACGGTCTACGCCTCCGGCGACCCCGAGCGGGCCATCGGCGCGTTCATGGCGAAAAGCGGGCGTACGCCGCAGCGAGCGTGACCCACAGGGTGGACAGGAGAGTAGGGCATGGACGTACTTCCCGAGGCTCCGGCGCTCATCGAGGCACCGGTTCGCCGCGTCTCGAAGCTGCGGCGCCTGCTGCGTGATCCCAGCGGCCTGCTGGGCGTGGTGGTGCTCGGGGGGGTGATCTTCCTTGCCCTCCTGGCACCCTGGATATCCCCGCACGACCCGGAGCGGCAGAACCTGAAGGCCTCGCTGCTCCCGCCGGCCTGGCTGGACGGCGGCGACAGCGCGTACCTGTTCGGCACCGACCGGCTCGGCCACGACGTGCTCAGCCGTACGATCTGGAGTGCCAGGACCTCGCTGCTGATCGGGTTCTCCGCCGTGGCGCTGGCCGTCCTGCTCGGCGTCACCATCGGGGTGTTCGCCGGGTATGTGGGCGGGCGGCTGGAGGACGTGGTCCTGCGGCTCGCCGACATCCAGCTGGCCATTCCGCCGATCCTCCTGGCGATCGTGCTCGCGGCGGCCATCGGGCCCAGCCCCACGACGATCATCCTGGTCCTGGGCGGCACCGGCTGGGTGGTCTATGCCCGGATCACCCGGGGCGATGTGCTCTCACTGCGCGACCGGTCGTTCGTCAAGGCGGCGGTGAGCCTGGGAGCCGGACACGGACGCGTCGTGTTCCGGCACATTCTCCCGCACCTGGTGTCACCGATCCTCATCGTCGCGACGATCGAAATATCGCTCGCGATCCTCGCCGAGTCCTCCCTGTCCTTTCTCGGGCTGGGCATCCAGCCGCCCACCCCGTCCTGGGGCAGCATGCTGGGCGATGGGCGCGACTACCTCGCCTCCGCGTGGTGGCTGAGCGTGTTTCCCGGCATCGCGCTCATGCTCACCGTCCTGTCCGTCAACCTCGTCGGCAACTGGCTGCGCGACGTCTACGACCCGAGGCTCAGCTGATGCCCCCCATGGCCCGGTACATTCTCCGTCGGCTCGGACACGCCGTTCTGGTGGTGTTCGGGGTCTCGATCATCGTTTTTCTGGTCATGCACCTCGCGGGCGGCAGCCCTCTGTCGGTGCTGTTGCCGCCGGAGGCGAGCGAGGCGGAGCGCCGGCAGTACGAAGCGCTTCTCGGCCTCGACCAGCCGTTGTACGTCCAGTACTGGGATTTCGCGAGCCAGGCCGTCCGGGGCGACTTCGGCCAGAGCATCTGGTACGGCCGGCCGGCCGCCGGGCTGGTCCTGGAGCGGCTGCAGGCGACCGCGGAGCTTGCGGTGTCCGGCCTCGGTCTGGCGGTCCTGGTGGCGCTTCCCCTGGGTGTGCTCGCGGCGGTGTACCGCAACCGTACGGTCGACCATGCCATTGGGATCTTCGTGGTGCTGGGGCAGAGTGTCCCGATCTTCTGGCTGGGCATGCTGCTGGTACTCCAGTTCAGCGTGAACTGGCCACTGTTTCCCACCTCCGGCCGCGACAGCGCCCTCAGCTTCGTGCTGCCCGCGCTGACCCTCGCGGTGTACTCCATGGCGCGGCTCACCCGGCTGACCCGGGCGGGCATGCTGGAGGTGCTCAACCAGGACCACCTGCGTACGGCCCGGGCGAAAGGCATGCCGGAACGTGTCGTGATCTTCCGGCACGGGGTGCGTAACGCCCTGATCCCGTTCGTCACCTATCTCGGCCTGGAGTTCGGTGGTCTGCTGGGTGGCGCGGTGGTCGTCGAGACGGTCTTCTCCTGGCCGGGGGTGGGGCGGCTGGCCACCGAGGCGATCTTCAACCGCGACTACCCGCTGGTGCAGGCCGTCGTGTTCATCGTCGCGCTGGTGTTCGTGGCGGTGAATCTCCTCGTGGACCTGCTCTACCCGGCGCTGGATCCCCGCATCCGGCTCGCCTCTGCCAGCTAACCCGGCGTTACGGACCACCTTGGATGGAACGGCATGACGACATCGAACACTCCGCTCGGTTCGGCCGGGGAACCCGTACTGAGCGTTCGCGGCCTCTCGGTCGACTTTCTCGTCAACGGGGAATGGTCCACCGTCGTGCACGACCTGAGCTACGAGGTCCGGCCACACGAGGTGCTGGCGATCGTGGGTGAGTCGGGCTCGGGCAAGACTCAGTCCTCGATGGCGCTCATCGGACTGCTGCCGCCCAGCGGCCGGGCCACCGGCTCGGTCAAGCTGGACGGCACCGAGATCCTCGGGCTGCCCGGAAAGCGGATGTCCGGCATCAGAGGACGCCAGGTCGGAGTGGTCTTCCAGGAACCGATGACGGCGATGAATCCCGTCTACACCATCGGCTTCCAGATCTGCGAAGTGCTCCGGTTCCATCTGGGCATGTCGAAACGGCAGGCCAGAGCGCGCGCCATCGAGCTGCTGCGCCTAGTCGACCTGCCCGATCCGGAGCTGACCGTACGCAAGTACCCGCACCAGCTCTCCGGCGGTCAGCTACAGCGCGCGGTCATCGCGCAGGCCATCGCCTGCGAACCGCGCCTGCTCATCGCCGACGAACCGACGACCGCCCTCGACGTCACCGTGCAGGCGGGCATCCTCGACCTGTTGCGCAGCCTTAAGGACCGGATCGCCTCCAGCATCATCCTCATCAGCCACGACCTGGGCGTGGTCGCCGACATCGCCGATCGGGTGCTGGTCATGAAGGCCGGCCGGGTCGTCGAGTCGGAGAGCTCGGAGCAGATCTTCTACCGTCCGGCTCAGCCGTACACCAAGGAACTCATCGCCGCCGTCCCAACGCTGACGGCCACCGCGGTATCCGAGACGCCGCCTGCCGAGGTCGCCGAGGAGGCGGCGCCGACGGATGCCCTCGTCTCAGCCCGTCGTCTGGCCATCGACTACGGGACCGACCGTGGACCGCGCTTCCGAGCCGTCGACGGTGTCGACTTCCACATCGGCCGCGGCGAGGTCCTGGGGCTGGTCGGGGAGTCCGGCTCCGGCAAGTCGACGATCGGGCAGGCGGCGGTCGGCCTCGTACCGGTCGCGGACGGCTCGCTCGTCATCGACGGCGTGGAACTCGCCGGGATCCGGTCAGCCGATCTCAAGGCGTTACGACGCCGCGTCTCCATCGTCTTCCAGGATCCAGGATCGTCGCTCGATCCCCGCATGCAGATCGCGGACAGCATCGCCGAACCCTTGGTCCTGCACCGGCTGGCGAAAGGAAAAGAGCTGGCGAAGCGGGTCAACGATCTGCTCGACCAGGTCCATCTACCACGCACGATGCTGGCCAGATTCCCCCACGAACTCTCCGGCGGACAGAGGCAACGCGTCGGAATCGCCCGCGCCATCGCCCTTGAGCCGGTCCTGCTCGTCGCCGACGAACCCACCAGCGCACTCGACGTCTCCGTCCAGGCCAAAGTCCTCGAGGTCTTCGAGGAACTGCAGCGACAACACGGCTTCGCCTGCCTGTTCATCAGCCACGACCTGGCCGTGGTGGAACGCCTCGCCAACCGAATCGCGGTCATGCGGCGCGGCTCCCTCGTAGAGGCCGGCCCCACCAGACACCTCCTGGACCATCCCCGGCACCAGTACACCCGCGAACTTCTCGCCGCGGTCCCCGTGGCCGACCCCCACGAACAGCGAACCCGCCGCGAGACCCGCCGCCTACTGTCCGCCCGGGGAACTCCAAGCTAAGGAGTTTGCGAACTGTACCGAAGCCGAACTCAGTCACTGAACTCGCCGATGAGGCACGTCGGGTGCGGCGGGCGAGGCGGGGAAACGGATCAGCCGCGAGGCTGACACCGCGCCCCGGCCCGGCCCTGCTGCAGTTCATCGATTCGGAAGCACCGGCGGATGATCGGCGTGAAACCAGCTCCTGTTGGACAGCGACCCAGCGTCGCACGTTGTCCTTTCGCACATACTCCTTCGGCTGACGCCTCACTAGGCTCCTGGGAAACGGGGATCCGGCTGTTGCAGGAAGGCCGCCGCGAAGGAGGAGAGCGTGACCTATACCGCAGTGGATCCTTACTCCGGAGCGGTGGGTGTTTCGCTCCCCGGCATCACGCCCGAGGACCTCGAACGTACGGTCTCTGCGGCCTTCGAGACCTGGTCACGCTGGCGCCGCGAACCGGCGGATCGCACAGTCGTTCTCGAGCGTGTCGCGGCGCTCCACCAGGAGCGCCGGGACGAACTGGCCGCCATCGTGGTGAGCGAGATGGGCAAACCGATTCGCGGGGCGCTCAACGAGGTTGACTTCTCCGCCGAGATCTACCGTTACTACGCGCGCAACGCCGCCGCGCTGCTGGCGCCCGAGCCGATCCCCATTCCGGGCGGCGTCGCCGAGGTGCGCAGGTGCTCGCTCGGCCCGCTGCTGGGGATCATGCCGTGGAACTACCCCGTCTACCAGGTGGCCCGCTTCGCCGCCCCGAACCTGGCGTTGGGAAATCCCCTGCTGCTGAAACACGCGCCGCAGTGCCCGGCCACCGCCCTGGCGATCGAGCAGATCTTCGTTGACGCGGGGCTGGATCCGGGTGGCTACACCAACGTCGCGCTGGAACTCGGGCAGGTCGCGGGTGTGGTCGCCGACCCGCGGGTGCGCGGCGTCTCCCTCACGGGCTCGGACCGGGCGGGCTCGGCGGTCGCGGAGCTGGCCGGGCGTCATCTGAAGAAGGTGGTTCTGGAGCTGGGCGGATCCGATCCCTTCATCGTGCTCGGCGCGGACGACCTGCAGGCGAGTGTGCGGGCGGCGGTTGAGGCGCGCCTGGGAAACGGCGGCCAGTCCTGCAACGCGGCCAAGCGGTTCATCGTCGTCGACGAGTTGTATGACGATTTCGCGGCAGGGTTCGTGGCGGCGATGGCGGCGGTGGAGCCCGGCGATCCCCGTGACCCCGCCACCCGGCTCGGGCCCATGGCGTCGGAGGACGCGGCGCGGCGGCTCCAGGACCAGGTCGAGCGGGCGATCGCGCACGGTGCGCGGGTCCTGCTCGCTCCCCGCCCGCGCGAGGGCGCGATGTTCTGGCCCGTGGTGCTGGGCGAGGTGAGCTCGGAGAATCCGGCCTTCGCGGAGGAGTTCTTCGGTCCTGTCGCGCAGTTGTACCGGGTGCGCTCGGAGGATGAGGCGATCGAGCTTGCCAACGCGACGGCGTTTGGGCTGGGGTCGTACGTGTTCACTCCCGACGCCGCGCAGGCGGCGCGTGTGGCCGACCGCCTGGATGTCGGCATGGTGTACGTCAACGTCGTCGGCGCGGAATCCCCTGAGCTGCCTTTCGGCGGAGTCAAGCGCTCCGGGTTCGGACGTGAGCTGGGCGCGGCCGGGATCGAGGAGTTCATGAACCGCAAACTCGTCCGGGTGCGGTAAGCACGGTCTTTCCGCGCCGGCGAACCGGCTGATCTTTTGTGGGATCGATCCCACAAATCTTTCGACTTGGGACCGAATGTTCTCCTCGCTGCGTGTGCCCTCCTTCCGGATCTACATCGGCTACCTGATGGCCGCCGTCACCGGCATGTGGATCCAGCGGGTCGCACAAGACTGGATCATGTTCGAGCTCACCGGAAGCCTCGGCAGCGTGGGCGTCAACATCGCCGTGCAGTTCCTGCCGACCCTGCTCCTGGGGGCCTTCACGGGCGTCGTCGCCGACCGGTACCGCCCGCACGTGGTGCTCACGGTGACGACATCGATCTCCGTCGTCCTCGCCGCTCTGCTGTTCACGCTCAATCAGCTCGGCGTGCTCGCTCCCGTACACGTCTACGCGATCGCCGCCGTCTCGGGGACCACCGCGGCGATCGACAACCCGACGCGGTGGGTGCTGGTAAGCGGCATCCTGAGCGCGCGGGACATCAACAGCGCCATCTCCGTCAAGTCCACCGTGCTGGAGTTCGGCTCGCTGGTCGGCCCGCTCGTCAGCGGTCTGATCATCGGGACGATGGGTAGCCGCATCGCCGTGCTGATCGCCGCCGGGGGCGCCCTGACGGCGATCGTCTTTCTGCTGCGGGTACCCGCGCGGGATCGCCCGTTCCCCGAAAGGAGCGGCGGCACCAGGTGGGGCGCCCTGCGCGAGGGCCTGGCCTACGTGCGGGGCAGGCCCGCGGTGTTGTGGGCGCTGGGGCTGTGCGCGCTGCACAGCGTCTTCTTCTGGCCGATGACTCCGATCTTCCTCGACTACGCCGAGCGCGTCTTCAAGGTCGGCGCGGCCGGGTACGGCCTGCTGACCGCCTCGCTGGCCGCGGGCGCGACGCTCGGCGCGCTCGTCTCAGCCCAGATCCGGCGCGAGGGCACGGGCTACCTGTTCGCTGTCGCGGGGGTCGCCGCCCTGCTTCATGCGCTCGCCTCCCTCGCGCCCGGTCCCGCGCTGCTCATGGCGGCCAGCGTGGCGATGGGGGTGGGGCACCTGTTGTTCGTGACCGCCGCCAACGCCGAGGTCCAGGCGCACAGCGACAGCCGGATGCGCGGCCGGGCGCTGGCGCTCTACTACGTCGTCATCAACGGCGGTGTCGTCCTGGGTGCGCCGCTCATGGGGGTGGTGACCACCGCGTGGGGCGCCCCGCCGGCTCTGCTCTTCACCGGGGTGGCGCCCCTGTTCGCGATCGCTGTCCTGTACGCCGGGTACCGTGTCAGGCGCCGGGGCGCGTGAGCAGTTCGCCGAAGTTGTCGGTGTGCGGCAGCACCCACTCATGACCGCGCTTGGTCGTCACGTACTCCGGCCACGGCAGGTCATGCGGGGGCGCGAAGTCGCCGTCGAAGGCCGGTCGCAGGAGCCTCTCCTCAGAGGTGGCGCGGCGTTCCTCGAATTCCGTGCGCGCGGCCTCGCGCAGGGCGTCGTCCTGGACGTACCTGATGACCGTCGTGGCGATCACCTCGCCGGCCCGCACCCAGGTCGGGTCGATGGCCGCGCGCAGGCCGTTGAAGGTGTTGTTCGCCCAGTGCCAGTAGGAGCCGCCGAGTTGGCGCAGGAACGGACGGGAGGTGAAAAAACGGGCGGTAGGGCAGTGCCAGGTGTACTCGGTGTAGTCGTCGGCACCGCTGTGCGTCTGCCACTGTGGCAGGTTGAAGCGCATGTTGGCCTCGGTTACCTCGAGCGGGGTCACCGTCGTATTCTGCGGCATGAACGGATCTTCGCCAGGGGTGAAGCCGAGTTCGGACTCCAGCGCGGCCGCATGCCGGTACACCGACTCCTCAAACACCGGTGCCCCGAATTCAGCAAGGTTGTCGAACGTCGCCTGTGTCAAGGCGTGGTTGGGCAGGCCGGGCCGTACCTTGGACAACCAGCGCATCGACAGGCGGGTGTTGGACATGTTCGCGACGCCGGCGGCAGTTCGCAGCAGCGTGTGGAGGATCGTCTCCTGTACCTCGTGGGACGGGGAGCGCCAGCTGTACTGGATCTGGCCGATCCGCGCCGGCAGATTGTCGGCCGTGGCGAAGTTGGATCCCACGATGGCCTCGTTGAGGGACCACAGGCCGATGCGGGGGAACATGTTCTCCTTGACGACCTTCGTGTTCATCAGCATCATCGCGAGCGCGTCCGTGGCGCCGGGGGAGCGCACCCGGTTGTGGCTGCCCATCGCCGCGTCCACGGCGAAGTCGCCCCACGGGTCCTCGTCCTCGCACTCGAAGGTGAGCATGACAGACCAGTAGTAGCAGCCGAGGGTGTCCCAGAGGGCGGTGTTGTGCCAGTAGGGGTGGTAGGAGATCGCCGCGTCCAGGTCGTCGTAGTAGCCGTGGGCGGCGTGGGTGACCTTCGATCCGCACATCTTCTCGGCCGGCTCGCCGAAGAACTTGAGCCGGACGGGCACGTTCGTGCCCTCCAGCGCGCGTTTGGCGGCGAGCACGCCCGTCAGGCTGCCGACTCCGAGCGTGTGGTGGGAGTCGGTGAAGCCGGGGGCCCACTTGTGCAGGCCCGCCCGTGGGGAACGGTAGGGGACGGGGTCCTGGCTGTAGCCGGGTGTCGCATCGTACTCGGCGTACATGCCGACGGTGGGTCCGCCCCTGCCGTTCTCCCAGGTCGCGCAGAAGGCGGTGGGCATTCCCGCTGAGGACTCCTCGACGTGGAAGCCCTCGGTACGCAGCAGGTTCACGTACGCCTCGGCCGAGCGGTACTCACGCCAGGCGGGCTCGGCGTAGTCGAAGATGCGCATGTGGAAGTCCGACAGCCGGGCCCGTTCCGCCGCGATGATCTCGATGGCTTTCCGCTGCAGCGCGTCCATTGTTCAAATCCCTTCTCATGCGGTGCCGGGCTACGCTGCGTGTTCCTTGGTCAGCAGGTTCTTGACGCTCGGCCAGTGGGCCAGTACGCGCTCGCCCACAGCGACGTTCAGTTCGGTCTCGATCGGCTGGCGGACGATGAGTTCCCTGCGGTCGTCCCCGCCGCCGTGCACGATGATCTTGCGTGATTCTCCGGCGTAGATGACCGCGGAGACGGTGCCTTCGAGGTGGGAGCGTCCGCCTTCGGCGAGGACGGTGGTCTTGTCGGCCGCGTCCGTGAGCGAGATGCTCCACGGGCGGACGATCACGACGGGACGGTCGCCCGGCGACAGGCGTTCCAGGCCGTCCTCGGCGGCCACGTGCCAGGTGTCTCCCTTGATCTCCACGCGGGAACGGTCGGTGACGAGCTCGTCGGATCGGAACACGTTGGATTCCCCGACGAACTCGGCCACCAGTGAGGAGTTGGGCTTCTCGTACATCTCGGCCGGAGTGGAGTACTGGACGAGCCGTCCGTGGCTGAGCAGCGCGATCCGGTCGCTCATCGTGAACGCCTCCTCCTGGTCATGGGTGACGTTCACCACGGTCAGGCCCAGCTCACGGGAGAGCTTGAGGATCTCGATCTGCATCGACTCCCTGAGCCGGCGGTCGAGCGCGCCCAGCGGCTCGTCCATGAGCAGGATGCTCGGCTTGGTGACGATGGCGCGGGCGAGCGCGACGCGCTGCTGCTGACCGCCTGACAGCTCGCGGGGCAGTCGGCGGCGGAAGTCCTCCATGTGCACGGCGCGCAGGGCGCCGGTGATCAGCTCGTCGCGCCGGGCCCGCGGCACCTTGCGCATCTCCAGCGGGAAGGAGATGTTCTTCTCCACGTTCATGTGGGGGAAGAGGGCGTAGTTCTGGAAGACCATGCCGATGTTGCGCTTGTACACCGGAACCCGGGTGACATCGGTGGCGTCCAGGGTGATCAGGCCGGAGGTCGGCTGCAGGAAGCCGGCGAGGATCCGCAGGAGTGTGGTCTTCCCCGACCCCGACGCCCCCAGCAGCGTGACGAACTCGCCGGGCTCGATGGTGATGGACACGTCGTCGAGCGCGAGGAACGAGCCGTACCGCTTGGAGATGCCCTGCAGGTCGACCTGGGTGCCCGGCGCTGTTGATCCGTTATGCGACACCTTGCCGCCTCCGTCCGCGGTTCAAGTTGACCAGTGCGATGACGATGAACACCACCATCGAGATGAGCGTGAGCAGGGTGCCGACCGCCGCGGTCGACGGCTGGATGCCCTCGCGCATCTGGCCCCAGATGACGACCGGGATGGTCCGGAAGCCGGGGGTGTTCAGGAACTGGGCGACGATGACCTCGTCCCACGACGAGCCGAACGCCAGCAGGCTCCCCACCAGCACCGACGGCGCGATCTGGGGCAGCACGATGCGGAAGAGCGTCACGGCCCGGGAGGCGCCGCAGGCCAGCGCCGCGTCCTCGACGTTCTCCTCAAGCGCGGCGAACGCCGCCAGCGAGTTGATGAAGACGAAGGGGATGCCGATCACCGAGTGCGCGATCGCCAGGGAGGGCACGTCGCCGCCCAGCCCCAGCCGGCTGAAGACCATGTAGATCCCGATCGCGATGACCACGACGGGGATCAGGATCGGGCCGATGCCGGCGTTGACGATCAGCCGCCGCGGCACGGCCGTGCCCCGGGCCGCCATGAAGGCGATCGAGACCCCGAACACGGCCGCGAGCAGGGCCGCGAACAGGCCGACCAGGAGGCTGTTGCCGAACGCCTGGAGCCAGCCCCGGTCGGTGAGGATCTCCTCGTACCAGCGCAGGGACGCCTCTTTCAGCGGGAACTGGATGATCTCACCCGCGCTGAAGGAGGTGACCGTGACGATGATCGTCGGCGCGACGAGGAAGATCGCGAGCAGGATCCCGAAGGCGATCGTGAACTTACTTGGCCGCATTCTTCCTCCCGTCGATCGCGGCGTTGCCGACGATCGCCCCCAGGCCGACGAAGCGGGTGGCGATGACCAGGATCAGGCCGACGAAGACCAGCAGCACCACCGAGAGGGCGGCGGCCCGGCCCGGGCGGAGGAAGTCCTGCACCTCGCGCGCGACCATCTCGCTCACCAGCTCCTGGCCAGGACCACCGAGGTACATGGGCGTCAGATAGAACCCCAGGCCGATGACGAAGACGAGGATCGCCCCGGCGGCGACTCCCGGCAGCGAGAGCGGAAAGGTGATCCGCCAGAACGCCTTCACCGGTCGCGCGCCCATGCCCAGCGCGGCCCGTTCGAGGTCGACGTCGATGGTGCGCAAAGTCGCATAGATCGCCAGTACGGCGTACGGCAACAGCACATGGGTCATCCCGACGAAGACCGCGAACATGTTCCTGATAAGCGGCAGCGGCTGGTCGATCACCCCCAGGTCCTGCAGGAACTGGTTGATGATCCCCGTGTTGTTGAGGATGGCCCCCCACGCGAACGTCCGCACCAGCGAACTCGTCCAGTACGACGTCAACAGCATGGCGCCCAGCAGCAACTTCACGAACGTGGACGATCTCGCCATGAGATAGGCGTAGGGATAGGCCAGGACCAGGCACACCAGCGTGACCGTCAGGCTCATCCCGACCGTGCGCAGGATCGACCCGAGGTAGCGCTCGTTCGTGAAGATCTCCAGGTAGTTCTCCGGCCCGGGGTCGGTGAAGCTGCGGATCACGATGAGCACGAGGGGGATGCCGAACACGGCCCCGAGGAAGACAATGCCCGGCAACCCGGCGAGGGTCCAGAAGTTCATCCCACGCGACGGGTTGCCGAGTCGTGAACGGCCGCTACTTGGCAACGAACGCGTCCCACTTCTTGCCGACCATGTCCATGTTCGCCGCCCACCACGCGTTGTCCACGGACAGCGGGGCGTCGTCGCCGTCGAGCATGTGCTCGCTCGGCAGGGCGGAGCGGAAGGGCGAACTCGGGTCGACGGTGGCCTTGGGGTTGGTGGGCCCGTAGGCGATCTGCCCGGCCAGGCGTCCGTTGTGCTCCTTCGACACCATGTACGCCAGCAGCCGCTGCGCGTTCTCCCGGTTCGGGGCGCCCTTCACGATCACCAGGTATTCGGTGTAGATGACCTGCTGACCCCACGCCATGTCGATGGGCTGACCGGCGGTCTTCGCGTTGAGGACCCGCCCGTTGTAGCAGTTGCCCATGACGGCCTCGCCCGAGGCGACCAGATCGGTGCACTGGCCGAAGTCGGTGTAGAAGACGATGTCGTTCTTGATGGAGTCGAGCTTGGCGATCGCGCGGTCGACGTCGAGCGGGTACAGCTGGTCGCGTGCCACCCCGTCGTTGACCAGCGCCTGGTCGAGGATGCCGTTGAGGGCGCCGGTGGGCGCGCCGGTGTAGATCGCCCGCTTGCCCGGGTACTTCTTGGTGTCGAAGAAGTCCGCGTACGAGGTGGGCGGGTTGTCGGCGAACGACTTGGTGTTGTACGCCAGCACGACGGAGAAGGTCTGCACCGGCATACCGTACTTGTAGGCCTTGGCCGGCCCGTCCGTGAAGTCCGCGCACGGCACGACGTTGCAGTCGATCGGTTCGAGCACGCCAAGGGCGTTGTCCTCGACACCGATCGAGTAGCCGGACTGCACGAGGTCCCAGATCACGTTGCCGGACCCGACCATCTCCACGATCTTCGCGCGTGCGGTCGGGCTGTCCTGGAGGACCTCGATGCCGCTCTCCTTGGCGAACGGTTCGACGAACGCCTTGGTGTAGGCCTCCTGCGCGGTGCCGCCGTAGGCGGTGAAGGTCACCTTGCCGCCGCCGGCGGAACCGCTATTGTCATCGGCGCCGTCGCTCCCGCAGGCGGTCAGCGTCAGCGCGACCACCCCGAGCGATGCCACGCCCTTGAGGAATTTCACATTCATCGGGACTCTCCCTCCGGTGCTCGTGGCCTCAGGTTCCGGCCACGACGTGGATGAGAGTCGGCACGTCCCGCGCAAGCGCGCGCTGAACGGACCTGCCCAGTGCCTGGAGGTCCGTCCCGACCGACTCACCCTCGCAGCCCATCGCCTTGGCGAGAGCCACGAAGTCTGGATTGAGAAGATCGACGGCGAGGGGGGCGATGCCCCTCCCGACCATCTCCTCCTTGATCTCGAAATAGCCCCCGTTGTCGACGACGATGACCGGCAGCGCGAGTCGCAGCTCCGCCGCCGTGACGAGCTCCTGGATCGAGAACATGGCCGCGCCGTCGCCCATCAGGCAGACCACGCTCCGCGATCGGTCCGCCAGCTTGGCGCCGATCGCGCCGGGCAAGGCGTACCCGAGGGTGGCGAACGTCACGGGGCTGATCACCTGGTTCGGCTCCACCGCCGGCCAGAGGTGGACCGTTCCCCGGTAGGTGACCTGGGAACTGTCGCCGACGATGACCGCCTCCGCGGGCAGCGCCGACCGCAGGGCGTCGTGCAGGGGCTGCCATGGCGCGGTCTTCCTGTCGAGTTCGCCGCGGATCTCGGCGCGGACGGCGGCGGTCCGCCGCGGTCCGCCCTTGGACGCCGGTCGCAGCTCAGCGTTCACGGCGTCGAGGAAGGCCGTGGTGTCGGAGATCACGGCCCGGTCGGCGCGGAACCGCTGCGACAGCCGGCCCGCGTGCAGGTCGACGCGGACGGTGAACCCCGGTGGGGTGAGCGGGCGGTCGCGCAGCTCGGTCTGGCCGAACTTGGTGCCCAGCGCGATCACGAGGTCGGAGGAGTCGACGAGGTGCCTGCCGGCGTCCGTGTAGAACTCCGTTCCGGCAGCCAGCGGGTGGGTCTCCGGGAGCACGCCCTTCGCGCGCTGTGTGGTGAAGACCGGCGCGTCCGCGAGTTCGGCGAAGTCGCGCAGCGCGTCGCGAGCGCCGATCGTGCCGCCTCCCGCGATGACCAGGGGGCGACTGCTCTCCGCCACGCGTCGCGCGATCTCGCGCGCGGTGGCCGCGTCGGGGCTGGGTGGCACCGGTCGGCTGAGCGCACGGTCCTGGCCCTGTACGGCCGGGCCTTCCAGTACGTCGAGGGGGATTTCCAGGATCACCGGGCGGGTGCGCTCGACCCGCCACCGCGCGAAGGCGTCGTGTATTTCGGTGCTGACCCGTTCGGCGTTCGAGCAGCGCACCGCCCGTTCGGCGACGGCGTCGAGTGCCTGCAGCTGATTCTTCACCTCGTGGATCCAGCCGAGGTCCTCCTGCTCGTGTCCCACCGCGATCGAGGGGCACAGCACGAGCACGGGTACGGCGTCCGCGTAGGAGTTGGCGACCGCAGAGAGCGCGTTGAGCACCCCGGGGCCCGAGGTCGTGACCACGACTCCCGGCCGACCGCTGCGTCGTGCGTAGGCGTCGGCGGCGAAGGTGGCGCCCTGCTCGTGGCGGAAGACGGTGTGGGTGATCCGGGATCTAGACAGGTGGCGGTAGATCTCCAAATTGTGGGTTCCGGGGATACCGAAGACCCGCTCGACGCCTTCCCGCCCGAGCGCGTCAACGACCGCGTGGGCGACCGTGGATCCGCAGTTCAGGAGGTGAGGCTCCGGGCTGGGCGGTGCAGCAGACATGTCCGGGAGCTTATGCAAGCCGTCCGGGGTCAGATATATGGCGGGTGACAGACATCACGGGACCGGCGATGTCCAAACGCACAACCCCGCCGGCCAGGACGTAACGGGATCACGGCGCACAGCACGATCCCGGAGAACCATGTCCACTCGCACAATGACGCCCTGTTGGCCGCGTGCTTCACTTCCACGTGACGCGCTATGTGACGAGGGAGACGGGATGGATCAGAGTAGGGGAATGCTTGCCGGAGTCACGGTGCTGGATCTTGGACGGGTCGCCGCCGGTCCGCACGCGGCGCTGCTGCTGGGAAGCCTCGGCGCGGACGTGATCAAGGTGGAGCGGCCCGGTCGTGGCGACGACACACGCAGCAATCCGTTCCACTTCTCCAACGGGGAAAGCGCGTACTTCCTCCAGCAGAACGCCGGCAAGCGCAGCGTGTCGATCGACCTGAAGAAGCCGCGCGGGATGGCCCTGCTCGAAGAGCTGATCCGCGGCGCGGACGTCATCATCGAGAACTTCCGGCCCGGCACCATGGAAAAGCTGGGGCTCGGCTGGGCGCGCATCCAGGAGTTGAATCCGCGGGCGATCCTCTGCTCGATCTCCGCGTACGGGCAGGATGGTCCCGACGCGCTCAAACCGGGCTACGGTGCGCTGGCCGAGGCGCGCGCGGGCATCCCGCAGATCGTCGGCGACCCGGACGGACCCCCGATGCCGAGTCCCATCGCGATGCCCGACTTCTCGGCGGCCGCGCACGCCTTCGGCGCGATCTGTGCGGCGCTCTACGCGCGGGAATCCACCGGACGAGGGGAGCGGCTGGACATCTCCCTGCTGGACTGCGCCGTCGAGATGCACGATTGGGCGCTCCAGCTGTACACGGCCAGCGAGGGCAGCGTCGTCTATCGGCGACGCGGCCTGTTCGACCGGTCCATCGTGCCGTGGGGCTACTTCAAGACCGCGACCGGGTGGATCTGCGTCATCGTGAGCAACGACAGCTTCTGGCGCAAGCTCGCCGCGCTCATCGGCCGTCCGGAGCTGGGCGAGGACCCGCGGTTCGCCACGGTCGCCGCCCGCGGGGAGAACGCCGACGAGCTGTACGCCATCCTGAAGGCATGGATGGCCGACCAGGACGGCACCGAACTGCTGCGCCTGTTCGAGCGGTCCGACATCCCCGCCGAACCCGTCGCCACCATCGAACAGGTCGTCAACGATCCACAACTCGCGGCCCGGGAGATGTTCGTCAAAGTCGATCACCCTGAACTCGGCGAGCTCACGGTGCTGAACACTCCGATCCGCGCCACGACCAGCCCGGCGGGCATCACGACGCGCGCGCCCAGGCTCGGTGAGCACAACGATGAGGTGCTCACCGCACTCGGCGTCCATCCCGACGAGCTGACCAGGCTGTACGACGATGGCGTCATCTACAGCGCCACGCACGGAGGCACCGCGTGATCGACCTGACCGGCGTCGGCGGCGTGTGGACCGCGGCCGTTCTGCCGTTCCACCCGGATGGCACCATCGACCGCGACGGCTTCCGCGACTTCGTCGGCTGGAACACCTCCCACACAGGGGTGAACGCCGTGGTGGTCAATGCGCACGCCTCCGAGAGCGGTGCGCTGGAGGACCACGAGTACGAGCTGCTCATCGAGGACGCACGCGCGGGCGCCGCGCCCGGAGTCGCCGTCGTCTCCGGAGTCATGCGGGAGAACGGGCACGAAGCGGCCAGGCTGACCGCGCGGGCGGAGCGGGCGGGCGCGGACGCCGTCCTGCTCTTCCCGCCCGAGGGCTTCGCCATCGGCGCTCCCCTCAAACCGCAGATGTACGTGGACTTCGTGCGCCGGGTCGCCGACTCCACGGCGCTGCCGATCTGCTACTTCCAGCGTCCCGTCCGTACCGGGGCGGGTCTTGCCAGCGAAGGTCTGCGGCAGCTGTGCGCGGCGGTGCCGCAGATCATCGCCGTCAAGGAGGGCAGCGACGACGTGTTCGCCTACGAGCAGAACGTGGCGGCACTCGCGGAACTGGACCGCCCGGTCTCCGTGCTCACCTCCAACAACCGCTGGCTGTTCGGCACCCTCGCCCTCGGGGGGAACGGCGTGCTCTCGGGTGTCGCGAGCGTGGTGCCCGAACTGCTCCACACGATCGTCGACGCCCTCGGCCGCAGCGACCTGCCCGCCGCGCGCGAGGCCAACGCCCGGCTGCTGCCGCTCATCAGCGTGTTCTACCGGGCTCCGCTCATCGACATGCACAACCGGATGAAGGCCGCGCTGCACGAGATGGGCGTCATCGGGCACGCTGGGGTGCGCGAGCCCCTCATCGCCGTCCCCCCGGCGGAGCGTGACGAGATCGTCGCCGCCCTCCGTGCGGCGAGGATCGGGGCCGGGCATGCGCGCTGAGTTCAGCAAGACGGTGGAGGAACTCGATGTGGCGTTTTTCGCGACGGTGTTCGGCGACGTCGGCCGCGAAGTGCCGCATTTCGGCGTGAGCAACTACCTCGCACTGACGTACCTGGTCGTGCCGCTGTCGCGGCTGGTGGGGGAGGGTGAGCTGGCGGCGTCCCAGCTCAATCTCAGCCTGCGTACGGAGCCGACGTTGCGGATCATGATCGGCGACACGATCACCGCGGTCGCCGAGACCGGTCCGGCAGGCAGCGTGACCGTGACGGTCATCCGCAATCACGCCGAGGAGCTCGCGCACGGGCAGGTCACACTCGACCCGATCGGGGAGCCGTGACTGCCGCCCGCACGGTGTGGCACTTCACCGACGACACCTCGACGTATCACGCCGCGCTGACCGCGATGTTCACGGGCACGGGGGTCGAGGTGGCCCGCGGTCGCGCCGAGGCCGACGTGCTCCATGACGTGCGCGCGAGCCGGTCGATGGGCGCCGTCGTGCCGGTCGGGCTGCTGGCCGATATCTGTCCTGCGGCGATTCTGGCTGACCTGCCCTATCTGTTCGCCTCGCGCGCGTACGCCATGCGGTTCTGGGATGGCGCCGGACGCGACACGCTGCGCGCCGATCTCGCTCCGCACGGCCTGGACGTGTGGGGCGTTTTCGACGGCGGGACGCGGCACTTCGTCACGAAGACGCCATTGATTGATGATTTCGCCGGCCGGACGGTACGCACCATGCCCGGATCCCTCCTCGCGGACGTGCTCCGCATACTCGGTGCCCATCCCGTCCCCGTTCCCGGCAGCGACTTCGCGCAGGCGGCCCGTACGGGGCGTTTCGACGCATGCGAGCGCTCGGCGAGCAACGTGCTCGACTACGGCCTCCACGAGTGGTTCCCGTACCTGACCCTGACCGCTCACGCCCACGCCGTCGCCGCCCTGGTCGTGAACACGGCGGTGGCCGGCGACACCCTCGCCGCCTCCCGCGTAGCCGCGGCGGAGCGGGTGCAACGGCACGCCTATCAGGCGCGCGACGAGGCCGCGCTGCGGCGGCTGGAGTCGGTGATGCGCGTTCGCCGCGAGGCCAGCCCTCGGCTCGTGGCCGCCTTGGGGGACGCCGTCGCGCGGGCTTGTCCGCAGGTGCTGGAGTCCGTACGAAAGGAGTCCGCGTGAGCGTGCCGATCTCAGTGGGCGATCAGGTCACCTTTCGCAGGCGTGTCCTGCTCTCCGACATCCTGCTCTACGCCGGCATCACTGGAGACTTCAGCCCCAACCATGTCGACAAGCGCTCCGCCCTCGGCACGGACGTCGGACGGATCGCCCACGGCACCCTGATCATGGGCTTGATGTCCACGGCCAGCTCGCTGTTGCACGAATCGCACGGCAGGCCCACGGTCTCGTACGGATACGATCGCGTGCGCTTCGTGCGGCCGGTGCGCGTCGGCGACGTGATCACGACGAGGTACACGGTCGAGGAACTCGATCTCGCCCGATCCCGCGGGTTCTCGAACATCGCATGCACCAATCAGGAGGACGCGGTTGTGGCCGTCGCGCGGCACATCACCCAGTTCCTGGATCCCGGCGGACTGACCCCGAGAGGGGCATCGTGAGCGCACGGACCACCTTCTTCGTCCTCGGCCAGGCGCGCCGTGGGGGAGCGCTGCACCACCATCTCGCTGACGCGACCTTGCTGGCACCGGCGCGGACGGCGGCGCGTTACCGCCTCTACAGCGTGGCCGACAGGTTCCCCGCCCTTGTCGAGACGGTCGAATCCGACCCCGACGCGGTGTCGGTGACCGGAGAACTCTACGCCGTGCGCCTGCGCACCCTCGCCGACCGGCTCCTGCCGGCAGAGCCCCCAGAGCTGGAACTCGCGCTCATCCGGCTGTCCGACGATTCACTGAGCCTCGGCATGACCCTGAGGAAAGGCTCCTCCGGCGCGGCCGTCCTCCTGCACGGGTGGACCGACTGGCTGGACTACCTACGCCATCGGTAAGGAGCTCACGCCCCGCCCAGCTGCTGGTCGTCCATGGCCGCCAACGCGAACCACAGCTGCGAGACATCCGCCACATCACTGAGATCGAGACCGGTCAGCGCCTCGATCTGCGCGAGACGGTACTTCACCGTGTTGCGATGGACGAACAGCACCTCCGCCGTGCTGACCACGGAGCAACGCTCCTGGAAGTAGACCTTGAGCGTCTCCAGCAGCACGCTCTGCTGGTCGTCGCCGCGAAGGGGCGCCAGGGTGTCCTCCACCACGCGGCGGAGGTGCTCCTTGTCCTGGGTGAGGACGCTGGTCAGGAACGACAACGGCTTGCGGGTGTTGACGCCGTAGCCGCGCTTGAGGGCCTCGCGGGCCTCCAGGAAGCTGGTGCGGACCCCCTCGACGCCCTTGTACGTCCCCCCGATGCCCACCCTCGACATGGGCGAGATGGCGGACATCAGGCTGAACAGCCGGCGCGCGAACTGCTCGGCCGCCACCTCGCTGCGTGCGATCGCGAGGATACGCCCGTTGGGATGAACGCCCAGGAGGAGGTCCCGCCGCACGTTCTCCCCGATGCCGTGATGCAGCAGAGCAGGTTCGAGCCTGCGCTTTCCGAGCATCGTCTCGCCGAGCACGACGGCGCAGGGCTGATCGACGTCGAGCCCGTAGCGCAGGAGGCGGCGGCGGGCCTCGCTGGCGGGGATGTCGCCGGCGAGGATGTCGTCGATGATCTGCCCGATGTGGTGCCGCATCCCCTCCAGCCGCCCGGACTCCTTGGCCAGGACGAGTGCCGCCAGGTTCCCGGCGAACCGCAGGAGGTTCGCCGAGTCATTGCGATACTCGGCCGTGAGCTGGCCGAGGAACACGTCGCCGTGCACGAGCGGCATGGAGTAGAGCCTGGGGGCGTCCGACGTCGCCCCCTCACCCTGCTCTGGCACCCATGCCTGCTCGGCGACCGTGGTGTTGGTGGCGTCGCTGATCCAGACGCTCCCCCGTACCAGCTTGGCCACCTGAGCGGCGATGGCGGCAAGGCCCCCTTCACCTTGGGCGTCGGAGGCCAGCTTCTCGTAGATGTTCGCGGAGTACGTGAACGCGGGTGATCGACCGATGACGACCTGGCTGGCGATGTAACGCCCGATCGTCGCGAACGACGTGGTCCACGGCACCTCCAGGACGGGGAGCCGATACTCCCGCGCTGTCTCCAGCACCACGCCGGGGATGGTGTCGAAGGAGAACTGGGTGGCGTAGGCGAGACAGGACGCGCCGCCTTCCGCCGCGTGCTCGACGAAGGCGCGCTGCCGCGCCGCCGTGTTCTGGCTGATGCCGGTCGTCAGCAGCAGGTCGCCGCCGATGAGCGAGTGCCTGGGGTCGGGCAGTTCGGACACGGTCGCCCACTTCACGTGGCGGTTCGGGACCCATTCGGCGCCGGCCACGACGGTCAGCCCAAGAGCCTCGTTCGCCAGCACGAGCTCCAGCGGGATGCCGAGAGCCGCGGCCCGTCGCGGGTGGTAGGTGCCGGACGCCATCCGTGTCGAACGTGTCGGAGCCATTTCCGTGATCTCCTGGTCTCGTTGCTTCTGCCGACTCAGGCGCCCGGGCCCGCGGATCTCACGCCGCGGACGAGCCGCGCGTGCGCACCCACTGGCCGATGACCTGCTTGGGGACATCGCTCTGGAAGGCCGTCGCCACCATGTACAGCGTGCTGTTGATCGCCGCGTCGACCGGCTCCCTGATGTAGGCCTCGATCGCGCGCTTCTGCAGCCGGATCGCCTGCTCGGGCAGCGCGGCGATGCGCTCGACCAGCTCGAACGCACGGTCCATCAGGCGGTCGGCGGCCACGACCTCGCTGATGAGCCCGATCTCCTTCGCCTCGTGCGCGGTGAGGAACTCGGCCGTGTAGAGCATGGTCCGCGCCCGGGCCAGACCCACCACGCGCGGCAGCAGCGCGACGTGCAGTCCGGCCGGGGCGCCGTGCTTGACCTCGGGCTGCCCGATCAGCGCGTGCTCCGCGGCGATGGCGATGTCGGAGCAGTACACCATGACGCAGCCCGCCCCGGCGGCCGTGCCGTTGAGAGCGGAGATGATCGGCTTGTCCAGGCCGATCATCACATCGCAGACGTCGCGCTCGACGGTCAGCATGCCCAGGCCGTCGGCCACGGTGAAGGTCGACATCTCCTTGACATCAGTGCCAGCACAGTACGCCTTGTCGCCCTCTCCGGTCAGGATGATCGCCCGGGAGTCGGACTCGTCCGCCTCCTTGAGCAACTCGATGAGCCGCGCCTTGTCCGCGATGCGCAGCGCGTTTCGCGCTTCCGGGCGGCGGATCGTGATGACGTCGGCCTGGCCTTGGCGGGTCAGTTCGAGCATCGTCGGTGTCTCCTAGCTGATGGATGGGAGAATCCGGCAGGATTCCCGATGGATGAGAATCGAGGGGAACAAGGTCGTCTTCGTGGGCTCGCCCGCCTCGTCGTTCTTCTCCTGCGCCGCCCCCACGAGGTAGTCAGCGACGGCCGAGCCGATGAGCTCGGGGTTCGTGTTGATCGCCGAGATGCGCGGAGACCAGTTGCGCACCAGCGAGGAGTCCTCGTAACTGATGAGGGACAGGTCGCCGGGGATGGCGATGCCGTTGTGCACGCACGCGGCGACCACCCCCTCGGTGGCCTCGTCGTTGGCGATGAGCAGCGCGGTCGGCTTGTGCGGCAGTCCGATGAAGGTGGCGATCGCCGCGTGGCCCGTCTCGGCCGCGAACCGACCGCGGAAGACGAGCCGGTCGTCGAGCTCCACGTTCGCGCTGGCGAACGCGTCACGATAGCCCGCCAGGCGCAGCTCCGCGGAACGCGAGCGCGACTCGCCGACCACGATCGCGACCCGGCGGTGGCCGAGGTTGAGCAGATACTCAGTGGCAGCGCGCGCGCTCTCGCGCTCATCGACAAAGAACTCGCGCACCCCGGTGACGGGCGCGTCGCGGATCACACTCGCGATGGCTACCCCGCTGGACATCGCCTGGGCGTACCTACTCTCGTTGTCTCCCGAGGTGGCCACCACCAGACCCGACACACGGCTGGCCAGCAGCGTGTCGAGATATCCCCGCTCCAGGTCGGGCCGGTCCTTGGTGAGGCACAGGTACACCTGATAGCCGGCCTGGTTGAGCCGGTCCTGCAGACTCTCGATCATGCGCAGAGTGGTGTGGCTGAGTAGATCCTTGACGATCACCCCAACCGCCGCGACACGCTGCACGCGTAGCCCGCGCGCGATCAGGTTGGGCTGATAGCCCAGGCGGCGCGCGACGTTACGGACCCTCTCCCGCGTCTCGGGATCGACATAGCCCGTCCCATCGGACAGCGCGCGAGACACCGTGCTGCGGGAGACTCCGGCGGCCTTGGCCACATCGATCAGAGTGACACCCATCCCGGCTCCTTGTCCTGGGATCGTTCCCACATCCAGGGAAACTAAACGTAACTTACTGGACCTACAACCAGGCTAGCAAGGGTCGGGAATCGATCCCATATTTTCACAGCAGACGATATCCATCGGTGAGGATGTCCCGACCGTCCGCCGACCAGCCACGGCCCACGCCGTGTGACGACGGCGGCCGACAGCTTCGCCTGTGGCCGGCTGGGTGCGCTTCACCTGTTGGTGCGAGGCCGGTGTCGTGGGGGAAGGATATGGTGGCGATGGCCGTCTCGGTGCCTGTCAGTTCAGCGATCGACCGTTGCAGCTCGAAGGTCGTCGCGGTGCCAGATCGGCCATATCGAGGCCCATCGAAGACGGTTCCAAGCTGAGATGGCGCCGCCGTGGGCATTCTTTCCGAGTGGACACTCGCCGCGATGCGGCGCATCGTGGAGACGCACGCGCTGCAGGGCGGCGGGGCGAAGAGCACCTGGATGGATGCGATCGCCCACGCGCGTGGCGCGCTCGCGCAGTTCGCGTCGGGGGCATCGGAACGGGTGGCGTTCACCCAGAACACGAGCACCGGTCTGGCGCCGGTGACCAACGGTCTGGACTGGTCGGCATCGGACAACGTGGTCGTGCCGGAGGGGGAGTTCCCGTCGAACTCAATGCGGCCTTCGCCCAGCAGGAGTGCATGCGAGGTGTTGGAGGGCAGCTCCTCCAAGTGGTGAGTGACGATCATCGAGGTGAGGCCCGAGGAGGACGGCGGGCTCAACGACGAGCAGATCATGCGGATCATGATGCTCGTGGCCCGGACCGGCCGCCGGATCAGCGAGATCCGCATGCTCGACCGGGACCCGCTGTTCCCGCTGGACCAGCTGAACCCGCCGAGTGAACAGGATGCCGCCGACGGCGCGTTCGTCGCCAAGCTCCGCTACCAGCAAACGAAGATCGAGCAAGCCCCGGACACAATGCTCGTCGACGCCGAGATCGTCGCGATCATCCGCGAGCAGCAGCAATGGGTCGACACCCGCCTTGCACCCCGCTGGGCGCCGGGCACGACACCGAAGTACCTGTTCCTGGCGCACAAGATGAACCGGCACGCAGACAAGGCCTACGTCCTGGAGCGCGTCCACCAAGGGCTCGCCAAGTTCGCCCAGCGGCTCGACATCCGCGACAGCTTCGGACGCCTGGTCGACTTCAACCGCACCCACCGATTCCGGCACACCAAGGCCACCAGCCTGCTGAACGCCGGCGTCCCCTTGCACGTCGTCCAGCGCTACATGGGCCATCTCCCCGACCATGACCATGGAGTACGCCGAGACCCTCGCCGCCACGCACGAAGCCGAGTTCCTGCGCTACCGCAAGGTCACCGCCGAGGGCCGCGACCTGCAGACCGACCTGCGAGATCTCTACGACATGCTGGAGCTGGACAAGCGCACCGACCGGATCCTGCCCAACGGCTGGTGCCTTCTGCCTCCTCGCCAGGTCTGCGAGAAGGGTAACGCCTGTCTGACCTGCGAGAAGTTCACCACCGACGCCACCTTCCTGCCCGAGCTCCAGATTCAGCGGCAGCGCACCGAACAGCTCATCACCGAGCGACAGCAGGCCTTTCCAGGCCCGCACCGGCCAGCCGATGGGTGCCGACAACGTCTGGCTCGCCGGGCGGCTCCAAGTGCATGACGCCCTCGAAGGATCATCGTCAGGCTCGAGCAGACCCGCGTCGCCGACGGCACCCCCCAGGCTGTTCGCGGCGCTGGGGTCTCGGCACGCACCGATGCCCGCGCCGCCAAAGCAGAGGAGACCCGCGACAATGCGCGGTAACCCCGACAACCTGCGCAGAGCCGCCACGGCCAAGAAGGCCGCCGCCATCCAGCGGGCCGAGCAAGGGCTGCGTGACATGATCCGCCGAGGTGACCCGATCACCTTCCGCGGCCTGGCTCAGGCCGCAGGCGTCTCCCTCGACTTCCTCTATCGCAACACTGAGATCCGACGGCGCGTTGAGCAACTCCGCGACCAACAGCGAGGAACGCCTCCCGCAACCCGATCTCAGCAAGTCGACCCTGACCAGCCCAGCAGTGTGGTCCGCACCCTCACCGCCCAACTCGCCGATCTCAAACGCCGTCACCGCGACGAAATCACCGTACTCAAACGGGCTTTGGAAGCCGCACACGGTGAGAACCTCGAACTGCGCAGACGTCTGGGGCCGCGAGGAACAGGTTCCGCTCCCGACAAATGACGACCCGATCCGGCTGCTTCCACTCCGTGACCAGGCATCCCAGACGAGAGTCGGCATCGACCGCGAAAAGTCACACATGGTTGTCATCGACATCGCTGAGACCAGCCGGCGCCTGCGCGAGCGTCAGACCGATCCGCCGCCGAGGAACGTCGACCAGGCTGATCCTCACAATGAGGATGTCGCCCATCTCCACCTCGTTGCCCCCGAGCTCTGTATTGGGCACAAGACCTTCGAAGCCGTCGTCTCCGTCCTCCACGCGAACGAAGACCCCGATCGGTGCGATCTTGGTGACCGGTCCGCTGACAAGCGATCCGATCTGCCGCTCAAGCTCATGCAACGGATCATCCTGCAGCGCCTTCAGTGACAGCGCCACCCGCCCGCGTTCGATATCCACATCAAGAATCTCGGCGGTGACCTGCTGCCCAATGGAAACGACGTCACCGGGGTGGTTGATCCGACGCCACGACAGCTCAGGAATGTTGATCATCGCGGTGAATCCGCCGATATCAACAAAAGTGACGCCGAAGTCAGCGATCTCGATCACCGTTACTTCGATGCGCTGACCCCGGCGCAACGTGTGCAGGAAGGTCTTCTCCGAGTTGCTGAGGGCAGGCTCTGGCATGCCACTACGTTTTCACACGGACGCGACCGCAGGCGATCGACCTGCAAGGACAATACTTCTCAAGATCGCAACCCCGGATACTCACTGGACGACCGAGTACTACGGCCTGGCCGTGGAATCGATGCGCGCCGCCACCGGGCTGCTCGTCATGCCCGGCGGCATCGACACCCACACCCACGTCGCCTGGCCCTTCGACGGGACCGTCACGGTGGACGACTGGTACAGCGCGACCAGGGCCGCGGCGCTCGGCGGAACAACCACGATCATCGACTTCGTCCCGCCCGAGGGCGGTGGTCTGACCGACCGCTGCCGCGCCCGGGTCGAGGAAGCCGCCGTCGGCGCGACCGTCGACTTCGGGTTCCACCCGATCCTCACCGCGGCCGACGCCCGAGCCCTCGACGAGATCGGCCGGGTCGTCGCCGAGGGTTTCATCTCGTTCAAGATGTACACGACCTACGAGGACCGGCGGGTCGACGACGGCAACGCCTGGACGCTGATGCGGGCCATCGCCGCCCACGGCGGCCTGCCGGGCTTCCACGCGGAGAACCATGAGATCCTCGCCTGCGCCTTGGACGACCAGGTCCGCTCCGGCAGGCTGAGCCTGGCCGACTACCCGCACAGCCGTCCCGGGCTCGCCGAGGCCGAGACCATCCAGATGGTGTCGATGTACGCCCGGCGGCTGAACACGCCCGTCTACATCTTCCACGTGTCCGGTTCCGACGCCCTCGACGCCG